>NZ_LZEX01000046.1 GCF_001676055.1 Morganella psychrotolerans | reverse complement strand
ACCAACTGAGCTAATCGCCCACTTCAGGATGACTACAACTTACATCAATACAACGCTCATTATGAATGGTGGGCGATACCGGGCTCGAACCAGTGACCCCCTCCTTGTAAGGGAGATGCTCTACCAACTGAGCTAATCGCCCGTCGTGATGGAGGTGCATTATAGGGATCCCTGCGTTTGAGTCAACGATTTTTCGAAAGAAAATGATCGTTCGTTCTAATTTTAGTCACCCTGATCTAATTATAATCGCCCGCGCACAGATAGTAAGCAAAAACCGGGCATTTCGTGACACTCTTCAGATCAGTCACTGCAAAAACAGCCTGTTTTATCATGTATTTTTCGTATTCCGCCGCAGAAAAGGACTTTTTCGGCCTTCTTTTGTCCTTTTCATTGAGGAATTATGTCTCAGTGCTAAAATATCCTCAGCATACTTACTACTTCATCATCTACTACGTCTGACACAGACGTTATGAAAGGCATTCCAATGAGTAAAGTAAAAACCCGTTTTGCACCCAGCCCGACCGGCTACCTGCATGTGGGCGGTGCCCGTACCGCTCTTTATTCCTGGCTATACAGCCGCCACAACCATGGTGAGTTCGTCTTACGTATAGAAGATACTGATCTTGAGCGTTCAACTCAGGAAGCGATCGACGCCATTATGGACGGAATGAACTGGTTAAACCTGGACTGGGATGAAGGTCCGTATTATCAGACCAAACGTTTTGATCGCTACAATGAAGTGATCGACACTATGATCGAAAAAGGGACAGCATATCGCTGTTACTGTTCCAGAGAGCGCCTGGAAACTCTGCGTGAAAACCAGATGGCAAATAATGAAAAGCCGCGTTATGACGGCTGCTGCCGTGGTAACAACCATAATCACAGCGCAGATGAGCCACATGTGGTGCGCTTTGCGAACCCGCAGGAAGGTTCAGTTATTTTTGATGACAAAATCCGCGGGCCGATTGAATTCAGCAATCAGGAACTGGATGATTTAATCATTCGCCGTACTGATGGTTCACCTACCTACAATTTCTGTGTGGTTGTCGATGACCGCGACATGGAAATCACCCATGTCATCCGTGGTGAAGATCATATCAACAACACCCCGCGCCAAATCAATATCCTTAAAGCACTAGGCGCACCGGTTCCTGTTTACGCGCACGTCTCCATGATCAACGGTGACGACGGTAAAAAATTATCCAAACGCCACGGCGCTGTAGGTGTAATGCAGTATCGTGATGATGGCTATCTGCCGCACGCGCTGCTGAACTATCTGGTACGCCTGGGCTGGGCGCACGGTGACCAGGAAATTTTCAGTATCGAAGAGATGACTGAGTTATTTACCCTGGATGCCGTCAGTAAATCCGCCAGTGCCTTTAATACTGAAAAATTACAGTGGCTGAACCATCACTATATTAACAGCATGCCTGCCGAAGAAGTTGCCGTGTATCTGCAATGGCATATTGAACAAGCCGGGATTGATACCCGTAATGGTCCGCAACTGGCTGATTTGGTTCGTCTGCTCGGCGAGCGCTGCAAAACACTGAAAGAAATGGCAGAAACCTGCCGCTACTTCTATGAAGATTTTGACAGCTTTGATGCAGATGCCGCGAAAAAACACCTGCGCCCGGTTGCACGCCAACCTCTGGAACTGGTGAGAGCTAAACTGGCTGCGCTGACAACCTGGACACCTGAAGAGGTTCACAACGCTATTCAGACAACCGCTGATGAACTGGAAATCGGAATGGGTAAAGTCGGGATGCCGCTGCGCGTTGCTGTGACCGGTGCCGGTCAGTCTCCGGGCCTCGATGTCACTGTTCATGCTATCGGGCAGGCGCGTTCGCTCGCCCGTATTGATATGGCGCTGGCCTTTATTGCTGAGCGCGAAGCACAGTAATTACCTGCCCTGCCATCGATCTGCTATATAGATAGCGCCCTGCTTTTTGCAGGGCGTTTTCACAAGGATAATACTGCGTTTGTGTTATTTACCCTGATTGACGGCTTTTTCATCGGTTGTACACGATTTTCATATTAAGCCGTTGACAGCTCAGGGAACGTTGCCTATTATGCGCAGCGTCCGGTGAATTTTATCGGGGCTATAGCTCAGCTGGGAGAGCGCTTGCATGGCATGCAAGAGGTCAGGGGTTCGATCCCCCTTAGCTCCACCAAATTCAAACCCCGGTCTGTGACCGGGGTTTCGTTTTTACAGATAATCCATTTCGCAAGCTGTCCCGCTCATTTTCACTACGTTACTGTTCTCAGACTATTGTGCCGTGTATCCGCCATCAACCGGATAAAATCCTCCGGTACAGAAACGACTGTCGTCGGATAATAAGAATGCAACCATTTTGGCAACATCTTCCCGTGTTGCCATGCGTTTCATCGGGTGGCTTTCTGCCATCATTGTCTGAACATCCTGTGGTAATGCCAGAATATCCGGAGTCGCCACATAGCCCGGCCCGACCGCATTCACCCGCACGCCCTGCTCCGCATATTCCAGTGCCACCGCACGGGTCAGTCCCAGTACAGCATGCTTGGCCGCTGTATAAGGCGCGATACCGGCAATCCCCGTAATACCATTGCAAGCGGATAAATTAACCACGGCACCACCACCGTTTTTAACAATTGCCGGGATCCCGAATTTCATTCCCAGAAATGTCCCGGTTACATCCGTATTTATCACATCCTGCCAGGCCTCAAAATCGTAGTCTTCAATTTTGACACCATGAGGACCGGTCACACCTGCGTTGTTCACCAAGCCGTGTAATGCTCCAAATTTTTCCAGCACGGTAGTCACCATACGCTCACAATCGCTTAAATTACGTACATCTGCTGTGATCGGCAGCACGCTATCCCCCGTAGGATCCCACTCATTTATTGCCTTTTTGAGGTTATCGGAATTACGCCCGGTAATCGCAACTTTAGCGCCCCTGCTGAGTAATTCACGTGCTATTCCTTCACCAATACCGGTGCTTGCGCCGGTTATCAGGATAATCTTCTGTTTAAAATCATTCATATCGCTCCCTTTTAATTAACTTTAGTTAATTATCAGCATAATTAATTAACTTTCGTTAATCAACTTTCTTTTCCTATTTTTACCTTTCAGCTACACTAAAGGCGACAATAAAAGGGAGGTGTTATGTCATTCAAGGAATTGGAAAATACACTGTCATTGTTGCAGTGTACATTAGTCGCACAACGTACTATTTACTCACCGGAAAAGGTGACATGGGCACAGTACGATGTGATGGAAATGTTGCGCCTTCAGGGTGATCTGACGCCGTCAGATCTGAGTCAAAAACTGGGGATTTCACGCCAGAATGTCTCTAAATCACTGCGGGCACTGAAAAAGCACCTGTTTGTTTCTCAGTATCAGTCTGAAATGGATAAACGCGAGCTGGTTACCCAGCTGACACCTGAAGGTGAGGAATTTCTTTCACATGCGGCGATCGGACGAACCCGTAATGCGGAAAAAGTATTTGCAAGTCTTGATGAAGATGAGCAGCGTCAGTTTCGTATATTGAGCCAGAAGGTTATTGATGCACTGACACGTGATCAGTGAGACGGTCGTTTGAGCGGTTTTATCAGGCCACTTAAACCTTCAATTTTAATGGTGAGGGTAATTTGCATCAGCTGACCTAAACGTCCTTCGGGAAAACTGTCTTTACGCGCAAACCAAAGCAGATACTCTTCGGGCAGGTCGATTAAACAGCAACCTTTGTATTTACCAAAAGGCATAACAGTGTTCGCGATGGACACTAAATCTTCTTTATTCATCATCTCACCTGAGGTGGTTTAAACGGTCTTCCGCAGAAGACCGTTTTCTATTGAGCGTCAGTTCAGCATCGCGATAAATTCATTTTCATCTATCACGCGAACGCCCAGTTCTTCGGCTTTTGCCCGTTTGGAGCCCGCCGCTTCGCCGGCAATCACAAGGTCAGTTTTCTTCGATACACTGCCGGAGACTTTTGCCCCCAGCGCGGTCAGGCGGTCTTTTGCCTCATCACGGGTCAGTATCTGCAATGACCCGGTCAATACCACGACTTTCCCGGCAAACGGATTATCCAGCGCAGCTGCATCCACAGCAACAACCTCCGGCCAGTGAATACCGATATTTTGTGTCAGATCCGTAATGACATCCCGGTTATGGCTCTCCCGCAGAAAATTCACCACATGCTTTGCAACCACATCACCCACATCCGGCACCGTTTTCAGTGCATCGGTATCTGCGGCCTGTAATGCATCAAGCGTTTTAAAGTGCTCCGCCAGGTTTGCAGCGGTTGCTTCACCGACTTCACGTATCCCCAGGGCATAAAGAAAGCGGGCAAACGTGGTCTGCTTTGATGCCGCCAGCGCGTCAGTCAGTTTTTCCGCCGACTTTGGCCCCATTCTGTCCAGCCCTGTCAGTTTTCCCGGAGTCAGACGCCATAAATCTGCCGGCGTTTGTACATACTCAGCATCCACCAGCTGATCAATAATTTTATCCCCTAATCCGTCCACATCCATGGCACGGCGGGAGACAAAATGCTTGAGCGCTTCTTTGCGCTGTGCACCGCAAATCAGCCCGCCGGTACAACGTGCCACGGCTTCGCCTTCCACACGCTCAATATCAGACCCGCACACAGGACAATGCAGCGGAAAGACTATCTCACGGGCATCAGAGGGGCGCTCTGATTCAACCACACCCACAACCTGCGGGATAACATCACCGGCACGGCGGATAACCACCGTATCACCAATTTTAAGCCCCAGACGGCTGATTTCATCTGCGTTATGCAGTGAGGCATTGCTGACGATGACGCCCGCTACCAGAACCGGCTCAAGACGTGCCACGGGGGTAATTGCCCCTGTCCTGCCGACCTGGAATTCCACATCACGGACAATGGTCATCTGCTCTTGTGCCGGAAATTTAAACGCGGTTGCCCAGCGGGGAGCCCGGGACACAAAGCCCAGTATTTCCTGCTGCGCGACAGAATCCACTTTGATAACCACGCCGTCGATGTCAAAACCCAGCTGCGGACGGCTCTCTTCCACCTGATGATAAAAATCCAGTACCGCCTGACTGCCGGTACAGCGCTGAACCCGGTCACTGACCGGTAGTCCCCACGCTTTAAATTGTTGCAGGCGCTCATAATGGCTGCCGGGCAATACTGCGCCCTCAGTCACACCAACGCCGTAACAGAAAAAGGTCAGCGGACGTTTGGCAGTAATGCGCGGGTCAAGCTGGCGCAAAGAACCGGCTGCCGCATTGCGCGGATTGGCAAATATTTTTCCGCCGGTACGCCGGGCTTCGTCATTCATTGCCTCAAAGCCTTTTTGCGGCATAAACACTTCGCCACGGATCTCAATACGATCCGGGATATTATCTCCGCGCAATTTCAGCGGAATAGCGCGGATAGTCCGGACATTGGCCGTAATATTTTCACCGGTGGTGCCGTCACCCCGCGTTGCCGCCTGAAGCAGGCTACCGTTGACATACAGAAGACTGACAGCCAGACCATCCAGTTTCAGTTCACAGCAAAATGTCAGATCCTGTGTATCTTTCAGGCGATCGCGCACCCGGTTGTCAAACGCCAGGTAGCTCTCTTCATCGAACACATTATCGAGTGACAGCATAGGAATTTCATGGCGCACCTGCTCAAATGCACTCAGTGGTGCAGCACCGACGCGCTGTGTCGGAGAATCCGGGGTGATCAGCGCCGGATTTTCCGCTTCCATCGTTTTCAGGCGCTGCATCAGGCGGTCATATTCCGCATCCGGTACCTGCGGGTTATCCAGCACATGATAACAGTACTCGTGATGGCGCAGCGTGGCGCGCAGCTGTTCTATATCGTTTTCTGTATTGTTCTGGTTATTTTTTGGCATCATCGTTATCTGTCAGTCTGTTTTATACCGGATTATACCTGACTACCGCTAAAAAAAAACCCCCGGCAGGCGGGGGTTTGATAATGCGTTAAGTATATAATTAGTCAGGACTGAGGAGTACCGACAAGGACTTTGCGGATACGCGCTTTATACACCTCAATTTTCTGCGGTGTTAATATCTTACGTTCCTCATCAAGTACCACACCGCCCACATCTGCGGCGATACGCTGTCCGGCCTGCAACATCAGCTTAAAGTTCTGATTCGCATCGCCGTATGACGGTACCATCATAAACATCGCCACACCGGGCGTTTCAATGGCATCCATCTGCTCGGGCACAAAGGTTCCCGGATTCACCATATTTGCCAGACTGAACAGCACAGGTCCGCTGCCCGCAGGATCAACATGGCGGTGATAAATATTCATGGCACCGAAACGGAAACCCGCCTGTTCGACAGCAATACGCAGTGTCTCACCGGCGATAAGCTGTCCCTGATGCGCGGCAACAAACAGTGCCAGCACCAGTTCTTTTTCCGCGCCGCTGTTTTTAGCGGCAGGTTGTTCCTGCTCCTGCGGTGCAGACACTGGTGCGGGTTCGTTATCCTGCGGCGCATCCGGTTCTGCCGCAGTCACCTCCGCGCCGGTGGTCAGCACTTGCGGGACAGGCTCTGTATGAACTTCCTGCTCGATGGCATCAAATAAACCAATCTGTGGCTCAGATTCAGGGGATTTAACCGGACGGCGTTCAGCAACCGGCTTCGGCAAAACAGAAGGCACCACCGGCTCTGACGGCGGATACATATTACCCGCAGATAACAGAGGATCCTGTGAGTCGGTCTGCGCCGGCGTATTTTCCGGCAAAGCAGAATGACGGAGATCCCGTGCCTCTGAGTGTTCATCAGCGGCATCATCCTGCGGTTCGTGTTTTCGACGCTTCATGGGACGCGCGCGAAACAGGGATGAGCGCTCTTTGCGGCTCGTCCACAGTCCGTGAAGTAACAATGCGATGATTGCTACCGCACCCACAACGATTAATATCAGACGCAAATCTTGCATCAGTGCTATCTCTGTTGTTTAAATTAAAGGCCACCATGGCAAAATACTATCATTTGATTACCAGAGTATTTGTCAACGATGTTAAGTTCAAGTCCCTGCACGCATTTCTTGCAATATTTATTGCAATAATGAGCATTTAATTGCTCTTTTTGACTGATTTACATCCTGACATTTCGTCGGCGGTAAGACAAATTTTTTGTTTCATCTGCTAGTATAACGTTTTCCAATCATAGGAGTGAATAGGAAGTATGATAAATCCAGTCAGGTCGCTCAGCGGCTTCGCGTATGTCGCTCAAGGATGGCGGCTGATGATGCGTCCGGGTATCCGGGCCTTTGTTATTTTACCGCTGCTCGCCAATATTATTGTTATGGGCGGTGCGCTCTGGTGGTTATTCAGCCGGTTCGGCGGCTGGATCTCATGGCTGACGGCAAAAATTCCGGGCTGGTTACAGTGGCTGGACTACCTTATCTGGCCGGTTGCCGTTATATCCATTTTATTAGTATTTAGCTATTTTTTCAGTACGATAGCCAATATTATTGCCTCTCCGTTTAATGGCTGGCTGGCTGAAAAACTGGAAGCAGAGCTGACCGGACGCCCGGCACCGGATCAGGGCTATGCGGATTTGGTAAAAGATATTCCGCGTATTCTGAAACGGGAAATGGTCAAATTACTGTATTACATTCCCCGCGCCCTTGTTCTCCTGGTTCTGTTTTTCATTCCCGGCATCGGTCAGACTATTGCTCCGGTACTGTGGTTTATTTTTGGTGCCTGGATGATGTCAGTTCAGTACGGCGATTTCCCGTTCGATAACCATAAAGTCAGTTTTCCGGCGATGAAACAGACGCTGCGCCGCGATAACATGACCAACCTCCAGTTTGGTTCGCTGGTCAGCGTGCTGACGATGATCCCGTTTGTGAACCTGTTTATCATGCCGGCTGCCGTCTGCGGCGCAACTGCGCTGTGGGTGGATCGCTACCGCACACAGTTTGTCCGCGACTGATATCCCGTCATTTCCCCGCGCCGGGCGGTAATCATTCCGCCCTGCCGTGTTTTTCTGCCTTGTTATATACATCGATTATATATTCTATTTTGGTATAACCAATCCATATAGTTATAAGGTTAGATCGATTATGTATTTCCTTTCCCTATGCCAGAGGGTAATGTTGATTCATATTTAGTCCGATTATGAATCTACCCAAGTCATTCAGAATGCAGGCAGGCGATAAATTCAGTCAACAGCATCCTGAGGTATGACGGGTATAGTCCGATTATGAATAACTGTTTAAGGAAAACCGATGAGTAAGATATATGAAGATAATTCGTTAACCATTGGTCATACACCGCTGGTTCGCCTGAAGCATTTCGGCCACGGTAATATTCTGGCAAAAGTGGAATCCCGTAATCCGAGTTTCAGTGTGAAATGCCGGATCGGTGCCAATATGATCTGGGATGCGGAAAAGCGCGGGATCTTAAAGCCCGGCGTGGAACTGGTTGAACCGACCAGCGGTAACACCGGGATTGCACTGGCTTATGTTGCCGCCGCCCGCGGTTATAAACTGACTCTGACCATGCCCGATACCATGAGTATTGAGCGCCGCAAACTGCTGAAAGCTCTGGGTGCTGACCTGGTACTGACAGAAGGCGCAAAAGGCATGAAAGGTGCGATTGAAAAAGCCGATGAAATCAGCGCGCGCGATCCGTCCCGTTATATCGTTTTACAGCAGTTCAGTAACCCGGCAAATCCGGCTATCCATGAAAAAACCACGGGTCCTGAAATCTGGGAAGATACTGACGGTAATGTCGATGTGATTGTGGCAGGTGTAGGCACCGGCGGAACGATCACCGGTATTGCCCGCTACCTGAAAAACATCAAAGGCAAAAAAGACGTGACAATCGTCGCGGTTGAACCGGAAGACTCACCGGTTATCACCCAGGCGCTGGCCGGTGAAGAGATCAAACCGGGTCCGCACAAAATTCAGGGCATTGGCGCAGGTTTTATCCCGGGCAACCTGGATTTAAGCCTGATCGACCGTGTTGAACTGGTCAGTAACGAAGACGCCTTTGCCACTGCCCGCAAACTGATGGAGCGCGAAGGTATTCTCGCCGGTATCTCTTCCGGTGCGGCGGTAATTGCCGCTGAACGTCTGGCAAAAGAAGATAAATTTAAAGGCAAAAATATCGTAGTTATCCTGCCATCTTCCGGTGAACGTTATCTGAGTACCGCATTATTCGCTGATATTGCCGAAAAATAATCGACTGAACGGATTCAGTTCCCGTCCTGTCTGACACTGAAAGCACCCTCTCCGGGTGCTTTTTTTGTGCAACAGATCAAGTTTTGGCACTCTCCGGGGTGATTTTTGCGCGGTTGTTTAGTATTAAAAATATAATTATTTCACAGCCCAAAATAATGACACTGATAACGTATGTCGAATCTCCGGGTTGTGCTATTTTATCTGCTCCGGCTATGATTACTGTAATACACACAATATAACCGCCGGCAAAAATTACTAACGATGAGGTAACCCTATGTATCAGCAAGAAGTCACCATTACGGCACCTAACGGTCTGCACACACGCCCTGCAGCTCAGTTTGTCAAAGAAGCAAAAACATTCACTTCTGACATTACACTGACTTCCGGCGGCAAAAGCGCCAGCGCGAAAAGCCTGTTCAAGCTGCAAACATTAGGCCTGACTCAGGGCACCGTTGTGACTATCGCCGCAGAAGGCGAAGATGAGCAGAAAGCAGTGGAACACCTCGTCAAACTGATGGGTGAGCTGGAGTAATCCGCTAACCGTCCTCCCTGTCAGGATCCCTGAAGCTGTTTAACATGTTCAGGGATTACCCGTTTCCGGAGACGTGCACACCCGCAGTGCTGCGCGTCCCCCAGTAAGCTGAAGGTATTTATTATGGTTTCAGGAATCTCTGTTTCACCGGGAATCGCTTTTGGTAAAGCGTTATTACTCAAAGAAGAACCTATCATTATCAGCCAGAAATCGATTTCTGCTGAACAGATTGATGCTGAAATCCGGCGTTTTACCGACGGTCGCGATAAAGCGTCCGTGCAGCTGAATGCAATAAAAGAATTGGCAGAAAAAAAATCTCGGTGCTGACAAAGCAGATATTTTTGAAGGCCACATCATGCTGCTCGAAGACGAAGAATTGGAAAATGAAATCGTCGATATCATCAAAAGCAAAAAAACAGCGGATTACGCTGCTAATCATGTGATTGAAGAGCAGGCGATAGCCCTTGAAGGTCTGGATGATGAGTACCTGAAAGAGCGCGCCGCAGATGTCCGTGACATCGGCAAACGCCTGCTGAAAAATATTCTCGGTATGCCTATCGTTGACCTGAGCGCCATTTCTGAGCCGGTGATTTTAGTCTCCAAAGATCTGACGCCGTCAGAAACCGCACAGCTCAATCTGAAAAATGTACTGGGCTTTATTACCGATATCGGCGGACGTACATCTCATACGTCAATCATGGCGCGTTCCCTGGAAATTCCGGCAATTGTCGGCACCGTGAATGCCACCGAAAGTATTAAAAGCGGCGATTATCTGATCCTGGATGCCGTCAATAACCAGATTTATCTTCAGCCGTCTGACGATGACATCGAGCGTATGAAAGAAGTGCGCGATGATTATCTGGCAGAAAAAGCTGAGCTGGCAAAACTCAAAGATCTCCCTGCTATCACTCTGGACGGTCATCAGGTCGAAGTGTGTGCGAATATCGGTACTGTGCGCGATATGCCGGGTGCTGAGCGCAACGGCGCAGAAGGCGTCGGTTTGTACCGTACCGAGTTCCTGTTTATGGACCGGGATTCCCTGCCGACAGAAGAAGAACAGTTCCGCGCCTATAAAGAGGTCGCACAGGCGATGCCGGATGAAGCTATTATTGTCCGCACCATGGACATCGGCGGTGATAAAGACCTGCCGTATATGAATCTGCCGAAAGAGGAAAACCCGTTCCTCGGCTGGCGTGCAATCCGCATCTGTTTTGATCGCCGTGAAATTCTCGATACTCAGTTGCGTGCGATTTTACGTGCCTCTGTTTTCGGAAAGTTGCGCATCATGTTCCCGATGGTCATATCCGTCGAAGAAGTCCGCGAACTCAATAAAATCGTGGCAGAAATGAAACAGCAATTACGTGACGAGCAGAAACCTTTTGATGAAACTATCGAAGTTGGTATCATGGTCGAAACCCCGGCGGCGGCAGTGAATGCACGTCACATTGCAAAAGAAGTCGATTTTTTCAGTATTGGAACCAACGACCTGACGCAGTATACTCTGGCAGTGGATCGCGGAAATGAACTGATTTCGCACCTCTACAACCCGATGTCTCCTGCGGTGCTGAACCTTATCAAACAAGTCATTGATGCTTCCCATGCGGAAGGAAAATGGACTGGTATGTGCGGTGAGCTGGCGGGTGATGAGCGTGCAACATTATTGTTGCTGGGCATGGGTTTAGATGAATTTAGTATGAGTCCGATAGCGATTCCGCGTATCAAAAAGCTGATCCGTAATACCCATTACGAAGATGCGAAAACGCTGGCGGAACTGGCATTGACTCAGCCTACGGCCACAGAACTGATGGCGTTGGTGGATACATTCACCAAAGAAAAAAACGCTGTGCTGAACATCAGATTTGAAAACCGGGTTCTCAGAATCCGGTTTTTAAGAACATTGCACTAAGCCAAATTCACGCCCGGTCCCGTATCAACACTTAGGAGAGTATTCATGGGTCTGTTTGACAAACTGAAATCATTGGTTTCAGACGATAAAAAAGATAGCGGCACGATTGAGATCGTAGCGCCGCTTTCCGGTGAAATTGTGAATATCGAAGATGTGCCTGACGTTGTTTTTGCTGAAAAAATTGTTGGTGATGGTATTGCCATCAAACCTTCGGGTAACAAGATTGTCGCCCCTGTTGACGGTACTATCGGCAAGATTTTTGAAACCAACCACGCGTTCTCTATTGAGTCGGACAGCGGGATTGAGCTGTTTGTTCACTTTGGTATCGACACAGTTGAACTCAAAGGTGAAGGCTTCAAACGTATTGCGGAAGAAGGCCAGCGCGTACAGAAAGGTGATTTAGTGCTTGAATTTGACCTGGCACTGCTGGAAGAAAAAGCCAAATCCACTCTGACACCGGTGGTTATTTCCAATATGGATGAAATAAAAGAGATGGTCAAAATGACCGGCTCTGTCACTGTCGGTGAGACGGTGATTATTAAAATCAAAAAATAAGCCGATTCTGATCTGCGTCTGAATCCGGTAAAAGAGCGGCTTTCTGAGGAAAGCCGTTTTTTTATGCACAATCCCTGTTTTCCTGTGCCCGCCTTACCATTCCCCGTATTTTCTCACCCGCCGTTAACGGTTCGTTTTCCTTTGATTGATTAATATAGTTGTATAGTTATATGCCCGTTAAAGGATAACCCGGAAAAGTATTTCTCAGCTCCGTGAAATGCGCTAACATGATCTCCCGTGGCGGTCCCCGAATCACGCAGATAATGCTCTGCCTGAAACGACCTTATCAATCATCATAAACCGGTTGATACAGCGGGTTGTTCTAATTTTCGTTCGTCACAAAATGGTAATGCTATGGAATTTAACTCAGTTCAGACACAGCAGATAAAACAAAATATGCGCCTGTTTACCGAGCGCCTCTGGCCGAATGGTCATATCCCTGATGAATTTGATGTTCAGTACCGCACCGATGACAACAATGTACTGATTTATCAGAAACAACTCGTTTGCCCGTGCGGTTCCCCGCAAATCATTGAAAAACAAATTGCCCGGCTGACATGGTCAGAGTCTGATGACACCTGGCAGCTTTTTTATGTGGAAAATAACAAATGGCAGGTCTGGCCGGACAGTGTCGCCGGCTCACTGACGGCTCAGCTGAAACTGATCCTGGATGATAAATCCGACCGTTTTATTTTTAATTAATTACCACATCACACAATTAAGCTCCCTTAAGGGGTTTAATTGTGAAGTATGATCGTTTTCACGTATAGTGCATCAAACACCGGCTATTATTGCTTTTAGTATAGTTTAGTCAGCTGGTTTGATTCAGTTACCAGTCAGATTAGCCTGCTTTCAGATTGAGGGGGATGTATGTACAAAACGATTATTGTACCAATCGATATTTCAGAAACCGGACTTACCCGTGAAGTCATTCCGACGATTCAGACATTAGCCAAATTTGAAAACGCAAAAATTCACTTTATCAGTGTCATTCCGTCGTTCTCCCATTTTGCCTCTTTTGGTATCGCTTACGCGGCAACACTGCCGGAAAAAGATGAAATCTTAGACAGTGCAAAAGAGCAACTGGCGAAAATGATCAGTGATTTCGGACTGCCACCGGAGCAGGTTGAGCTGCATGTGGTCTCCGGTTCACCAAAAGATCAGATCCTGAAACTGGCTGATACTCTGGAAAGCGACCTGATTGTCATCAGCTCACGCCGCCCGGACATGTCGACTTATCTGCTCGGCTCCAATGCTGCGGCGGTTGTGCGTTACGCACACACCTCAGTCCTGGTTGTCCGCTGATCACCGGCAATGCCTGACTCAACGCCCGTTTTTACGGGCGTTTGTTTTATATACTCAACGTCATTCAGGCTCCTGTCCCTCATACCAGTCACGGATTGCCATCAGAATCTGAGTGGTTTGTCGCTGCCCTTCTTCATCCTTAAAGTAATGATCCAGATTATCAAAAGTCTTAAACGTCACCTGCGGATCCACGACTTCTTTCTGCATCTGTTTAAATGACGGAACATTCACATTAGTATCATTCAGCGTCTGAATAACCAAAACAGGTTTTTTCTGATCGTTTAATACCTGCTGCGTATCCACCGCCAAAAATTCACGCCACCAGCGAACACCATGCTGACTGACCAGTAAATCGCCCGGAACCTCATTTTTCTTCACCGCATCCGTAAATTCAACAAAGCCGACAATATCGCTCTCAGCCAAAGGTTTCGGGCCACGCCGAAAACTGTACGTGACATCATCAAGGAAATAGCGCCCGCCCCCGTTCACCGCAACCACGGCGCTGACAACCGGGGAAGCCAATCCCACATGTTCAGCCACTGTGGCGCCTTCACTGCCGCCCAACACCACCACTGAATCATAATCCCCTTTCAGCCGGTTCAGGACTGCGGTGTAATCGCTGACACGCACGGAAAGCGTATCATTAAACATGGTTTCCACCGGACAATCTTCCCGCTCACCATCACTGTTATCATACGCCAGCGCATCTGTAATGCCGTATTTCTCCACCAGCAAAATGTCATGATCCGCAAAGGCACCGCCGAAGGTATCAATCATAAAGCGGTTGTTTTTCGCACTGTTACAATCAGAGCCCTGCATCAGCACTAATAATCTTCGTGTTGGTTCTGCCTGCTGATGCAAAATATAATAGTGTGCGTCGCTGCCGTCCCGGCGCGCCAGTGAACCGGATTGAACAGCCCCGGGCACAATCTCTGCCCATCCTGCCGCTGACATAAACACACAGCCCGATAACAGAAAACAGAATGGTGATTTCATGGTGTATTTACCCTTTGATATAAAAACAATACTCAAACAGTGTCCGGAAGCCATGCTTTTTATATAATTCCAGGCCTTCAGAAGAGGCTTCCAGATAGCAATCACTTACTCCCCGTGTACGGCATAATGTCAGTGCATGATTCAATAACAATGACGCGAACCCTTTTCCCTGAAAAGCAGGGATGGTCCCCAGATCGTCAATCCGCGCCGCATTATTCAGAATGGAGAGTGTCATACAACTCACCGGCTCATTGTGATACATCAGCACAAAGTGGTGCAGTTCGGTGCCTTTTTCCATAGCGCGCTGATGATAACTGATGTAATCACTGATAATACTGAAATCAGGCATATCATCTGCGCCATCATCTGTCGGAAATGCGGCTTCCAGCGGAGTAGCCCAGAGAGTGAGCTGATGATTGACTTCCCGGACGTCACATCCCTGCGGCAGTACGGATAAAGGCTGCCATTGTGTAATATTCAGGTGCATCGCGCTGGTTTCACCATCTGCCTCGTAACCACCTGCCACAATCTGCGGATGCAGATAGTCAGCCGCGGTTTTTTCCGTAACCAGACAGTGTGGCTTGCTGCCATTATCAAACACAGCCTGCGCCTGCATTAAATCCGTTTTCCCCGCACCGGCCTGTAAATAAATATAGTTAAACACCGGGACCGGCAGCGGCGTCAGATAGCACTGCGCATACTCGCTGATATCAGTACAGGACTGCGCGATATTGCGCCAGAAATGGCGTTCAGTCGCCAGATAACCTTGTAAACTCATTTTTCTCCGCTCCCGGTAAAACAGGTATTTGATTAATACAGTTTATAACATGACTAATCACATACCTTATCTCTATGTTAAGTGATACACCGCGCCTTTACCGCCGGTGTCTGACCAGAAGATAATGTGCCGCTATCCCGCCGAGTAACCCCCAGAATGCAGAGCTTATCCCCAGTAATGTTATCCCGGATGCCGTCAGTAAAAAGCAGATAACCGCGGCATCCCGTCCGTTTTCATCAGCCAGTGACTGATGCAGACTGTTCATCAGGGTTGTCAGCAGCGCAAGCCCCGCCAGCACATGGATAAGCACCGCCGGAAAGCCGTTAAATAACATAAAAATAGCGCCGCCGAAAATACCGGCCAGCAGATAAAATACCCCTGCCCAGACGGATGCAATATAGCGTTTAGCCGGATCCGGATGAACATCCGGGGCCATACAGACGGCAGCGGTGATCGCGGCGATGCAGATACTGAATCCGCCCCATGGCGCGAGGAGCAAGGCTGCCAGAGATGACCAGGTAAGTAATACTGAGGTATGCGGCGGATAGCCGTTCGCCTGTAAAATCGCAATACCCGGTGCGTTCTGTGACGCCAGTGAGACAATAAAAAACGGGATCCCGACACTGATAATAGATGTCAGGGTGAATTCCGGCATCACAAATGACGGTAGCGTAAATATGGCACCGCTCTGAACAAAATGCAGTTCACCACGCAACGCGGCAACCGCGATCCCCGTTATCAGTGTCGCGATAATGGCATACAGCGGAAACCGGCGGCGGGTCAGAACATAGGCGGCAAGCATCGCGGCACAGAGAATAAAATTAACCTCAAGCGCATCAAAGGCATTCAACCCGAAACGCAGCAGGATCCCCGCCAGCATCGCGGAGGCAATAGTGCGGGGAATATGCGCCATCAGCCGTGCAAAAATACCGGTGATACCACAAAGAAACATCAGACCGGAGGCAAAAATAAACACGCCAACCGCTTCATTTATAGTCACACCGGACAAACTGGTTACCAGCAGAGCTATCCCGGGCGTTGACCACGCGGTCAGAACCGGCATTTTGTACCACAGCGACAACCCGATAGTTGTCACCCCCATACCGATACCCAGCATCATCAGCCAACTGCCGGTTTGCGCGGCATCCAGCCCTGCCACATTCAGTGCCTGTAAAATAATAGCCACGGAACTGGCATAGCCGATCAGCACCGCAACCAGCCCTGTCATCATCATTGCTGGTGAAAAGGCACGAAAAAATGTTAACTTACTCATAGGAACACACCATCGGATGTTATAGCAGACGGTAAGAGCGTATCACCGGATGCTATAACGGACAATGTATTTCAGCAGGAATAAATCTATTTTATGCAGGATATCACACCGACCATTGCCGGAACCTTTAAACAACTGCGCGCTGAGCGCGGGCTGAGCCTCAGTCAGGCGGCGCTGCTGACCGGGGTCAGCAAAGCCATGCTCGGACAGATAGAGCGCGGGCAATCCAGCCCGACTGTCGCGACGCTCTGGAAAATTGCTACCGGGTTTAATATCGCATTTTCTGTTTTTCTTGAAGGCGCACAACCACAGCCGGAGCCGGAACTGCATCGCTTTGCGCAGTTGCCGGTATTCGAACAGACCCGTTCCGGGATGCGTGTAACCCCGCTTGTTCCGTTTGATGATGAATTGCGGGTCGATTTATTAAAAATTGATTTACTGCCCGGCGCACTCAGTGAATCCAGTGCTCATGAAAAAGGCGTCATTGAGCATGTAATTGTGATGGACGGTGTATTGCAGTTACGACTGGGTGATGAGTGGCATGCTGTCAGCGCAGGGGAGTCATTACGCTTTCATGCCGATATTCCCCACGCTTATGCCAATCCGGGAGAGAGTATTGTGACACTGCATAATTTAATTCATTATCCGCGCCCGGATGCTGAATAAACGAAAAAGCGGGATATATAAATATACCCCGCCTGACTTATTGGTTCGTACTTACTTTATACCCTTATTTATTCAAACTGCAGGTTCGTTGGCTGCAACTTAAATGATGTTGGGTATATAATTTAATAAAATTACTGTTCAGCCTGATACCTTATATAGCGGATTAGATATCAAAAAAAAACAACAATATCATGGTACTGAACAGAATAACATGCCACTCAGAATACACTCTTCTGTTATTTATGGCGGTTTATTTATTGTTTAATCTGCGATCAAGCATAACAACGCTATCCTGCTGATTTTTATGGTGCTGTTAATTTTGGTGTTGTTAATTTTTGTGTTATTAATACAGGTGTTGCTAATACTATTATTATAACTGCTTCTGGTGTTGTTAATACTGGTGTTACTAATACTATTATTATAACTGCTTCTGGTGTTGCTGATACTGGTGTCGTTAATATTGTCATTGCATACTTAATGTATGCTTTTATGTCTTATTTATTGTTATAGCTATTACCAAACTGCGGGATGATTATCGTATATTAATATTGAACCGTTCTGAAACGAAATGACAGATTACGAAAAAGTTATAAAAAAAAAACCATCTATCCGGGACCGGAAGACGGTTTTTAATAAAACTAATTGTTTTATTTCATGAAGTTATCACACGCATACTGTAGCGTATTAATAAATTTTGCTACATGAAACCCGTCACAGGCGGCATGATGAACTTGTACTGAAAGCGGTAACAATATTCTGTTACCCTCCTGATAAAACTTTGCCATTGTAAAAATTGGCGAAAAATAATCAGTAAAATCAGCTATATTTAAATTAAATCCATCAAATTCAATCCATGGCAATGATGATATATTCAGATGGTTTTCCGGCAGATTACCCTGCGGAAACATATGTATATTATCCTGATGCTCTGCCATAACCCTGGTATAATCCGACATAAAACAGGCTATATCCGCTGAGTAACGGCTCCATAATGTAGAGAATGTTTCTGTCTTTTGATGAAACACCGTAAACACCGGGTCAACACTCTCCCAACAGATCAATTCATTCTCTTTTATCGCGAGACGAAATGCCGGCAGCTGATTAACCACCCGGGTTATCAGATAAATCATCACCGGATAAAACTGATACGGTGTTTCAGCCAGCGATGCCCGTAATGCGGTAATATCCAGTTTTTTCGTCAGACTAAATCCACACAGGACACGGTGGCGGTAAAATTCAAAATGCTCTTTGCGATCCCATGTATTAAGATCTACCTTGGTGTAGTTCATGTTATTTCCTTCTGATTAATTGTATAAAAATTAATAATCAGAAGGAGCTCTCGTTGTCTGAATGGAAAACATCCCGCCCTCCGTAAACCTGTTCCGGTGCCACAAACGGATCCCCCCCGGCAACCGGTATATACCCAACGTCATTCAAGATGCAGGAAGGCGGCAAGAGAGGATAGACGGGGAGCATACACAAGTATGTGACCCGGCTGGCCGAATGCGGCCAACGAACCTGCGGTTTGAATGAATAAGGGTATATCTATTTATTCAAGAATGGCAACAATGCCGCCATAAGCTGTTCCGGGCACTCTTCAGTAACAAAATGACCGCACTCACTGAGCATCACACCCTGTAAATTTACTGCCCTGCCCTGTAAAGTCTGTTGCGGTGCATCACGGGTGGCGTGATCTGCACCGATTGCCAGAACCGGCATTGTCAGTTTTTTCTCTGCCCGCCGTTTATTCTGACTGATAGTTTGCGGGATAGCGCGGTAATAGGCAAATCCTGCCCGCAATCCGCCCGGTGAAGAGTAAGCATCTATATAGGTTTGTGCCGCAACCCGGTCGCGACGGTAAGACCAGTGATCAAAAATAAAATTCAGATACTCCTGCTCTTTTCCGGCAGTCAGCATTTCAGGTAAATCCTGCACCTGATTAAACATAAAGTGCCAGAGAAAAATATTCTCTTCCGGCTCAACAAAAATGGACGGCGCCGGTGCCAGACCAGGTATAACCGCTTCCGTTAATACTATTTTTTTGATATCCGCAGGATAATCAGCAGCCAGTGCGTAGCCAACCCACATACCGATATCATGACCGACAACGGCGTATTTAGTGTGGCCCAGTTGCTTCATCATAGTATGTAACGTGGTTGCCACCGCTCCCGTATCATAACCACTGTCCGGACGGGCGGAATAACCGGTTCCCGGCGGATCAACTGCTATCGCCATATACCCTTCCGCAGCCAGAGCGGACATCACATAGCGCCACGCATACCAGGTTTGCGGCCAGCCCGGAATAAGTAAAACCGGTTCGCCTTTGCCTGCCGTCACATAATGGATCCGCTGACCTGCAACATCAGCATAATGATGCTGAAAATCGGCCTCATTAAACTGAGCAGATACTGCGCCGGATGCCACGTCCGGATTTTTCACACTTTCCGCTGATGCGGTGCCGGACAATACTAACGTCATGGCTGTCGCCAGTAAGATCTGACTTAATAATGTATTCATAGTTGTCCTATATAAGGAATAAAACCCAATTATTTGTCAATCGACAATGAATAGATTAAAGCGATCCGCAATTCTTTGTCAATCACTAAAAAACAATTCTTTGTTAATCGATAAAGAACTGATAGTATTTGTCTGATACGACTCAAGAGGAGAATGCAACATGGCAGGCAGACCAAGAGAATTTGATCGTGAAGAGGCATTACGCAAAGCAAAACAGGTGTTCTGGCAACGCGGCTATGAAGGTACATCCATATCTGATCTGGTAAGTGTGCTGGGAATTGCCTCTGCACGAATTTATGCCGCCTTCGGCTCAAAAGAAAATCTGTTCCGTGAGGCAGTTGCCCTTTATCTGAGTGAAGAAGGCGCCTTTGCTGACGCTGCAATGCAGGAGCCCGATACCCGTCAGGCCATAAAGCAGCTCCTTGTCAGGGCAGTGGAAACCTATACCCGTGAGAACCAGCCCCGCGGCTGTATGGTGGTGTTATCTCTGACCAATTACGCCAGTGATAATGAAGCGCTCATGACCTGGCTTGCAAACAGCCGCCGGGAACGGACTGACGGCATTATAAAGAGAATCGGGCAAGGTGTTCAGTCTGGTGATGTGCCGGCAACTACAGATGCACAGGCTCTCGGTGACTATGTCGCAACACTGCTGCACGGGATCTCAATCCAGGCGCGGGATGGTGTCAGCCGGGTCCGTTTGCTGGCCATGACGGATATCGCTATGCACACGTTTAATGTTATGACGGCCCCACCGGGAGGATCTTCCTGATGTCATCTTCAATTTCTTTTACCCTGCCGCTGCCCGCTGAGTGGATATGTACATGGCTTTCAACCTCTCAGCCGGCATCCGGTGAGGCTTTTCCGTTCCCGCCGGCAATACCGGCCATCACAGGTAATCAGACTCTCCGCCAGACATTGCGGATAAGCCTCGGCGGGCAAAAAATGCGTCTGCTCTTTTCCAACCGTTACGGCACACAACCGCTGGTATTGGGGGAGAGTTATGTTTCAGTGCCTGAACAGTTCAGCGCTGTTCCTATCACATTTAACGGGCAGCCCGGTACAACAATTCCTGCCGGAGAAATTCTGTACAGTGATGATATTTTGCTGAACATTCCGTCGTTATCCGTAATCAGCCTGCGCACCTTTTTACCGGAGCCGGTCGCGGTGAATACTTTCCATTGGGATGCCCGCCACTTTTCTTTGCTGGAGCCGGGCAATCAGGTACTCAGGGAAGAAAGCGCCGGTGGTCAGACGATAAGCTCCCGCCTTTTAATTGAAAGTGTACAGGTTCAGCCGGGCTGCGCAGGCGGCACACTGGTGGTTATCGGTGATTCGATGGTGGATGGCAACGGTGTGGAAATGGACACCTATGGCCGCTGGACAGATTTTCTGGCCGAGCGCTTTATTGCGGAAAATATCGCTGTGGTTAATGCCGGTCAGTCGGGCTCGCGGTTATTGAAAGACGGGATAGGCATCAGCACATTGTCACGTTTTGAACGTGATGTCCTTCATCAGCCCGGCGTCAGTGCCTGTATTGTGCAGGTCGGATTAAATGACATAGGGTTAGCAGAAACGGTATTAGATCCGCAAAGTCCTGTTCCGGCAGCGGCTGTATTGATCAATGCCTACCGGCAATTACTGACTATGGCCCGGGGAAAAAACATCCGTATGACCGGTGTGACACTGGTACCGCTGCGGGGTACGGGTGAATATGGCATGGATAATTTTTATCAGCCGGAAAAAGAGACTGTCCGGCAGGAGGTTAACCATTGGATACGTACAAGCGGTGAATTTGATGCTGTTATTGACAGTGACCTGCTGGTGCGTGATCCGGCAAATCCCCGGCAGCTCAGTGCGCAATATGACTCAGGCGATCACCTTCATCTTAATCATAAAGGGCATCAGTTAGTCGCGCAGTCAGTCCCTCTGACGGTTATCCTGACTGATTAACGCGTTGCTGTGAGAGCAAAATATCCTGCAATTTTGCGGGATATTTTACGTTATACATGACCCATTTCCCCGCTTTTCAGGCAAAATCCACAGTGTGAAGAAAAACCGTCACATTTCTTCTGCCGGGATCAATAAGTAAAATGTGATCTTTACTGCATAATGAATATTTCTTGTATTTATATAATCGCCTGTACTCACCGGATCTGATACAGAATACAATAACTATAATTACGTAATTCCAATCCTCATCATCTGCCGTTAAAAACAAACAACTCAGACTTAAAAACCATAAAAATAAATTATATAAGATTTAATAACTAAATATATTACTTATGGATGGCATGCTCATTATGTATAGTCTTTCTGCTGTTAACCCGATAGTGGGTATTCAGTTCAATCCTGCCCACTCAAGGTGTAAACTTTTAAGTACATCATTTTTCTTTACTAACATGCCTGTAAAGTGAAAGCCGTGAAGTTGATCACTAAACCGGTAAGATTGAAATTGCATAACAATTCACTTCTTTTATTAGATATTTTTGTTATTCCCTTGTCGTACATATCCAGGACAAATGTAACGATGCATAATCTCTGTGATCCACATCATCAGATTTATCCCATCCGGATCACATTTTTATTTTTATCTCAAAATCAGGTGAATAAATGACCGCAATCACAACGTTTTTCCGTTTGATCAAAAAATACAAATGAAATTATAACCATGGTTATATATTAAATTTATTGTCTCATTTCAGAAATAAAAGAAGGTCCATGCATAATTTACAAAAACGTATTGCAATATAATACATCTGATAACTTATTATACCTGTAAAGATAGATGTATTTGTTTTTCATTAAGCGCCATTTGTATTTCCGATGACAATATAAATAAACTGACAGTAAAGATAGTGTAGAAACATCATATAAATATCGGGAACCATTGAGTTATCACTATTTGCATTACTTTAAAAAATAAATTTATCTCAAATAATAAATCAAAACACAACAATGCATTAACAACGATCATGCCATTGAATAATAAGATATATTTCAAGATAAGTGATATAGATCACCTTGTTTACACTTTTAATTAACACTGATTTTTTTATTTATATCGCATCTATTCCATTTTAGATTCACTTCAAGCATGATGATTTCAAGCCAGACAAGAACGTTATCTACACCAGCAGCAATAAAAGTAAATAAATAAAATTTGAATTAACGCAAGAAGATTACCGGATTTACAAATGCTATATCATTCACCGGGCATGCTATTTATAACCAAGTAAATGCCTGTGTAAACTATCGAGTTATTATTATAAATAATTGGAGATTTTACCATGATGTATCCAGCAGAACCGTATCGTATTAAAAGTGTTGAAACTGTTTCCATGATCCCTCGCGAAGAGCGTATCAATAAAATGAAAGAGGCCGGTTACAACACTTTCTTGTTAAATTCCAAAGATGTCTATGTCGATTTACTGACAGACAGCGGCACCAATGCCATGTCCGATAAACAATGGGCCGGCATGATGATGGGTGATGAAGCTTACGCAGGCAGTGAGAACTTCTACCACCTGGAAAGAACTGTTCAGGAATTATTTGGCTTTAAACACATTATCCCTACACACCAGGGCCGCGGCGCAGAGAATTTACTCTCTTCTTTAGCCATCAAACCGGGTCAGTATGTTGCAGGAAACATGTACTTCACAACCACCCGTTACCATCAGGAAAAAAACGGGGCCACTTTCATTGATATCGTGCGTGATGAAGCACACGATGCCGGCCTGGATGTGAAATTTAAAGGCAACATTGACATTAAAAAGCTGGAAAAACTGATCGCAGAGAAAGGCGCGGAAAATATTGCCTATATCTGCCTGGCAGTAACGGTAAACCTGGCAGGTGGTCAGCCGGTTTCCATGGCAAACATGCGTGAAGTCCGTCAGTTATGTAATAAACACAAAATCAACGTGTTCTATGATGCAACCCGTTGTGTTGAAAACGCCTACTTTATCAAAGAGCAGGAAGCAGGTTTTGAAGATGTCTCCATCAAAGACATCATCCATGAAATGTTCAGCTACGCTGACGGTTGTACCATGAGTGGTAAAAAAGACTGTCTGGTGAACATTGGTGGCTTCCTGTGTATGAACGACGACGACCTGTTCTCTGCAGCACGCGAGCTGGTTGTGGTTTATGAAGGAATGCCTTCTTACGGCGGCCTGGCCGGTCGTGATATGGAAGCAATGGCGATTGGTTTACGCGAAGCAATGCAGTTTGAATATATCGAGCACCGCGTTAAGCAGGTTCGTTATCTGGGCGATAAACTGAAAGCTGCCGGTGTACCGATTGTTGAGCCAGTCGGTGGTCACGCAGTATTCCTGGATGCACGTCGTTTCTGCGCACACCTGACCCAGGATGAATTCCCGGCACAGAGTCTGGCAGCCAGCATCTATGTGGAAACCGGTGTCCGTTCAATGGAGCGCGGTATTATTTCCGCAGGCCGTAATAAAGAAACCGGCGACCATCACCGTCCTAAGCTTGAGACTGTTCGTCTGACTATTCCGCGTCGTGTTTACACTTATGCGCACATGGATCTTGTTGCTGACGGTATTATCAAGCTGTTCAAACATAAAGAAGATATTAAAGGGCTGAAGTTCATTTATGAGCCTAAGCAGCTGCGCTTCTTTACTGCACGCTTTGATTACGTATAACAAATTGATGACAAAGGCCTCATTACTTTAATGGGGCTTTTTTGTCTCTGCATCTTACTAATAAAAACGAACAAATAAAATCGATAGATATGAATGCTGTTGGTGATATTGATCATTAATAGGAAACTTTTATTATGAGTGTTCATAGTTCCGATACAAATAAATCACCCGGACTGACCAGCGGGACAATGCTTGTTATTGCAACCGTCGTTGGCGGCGGTATGTTTTCATTACCCATTGCAATGGCCGGGGTTTGGTTTTCCGGTGCGACTATTATTTTACTTTTAGTTTCCGTCATGATGTTAATGACCGGGCTAATGTTAGTTGAAGTGAATCTTCACTTCGAACCGGGCGCCAGTTTTAATACCTTTACAACGGAATTATTGGGCAAAAAATGGAATGTCGTCGTGGGTATCGCCTTCGGGTTTGTACTCTATATTCTGACCTATGCCTATATTTCCGGCTCTTCCGCTGTGCTGTCACAGACAATACTGAAATACACCGGAACCGCAATTCCGATTAAAGCTGCGGTGGCGATTGTTGCCTGTCTGGTCGGTGTGATTGTCTGGTACAGCTCTCTGTGGGTCGGGCGCATTACCACCATCCTGATTTTCGGTAAATTTATTGCCTTTTTTGCCACATTTTCAGGACTGGTTGCCCATGTGGAGATTGCGAATCTGTTTGATTCGGCCTCGGTTGCCATTAAAGGCACCAGCTATCTCCCTTATGTGCTGATGACATTACCGTTCTGTATTATTTCGTTTGGTTTCCACGGTAATGTGCCGAGCCTGGTCAAACTGTACGGCAAAACGAAATTCCGCTTCATCACCCGCTCAATTATTATCGGCACCGTGTTTGCACTGCTGCTGTATATTTTCTGGCTGGGTGTCACGATGGGGAATATCAGCCGGGCAAACTTTGCGCCAATCATTGAGAAAGGCGGCAATATTGATGTGTTCGTCGAAGCTATCGGCGGTGTAATGTCAGGCAAAACCATGGAAGTCATTCTGACATTCTTCGGAAACTTTGCTGTCGCCAGCTCACTGTTAGCCGCAACACTGGGATTGTTTGATTATATCGCTGACCTGCTGAAGTTTAAAAACGACAGCGCCGGTCGCTTTAAAACTGCCGTGGTGACTTATCTGCCACCGGCTGTGGTGTGCTTTTTCTTCCCGAACGGATTTGTGTACGCCATCGGCTACGCCGGTCTGGCCTTTACTATCTGGAGTGTGATTTTACCGCCATTCCTGGTTAAAGCATCCCGTAAACGCTACAGCAGCGCCATATATACCGCACCTTGTAATAACGCGGTACTGAACCTGGTGATTGTCTGTGGTGCGGTGGTTTACTTAACCGTGATCCTGGATGTGTTCGGCTGGCTGCCGACCTTTAAATAAGAGAGTGTTACTGACGGCCGGATGTTGAAAAATATCCGGCCGCTTTTGCAACATCACACAGGCTAATCTGCCGGGAGGCAAATTATGTACTTCTCTCTGTTACACTGGCAATACCCGCTGTTTCCCCGCAGACAGGCTCTGCGTTTGCTTGTCCGGTTACAGCGCGCCATACACATGACACGCAGAGAAAGACGAGCCCGGCGGATCAGAAAAAACGCATAGGAATGAGTACAGAAAACTGATCAATCTTTGCAACTAACTTACGGTAAAGCGCTTTCATAATATCTCCAAAAACCGTGATAACCATCACGTCACGTCCGGTGTATCTTACTCATCCAGCCCTTTCCTGCAAGTTTTCCCCGTACTTTTTTTTATTCTGTTTACTGTAAAAAAATCACGACACTTTATCACTCACCGCGCAACAATATGATATTGTGATGCAATCGTTTGTTTGCAGCATTTTACGGGATAAATTATGCAAAAACCCTTATTTATCGGCACATTATTATCTGTATTCTTGTTCAGTAGTTTACACCCTGCCCTTGCGCTGACCTCACAACAGACAGCAGATACCTTGTCGCTGACAGAACTGGCAGAGACCTACAGCCCGGCTCAGATTTCATCACTGACGCAGCAACCGGGCGCAGACAAATATGATGCACTGATGGTCACTATCGGCGCACTGACTCCGGCAGATCTGAAAACGCCGGCGGCAAACAGCGACAAACTTCAGGCGTTTGTTGATGCGCAGCAGAGTAAAACCCGCTATCTGGGTAATGTCTCGGATAAAAACATTGTCCCGCGCCTGCTTGCAGCATGGGAAACCGCCGTTTTCCCGAATGACTCAAAGACACTGATATCACTGAATAAATTTATTGATAAAGGCTATACCAGCGGTTATAACCTTGTCGATGTGCGGGAAGAATCCGGCTTTGATAAAACGCGGATGATCCGCTACGGACACAATGATATCAATCACGCGGCACAGTTAGTTTATCTGCTTAAACGCGAAGGATTTGACCCGAAAGTACAACTTACGCCGAAATCCTCTGCATTTGTTTATCTGGAGGAGTGGGGAGAATCTGATTACCCGGTAACCACACTGAAAAGCGGGAAAAAAGTCGCTATCGCCAGCGAATATAATCTCGATTTTGAATTTCCGACCATCGCAGAGCGCGATCGTTTTCAGGCGCTGATTGACCAATACGCCAAGAAAAACAGTGCTGATCAGAAAGGGCTTATCCGCGCAGCCTGGTGGCAGCCGTTCTATCGCAGCTATGTGCCGGTAACCGGTTATGATGAAGTGACCGAAACCCGTGTAACAAAAGGCCATTATCAGGCCGATTTGATGGCTCTGCCGGAAAATGCAGAAAAACAGGCAGAGAATATCCGCAAAGCAAAAAGCGGTATGCAGGTAAAAAGTGAGAAAGTGTGGGTAAACCCCTCCTTTTTCCGCTACCTGAAAGGGGATTATAAGTAGCCGTCGGGCATACAGTATGGTGCTGCGTTAAGCCCTGCTGCGCTCTCCCGGTTCACTGATAACGGGCAAAACGAAAAGTCGCGGTAAACACATCCGTGTGCGCTCAGGCGCGTCATCCATGACGCGCATGCTTTTCGTCCGCCTGCCCGTTATCAATTCACCTGCCATTACCGCTGTTTCAATCCGGATTTATCACCCGCCGATAAACAATCCGGCTATTGTCGCCGCCATCAGGTTGGACAGCACCCCCGCGACTAATGCTTTCATACCCAGTGTGGCAATCTCTTTGCGCCGCTCCGGGATAAGGCTGCCGATTCCGCCGATGGCTATCGCGACAGTACCGAAGTTAGCAAATCCGCATAATGCAAAAGAGAGAATGATTTGAGTACGCTCTGTCATCGGCAACCCGGTGGCAGCCACAACCGCATCACCTCTCAAATATTCCGCCAGATTCACATACGCAAAAAACTCATTAATAACAATTTTCTGACCAATAATTCCGCCTGCGGTCAGCGTTTCATTCCATGGAATGCCCATCAGCCAGGCCATCGGCGACAACACATACCCCAGAACAAGCTCCATACTGAGATTCGGCAAGCCAAACCAGCCCCCGACACCGCCGAGCAACCCGTTCAGTAACGCAACCAAGCTGACAAACGCCAGAAGCATAGCGCCCACCGCCAGTGCCATATTTAAGCCATTGATTGCGCCTTCAGCAGCGGCGTCAATAATATTGGCGGGGCGATTTTCCTGCACCGGTTTGGCATTGGACTCATCGGCGGTCTCCTGCGTTTCCGGGATCATCAGTTTGGCGAATAACAAGCCGCCGGGAGCGGCCATAAATGACGCAGCCAGCAGATACTCCATTTTTACACCGAGTTGCGCATAACTCACCAGCATCGTACCGGCAATCGAGGCCAGCCCGCCACACAGCACGGCAAACAGTTCAGAGCGGGTCATACTGCCGAGGTATGGTTTAACCAGTAACGGCGCTTCAGTCACACCGAGGAAAATATTTGCCGCCGAGTTCATTGATTCTGCGCGGCTGGTTTTCAGCAATCGCTGTAATCCCCCGCCGACCCAGCGCACAATAAATTGCATGATCCCCAGATAATAGAGCACCGCAGACAGTGCAGAGAAAAAGACAATAATCGGCAGAACCCGCAGTGCAATAATAAAACCGCCGTTGCCGAAAACTTCATACATTTTATCGCTGACCAGGCCGCCGAAAATAAATTGAGTTCCCGCATTATTAAAGTTGATTACCGTTGTAACCGCGTCTGCCATCACGAGCAGGACATTTTGCCCGACCGGGGAATACAGAATTAATCCGCCCAAAATCAGTTCAATAATAAAAGCCAGCCCTACTGTGCGAAAATTTATCGCACGCCGGTTCTCAGATAACAAATATCCGATCCCCAGTAACACCACTATCCCCATAATGCCGATTGCTGTATTCATAATGTGTATCCGGTAGAAATCCCTGGGTGAAAAATCTGAGCTGAAAATCCCGCCGTAAACGGCGGTACAAAAAGCAAACCGTGCTAACATGCTGACTGACAAATACCGCCCCCGCACACAGTTTGATTGAGAGGAGAGCACGTTTATGGCAGTTGCAATTCAGGCAGACGCAAACGATTTCGCTGAAACCATTATTATGCCCGGAGATCCCCTGCGCGCCAAGTTTATTGCTGAACATTATTTAACGCAAACACGGGAAGTAAATCACGTCCGTAATATGCTGGGCTATACCGGTGAGTATAAAGGTAAGCGCGTTTCGGTCATGGCACACGGCATGGGCATCCCCTCAATTTCCATGTATGCCTATGAACTTATTAACGATTTCGGGGCTAAAAACCTGATCCGTATCGGCACCAGCGGCGCGGTACGTGATGATGTGAAATTGTTGGATGTGGTCATTGCCATGGGTGCGAGTACTGACTCAAAAGTAAACCGCGACCGCTTTTATAACAATGACCTGGCCGCGATCGCAGACTGGCATCTGCTCTCCTGCGCGGTGAAAACTGCACAGCGGCTGCAACAGCCGGTAAAAGTCGGCAATGTCTTCACCGCCGACCTGTTTTACAGCACCCGCCCTGAACTGTTTAAGGTGATGGAACAATACGGTATTCTCGGGGTGGATATGGAAGTTGCCGGGCTGTACACCGTGGCGGCAGAACTCGGCGCACGGGCACTGGCGATTCTCACTACCTCGGATCATATTAAAAACGGCGGAAAACTGACTATCGATCAGCGCCAGAATGCGATGCACAATATGATCGAACTGGCGCTCGAAACGGCGCTGATACTGTGATCCTGCTGTAAAAACAGAAAAAGCGCCATAACGGCGCTTCTTCTGCTGAAAAATCAGTATTTATTCTGCAGCTTTAGGTTTATGGACAATATCCGCATAGTGTGTTTTGTCATCCGCTTTCGGATAGACGCGATAAATATATTCATCCGGGGTGACTTTAACATTCTCCACAACCCGGGTGAATAAAACCTCACCTTTATCATTTTTACCGGTCAGTGAGCGGGTTTTACCGTCTTTACTGAATGACCAGTCACCCTGCAATTTCAGCTTACCTTCCGGTGTATACATTTTGACTGTGCCGTCTTTTTCATAATCAGCCAGCCCGAAGAAACCGGCTACACTCTCATCCGTTGCCGGGATAGCTTTACCGTTCTGATCCAGCGCCTGCGTTGTCACCCAGGTTTTACCAATCAGATAATCTGCCGTATTGCCGGCCTGCACACCTTCAGCCTGAGTGGTGAATTTAACTGTTCCGGATTGGGCAGTGGTTGCAGCCACCGCAGAAAGTGAAAATGCAGATACGATGATACCGGCAATCAGGGTAATTTTTTTCATATCATTTCCTCAGGTTATTTAAATTTAGGTCTCTGTTAGTGATAACAATTCATCTTATGAATAATAAGAAGATTAGTCCTATTAGCGCATTTTTTGTGTAAGTAAATATAAATTTTATTAAATTATTTCATAGATTATATACTATTTTGTCAGTTTTTCCGTCACCTGAAATAAGGAGAAAAAAAGAGAATTATGAAGAGATTATGATGAATTGTGCAGGGATTATGATTTCACCGTCAGAAAGGGTAAAACGGATTGTCAGCAAATCCGGAATGTTTAATGATAGCGCCAACAGCAACACGAAGATTCATTCAAATTAATACAGAAGGAAAATTAACATGAATAAAATGATTGCAGGCGTTATCAGTCTCAGCTTATTAGGCGCAGGTTTTGCAGCAGTTGCAGCACCGGCTCCGGTTAATCAGCAACAGCAAAATACACAGAACATGAATGATAACGGTAATTACCATCGTGGTAATAACAATGGTTATTGCGATGGTAACGGCGGACGTCATGGCATGATGCGCGGTAACCACAACGGCAATAATAATCACAATGGTCGTGGTAATCATAACAATCGCGCACCGGTTTATCAGGCATCACAAACTACCGCCACACCGGGTGAAACGCTGAAAAAAATGATATCAGATGCCCCGGCGGTGAATAAAGACGGTAAACAATATTATGCACGCGCCAGTGTCCGTGACATGAACCATAATCAAATGTACCAGTCATCTGTCACAACAGATGCACCAAAAGATGCACTGACAAAAATGGCAGGTGATGTACCGGCACCGGTAAGTGGTCAGCAGTATTATGTCCGCACCAGCATTGTTGAGATTCTGCCGGATAACACCGCACAGTAATTCACTGATTAAAAAAAAAGAACGCCGCATTTATCAATGCGGCGTTTTTTTTTGGATATATACCCTTATTCATTCAAACTGCAGGTGTGTTGGCTGCGGAATGACGTTGGGTATAGCAGAGAAATCAGCTTGCCAGAATGTGTGACTTGCGGCGCACAGCTGACAGCAACATATAAATTGCGGTGGACAACAGAACAACAAAGAAGAAATTCATAATACCGTCGGGCTGTTTCATAAATTGCCCGGCAACCAGCGGGCCTGCCGCTGAGCCGACGCTGTAACAAAACAGCATAACCTGAGTGGCGGCAACAATGACATTCGCTGTGAGCGTGTCGCACGCCAGTGTGATCGCTACCGGATAAAGGGCAAATGAAGACATACCCAGCAATGCCAGCCCGGTAACCATCACCAGATAATGGCCGGAAATATAAATCATTCCCATGGCAAATACACCAAGCAGGGAAACCATTGCCAGCAATAATACTTTGCTCATCCGGGAAGATAGCTTGCTGATCACCGGCTGAATTATCATGCCGCCGAGAATAATTGCCGCCATCAGTCCGCCGACCTGCTCTGTATTATACTGTTTTTCCTGTAATGCCAGCGGCATCAGACCATATATGGTTCCCATCACAATGCCGGATGTCATACAACCGACCATCGCCGGTTTACTCAGACGAAAAATTTGCTTCAGGGAAAGGTTTTTGTGCCCGCCGTGACAAACCGGCTGTGCATCGGAAAACAGCAGTGGCAAAACAGCAATCAGCAGCAACGCGATAACCACGGTAAACGGCACCACACCCGCCGTACCGAACACACCGATAGCCAATTGTCCCAGCGTGGTTCCGCCGTACAACGCCGTCATGTAGAAACTCAGTCGTTTAGCCCGGACAGCCGGGTTATCGCCAATCAGTAACCAGGACTCAATCACCACAAAAATACCGGCAACCGCAAACCCTGCCAGCAGGCGGGAAACCAGCCAGGCACTGAGTTCAGTATAAAACGGCAAAATAACGACCGTGGCAGCCAGTGCCAGGGCAAACAGAATAAATGACCGGCGATGACCAATGCGGGCAATAACCGGTTCAATCAGCATTGAGCCGAGCAATAAACCGACATAGTAAGCGCTGGCTAACCAGCCGGCATATTCACTGCCGATAGCAAAGCTACCCAGCGACAGCGGGATCAGGCTCATCAGATAACCGGATGCGATTGCAAACAGGGTCAGACCCGCGACAGGGATTAACACGCTGTCGTGACGCGGCGTGCCGGTATTGTGAATCACTGCTCTATCTCCACCTAAACAAAAAAACCAAAAAAATAACGCTGCTTTTTTCTCAGGTTGATCCATCGCCAAAATAGTTAATGGCGGGTTTTAGCCGGAAGCAGTGGATTTATATCAGAAACGTTGCGGAATATAGACTGTTATGAAAGAGAAATGAAATCAAAAAAACTAATGCTGACGAATAGTTTTTGTCATGCGGGGCGTTAACAGGGAAAAATGTGGTTTCCCCTGTTGTTAACGATACTTTTAAATAAAAATTAACAAAAAACCAACGTAATTTCCGGATTTACGGAAGCTGTAAAATAACCGTATTAATCGCATCCGGAATCACACTGCCGTGTGATTTACCGGCAAAGCTGTGCAACTGACACTGTTTGCCCTGCTGTTGTAATTGATCACACACTTCACGCGCCGTAATCTTACTGTAACGGGCAGCAAGATTCTGTTTTTGTTCATCACTCATGCGTGACGGATCTGGTTTTTCCTCCAGCCCGCCCTGTGTAATGGTCAGGCGGATATCCGGCGAAACGGCTGCAATACGTTCCTGAGTCATATAAGTACCGTGCCCCCACCAGAGCGAGGGACTGGCGCTGATATAGTCGGTAAAGATATCCGGCTCTGACATGGCGGTGCGCAATACAAATAGCCCGCCCAGACTGTGCCCGAAGAAATAGCACCGTTGATTATCGACAGCATAGTGATTACTTACCCACGGAATAACCTGTTGGCGGATAAACTGCCGGAAAGCGACTTCACCGCCGCCATCAGCAAACTGCTCACCAACCGCCGGGGGCGTATAATCCAACGTGCGTGTTTTCGGATAGGCAATATCAGACGGATAGCCAATCCCGACCACCAGCGGCAGCGTACGAATATTCCCGGCACTGAGCTGATTGAGCATCATCGGAAACTGTCCGTTACCATCCAGCATATAAACCACGGTATAAGCCGCCTGCGGCTGTTTCGGCTGCGCGATATACAACCGGTAAGCCCGCGTTCCGTTATTCATCTCATGATGCGTCACCGTAAACTGCTGCTCTGCCGCCTCACTCAGCGGTGTTATCTCCTGTGAAGGACGCGCCATCAGCGGAAAAGCCGCCATCAGGCAACTGAGCACAATTACTTTCTTCCACATCACATAACCCCAGACATCATTTAAAAACACACGTACACTAATCATAATCATGATGAAAAATAATTACACCACATCAGATATTACGCTAGATCATTCGTTCTGTACCAAGGCGGCAAAGTGAGGATATCCCCGGGAGCATACACAGGTATGTGACCGGGGTAGCCGAACGAAGCCAACGCAGGTACGGGGCGAAGGATGACGCGTAATTTAGGCAAAATCATTCGTTCTGTGTCAAGGCGGCAACCGAGAAAAACCGGGGAGCATACATCGGTATGTGACCCGGTTTTTTAAGGGCGGCCAACGCCGCCACAGGACGAAGGATGAAGCGTAAGGGAGCATACACAGGTATGTGACCGGGGTAGCCGAACGAAGCCAACGCAGGTACAGGGCGAAGGATGAAGCGTAATTTAGAAGTTGATTTTCAGATTAGCCCAATACCTGCGCCCTTCATCGATTTGCCAGTTGCCGTTCACATCAATATCATCGCCTTTTTCATTGGCGATATTCAGAACGGCCAGGTTCAGCAGTGCATTTGGCATCACTTTGTAGGTCATTCCCAGATCCATTGTTGTTATACCGCTGCGTTCACGCGGCTGTTTTGCCCCGTTGCGCTGTGCGGCCCAGATCTGTTTGCCGGTATAGTTTGCGCGGGTATAAAAATTAATATCCGGACGGAATTGCCAGTCGAGGTTTGCATTTGCGGCATGACGCGGTGTCATTTCCAGCGGTTGGCCTTTGAGTGATTGTCCGTTCAGCTTTTCATCATCACTTTTACGTTCTGAGTCTGTAAAGGTGTAATTCATGCTCAGGTTCCAATCTTGTGCCACCGGAATGCGTGTTGCCATTTCAATACCACGGATATTGGCTTTACCCACGTTATCGTAGATAAACATATTCAGCCCGGTCAGCGGATCGGTTTCACCGGCGACCTGATAGCTGGTCAGCTTGTTTTTAAATTCTGTATTAAACAGTGTTGCGCTGGCAGAGAAACCAGATTCATGATCGTACGCAATACCCAGCTCTTCCGTGACACTGGTTTCCGGCTTCAGGTCGCGGTTACCATACATAATTGCAGCCCCGCCCTGGGTCGATGTCCCGAAGTTCGGGCTGAGCTCACGCAATGATGGTGCACGGAACGCTTTTGCCACGCCGCCTTTAATGGTGATTTCATCGGTCAGTTTGTACACCGCATACGCGCGCGGATTCCAGTGTTTACCATAAAACTCATGATCATCCATACGCAGACCGCCGGTCAGCGTCAGAGAATCCGTTACGCTGAATTCATCTTCCACAAAGAGCGCTTTTTGATCTGCGGTGATGGTTTCAGTGACTGTTTTCTTTCCTTTAATCACTGAGTCATCTTTCAGTTTTGCATACTGATATTGTCCGCCGACCGTCAGAATATTATCCGGCAGGAAGGCAGTTACTTTTCCGTCAACTACCGTATTGGTAATTTCCGGACGGCGTGCATCATAGGCCATTTCCCAGATTTCACTGTTTTTTTCCCATTTTCCGGTATTGGTTTTACGGATGGTATTTTCCTGATAAACACTGACATCACTGTTTATTTCATCCCAGTCACCTTTCCAGGTTAATGCCCAGTGATCGCGGTCATTATGAACTTCAGATTTATTATTTTTCTGTTTCAGTCCGCCACGGATACTGAACTCATCAATAGATTTACCCGGCGTGGACGTATGTTCCTGCGTGCTGCGCCCCATTTCAGCTAAGAATTTCTGCCCTTCAACCGGGGTAAACGCCAGTTTGGCGGTGATGTTTTTGTCATCACGGCGCGGTGTACCTTCAAGTAACTTATCTTCACGGCGATAGTTCATTCCGCCATAAACCTGTAAGCCCAGTTTGTCTTTAATCAGCGGACCGGAAACATAAAAATCGGTATTAGCAGAATTCCCGTACTCATTGCTCTCCTGGAGAATTCCCCCCATACCCATGGAGCCATGCCATTCTTCGGAGACAGCTTTGGTGATGATATTAATCACGCCGCCCATGGCATCAGAACCATAGAGGGATGACATAGGTCCGCGGATAACTTCAATACGCTCAATAGCTTCAACCGGCGGAATAAAACCGGACTCATAACCACCGCTGCCGTTCGGACGGGATTCACGGCTGTTCTGCCGGCGTCCGTCCACCATGATCAAGGTATAATCACCGGACAGCCCGCGAATACTGATATCCGGCTTCATGCTGCCGCCGATAATACTGACACCTTCCACATCTTTAACGGCATCGTTCAGATTGCTGATAGGCTTATTCTGCAATTGTTCTTTGGTGATAACGGTAATGCTGGCAGGTGCGTCACGCATTTCCTGCGCAAAACCGGACGCCGTAACAACAATGGTATCTTCTTTTTTATTTTCAGCGTAAGCCGTGGTGGCTGCGGTTATAACCGCGACCGCCAATAATGAGCGTTTGAATGAAGTGTGCATAAAATCCCTGACAAGATTGATATTTCTTACAAGAAATACTAAATGAGAATGATTAATCCTATCATTGATATCTGCTAATGAGAATATAACCAATAATGATAATTATTATAGAAATGATAACTATTTGATAGTTTATCGTTAAAAAATGAAGAAAATCTGGATGATTCATCAGCGGAAGGAAAAAAGATAAAAAAAAATGCTGTAATTTCGGGTGAAATTACAGCTTTCTAATGAAATGCCAATATGAATACTGAGGGATGGTTGATAAATAAAATTAACGCATATACGTCAGGGATTTCTGTTCATCACATCAACAACATGTGACTGAACCGACAATACCGACAGCATAGCGCATCTTTATCTGCACCCGGCGGACAAATCGTGCGGTCAGTCGGCATACCCCTGAGGATTCTGTAGCTGCCAGCGCCAGGCGTCCTGTGCCATATCATCCACAGAACGGACTGCACGCCATTGCATATCACGCGCCGCTTTTTCCGGGCTTGACCAGCACTCGGCGATATCTCCCGGCCGACGATCACAAATTGCGTACGGGACAGGTTTACCCACCGCTTTACTGAAGGCGCTGATCATTTCCAGCACACTGGTTCCCCGCCCGGTGCCCAGATTATAAATGTGCAATCCGGACGATTGTGCGACCGTATTCAGTGCCGCCACATGTCCGTCAGCCAAATCCATCACATGAATATAATCGCGCACCCCGGTTCCGTCTGGTGTCGGGTAATCATTACCATAAACAGAGACTTTCTCACGGCGTCCGATGGCAACCTGAGTAATATACGGTGTCAGGTTATTCGGGATACCGGCGGGGTCTTCCCCCATCGTTCCTGACGGGTGTGCACCGACCGGGTTAAAGTAACGCAGCAGAGAAACAGACCAAGTGTTATCAGCGGTCCATACATCACTGAGAACCCGCTCAGACATATACTTACTGGTGCCGTAAGGATTGGTGGTATTACCAATTTCAGATGTTTCGGTAATCGGCACACTTGCCGGATCCCCGTAAACGGTTGCCGATGAACTGAAAATAATCCGTCTGACCTGTGCCCGCGCCATACTGCGCAGCAATACCAGCGTACCGTTGATATTATTATCATAGTATTCAACAGGCTTACTGACGGATTCCCCGACAGATTTCAGACCGGCAAAGTGAATCACCGCATTAATCTGATGGGCGGCAAAGACAGAGTCCAGAAAGGCTTCATCACGGACGTCACCCTGATAAAAAACAGGCTCTTTCCCGGTGATTGCCTTTATTCTGTCCAGAACTTTTTTATTGGCATTACACAGGTTGTCAATAATAACGGGGGTCATTCCGGCATGAATTAACTGTACACAGGTGTGGCTGCCGATATACCCCATGCCGCCGGTGACAAGAATTTCCACATAAACCTCTCTGACTCAATTCTGAATAATAAATAGACCACGCAATCAGCGCGGTGGCTGTAATTCTGTCGGTACAGCATCTGCTGTCTTAATCAGGTTAATAAAATCAATGCCTTCCGGACTGAAAATAAACAGCGCGTAGTCTGTCGCCATTTTGATTTTGTCATCACGGGCAATTCCCGGGAAGCCCGGCATTGATCCACCTTTTTCAACCTGTTTAATCAAACCAACCTGATCAATCATCACGCTGCAGGCCAGCTGACCGTTCATCTCTTTCTGATCCATCCGGACCATATCGCCCTGATACGGACGGGAGGTGAAATAATCAATTCCGCCTTTATCCTGAACCGCCACACTGTACTGATTGGTGGATTTATCTAACCGCACCAGTCCGATATTCTGTGCATCGCCACGGACAGGCAGCTTATAAACACCGGTAAAATCAGGGCAATCTGCCTGTGTCTGTGCCGGTGGCAGAGGCGCGGCACAGCCGCTGAGCAGTATCGGGAGCAGTGCCGTTGCCAGCCAGAGTTTCCGCGTCATAATTATCCTTTTGTCAGTCCATTTTCCGGGTCCGGAACAGACAGATAGCTTATCATATTTTCGCCATCATCCGGAAAACGGAACCTCTGGTGCTGATATTGTCACCTTTCACAGAGTTATCTCATTGAATACATGCTGTTCATTCCCATAATGAATGGCTTTATTTTCCTGCTATTCATCACATGGATGATACACATGCCCCCTTTCACCCGTTATCTCCCGTTTCTGCCCTTTATTGTGATAGCCATCATTCTGTCTGTTTTTGTTTATCAGTTTGCACAAACCGATCTGCAGGGACGCTACCGGGAAGATAACCGGTTTATGTATTTTCTGCATACCGACAGTGATATCCGTGGTGTGCCGCGTATCTCAGGTGATTTTTATTTTGATTATTCACGGGGTGATAATGACACCATAATCAACAGCATTACCTTCACCGGCACAACACAAACCGGTGAAATCGGTGCTTATCTGAACACTCTCGGTTATGAACAAGTCCTGCGCCGCCTCGACGGAACAACGCTTTGGGAGCCCCGCAAAGGACGGGGAAAAAGCGATTTCCAACTGGAAACCGATGCACCCGCGGATACCGTCCGTCTGACCAAAACCCGCCGCTGACAAACTATTTTATCTTATCCCAGCGCACCAGATTCTCAGACACCACCGCCAGTAAAATGGCAACCAGCATACCGTTACCGAGCAACGGACGCAGTAATACAGGCAGGTCACTGATAAAAACAGCCGGCGGATTAATCAGAAAAATACCTGTAAACAGCGGCACCGCAAGACGGTAAATATTACGCGGATTAAGAACCGTTTTATCGACAAACGAGAGCGACGAAAACAGCAGCGGCAGATAGGTTGCCAGCATCACCGCACTGCCGATTGCCAGTGGCAGCCCGCTGAAAAAGAGCGTCAGCGGTGTAATCAGCCCCATCAGCAAAAACAATCCCGCGCCGACGACCAGCGAAGTCCGGCTGCTGTCATTGGTCTGGGTAATCAACCCGACTGATGATACAAAGGGCGCAAACGGCACGACTGCCAGCGGCGATGTCAGTAATGTCACGGTGCCGGTCACCATAAAACTGCGCCGGTACATTTTGCTGTTCTCCTGCAACCTGTCCATGTAAAACACATCCGTCGCACGGATAGCCCCGAAGGTATTACTGATATTCAGCAACCCGGTCAGAACACAGGTGATAATCACTCCCCAGCGCAATTCAAACCCGGCGGTATTCCCCAGTGGCAGCAGTTGCCACGTACCGGAAGTCGCATCACGGGCAGGCGGTGAAAATAACAGCACATACGCGCCCCAGCCCAGTAATACCCCAATCAGTAAGGCATATTTTGCAACGGACGCAGGCGCATAAATAATCAGCCCGAGAACCAGGAACAACGTCGCCAGCGCAAGGAAAAAGACCGGGTAATTCACACCGGCATCCGGCGGCATAATACCAAACGGCAGTCCCAGCATCCCTTTAAGAAAAATAGAAATAAGCTGTGCGCCCATCATAAACATAAACACAGCCATGACGGTCGGCGTAAAAATACGGGCGATCCGCGCCCCGGCACCGGTTATACCAATCACCAGCGTGATAAGTCCGGCACAGGCAATACCGATAGCGATATTTGCGCCGGTAACACCAGCTGAAGTGCCGAAAGAGGCTTCTGCCACAGAGATCCCCAATATAGTCGCCCACCACAGCCCGGTCGGCCCTTCCATAATTGCCCGCTGATGACCGGCAAATACCTGTACCAGGCTGCCCAGCGCCGTGGCAATAAAACTGTATTGTGTGATGGTCAGTGTCACCGCATCAGAGAGATTAAACGCAGATTGCAGCGTCGGCGGGATAAGCACCGTGTTACAGAAAATAAAGAAATACCACTGAAAACCGGAGAGCCAGTGGTCTTTGTGCATTTTGATCATGAGGTGACGCCTTTTGAATACGGAGACAGAATTATTTTTAGTATCGTGATAATGATCATACTATCAAAGTTCCGTAACGTCCCCCAGTGAGGTCATAATGAAACCATCCGTTGTTGTTTACCGCGATGTCCCTGATGATTTACTCGCCCGCCTGTCTGCTGAATGTGATGTTCACCGTGTCCCGGAGATTGATCCCTATATCGATCCGTCCGTAAAACCGCTGCTGGCACAGGCGGATGCTATTCTCGGCTCCGGCGGAAAAATTGACGCCCGTTTCCTGGCGATGGCGCCAAAACTGCGCGTGGCATCAACCATCACGGTCGGGTATGACAATTTTGATGTTACCGCCCTGAGTGAACACAATGTCGTACTGATGCACACTCCGGATGTACTGACCGAAACTGTCGCCGATGCCACAATGGCACTGGTGCTGGCAACAGCACGACGGATGATTATCAGCTCAGAGCGGGTGAAACGCGGAGAGTGGACACAAAGTATTACGCCGGACTGGTACGGGTGCGATGTTCACCATAAAACCATGGGAATTGTCGGCATGGGCCGCATCGGTGATGCGCTTGCCCGCCGGGCGCACTGCGGATTCGGTATGAATATTCTCTACCATGCCCGCTCCCGCCATGAAAAAACAGAAAACGCGTATCAGGCACAATACCGCTCATTGGATGCCTTACTGTCAGAATCGGATTTTGTTTGTATTACACTGCCGCTGACAAAAGAGACACATCACCTGTTTGGGCGCGAACAATTTGAAAAAATGAAACGCAGCGCCATTCTGGTGAATATCGGACGCGGTGCAGTTATTGATGAAGCTGCACTGGCACAGGCACTGACAGATAAGACTATCCTTGCCGCCGGTCTGGATGTCTTTGAACAAGAGCCGCTCTCCCCGGACTCCCCGCTGCTGTCGTTACCCAATGTGGTTCTGATGCCGCATATCGGCTCGGCAACACATGAAACCCGCTATGCGATGGCCGCCTGTGCTGTCGATAATGTGATCCGCGCCCTGAACCGGAATGTCAGCCAAAACTGTGTCAATCCTCAGGCATTGCAACACTAACCATCCCCTGCTTACACAGCAGATTATCGTAACCGGATAATCTGCTGTTGCATAACACTTTAAGCAACTCTCCGGAAATCGTAATTTCTATAATTATCAGATAAATACGATGGCATTCATCTCCGATATCGTTTGATCTATACACTATATTCCGGAATACGGATATTCAAGAATAGTCACGACAGTGTATTAAAGGTCAGCGTATGAAAAAAATCGGATTACCGCTTCTTTGTATTCCTTTGTTGCTTTTTGGTTTGTTTCTGTTCTTTCATGAGACAGGAAGGATTATTTATCATGAATCAGATACTTACCGATATTATCTGTATACCGACAGCGGCATTCGTAATGCCCCGCGGATAACAGATAATTATCAGTTTGAGTATATTCCGACGGAAGGGTCTATTTCAGAAATGAGCAGCATTGTGTTCCGTGATGCCGGGGATTCCGCCCCGCTGAAAAATTACCTGAGTAATGCCGGATATTATCTCTACCGGATCCAGGATCAGGGACAGGATGAGATCTGGCTGTCAGCACAGAATAATAAAGCACTTTATTCTCTGCGCTGGGATAAACAATCCGGGCTTATCCGTCTCTCCAGCGGATCACTGTAAAGCAGATGTAAAAAAGGCGCACGTGAACGTGCGCCTCAGATTGCTTATAAAGCAGAATATCAGGTTGTCAGCCCTGCGCGGACAGATTGCGCGGGGTCAATATGTGTCATCACACTCAGGACCTGCGGGTCGCGCCGGATATTCATTTCTGCGGCTATCGCAATCTCATGTCCCTCTTTGACAGTCAGATTTTCATCAATTTCAAGATGCACATCCACCAGCAGATAATCGCCGGACTTACGCGTTTTCAGATCATGAATACCTTCCACACCGGGCGTCGCCATGACAGATTCGGTAATTTTAGCAATCGTCTCTTCATCTGCACCACGATCCATTAAATCCTGGAGTGACTGCAGCGTAAATTTGATCCCCATCCGCAGAATAAACAACCCGACGATCAGGGCCGCTATCGGATCCAGAATCCGGTATCCCAGCAGACTGCCGGTGATACCAATCGCCACCACCAGAGATGAGGCCGCATCCGAGCGGGCATGCCAGGCATTCGCTTCCAGCATGTTGGATTTCACTTTACGCGCCACATACAGCATGTAGCGGAATAAACCCTCTTTTGCCAACAGCGCCAGCAATGCCACATATAACGCCACTGAATGAACTTCAGGGATCGTTTCCGGTGACATAATGCGGGAACCGGCTGTCCACAGCATACCGCCGCCAACGACCAGCAGCAGCACGCCCAGCACCAGCGAGGCGACGTTTTCGTAACGGAAATGCCCGTAAGGATGCTCTTCATCGGGTGCTTTACTGCTGCCCCGGTTGGCAATCAGTACCACAAAATCGGCAATCAAATCAGACAGGGTGTGAATACCATCAGCAATCAGCCCCTGTGAATGAGAAAATACCCCGATAACTATCTGCCAGACAGACAAAATCGCGTTTACCCAGACACTTATCCAGGTACTTTTTTTCGCTGCCGCAAATTTCATGTCCTGATTAATCACAGGGGTCTCATCTGTGATTTTATCCACATGTACAGGTATATTTGACATAATTTAATTCCACATTTATTTTGTGGTTAATAGTTCCGGTAAACGGATACGATAAATTAATACTATTTTAGTTCAGCGGGCGGATTTATGCCGTCCTTCAGAACAAAAATAAAAAAAACTACAGATAACAGTGAAATGTAAGAATAACAACACACTATTTTTGTGTCATATTTTACGGTAAGCAGTATGCCACAATAATTTAAAAACGTCTCCAATTTTATGATTTCATTTGGTTTTTATAATTGAGAATCATTATTCTTATCGCTTATAAAAACCATTATTCAGCCTGTTTCGTTAATTTATAATTTCTCTTTTTTAATTTATTTTTTTTAGTCTGATTACCCTGAAAATAAACGAGAGTTATTTTCATTCCATAAATTAAACAAGCTGACGCTATGATCACAACATATCTGTTCATTTTTTGCCATACTGGAAAATACCCAACGTCATTCAAGATGCAGGCAGGCGGCAAGGGAAGATAGACGGGGAGCATACACAAGTATGTGACCCGGCTGGCTGACCGAAGCCAACGAACCTGCAGTTTGAATGAATAAGGGTATAGAGTTCAATTAACAGGAGGCAATATGTACAACACAATTCTGGTTCCGATTGATATCCTGGAAGATGACCTGACCGACAAAATGCTGCCCCATGTGGAAGCACTGGCCAAAATTGATAATCCGAAAATTCACTTTCTGACCGTGATCCCGAATGTGGAAATGTTTTTTGGTGTGGAATATGCGTCACTGCCGGTCAGTCTGCGTGAATCCGGCGAGCGTATTGAATTAGCACTTGCAGCACTTCAGGACTTACTGAAAGGTATTTCTGTCCCGGCACGCCAGTACACTCTGCACGCCGTCATCGGCTCGGCAAAAAATGAAATTCTGTCTTATGCCAAAGAGATTAACGCTGATTTGATTCTGATGGGCTCTCACCGCCCCGATGCTGCGACGTTTTTACTCGGCTCAACAGCGGCAGGTATTGTCCGTCACGCCAAAACCTCCGTGATGGTTGTCCGGTAACCCCGGATAAATAATCATATAGCCAACGTCATTCAGGCTGCAGGAAGGCGGCAAGCTCCGATTGCCGGGGAGCATACACAAGTATGTGACCCGGCAGGCGTAGCGCAGCCAACACACCTGCGGTTTGAATGAATAAGGGTATCTCAGGATTCCGGTAAATCAAAAATATGCTCCGCCAAATAATCCACAACCGTATCCGGCAGGCAATTTACCGTGGTAATTAATTTATCACCTTTATACACAGTTACACCGCCGTCATAACGGCTGCCGGTATAACCGGAAAAAATTTGATAATGGTAATCACCATTCATAAAATTAAGTTCATAGCTGCTTGCCGTGCCGGTATCCGTATCCGCTGCACGGGTATTTAAATAGTTTGATGTCAGCTGAGCGGGTGCACGATCTATTGAAATATCCGCACCTTTGCCGATTTTACCAAAGCTGTAGTTATAACGTCCGTCCTTGAGTATCACATCAATCACTTTTTTGTCTTTATTCACACAGTGAAAAACCGTGACCGTATGTGAAGCGGCAGCAGCGGGCAGCGCCAGACACAATGCAGAAGACAGCACGCCTGCAATAATAAAAACTTTATTCATCAGAAAAATCCTTCCGGGGTGAATATAAAAAAATAACTCAGGCACGTTTTAACTTATCCGTGTTCGCCAGATATAACGCCACGATCAGCACCAGTATAGATAATGTATGCAGGAATGTTGCCATCGCATCAGTATGATCAACAATAATCAGGCGTACCATCGCCGTGATCCCGATATAGATAAAATAGCGCAGCGGAAAGTGATAGCCGGATAAAAAATATTTCACAATTAAGGCAATAAACTCAAAATACAAAAAATAGGTCACAATACTGTCTAATAATAAATAGGTCGTTTTTTCCTGCACGGAAAAAACTAATCTCATCAGCGTCAGCGTCTCTTTTCCCATAAAAATAATCAGGAGTACGCCGAGCATCAGCAGAGCAATATTTAAGATCCATTGCAACGCAGTGGCAATCTGGCGGGATGGCTGAAATTCCATAATTAGTATCTCTGTAAAAATAGTATCAGTAAGGCTCACAAACAGTGAGGTATTTAGTGTACGACGAAATCATTACAGAACAGAATAAAAAAAACACGGCCGGAGCCGTGTTTCTGAAGAGAAGAGTAATACTGTTATTTCGCAGGCGCATCCGCCAACTGGTTATCCGTACTCCAGATACGATATTTAACATCCACATCTTTCGGCGCATAAACCACAACCGGCAGACGGCTGTTGTAACGGACAAAAGCATCGTCACCCATATTTGCGCTGACAAATGCCTCGTGCTTTTCATTATTCAGGCAGCCCATCATAGTGGACATCGGCCCGGTTAATTCGCCGGTTTCATAATAATCATAACCAAAACCTTGTACCGTTTTTTGTGTCAGGCTGCCGCCAAACCACTGGTGATTACAATCCACCATCTGTTTTTTACCGATCACAAGTTCAATTTTATACAGCCCTTCATCCGCTTTCGGCTCAACCGCAATCACATGACGAACCATATCAGATGCAGCCTGCGGGAAATGTTTCAGCTCACTCATCCCGTTGTCGGTTTTAACTTCAATCAGTGGCACGGCTTTCGTTGCGTCAGTTTTCACAATCTTCATTGGCACCTGTGTCGTTGATTTTGTGTCTTCCGCATAAGCGCCGGCGGCAACAAGCATCGCCATAACAGGAAGAATTAATTTTTTCATCAAATAATCACCTTATTTTATAAGTATATTTAATTATGAACTCATCTCACAATCTTCATACTAACTGATAAGAACATTATAATAAGCATTAGTTCATTGCCAGATGAAAAGACAGATTACTCTTATAATCCAGCGCATAATAACGACAAAAAACAGATAAACCAGTGTATTAAACCAATAAGCACACACCCGGGCATTGATGTTATCAATGTTACCGGGAGTTCTATAATGTAAATATGCCATTATGATCACGGTTATAACGACATGTTCCATGCAATTCAGTGCGCGTTTGTTATACTGAAAAGGCTACATTCCCCGTCAAACAGGAGGTTCTATGCCACTTGATCAACAAGCCCTTATCGTACAGCTTAAAGATTCAAATCCTCGTTTTGCCGCACTGTACCTGAAGCATCACCAGTTGAATGATGAAATTGCCAAACTTGAAGGCCCGAATGGCGCAGGATACAACGATAGTGTTGCCCGTCTCAAAAAAGAAAAATTGCATGCTAAAGATGAGATGCAACGTATCCTGGAAGAGTGCCGGTAATTTCACTTCACTGACAGATAACGCCTGTCACAGGCGTTATCTTATGTCTCTTTGTTTCACATCTGATTTCACAATAAACTGACCTGACGCAACCTATTGCGCCCCAAAAGATGCATAATATTTACATCTTTAATAAACAACCGGGGTTATTATGTCTGATAAACCATCCGTTCATGGTCATGAAGTGATGAATATGATCATCGACAGCGGCAAAAACTACACCACAGAATCACTGATTGCGGATATTCACGCAACATTTGGCACAGATACACGCTTTCATACCTGTTCTGCCGACAATATGGATGCAAAAGAATTGGTCAGTTTTCTCGCTGCACGCGGAAAATTTACCAGTAATGAAGAAGGGTTCAGCACGTCAGCGGATAAAATTTGTAACCACTGATTTGTAACCATTGAGTTATATGAAAAAACCGCTATCACCTCAGAAAACACATAAAATGAGGGATAGCGTTTCCTTTGACAGGAAAAAGAAGGGTTATTGTGCGTTTTCGTCGCCCATCCAGCTGTCGTCTTCCCAGATATTCTGAATGGTATCCATCAGTACCTGTTTTTCATCAGCCGATTTCATACCGGAAATGTTGATAGCAGTCTGACTGCTTTGCCCGATACGAAATTGCATCTCCGGGTATTCCGGCAGGATCAGACGTTTTAACTGCACTTCAAGTGATTGGAGTACATGCTCAGGCACCGCATTCCGTTTATCTAATAAGATTTCAATACGCATGATGTTGCTCCCGTGAACTGTATGCATGTACAGTATTTTATTTTGAAATAAAAAGAAAGCTAATTTTAAGCATATTATTAAAATTTATTATTTCATTGCTGTGTAAAAGAGGAAAAACGATGTCCGGAAAACGTATTTCGCGGGAGATAGCGACGGTTACCCGCATGGTTGCGCTTTATGAGCTCAAACATCCGGCACCGGCAGACGCGCCGGCGTATTACAGTGAACTGCTGATTTATGCCACAAAACGTCTGGAAAAATGCCGCTACGGGGAAGATAAACCCGCCTGTAAACAGTGCCCGGTTCACTGTTATCAGCCCAAACCACGGGAAGAGATGAAAACGATTATGCGCTGGTCAGGACCGCGGATGCTGTGGCATCACCCGATCCTGGCTATCCGCCATCTTATTGATGATAAAAAACCGGTTCCGCCCCTGCCGCCCCGCATCAGGACGCCCCGGGACTGATGTCATCAGGTTTGTTGTGTGCGGTAATCTGCCTGTGAGATTTTATACAGCACATGCGTTTGCAGCGGATGCCCTTCCGGCAATGCCGGATGAGCAAAGTCACGCTCATAGTGCATACCAATTTTTTCCATCACCCGGGCTGAGGGGCGGTTTACACTTGCGGTAAATGCCACAATCTCCGACATATCAAGCTCAGCGAAGGCATGATGCAAAACCGCTTTTGCGGCTTGTGTTGCATATCCTTTCCCATGAAACTGCTTTGCCAGACGCCAGCCAATCTCCGTACACGGACTGAAATCAAACTGTAATTTCGGGATATTCAGACCGGTGAACCCGGTAAACGCCCCGCTGCTCTTTTCTTCAACAGCCCAAAATCCGAACGTGTTTTGTTTCTCAAAACGGCGGATAATTTCATCTGCCAGCGCATCACTTTCTGCGCCACTCAGACAAGCAGGGAAAAAACGCATCACATCAGGAGAGCCATTCAGTGCCCGGAATGGTGCATAGTCTTCAGGCTTCCACGGACGCAGGCGCAGATCAGGAGTATCAAGAATAATCATGGTTTCCTCCGGTAATGTTGTAATTGAAACCTACCGGAGAAGTATACCCGTCACACTTCAGGATGCACGGGTGTTGACTGCATCCTGAAGTGTGACGGGTATAACGAATGAATACAAAAACGATGTAATTAAACGTTTTTGAAGACAGACGGTACTTTCTGCGGCTCTTTGCCTTTCGCGGCAGAGGACTGCTGAGATGATGATTTCTGCGGCTCAGGTGCTTTTGTCTGCTGCGGTTCCGGCTTTTGTTCCTGCTTCAGATCCTGTACCGGTTCAGATGCCGGCTGCACTTTTAGCGGTTCAGGACGGGACATCTGTGGCACAGCGGTCGTTTTACTTCCCGCAGGAGCAACATACGGCTCAGACTGACCAATAAAAATCCCGCCTTTACGGATAGAAAAATTAGATGCACGACAGATGCCGTTCAGCTCGCCATGCTCCAGAATCTCCAGTTGCTCCACACTGCAGGTGCCGCTCAGGACGCCGTCAATCAGCAGTGTTTCCGCAATAACATCGCCATCCACCACACCGGACTGCATAATGCTGACGGTTCCGGAACGGGCTTTAATCTGACCTGTAATTTTACCCCAGATTTGCAGATTACCACTCAGATCGATATCCCCTGTCAGACGGGTTTCTTTGCTGATAACAGTTGGCTGGCGGGATTCAAGGGAAGCCAGCGGACGCGGCTGCTTTTCATCACCACGAACAGACAATAACTGAGAGATTTCATTTGCCTGAGCATTGATCTCTGCTGCTTTCTTCTCTTCAGCTTCTTTGGTTTTCTGTGCAGGGACAGCTGCAACTGCCTGCTCAGTCGCCTGTGTTTCAGCTTGTTTTTTCTTTCCGAACATGGATTGTTTCCTTTTCCTCTTCGAGATAACCATCGTTAAACAGATAACGGCGACAATACCAACTAAGTACACCGGCCAGAATTTGTGCCCGGTTATCGCCGCGTACAATAACAATCCCCATAAAAACCACAAGGATGTCAGTAAAATATTGAGCATGGCAGACCTATAGTGATGGCATTCCTGCTTTTCGGGAAATACGGTCATTATTGTAAACAGGTGCAGCTCCGGTAAAGACCGGATTAAGACGAGTATCGGTATGTAATTGAGGAAATAAGGAAGAGACAGCGGCGACAACATATAGATACACTCCGGTATCCGATGACAGCATCCCTTCAATATAATCCGTCACCGCCATCTCTGAGTTCAACCTTACTGAAGATAGCGGGACAAAAATATCACTATTGCATCCGGATTTTATCTCTATCAACCCATTGTCGTCGTTCGGATTTTTCCGTCTTCCATTTGTATACGGTATTCTGCCAGTGCATCCGACTCTTTAGGTTCATGTGTAACCAAAACGAGGGTAATCCCTTCATCTTTCAGCAGATTAATCTGTGACCATAACTGTTTGCGGGTCGTCCAGTCCAGTCCGGAGAAAGGTTCATCCAGCAAAAGGAGTGACGGAGAGGAAATAAGCGCCCGCGCCAGTGCCACTCTTTGCTGCTCTCCGCCGGAAATCTGATGCGGATAACGTGCAGCCAGGTGCGCCACGCCCATTTTGTTCAGCAACGCACATGCCTGTTCTTTATCCCGGCGCAGACCTGCGGCATACTGCGCCAGGCGCAGATTGTTCAGTACTGTCAGCCAGGGGAATAGCCAGAGCCGCTGATTCAGATAGCGGCAGGGGCGTTTCCAGACAGGCAAAGTATCCAGTGCTGTGTCACCCAGACGGATAGTGCCCTGATAGGATTGATAGCCGGCAATACAGTTCAGCAAGGTTGTTTTACCGCTGCCGGACGGACCACAAACCGCACTGCATTGTCCTTGCGGCAGATTCAGCGAGAGATCCCGCAGGATCCCCGCACTCAGATGTTCAATATGCAGCATGAGATGTCTGCCTTTTCAGCCGGTGCAGCGCAAACAACAGAACAATCGCCAGCGCCATCAGGATAAGCGCACAGCCCAGCGCGAGAGAAAAATCACCACTGGCGATATTGAGATAAACCGCCATCGGCAGTGTTTCTGTTTTAAACCGGGTAGCCCCCGCCAGCATCAGTGTTGCCCCGAATTCGCCCAGCGCGCGGGAATAAGCCAGGATCCCGCCGCTGAGCAGACTTTGCAGACACAACGGGATTTCCACCAGCAATAACGTTTTACCGGGCGTGAGCCCCAGATTCATCGCCGTGCGCACATACGCCGGATCCACTGACGAAAATGCCCCCTGCGACGCGCGGTAAAGTACAGCACAGGCAACATAGGTCTGCGCAATAATCACACCGACAGGTGAAAACAACCAGCGACTGAGTTGCGGAAAAAGACCGGAGAGTGGCCCCTGACTTCCCAGGAGCAGCAACAGTCCGATACCAATAACCAGCGGCGGTGTCACCAGCGGAATATCAAGCAGTGCATCAGCTATCCGTTTTCCCGGGAAATTACCCCGCACCATCACCCAGGCTGCCGGAACCGCTATCAGAAATGCCAGCACAAGTGATGTTAAAGATGTCGCCAGCGACATCATCACCGCAAAGTGAAACTCAGGCTCAGTAAACAGCTGCCCTAATAGTGATGGCGTTACCTGAAACAATAATGCCATCAGTGAACCGACAATCAGGGTCAGCAACAGCAGCAGAGGCAACAGCGCCCATTTCATAGCCATATATATCAGGTGCCATTCAGGATGCAGGCAGACGGTAAGCTCCGTCCGCCGGGGAGCACAGGCAAACTATGCGGCCCGGCGGGCTTCGTTCCGCCAACTGACCTGCTGTTTGAATGAATAAAGGTGTACATCAGGAGGAGCAGACGTCAGCGGGATTCAGCCGGACGAACCGGCAGAAAACCATAATCCGTAAATGCTTTAATACCTTCCGGTGAACTGAAATACGCGGCAAGACGTTTTGCTTCTTCAGGTGCGGCACTGGTACTGAGTACGGCCAGTGTTGCCACTTCTTCGGGAGCCCCTTCCGGTGATGGCAGGACAAGCAATTTGTCCTGATTTTTCATAGCATCTGCCCGTCCGATAACCGCCGCATCCACTTCACCATTGAGCAGATACATGGAAAGGTGCTTAATCGTCGCCGCACGGACAATAACTTTGTCACGCAGCACATCGCCATAACCGCTCGCATCCAGTAGTAACTCGCCACTGCGCCCGAGCGCGATAGCTTTCGGGTCCCCCATGCCGATACGCAGATTACTGGCTGCCAGGTCCGCTACAGTTTTAATTCCGTCCGCTTTATCCCTGCGTACAGCAATAACCGGAATATGCCGGACAATCGGATGACTTTCCGTCACCAGATTCTCTTTTTGCAGTTTTTCCACATAGTCAGCTGACCCCGGAAAAAAAAGATCGCCCTGCTTTGTCAGTTCAAACCGGGTCAGAATTTGCCCGGAACCACCGTACTCCACGGCGACTTTATTGCCGGTCTCTTTTTCAAATTTATCAATAATTTTTTCTACCGGAGGACGAAGACCCGCTCCGGCATACATGTGTAATTGTGCTGCTATTGCAGCCGGAACAGAACAACAGAGTAATAATGCGGAAAGCATCAGACGACGTGACATAGAAATCTCACCCAATCGTTATATATTTTTTTACATAATGATTAAAACCGGCTACATAAGCAAGGAATAAAACGCGCCGGAAACAGAGAGCGTATTGCGAGACACGATCACGCAAAATCAGTGATATTTTGTATTTCCCGCCTCCGTCTGCTCTGTGACTGCAGCCAGCATCATACCGGCCTTTTCTGCCAGTGCCTCATAACCGGGCTGTGTTTTTGCCAGTAACTCCGCGCATGTAAATGCCTGTTTAGCCGTACTGAATTCTTTCATATGAAGTAAGCACTCACCTGCATGGAGCAAAAAACGCGGATCTGACGGTGACATCAGTGATGCATAACTGTACGTTTCCAAAGCCTGGTGATAATGCGCCTGATGCTGACGGCAGGCACCTAATGCGAGAAAAAGCCGGGTATCATAATGATTAAGAATACACAGTACCTGAAATAATCTCTCAGCATCCTGATATTTACCTGCCTTATAAAGATCGCATGCAACGGAATATATTTTTTTTTGATTCATCCTCAGATATATTTTTCAGCATGGTTAATATACAATCTTCAGAAACAGACTCATTCCGTTCTGTTTCAATGTTATTATCGGTAACTTCCATATTACTTTCCTTTAATTACAGCGCTCTTGATACACTTTTAAATCATACGTCAGTTTTTTTAATAAACATGGCAAATACTTAAATTGATGAGTTATCTATATTACTCAACTTTCAACCTGACACTCTGTTTAGCAGGTAATTCCAAAACTAGTTGATAATGGCTGAAGTCAGAGAGAGCATTATGGTCAGCCGCGCTAGCATTTTATTATATTACTTATGGTATCCTGCATATATTCTGAAAACAAAAAATATTATTAGCCAGAGTTTTATTTATTATTTATCATGAAAAGTATAATAAAGTACAAGTTTCTTATTTTATGTCACTATTCATCCGTGAGTTTATAACTTAATCGACTTTCATTCTTTCAAGAAGTTTAATGTTCATCATCGGAAGCCCCCCTGATAAGAAAAAACCGGTAATGACGTAAATTCCTGCTCAATAAACTGTTTTACATAACGGCGGATATCCCGTATCACCCGATATGACTGCCAATCTGACCGGTTTATTTCAGTCAGACTGACGCGGAGATGTCGTTTTTGTTTCACTTTTCCCGGCTCTGTACTAAAAATCGATATCCGTAATATCTCTCCACAGAAAAGCATTAAAACATCATATCACTGAGTAATGCTTCCCCCGCAACCCCGGAATTAATCGCAGAAATACTGTGCCGACCGGAAAAAAATGATTCAGACAAAACCTGATTAACCGATTAACGCTACAACAATAAGTTGTAAATAAAAACAATAACGCAACATTAAATGACATAATCAATACAACACATGATAACTCATTCGTGAAAATTACGTTATTTTCATTTTAATTATTTCTGACCTGCTATTCACCCTGATTTTGTTAAAAAATATAAATTATAATTATTTTTTTTGTTATGTTATTATTAAAAATCCATCTTTTTGCGCCAAACTATTTAACAAAAGCATCTAATTAATAATTGATCAATCATCTGATTATGCTTTTATTTATTCATAATGTGAATAAAGAACCAACCAAAGCCATAAATAAAGCCATTAATGCCATAAATTTGCGCATAGAAGTAGAAAGCATCCTGATTAGCTATATAATTATCTATATTGAATGGATTGAATCTGTTCCTTTTATTACACAGCATTTTTCACTCAGAGATGCCTATGAATTTATATACTTTACCTGATATTGATACTATCAGCATACAGCCTGTGATTATTGATTCATCCGATTTCAATATTATTGAACAGAAGGAGAAAGGATTGTATATTCTTATTTCCGGTTCAATGAAATGGCAGGACTGCACAAGCACTTTTACATTGAATAAAAATGAGGTTATCTTCTCAAATCAGGGAAGCTATGCTTATCAACATATATCCGGCCAGGTTTGTTTATTATGGATACCATTAAGCAACAACTTTTTACGTGATTTTCTTCAGCGGTTTTCTGATACTCTGAGCCATTTGCAGCGGATTACAGAACCAACATCCGGTATTATCTTTTTTTCACATTCAGATATGATGGAAGACAGTATTGCAGGTTTGTATCATGCTCATCAGCATAATACACCCGCTGCACTAATGAAGTTAAAGCTGGAAGAGTTATTACTCATTATCGCGCTCAGCGAACAAGGAATACGGTTAATGTCCGTATTACGTCAATTAAGTAATCGCCAGGCTGAGCGTTTACAGATATTCATGGAAAAATATTACCTTAATGACTGGAAGTTAAATGAATTTTCCAAAGAATTCGGTATGGGACTGACAACATTTAAGGAATTATTCGGCTCTGTTTATGGCACATCACCACGAGCCTGGATAAGCGAACGCCGGCTTTTATTTTCTCATCAGCTATTGCTTAACACACAGATGAGTATTGTGGATATTTCAATGGAAGCCGGATTCTCAAGCCAATCCTATTTTACACAAAGTTACCGTAAGCGCTTTGGGTTTACACCAAGTAAAACCAGGTCTAACCAGGTCTAACCAGGTCTAACCACGTCATCTGACGAATAGTGATAAAAAGGTAAAATAAAAATCACACTAATATTATAACAGTTTTGCTAAGCTATCCTTTTGATGTATTTTATATTTCACCAGAGGAAATCATGCTTAATAAAACTAAAGATAATGTATTTTTATCCGATATTGAAATTCATGCTTTTGATGAACTATACGATGAAAACCATTTATTATCAAAATATATTTGTCGTGAAAACATAGATAAACTAAAAAAAAACAGCGTGGTTTAGGCGAAAGAAAAAATGGGGTATACCTTTCAGATATAATGATTTAACTATAATAAGAGAATCTATACGTCATCACCCTGATAATTGGGTAGATTATCTCGTTGAGACTATCCGGTTATCAAAATCACGTTATTGGAATGACTGGCTGATTACAGAAACCTATGAACATTGGTTAAATAATAACTATAGTGATTTAAATGTATTGAAGAAAAAATATAATAAATATACTACCACACGAAATCAATTATCTGCCTTGATAATACTTTATAAAAATAATATGACGCTGATCGGGGAAAACAGAATTACACAAACGGAACAGAAATTAGCAGATTGCAACAACAGCTTGTCTCATCTGAAAATGAATATAGATACACTTAGCCAGTCTGTTCCGTTTACCCGCCGTGATTTTTATGATGCATTACGTGCTGCTGTTTATTACAACGATAAACAGCAATATACTGATATCCCGGATGAGTTAAAAACTGTTATTGATTCCATTCTGTTACTGAAAGAAAATGATAATAATGAACTCCTGCATAAATTATTGTATCAACGAAATATCTGTCTGCGTGGTGACATACTGTGCTGGAACTGACCTGATACGGAAAAATATTATCTGGCAGGGCATTATTTGGCAGGGATAGTAATATCCCTGCTTTTTTCTGTTTGTTTGACTGTGTCTTTTACATCAGATGAGCTCTGTATTTTATTGCAAACAATACTCCGTTATCTTAGGTGTTCCCAGCAATGCTTATATCATCATAGAAATCTATTGATGACAGCTCAGTAATCACTGACGAATATATAAAAAAAATCAGATTCACTGATAAATACGCTTCTGTCTGACCGTGTTATTCTTGATTTTACGTTATCAGTACAACCAATTGGCGTAACCAAAACTGATTATCAGAGTAATTTCACCCGAAAGAGTGCCTGACGTTATTTTACATGACGGGTAAATATCATGAAGGTGAAAATCAACCTTAGTTACTTTATGACATGCCCGAAAAAGACATGCTGATATTATTATATTTACCATCTGAAGAGTACTCTCAGTCTCTTTTTCTATTTTAAGCATTAAGAGAACACTATATCGGCATGAACTATAACCATAAAAAACACAATAAAAACATTAAAATCCGACGAGAATAACGACTTAATGGTCTTTGCCAAACAATTTCAAGAGGATTTATTTTTATGTACAACCACATGGAAATCATAACTGATACACCAGCAAAAGAAGATAGCCGTCAATTATTATGGGAAAAATTAAAATGTACTACTCCGGAAAGCAGGGAATACAATATTCTGTGCGATAATTTACTGGCACCTGTTATTTCTGACCTGAAGAAATTCAGTTACACAGAAAAAATTGACAGGAAAATGTTATTAAAAATATTATTAAGCTACGATGAATATGGTATCCGCCAGGAATTTATTTTATCGAAGCTGTGTCAGGCGTTACCGGAATCACTGGCGGATAGCTACCTTATTTCTCTGATATCCACAGAACTTAATCAACAGATTTCAGTAAATAATCAACTGGCTTTCTGTCAATATAATATCCGGTAATAATAATGTTCTCAGTTCCCCCGGACTCCCTCCTGCCGCTGACGGAAACCCGTCTGTGCGCTGCGCGGGGACAGACAGGTTATCCATGCCACTTTGGATGATCATCTGACTTTATTACGTCGTATTTTGCAGGTTCAATCCGGCAAAACAGCAAATGACCGGACGGGGAATCCTCCCGCATTGTCCGGTTTTGCCACAATATTAAAAATCACCGCACCTTTTGCCGGAACCTGATCCAGGTTAGTCAGTAATTCAATCTGATATGCATCCTGATCCAGGACGAAATATTCTGCAAGCAATGCCTTGTTTTTACGAAAATCCACCGCAGAATCTGTATCAAATGTCTCATGCCCGACAGCACTTATGCCGCGTTCACGGAACAAAAACGCCAGTGCATCTGTTCCCCAGCCCGGAATATGATTATGTCCGTCCGCATCTTTGTTATCCATCAGTGCCTGTGATGGCCAGCGTTTGCTCCAGTCGGTGCGCAATGCCACAAAGCTGCCCGCATCAATGCGCCCGTGCTCCTGCTCAAACGTCAGAATATCCGCAGCAGACAGAGCAAAATCAGGATCCAGGTGCGCACGGGCAGACTGATCAATAACCACCAGCGGCAGCACTAATTCTTTCAGTTCCAGCTCATGCACAAACCGCCGTCCCTCAACAAAGTGGCAAGGTGCATCAATGTGCGTACCGTACTGACCGGGAAACGTAAATTGCTGGGCAAAAAAGCCATCCTGATAATTAAATAATGTTTTAAATTCTGCCGGATCAAACATAAAAAAGTGCGGCGAATCAGCATTGAATGCATGTGTTAAATCAACCCATTTTTTAGATTTTAACAGTTTAACGGCGTCAATTAATGATGATGACATCAGGCCCCCTTAATATGTGCTTTTTAGTGTGATGTGTTTTGTACCCTTATTCACTCAAACTGCATTCTGAATGACGTTGAGTGTATACTTTGCGTATCAGCTGAATTTACACGGCATACCACATAAATTCAGTTGCAGATATTTCATGACTGTCCGCACACAATCAGGAGTAGGAATGTTAAAAGTAATTGCTGAAGATTTTATGCAGCCGGATGCCGTTGAAATCCTGATGCCGATGTATGAGGAATTAGTTGCAGCCACCCGTAAAGAGCCGCTGTGTATCAGTTACGATCTGTTTGTTGACCGCCGGGATCCGGGACATTTTGTCTTTATTGAAACCTGGCCTGATCAGGCTGCACTGGATATTCATTGTGCCAGTGAACATTTTCAGCGCCTGGTGCCGGCTATCAATAAATATCAGCGGGATGAGCCACGCTTTGTTCTGATGAACAGCGCGGTTGAATAACAGCGCTGAACTGACGGGGCGGATAACGGCCCCGTTACTGAAGTGTCATATAACAAATCGAGGCAGGGAACCGAAAAATAATATAACAGACAGATTGACGGCAATATTAAGAACTACACATCTGCGGACAGCGGTTGTTCATAATCCTGCTGATAATGTCCGGCTGCCCCCAGTTTCTCCTGTAAAAACTGCAAAAAAACCGCCACTTTGTTCGGCAGATACTCTCTGTCCGGGTACACCGCATAAATATGATGCACCGGTAAACTATAATCAGGTAACAGCACCTGCAATCTCCCGGCGCGGATATCCGGTGCGGCAATAAACTGTGGTAACTGGCAAATACCGGTGCCCTGTAAAACAGCCAGATGCAATGCCAGACTATTATTCGCCCGGTAATTTCCCTGCGGGGTAAAACGCACCGTTTCTCCCCTGTGTAAAAACGCCCATGTTTGTCCTGCCTGAAAATAACTGTAAAACAGGCAGTTATGTTCTTTCAGTTCGGTCAGATCCTGCGGGTTACCGTGCGCCGCCAGATATGCCGGGGAAGCACATAACACACTGCGGCACGGCGACAGTGTCCGGGCAATAAGTGAAGAATCTTTCAGTTCTCCGATACGCACAGCCAGATCAAACCCGTCCCCGACCAAATCAGTCAGCTTGTCATCAAAGACAAGCTCCGCAGTAAGCCGCGGCCAGCGCTGCAAAAATTCCGGCAGTAATTTGGCCAGATGCAGACGGCCAAAAACGGTCGGCGCACTGATTTTCAATACACCATCCACATCACTACGATACCGGGAAAGTGCATCCTGCCCGTCGAGAACCGCCTGATGTGCTTTTTTCAGCCAGGAATAATAAAGCAGCCCGGCTTCTGTTAACTGCAAATGCCGGGTTGAACGGGTGACTAAGCGGATCCCCGTGTGTGACTCCAGTGCTGTCAGCTTTTTACTGACCGCCGATTTGGTCATGTGCAGATACTCAGCCGCCTTTGTCAGACTACCCTGCTCTGTAATTGCAATAAATACCGGCAGAAGTGAAAAATCCATCCGGACGCCTCCATTATCAACCGTAAGGAAACTTAGTTTTTCCATTTATAGCGTTTATCACGCCCCCCGGCAATCTCTATACTCTGTCTGCTTCACCGCCATCCATACTGTGATAACTAAATATGATAAACATAATGAAAAAAAACACTGTACTGCCGCTGTTTGCCCTGCTCTCCGGTGTATTACTCACCCTGATGATTATGAGCAACAGCTATTTATCCACTTTTACCTCTCCGCTCCATGCCTCATGGCTGACACATGGCATCGGATCCGTTGTCGCGCTGGTTATCTGGCTGTCCGTAAAACGCCATTTACCACAGAGCAAATCATCAGGGGAAATTTCCCGCTGGTGTTACCTTGGCGGTATTCCCGGTGCCTTTACGGTATTACTGGCGGCGATCACCGTTAACAGCCCGCTTTCTCTTTCCGGATCACTTGTTCTGATGCTGGCAGGGCAAATTGTGACCGGGTTGATTATCGACCATACCGGTCTTATGGGATTAACAAAACGAAAAATCATATGGCGGGATATTCTGACACTGCTGCTTCTGCTTACCGGCTGCACACTCATCATTGCAGGAAAATAATTATGTTACTGTTTTATATTACAATCGCACTGACTAATGGTATCTGCATTATTTTCAGCCGCAGTATCAACGGACGCTTATCACAAAGCCGTAATGCTTTCTATGCCTCACTGGTTAATCACATAGTCGGTTTTCTGTTTTTAAGTGCCATAGTTCTGTATTCACTGCCACAATTTCCCGTTAATTTACATGATATTCCGTTAGTCGCTTTTTCCGGCGGAATTATCGGAGCGGGTTTTGTGGTGATAAACAGCTATATTCTGCCCCTGCTGGGAGCTACGTTAACGACTATCCTTGCCATTTGCGGGCAGATACTCTCCGGCTTTATTATCGACATCCTGCAACACGGCATTCCGGAGCATTTCTTCCTGCAATTAACCGGTATTCTCTTAATTCTTGTCGCTATCAGCGTGCGTTACCGAGGGAAATAACCTGTTACGAGATCTCGATCGGCAGGATGACTGATAATAAATTATTTATTTCTGATAACATTGTACACACAAAAAGTCATCCCACCGTTTTCCCTCTGACACAAACCCCAGACAGGACGGTGCTTCACGGCATCCCCGACACATAATGATACATGTAGCCACCTAATGTGTCTGTTTTGTGTTTTTTTCTTAAAAAATTAAATATACGATATATTATGTCATTTTAATCACCACATGCGGATTAATTTGAAATTAAATATCGTTAAATTTGAAATTTAATTAAATGATAAAAATAAAGAAAAACAGATACACCCTCATGATTTATAACATAAATTTCACATCACGATGAAACTATTCATCCTGTTTACAATTACGAAGAGTAACCAGATGAACAAATAACGACTATTGCATTGAGGCGTTTATCACACGTAGAATTAACTCATCCGAAAGGCACCACTAAATTAATCTGATTTCTTTTTTTTAGATTTCTATTTTATGTTTTGGTTTATTCTTTTTATTGTGTAAACAGCACGACAAATTTGAAGTCACTTATTTATTTTAAAGGCACCTAATTATGTCCGGTATGAAAAAACGGGACTCCGGGATGATTAATCAATCTTCCGGAGAGGTTATCCGTTTATTGCGTAAAAAAAAAACAATTATCCGGCTATGAGTTTGGTCAACTGACAGGATTAAGTCAGCAACAGATATCCCGCTACGAGCGTGGCAGGAATCACCTGACGTTAAATTTACTGATAAAAATGCTGATAGTACTTGATGTTACGCTGGAAGATTTCTTTTATCAGCTCAGCATCGTGTGTGGTTTTGCGGATACCAGGGATATGTTGTCCGTGTACGACAAACAGAGTATTGCGACTAAATCAACTGCGGATGATGAAGAAGAATACCTGTAAAAATTAATGTTATTACGGACTGAACATTAATTTACATAATTATACCTGATATATATAAATATCAACATAATTAAGCAAACACAAAACAATGACATCAATAACATTATTATCTCTAAGGGATAATTAATGCTTGTTGTCTCACCTGCACCTTTTATTTTTAATTAGAATATTGATAGGAATTTTATATGACGTTTAAAACTCAATTACTTTCTGTTGCACTGATTACCGGTATGTCTGCTGCCAGCCTGAATGCGGTTGCCGCGCCATCATCGGAAGTCACTCTTCAGGGCATCCTGACGGATACCACCTGTGACGTTACCATCAACGGCGGTAAATCTGTTCTGAACGTGGGTGTATTCAATACCAAAGTCGGCGGCGCGACGGCAGCTTTACAGCGGCAAATGCAATCACGCCTCAGCAGGTCGATATGCCGGTTACCCTGACAGGTTGTGCAAAAGGCGAAAGCGGTGAACTGATTGTTCAGGGAATTACCTCTGTCGGTAACAATGAGCAAAATGTTTTTGTTGCTCAGGATACTCAGACAACCGGCTTTATGATTCAGGATACTAACGGTCAGAATCTGATGAACGGCAAAGGGGCAGTCGTTGCCCTTGATGCAGAAGAAACCAGCGGTCAGTACACCTTTAAAGTCGGTATGGCGACAACCAACAGCTCTCCTGTAGCCGGTTCTTACAGCGCACCGATTCTGGTGGCTTATATCGTTAACTGATTCGCCTGCCCGATGTTCCGGCAGAGCGGTTTACCGCTCTGCCCTGTACCTGTTAATTTCCCGGAGAGACTGACATGAAAAACGTTACTGTAATTACGCATATTATCGGAAGTTTGGTTTTCCTCTCCGCATCAGCCTCCGCCGGGATAGCTATTGATAACACCCGGGTTGTTTTTCAGGCAACCGACGACACAACAGGGAAAAGTGTCGGGGTAACCAGTTCATCAAACTCACTGACGCCTTATCTGGTCAAAGCCCAGATATTGCAGACACCAACAGGCGACAATGCGGATACTCCGTTTTTGGTAACGCCTTCGCTGTTTCGTCTGGAACCGGGGTCGACCAACCAAATCCGGATTATGAAAAAACCCGGCGGATTACCACAAAATAAAGAATCTGTTTTTTATTTACGCACCATCGCTGTACCGGCCGGTGAAAAAGATAACAACAATCAGCAGAGCAATATCGGCGGTATGCTGCAGGTTTCAACCGGCAATGTTATCAAATTATTTTATCGTCCTGCCGGTCTTGGCATGACACAACAGCAGGCAATGCAGTCACTGCAATTCTCCGCTGCCGGAAACGGACTGAAAGTCACGAATCCGTCACCGTATTACATCTCGCTGGATACGCTGAATATTAACGGGCGCAAGGTTGCGATGAGTATTAAAAACGGCAGCACTATGATCGCACCGTTTTCGGACAATACCTTCGCCAATACACCACATCAGGGGCGCGCCGAATGGAAAGCCATTAATGATTATGGCGCAACGGAGGTGTTTTATGGTCAGGTCAGGTAAATGGCTGGCTGTGCTGTACCCGGCGCTGTTCAGTGCGTCACTGACCGCCCTTGCGGATACTACCGAAATCAGCGCGGTTATCACCGACGATATCGGGTGCGGCATGACAGTTGCGTCTGTACTTAAATTCACACCACAGCGCACATCTGATTTTCAGGGTGCGGTAACAACACATGAAATCAAACCATTACAGGCTATTTTCACCTGTACCGGTAAAACCGGAAAACTGACACCAAAAATCACATTGCAGGGCAATACGCCCTACAACAGCGACACTGTTTTTCTGGATGGCACGCCCAACAGCACCGGTTTTATGCTGCGCCTGAGTGACGGTTCACCGCCGTCTCTGAATGATTTTTACGATACCGGCAAGGCGATTCAACGCGGCAAACAGATCGCTCTGGGCCCGGTGAATACTGAAAACCAGTACCGGACAGAGGAAACCTTCCTGGTCGGACTGGTAGGTCCGCTCGATGGTCCCGCAACAGCGGGCACATTTTCAGCAGCACTCACGTTTAACCTGATATTTCAGTAACAGATTAACAGTGGAATACCATTATGCATTTGATTAAAAAGTTATTTTTTGTTTTCTCCCTGCCTGGCGCACTGGTTTTCACCTTACTTCAGAGCGCACAGGCAGCCACTTCTGCAACCACAGCCTTTACCGCCACCATTGTCGGCGGCGCCTGTGATATCAGCGCACCACCGACTGTGTCCGTTAACAGCGGTGCCGTCATTGCGTCAGAAGATATTGCTGCCGGTACCGGCCCTGAAGCACCTTTTAATCTGACGCTATCCGGCTGTAAAGGGTATGGACTGGTACCGTCAATCACCCTGGAAGGTGATGTCAGCAATACATCAGGAAAGCCGTTATTTCTCAGTAATACCAGTACCACCAAAGGTTACGGTATTTTGCTGACCACAAAGGGCAACACCAATTTCAAAATGAGTGACAACCTTGCCGCTGATATGAAAATCACCGCAGAAAATAAAACATGGGCCACCACAATGGCGTCATCCCTCAACGGGACGATCCCGGTTATAGCCTCAGTCAGTTGCGGCGACTGTGCCGCTGATGCGGATATTCAGGGCGGTGAACTGAAAGCCACTGTTGCCTTTAAATTTGAATATAACTGACCGCGGGCTACATACCCATGATGATGACACCTGAATTACGTATTTCCGCCCTGGCAGCCGTGCTGTTTTTATCCCTGTCCACCGCACGGGCGGACAGCAACTCGCAGGTGATTAACTTCAATGCCACGTTTTACGGCGGCAGTTGTGAAGTCACCGCTCCGGCGGAACTCCCGTTTGCTGACGGCGCACCGGTTGCCGATGATTCCATCCCCGGTGATAAACGTTTCCGGCAATTCAGTGTCACGCTCTCCGGCTGTCAGGGATATTTTATGGCGCCGAAATTATCCGTTTCCGGAAATACCATAACCGGCAGCGGTGGCACAAAATTATTTGCCGATGCTGCCAGTACCACAAAAGGGTATGGCATCCGGCTGGCAACCGACGGAAATACCCGCTTTGAGGCAAACAGTAATACCGCTGCCAACGGGCTGATTAAGGCAAAAAACTGGCCGGCTGCCGGCAGTAATACTGTTACGACACTAAACGGTCCGCTGGAATTCAAAGGCTATTTATCCTGCGGAACCTGTACTCCGGCCACTGGTTTACAGGGCGGCGAGCTTAAAGCAACTGTCACTTTTGCATTTTTATACGACTGATACCGGGGATGTTATGAAGACAATCCATTTTTTCCGCCACTTCGCAGTACTGACATTAACCCTGATGTCACTGACAACCGCTGTACACGCAACAGAAGGCGGACTTCGTCTGGGTCAGACACGCGTGATATTTAACGGACAAAACAACAGCGCCAAAGCGATTATTAAAAATAATGGTCAACAGGTGTACCTGATTAAAGCAGAAGTGATGAACACACCGGATGGTAATAATCCGCAGTTAATAACACCACCTTTTATTGTCACCCCGCCGATGTTTCGGCTGGAAAAAGAGAGTGTCAGTACCGCGTTGATTGTCCGCAACGGTACAACACAGTTACCGGCAGACCGTGAGTCGGTTTTTTATCTCAGCCTGCTGGCGATCCCCGCAGTCAGTAAAACCGGTACGCCCGGGGAAAATATGACCAGCGCACAGGTCTCTGTCGGGATCCGCAATGTGATTAAATTATTTTACCGCCCGGCAGGATTGAAACCCGGTGTTCAGGAAGCCGCGGAAAAACTGACCTTCCGCCAACACGGCGGGCAGATTCAGGTAAATAACCCGACGCCGTACTATCTGACACTGGCGGCACTGTCCGTTAATCAGCAGCCGGTCAATGTGCAGGATGCCAATCCGATGATAGCGCCCTTCTCCGCCAATTCTTATGCGGTCAGTGGTACGCCATCACAGGTGCAGTGGTCTGTTATCACTGATTTCGGTGATGCCGGGCAGACTTTTACCGCAGCGGTAACAGCGGGGGAGTTCACACATGAATCCCCGTAATTTTTATCGCGCCATCAGTCTGTTCTCTGTGCTGAGTGTCAGTGCGGCAATGTTTCCTGCCTCCGCACAGGACGGCATTACGCTCAGTACAACGCGGGTCATTTATCCGGGTGACGCCCGCAACGGCATTACCTATACGCTGACAAATAATACACGGAGCCCGTTTTTATTACAGTCACGGGTAATTGCGCGGGATACGGAAAAACAGCAAAACAGTGATGATGATGCGGAACAAACTCCCTTTATCGTGCTACCGCCATTAACCCGTTTTGAACCGGATACCGCCCTGACCCTGCGGATCCGCCTGACAAAAAACACACTGCCGGACGATCGGGAGTCTGTTTTTACCCTGGCACTCAATGCGATCCCGGCACAACAAAATAATGATGAAGCACAAACCAGTCTGGTGATGAGCACACAAAATAATTTAAAACTGTTTTACCGCCCGTCTGGTCTGCCACCGGCTGATATCGAACAGATTGCAAAACAAATTGAATTCCGGCGCGCTAATAACGGACTGACAGTTAAAAACCCGACGCCGTTTTACATCACGTTTAATACGCTTTTTATCGGAAATACAGAAGTTGAATTAGGTAATAACCGGATGATCGCTCCTTTTTCAGAACATAAATGGCCGTTGCAACCGGATATTTCCGGCGATATCCGCTGGCAGTTAATTACAGATGACGGTAGCTCAGGTAAAACAACAAGCCACCCGCTGACATCAGCCCGATAACACATAATAAGCATAAAAACTAACCCGTTTCCGGTGCAACGGCGGGTTTCCTGCATCCGCAGGAGAGAGGAAGAAAATGAAAGTATCCCGTAATATGATTAATACACCGCCGCGGCGCCCTTTTTTCCGTTACCGTCCGCTGGCATGGCTGTTATTTGCCGCCGCCCCGCCGATGATGGCAGATGATTATTTCGACCCGGGATTTTTAGGTGTTGCGGGTGAAAACAGTGATGTTGATTTGTCCGCATTCTCACAGGCGGGCGGCGTCGCTGAGGGCGAATATACCGTATCCGTTTTTATCAATCGAGAGGATGCCGGTCAGTACACACTCAGTTTTGTCAAAAATACAAAAGGTCAGATAGCACCGGAACTGACACCGGCACAACTGGAAACATTCGGTGTTAATGTTCCGCAGATCCCGGATTTAAAAAATCTGCCGTCCGATTTGCCGGTAACTGATTTAGGCACACTTATCCCGCAGGCAGAGACACGGCTGGATCTGGCCCGCCTGCGCCTTGATATCAGTATTCCGCAGGTTGCCATGCAATCTGTTATTAACCGTAACAGTGATCCTGCTTTATGGGATGACGGTATTCCGGCGCTGATGGCGAACTATAACCTGAGCGCCGGGCGCACAACCAATAGTTATGACGGCGGTCTGAAAACCCATAATAACAACCTGTTCGCCTCCGTTCGTGCGGGAGCCAATGCAGGTCCGTGGCGTCTGCGCAGCAATATTACCCATACCCGTTTTGAATACAGCGGCGGACAGAATCAATCTGCAACAAGTGAAAACCGGACCTATTTTTCCAATACCTATTTAGCCCGGGATATCCGCCCGCTGCGCTCATCATTACAAATTGGTGAAACCAGTACCGGCAGTGATGTTTTCGATGGCGTTTCATTTAAAGGCATAAAACTGACCTCCAATGAGCAGATGCTGCCGGGTCAGTTACGCGGCTATGCGCCGGCGATAAGCGGTGTGGCAAACAGTAATGCCCGTATCACCGTGCGCCAGAACGGCAACATTGTTTATGAAACCTATGTTGCACCCGGCGCATTCTACATAAATGATATTCAGCAGGCCGGATTATCCGGGGACTATGATGTCACGGTGACCGAAGCAGACGGTACTGAGCGTCAGTTTGTGGTGCCTTATTCATCACTGCCGGTCATGCTGCGCCCGGGCGGTTGGAAGTATGAAATAGCCGCCGGTCGTTATGACGGTAACATCACCACCAGCTCACGCCGTTCCGATTTTATGATGGGGACGGTTATCTATGGTCTGCACAATGATGTGACATTATTCGGCGGCGCATTACTGGCAAAAGATTATCAGGCACTTAATGCGGGCAGTGGCATTTCGCTGGGTGATTTCGGCGCCGTTTCTGCCGATGTGACACATTCCACCGTCCGCTTCGGCGGGGACAACAAACAGGATGATGAGCGCAAAACCGGTCAGTCATACCGGATCCGTTACTCAAAAAGTATGATGTCGACTGGGACATCGGTTGATTTAACCGCCCTGCGTTACTCAACTGAGCACTTCTATAATTTCAGTGAATTTAACAGTCACGGCTATCGTCTTGAAGACGGGTTAAGCCCCTGGACATTACAACGCCGCCGCAGCAGCTTTCAGACACAGCTCAGCCAGCAGATGGGGGAATACGGCTCACTGCATTTTCGCGCCAACCGTGATGATTACTGGGGAAGTGACCGCAAACTGACCGGGATGTCCCTGGGGTACAGTACCAGTATCAAAGGTATCAGTTACGGCGTGAACTACAATATCGATCGTGTGAAAGACAGCAACAATAACTGGCCGGAAAACCGTCAGTTATCCCTGAATGTCAGCGTGCCGTTCAGCCTGTTCGGTTACGGGCAGAATCTGCAATCCATGTATGCCACCTATTCAGTGACCCATGATAATAACGGCAGAACACAAAATAATACCGGACTGAGCGGCAGCCTGATGGATGGCAAACTCTCCTATGGTGCAACGCAAAGCTGGGGCAATCAGGGACAGGTTGCAAACACAAACCTGAATACCGGCTATCAGGGAAATAAAGGCAATATCAGCGCCGGTTACAGCTACAGCAATAATACTCAGGCCGTCAATATGAGTGCGTCAGGCGGTATGTTGATCCATTCAGAAGGTGTCACATTCGGTCGCTCAATGGGTGATTCAGTGGCATTAGTCAGCGCACCGGGCGCTGCCGGCGCCAGTGTTAACGGCGGGAGTGCTGTCACCGACAGCGGGGGTTATGCCGTCGCACCTTACCTTGCTGATTACAATAAAAACAGCATCGGGCTTGACCCGTCCACACTGCCGGATGATGTTGATTTAACACAGTCAAATATTAATGTTTACCCGACAAAAGGTGCCGTTGTAAAAGCAAACTTTGCCACGCGGATTGGGTATCAGGTATTGATGACTCTCAGACACGGTGCAAAAAGTGTTCCGTTCGGGGCGATTGCCACACTTATTGATGATAATGCAGCGGAAAGTGTCAGCAGTATCGTCGGTGATGCGGGTCAGGTCTATCTGACCGGTCTGCCGGAAACCGGGAAATTACAGGTGAAGTGGGGAGAATCAGATGCACAGCAATGTCAGGTCAGTTTCGATTTACGCCACCTGACCACAACTGACGATATGCCTGTCCGCCAGGTTACTTATAAGTGTGTGGGCGGGAAAACACAGGCTGAGATGATAACTGAAACACAGGTATCCGCTGAAATTAAACCGGTAGCGCCACGATTAACTGATATTCAGGTCAAGTCACGCTGGTTACACATAAAATAACCCTGTGAAAATAAAGATTATTCGTAGCTCAATTTACGGTAACAATTATATGAAAATAAAAAAATTATTTCGCTTTACTTCTCCTGTTAATAATAAAAATTTATCTGCTGTTGCGGGCATTTCATTATTAATGATATCAACCACCTGTTTTAGTGCTTATACCATAAGACCAGGAAGCCAGGTCCAAATACCGGTAAACGTCACACAACAAAATAAAAATTATCAGGGCGGTCTGGGAACCACTGATGCTCCAATTTGGGGGGCTATAGTACCAGCGGGTAAATGGGTGAGATGTGAAAAACCGAATGGTTATTCATTTGGCTGGTCAAGTGATAATAAAATCTATGGTCTTGTTTTAGCTAATGATGTCATACTTGGCTTTACCGGAACCGGATATAATAGTCCATATGCATATTATGGTAATGGCAGCACAATATATGGAGCATGGTCTGTTAATGCATCTACCGGAAAAACCACATACAGTGATGCAGCAAAAGCATGCAACCAGAATGGCTGGGGAGGATATGCAGTTGGTACAATGAATATTGATGGTTCAGGAACGGCCAGGGTAAATGGCAATCTTATTGCGTACGCAGGACCTAAAGCCGGACCCGGAAGTTATCCTGTATCATTAATTTTGGTGACCGGTGATTTCCAGAATGCGAGTACCCAATTTTTTTAATAATACTATTATCGTAGATAAACCTTTGCGTAACTGCACCGTCAGCACAGATAACACCATTACGTTTCCCCCGGTGGATGTAAGTGATGCCAAAAATAACCAGGCGCTGGCAAATAAAACCGGTAATTTAACGGTTAATTGTGATGATACTTCAAATACACCGGTTACGGTTGAAATTCAGGGAACCAAAGGCCGCTATACGGATACGATGGCTCTCACTATGAAAGATGGCAGTGATGCCCCGGCTGAAGTTCGCGGATTTATCGGCAAAGATATTCCGCTGACCGGTCAATGTAACGGGCGATTAGATGGCTATTCCGGCATTGTCTATTTTATTCCTAACGCCGGGCTGGAGAAAATGACACTCACACCGGGAACCAGTAAATACAATTGGGTATTGTGTTCCAAAGGGCAAAATAAAACCGGCCAGGCAACCGGCTCTGCAAAATTGATCCTGAACTGGAACTAAAATAATAACAGAAGATACGTGTTTGTATCCGCACTTATCTTCTGTTTTGTTCTATTTTGTTATTACGATAAAAATAACTCAAACTATTATGCAAAAAACACATACGGCCTTTTTTAATACACTCTTTATCCGTATAACAGCAACCCTGCTGTATCTCTCTGTAATACCTTATGCCTACAGCACGACAGATAATGAAGAACAAGGTACTGTTGAATCTGTTCATGATCTTGGTGTGAAATATATTAATGGTGATGGTGTTAACGCATATCCAGAAAAGGGGCGTTATTATATTCATCAGTCAGCACTGCGGGGTTATCCGCCCGGACAATTTCATCTGGGTATATTATTTTACACTGGTGTTGGTGGTGACAGGGATATTTCCTGTGCGCGCTGGTGGCTGGGGAAATCAGCACTTTCCGGTGGTGAAACCGCTAACCGTGCTCAGTATATATTGCAGGATATAAAGGACGATATTCTTGCAGACCCGGCACAAAAAGAGATTCTGACCAAGCCAACAGATACCCGCCGGTGTATGCAACTACCGGAAAGCCCGTATTCTGCTGCTGCCGTACAGGGTATAAAGCATATATTATCAGTCGCAGAATCAGCTCCTGTTGCTCCGCCTTTTCTGACACAGATTAATCGCGGAAAAAAACAAGCCGGAAATATAAAAATATACCTGAATAAGTATCTGCCATTATTACAAGCAGAACTGATCACCCGCCGGGCAGCACCGGTCACAACAGAAATACCGGAAGAAATAACCATTACCATTGCCGTTCCGCCGCCGGTGACCGTTTATCCGTCAGAAACCGTTTATCCGCCTGCGTTACCTATACAGGTAAGCCACACACCGGAAAAGACACAAGAAATAATAAAATCCCCGACTGTACCGAAAACCAAACCTGTTTTTGCCGGTAATTCAGGCAGTAATCTGCGCACCGCCCCGGGCAGTCATTACACATTACAGCTCAGCAGCGCCGCAACGCTGGGAGGGTTATATGATACCGCACGTCACTATAAACTATCCAATTACGTAGTTTATGAAACTGTCCGTCACGGACGTCAGTGGTATGTTCTGGTTTATGGCGATTATCCCGATTTAACATCAGCCCGACGCGCACTCAAAACGCTACCGGCTGCTATCACAGCAAACAAACCCTGGGTGCGCAGCCTGAAACAGGTTCAGGCTGAATTAATGAAATAATCCATATTTCGTTATTCATCAAAGTGTTTTTTATTCGTTTCCGTTATGCTCCTTTTCACCCCGCAAAAGGAGAACAAAATGTTTGCTGTTATTTTTGAAGTATCAATGCCGGAAGATAAGCAAAGCCGTTACCTGGAAATTGCCGCAACACTACGTCCACTACTCGAAAATGCAGAGGGTTTTATTTCGATTGAGCGCTTTCAGAGCCTGAGTACACCGGGAAAATTGCTGTCACTTTCTTTATGGGAAGACGAAGCCTCTTTACTGAAATGGAAACAAAACCAGCAACACCAGTTGGCGCAGCAGGAAGGTAAAACCGATATATTCTCATTTTACCGGATACGTATTGCCGAAATTGGTCGCGAATACACCTTTACGCGTGAAGATAAATAACCGGAAACCGATGATAAAAGAACAACCCCCTGAACTGGAAAGTGCTCTGGCAACTGTCGCGGCGGCACTGGCTGATCCGTCACGCATAAAAATACTCTGTGCGCTGATGGACGGCCGATCCTGGACGGCCACTGAGCTGAGCATTGCCGCAGAAATCAGTGCATCCACAGCCAGTGCTCACCTGACAAAACTGGTTATGGGTAAGCTGATCGCCTGCCTGCCGCAGGGACGGCACCGCTATTATCATCTTGCGGGTCAGGATGTGGCGGAATTGCTTGAAAAAATGATGGCACTGACCGGGATGCCGGTCACGGCGGTTACGCGAAAATCATCCACGCCGGACAATCTGCGGCTGGCGCGGACATGTTATGACCATCTGGCAGGCGAAACCGCCGTTGCTATCTATGCCGCTATGCAGGAAAAAAACTGGCTGACGCCGGAGGGGTACGGGCTGACCACCGAAGGCGAAACAGCGCTGATACAACTGGGGTTATCACTGACTCCCGCCACAAAGCGCGTTTTTTGCTGTGGCTGCCTGGATTGGAGTGAACGCCGGTTTCATCTGGGCGGTTACCTCGGTGCGGCATTTTTTACACACTGTGAGCAAAAAGGCTGGCTGACCCGGACGTCGGGCTATCGCGAAGTCACTGTTACAGAAAAAGGGAAAATACAATTCCGCCGTATATTTAATATTTAATTATTTGATTTTATTAAGATATAAATATCGTACTGTTATCCGGAATATAGTATTCCGGATAATATCTGATACTGACAGTAATATTTAACAGCCCACGTAATATTATGAATTTCTGACCATCAACAATGATAATTTCCGGGCAAATGGCAGTACAAATAAGACTGTCGGGAATGCCACCATCCATGATAATCCCCACGATGTCAGCCAGGGAGAGACTAAAATCCATGAAAAACCAAGGGCTTTAATCGTACTGATAAGGGAAACTATTCCGCTCATTACCAGAGACAGGAAAAATGGCACCAAAAAAATCAGGGCGCGCTGAGGAAGTTTAGGGATACCTAAGATATAATTTTTGTCCTGAAAAGACATAGACGACTCCGTATATTTACGACACAACAACATATAACCGCTGTAATGTAAAAAGTTATATGCGTTGATTAACGTAAACGCTTACGGGCCAATAAGACCTTGAAGCCGCTATTCTATAAACTTGTATTTATTTGTCAAACATTATTTTTGTATGAATGTTATAGACGAATACCTGAAAAATGTGATCACCCCTGTAGCACTGCCAGTAGTGGTTTTGTATTTATTGTAATGTCAGGATAAGGATAATTCCTGATAAAAAATACTAAGATCAGACCCTCAAAATTATATATTGTTAATAATAAACACTCACTTAATTATCTATTTTCATTCTGTTTGTTTTTTTTAATTTGACAACAAAACAACATTGTCTATATTTTAATTAAGTGCAGTAAAGTAAAAACTGATACTTATCAGGGATATATTCATTAATAAAAGGATATTAACCATGAGAAAATTATCAAATCAGGAAGTAAATGCAGTCAGCGGTGGTCGTTTCGCAGCGAATGCAGAAAGTAGTCCTTTCCCGGGTGACTGTACACCACCAAGCAGGGTATCCGGTATTTTGGGCGCAATAAAAAATATTATTGACTATATCAGGACAATTAGACCGCGTCCGGTGAATTGATCAGCACTGGTCTGTTTTTAACATAAAAAACAGACATGCCACCTATTTAACAGCCATATAAAAATATCTATATGGCTGACCTGATTTAAATATGCAGCCGAATGTCATACCTGATTAACTATTTATTTTATATACGTAAAATCAATCATCATTGAAAAAATTCAAAGAACTCATAAATGTCTTTTTATAGCGTGTTTTTGCTTGTAAAACACTTGTGCAGGCTACAGGTTGCAAGTGCCCGTTCCTCACCATCTGACGTATATTCTCAGGTCGTAAATTATCATTAAGCAGACTGTTCAATGTTTGCTTATCGGTAATTTCATAAATCGTATGGCGAACGAGCTGAGTTACACCCAGTTTGTCAAAATAATAATACTTATTTCCTTTTTTCCAGACTTCACCATAACGGTGATTCATGACATCGCCTGTTTTCTCCCATTCTTTAGATGAATTATCTTCAAAAAGGCAAATATGGGTACTACGGGAAATAAGACCGGGTGATTTATTAGATCCCCAACTTTCTGAACCCTGTAAATAATAGGTTTGGTTATTACAACTGAAAACCATGGGTGCCATTTCCTGACAGCTATTATCCAAAAAAGGATTATCCCCTGCCCTGATTATTTTTTCTTTTTTCCCGTCATAGAAATAAACTCCCTTTGCAGATAAAAAGAGTACATGATTAACATGTCCACCATAGCGGCTGATAACCTTATACGGTGCAAATTCAGGAGGAAATACGATATTATTTGTCGCAACCAGACCCGATTGCGGGTCAAAAAGATACGCTTCCCGAAATAAATTACCAATGTAAAATCCATATAGCACCGCATTACTTTTTAGCGGTAATTTATTGTGCTGATAATAGACATTACGGTTATCGCGATAAAAAACATGGCTCTTACGCACTGAGAGGTCACTTTGCTGTACATCAATCGCCGTAAGTGTCTGCGGGTCAGCATCCGGCATAAGTTTGCCGTTAAAGAAAACAGACGTTCCGTTACCGGCTAATCCGGTTTCAGGCAATAATTGGTAAGGTGTCACAGATGCAGGCAATACCTCTGTCGGGTAGTAAAAGGCCTGTGGTTTGCCACCAAGATCCCAACCATAAAGCCAGGTCTCACGTAACTTTTTCCAGCCTGTCATTGCCTCGTTTTGTTTAGTAAACGGAGCGCAATAAATAGTATTCCGGTCATCCGTAAAATAACCATTGCCGATTGATTTTGCGGCTCCGGGATTAAAATCAGGAACAATCAGATTACCGCAATAGGCATGGTGTTTATCAACCGCAAACTGGCGTGCTTTATAATCATCAGACACCCGCTTAAAGCTCACAGGATCTGCCGCCTCAATAACATACTGACCATCAGACGGAACACCGGCATAAATATTGCCATTATAGAGCGTAAAAATACTGTGACCTATCTGCTGGCCGTTATCAATATCTCTGCCTGATACTTTGTTCATCGACAGGATAAAACCTGACAATAATATAAGCAGAGTCAGCAGAACACAGCCACCGACAATAAGACCTGCAACGTTATTCTTTTTCATATACCGATGATATTATCTAAAACTTACAACTCATGCTATCCGAAAATATTTGTGTCCGGCGCATCCGCTTTTTTTTTGTATTTAATCAGGATTTCGTGAGAGTCAGATTTCCATAATACACATAACACCATGATTATATGGATAATTAATGAAAACAAATGCCAGTATTATTGTCTTTTTAGGTGCGGTAAGCTACGGGATCCCGGCCTCTTTATTTAAAATGGCGGCAGGTAATGGCGCATTACCTGCTAATTTATTACTTTCTCAGGTTTTTTGTGCAGCTCTCATCCTGATATGTCTTAATTTCACCCGCAGAAACTCACGGTTATTCACATTAAATAATATTCAGCGGGGAAAATTACTGCTATCCGGACTGGCAATGGCCAGTACAAATACATTATATTTTGCATCATTGCAGTTTATATCAGTGACGGTTTCAGCTGTTCTCTTAATGCAATCAGTCTGGATAACAATGATTTTAGGATTTATTTTCAAACGAAATGTTCCATCTAAAAATCAGATAATTGCTGTTATTTTCATTATGATAGGTACTGTCCTGGCAACACAGATTTTTACCGCTGATATGACGTTATCCGTAATCGGAGTGATATTAGCTTTTGGCTCTGCCTGTGCTTACGCCTGTATGATGATGATAACAAATTCTGTTGTTAAAGATGCCGATCCTATACAGAGAGCAATGTATGTCTCTGTTGGTGCTGTTTTTTTTCTTATCCTTTTTTTGGGAAGTCAGATTGAATTTAATGATCAGCTTGTTGTATTCAAATGGGCACCTGTTATCGCTATATTTTCAGTCGTTTTTCCTTTAATTTGTTTCAGCAAAGGAATGCCACAGTTAAGCCCCGGATTAGGCGGAATACTCTCCTCTGTTGAACTACCGTCTGCTATTATTTTTGCTTATATTTTACTGAATGAAGATATCACATTAATACAAATAGCCGGGATTTTAATTATTATGCTATCGGTTATTTATCCAAATTTAAGCTATATAATACGAAAAAAGAAAGTAATTTGATAAATAAAAAGGGATCGCTTAATGTAAGGATCCCTTTAGTTAGTCGTTATACTCTATCCGCTTTAATTAAATCTGCCGCTCCGCAGACTCAACCAAACCGATTAACCGCGCCCGCATGCCTGAATATTTTTCTTTTACAAGATCCTCGGCGGCTCTTTGGTCATCAATTTTCACTATTCTTGCAGCGCAGTATTTTGTTTCCGGTGTTTTAGATACAGGATCGAGATTATCCTGTGTTAATTCATTACAGGCACCAATCCACCACTGATATGTCATATAAATCGCAGGTTTATTAATCGTATCGTTGATACTGCAACGGGACATCACTTTCCCCCTGCGTGACTCCACCCAGACAATATCCTGATCTTTTATGCCTAAATTTCCGGCAGCTTCCGGGTTAATCTGAACATAGCCCGGCTCATCCGCCAGAGAAGCTAATGCTTTACAGTTTCCGGTCATCGAGCGACAGGAATAGTGCCCGACTTCACGCACAGTTGAAAGGATAAGCGGATATTCGTCATCAGGCAGTTCAGCAGGCTTGCGCCATTCTGCTGCAAATAACTGCCCCTTGCCGGTCGGTGTATCAAACGCATTATTCTGATACAGGTAAGGTGTTCCCGGATGCTCTATTGTCGGACACGGCCACTGAATATGAGCCAGCCCCGCCAGTTTTTCATATGTTACACCATAAAACAGCGGGCAGAGTTTCCGTACTTCATCCCAGATGGCTTTATTATCCGCATAAGACATCGGGTAGCCCATTTCTGTTGCCAGCAAGCAGATGATTTCCCAGTCCCGTTTTACATTTCCCTGTGGTTCAATTGCTTTTTCGAATCGTTGAAATCCGCGGTCAGCACAGGTGAAGATACCGGCATGTTCACCCCAGCTTGTGGAAGGTAAAATAACATCGGCCTGCTCTGCTGTTTTAGTCATAAAAATATCTTGTACAACAACAAATTCAAGCGCATCAAAGCCTTTACGGACAAGCTGTAAATCCGCCTCTGTCTGTAGCGGATCTTCTCCCATGATGTAATAGGCTTTTACCTTACCTTCTATCGCCAGATGAGGGACTTCTGTAATGCGATAGCCGACGTCAGGATCCATACTTTCAAACGGGATCCCCCATTCGCGGGCAAATTTCTGTCGGGCATCCGCATCAGTCACTTTTTGATAGCCCGGGAAAGTATCAGGTAAGACACCCATATCACAAGCACCCTGGACATTATTTTGTCCCCGGACCGGCGCCACACCAACCCCCGGTTTACCCAGGTTTCCCGTCAGCAGAGCCAGACCGGAAAGGCCTTTAACCACATCCACCGCCTGTCCGAACTGTGTAACACCCATCCCCCACATAATGGTGGCTGTTTTTGCTTTCGCATAGGTTCTCATCGCCTGACGGATTTGTAATGCAGAAAGACCGACAATCTCCTCAACCGCTTCCGGACTGTAAGCCTGAACTGCTTTTTTATACTCTTCAAATCCTTCAGTATGCTGATTTACATAATTTTTATCGTAAAGATTCTCGTCTATCAGAGTGTAAGCAAAGGCATTTACCAGTGCCATATTCGACCCGTTTCGCAGGGGAAGATACTGTGTGGCTATTTTAGCTGTCTCTATTTTTCGCGGATCACAAACAATGATCTCCGCCCCTTTTTCTTTGGCTTTGATAACGCGGCGGGCAACAATCGGGTGAGAATCCGCACAGTTATAGCCGAATACCAATAAGCAATCTGAGTTTTCAATATCCGCAATTGAATTACTCATCGCACCGTTACCTAATGTGACCTGCAACCCGGCAACGGAGGGTCCGTGACAAACACGGGCACAACAATCCACATTATTATTACCCAACACCGCCCGGGCGAATTTCTGCATCACAAAATTGGTTTCATTACCGGTTCCGCGGGAGGAGCCGGTACACATAATCGATTTTGCGCCATACTTTTCTTTTATTTCTTTCAGTTTATGCGCGGTATAATTAATCGCCTCTCTCCAGCTGACCACTTCAAACGGCCCGCCTTTTTTCCGGCGGATCATCGGTTGGTTTAATCGGGCTGTCAGTAATTTATTATCATTCAGAAAATCCCAGCCATATAACCCTTTCAGGCACAGTTGCCCCTGGTTAGTAACACCATCAGCACCTTCAGCTTTAATTATTTTGCCGTTTTCGACACAGAGATTTAATTTACAACCAGCACCGCAGTATGGGCATACAGATATGACTTTGTTCATTTGACGTCCTTTCCCCTGACCAGGGAGTAAAAGAGTAAGAAAAGAAATATCAGACATGCATATTATGTGCCAATAGAAAATAAGATAGAAATCAGTTGGATAAAATTTACAGCGGTTATTTGATATGGGATTTCGACATTTTTGACGAACAGGAAGTAACAGTTTATTTTATTACGCAGACAAAGCCGGGTGTATGATTGAATCAATACTTCAGCCCTGCTAAGGGTGACACTACGGTTACAGTCCGCGACAGGAAGAAGGCATTGGCTACGTCCCTAAAGGACCCTGTAAATAATTCTGTGTAATTTCCCCCGCGTTTTTCACGACTCAGTTTCAAACGGAATCGTAAAATTAACACTGATGCGATTTCAAATTGAACCGGCTATTAATCAATCTTATTTAAACTTCATGTTCAGGCTTGAGCCTGAACATGATGGTAGTTGATTCAAGATCACCATTAACTGATTGAGCGAACTGTGGGATTTCACCACTAACCTGCCATCCCAGAGAACTATATAAGCTGACAGTTATACCTTTGGTATTTGTATCCAGTGTCAAAAGTGTCAATCCTGATTCCCATGCTACTTGTTCTGCTTCCAGCATCAATTTTCTTGCAAGCCCTTTGCGCCTGTAGTCAGGTAATACCAATAGCTTACAAATTTCACCCCGGTGTTTACCATTTGGTTTTGTACATAACTCAAGTCCGACTACACCAACGATTTTATTGTCAGCCTCTACTGAAATAAGCTTAAAATTATTTGTTGATAATGAATGATTGACACCAACCCAATAATTTCTCATGTCATCCATTTGAGCTTCTGCGTCAGTATACCCAACACTGGCACCACCAAGGACACAGTTGTGTAGCAAACTGGTCAGCGCGTCTATTTTATCTTCACTTATTTTGTCGTTATAACAATTAATAACCATATTGATACCCCTGCTCAGAAATGCCATTGCACCATGCGTCAGTATATTAAGTAACTTTATTTGAACTTGCATGCAACTAAATTCAATGGGTAATTTTGGAGGCATTTACAGCCACCACCACCCATCGGAACATATGCTTATCCTTTGATTTTTATCGTTTAATTACCATACCTGCCTGCTTCGTAAAACACCAACCAGCCGAATTGGATCAACTCTTACCTTCGCGCGCTATTGATGCTTACTTGTCTTACCCTTTGGTTCCTCACCTAAAAGATTGTGCTCCAGTTCTTTGGCAAGAAAGTAATTTAAGAACGTTCTAATCACGGCGATAATTGCCAGCTTAATGAGGCTATCTAAATCAGGATCAACAGTAGTAATCAAAATATCCGCTGCAAGCTGAAATTCTAAGGCAATTGCCAGCCAGTTGCCGAAATAAAAACGTGCAGCCCTGCCATCTTTAACCGTAATTAAAATATACAGTGTTTTAACAAGCCCTATAGCAACGCAAATGACTGATATAGCTTCAAGAAAAAGCTGTAAATAATTAACGCCTGAGACTAATAGCTCACGTAAAAAAATCAGATCTGGCATTACACCCCCCTAAAAACGTATTTTGACGCACTGATATAGCAAGCATTCATTTAGCTAATAACAGTGTATAACGCTGGGTTTATTATCTTTCGTCTGCCTGCTGAAATACAAGCTCTGTTTAATGAGGCCGGCTTCCGGCACACGGCATAACCCGATATCCTGATACGCATTACTTATACACAAAGATGTATAGATTCCAAAAGGCGGTGGCAGACTTCAGAAGACAGTGATTTTGCTGTAAGGCTTGATTTTAGTGGGGTTTGTAGACTTCAGGAGACGTTCAGAGAGGTTTGTTTGGAGCGGGCGAAGGGAATCGAACCCTCGTATAGAGCTTGGGAAGCTCTCGTTCTACCATTGAACTACGCCCGCTTTGGATGAAAGGATTATACGCTGGTCATCTTGTATATCAAGAGGATAGTGAAAAAAAAGCCCCACAAATTTGTGAGGCTTGGTTTTATTTAAAATACAGTTTTATTTACCCGGGCGCATTGCCGGGAACAGGATGACGTCGCGGATAGTGTGGCTGTTGGTAAACAGCATCACCATGCGGTCGATCCCGATACCCAGACCCGCTGTCGGCGGCAGACCGTGCTCCAGTGCAACGACGTAGTCTTCGTCATAGAACATCGCTTCATCATCACCGGCGTCTTTCTGACGAACCTGTTCAGCAAAGCGCTCTGCCTGGTCTTCTGCATCATTAAGCTCAGAGAAACCATTACCGATTTCACGACCGCCGATAAAGAACTCAAAACGGTCAGTTACAAACGGATTATCGTCATTGCGGCGCGCCAGCGGTGACACTTCTGCCGGATATTCAATAATGAATGTCGGCTGGATCAGATGGCTTTCCGCCACTTCCTCGAAGATTTCACACTGTACGCGACCCAGACCCCATGATTTTTCTACTTTAATACGCAGAGACTCAGCAATCGCAACCGCTTTATCCATATCATCCAGGTCTGCCACATTCGTTTCCGGACGGTATTTGCAAATGGCTTCTTTCATGGTGAGCTTGGCGAACGGCTTACCGAAATCGAATTCCTGTTCGCCATATTTCACAACCGGGTTACCGGTCACATCCAGCGCAATGATACGGAACAGCTCTTCAGTCAGCACGATAAGGTCTTTATAATCGGCATACGCCATATAAAGTTCCATCATGGTGAATTCCGGATTATGGCGCGGTGACACACCTTCATTACGGAAGTTACGGTTGATTTCAAACACGCGTTCAAAACCACCGACAACCAGACGCTTGAGATACAGTTCCGGCGCAACACGCAGATACATATCAATATCCAGCGCATTGTGATGCGTGACAAACGGACGCGCCGTTGCCCCGCCCGGGATAACCTGCATCATCGGCGTTTCAACTTCCATAAAGCCTTTGTTCACCATAAATTTGCGGATTTCCGCCATAATGCGTGAACGGACAGCGAAAGTATGACGGGAGTCATCATTGGCAATGAGATCAAGATAGCGCTGGCGATAGCGGGTTTCCTGGTCATTCAGACCATGGAATTTATCCGGTAACGGGCGCAGTGCTTTGGTCAGCAGACGCACTTCAGTACAGTGAACAGTCAGTTCACCGGTTTTGGTTTTAAACAATTTACCGCGTGCTGCCAGGATATCGCCCAAATCCCATTTTTTAAAGGATTCGTTATAAATGCCTTCCGCCAGGTCATCACGGGAAACGTAAATCTGAATACGGCCCGCTGTATCCTGTAATGTGGCAAAAGAGGCTTTACCCATAATGCGGCGGGTCATCATACGACCGGCAATCGCGACTTCAATATTCAGTGCTTCCAGCTCTTCCGCTGTTTTTTCACCATATTTTGCATGCAGCTCACCGGAGACGGCATCACGGCGGAAATCGTTCGGGAACGCAACAGATTCCTTTTCACGCAACTGCGCTAATTTCTCACGGCGGGTTTTTAATTCGTTATTTAAATCAGGTGCCTGCTCGGCAGGTTGTTGGTCGTGTGACATTTTTAATCCTTATAAACCCGCTTTTAAGCTGGCCTCAATAAATTTATCCAGATCACCGTCTAACACCGCCTGGGTATTACGGGTTTCAATGCCGGTGCGGAGATCTTTAATGCGTGCATCATCAAGAACGTAGGAGCGAATCTGACTGCCCCAGCCGATATCTGATTTATTATCTTCCATTTCTTGTTTATCAGCGTTTTTCTTCTGCATTTCATATTCATAAAGTTTTGCTTTCATTTGTTTGAAAGCCTGATCTTTATTTTTATGCTGCGAGCGGTCGTTCTGGCACTGAGTGACAAGTCCGGTCGGAATATGCGTGATGCGCACGGCGGATTCGGTTTTGTTTACGTGCTGACCACCGGCACCGGAGGCGCGGTAGACGTCAATACGGATATCTGCCGGATTGATTTCGATGTCGATATCATCAGCCACATCCGGATAGATAAACGCAGAGCTGAATGAGGTATGACGACGGCCGCCTGAGTCAAACGGACTCTTGCGCACCAGACGGTGAACCCCGGTTTCAGTCCGCAACCAGCCATATGCGTATTCACCGATAATCTTGATTGTTGCTGATTTCAGACCGGCGACATCGCCGTCAGATTCTTCAATGATTTCAGTTTTGAAACCACGGCTTTCTGCCCAGCGCAGATACATACGCAGCAGCATACTCGCCCAGTCCTGAGCTTCTGTACCGCCGGAGCCTGCCTGAAGATCAAGGTAGCAATCCGCGCTGTCATATTCACCGGAGAACATCCGGCGGAATTCCAGCTTCGCCAGCTTATCTTCCAGCCCGCGCAGCTCTTCAATGGTTTCGTTAAAGGTTTCTTCATCGTCAGCTTCAACGGCGAGTTCCAGCAGTCCGCTGACATCTTCAAGCCCTTGATCTAACTCATCAATGGTCTCTACGATAGCTTCCAGTGAGGCGCGCTCTTTACCGAGTGCCTGCGCACGTTCCGGTTCGTTCCAGACATCGGGCTGTTCCAGCTCGGCGTTAACTTCTTCTAAGCGCTCTTTCTTGGCATCGTAGTCAAAGATACCCCCGAAGTACCGAGGTACGTTCAGTCAAATCCTGGATCTGATTTTTTACCGGGTTAATTTCAAACATGTCTTTTATCTTTTTGTTGATTATCGGCTAATAATGTGAGAGCTGGACATTGTAACGAATATCCGCCCATCATGACAGCACCGGGAGGCGCTTTCAGACTAAAATTAATCCGGCCAGATATGCTCAATTAATAACTGGGCGCTGCGCTGTCCGCGAAACTCATTCACATCCAGTTTATAGGCCAGCCTGACCCGCTGCACACTGTTATCAGGCCAGTAATTTACATCGACATTAAAGGCAATACCGTCCAGCAGCGGACCGCCGCCTTCCGGCTCCACCATGACTTTCAGGTGTTTTTCACCGACTATGCGCTGTTGCAGCAGGCGGAAATATCCGTCAAACAAAGGCTCAGGGAAACCCTGCCCCCACGGACCGCCTTCCCGCAGTAACCCGGCGGTTTCCAGTGTCATTTCCTGTATATCCAGTGCGCCGTCACTCCAGATAACCCCCTGAAGCTGTGCGGGATCGACCATTTCGCTTACCAGCGCGGCAAATTTTTCCTGAAAATCAGGAAAACAGTTTTCCGGCAGTGATAAGCCGGCCGCCATTGCGTGTCCGCCGAATGCGAGGATCATTCCCGGATTCAGTGTGTCCAGCCGCTCCAGTGCGTCACGCAAATGCAACCCCTGTACCGAGCGCCCGGAACCTTTCAGCAGGCCGTCACCACAGGGAGCGAACGCAATCACCGGGCGGTGATAACGCTCTTTGATGCGTGATGCCAGAATACCGACCACGCCCTGGTGCCATTCCGGATGGTACAGCGCAATACCGGATGGCATCTCCGTTGTACTGCGTTCTATTTTATCAAATAAAACAACCGCTTCCTGCTGCATTCCCTGCTCAATCTCACGCCGGGTCTGGTTCAGTGCATCAAGTTCGTGCGCCACCATGCGCGCCTGAGCCATATCGTCAGTCAGCAATAATGCCACGCCGACAGACATATCATCCAGTCGTCCGGCCGCATTCAGGCGTGGTCCCAGCGCAAAGCCGAGGTCACTGGCCACCAGCGCAGGGGCATTTCGTTTGGCTATCTCCAGCAGTGCGGTGATACCCGCACAGCAGCGTCCGGCACGGATACGGTTCAGCCCCTGATGCACGAGGATCCGGTTGTTCTGATCCAATACCACCACATCCGCCACCGTACCCAACGCCACAAGATCCAGCAGCTCAGCCAGATTCGGCTCGGCAATCCCCTGCTCCGCAAACCAGTTATCGGTACGCAGTGACGCGCGCAGCGCAGACATCAGATAAAATGCCACGCCGACACCCGCCAGCGATTTGGACGGAAATTCACAGTCGGCCAGGTTCGGGTTAATGATGGCTTCCGCCGGTGGCAGAGTCTCGCCCGGCAGGTGGTGGTCTGTCACAATAACGCGGATCCCCGCCGCATGTGCGGCACTGACTCCATCATGGGAAGAGATACCGTTATCGACAGTCATAATGAGTTCAGCGCCTTTTTTGCGGGCTTCCTCCACGACCTGCGGGCTCAGTCCGTAGCCGTCTTCAAAACGGTTCGGTACCAGAAAATCAATACGGCGAAATCCCATCAGGCGCAGGGCACGGACAGAAAGTGCGGTGCTTGTCGCGCCATCGGCATCAAAATCACCGACAATCACAATATGCAGATTCTGATGCAGCGCCTCTTTGAGCAGAGCCACGCCCTGTTCGATTCCGTTCAGTTGCCGGTAATTCAGCAACCCGCGGGCACCGCGATCTAACTGCTCAGGAGAGGATATTCCCCGTGCCGCATACAGGCGGCACAGCAGAGGAGAACGTTCAGGCGCTGACAGTGCAGAGCCGTCCGCCACATCGCGGCGGCGGAGTTCAGTTTTAATCATAACAACCTAATTATATTGATGATATTTATTTACTTGCTACTACTTCAGCCAATTTATCCGCAGATAAATAACCGGCAATAAGCGTACCATCTTCAAGCACAATGGCCGGTGTACCGGTGATCCCAAACTTGAGACCCAGATTATAGTGTTTGCTGATATCAATATTACATTTTTCAATCGGCGCAATAGGCTCATTTTTAAAGGCACCGTTCAGCGCTTTGGTTTTAAAACCGTTACACCAGACAGACTGCATCTCTTTTCCGACAGCCGAATCCGGCCCTTTGCGCGGGAATGCCAGATAACGAACCGTAATGCCTTTATCATTTAATGCATTATTTTCATTATGTAATTTAAGGCAATACGGGCAAGTCAGATCGGTAAACACGGTAATAACATGTTTTTCCCGGGGAGATTTATAAATGATCATCTCCTTTTCCAGGCTGTTCAGCTCACTCAGTAGCACCCGGTTTGTTATATTTTCGGGGGTTTTTCCGCTCATATCAAACATCGGCCCCTGTAACAGATAGCGCCCGTCATCACTGATATAAAAAATGCCCTGTGACGTACTGACTACCGCAACACCGGCAACCGGAGAAGGTTGGATTTGCTGCACCGTCATATCCATTTTGGCAAATGCGGCTTTAATCTCACTTTCCCCGGCAAATGCGCTGTGATTTACCACCAGCAGAAAAGCCAGAACAGACAATAATTTTTTCATCATAATACTCTTCCGTTGTTCCTTATCAGCCCCGCGGGTGGTGCTGTTGATGCAGTGTACGTAACCGTTCGGTCGCCACATGAGTATAAATTTGTGTGGTGGATAAATCACTGTGCCCCAGCAACATCTGTACCACGCGCAGATCTGCACCATGATTAAGCAAGTGTGTGGCAAACGCATGGCGCAGAACATGGGGGGATAATTTTTCAGTTGCGATCCCCGCGACAACCGCATAGCGTTTGATCCGGTGCCAGAATGTCTGGCGGGTCATCTGCCGCCCGAGTTTGCTGGGAAAAAGCACATCCTGTGTCTGTCCGTTTAATAATGCCGGGCGCGCCTGTGCCAGATATACCTCGACCCAGTAAACCGCCTCTTCACCCATCGGCACCAGGCGCTCTTTATTACCTTTACCGATAACGCGGATAACACCCTGACGCAGACTGATATCCGGCAGAGAAAGCGATACCAGTTCTGTTACCCGTAAGCCACATGCGTACAATACTTCCAGCATCGCTTTATCCCGCAGTTCAACCGGATCAGACAGATCCGGTGCGCTGAGCAGGTCATCCACCTGGCTTTCACTGAGATCTTTCGGCAATCGTGCCGGTAATTTCGGCGCAGCCAGCTGAATGGTCGGATCATCCGGGCGCTGTTTTTCCCGGTAGCAATACTGGAAAAAACGGCGCAGAGAACTCAGTAACCTGGCTGAACTGGTTGCTTTATATCCGCCGTCCATCCTGGCGGCGAGAAATGCCTGTAAATCCATCGTGGTCAGCGATAGCCAGTCCAGATTCTGCGGCGCGAGCCAGTCTGATAATGCCTGAAGATCCAGGCGGTAAGCTGCCAGCGTATTTTCTGATAAATTCTGTTCGAGCCAGATAGTATCAAGAAACAGCTCTGTCAGTGCATCACTTTCTCTGTGTTGTCCGGCGTCGCTCACGACCGCCCTCCCGTTTGAATTACCCGTGTCAGAACTCACTTATCTTCTGTTACAATACCTCAATATTGCCGTGAAAGCAGCGCCGGTAACAGGCACGCTCTCATTCTCTGACCTGACATACAGCAGAATAAATAAATGAAAATTGGTCTTTTTTATGGCTCCAGTACCTGCTACACCGAAATGGCGGCAGAAAAAATCCGCGATATTTTAGGTGAAGATCTTGTTGAACTCCATGATGTGAAAGATGCCGCCCCCGGGTTGATGGAAACCTATCCGGTGCTGATTTTAGGCATTCCGACATGGGATTTCGGGGAGATTCAGGAAGACTGGCTGGCTATCTGGGAAAGTCTGCCGCAGCTTAATCTTTCCGGTAAAATTGTTGCCCTGTACGGCATGGGTGACCAGGTGGATTACAGTGACTGGTTCCTGGATGCACTGGGCTATCTGCATCAGCAGTTACTGGCGACAGGTGTTCAGTTTGTCGGTTACTGGCCGGTTGACGGCTATACTTTTACCAGCCCGAAAGCGCTCACGCCGGACGGAAAGCACTTTGTCGGTCTCGCGCTGGATGATGTCAATCAATATGACGAAAGCGAAGAGCGTATCGCGACCTGGTGTATGCAGGTGCTCGAAGAAACAGAAGCCCTGTTGTAAACCGCGACGGCTGTAGCGGCATCAGTTTAAATATCCGGATATTGCGGAAGCAGTTGATTAAGACTGTGCCATGCCTCTTTCGGCATACTGTCAGAGGCAATCCAGAGGTATTTTTGCCGTTTTGAGGTCAGTGAGCGCAACAGCAGCCGCACACCAAACCGGGTAATACAGGGAGGTTTAATTATCTCCCACTCATTTTTACGCCACAGGATCCTGTTTTGGTTATACAGACTGAGAGGTCCGGTCCGCTTACTGATTTTATGTTGTGCCCGTCCCCATCCGCCAATTATCAGCAAAATAACCGGCAGCCAGATAAAAGAGGTTTCAGCCGGCCATGGTGCAAATAAAAGCCCCATCGCAAGGGCACCATAAATCAGTGTAGAGTAAACCTGCGTCTTAAATGAGACGCGTAATACTGATTTCCACAAAATCACCGGTCCGCCCCTTCTGTCATCATCAAAAAAACAGCAGCGCAGTACGCTGCACGGCTAATTATATACAACGATATAGCGCCTGACAGCAAGCTCCGCCAGCAAACCTGCAGTTTGAATGTATGAGGGTATATACCCAACGTCATTCAGGGCAGTTTGAATGAATAAGGGTATAAATACTAAATAATAACTGTGACCAGTTATTACCTTGCTATTACTGCCCGTGCAGCGACTGTGTACAGCTATCCGGATACCAAAGAAGCAACCGGCGGTCAGTCGGGATAATATGCCGCTGTCTGTGCTGCCATCCGTGCCTGATTGCGTTCCTGAATCAGCCGGACTATCTCATAAAGTGCATCATCATCCGGGCGGCCTTTATTCATCAGCCAGTTAAATAAGTCCGGATCAGGACTGGTGAGTAACTGTACAAAATTGCGCTTTTGTTCATCAGTCAGCGTGTCATATTCATGCTGAAAAAACGGCATAACCGCAATATCCAGTTCCCGCATGCCGCGACGGCAGGCCCAGTGGATGCGGGGTTTATTTTCAATATCGAGCACCGGCATATCCTTTTATTTTATGGAGAACGGTATATCCGTACAGACACAGCCTAGCAAGCCTTGAGTATAAAGAAAATCGTCTGCCGCACACACCGGTAAAAAATGCAGTATATCCGGAAAAATAATGTCATTTTCTCTGCCCGGTTTCATATTCTCTCCGCACCTGTCGCAGCACACGGTTGCAGCGCACAAAGGGGCAATATATTTCCTTGCAATGTCTGTTATCTCTTTTACCATATACCCAACGTCATTCAGGATGCAGGCAGGCGGCAAGGGAAGACTGACGGGGAGCATACATCGGTATGTGACCCGGTTGTCCTCGTTCCGCCAACGAACCTGCAGTTTGAATGAATAAGGGTATACATTATTATTGTTCTCCGGACAGGAAACACACATGAATTCAGAAACGACTGTAATGCACCCTCATCTGAGTGATGCACTTCCCCTGACACTGATGGCTCTGAATGACCTTGCACTGGTCACTATCACAGGCCCGGACAGTCAGAAATACCTTCAGGGTCAGGTCACGGCGGATATTGATGCCCTGACCGACAGTCAGCATGTGCTCTGCGCTCATTGCGATGCAAAAGGCAAAATGTGGAGTGACCTGCGTTTGTTTCATTACAAAGACGGATATGCTTATCTTATCCGCCGGAGCGCACTGGATACCCAGCTTGCCGAGCTGAAAAAATACGCGGTATTTTCCAAAGTGACGATCGCCGCAGATGAAACAGTTACCTTAACCGGGCTTGCCGGTGCCGGAGCAGCTGATGCACTGCGTACGCATGTGGCGCAATTGCCTGATGCAGATACGCAGGTAGTAAACAACGCGGATAGTGCGGTACTTTATCTGCCGCTGCCACAGGCGCGTTTTATTCTGATCCATACACAAACGCAGGCTGATGCACTATCTACGGCTCTTTCCCTGCCGCGCATCACCGGTAATCAATGGCTGAGCCTGGATATTGAAGCCGGTTACGCCGTTATTGAACCGGCTAATATCAATCAGCTTATTCCGCAGGCAACCAATTTACAGTCCTTACCGGGCGGGATCTGCTTTAAAAAAGGGTGCTATACCGGGCAGGAAATGGTCGCCCGTGCCAAATTCCGCGGAGCCAATAAACGCGCCATGTACACTCTGATTGGTGAAAGCCGCCATGTGCCGCAGCCCGGAGACGATGCTGAATGGCAGTTAGGCGAAAACTGGCGCCGGACAGGAACCGTGCTGGCAGCAGTCCGTTTGCAGGATGCGCGCATCCTGGTGCAGATTGTTATGAACAATGATATGGAAGCAGACAGCGTTTTCCGTATCCGGGAAGATGAAGAGAGCCGCCTGGCGCTTTTCCCGCTGCCGTATTCTTTTAACGAAGAAGCCTGATTTTTATATTGTCCGCGTATTAACGGTGCCGTAAAACGTACTGTTAATGCGCTTGTATTCTGTATGATTTACACCCGACATCATTCAGGATGCAGCCAACGAACCTGTAGTTTGAATGAATAAGGGTATATCTGAGGTTGTTATGTCATCAGCAGTTGCCGCACCAGTCGCACAACAAATTATTCCGTTTTCACAATTAATCACGTTTGTCATGGAACTCGATAAACTCAAAAGTATTTACCGCAAAACAAAATTACTGAATAACGAGCGTCAGGAAAATTCTGCCGAACACAGCTGGCATTTCGCCATGATGGCGATGGCATTTGCCCCTTATGTGCAGGATGCTGATATGTTGCGGATCCTGAAAATGGCGTTATTGCATGATGTGGTGGAAATTGATGCCGGTGATGTGCTGGTGTTTGATTTAGCGGCGCGCAAAGCAATTGCAGAACAGGAAGTGGCGGCAGCGCATCGTATTTTCGGCTTATTACCACAACCGCAGGCAGATGAATTTCTGGCGCTGTGGAATGAGTATGATGCCGCCGAAACCCGTGAATCACGCATTGCAAATATGCTGGATCGCGTGATGCCGGTGCTGATGAATCTGCATAATCAGGGTCAGAGCTGGGTGGAACATAATATTTCCCTGGCGCAGGTGATCGATCGCACAAAGTTTATCGCTGATGTGCATCCGCAATTCTGGGACTGGCTGCGCCCTGAGCTGGACGCGGCACAAGAGAAAGGCTGGCTGAAATAGTCCGGCAGACTGATATCCGGCGCTGAGTATAGCGCCGGATATTTATACAATAAAAACAGTAAACTATCGCTTATTCCGCTCTGCGCGTACTTTTGCCAGGTCAATCACATTGTCAGGAAGTGGTTTATCATGGCTTTCTTCATCACTTTCTGCATAACTTAATGGTTGTCTGCGTAACGCATCAAAACTGCGGAGTATTACGGCTTCATCGCTGTTACCCCGCCCGCTGTAGCGGGTAAACCAGCGGGTAAACATGGCTTCATCAGGGAAAAAATAGTCTTTACTCTGTCTGACTGAACGGATTGTACTGTTTGCCCATTCATCAAATGATGCTGCCTCCCCGTAGTTATCCGGAAAGCTCCCGACATCATTTACAGTATCTTCGAATTGCCACGCCACATCATTAATATGACTTTGTACGCTGCGATCACCCCGCAGACAAAAGCAGACATCACCATGATACATATCAAACCCGGCGAATATCTGCCTGAACTCACTTTCATCGCATAATGCAAATTCCTCTGCGAAAAACAGCATGCCATTAAACAGCCGCTCCGTGAACAGAGTAAGAAATCCGCTCTTGTCCGCTTTTTTTAAATCGCAGAACACCATCGCATAACGGGTGTGAATATGCATCGCAATCAGGACATGTTTGCGCCTGACTTTAACTGCATGCACTAACCACTGACTGATCGGCTGTGTCTCAGTGCCGGAATCGTCCACAGTTTCTGTTTGCGGTGCCAGCAGCGGAGAATGTTTTTTGCCGTGCCGGGTAACCGTGAAAAATTCCGCAGCCGCTTTGGTGCAGTTGAAGACCAGCATGATAAATTCCTTTATTAACAGGCGGCTTTAAACAAAAAGTCCGGAAGCAATGTGCATTTCCGGACTTTTTATTACAGCCTTGCAGCAATAACAGGAGAGTTTACACTATTTTGCGGCTCCCGCTGCCCTGTCTGTCACTCATAATCACTCATCGGTGCGCAGGAGCACTGAAGATGACGGTCACCATAAGTGTCATCCAGACGTTTTACTGTCGGCCAGTATTTATTTTCACGGGTTGCCTGAGTCGGGAACACCGCTGTTTCACGACTGTACGGATGCGTCCACTCCTCAGCCAGTTCAGTCTGAACGTGCGGCGCATTGACCAGCGGGTTATCATCCGCTGCCCATTCACCACTGCCGACCCGCTCCATCTCATTGCGGATCCCCAGCATCGCATCAATAAAGCGATCCAGTTCAGCCTGACTTTCTGATTCAGTCGGCTCTACCATCAGGGTTCCGGCAACCGGGAAGGACATGGTTGGTGCATGGAAACCATAGTCAATCAGTCGCTTGGCAATATCCATTTCCGTAATGCCGAACTTCGCTTTCAGCGGACGGATATCCAGGATGCATTCATGTGCCACATAACCGTTACGCCCTGCATATAACACATCATAAGCAGATTTCAGCCGTGCCGCGATATAGTTGGCATTGAGGATAGCCACCTGACTTGCCTGACGCAGACCCTGCGCGCCCATCATGCGGATATACATCCAGCTTATCGGCAAAATTGAGGCGCTGCCGAACGGTGCTGCTGATACCGCACCTTGTGACGTCAGCAGTTCTGATGCCACAATGGTGTGTCCCGGCACAAACGGTGCAAGGTGTTTTTTCACCCCGATTGGTCCCATACCCGGACCGCCGCCGCCGTGCGGAATGCTGAAAGTTTTGTGCAGATTAAGGTGAGAAACGTCCGCGCCGATAAAGCCCGGTGTGGTGATCCCGACCTGAGCATTCATGTTTGCGCCGTCAAGGTAAACCTGTCCGCCGAATTCATGAATGATCTCACACACCTCGCGCACACCCTCTTCATACACGCCGTGAGTGGACGGATAGGTGATCATCACACAGGAGAGTTTTTCACTGTGCTGCTCTGCTTTTGCACGCAAATCAGCCAGGTCAATGTTGCCGTCTTCATCGCAGCCCACAACAATCACATCCATACCCGCCATATTGGCAGAGGCCGGGTTGGTGCCGTGCGCTGAGCTTGGGATCAGGCAGATAGTGCGGTGCCCTTCGCCTTTGCTCTCCTGGTAACGGCGGATAGTCACCAGACCCGCGTATTCGCCCTGCGCGCCGGAGTTCGGCTGCATACACATGGCATCATACCCGGTCAGCAGCACCAGCCAGCGGGAGAGCTGTTCAATCATCACATAATAGCCCTGCGCCTGCTCCGGCGGGCAGAACGGATGCATATTACCGAATTCCGGCCAGGTGATAGGGATCATCTCCGCTGCCGCATTCAGTTTCATGGTACAGGAGCCGAGCGGGATCATCGCCTGATCCAGCGCCAGATCTTTGCGCGCCAGACTGTGCAGATAGCGCATCATGTCTGTTTCGCTGTGATAGCGGTTAAAATTAGGATGAACCAGAATCTTACCTTCACGGCGCATTGCCGCAGGAACAGATGCGGTTGTACCCGCAACCTGAGCATCCAGCGCATCAATATCTAATACTGCTTCCTGCCCGGTCAGTACCGCATACAGATTTTCCAGGCATTCGCGCTGTGTCGTTTCGCTCAGCGTAACCCCCACGGCACCATGAAGATCGGTGCGCAGGTTAATCCGCGCAGCTTTTGCCCGCGCCAGCACCGCCGGTTTATCTTTCACTTCAATGGTCAGGGTATCAAACCAGGTGGTATTGCGCAGATGCAGACCCGCGTCTGTCACCGCTTTCGCCAGAATGTCTGTCAGACGATGAATTCGGGTGGCAATCCGTTTCAGACCTTCCGGTCCGTGGTACACCGCGTACATACCCGCAATATTGGCGAGCAGAACCTGGGAGGTACAGATGTTGGAGTTGGCTTTTTCGCGGCGGATATGCTGCTCGCGGGTTTGCAGTGCCAGACGCAGCGCCCGGTTTCCGGCGGCATCAATGGACACCCCGATAAGTCGTCCCGGCATTGCGCGTTTATATTCATCACGGCAGGCAAAGAAAGCGGCATGCGGGCCACCATAGCCCATCGGCACACCAAAGCGCTGGGCGGAGCCGAATACAATATCCGCGCCCTGTTTACCCGGTGCTTCCAGCAGCACCAGCGCCATAATATCAGCTGCCACACTGGTGATTACCTGGCGCTGATGTAACTGCGCCAGTAATTCACGATAGTCATGAATTTGCCCGGTCGTGCCGGTTTGTTGCAGCAACACACCAAAAACATCATCATAATCAAGTGCTTTTTCCGCACTGTCGATGGTCAGTTCAAATCCGAAATAGGTGGCACGGGTGCGGATCACATCCAGTGTTTGCGGATGGACATCATCTGCAATAAAAAAGCGGTTGGCATTTTTCTTTTTGCTGATGCGTTTTGCCATTGCCATTGCTTCCGCAGCGGCTGTAGCTTCATCCAGCAGCGAGGCGGAAGCCAGCGGCAGCCCGGCTAAGTCAATGGTCACCTGCTGAAAATTCAGCAGTGCTTCCAGGCGGCCCTGGGAGATTTCCGGCTGATACGGCGTGTATGCCGTGTACCAGCCCGGGTTTTCAAGCAGGTTACGCAGAATAACCGCCGGCAGAATGGTCGGCGTATATCCCTGCCCGATATAAGAGGTAAACTGCTGATTCAGACCGGCAATGGTTTTCAGTTCGGTCAGCGCATCTTGTTCTGTCGCGCCGTCACCCACTGCGGGCGGGATATCCAGCTGAATATCACGGGGCACAATTTTGTGCATAAGGTCATCAAGTGACGCGGCACCGACAGTGGTCAGCATGTCATGTTGTTGTTCAGGGGATGCACCGATGTGACGGCGGATAAACTCCCCCTGGTTTTCAAGCTGGGCTAATGTTTGAGTCATTGTTCTCCGGTTCCTGAAGTTACTTAATCGATAAAATCCCGAAAAAAAACCCTGTTATGCAAGCAGAACAGGGTTTTGGTATTCGTTAGTCGTCTTCTTCTTCCAGCAATTGTGCGTAATTTTCCGCATCCATAAGACCTTCGAATTCGTCCGGGTCAGAGGCTTTAACACGGATTATCCACCCACCTTCATAAGGCTCGCTGTTAACCTGCTCCGGTTGATCTTCCAGCGTGTCATTGACCGCCAGAACAATACCGGAAACAGGAGCAAACAGGTCAGAAACCGCTTTTACCGACTCAACAGACCCGAATGCATCACCGAAAACTATCTCATCACCGACTGCCGGTAATTCAACATACACAACATCACCCAGCAGTTCCTGAGCCTGGTCAGTGATCCCGACAACGTATTCATCGCCACCCTCGTGACGAACCCACTCATGCTCTTCTGTATATTTCAGATTTTTAGGTACATTACTCATCACCAACCGCTCCTGTTATCTGGTTATACTCTTATTCATTCAAACTGCAGGTTCGTTGACTGCATCCTGAATGACGTTGAGTATATTTTTTACTAATCAATAAAATAAATTCAGCTTCAAACTAATTTTTTTCCGTTACGGACAAAACCCGGCTTCACAACCTCAACGGGCACTTCGCGATTACGTACCTGAACGACGGCGGTGGCACCAATACCTTTCGGAACACGCGCAAGGGCGATGCTGAATCCTAATGTCGGCGAAAACGTTCCGCTGGTGATTATTCCGGTTTGCTGCTTACCAAGATCATCCGTAAAACGGACTTCCATCCCGCCACGCAATACGCCTTTTTCCCGCATCACCAGACCAACCAGTGTCTGCGTTCCGTCACGACGGGCTTTCTCCAGCGCCTCACGACCAATAAATTTACGGTCTTCCGGCTGCCAGGCAATAGTCCAGCCCATATTTGCCGCCAGCGGATTTACGGTTTCGTCCATCTCCTGGCTGTAGAGGTTCATCCCTGCTTCCAGACGTAATGTATCCCGCGCGCCTAATCCTGCCGGTTTTACACCGGCTGCCAACAGTTTTTTCCAGAGGCTGACAACCTGCTCTGCGGGCAGTGCAATTTCATACCCTTCTTCGCCGGTGTAACCGGTGGTGGCAATAAAATAATCACCGCTCTGTACACCATAAAATGGTTTCATACCGGCGACAGCGGCATTTTGCTCTGCACTCAGTATGGTTGCCACTTTGGTTTTCGCCATTGGCCCCTGAACGGCAATCATCGCTAAATCATCGCGGACTGTCATCTCAAGAGCGAAGTTTTTGCGATGCTCATCAATCCACGCCAGATCTTTTTCGCGGGTGGCGGAGTTCACCACCAGCCGGTAAAAATCATCCGAAAAATAATAAACGATAAGATCGTCAATTACCCCGCCGGATGCATTGAGCATCCCGGTGTAAAGGGCTTTTCCTTTTTCAGTGAGTTTTGCCACATCATTGGCGAGAAGATAACGGAGAAACGGCTGACATTGCGGACCATGAAAGTCAACGATTGTCATGTGGGAAACATCGAACATACCGGCGTCGCTGCGGACAATATGATGTTCTTCCAGTTGGGAGCCGTAGTGCAGCGGCATCATCCAGCCATGAAAGTCCACCATTTTTGCCCCGCAGGCAACATGCTCACCGGACAGTGGAGTGTGTTGTGCCATTCTATCCCCTTTCAGTCAGACATAGTGCGCAGCTTGTACCGCGCAAACGATACCCTTTTCCTGACGTTATCACCGAATCACAAACGTAACCATAAGGAAAAATTGTGACCGTATAATCGGGCGGAAAAATATGAGCACTTAGTATGCAGTTTTTTCATCTGCCATTCTGCGGCTTAAGGCGCAAAACAGTATTAACGGAGGATAGTTTTGAATTAAGCGACGGGATTGCACTAAAATACCGGACGGATCCGCCGGTTAAATTTTAGTGCATTATGAATAAAACTAATGTGAAAAACAGCCTGAGATTAGATTTTTTCAGCTGATACCGCGTCAGATCCGCGCAGCCAGTCCGGCATATCGCTCAGACCCCGGGCATGATGCAACAGCGCCGGTTTTACCCCGGGTAAGGTGTCTGCCAGTACCAAACCAACATCACGTACCAGTTTTTTTAACGGGTTATTACCCTCAAAAAGTTCACGGAAGCCCTGCATACCAGCTAGCATCAGCGCGGCACTCTGTTTACGGCGGCGTTCAAAACGGCGCAGCCAGAAATAGTTGCCGATATCTTTGCCTTCAGCAGTCAGGCGGCGGATTTCACCAATCAGTTCCGCGACATCCATAAACCCGAGATTCACCCCCTGACCTGCCAGCGGATGAATAGTGTGCGCGGCATCCCCAAGCAGTGCCAGACGTGGCGCGGCAAACTGGCGTGCATAGCGCGCAGTCAGCGGGATAGCCCGACGCTCACTGACAACCTCACATAACCCGAGCTGCACATCAAACGCGGCTGCCAGTTTGTGATTAAACTCAGCATCATCCAGATCCAGACAATTCTGTGCAGAAAGCCCGGCCTGTGACCAGACAATCGAGCAATGATGAGCATCCGGCAGCGGCAGGAAAGCCAGAATGCCGTCACCGTGAAACATCTGCCGGGCAATATTGTCATGCGGTAATTCTGTGCGGATAGTCGCGACCAGCGCGTGATGCTCATAATCCCAAAAGGAGACAGGAATATCCGCATGCTGACGCAGCCACGAATTGGCGCCATCGGCACCGGCCACCAGCCGCGTACTGAGCATTTCATCATTTTCCAGCGTGATAAAGGCATCGTTTTCGCCCCACGCCACCTGACTAATCTGCGTGCCGGTCAGCAATGTGATATCCGGCAGTTTCTGTGCATGCTCCCAGAGCGTATTGCGGATAATATCATTTTCAATAATATGACCAAGATGCCCGCAGTGAGCCTCCTGCGCGCTGAATGCAATCCGCCCGAAGCTGTTATTGTCCCGTACTTCCATACCCTGATAAGGGGCGGTGCGTTTTGCCAGAATATCCTGCCAGACACCAAGGCGCCCCAGTAAGCGCTCACTGGCGCTGTTAATGGCAGAAACCCTGACAGAAAATGGTGACTGCGGGTCAAACCGGGTATCCGGTGCCTGTTTTTCAATAACGGCAATCCGCAGCCCGCTGCCCTGCAATCCACAGGCCAGAGCGAGACCTACCATGCCGCCACCGGCAATAACCACATCATATGACTGCATTGTTTATCCTTATTTTGTGGTGAGGTGAACGGAATTCTGTGTCCGGCCGAGTGTTTGTTGTGCCAGCCGGTTGCGCAAAAACGGCAACATTTCCATTGCCATCAGCCCGAGGTTTCGCCCGGCCGCCAGCGGAAAGCAACGGTTGGAAAACAGGCGGACAAGACCGTCTGTTAAGGTCATGGTCGTCTGACGATCGGCTTCACGCGCTGCCTGATATTGCATCAGTACGCGGTACTGACCAATATCTTCCTGTGATAAAAATGCCTGACTGATAACTTCCGCCAATGTCATCACATCCCGCATGCCTAGGTTAAAGCCTTGTCCGGCAATCGGGTGCAATGTCTGGGAGGCATTTCCCACCAGCGCAAGACGGTGTGAAATCTGTGATTGTGCCGCACTCAGTGTCAGCGGATAGCTGTGCCGGGTGCCGACAGTCAGAATCTCACCCAATTGCCAGCCGAATGCTTTCTGTAATTCACGGCGGAATGTTTCATCATCCCATCCGCGCACCGTATCCGCCATGTCGGCATGATGACACCAGACCAGCGAGCTGCGCCCTTGTGTCATCGGCAGCATCGCCAGTGGTCCCTGCGGGGTAAAGCGTTCAAATGCACGCCCGGCAGGATCCCGTTCAGTCATCACATTGGCGATCACCGCCACCTGCTCATACGGTGTATCCGTCCACTGAATACCGCATTGCTGCGCGACTGCCGAATGACTGCCATCGGCGGCAATCAGCATTTGGCCTGTCAGTTCCCGGTCGTCATTCAGCCGGACAGTAACCGCATCGGTTGTCCGCGTGATGCTTTTTACCGTATCAGGACAATATAATGTGACATTTTCCGCTTCTGCCAGACGGGCAAACAGTGCCTGTCCCGCATCATGCAATTCAATGACCTGACCCAGGGCATCAATATCATAATCTGCCGCCGCCATATTCACACAGCCGGTATGTCCCTGATCAGACACATGAACCCGGGTGATTGGTGCGGCATACGGTTTCAGGTAAGACCACAGCCCTATCTTATCCAGCCGCTGACAGGTGCCGTGAGCAAGCGCAATCGCCCGTGCATCAAAGCCCGGGTGATTGTCATCCGGTCGTTTTGCTTCCGCGATCGCGACCGGAAGCCTGCCGTGACTGAGGCGGGAAAGTGCCAGTGCCAGTGTCGCACCGGTCATTCCGCCCCCGGCGATAATAACGCTCATTAATTATTCAGCCTGTTTTGCTTTCGCCATCAGGGCTTCTATCTCATCAGCCGTTTTCACCACTGTGGCGGTCAGGTTTTCATTACCCTGCTCTGTGATAACAATGTCATCCTCAATACGGATGCCAATCCCGCGGTAGGCTTCCGGCACATCAGCATCCGGCGCGATATACAGCCCCGGCTCGATAGTCAGCACCATACCCGGTTCCAGAATGCGATCCCGGTCTGTGCCGTAATGCCCGACATCATGCACATCCAGCCCTAACCAGTGACTCAGACTATGCATGAAAAACGCACGGTACGCTTTGGTTTCGATCAAGTGCGGTACATCACCCGTTAATAATCCGAGTTTCACCAGCTCTTCGGTCATAATTTCAACCACCCGGTCTGTCACCGCTGCAATGGAGGTGCCCGGACGATAAAGCTCAAGAGATACATCCAGCGTTTTCAGGACGATATCGTAAATTTCGCGCTGCTCTTTCGAGAATTTCCCGCTGACCGGGAAGGTGCGGGTAATATCACCTGCGTATCCTTCAATCTCACAACCGGCATCAATCAAAACCAGATCGCCGTCTTTCATCCGGCTCTCATTTTCGGTGTAATGCAGAATACAGCCGTTTTCGCCGCTGCCGACAATCGTGTTATAAGATGGAAAACGCGCACCATTGCTGACAAATTCGTGTTCAATCTCACCCTGCAACTGATATTCAAACATACCCGGACGGCAGATTTTCATTGCTCTGGTATGTGCCAGCGCACTGACTTTTCCGGCACGGCGCAGAATATCCAGCTCGGCAGGAGATTTAAACAAACGCATATTGTGCACAACCGGACGCCAGTCAATCAACGTGGCGGGTGCGCAGAGATTACGACGGCTTCCCTGACGCAATGTTTCCAGTGCATTAAAGACAATCGTATCCGCATACGCCATCTCACCTTGCGCAAAATAGAGCGTGTCCAGACCATTGAGCAACTGAGACAGCTGTTCATTGATATCATCAAACGGTAACGCACGATCAACACCCAGCTTCTCAGGCGCTGCATCCTGACCGAGACGACGCCCGAACCAGATTTCGGCAGTCAGATCACGCACACGGTTAAACAGGACGCTGTGATTATGGGTTTCATCACTTTTGATCAATACCAGCACCGCTTCCGGCTCACTGAATCCGGTGAGATACAAAAAGTCACTGTGCTGACGGTAAGGATATTCGCTGTCTGCATTGCGCTGCGCCGGTGGTGCGGCAAAAAAAACCGCCGCACTGGCAGGTACCATTTTTTCCAGCAATGCCTGACGGCGTGAGATAAATTCCTGCTTATTCATACCCGCTCTCCTTGTTCTATACCCTTATTCATTCAAACTGCAGGTGTGTTGGCTGCGGTCAACCAGCCGGGTCACATACTGGTGTATGCTCCCCGTCTGACTTCCCTTGCCGCCTTCCTGCATCTTGAATAACGTTGGGTATACATGATATTTAGCCGTGTAATGTGAGTGTTCAGACTGCCCCGGTTTTCCTGAAACCGGCAGATTATAATTTATCAGCGCAGTCAGACCGGAACATGTTTGCATAAGGCTTAGTGTAATGTGGGTTTCTGCTCCGCCGCATCAGCCGTTTGTGCGCTGCGTGGTTTTGCCAGTGAAATATAGCAAAGTTGCACCACTACGCGAATATACTCAATAACTTCTTCCAGCGCTTCCGCCAGTTCTTCCGCGTCATCCGCCTCATCATAGCCGAGCATGCCGATTTCACGTAAGTCCGTGACTATTTCCTGCACTTCTTTACGCTCACTCAGTTTCGGATCCGCCACACCCAGACCTAATAAAAAGTGATTTACCCAGCCCGCCAGTTCATCCGCACGGGCAAATACACCGGCATCATCATCCGGTAATAACAGATTGAACTGACATTCAGTATCATCCAGCAGTTCAAATGTGGTGTTAAACAGAGCGCGTAACGGCTGTGATAAAATTTGAGAGAATGCCATTCCTTCATTCGTCAGGTCATGAACCAGCGCCTGCCAGGTATCATCAGTATTCCCGCCGCACAGTAAGCCCGTGATAAGGCCATGCATTTCTGACGCAGTCATTGCGACGGCCTGCTGGCGTAATAGTTCATCAAGTGTTTTAAAATCAGGCAGTGTTTTATCCGGGGTCATTATTTTGCTCACCAGTCGGGTTTTAGTTCGTGATATGCTACCATCAAGAGGCGCCGCTGTACCAGATTAGGGCTTCAGCCTGCTGGTATATCGTACATAATTCACGATACACAGGATAAAATATCCTGTAGCTGAACTAAAGGAAGATGTCATGTCTGCACAACCCGTTGATATCCAAATATTCGGGCGTTCCATGCGCGTTAATTGTCCACCGGAACAGAAAGAAGCATTGATTGCTTCTGCTGCGGAGCTTGAACAACGGCTGCAGGACCTGAAAGTACGCAGTAAAGTGACTAACACTGAGCAGCTCGTTTTTATCGTGGCATTAAACATTTGTCACGAACTGACACAAGAAAAATTGAAAACGCGCGATTATGCCTATAACATGGAACAGAAGATAAAGCTGTTACAACAGACTATCGAGCAGGCGCTGCATGATCAAACACGAATCACTGAGCGTCAGGTAACAGCTATTGAATAAAATTGTTTAGAAATCAGTCACTAGACAAAAAAAATAATGAAATTAGGTTGCAATCTCAGCGCAGATTCATACAATGAACCTAAGAAAAGATTTAACGAAAGTTTAAAAAAATTCTCTGGAATGTTTGTCAGCGGGCGAGTCCCCTGAGCCGATATTGATACAGACAGAATGTGGTGATTTGTCACCGGTGAGCATACCTGATTCGTTCAGGCAGCCTAATGGAAGCAACACTGCGTTCACCTTGAACCAAGGGTTCAAGGGTAACAGCCTGCGACGGCATTCCGGAGATCTCCATCTCTACTCTTCGTTTACTCCCTGACCTTACTATGACTAATGAAACGTTGTTACAAACGCGACATCATCTGCGTCAGTCAATCCGCCAAAAACGTCGTGAACTCAGCCCGCAACAGCAATCAGATGCTGCTCATGCCCTGGTTCAGCAAATCATTCGTCATCCTGATATCAGTGATGCAAATAATATTGCCCTGTTTCTTTCTTTCGATGGTGAAATTGATACCGGTCCGCTGACAGAATGGTTATGGTCTCAGGGAAAACACGTATTTTTACCTGTTTTGCACCCTTTCAGCCGCCATCACCTGTTATTTCTGGCTTATCGCCCTGATACCCCGCTGATTAAAAACAAATTTTCAATTTCAGAACCGGCACTCGATGTCACGCAAGTGCTGCCGCCGGAAAAACTGGATCTGATGTTTATTCCGCTGGTCGCGTTTGATTCACAGGGAGAACGGCTGGGAATGGGCGGCGGTTTTTATGACCGGATGCTGACAAACTGGCAAACGAAAGGATTTTACCCGGTGGGGCTGGCACATGATTGTCAGCAAGTCAGTGAATTACCCGCCGCACAGTGGGATATTCCGTTGCCGGAAATACTCACACCTTCACGCCGCTGGCTGTGGTCTGAGCATAAATAAATAGATGTAACGTTATGAGATTGTACAGCGTATGTCTTTACACCGGAGAAGCTACCGGCAACGGGCAAAACGAAAAGACGCTGTAAATACATCCGTGTAAGCTCAGCCGCGCCATCCATGGCGCGGATGCTTTTCGTTCCTCTGCCCGTTACCGTTCGTGCACTTTAACTACCCATAACAAAAACGACCAAATCAGAAAAGCTGGCGCGCGCGAACCGTTCCCGGTAAGGCTTTTAACTGAAGTAAAACCTCATCAGCTTCCTGCGGGTTATTCGCCACCATATCAATGACCACATAACCCAGTTCACCCGCTGTTTGTAAATACTGCGCCGCGATATTAATTCCGCGATCAGTAAATATCTGGTTGATGCTGGTCAGCATTCCCGGACGGTTTTCATGGATATGCAGCAAACGATTGGCATTTCGGGCGTGCCCCGGCAGTGAAACCTCCGGGAAATTGACCGCAGAGAGCGTCGAGCCGTTATCGGAGTATTTCGCCAGTTTTCCGCCGACTTCAAAACCGATATTTTCCTGCGCTTCCTGCGTGGAGCCGCCGATATGCGGTGTCAGAATGACATTATCGAAACCAATCAGCTGAGAAATAAACGGATCCGCCGGGTCATTATTTGCCGCCGGTTCAGACGGGAACACATCCACAGCCGCACCGGAAAGGTGTTTTGATGCCAGTGCCTGACTCAGTGCCGGGATATCAACAACGGTCCCGCGTGAGGCATTAATCAGAATAGAGCCCGGCTTCATCAGCTCAAGCTCATGTTTACTAATCATATTTTTAGTGGAATCTATTTCCGGCACATGCAGCGTCACCACATCACTCATATTAAGCAGTTCAGAAAGATGGTGCACCTGGGTGGCATTTCCGAGAGGAAGCTTATTCTCTATGTCATAAAAATAAACATTCATCCCGATAGATTCTGCGAGGATCCCTAATTGTGTGCCGATATGCCCGTAGCCGATAATCCCCAGCTTTTTACCCCGCGCCTCATAGCAACCTTTCGCCTGCTTATCCCAGAGACCACGGTGGGCTTTGGCATTGGCTTCCGGAATCCGGCGCAGCAGCAGTAATAACTGTCCCAGTACCATCTCAGCCACGGAACGGGTGTTTGAGAAAGGTGCATTAAAGACAGGAATACCGCGTTTTGCCGCCGCAGTCAGATCAACCTGATTGGTGCCGATACAAAAACATCCGACAGCGACCAGTTTTTCGGCACAGGCAAAAATCTCTTCCGTCAGTTGAGTCCGGGAGCGGATCCCGATAAAGCGGGCATCACGGATAGCGTCTTTTAATTCTTCCGTGGATAATGCCCCTTTATGGTATTCAATGTTGCTGTAACCCGCTGCTTTCAGGCTGTCTACTGCACTCTGGTGTACGCCTTCCAATAGCAGAAATTTAATTTTCTCTTTTTCCAGTGATACTTTTACCATGACCCTGCCCTTTATTAGTTCCCGAATGTGTCTGTCCGTATACCAAAATAACAAAAAATGACGGCACCGCAATACACGTCCCTGTATGGTGCTCAGCACAAATCGCAGGAAATGAAGGGATTTACAGAAGAAAATGAAATAATGCCGGAGAGTGATGATATATTGGTCATATCAAAGACAAAATTGTGATATATATCACCGAAATTTATGATTTTAAAAAAATAAAAAAGGAGCGGTTATCCGCTCCTTTCCGCAATACTGATATCAATACCTATCATATTATATATCACGTTGATTTATTTGATGGTTTTCACACCATCCTGCGTCCCCATCAGCACCACATCGGCACCACGGTTAGCAAATAAACCGACCGTCACAACACCCGCAATCGCGTTAATTTTGTTTTCCATCTCAACCGGATTGAGAATTTCCAGGTTATGCACATCCAGGATCACGTTGCCGTTATCTGTCACCACATTCTGACGGTATTCCGGCTGCCCGCCCAGTTTAACCAATTCACGGGCAACATATGAACGCGCCATCGGGATAACTTCAACCGGCAGAGGGAATTTACCCAGTAAATCGACATATTTGCTGTCATCGACGATGCACACAAAGGTTTTTGCCGTTGCCGCAATGATTTTTTCACGGGTGAGTGCCGCACCGCCGCCTTTGATCATATTCATATGATGGTCGATTTCATCAGCACCATCCACATACACATCCAAACCGTCAACATCGTTGCAATCAAATACCGGAATGCCGTAGCTTTTCAGTTTTGCAGTAGATGCCTCTGAGCTGGATACCGCGCCGTCAATCTGACCTTTCATAGTGGCAAGTGCATCAATAAAATGTGATGCGGTAGACCCCGTGCCCACTCCGACAATGGTTCCCGGCTTCACGTAGTCCAGTGCCGCCCAGCCAACTGCTTTTTTTTAATTCATCCTGATTCATTGTTTTGCCTTTTATTATTCATGATATGCCACCGCATAGCCCGACTTAATTATAGCAATTATTTCTCCGGCAGAATGCGAATTGTGGCATATTGTGACTTAGTGACAAATGAAAAGAGGAGACGGCAGTAATGAGACGACCGGACTACCGCGCTCTTCAGGCGCTGGATGCAGTTATCCGTGAACGCGGTTTCGAGCGCGCAGCACAGAAACTGTGTATTACCCAGTCTGCGGTATCGCAGCGGATCAAACAGCTGGAAAATTTGTTTGGTCAGCCGCTGCTGGTGCGTACCGTGCCGCCACGCCCGACAGAAGAAGGGCAGAAATTACTGGGATTGCTGCATCAGGTGGAGTTGCTGGAAGCCGAATGGCTGGGCGATGATGCCGGAAATATTGAGCCACCACTGATTTCACTCGCTGTCAACGCAGACAGCCTGGCGACCTGGTTGCTTCCGGCACTGCGTCATGTGCTGGCGGATCTTGCTATCCGGCTGAATATTCAGGTGGAAGATGAATCACGTACCCATGAACGCCTGCGGCGCGGAGAGGTGGTCGGGGCGGTTAGTATACAGCCGCGCCCCTTGCCGGGATGCCTTGCAGATCAACTGGGTGCGCTGGATTATCTGTTTGTCGGCTCCCCGGAATTTGCCGCGCGCTATTTTCCTGACGGTGTAAGCCGCAGTGCGCTTCTCAAAGCACCGGCAGTGGCGTTTGACTATCTTGATGATATGCACATGGCATTCTTACAGACTAATTTCGACCTGGCGCCGGGCAGTGTGCCGAGCCACGTTCTTAATTCATCAGAAGCCTTTGTGCAGTTGGCAAAGCAGAGTTCGGCCTGTTGTATGATCCCGCATTTACAGATTGCGGGCGAGCTGGAGCGCGGAGAACTGGTGGATCTGACACCGGGTCTGTTCCAGCGCCGCATGCTGTACTGGCACCGTTTTTCACCGGAAAGCGCCACCATGCGCCGGGTGACTGACGCCCTGATCAAACACGGGCGTCAGACATTGCGGCAGGCGCCGCCCGAAACAGATTAACGTTTCAGTTCAAACACAACATCCACCTGATCACGGAAATCAACTGTCTGCTGTTCGTAAGTTTCATCAGCCGTAGCCCCCGCAGGTGCCGCGTCCATGTTCATCATCATTTTACCGCGGGCCATAACCGGAACCGGCTGTGGCGCGTTATAACCAATGCTGTACACGGCACCCAGCTCAGAACCAAAGCCTTTGGCAACCGCTTTTGCCTGTGAGACGGCATCATCAATGGCTTTCTGACGTACATCCGCCCGATATTTTTCCGGATTATTCACCCCGAATTCCACAGAGCGGATATCATTCAGGCCACTTTTAAGTGCACCATCAAGCAGTGTATTTAGCTTATTGAGATCATACACTTTAACTGTCACCGAGCGGGATGCATTGTAACCACGGATCACCGACTCTTCTTTTTCTTTATCATAGACATAGTCAGGGCTGGTATTAATATTTGCCGCATTAATGTCTTTTTTCTCAATTCCCTGCGCTTTCAGGAAATCAAAATATTGCGCGACGCGTTTATCTGCCTGTGCTTTGGCAGCCGCGGCCTCATTTTCCTTCACTGTCACATTAATAGACAGTGTCGCCATATCAGGTTCAGCCTGAATAACCGCACTGCCGGAAGTTGAGATATGCGGACCGGCCGGGGTTTCCGCTGCCTGCGCAGCAACCGAATAACTCCCTAAAGCAACCATAGCGGCAAGGGCAAGAGATTTAAGTTTCACATATCCTCCTTCTGTTAAAATCCGGTCACATAACAGAACGTTATGCCGGAATCATTAACACTAACATAGATTAGCAAAATAATATTTCGGATTAATAAGAAATATCCAATCCTTTTAAGGCGCGCTCTAAATAATTCCGGATGCATGTAGGCGACAAGCGAAGACTGACGGGGAACATAGATAAACTATGTGACCCGGCTGGCTGAACGCAGTCAACAACCAGGCATCCTGAAGTATGACGAGGCTAATTGAATTGCGATATACCACATGACTGAACCGACAAACAGATTAATTATCCGTTGCGATACCGGTCTTTGTAATACCGGGGAGAACCAGGCTGATAACAGCGCCAGCCCGAAAAACCACAGAACAGAAGCACACACAGCGCCGGCAGTAAACCAGATACGCAGATCAGCACCCAGTTGTCCGCCGACACTGCCCAGCACCACAAAGGTATCAAGATAGACATGCGGATTGAGCCAGGTCACTGCCACCAGCGTCATAATCACCCGCCAGCGGCTACGGACCGCCTGCTCCTGTATTGTCAGTGCCACATCATTTGTAAAAACTGAGCGCAATGCCCCGAATCCATACCATAACAGAAACGCCACCCCGCCCCAGGTTACCAGCGCCATCAGCCAGACAGACTGACTCAGCAGCGCACTGCCGCCGAAGACACCGGCGGCGATCAGCAGCACGTCACTTAGTGTGCATAAAAATGCACTCATCAGATGATACTGCTTCCGGCAGCCTTGTTGCAGAACGAATACATTTTGTGGCCCCAGTGGCAATATCATTGCAGCACCAAGCAATAACCCCTGAAAATATGTTTGTAACATGCAAAAAATCCCGGTAAATATTCATTTCGCTTCAGATGGAATGAATATTACCGGGATTTTATTATTAGTGAAATTAATACAATTAATGGGTCATTAACGCGACTAATGACCCTGAAAGATATTACTCAGATCCATTCCCAGACCAGATGTACCGGTGTGCCAAGGCACTGACTGACACGGCGGATGATTTCATCCCGCCCGTTATCCATACATACAATAAAACTATTATTGTAACGGACAGTCAGACCGTAACGGGCAAAGCCCCCCGTTTCATCATAATCCATATCAGGAAGTGCAACCGGCGCTGAACAGCATGGCGTCTGACGCGGCTCAAGCACAGCGGCAATACGGCTATTACCTTCACAGGAAAAAACCGCATTCATCTGCGCGCTCCACCATGAACCGGAAACGGCTTTCCGGCAGGCGGGACAAAGCGGATAACGAAAATTTTCGCTGCCGGACCAAAAAATAACATCCGGCTCCGCCTTATGAATAATATCATCAGACCCGATCCATTCACTCAGATAGGTCTGTGCAGCCTGCTGTTGTTCAGTATCCGGTACATAATTCAGAGCGACAGGGATAAAATGGAGAAGATGCTCACTCATCTGATGCCTCCCGGCACTATGAAAAACGACGGTACCATTACTCAGGTACCGTTTATAATGTAATACCATTATGCGTTTTCTTGCTTACTTTTCTGATGCATATGGACATCAAGCTGCGGGAACGGAATGCCGATATTATGTTTATCCAGTGCGCGTTTGAAATTTTCCAGTAAATCCCAGTTAACACTCAGAAAATCCCCGTTAACCGTCCAGTAGCGGACAATAAAATTCAACGAAGACGGTGCCATTTCATTAAGACGAACCACAATACCTTTATCCTGCTGCACGCGTGGGTCGGCTTCTACAATATCGGTCAGGATCTTCTTCACCAGATCAATATCGGCATTGTACGCCACACCCACAATAATATCGCGGCGGCGGTTTGGCTCACGGGTTACATTGATAATATCACCGGAAATAACTTTACCATTCGGAATAACAATGATTTTATCGTCAGCACTGCGCAGTGTTGTGGAGAAAATTTGTACCGTCTGAACCGTTCCTTCCGCAGCACCTATTACCACGTACTCACCGGCACGGATCGGGCGGAAAATAACCAGCAGCACACCCGCCGCCAGGTTGGAAAGAGAGCCCTGTAAGGCCAGACCAATGGCTAAACCTGCCGCACCCATGACCGCTATCACTGATGTCGTTTGCACACCAAGGCGGCCTAATACAGCAATCAGCGTAAAAGCAATCATCGCATAACGGACAATTGCGGAAAGAAAATCAGAAACCGTGGTATCCACGCCGCGCATTGCCAGCAGACGTGATACGGCTTTACCGGCCATTTTTGCAACAAACAGACCTATAATCAGGATCAGAACTGCGGCAACAAGATTCACGGCATATTCCAGTAATAGTGTCTGGTTATTTGCCAGCCAGCCGGTAGCCTGGTTCAGGCCATCCGTCAGGAGTTGTTCATTCATTCTTCCACCTCAATGTGTTATCAGAAAAAAAGCAAAATACTATCAACAGTATTAATCACGGCAATAATCATCAGCCAATAATCTGCCTGATTATTGCTGATGATTAAATTACGGGTTTATATTACCGTAACAAATGAAAAAATCAGAATAAAAAGTGTCAGTTTCACCGGTCAGTCGTAACAAATTTACGGTAATTTTCCAGTAAAATCATAAAGTCATCGATTCCGCAAAAGGCAATGCTTTCATTATCGTAATAGCTCATGCCATCTTCAGGTTCGTCAGTTTCAAACACGATTTGATTCGCGTTAATCATCACTTCCTCATCATCCAGCAGCAGCGTGTATTCATGCCCCACCCGCTGCCATTGCTGCTCCCGTCCTCTGACAACCTCACGGGCGCTGACAATCTCATCAAGGACAGAGAGATCCCCTTTTACCTCTTCATTCAGCCAGTGACCGACGGCTTCGTGATCCATTGACAGCTTAACTATCACGTTCCCGTCGATTCCCCGTAAAAATTCATATTCCATCGCTGTGTACCTCTTATTGATGCTTTGCCGCAATCTTATTTATTACATTCTTCTATTTTAGCGGGTTATCACTCTTTCCGGTACATTAACCCGGTAATTACCGGATGCCAGAGATAAAAAAACGGGAGACAGCCATCAGGCCACTCCCGTTGTATGTCAGCGATATAATCAGATATTCAACATCACACCTGAGTCTGGAAAATCACGCCGTCAGCCACTTTTGTATACTGATCCAGCTTATCAAAGTTCAGATAACGATAAGTATCTTCTGCCGTTTCATCTACTTTATTCATATAGGTCTGATATTCAGCCGGTGTCGGCAGGCGCCCCAGTAGTGATGCTACCGCCGCCAGTTCAGCTGATGCCAGATACACATTGGCTCCGGTGCCGAGACGGTTCGGGAAGTTACGCGTGGAGGTGGACACAACGGTTGAGTTATCCGCCACCCTTGCCTGGTTGCCCATGCAGAGTGAACAGCCCGGAATTTCCACCCGCGCACCGCTCTTACCGAAGATGCTGTAATAGCCCTCTTCTGTCAGCTGAGCTGCATCCATCTTAGTCGGCGGAGCAACCCACAGACGGGTCGGTAACTGGCCTTTGTGGCTGTCGAGCAGTTTACCCGCCGCACGGAAGTGCCCGATGTTAGTCATACAGGAACCAATGAAAACTTCATCGATTTTGCTGCCCGCCACATCAGATAACAGACGCGCATCATCCGGGTCATTCGGTGCACACAGAATCGGCTCTTTGATTGCATCAAGATCGATATCAATCACGGCGGCGTAATCTGCATCTGCATCACCTTCCAGCAATTGCGGATCTGCCAGCCACTTTTCCATACTCTGAATGCGACGCTCGATAGTCCGGCGATCGCCGTAACCTTCTGCGATCATCCATTTGAGCAGCACAATATTGGAATTCAGGTATTCGGTGACCGGTGCTTTATCCAGTTTAATGGTACAACCTGCCGCAGAGCGCTCAGCAGAAGCATCAGCCAGTTCAAACGCCTGTTCAACTTTCAGTTCAGGCAGCCCTTCAATTTCCAGAATACGACCTGAGAAAATGTTTTTCTTACCTTTTTTCTCAACCGTCAGCAGCCCGTCCTGTATCGCATAATACGGAATAGCATGAACCAGGTCGCGCAGGGTGATCCCCGGCTGCATTTTACCTTTAAAGCGCACCAGCACAGATTCCGGCATATCCAGCGGCATCACCCCGGTAGCAGCAGCAAACGCCACCAGACCGGAGCCTGCAGGGAATGAAATGCCAATCGGGAAACGGGTGTGGGAATCCCCGCCTGTACCGACAGTATCCGGCAGCAGCATGCGGTTAAGCCAGGAGTGAATAATACCGTCGCCGGGACGCAGCGAAACACCGCCGCGGTTCATAATAAAATCAGGCAGGGTATGGTGAGTGTTCACATCCACCGGTTTCGGATAGGCGGCAGTGTGACAGAAAGACTGCATGACCAGATCAGCGGAGAAACCCAGACAGGCAAGGTCTTTCAGCTCGTCACGGGTCATCGGACCGGTGGTATCCTGAGAGCCGACAGACGCCATTTTTGGCTCGCAGTACTCGCCCGGACGGATACCGGCAACACCGCAGGCACGTCCGACCATTTTTTGTGCCAGCGAAAAACCACGGCTGCTTTTCTCAACCTGTTTCGCCTGACGGAAAATATCTGCCGGTGGCAGACCAAGAGACTCACGCGCTTTTGCCGTCAGCCCACGTCCGATAATCAGCGGAATTCGCCCGCCTGCACGGACTTCGTCAAGCAGTACATCCGTTTTCAGTTCAAATGTAGCCAGCAGTTCATTGGTTTCATGATTGCGGACCTCGCCTTTATACGGATAAACATCAATCACATCACCCATATTCAGGTTATTAACATCCACTTCGACCGGCAACGCGCCCGCATCTTCCATGGTATTGAAGAAAATCGGGGCGATTTTGCTGCCCAGCACAATACCGCCGCCGCGTTTATTCGGCACATACGGGATATCATCACCCATAAACCACAAAACAGAGTTGGTTGCCGATTTACGGGAAGACCCCGTGCCGACCACATCCCCGACATACGCCAGCGGAAAACCTTTTTTGCTGAGCAAATCAATCTGATTAACAGGCCCGATGCTGCCCGGCTCATCAGGATCAATACCCTCACGCGGATTTTTCAGCATCGCAAGTGCATGCAACGGAATATCAGGACGCGACCAGGCATCAGGCGCGGGAGACAAATCATCGGTATTGGTTTCGCCGGAGACTTTAAAAACCGTCACTGTTAGTTTTTCAGCTAATTTCGGACGCTCCAGGAACCATTTGGCGTCTGCCCATGATTGAATAATCGCTTTGGCGTGAGGATTACCGGCCTTGGCTTTCTCTTCCACGTCATAAAAATTATCAAACATCAGCAGGGTATGAGACAGTGCTTTCGCCGCAACCGGCGCAAGTTTTTCGTTATCAAGGGCTTCAATCAGGGCGTGAATATTATATCCCCCCTGCATTGTTCCCAGTAATTCAATCGCTTTTTCCGCTGAAATGAGCGGTGAGTGAGCATCACCTTTTGCCAGCGCAGCCAGAAAACCGGCTTTAACATACGCCGCTTCATCAACACCCGGCGGAACACGGTTGGTTATCAGATCAACAAGAAATGCTTCTTCGCCTTGCGGCGGGGATTTCAGCAGTTCGACCAGGCCTGCGACCTGAGCCGCATTCAGTGGTACAGGGGCGATCCCTTGTGCTGCGCGTTCGGCAACATGCTTACGATAATCTTCCAGCACGACATACTCCTTGCTTTCATTGTTTTTTATGAGTGCCCGGCAACGGGGTTTCAGCATATCAAAATTTAAACACATTGTTAATTCATTCACATTAAAGCAACATAAACAATTTGTGAGCTGAATAACATTAGTGAATTAAACTTGCGATTAACCCGTTCCCCCGGCGTTGCGCTGCTTTAAGCAGGAATTTGCCCGATAATTCATTATGCCTGCATCAGGAAAAATGGCTGATCCGCCATCAGGATGCACATAATTTATTAATATCTGAATAATATGAATTTGTCTACGCAAGCCGGTGCATACCCAGTGCCATTCAAAATGCAGGCAGAGATTGCCGGAACACAAATAATAAACAAAAAAATCCGGCGCCATGACAGCAGCCGGATTTTTATTTTCAGTCGGATGATGTCAGAACATCATCACAAACAACTGATTATTTTTTCTTTTTCGCTTTAGCATTAGGAAGGTCAGTAATGCTGCCTTCGTAAATTTCCGCCGCCATACCGATTGATTCATACAGTGTCGGGTGAGCGTGAATGGTCAGTGCGATATCTTCTGCATCACAGCCCATTTCGATTGCCAGACCGATTTCACCTAACAGCTCACCGCCGTTGGTTCCGACAATCGCACCACCGATAACACGATGAGATTCTTTGTCGAAAATCAGTTTGGTCATGCCTTCAGCGCAGTCAGACGCGATAGCACGGCCGGAAGCCGCCCACGGGAACGTAGCTGTTTCGTAGCTGATCCCTTTCTCTTTCGCTTCTTTCTCGGTCAGACCAACCCATGCGACTTCCGGTTCGGTATACGCGATAGAAGGAATGACTTTCGGGTCGAAATAGTGCTTCAGACCGGAAATAACTTCTGCGGCAACGTGACCTTCGTGAACACCTTTGTGCGCCAGCATCGGCTGACCGACGATATCGCCGATAGCAAAGATGTGCGGTACATTGGTGCGCATTTGTTTATCAACGTGGATGAAACCGCGATCGTCAACTTCAACGCCGGCTTTATCTGCAGCAAGTGTTTTACCGTTCGGCGTACGGCCGATAGCCACCAGAACCGCATCATAACGCTGTGGCTGTGCAGGGGCTTTCTTGCCTTCCATTGTGACATAAATACCGTCTTCTTTTGCTTCAACGGCGGTCACTTTGGTTTCCAGCATCAGGTTAAACTTACCGCTGATACGTTTGGTAAACAGTTTAACGATGTCTTTATCCGCTGCAGGAATGACCTGGTCGAACATTTCAACCACATCAATCTCTGAACCCAGCGCATGATAAACGGTCCCCATTTCCAGACCGATAATACCACCGCCCATGACCAGCAGACGGCCCGGGACAGTTTTCAGTTGCAGCGCATCGGTTGAATCCCACACACGCGGGTCTTCATGCGGAATGAACGGCAGCTGAATCGGACGTGAGCCCGCAGCAATAATTGCGTTGTCGAATGTGATTGTGGTTTTACCCTTCTCACCTTCAACATCGATAGTATTCGCACCGGTGAACTGGCCGAGACCATTCACAACAGTTACTTTACGGCCTTTCGCCATACCGGCCAGACCGCCGGTTAACTGAGAAATAACTTTCTCTTTCCACAGACGGACTTTATCAATATCAGTCTTAGGTTCGCCGAAAACGATACCGTGAGAAGCCAGCGCTTTCGCTTCTTCGATCACTTTCGCAACATGCAGTAATGCTTTGGACGGGATACAACCCACGTTCAGGCACACACCGCCTAAAGTTGAATAACGCTCAATCAGAACTGTTTCCAGACCTAAGTCAGCACAGCGGAAAGCCGCTGAATACCCTGCAGGGCCCGCACCAAGTACAACGACCTGGGCTTTAATTTCAGTACTCATCGTGACCTCTTATTTGTTTGTCCGGCGGGTCAGACAAAATGATATTCCACCGGGACGTACACACTGAGAGTAGTTTACAGAATTGTTAATAACCTGAAAAGACACAGTTCCGTGACCTGACTCCCGTTCTCCGGGATGGTCTCGTTTCAGCCTGCGTCAGCGGGACCGGCGCAACGCCGATCCCGGTGAGGTTACTTACAAATTACATCGTCAGACGGCGTAAATCACTCATGTACTGATTAATCAGCGTGATAAAGCGGGCGCCGTCAGCACCATCGATCACACGGTGATCGAAGGAGAGTGACATTGGCAGAATGAGACGCGGAACAAATTGTTTGCCATCCCAGACCGGTTTCATGGATGAACGGGACAGACCCATGATAGCGACTTCCGGTGCGTTAACAATCGGTGCAAAACCGGTCGTTCCGATACCGCCGAGGCTGGAAATAGTGAAACACCCGCCCTGCATATCAGAGGATGTCAGCTTGCCGGTACGCGCTTTTTTGGAGATTTCAGCCAGCTCGTAAGACAGCTCCAGAATGCCTTTTTTGTTCACATCTTTAATGACAGGAACAACCAGGCCATTCGGGGTATCAACCGCGATACCGATATTGACATATTTCTTCAGAATCAGGCGCTGACCATCTTCAGTGATAGAGCTGTTTACACGCGGCATATCAACCAGCGCTTTAGCAGCAGCTTTCATCACAAAGACCAGCGGGGTGATTTTCACGCCCAGCTGTTTTTTCTCAGCTTCTTTATTCTGCTGCTTACGGAATTCTTCAACATCCGTAATATCCGCTTCATCCATCAGCGTAACGTGCGGGATAACCACCCAGTTACGGCTCAGGTTAGCGCCGGACAGCTTCTGAATACGGCTCAGTTCCAGTTCTTCGATTTCACCGAACTTACTGAAATCAACTTTCGGCCATGGCAGCATACCAGGTAAACCGCCGCCGGTTGCAGCTGGTGCTGCTTCAGCGCGTTTAACCGCATCTTTCACATAAGCCTGAACGTCTTCGCGCAGGATACGACCTTTACGGCCTGTACCTTTGACTTTCGCCAGATTCACACCAAATTCACGCGCAAGACGACGGATAACCGGGCTTGCATGAATATAAGCGTCATTCTCAACAAAATCATTGCCGGTCGCAGGTGCTGCGGCCGGTGCAGCTTTCGCCGCCGGCGCTGCAACAGGTGCGGCTGCCGCTGGTGCTGATACTGCTGCCTGAGCCGGAGCGGCGCCTGCCACTTCAAAGACCATAATCAGTGAGCCGGTTTTCACTTTATCACCGACCGCGACTTTGATTTCTTTGATTTTGCCTGCCATCGGAGACGGGACTTCCATTGAGGCTTTGTCGCCTTCAACAGTAATCAGAGACTGTTCTTCCGTCACGGTATCGCCGACGCTGACCATAATTTCAGTCACATCAACTTCATCCGCGCCGATATCCGGAACATGAATTTCTTTATCTGCTGCAACAGCAGGCGCTGCTGCGGCCGGAGCCGGTGCAGCTGCGGCAGGTTGAGCTGCTGAGGCAGCCCCCGCCACTTCAAAGATCATGATAAGAGATCCGGTGCTGACTTTATCGCCGACAGTCACTTTAATCTCTTTCACAACACCAGCCATCGGAGACGGGACTTCCATTGAGGCTTTATCGCCTTCAACAGTAATCAGAGACTGTTCTTCAGTCACTGTATCGCCGATGCTGACCATAATTTCAGTCACATCAACTTCGTCACCGCCGATATCCGGCACATGAATTTCCTGCAATGCAGATGCTGCTGCCGGTGCTGCCGGAGCAGCTGCCTGTGCTACAGGAGCGGGAGCTGCTGCCCCTGCTTCTGCTTCAAAGACCATGATGAAAGAACCGGTGCTGACTTTATCGCCCACGGCGACTTTAATTTCTTTAACAATCCCTGCCTGCGGCGACGGAACTTCCATCGACGCCTTGTCACCTTCAACAGTGATGAGTGATTGTTCTGCTTCTACTTTATCGCCGACACTGACCATAATTTCAGTCACATCAACTTCATCTGAACCAATATCAGGCACATTGATTTCAATAGACATTAATAATTACCTCTTATGCCACGCGCGGGTTAACTTTTTCCGGATTGATGCTGAATTTCTTAATGGCTTCTTCAACCACTTTCACTTCAACTTCGCCACGTTTAGCCAGTTCACCCAGTGCAGCAACAACAACATAACCGGCATCAATTTCAAAGTGATGACGCAGGTTATCACGGCTGTCTGAACGACCGTAACCATCAGTACCCAGAACGCGGTAGTCGCTTGCAGGCACATAAGAACGAACCTGTTCAGCGTACAGTTTCATCCAGTCAGTAGATGCAACCGCCGGAGCATTATTCATCACCTGAGCGATGTAAGGCACGCGTGGTGTTTCTGACGGATGCAGCATGTTCCAGCGATCACAATCCTGACCTTCACGTGCCAGCTCGGTGAACGAGGTAACACTGTAGATATCAGAGCTGATGCCGTACTCAGAAGACAGGATCTGACCTGCTTCACGTACGTGACGCAGAATCGCACCTGAACCCAGTAACTGAACTTTACCTTTGTCGCCTGTCAATGTTTCGAGTTTATAGATACCTTTACGGATACCTTCCTCGACACCTTCCGGCATAGCAGGCATGTGATAGTTTTCGTTCAGTGTGGTGATGTAGTAATAGATGTTTTCCTGAGCTTCACCATACATGCGCTCTAAACCATTCTGCATGATAACCGCGACTTCATAGGCGAAAGACGGGTCATAAGAGAGGCAGTTAGGAATAGTCAGCGACTGAATGTGGCTGTGGCCATCTTCATGCTGTAAGCCTTCACCATTCAGAGTGGTACGACCGGATGTACCGCCGATCAGGAAGCCGCGTGCCTGCTGGTCGCCAGCCATCCACATCAGGTCACCGATACGCTGGAAACCGAACATTGAATAGTAAATATAGAACGGGATCATCGGCAGGTTATTGGTGCTGTAAGATGTCGCAGCCGCTAACCAGGATGCGCCGGCACCCAGTTCGTTGATACCTTCCTGCAGAATCTGACCTTTCACATCTTCACGGTAATAGGCAACCTGCTCACGGTCCTGCGGGGTGTACTGCTGACCTTTGGAGTTGTAAATACCGATCTGACGGAACAGACCTTCCATACCAAAGGTACGTGCTTCATCCGCAACAATCGGAACGATACGCTCTTTGATGGATTTGTTTTTCAGCATTACGTTCAGTGCACGCACGAATGCAATGGTGGTGGAGATGTCTTTATTCTGCTCTTCCAGTAACTGGCTGAAATCGCTCAGTGCAGGAATATCCAGTTTTTCATCAAAGTGTGAACGACGTGAAGGAACTGAACCATGCAGCGCTTCACGATGTGACATCATGTATTTCTGCTCTTCAGAGTTTTCGTCAAACTTGATGAACGGCAGTTTTTCCAGTTGGTCATCAGCAACATTGATGTCGAAACGATCACGGAGATGGCGTACGCCGTCCATGTTCATTTTTTTCACCTGGTGCGCGATGTTTTTACCTTCAGCGGTATCACCCATACCATAACCTTTAACGGTCTGGGCCAGGATCAGGGTTGGTTTGCCTTTGGTGTCATGCGCTTTTTTCAGTGCTGCGAACATTTTCTTAGGATCGTGACCACCGCGGTTCAGTGCGAAGATCTGCTCATCAGTCCAGTCTTTGACTAATGCAGCTGTTTCCGGATAACGATTGAAGAAGTTTTCGCGAACGTAAGCACCGTCTTTTGATTTGAAGGTCTGGTAGTCACCATCAACGGTTTCGTTCATCAGCTGAATAAGTTTACCACTGGTATCTTTCTTCAGCAGTTCATCCCAGCGACCGCCCCACATGACTTTAATGACCTGCCAGCCCGCGCCGGAGAACATACCTTCCATTTCGTTAACGATTTTACCGTTACCGTTTACAGGGCCGTCAAGGCGCTGCAGGTTACAGTTGATAACAAAAATCAGGTTATCCAGGCTTTCACGGACCGCGATGTTAATCGCACCTTTAGATTCCGGCTCATCCATCTCACCGTCGCCCAGGAAGGCATAAACGGTTTGTTCTGAGGTGTCTTTCAGACCACGGTTATCAAGGTATTTCAGGAATTTAGCCTGATAAATTGCAGATAGCGGCCCCAGACCCATAGAAACAGTCGGGAACTGCCAGAAGTTTGGCATCAGTTTAGGGTGCGGATAAGAAGGCAGACCTTTACCGTCAATTTCCTGACGGAAGTTGTTCAGTTGCTCTTCAGTCAGACGACCTTCCATAAATGCGCGTGCGTAGTAGCCCGGGCTTAAGTGGCCCTGGAAGAAAATAACATCGCCGCCGTCTTTCGCGTTCTGCGCACGGAAGAAGTGGTTAAAGCACACTTCATACATGGTTGCAGCAGACTGGTAAGATGCCATGTGACCGCCCAGATCCAGATCTTTCTTGGATGCACGCAGAACCATCATGACCGCATTCCAGCGGATAGCAGAACGAATCCGGCGCTCCAGCTCAAGGTTACCCGGGTAAGCTGGTTCATCCTCAACAGGAATCGTGTTGATATAGTTACGGTTTACAGCACCTGCTGCAACACTAACACCGCCCTGACGTGCAGTATTCAGAACCTGATCGATCAGGAACTGTGCACGCTCAACACCTTCTTCACGGATGACCGATTCGATCGCCTGTAACCAGTCGCGAGTTTCGATCGGATCCACGTCATTGTTCAAAATGTCTGACATGGTGTATTCCTTATAGTTTATTTGTTTCTGATGTATTCGGAGCCTATCTTCACGTTTCACGCCATCCGTGACGGGCGACGTGAAGATAGGCCCGGCTATATATTGCCGCTGATGCTAAGGTCAGCTTACAGACGCAGCATTCAGGATCTGTAAGCCCCAAAAATGTTACTCACTCCATGTACTGCTGAAGACGACGCAATGAACGTTCCCGCCGGGTATGTTCACGGCTCATATCCAGCAATACATCTTCCAGAAACGCCAGATGACGGTGGGATGCTTCCCTCGCCTTCTCCGGCGACCGTCCCATGATAGCCTGGAAAACCTGCTCCCGGTGCTCACTGACCATAGCCAGCATCTCTTTCCGGGTATAAAGAAATTCAAAATTCTGCCGGATATTTTTTTCCAGCATCGGCACCATACAGCGTAATAAATGCAGAAGCACAACATTATGTGCCGCTTCTGTCACAACCAGGTGATATTGAAGTACCGCGTGAGACTCCGCATCTGCACTGCCCTCATTACGGGCATCAGTAATTGCCTGATGACTGCTGCGGATACGGACAAAATCAGCTTCAGTTCCGCGCAGAGCTGCATAATAAGCAGCAATACCTTCGAGGGCATGGCGGGTTTCAAGCAGATCAAACTGGGATTCAGGATGCCCTTCCAGAAGTTGGGCAAGCGGGTCACTGAAACTTTGCCAGAGATTATTCTGTACAAATGTGCCGCCGCCTTGTCTGCGCAGCAAAAAGCCTTTCGCTTCAAGTTTTTGAATTGCTTCGCGCAGTGAGGGACGTGAAACATCGAACTGTTTGGCCAGTTCGCGTTCAGGCGGAAGCTTCTCCCCCGGGCTTAAAGAGCCATCGAGGATTAAGTGTTCCAGGCGCCGTTCTATCACGTCGGCTAATTTAGGTTGGCGGATTTTGCTGTAAGCCATAATTGCATCAGAACCATCGATATGGATAAATAGTGCTTCATGGGTTTGTAGTCAATTGGTAATACCAATTCTTTTTTACAGGCTCTTAAAGTAACAAAGTATTCACCTACTGTCTATAAAGACCTTGAGCTAAATCATAAAAACCTGCAAGTTTTAACAATTTATTTTAAAAATTAGCATAAATTGATAACCGATACGGTTACATGTTGCATTGCAAATGTTACAGGATTTAACGTTTAAAATTCAGATAAATACGCAAACTGAACCGTTACAGTAACCAACCATGTGAATATTTAATCTTTTATTGTGCATTTTTAGCCATCCGAAATCAGCACAAATATCCCCGTCCGTGATACTCACTTATCCGCAACGACCGCAACTATCATTGGCTATAATATAAATCTGACAAGATTCTGCCGCAGAACTGATTTTAGCCGGAAATACATAAACAGGTAGTATTTCACTGCGCTATTTTACCGGCAATGTGACAGGCGTATCTGTCTGTGCCAATGACTCCCGGTATCGGTTCCAGTCAAAATAAGGACCGGGATCCGTCTTACGCCCCGGGGCTATATCACTGTGCCCGGTAATATGCTCTGTCATTTGCGGATAGTCAGATAAAAGCGCCTGAGTCACTTGCGCCAGCGTCTGATACTGCTCATCCGTAAATGGCTGTGCATCTGTCCCTTCCAGTTCAATTCCGACAGAAAAATCATTACACTTTTCTGTTCCCTGGTAACAGGAAAGCCCCGCGTGCCAGGCCCGCTGATGAAACGGAACATACTGAACAACCTCCCCGGTACGACGGATAAGACAGTGTGCGGATACCCGCAAAGTCTGAATTTCAGCAAAAAACGGATGCGCATCCGGATCCAGTTTTCCCTGAAAAAGCTGATCAATATACGGACCGCCAAACTGACCCGGTGGCAGACTGATATTGTGGATAACCAGCAGGCGGGGAACCGTATCGGCCGGGCGGGTATCGCAGTGCGGTGAAATAACCTGCCGGGCGGCTGTCAGCCAGCCTTCCTGAATCTCCATCAGTTCTCCTCTGAATACAATTTGTCTTTTGAATGTCTGTCTGCTGAATGCCAGTCTTGTGAACCGGCCGGTAAGCGCACATTTGTGCCGCTCAGTATACGCAACGGATCCTCCGTCAGGAACATACTGAGTTTACGGCGCTTTTTTCTGCGTCTCAGAACGCAAAAAAAATTCGCGGAATTTCATTATTACATCACAGTTTTCCGCCGGAACCGAAAAAAACATATACCTCTCTTTTTTGCTGATCCGTCATTGAATAGAGTGCATCACGCTAATTAAGTAACCCGTTCACACACAAAGGAGCCAGTATGAATCAACGCGGATTTACCTTAATTGAAGTGATGGTTGTTGTTGCCATTGTCGCTGTTCTCAGTGCGATAGCCGTTCCCGGCTATCAAAACTATATTCGCAAAGCGGCCCTTATCGATGTTTTACGGACAGTCACTACATTTAAAACCGGTATTGAGCTGTGCAGTTTTGACAGCCCGTCATTTACCGGATGCAGCAGTGGTCAGGGAACGATCCCTGAGGATTCACCGGGACGTTACCTCAGGACAATTAAAGCTGAAAATGGCGTTATCTCCGCTGAAGGAAACAGTTCACTTGCCTCTCTCACTATTACAGCCACACCTGCCGGAAACACGATAAATGGCGTCACCCGCTGGACAACAACCTGTGAATCCACACTGGAAAGCCTGAAAAAACTTTGTCTCGATGTCATAAAATAACATACTGATATGAAAAGGAATTCATTATGCAACCGGACACTGTATCACCTGTTACCCACTTGTACGGGGAAGATCAGCTCCTATTTGCTGAAGTTCATGCGCTCTGTGAGAGGAATGAGCTGATGCTGATTGACTATAATCCGGATGCGGTCCGGATAGCCGCCGCGCAACAGCCCCGCAGAGATGTTGTTTCCGCCATCCGTTTTCTTGCCGGAAAACGTGTTGAGATTGAATTATGGCACAGTGAAAAACTGGCCTATTGCCGGCAAAATACACCACTGCCGGAACCGGTACTTTTTCCGGGTGTATCGCCGGTGCCCGGCTCTCCGGCAAACCGCCACCGGTCACAACCGGCATCCGTAGTGCCGTTATCATCCACTGCAGGCTCACCATCCGCAGAGCCCGCCTCCCGGCCTGATGCGGATTATTATCCCGCAGAGCAGCAATCCGCGGCAGTCAGGTTTGTGAATCAGCTGGTGACACATGCCATTGCCAAACGTGCCTCTGATATCCATATAGAACCAATACAGCAAGGCTACCGGATCCGGGCGCGGATAGACGGACAACTGCATACACTGAATTCGCCGCCGCCGGAAATCAGCAGTGAAATATCTATCCGTCTGAAAATTATTGCAGGTCTTGATATTGCCGAAAAAAGGTTACCCCAGGATGGTCAATTTGAATGGCTGGAAAGAGATATCCGTTATGCCGTGCGTATCGCCACACTGCCGACTATCTACGGTGAAAAAATCGTACTTCGCCTGCTGAGCACCTCACAAAACCTGGCGCTGGAAAAATCTGGGCTGACCACGGCGCAATTGACAACACTTCACACACAGCTGAATGGTTCTCAGGGTATTATTTTGCTGACAGGCCCGACCGGCAGCGGAAAAACCGCCACACTTTATGGCTGCCTGCAGTACCTTAATCAGAATAACCGTAATATCTGCAGTGTTGAGGACCCGGTAGAAATTCCGTTGCGGGGAATAACCCAGACACAAATCAATCCTAAAATTGAGCTGGGTTTTGCCACTATATTGCGCGCACTTCTGCGCCAGGATCCTGATGTCATCATGGTCGGGGAGATAAGGGATAAAGCCACCGCAGAAATGGCAATTAAAGCAGCACATACCGGGCATCTTGTACTGTCGACGCTGCATACCAATTCGCCGGAAGATACTTTTTCCCGTTTACAACAACTGGGTGTTGATGACTATTTTATCCGCACCTGCATCAAACTGGTTATCGCTCAGCGGTTAGTCAGGATCCTGTGTCCGCACTGCAAAACACCGGCATCAAAACCGGTGCCCGTCACACTGCACAACGGGAAAATCCGCAATATCACTGTATGGCAGGCAAACGGATGCACAGAGTGTTTCTCCGGTTTTTACGGACGCACCGCGTGCTTTGCCTTTCTGACACCGGAAGATTGCCCGCCCGCAAGAGGAGCAACGCTTTACGCGCGGGAACCGGAATGTACTGAGAAGATATCCTCTGCCCCCGGTACCATACCGGACACCCTGTTTGACGCAGGTATAAAACTGGCAGAAGCCGGTGTAACCACACTCAGTGAAATTCACTATATGCAGGATATCTGAGGAAATCTGATAAACAGGAGTGATGCTATGCGTATTTTCCGGCTTTATCTCTGGTCCGGTCTGACACAATGTAATCAGATACTGTCCGGTACTATTATTTCGCGTACAGAAAATGAAGCTATTCACCAGTTAATTTCGCAGAGCATTACACCTGTTTCCCTTCGCTGTCACAGGCGTCTGGTATATTCGTATAAAGAAAAACAGTATTTACCGCATTTCACACAACAGCTGGCAACATTACTTATTTCCGGGCTGCCGTTGTTACGGGCGCTGGTATTACTTCACAATGAATGTCGCTTTCCACTCTGGAAACAGGTAATTGATGACCTGGCCCGACAATTACAACAGGGGAAAACATTCACCAGGGGAATCAGTTTATATCCTGATTTATTTAATTCTTTTTTTTGTCAGATGATTACAGTCGGTGAAGAAACCGGTAAATTACCTGAATGTTTACACTGTATTTCAAAGCATATTCATGATCAGCAACACCACCGCACCTCACTAATAAAGGCAATCCGTTACCCTGTTACATTATTAATAGTTAGCTCACTTATGATAATACTTATGTTTATCTTTATTATTCCTGAATTCTCACAAATATATCAATCCTTTAATGCAGAGCTGCCTTTATTAACACAACAATTGATTATTTTCTCTGAAGCAATTACTGACCACATATTACTCCTTTTAGGTTTGACCATTATTACTTTATCCATTTATCAGGTATTACGTAAAAAATTTACATATATAAAAACAAAAGAATCACGTTGTTTTTTATCTGTCCCTTTTTTGGGAAATATCATTATTTATACTCAGACCGCACAAATTTTTCAGATGCTGGCAATAACTCAACGAGCCGGAATTACGCTGATAGCGGGTATAGATACCCTGATTATGACAATCGCGCACCCTCTTTATAAACAAGCCTTAATCACAGTCAGGGCGGAACTGCTCAGAGGACAGGCATTCAGTAAATCAATTAAACAGTCCGGGCTATTTCCTGAATTATGCTGTGAATTCATTGCAACAGGTGAAGCAACAGGTAAATTTGACCATTTCTTTACCTATACATCAGATTGGTTTAAATCTCTCGCCTTAAATCAAATTCAACATTTTTTTTAAGATCCTTCAGCCGGTTTTATTTGTTCTTATGGCTCTTATCGTCGCACTTTTATTAATTGCCATGTATTTACCATTATTCCGACTGGGTGAAGTTTTGGTCTGAACAAAATAGAGTTAATTATCAATCCTGTGAAATACATCTGTATTAATTTATTTTTACCATAGGCTAAATTAAATTCATCAGGTACAATTTATCTATAGTTTCAATCAATGCAGGAACACAATGGCTTATATCGTGGCATTAACCGGAGGGATCGGAAGCGGAAAAAGCACCGTTGCCGATATATTTGCCGGTCTCGGCGTTCCCGTCATTGATGCGGACATTATTGCCCGCCGGGTCGTTGAACCCGGAACCGCCGCGTTGCAGGCTATAGCCCGGCACTTTGGTCATGACATACTGACTGCGGATAATCATCTCGACAGAGCGGCCCTGCGCCGGAAAATTTTCGATAATCCGGCAGATAAAGCATGGATTAACCAATTACTGCACCCGTTAATCCATCAGGAAACACAGCAGCAATTACATAATGTCACTGCACCTTATGCTCTCTGGGTCGTGCCTTTGCTGGCTGAAAATAATTTAGCACCACTTGCTGACCGCGTACTGGTTGTGGATGTATATCCGCATGAGCAAATCGCCCGGACAATGCGCCGTGATTCCGTCACCAGAGAACTTGCTGAGAAAATGTTGCAGGCTCAGGCATCCCGGGAACAACGCCTGGCGATTGCTGACGATATACTGACGAATCATGATAATGATGATTCGCTGATCCCCCGCGTCTGCGCATTACATGAACAATATTTAGCTTTGGCCCGTCAGCCAAAATAGGGATCCTTATGAATGAAGCTTGTCAGTCAGTCGTTTTTGAACATCCGTTAAACGAGCGAACCCGTTCATGGCTGCGTATCGAAACATCACTACAACAGATGCATACACTGGCACCACTGGATTCACTCCCCGCCAGCCTCGCCTTTTTCCGTGCTGCCGCTGAATTTATTGAAGTGACTGACCGCGGGGAAGTCCGCTCTGAAATATTAAAAGAGCTGGAAAAACAGCAAAAAAAACTGTTGAAGTGGGCTGAAGCACCTAATGCAGATCAGGCACTGATTCAGGGTTTTTCTGATGATTTAAAGCAACAGTCTGTTGCACTGAGTGCAGCCCCACGCATAGCACAACACCTGAAAGATGATAAAATTATCGCTATCGTCCGCCAGCGCCTGAGTATCCCGGGCGGCTGTTGCGGTTTTGATTTACCCTATCTTCATTTATGGCTTAATTTATCACAGGATGTGCGGGACAATACGCTTGCCGGCTGGCTGGAAGGCTTACAACCACTGAAGAATGCTCTCGGCAGCCTGCTGACAATGTTGCGCCGGTCAGCGCGTTTCAGTGCCGTCGAAAGCCATAACGGCTTTTATCAGGATAATGCGGAAGGTGCCGATTTACTGCGTCTGCGCCTTCCGGTGGACTATCTTATCTACCCGCAGGTTTCAGGACATAAATCGCGCTTTGCAATACGTTTTCTGCATACGGACAGCGAACACGGTATAATACCGGTGAAGTTACCGTTTGAAATCGCCTGTTGTTAAAAGGAAAACCGTTATGTCTGAAGCCGTTATTGTCAATTGCCCCACCTGTAAAAAAGAGGTGGTCTGGGAGCCGGAGAGTGCTTATCGCCCATTTTGCTGTAAACGCTGCCAGTTAATTGATCTGGGGGAATGGGCGGCAGAAGAGAAGCGGATAGCGAGTCAGAGCGACCTTTCTGATACTGAAGCCTGGAGTGAACCGGAAGATACATCTGCGTACTGAACCGGGTAGGCGGCTGTTCAACAGCCGCCCTCACAGGTCAGGCAGCAGCTTAACGACTTATTTCGTCAGTAATGCCACAATACCGCGGTTTGCCGGCGGAAATTCATCTGCAATAAGATCCTGCTGTTTTACCCAGCGTGATGCCTGCCCTTCCCGTCCGTATGGCGTATTCTGCCACTCTTCAACCAGAAAAAAATAAATCGTTATCAGACGCTCAGGAAATTCATGCTCTGCGATTTGCAGCTGTTCACCCGGGGTTGCGATAATGCCCAGTTCTTCATCCAATTCCCGGACAAGAGCCTGTTCCGGCGATTCACCCTCTTCCAGCTTACCACCGGGAAATTCCCAGTATCCGCCCATATGTGAACCCGCCGGGCGTTGAGCAATAAAAATCTCACCTTCCGGGTTACGGATAACACCGGCGGCAATAAATAAGTGCTGTTTTTCCATAATTACTAATCCGTTTTGCTGGCATAAAAAAGACGGGTTTCCCCGTCTTCCTGTTTTAACCTTTACCGGGATCTGATTATTTCAGCGCACCGTGGCATTGCTTGTATTTCTTACCGGATCCGCAAGGACATGGGTCGTTACGGCCCACTTTACGGACACCAGAGGCCATTTCAGCTTCCTCTTTTGTCATCAGTGCCGCATTGTCATCCCCGTGACTGAGCTGCTGGCGCTGTGCCAGACGTTCAGCTTCCTCACGGCGGCGCTGCTCCAGAACTTCCACTTCTTCCGGCATACGAACCTGAACTTTGGAAATCGTGCTGACGACTTCATATTTCAGTGATTCCAGCATGTTAGAGAACATAGAGAATGATTCACGCTTATATTCCTGCTTAGGATCTTTTTGCGCATAACCACGCAGATGGATCCCCTGACGCAGATAATCCATCGCCGCCAGATGCTCTTTCCACAGTGTATCCAGCGTTTGCAGCATCACGCCTTTCTCAAAGTGGCGCATCATCTCTGCACCCACAATCTCTTCTTTCGCCTTGTACACTTCAATAGCTTGTTCAAGGATACGTTCACGTAATGTTTCTTCGTGCAGCTCAGGCTCTTTATCCAGCCACTCTTTGATTGGCAGATGTAAATCAAAATCCTGTTCCAGGCGTTTTTCCAGCCCTTCGATATCCCACATTTCTTCCAGAGACTGCGGCGGGATATAAGAATCAAGCACCGTTGTATACACATCACCACGGATACTGTCGATAGTTTCGCTGATGTCCTGACTGTCCAGCAGATCATTACGCTGGGTATAAATGGCACGACGCTGGTCACTTGCCACATCATCGTATTCAAGAAGCTGTTTACGGATATCAAAGTTGCGGCTTTCCACTTTACGCTGTGCGTTGGCGATAGCTTTTGTCACCCACGGATGCTCAATTGCCTCACCTTCTTTCATGCCCAGTTTACGCATCATGCCGGTTACGCGGTCTGACGCAAAAATACGCATCAGTGAATCTTCCATGGAGAGATAAAAACGGGATGAACCCGCATCCCCCTGACGACCTGAACGACCACGCAGCTGGTTATCGATACGACGTGATTCATGACGCTCAGTACCGATGATATGCAGACCACCGGAAACCAGTACCGCATCATGACGCGCCTGCCATTGTGCTTTTGCAGCAGCAATATTCTCTTCTGTCGGCTCATCCAGTGCATTGATATCTGCCTGTAAGCTGCCGCCCAGCACGATATCCGTACCACGACCAGCCATGTTGGTGGCGATTGTGACGTGACCGGCACGACCGGCCTGTTCAACAATATCCGCTTCCATAGCATGGAATTTAGCGTTCAGTACGCTGTGTTCAATTTTCGCTTTTTTCAGTGCATTGGAAATAAGCTCTGATTTTTCGATAGAGATAGTACCGACCAGTACCGGCTGCCCGCCGGCTGTACGCTCGCGGATATCTTCAATAATGGCGGCAAATTTATCCGCTTCATTCATATAAACCAGATCCGGTAAATCTTTACGGATCATCGGGCGGTTTGTCGGAATAACAATGGTATCGAGTTTATAAATTGAGCTGAACTCAAACGCTTCCGTATCCGCTGTACCGGTCATCCCGGCCAGTTTGGTGTATAAACGGAAATAGTTCTGGAATGTAATGGATGCCAGGGTCTGGTTTTCATTCTGAATCTCCACTCCTTCTTTCGCTTCCACTGCCTGATGCAAACCATCAGACCAGCGACGACCCTGCATGGTACGCCCGGTGTGTTCATCAACAATGATGACTTCACCTTCACTGACAATATAATCCACATCGCGGACAAACAGAGAGTGCGCACGCAGACCCGCCATCACATGGTGCATCAGCATAATATTAGCCGGTGAGTAGAGGGATTCACCTTCATTCATCAGACCGGCTTCTGACAGTAACTCTTCCACCAGTACCAGGCCACGCTCCGTCAGTGTAACCTGGCGGCTTTTCTCATCTACAGAGAAGTGACCTTCACCTTTAAATGTGTCTGAGTCGTCTTTTTCCTGGCGCACAAGGTGCGGGATCAGTTTATCGACTTTCATATACAGCTCAGAGCTGTCTTCTGCCGGACCGGAGATAATCAGCGGAGTACGCGCTTCATCGATTAAGATGGAGTCAACCTCATCCACCAGTGCATAGTTCAGTTTACGCTGAACACGCTCTTCCGGGCTGAATGCCATGTTGTCACGCAGGTAGTCAAACCCGTACTCATTGTTAGTACCGTAAGTAATATCTGCGGCATACGCTTCACGTTTTGCCACTGCCGGCATGTTCGGCAGGTTGATACCCACCGTCATCCCTAAGAATTCAAACAGCGGACGGTTATTTTCAGCATCGCGCTGTGCCAGATAGTCATTCACTGTTACGACGTGAACCCCTTTGCCGGACAGTGCATTCAGATAAGCAGGCAGTGTTGCGGTCAGCGTTTTACCTTCACCTGTACGCATTTCAGCAATACAGCGCTCATTGAGAACCATACCGCCGACTAACTGCACATCAAAGTGACGCATACCGAATACACGTTTACTGGCTTCACGCACAGTGGCAAACGCTTCCGGTAAAATACTCTCTTCTGATTCGCCTTTTTCAAGACGCTCACGGAATTCCTGTGTTTTTGCTTTTAATTCGTCATCACTGAGTTTTTCGAACTCAGGTTCCATGCGGGTTATAGCTTCAACTGATTTGCGCAGGCGGCGTAAAGTACGGTCATTACGGCTGCCGAAAATTTTGGTCAGTAATTTAACTAGCATATTTAAACATCTCTGTTCAGGCTCAATCAGGCCCGGTAAATAAAATGGTTATACCCTTATTCATTCAAACCGCAGGTTCGTTGGCTGCGCTCAACCAGCCGGGTCACATAGTTTATCTATGCTCCCCGTCTGTTTTCCCTTGCCGCCTGCCTGCAACTTGAATGACGTTGTGTATATAGAAAACAGGTAAAAAAAGGAATTATACTGATTGTGCGGGGCCTGCGCGGATCCCGCCGGTACGGGCTATCCACTGAACAGAAAAAGAAGGAACCGGGTTATCGGCAAGAATTTCCAGTGGCATAACTGCCGGATGGTAAACAGGCAGTGCCGGGGATTTGGTTAAAATAGCGTGCAGTGCCGCTAACATGTTCTGAGCAGAAGCGTCGTGGCGGTTTTTTACCGGAAAATTGTCTTCAGATGCGTCTTCCGGTCCGGAAAAAGCAAACGAGATTTGACGGATAGCATTACGCACCGCATGCTGTTGCCAGTAATTAACACTTTGTGATGTTCTGGCCGATGACGAGGTTTGCAGAAAAATACTGTCAAAGGCGGATAATGCCTGGCTCTGGCGGTTTTGTGTTGTCCCGGCACCTGCTGTGGTAACATCACCACCGGTCAGTACAGCAGGCAGGCCAAAACCGGTCGCCACAATCCCTATAAAGAGATGGCACCAGAAATAACGCCTGCCAAGTTGCCGCCAAAGATTTAAAATAGTGTTTCCCTCACGAGATCCGGAGTATATGTGATGCGCGATAGTCAGCCAGTTTCCCTTGAAAGCCTGCTTGAAAAAGGCACTCAGGATAATAATACGCTTAAAAGTATTCAACAGCGCGCGGTCACTTTACTGAAACTCAACCGTACTGTAATTGCACTTTTGCCTGCACAACTGCAACGGCAATGCCGTGTTGCTAATTATCGCAAACAACTGCTGATACTGGAAGTGGCGAATGCAAGCTGGATGACCCGCCTGCGTTACGAACTCCCTGCGCTGCGTTCCGCATTACGTCAGCAGATTTTACCATCATTATCGTCCATCGACATCAAAATCAACCCGTCATTGATGAAATCAGAGTCAATATCATCATCAACCGGAGAAAAAAACAGCAGTTTACAGAGCAGAAACGGAAAAAGAGAGGAACCGGGGCGTCAGTTAAGTACTGAAAGTGCCAATGCACTGAAAGCGCTGGCGCAGAGAAGTCCGGAAAAACTGAGGAAAACACTGGAAAGATTAGCTGCACTGGCCGGAGAGAGTGCCGGTGCAGCTGATAAATAAACGGTTATTTATTCAATAACGTCAGTGACAAGAGTGTCAGTGTCAGCGCAACAAGTTGTGGTGCCATACACTGATTATGCCAGTACAGTTGACGGCGCACGGAATGCAACCGGCATCTGAGCTTCATCTTCAAATGTCACGAGTTCCCAGGCACTTTCTTTTGCCAGAACCGCTTGCAGTAACTTGTTGTTCAGTGCATGGCCGGATTTGAATGCGGTAAACGCACCAATAATATTATGGCCGCACATAAACAGGTCACCAATTGCATCCAGCATTTTGTGACGAACAAATTCGTCTTCAAAACGCAGCCCGTCTTCGTTCAGTACGCGGTAATCGTCAACGACGATTGCGCAATCAAAACTTCCGCCCAGGCATAACCCTTTGGACTGGAGGTATTCGATATCCCGCATAAACCCGAAAGTACGCGCACGGCTGATGTCTTTCACAAAGTTCTCCGCGGAAAAATTCATCGCGTAACGCTGTGTGCTGGCATCAATCGCCGGATGGTTAAAATCAATGGTGAAATCTAAGCTGAAGCCGTTGAACGGAGAGAGCTCAGCCCACTTATCGCCATCTTCAATACGGACGGTTTCTTTCAGACGCAGGAATTTCTTCGCGCTGTTAAGCTCTTCGATACCCGCATCCAGTAACAGAAACACAAACGGACTCGCGCTGCCATCCATAATAGGAATTTCAGCCGCGTCGACTTCGATAACAATGTTATCAATGCCAAGACCCGCAAGTGCTGCATTTAAATGTTCAACCGTGGATATACGCACATTGTCTTCATTTACCAGACATGTACATAACATCGTATCACGCACGGATTTCGCATCTGCCGGAAAATCAACAGGCGGATTAAGATCAGTACGGCGATAGATGACCCCGGTGTTTGCCGCAGCCGGACGCATTGTCAGCGTAACTTTTTTGCCGGTATGTAAGCCTACACCCGTAGCCTGAACAATACGCTTTAATGTTCTTTGTTTGATCATCGTGTCTGTCTCGTTTGATTAACTGTCTCACCTGCCATTATAAACTAATAGCAGGGGAGATAGTTTAGCACAAAAAGCGGAGATGCAAACCTTTTCGCAATTAATCAGCCTGTTTACGTAAAAAGGCAGGAATATCTAAATAGTCCGGCTCTTTGTTACTTTGCGCTGATGAATCGTTTACAACTTGTGCGACGGATTTGCTTTCATCCATTGTTGTCATGCTGTTTTGCATCTGAGCATAACGATGTTCCATGTTGTTAGTCTGGACAGCTTTATTGGTTACCAGCGTAATTTCCGGACGTTTGTCCATGCCGATACCCGTTGCCACCACAGTCACACGCAGTTCATCGTTCATTTCAGGATCTAAAGATGTCCCGATTACCACGGTTGCATTATCAGATGCGAATGCACGGATAGTGTTACCCACCGTTTCAAACTCATCCAGGCGCAGGTCAAAGCCCGCCGTGATGTTAACCAGCACACCACGCGCACCTGACAGGTCAATATCTTCCAGAAGCGGACTGGAGATAGCCATTTCAGCGGCCTCTTCAGCACGGTCTTCACCGCGTGCCGCACCGGAACCCATCATTGCGTAACCCATTTCTGACATGACTGTGCGGACGTCCGCAAAGTCAACGTTCATCAGACCCGGGCGGGTAATCAGTTCTGCAATACCCTGTACCGCGCCACGTAATACATCATTCGCTGCACCAAATGCATCCAGCAATGAAATACCACGGCCCAGCACTTTCAGCAGTTTGTCGTTCGGGATGGTAATCAGTGAGTCAACGTGTTTGGATAACTCGGTGATCCCCAGCTCAGCAAATGCCATGCGTTTTTTGCCTTCGAAGTTGAACGGCTTGGTCACGACCGCAACGGTCAGAATACCCAGCTCTTTTGCAACTTCAGCCACAACCGGTGCGGCACCGGTTCCTGTACCGCCGCCCATACCAGCTGCGATAAATACCATATCTGCGCCATCCAGGGCGCTGCGCAGAGCTTCACGATCTTCTTCTGCTGCATTACGGCCGACTTCCGGGTTAGCACCGGCGCCCAGCCCTTTGGTAATCCCGTTACCAATCTGAATAGTCTGCCCGACAGCGGTTTTACGAAGCGCCTGAGCGTCCGTATTCACAGCGAAGAACTCAACGCCTTCAATGCGTTCGCGGACCATGTGCTCAACAGCGTTACCGCCGCCCCCACCGACGCCGATGACTTTAATCACCGCATCGTTGGTCAATTCCATCGGTTCAAACATAATCTCTCTCCGTTTTGTGCCTTTCTTTAATAGCGGCAATAGCGGCTATTATCGCCAGCCTTAATGCAAATTAAAATTCTTTTCTGAGCCAGCCCGTCAATTTTTTTAAACCAACTGCCAACCGAGGCACGTTTTTCCGTCTCGGTATCGCCGACCAGGTGAGATTCTTTTCCGTAATGCAGTAACCCTACCGCTGTAGAATAATACGGTTCCTGCGCATAATCCGTTAAGCCGGTTATATTCAGCGGTTGTCCGATACGAACCTGAGTATGGAAAACCCGCTGGGCGCACTCAACTAATCCGTTAATCTGAGCCGCACCACCTGTCAGCACGATACCAGCGGCCAAATGGTGTTTGACACCCTGCTGACGTAATTGTTCCTGTACTTTCAAAATTTCATCATTAACCAGATTGAGTAATTCCGTATAACGCGGCTCAATCACTTCGGCTAATGTCTGACGCTGAAGACTGCGCGGCGGACGCCCGCCGACACTCGGGACTTCCAGTGTTTCATCTTTACTGACCAGCGCCCCTAATGCACAGCCGTGACGGACCTTGATCGCTTCTGCGTCATTCGGCGGTGTGCCGAATGCGTAAGCGATATCCCCGGTCACCACATTCCCTGCATAAGGGATAACTTTGGTGTGACGTAACGCACCACCGGTGTAAATCGCGATATCCATTGTGCCGCCGCCGATATCAACCACACAGACGCCCAGTTCGCGCTCATCTTCTGTCAGCACGGCAAAACTTGATGCCAGTCCGGCAAAAATCAGCTGATCGACTTTCAGTCCGCAACGTTCAACGGCTTTCACAATATTTTTTGCCATATCATTATGACAGGTAATCAAATGGACTTTTGCCTGCATCCGCACACCGGATAATCCGACCGGATTTTTAATACCTTCCTGATAATCAATGGCATATTCCTGCGGGATAACATGCAGGACACGGTGTTCATCACGGACACGGACAGATTTTGCCGTATGCACGACATTTTCCACATCTTCCTGTGTCACTTCTTCTTCTGAAATCGGCACCATACCGATTTCGTTCTGGCAACTGATGTGTTTACCGGACAGCGCCAGGTAGACAGATGAAATCTGGCAGTCGGCCATCAGTTCTGCCTGGTCGATGGTGCGCTGAACGCATTTCACCACCGACTCCAAATCATTGACGCCGCCTTTATCCATGCCGCGTGACGGGCAGTTTCCCGCCCCGATAATGTTCACCACACCGTCCGGCAGAATTTCACCAACAAGCGCAGATACTTTGGCGGTGCCTATTTCAAGGCCGACGACTAATTTTCTATCCGTTGCTTTTATCATTGTTATTCTGCCTGCCTTCTTTACCTGTAAAGTCTTAATTTCCGTTTGCGAAAGGATCGATCTGTAATGGTGCCCAGCCAACCGCAGCGCCGCTGTCATAGCGGAGATCGACATAATCGACCCGTTTGTCCTGAACCTGGGTCAGCGTCGGATACAGCTCAATAAACCGTCGTAACCGCCCTTCTGTATCCAAACGCCCCAGTTCAACCCGGATATCATTATCCAGTACCAGTTGCCAGGCATGGCGCGGTGACATTGAGGCTGATTTCAGCTTCAGTTGCGCCCCCGCCAGTTGCTGCGTTATCTCGCGATACCCTTTCAATACGTCCTTTTCACTACCCTGTGCCCCGTACAGCATGGGAAAAGATTCTTTTTCAGTCAGTTGCACCGGCAGGCTGAAAACCCGTCCGGCGTCATCTATCATCTGGGTGTCGTTCCAGCGTGCATAAGGCACATACTCCACCAGATGTATTTTCAGTTCGTCAGGCCACTGTTTACGCACAGTCACCTGACGTAACCACGGGATCCGCTCCAGTTGTTGCTGCACTTCACTGACATCCAGCGTCATGAAGGTACCGGGCGTCCCGAGGGATAACACCGCTTTGCGCACATCATCATTTTTCGTGTAATGGCGATCACCGGTTAAAACCAGTTTTGACATCGGCAGACGGTCTGCATCTTTCATCCAGTTCAGCACCATCAGACCGCCCCAGACCAGTGTTCCCAATACAATCAGGAAAAACAACAGTCCGGAAAGATAAGTGCCGTTACTGGGACGTGAACCGTCAAACTCCGGCTCAGGTTCACGCATATTCAGTGCAGCCTGTGACATATCAGTCCGCCAGAGCCAGGACGTTTGCCACAAACACAGAGAAACCCATGCCTGCTTCGCGCGCCGCCTGCGGTACTAAACTGTGGTTAGTCATACCCGGTGAGGTATTGACTTCCAGCAGATAAAATTGTCCGTCGCTGTCGAGCATGACATCCACGCGTCCCCAGCCTTCACAGCCCACGGCTTTATACGCCGCTTTTGCCAGGTCACGAATTTCGGTTTCACGCGCACCTTCAAGACCCGGACAGAAATACTGCGTATCATCTGAAATATATTTAGCTTCATAATCATAAAAAACAGCGGCAGGCTGAATGCGGATAGACGGCAGCATTTGCTCACCAAGGAACCCGACGGTAAATTCCGGGCCGCTCAGCCATTTTTCAATCAGCACATCTTTGTCATGTTTAAATGCCAGTTCCAGTGCCGGACGCAGTGCCTGCGCGCTGTCCACTTTGGACATTCCCACGCTGGAGCCTTCCAGGCTTGGTTTTACAATGACCGGAAAACCTAAGTGTGCAACACCCTGCTGCAATTCATCATCACTGATAGTCGCAAAACGGGCAGCATTGATGGCAAAATAAGGGGCAATCGGCAGCCCGGCGCCCGCCCACAGCTGTTTGGTGCGCAGTTTATCCATTGAGAGTGCGGATGCCATAACACCACTGCCGGTGTAAGGAATACCGAGTTGTTCCAGGCAGCCCTGTAATGTACCGTCTTCACCACCGCGGCCATGCAGCGCAATAAAGACACGGGTAAAGCCATCTTCTTTCAGACGGGTAACCGCGTACTCTTTTGTATCGACACCAAACGCATTAATACCGGCTTCTTTTAACCCGGCAAGTACAGCTGCACCTGATGCCAGGGAAACTTCACGCTCTGCGGATGTACCGCCCATCAGTACCGCGACTTTATCAGTCATTCTTAGTTATCCTCACTCAAAACCGGCCGCAATTTTGTGTCAGCCAATGTACGCGCTATTTTACCGATATTTCCGGCGCCTTGAACCAGTATTAAATCATTATCTTCAAGAACCTGTGCTAATACGGATGAAATTTTGCCGGGATCAGTGGCTAAAATAGGATCCAGCTTGCCGCGCTGACGAATTGTCCGGCACAATGAGCGGCTGTCCGCGCCCGGAATGGCAGGTTCACCGGCTGAATACACATCCAGCATCAGCAGAACATCCACCTGATCCAGCGTATTGGCAAAATCTTCGTATAAATCACGCGTACGGGTATAACGGTGCGGCTGAAAAATCATCACAATACGTTTATCCGGCCAGCCTGCGCGTGCAGCTTTAATTGTTGCGTCAACTTCTGTCGGGTGATGACCATAGTCATCCACCAGCATCACACTGCCCGGTTTTTGGTTGACATGTTCCAGCGGGAAATTTCCGAGGAAATCAAACCGGCGACCGGTTCCCTGGAATTCACGCAGGGATGCAAGGATATCGTCATCCGCAATGCCTTCCTCAGATGCCACTGCGATCGCGGCGGTCGCGTTCAGCACGTTATGGCGACCCGGTGCATTCAGTTCCACATGCAAATCAGGCAGGTTTTCACGATAAACCGTAAAGAAACACTGAGCGCCGCGCTGTTCAAAATTACCGATCCGCACATCAGCATCTTCATGAAAACCATAAGTAATCACATAACGTCCGATACGCGGAACCAGCTCACGGATAACCGGGTCATCCATGCACACCACCGCAAGACCATAGAAAGGCAGGTTGTGCAAAAACGTAATGAACGTATCTTTCAGCGTTTCAAAATCGCCGTGATACGTGTCCATATGATCCGGTTCAATATTGGTAACAACAGCCACCATCGGTTGCAGATGCAGGAAAGAGGCATCGCTTTCATCTGCTTCCGCGATCAGGTAACGGCTTGATCCCAGACGCGCATGCACACCGGCAGCTTTAACCAGCCCGCCGTTAACAAAGGTCGGGTCCAGACCACCGCGCCCGTAAATACCGGAGATCATTGCCGTGGTCGTGGTTTTGCCGTGAGTTCCGGCAATCGCCACGCCGTGACGAAAGCGCATCAGTTCTGCCAGCATTTCCGCGCGGCGGATAACCGGGATACGGGCTTCACGTGCCGCAACAAGTTCAGGGTTATCCTGTGAAATCGCCGTGGAGACCACAACAACACTGGCGTCTGCAATATTTTCAGGGCGGTGATTAAAGAAAATCGTCGCCCCCAGATAAGTCAGTTGTTTTGTCACTGCATTAGGCGCCAGGTCAGACCCGCTTATCTCATAGCCTTCATTCGCCAACACTTCCGCTATTCCGCCCATACCGGCACCGCCGATACCGACAAAGTGGATGTGCCGGACGCGTTTCATTTCCGGAATGAAGGATCGTAATTTCGCCAATTGCTGTGTATTCACGTTAGTTATTCGCTATATCAATTCGTTAGTGTTTTTTTGCAGCCGCAATAATTGCATCTGCCACTCGTTTGGTGGCATCGGTAATAGCCACACTGTTTGCCTGCTCTGCCATTTTCAGCAGACGCGGTCTGTCCCACTCTTGTAAGTATCCCGCCACCGCTTGCGCAGTAAACGCGGGCTGCTCAAGGATAACCGCGGCCCCGGCTTTTTCCAGCGGTAGTGCGTTCCGGTACTGCTGACGGTCTTTATGCTGAAACGGCACAAAAACAGCGCCCAGGCCCACAGCCGAAATTTCGCTGACAGTCAGCGCACCGGAGCGGCAGATGACCACATCCGCCCAGGTATAAGCATCCGCCATATCATCAATAAATTCAGTGACAGTGACATTATCCGCTGAATTGTGTTCGTTATACAGTGCCTGAGTACTTTCCATGCTGCCTTTTCCGGCCTGATGGCGGATACAGACAGCATCACCCATTAATTCCGCGACTTCCGGTACTGTCTGATTCAGAATTCGTGCACCCTGACTGCCGCCGATCACCAGTATCCGGATTGGTCCTTCGCGCCCGGCAAAGCGTTGTGCCGGCGCCGGTAATACCAGCAGATCTTCACGTACCGGGTTTCCGACTACCGGTGCATCCGCAAATGCGCCCGGAAATGCCTGTAACACCGTCGTGGCGATTTTGGATAACCAGCCGTTGGTCAGACCCGCAACACCATTTTGTTCGTGCAGAATAACCGGGATCCCGCAGCGCCAGGCCGCAACACCACCGGGACCGGAGACAAACCCGCCCATGCCGAGAACGGCATCAGGCTGATAGTCCCGCATAATTTTTTTCGCCTGTTTTATCGCTTTTGCAATACGGAACGGCGCCGTCAGCATGGCTTTTATACCTTTGCCACGCAGCCCGGTAATTTCAATAAAATCAATATCAATGCCGTGTTTCGGCACCAGCTGAGCTTCCATCCGGTCGCGTGTTCCCAACCAGCGGATCTCCCAGCCCTGAGTCTGCAAATAGTGCGCAACCGCAAGCCCCGGAAATACATGTCCGCCACTTCCGCCGGCCATAACCATCAGACGGGGGGCTTTATTACTCATCGCGCTCTCCTTGAGAATGCCTGGCTTTTGCCAGACGGGTTTCAAAATCAATCCGCAGCAACAACGCGATGGCTACGGTCATAATCACTAAACTGGAGCCGCCGTAACTGATAAGCGGCAGTGTCAGCCCTTTGGTCGGCAGCATGCCGGAGGCCGCGCCCACATTGACCAGCGACTGAAAACTAAACCAAATCCCGATAGCACAGGCCAGAAAACCGGCAAAACGCTGGTCAAGCTGCAATGCGCGGCGACCAATCACCATGGCGCGGAACGCAACAAAAAAGACCATAAGCAGGACAAGGATCACGCCCACATACCCCAGTTCTTCCCCGAGGATGGCAAAAATAAAGTCAGTATGTGCTTCCGGCAGGTATTCCATTTTCTGGATCGAGTTACCCAACCCCTGCCCGAGATAATCACCGCGTCCGAACGCCATCAGTGACTGTGTTAACTGATAACCGCTGCCGAACGGATCTTCCCACGGGTCAAGAAAAGAGGTTACACGGCGCATACGGTAAGGCTCGGCGATAATCAGCAGTACAACTGCCGCAACCCCGCCGCCGATAATGGCGATAAACTGCCACATCTTTGCGCCCGCCAGAAACAGCAGCGCCAGTGTGGTAACAAACAGCACCACCACCGTACCTAAGTCAGGCTGTAACAGCAGTAATACCGCCAGTATAAACATCACGCCCATCGGCTTGCAGAATCCCCAGAAATTATTTCTGACCTCTTCCACTTTGCGCACCAGATAGCTTGCCAGATAGACAAACAGCGCCAGTTTGGATACTTCCGCAGGCTGAATACGCATCGGCCCGATAGCAATCCAGCGTGATGCCCCGTTAACTGAGCTGCCCACGCCGAGCACAATAATCAGCCCGGCAACTGTACCAATCAGCAGCAATGTGCTGTAGCGCTGCCACATTTCCAGCGGAAAGCGCATCACCACGGTCGCGATAATAAAGGCAAAAATCAAAAAGCCGCCGTCACGTTTGGCAAAATAAAACGGATCTTCCGCCAGGCGCTGTCCGACCGGCATGGAGGCGGATGTCACCATCACAAAACCGACCGCCGCCAGCCCCAGAGCAAACCACAGCAATGTCCGGTCATACATTACGACCGTGCTGAACTCACCGTTTCGTTCACCGATAAGCCAGTTTTTCAGACGCTGTGATCCGGGAAATTTCATGCGCTCAGCTCCTGCGCAAGACGGGTAAATTCGTGCCCGCGCACTTCAAAGTTACGAAACTGATCCAGACTGGCACAGGCCGGTGATAACAACACCATGTCACCCGTCGCCAGCACAGGCGCTAATGCCCGCATCGCCTGCTCCATTGTGTCAGTCAGTACAGACACATCCGGGCGCAGTTGCGCCAGTTGTGCACCGTCACGACCAAAGCAATATAAACGGATATTATCCCCGCCCAGATACGGCAGCAGCGGCGAGAAATCAGCCGATTTACCGTCACCGCCCAGCAGCAGATGCAGACAGCCATCCACCCGTAATCCGTTCAGTGCCGCTTCTGTACTGCCGACGTTGGTCGCTTTGGAGTCATTAATCCAGCGCACACCTGCCGCTTCATGCACCAGCTGAAAACGGTGCGCCAGCCCGCTGTAGGTGCGCAGTGCCTGTAGCGCCCCTTCACGCGGGATGTTTACCGCATCAGCCAGCGCCAGGGCAGCCAGGGCATTACAATAATTGTGCTGACCGTGCAGGATCATTTCACTACAATCGAGCAGTTTTTCACCGTGAAAATAAAGCGCCTGCTCTTCAGTATCCAGCCAGTAATCACCGGTATCGCTGCCGAAACTGACATAGTCGGCTGAGTTACAATCACAGCCCGGCTGTGTCAGTGCATCTTCTGCGTTATACACGCATACTGCTGCATTATGGTAGACGCGCAGTTTTGCCGCGCGATACTGTTCCAGTCCCTGCGGGTAGCGATCCATATGGTCTTCTGTCACATTCAGCACAGTGGCGGCAGCCGCTTTCAGGCTGAATGTGGTTTCCAGCTGAAAGCTGGATAACTCAAGCACACACAGGTCATACTCTTCTTTCATCAATTCAGGTGCCGGTAAACCGATATTACCGCCGACACCGGTGCGTAACCCGGCACAGCGTCCCATCTCACCAACCAGTGAGGTGACAGTACTTTTGCCGTTAGAGCCGGTAATAGCCACTACCGGCACAGTTACTTCGCGGGCGAATAATTCAATATCACCGATAATTTCGACACCCGCCTGCGCCGCCGCATACAGTTCAGGGGTGCTGACTGCCACACCGGGACTTGCGACAATCAAATCTGCATCCAGCAACCATTGCGGCTCAAAACCTCCGCAGTGACACTCAATGCCGTCCGGCAGTTTATCCATGCCGGGCGGGGACGTGCGGCTGTCCATGACCCGTGGCGTGACGCCGCGCGACATAAAAAAATCCACACAGGAAAGCCCGGTTAAACCGAGCCCGACAATTACGATGTCTTTCCCCTGATAATTCGTCATGATTAACGTACCTTGAGTGTCGCCAGACCAATAAGCACTAACATCAGGGAGATAATCCAGAAACGGACAATCACCCGCGGTTCAGGCCAGCCTTTTAATTCATAATGGTGATGAATAGGTGCCATCCGGAAGATACGCTGACCGCGTAACTTGAAGGATCCAACCTGTAAAATCACCGATAGTGTTTCTGCCACAAACACGCCGCCCATAATCAGCAGCAGGAATTCCTGACGCAGCAGCACAGCAATAGTTCCAAGCGCCCCGCCGAGTGCCAGCGAGCCGACATCGCCCATGAAAACCTGTGCCGGATAGGTGTTAAACCAGAGGAAACCGAGCCCCGCCCCGACAATCGCGGTGCAGACAATCACCAGTTCCCCGGCATACGGCAGATACGGAATGCTCAGATAGTGTGCAAAATTGACATTACCGGTCGCCCAGGCCACCAGTGCAAATCCGGCGGCAACAAAGACCGTCGGCATAATTGCCAGACCGTCCAGACCATCGGTTAAATTCACCGCGTTGCTGGTGCCGACAATCACAAAATAAGCCAGCAGGATATACAGCACACCCAGTTGCGGCATCACATCTTTCAGGAACGGCACAACTAACTGTGTCGCCGCGGTATCTTTACCGATGGCATACATACTGAATGCGACAGCCAGCGCCAGCACGGACTGCCAGAAATATTTCCAGCGCGCAATCAACCCTTTGGTGTCTTTGCGCACCACTTTGCGGTAGTCATCCACAAAACCAACCACGCCATAGCCGATAAGTACCAACAGCACACACCAGACATACGGGTTATCCAGTCGCGCCCATAACAGCACGGAGATAACGATAGAGAAGAGGATCATCATGCCGCCCATGGTCGGCGTGCCGCGCTTACTGAAGTGCGATTCAGGTCCTTCGCTGCGGACAACCTGACCAATCTGCATTCTCTGGAGATACGCAATCACATGCGGTCCCATCCATAATGCGATGATCAGTGAGGTCAGCAGACCGACAATGGCGCGGAACGTCAGATAGGAAAAGACGTTAAACGCGGTATGAAACTGCACCAGATATTCAGCCAGCCAGGTCAGCATGGGATAGTCTCCTGCAAGGCGTGCACAACTTCTTCCATTGCGGAGCTGCGTGAACCTTTAACTAAAATTGAAATGGACGGATGCTGAGCTAACAACGGGGTCAGCTCAGCGATTAACGTTGATTTATCAGCAAAATGATGTCCCTGACATTCGTCGCTGATGAAGTGACTGAACTTACCGACACTAAAGACGGCGTCCAGTCCCGCATCGCGGGCTGCCTGCCCGACTTTGCGGTGATTCGCCTGTGCGTATTCACCTAACTCTGCAATATCGCCGGTGACCAGGATACGGTAGCCCGGTAACTGCGCCAGCACGCGGATAGCAGCAATCAGTGAACCGTCATTAGCATTGTAAGTGTCATCCACCAACAGTTTGCCCGGTGCCAGTGCTATCGGATATAAACGCCCCGGTACAGCACTGACCTGTGCCAATCCGTTACGGATATCAGTCAGTGTCGCGCCTGCTGACAATGTCAGCGCAGCAGCAGCGAGGGCATTAGCAATATTATGGCGGCCGGGTAACGCCAATGTGACAGCTGTACTGCCTGCCGGTGTGTGAAGTGTAAAATCAGTCGTCAGCGGGTTAATCACCACCTCTGTGGCGTAAAAATCCGCCTGCGGGTGCGGATCAACAGAAAAACACCAGCGGATCTGGCGGGATGTCAGATGTGACTGCCAGTGAGCAAGGTCGTTGCTCTCCAGATTGATGATTGCAGTGCCCTCATCAGTCAGACCGGCAAAAATTTCGCCTTTTGCCTGTGCTATCGCGTCTGCAGAGCCGAACTCACCAATGTGCGCGGCAAACAGATTATTAACCAGCGCCGTCTGCGGGCAGGTCATAGCAACTGTATACGCAATCTCACCAATATGATTGGCGCCCAGCTCAATAACCGCAAACTGATGTTTTTCCGTCAGACGCAATAACGTCAGAGGTACACCAATATCATTATTGAAATTGCCGGCAGTAAACAGGGTTTTCCCTGTGTGCTGTAAAATAGCCGCTGTCATTTCTTTGACGGACGTTTTACCCGATGAACCGGTCAGCGCAACCACTTTTGCCTGACTGCGCAGACGGTTACCTTTTGCAATTGCGCCCAGCGCAATACGGGTATCATCCACAATAATCTGCGGGCAGTTAACATCCGTGCGGCGGTTAACCACAACGGCTGTGACGCCTTTCGTTGCCACATCCTGAATAAAATCGTGTGCATCAAAATGCTCGCCTGCCAGGGCGATAAACAGGGCCTTGCTGCCGATAGTACGACTGTCTGTTGTGACGCTTTCAACCTGTTCTGATGCCGCATGACCGCTGAGGATAAGCTCCCCGCCGGTCAGTTGTGCGATATCAGCAAGAGAGACGGGTATCATGCGAGCACTCCCAGCAACCGGGCGACCGTCAGACGATCTGAGTAATCCAGACGGCGGCTGCCGACCAGTTGATAATCTTCATGACCTTTCCCTGCCACCAGCACCACGTCGTCAGCTTTTGCCTGCATCACCGCAAAGGTGACAGCTTCAGCACGCCCCGGGATAGGCAGTGCGCGCGAGGTATCAACCAGGCCGGACATGATGTCATTGATAATTGCCTGCGGCTCTTCACTGCGCGGATTGTCATCTGTGATAACCACCACATCAGACTCCTGCTCAGCAATTGCCCCCATCAGCGGGCGTTTGCCTTTATCGCGATCACCGCCGCAGCCAAAGACACACCAGAGTTTACCTTTGGTATGCAGGCGCGCCGCACTCAGCGCTTTTTCCAGGGCATCCGGGGTGTGAGCGTAATCAACCACAACCGTCGGGCGGTTTTCAGCGCTGAACACTTCCATGCGTCCGCAAACCGGGGCTAAGGACGTTGCGCTGCTCAGCAGGCTGTTCAGTTCATAACCCAGTGCCAGCAATGTTGCTGCCGCGACTAACAGGTTACTGACGTTAAATGCGCCCATTAACGGGCTGTCCAGTTCGCCGTCACCCCAGCTTGAGGTAAAGGTGATATGTGCACCGCTGTCGTGATAATCCACCGCAGTCGCTTTCAGGAAACGCCCCTGCCAGTTTGCCGGCAGACGGTCTTCCATAGTGACTGCAACTGCCTCAGGCAGATTTGCCAGCCATTTTTGCCCTGTCTCATCATCCGCATTAATAATTTTTTGTTCGCTGTGATGGGTTGAGAAGAGCAGCCATTTGGCGGCTTCGTAATTGGCCATATCACCGTGATAATCAAGGTGATCGCGGCTTAAATTCGTGAAAACAGCCGCCCGGAACGCCAACGCGGCAACACGGCTCTGCACCAGACCGTGGGAGGAGACTTCCATTGCCGCAACGGTAGCGCCTTTTGCCGCCAGTTTGTCCAGCTCAAGCTGAATATCAACCGCAGAACCTGTGGTATTTTCTGTCGGGATAACATGCCCGAGCAGCCCGTTACCGACTGTTCCCATCACCGCACTGGTTTCACCCATTGCCTGTGTCCACTGTGCAAGCAGTTGCGTGGTGGTGGTTTTACCGTTAGTACCGGTAACACCTATCAGTTTCAGGCGCTGCGCCGGGTGGTGATAAAACTCACCGGCCAGGCGGGATAATTTTTCATTGAGGTGGCTCAGATACACAACCGGTACGCCGTGCAGGATTTGTACACTGCCATCTTCTGCCGTACCTTCAGCTTCTGCCACAACCGCCGCCACACCCTGTGCTATCGCCTGAGGAATATAGTGACGTCCGTCCGACTGATGACCTTTTACCGCCAGGAACAGATCACCGGCAGCCGCTTTGCGACTGTCTAATGTCATATCACGTAACGCCTTCGCCGGTGCATCAACACCGAGCGGCGCGAGTAAATCGCGCAAATTACGATCTGCCACTTGTACCCTCTTTTGGTTTTGTAGTAACCACGTCGTTAGTTTGTTCTTCCGGCGGCAACGCGTCGGGTTCCACATTCATTGTGCGCAGAACACCGCCCATGATGGCACCGAATACCGGTGCGGAGATCGCACCCCCGTAATACTTGCCGCCCTGCGGGTCATTGATAATCACAACCAGCGCAAAGCGCGGACGACTCGCCGGTGCGACACCGGCGGTATACGCGATATAACGGTTAACATATTTCCCGTCGTCGCCCACTTTTTTCGCCGTACCGGTTTTAATCGCCACACGATACCCTTTGATAGCCGCGCGCGTTCCGCCGCCGCCGGGTAATGCCACACTTTCCATCATCTGAACCACGGTTTTCATCACCGGCTCAGGGAAGACGCGGGTGCCCGGCACCGGCGGATCGACTTTTGTGATGGAGAGCGGGCGGTAAATCCCGAAACTGCCTATTGTTGCGTAAGCCCGCGCTAACTGTAACGGTGTTACCATCAGCCCGTAGCCAAAAGAAAAGGTGGCCCTTTCAAGTTCTGACCACCGTGTTTTTTTACTTGGATATATGCCACTGCTTTCCCCGACCAGCCCCAGATTGGTCGGTTTTCCCAGCCCGAAACGCGAATAGACGTCCACGAGTTCCTGAGCGGGCATCGCTAACGCAAGTCGTGAAACCCCTACGTTACTCGATTTCTGTAAAATACCGGTGATAGTCAGTTCGGCATAACGCCCGACATCCTTGATTTCATGACCACTGATCCGGTACGGATAGGTATTCACCACGCTGTTAGGTTTGATGATGTTATTGTGCAGAGCACTCATGACTACCATCGGTTTTACCGTCGAGCCCGGTTCAAAAATATCGGTAATAGCGCGGTTGCGCATCGAATCCTTCGGCGTACCCTGGAGATTGTTCGGGTTATATGACGGGCTGTTTGCCATCGCCAGAATTTCCCCGGTATTCACATCCACCAGAATCGCAGTACCGGATTCGGCTTTATTGAGCGCCACCGCACTGCTGATTTCGCGATACACCAGCGCCTGTAAACGCTCATCAATACTGAGCGTCAGGTTATGACCTGCCTGGCTTTCCTGTGAAATCGTATCTTCAATCACCCGTCCGCTGCGATCTTTACGGACAGTACGCTGTCCCGGTACCCCGGTCAGCCAGCGGTCGAAACTTTTCTCGACCCCTTCAATACCCTGGTCATCGATATTTGTGACACCAATGATATGAGCCGTCACCGAGCCTGCCGGATAGTAACGTTTTGATTCCGCCTGAAGGTAAATGCCCGGCAGATTCAGTTTTTTCACATAATCGCCGATGGTCGGATTCACCTGACGGGCAAGATACACAAAGCGGCCTTTCGGATTCGCCGTGACTTTGCGCTTAACCTGATCCAGCGGAATATTGAGCGCTTCAGACAGCGCCCGCCAACGGGTGTCATCCCCTACCCCGCCTTTGTCCGCTAACTCTTTCGGATCGGCCCAGACCGCATTTACCGGCACACTGACAGCCAGCGGTCGCCCCATGCGGTCGCTTACCATGCCGCGTGCCGTCGGAATTTCCTGAACCCGCAGGGAGCGCATATCCCCTTCTTTTACCAGCATGTCCGGGTTGATAATCTGTAAATACGCCACCCGTATCAGCAGTGCGGCTAACGCGATACCGATTCCGCCGCATAACAACGCAAAACGCCAGCTTATAAAACTGGCTTTTTCTTCCGGGCGCTTGATGCGGGCGCCACCCTGTGTTTTGCCTGCTGTTTTTTTGCTCTTCATGCCTTCGTCATTTTGTTACGACAATTTGTTCATTTGCAGGATCCACATGCTGCATGCTGAGACGCTCAACAGACATTCGCTCCACACGACTGTGATCCCCTAACGCGTTCTCTTCCAGAATCAGATTACGCCACTCGATATCCAATGAATTACGTTCCAGCACAAGGTGTTCCCGCTCCGCGGTCAGCAGACGCGTTTTATGTGCCGTGATCACAACAAAAATGGCACTGATTATCACGGCGACGAATAAAATCGCGGGGATAAACCCGTGGCGCAACATGTCACGGCAGATAACGCGGGCTAAATTGTGCCGTTCCGTTGTCATTCGTTATCTACTTTCTCAGCAAAACGCAGAACAGAACTGCGCGCGCGCGGGTTAACACTAATTTCCTGCTCAGACGGTTTCATTTTTCCGGCCAGTTTCAGCGATGGTGCGCCGTGCGCTTTTAATTGTGCTTCAGTCAGCGGTAACCCGCGCGGAACCTGCGGACCCCGGCTCTCGTTACGCATAAACTGCTTAACAATCCGGTCTTCCAGTGAATGGAAGCTGATTACCGATAAACGCCCGCCGGGTGCCAGAATACTTAATGCGCCCGTAAGTGCCTGGCGAATTTCATCCAGTTCGCTGTTCACATAAATACGGATAGCCTGGAAGCTGCGTGTCGCCGGATGCTTATGTTTTTCTGTCACCGGAGAAACCGCGGCGATCAGTGACGCAAGGTGTTTTGTTCTTGTCAGCGGCTCTTCGGTCTGATTACGCTCAACAATGGCGCGGGCAATACGTTTGGAAAAACGCTCTTCTCCGAAGTTTTTCAGTACCCACGCAATATCCTCTTCTTTCGCTTCTGTCAGCCATTGCGCCGCAGAAATACCGCGGGTCGGATCCATCCGCATGTCCAGCGGCCCGTCACGCATAAACGAAAATCCGCGCTCCGGGTCATCCAGTTGCGGGGAAGACACGCCTAAGTCCAGCAGCACGCCGTCAATCTGACCATTCAGCCCCAGGTCATTCACATACCCGGCAATACCGGAAAACGGACCGTGAACGATGGAAAAACGCGGGTCATCAATCAGTGCTGCGGCGGCAATCGCCTGCGGATCACGGTCTATTGCTATCAGACGACCCTGTTCGCCAAGCTGCGATAAAATCAGACGGGAATGCCCGCCACGGCCAAATGTACCGTCGATATAAATTCCGTCTTTGCGGATATTTAATCCGTTGACGGCCTCATCCAGTAAGACACTGGTATGCTGAAACTGACTCTCTGTCATTTAAAGTGATAAATCCTGTAACCGGGCTGATAAAGGTTCAGATGCCGTCTGTTCGGCGGAAATGTCATCCTGCACCTGCTGATACCAGGTTTGTTCATCCCACAATTCAAACTTATTGAACTGTCCGACTAACATAACCTCTTTGGTTAGCCGCGCATGGGTACGTAACGTACCGGCTAACAAAAGACGTCCTGCGCTGTCCATCTGGCATTCCGAGGCGTGCCCGAGCAGCAACCGCTGAACCCGGCGCTCCGCAGGGATCATCGAGGATAGCTGTGCCAGTTTCAGTTCGATCAGTTCCCACTCCGGTAAGGTATAAAGCAACAAACACGGCTGGTGGAGATCGATGGTGCATATCATCTTTCCCTCTGACTTTTCGGCAAGCAGCGACCGGTACCGTGTCGGTACAGTAATCCGCCCTTTACCATCAAGACTCACCAGTGTTGCACCACGAAACATTCGTTTCTCCGCCCTGTTTTTCCCGTAATTACCACATTCACCCACAATTCCCCACTGACAGAGTTTACGAATGGTACGAAAAGCTTGTCAAGCCAGAGCTGACAAGGTTTCGGATCTATCGTCGGGGAACAGGGGGGTGAGAAAATATGGTATTTTTAGCTTCAGGGAACAGAATTCAGGTAACACACTGATTCAAATCAGAAAAAAAATCACATAATACACACTCAGCTAACAGGGGTAAATTATACCGAATATGATGAAAGAAAGATGCATTTTTGCGAGCCACTACTCACTTTCAGGATAAAAATTCACCGTTGTATTATACCACTCCGGACTTGTACTCCGGAAAGTTACCTTGCTGTTATTTGTTACACTATGTAATTATTCAATTATTGAAAATTAAATGTTCATCAAATCAATTATATATGCATTGTTTTAATGCGGGAAATTGGTCACCCAGTAAATTACCTTACCTTAAATAAGTGTATTTACTGATGAGGAATAGCCGGTAATAAAATTTGTCAATTTCTGTCAATCAGCAAAAATGAAAAAAAAATCTTAGGATTCCTCTCAAAAAGTGCTTTTCGGCTATTTTTCTGAGGATTAAATAAAAATACCTATACGTTTTCGTATAGGTATCAGGTTAAACCATAAATTAGCGGGCAAAAAAATTACCGGCGGCTTAAGCTTCCGCGGCGGCAAAGGTCACGACGGATCCGGGTAATTCCGGCAGCGGGTTTTTGTTTTTCATCAAGACTCGCCAGCACCAGTTCCAGAACGCGTTCAGCAATATCGCGGTGGCGCTGAGCCACAGACAGAACCGGACACTCCAGGAAATCCAGCAGTTCATGATCACCGAAGGTCGCGATAACCAGCTGATTCGGCAGACGACCGCTGCGCGCAAGCGTTGCATCCATCACACCCTGCAATAACGCAAAAGAGGTGGTAAACAGCGCATCCGGCATCGGATTGTCTTCCAGCCAGGCGTTGAATGCTTTCGCTGAGGCTTCCCGCTCATAGCTGCCTGCGTACAGGAAATTCACATTCCGTGCATCACCTTCCCAGGCCTCACGGAAACCCTGCTCACGCAGAAAGCTGACAGAGAGCTCAGGCAGCGCACCCAGATACACCACAGATTCTGCCGGGAACTGGCGTAATTCAGATGCCAGCATTTTGGCATCTTCAAAGTCATCCCCGACCACACTGATAAAATGTTCGTTTTCCAGCGCACGGTCAAGCGCGACAATCGGCAGTGAACGGTTTGCCCAGCGCTGATAGAACGGATGCTCCGGCGGCAGTGCCGTGGAAACAATTATCGCATCCACCTGACGCTGTAACAGATGTTCCACACAACGGATTTCGTTATCCGGCTGATCTTCCGAACAGGCTATCAGCAGCTGATAACCGCGGCTCCGTGCCTGGCGTTCGAGATAATTAGCGATACGGGTATAACTGGTATTTTCCAAATCAGGAATAACCAGCCCGATAGAGCGCGTACGACCGGCACGCAGACCGGCGGCAACCGCATTCGGATGGTAATTATGCTCACGAACCACCGCCATCACTTTTTCGACAGTTTTGTCACTCACACGATATTGTTTTGCTTTTCCGTTGATGACATAACTGGCCGTCGTGCGCGACACACCGGCAAGTCGGGCGATTTCATCCAGTTTCACGTTAACCCCTTACAAATCAGGAACGGCCCTGAAAAGAGGGCCAACAAGAAGAACCCGTAGTTTACCCTTTCACCACGAATATTTCATCGCATTATTTTATCACCCCGCGACATTCCGACGATGCCGGAACGGGCGATTTCAACAATTTCAGCAAAGCCGCGCACTGCATCCAGGAAGGCGTCCAGCTTTTCACTCGTCCCGGTCAGTTGCACGGTATAGAGTGTAGCGGTGACATCCACAATCTGCCCGCGGAAAATATCCGTGCTTCGTTTGATTTCATCGCGCGCATAACCGCTTGCCTGTAATTTCACCAGCATCACTTCGCGCTCAATATGTGTTGCCGCACTCAGTTCCGTCACACGGAACACATCCACCAGCTTGTTGAGCTGCTTTTCTATCTGCTCCAGTACACGGGCATCCCCTTTGGTCTGGATAGTCAGACGAAACAGTGACGGGTCGTCCGTCGGGGCGGCGGTGATACTTTCGATATTATAACCGCGCTGGGAAAAAAGCCCTGCCACACGAGATAAGGCTCCCGTTTCGTTTTCTAATAAGATTGACAGAATCCGCCGCATAATCAGGTCCTCTCCGTTTTGCTTAACCACATTTCATCCATGCCGCCGTTGCGGATTTGCATCGGATAAACATGTTCTTTTTCATCCACCTGCACATCAACGAAGACCAGCCGTTTTTCTTCACGGACAATACGTAATGCCTCTGTGAGCTGTTCGCGCAATGTGGCTTTGTCGCTGATTGCGATACCTTTGTGTCCGTAGGCTTGCGCCAGTTTCACAAAATCCGGTAGTGAGTCCATATACGAGTGTGAATGACGTCCGTCATACACCATGTCCTGCCACTGTTTGACCATGCCGAGGAAACGGTTGTTCAGATTGAGCACCAGCACCGGCAGATTAAATTGCAGCGCAGTGGAGAGCTCCTGGATATTCATCTGAATGCTGCCGTCACCCGTCACGCAGACAACCATATCGTCCGGTTTTGCCAACCGGACACCCAGTGCCGCCGGTAAACCGAACCCCATCGTGCCCAGCCCGCCGGAATTTATCCAGTGCCGGGGTTCATCAAACGGGTAATAGAGCGCGGCAAACATCTGGTGCTGCCCGACATCTGAGGTCACATACGCTTTGCCTTCCGTCAGTTCCCACAAGGTGCGGATCACGGTCTGCGGCTTAATTTTGTCACCTTTTTCATCTATCGCCAGGCACTGTTTTTCTTTCCAGTGATCAATACGCCGCCACCAGTCACACAGTGCATCCGGATCCTGACCATCCTCAAGCGATTCCAGTTGTAACAGCATCTGCGCCAGACACAGCTTTGCATCCCCGACAATCGGGATATCGGCGGCCACCGTTTTGGAAATGGATGCCGGATCGACATCAATATGAATAATGGTTGCCTGCGGGCAATATTTTTCCAGATTATTGGTTGTCCGGTCATCAAAGCGCACGCCGACCGCAAAAATCACATCACTGTGATGCATGGTATTATTTGCTTCATATGTCCCGTGCATACCTAACATGCCGACACATTGCGGGTGAGTACCGGGAAATGCGCCCAGCCCCATCAGGGAGAGCGCGACCGGCAGCCGCAGTTTTTCTGCCAGGGTGAAAATTTCCGGGCTGCACTCTGCACTGACAACCCCGCCGCCGACATACATGACCGGGCGTTTCGCCTGCATCAGTGTGATAAGGGCGCGTTTTATCTGCCCTTTATGCCCCGCGCCTGTCGGGTTATAAGAACGCAGGCTGACCCGGGCAGGATAGCTGTATTCATGTTTTTGCTGGACGATATCTTTGGGGAAATCAATCACCACCGGTCCCGGTCGTCCGGTTTGTGCCAGATAAAAGGCTTTTTTGATGGTGGCGGGAATATCGGCCACATCGTGGATAAGATAGCTGTGTTTCACCACCGGCCGGGAGATCCCCACCATATCGACTTCCTGAAAAGCATCGTTGCCGATAAGCGCACTCGCAACCTGCCCGGACAGCACCACCAGCGGCACAGAATCCATATACGCAGTAGCAATACCGGTAATCGCATTGGTCGCACCTGGACCGGATGTCACCAGCACCACGCCGGTTTTACCCGTTGCGCGGGCATAACCGTCAGCCATGTGAACTGCCGCCTGCTCGTGGCGGACAAGAATATGTCCGATGCCGCCCACCGTGTGCAGTGCGTCATAAATATCCAGTACCGCGCCGCCCGGATAGCCGAAAACATGCGTCACTCCTTCATCAATGAGTGAGCGCACGATCATCTCAGCGCCTGTCAACCTCTCCATAAATGCTCTCCTGCCCGTGATTGCGGGTTATAGCTGCAAGTGTGTGTTTTTTAGTTATCTGAGGATTAACATAACGACAAACTGACAGTGCTGGCAAATGCGTTTTTTCCGCCGCCAATACAGCCCGGAAAGAGGAACAAGGTAAATGTTGTGATCCGCAGACGATCATGCCGGAGAGGACAGAACTGCAAAGCAGAGTTCACTGAGAGGAGAGGAAAAAGCAACGGGATATAAAAACGGCACCGCACACGAAACATGCGGTGCCGTCTGAGAGAATTACTCGGTATACATGGATTCAATTTCCTGATGATAACGCTGCGCAATCACTTTGCGGCGTAATTTCAGGGTCGGCGTGAGTTCGCCAAGCTCCATAGAGAAGTTCTGCGGCAACAGTGTAAAGCGTTTTACCTGATGGAATGCGGCAATATTTTTTTGCAGCTCTTTCAGGCGGCTCTCAAACAGTGCCACAATCTGGCTGTTTTTCAGTAACTCCATGCGATCAAGATACTTCAGGTTCAGCGCACGGGCGTGCTCTTCCAGGGTATCAAAACACGGGACAATCAGCGCCGACACAAACTTGCGCGCATCCGCCACAATCGCAATGTGCTCGATAAAACGATCCTGACCTAATGTGCCTTCCAGCATCTGCGGTGCAATGTATTTGCCGTTGGAGGTTTTCATCAGATCTTTGAGGCGCTCAGTGATAAACAGATTGCCCTGCTCATCCAGTTCACCGGCATCTCCGGTACGCAGCCAGCCATCTTCCGTAAAGGCCTGACGCGTCTCTTCCGGTTTATTGTAATAACCGCGCATCACGACCGGTCCGCGAACCTGAATCTCATTTTTCTCACCGATGCGCACGTCCACATCCGGCAGCGGCACACCAATCGAGCCGAGACGGTAGCCGGTATTTTCCCAGCAGGAGACGGTGGCGCAGGTTTCAGTCATGCCGTAGCCGTATTTAATATTAATACCGATGGCCAGGAAAAAACGGATAATTTCATCATCCAGCCGTGCGCCTGCCGCCGGTAAAAAACGGACATTGCCGCCCAGAACATCGCGTAATTTGCTCAGTACCAGCTGACGGGCAACATTATCACAGCGCGCTGCCAGCCATGACAATGGCTCACCGCGCTGTTGTGCATCCAGTGTTTTCTTACCGGTACGCACCGCCCAGTGGAACAGTGCCCGCTTATACCAGGGTGCCTGTGCCACTTTTTTACAGATGCCGCTGAAGACTTTTTCATAGAAACGGGGAACGGCACACATCACGGTTGGCTTCACTGAAATCAGGGCTTCACGGACTAAGTTGGTGTCGCTGAGGTAAACATTGAGCGCCCCGGTGTGCATCACATAAAAGCTCCAGGCCCGCTCGAATACATGGGTCAGCGGCAGAAAACTGAGCGAGGTATCATTTTCATTCAGTGTCAGGCGCTCATCATGGAGATAGAGCTGAGCTGCAACATTGCGGTAATCCAGCATCACGCCTTTCGGCTCGCCGGTGGTGCCGGAGGTATAAATAAGGGTGAAAAGGTCGTCGAGTGAACAATCGGCAATCCGCTGACTCAGTTCCTCTGCGGATGCACTGACATCTCTGTCCATAAACTGGCGCAGGGTACAGACAGCCGGATGTGACGGTATGGCGGCCGTTTCCGGGTCCATAATAATGATTTTTGCCAATGTCGGGCACTGTTCCAGGAGTGACAGCGCGATTTCCGCCTGTTTTTGTCCGTCAACGAACAGAATACGCGTCTGCGCATCATTAATAATATAAGCAGCCTGGTCATCACTGCTGGTGGCATACAGCGGCACAACAATGGCGCGGCACTGTAGCACTGCCAGATCAACTAACGTCCACAGAGCGCTGTTGTGTGAAAATATGGCAATATTTTCCTGTATAGTCACACCTTCTGCCAGCAGCGCTTGTGCCAGATTTTCACTGAACGCGCCAACCTGCTGCCAGGTATAATCTGTATTCGGTCCCTGCTCACACCACTGACGCAGTGCAATTTTGTCGCCCCGTTGTTGTTTCTGCTGGTGCAGCCGCGTCACTAAATGATAGTGATGCAAATTTGTAGTTGTCACACGCGTTTCCTTTACTGTGCCGCCATACTGCGCGGTTCCACGTTATGGAATTACTTTCAGCTTACAGCTGTAAGCTGAGATTTTCAGCAAGTGTAGCCTGTTGTCTGCGGGAACAAAAGCAAATTTAGTTATCTTTGCAATAGCGGGATCACAAAAAAATCTCCCGGCAGGAAAACCGGCCCGCCGGGAGGATTATGTGACTTAAATGAATGATTAAATACTATGTGTGAACTGGCTCAGCAGCGCTTTCATCCATTGGTGACCTTTATCCCGCGTACAGGCTTCATGCCAGATAAGAAATGCCGGGCGGCTGACTTTATCCCACGGCAGCTGCACTTCCTGAATCGGCAGCAGAGACGAATAAAGCTGGATAAGCCATTTTGGTGCAATCGCAACCAATTCTGTTTTAGAGACAATATTCAGCACACTGATTAAATTTGTGCCCTGATAAACAATAGCCCGCAGCAATTCATTGTTTTCATAATAGGGGGCGCTGAATGAATCAATTAAATCAAGAGCGACAACCGCATGCTGCTCTGTAAATATTTGCTTCTCAGAAATAGAATATTGCACACGGGGATGATGACGGGCAGCAACCAATGATAGTTGATCGTTAAACAATAAGTGGTGATTATAATTTTGTTTGTCGAAGCGATTATAACTAATGGCAAAATCTGTTTCCTGATATTTCAGATCATGCTCAATATTTTTACTCATATATGACTGAATATTGATATCAATTTTTTTACTGTGCTGTTTAACCTGTTCAATGATTTTATCTGTTAAGCGAATATCTAACGGGCTGGATATTGACAGGTTAAATGTCCGCTCACTGGTTGCCGGGTCAAATCCGGCGCCGGGTAACTCATTGTGCACCAGTTGCAACGCTTGTCTTACCGGACCGAATAACTGTTTTGCTCTGGCAGTCGGCTGGATCCCCCGCCCGTAACGGACAAATAACTCGTCATTAAACATAACCTTAAGCCTTGACACAGCATTACTGACAGCAGGTTGTGACATCCCTAATAGTTCAGCAGCACGGGTGACATTCTGCATTTGCATCACCGCATCAAACACGGTCAATAGATTAAGGTCTACATTACGCAGGTTTGTTTCACCGGATTCTTCTTTTACATCTGCCACTGAGGTGTATTCAGTCATCTTAAACTCCAATAAATGATTATAATGATTTCAATATGACTCATGCCATTAATAAAAACAGCCAATGAATTATAAATTGAAATCTATTATCTCAATTGATTATTAATTTAATAATTGAGTCTCTTCCTTGTACGGTTCTGAATACGCTGATGCGTATCATCATCACGATGCATACTATTTAAATATTTAAAGCCAGTAACTTATTCATATTGGTAATAAACTACTACTGCTTTATTCATTTAATTTTCACGCAGTGAGATAATAAAGCAAAGATTGTGTTTATTCATAATAAAATTGTCTTTTATCAGCATAAAAAATTCAATTTTGCATGTTAACGTAATTAAAAAATAAACCGTTTTATGGATATCGCCTGCGGCACCCGGTAACAAAAGCACTGCCGGTTACCCGTATCCCCTGCTTACTCAATTGATTCAGATTATCTGCAAAAAAATCGTGCTGAAATATTAACCCAATCATTGAGCAGGCTTATAGATGAAAACGCTGATTAATTTTTATAAATTAGTCGATACCGCTGAATTTTGCCTTTTTCTTCTCCGTTTGCAGATATCTCCTGCGAAAGGCCGGTGTTGACATCCCTTTTCATATTCAGTATCAATAATACATCGCACGACACGGCATCACACCGGATAGTGCTCATCACTCATCAGATATCAACAAAGAAGGTCATTATTATGTCATCCACTTTCCGCCTAAACCGTCTGCTAATTATCGCCTTAACTGCGCGTGGCGGGCTGGTGGCTGAAAGTATGAGGTAAACTTTCTCCCTGAGAGCTGAAGAACCCGCGCAAATGTCGCGGGTTTTTTTTATACCTGCAAACCGGAAAACAGAACAAATAAGAATAAAGAGGATCACAACATGAGCGATAACGTCATCATTTTTGATACCACACTGCGTGACGGGGAGCAGGCATTACAGGCCAGTCTCAGTGTCAAAGAAAAATTGCAGATTGCATTTCAGCTCGAACGCATGGGTGTGGATATTATTGAGGCGGGCTTCCCTGTCTCCTCTCCGGGCGACTTTCAGTCTGTTCAGACTATCGCCCGTGAGATTAAAAACAGCCGGATAGCGGCGTTATCGCGCTGTGTGATCGGGGATATTGATGCCGCTGCTGAATCATTGAAAGTCGCGGAAGCATTCAGATTACATATGGTACTGGCGACCTCCGGGATCCACGTCAAAACCAAATTACGCAAAACCTTTGCAGACATCATCGATATGGCGGTCGGCTCCATCAAACATGCCCGCCGCTTTACCGATGACGTCGAATTCTCCTGCGAAGATGCCGGGCGCACGGATATTGATGATTTATGCCGCATTGTGGAAGCCGCAATTAACGCCGGGGCCACCACAGTCAATATCCCGGACACGGTCGGTTACACCACGCCATATCAGTTCGGCGGGATCATCAGTGAATTATTCAACCGCGTACCTAATATTGATAAAACCATTATTTCAGTCCATTGCCACGACGATTTAGGCATGTCTGTTGCAAATTCCATTACTGCTGTTCAGGCGGGCGCACGCCAGATAGAGGGCACAATCAACGGATTAGGTGAACGCGCCGGTAACTGCGCGCTGGAAGAAGTGGTGATGGCGATCAAAGTGCGCGAAAAAATGTTAGGCGTGCGCACGGGGATCAACCACAAAGAAATCTACCGTACCAGCCAGTTAGTCAGTCAGTTATGTAACACCCCTGTACCACCGAATAAAGCTGTGGTCGGCAGCAACGCCTTCTCTCACTCCTCAGGTATTCACCAGGACGGCGTGATTAAAAACCGCGAAACCTACGAAATCATGACGCCCGCCAGCATCGGGTTAAAAGATAATTTAATCAACCTGACCTCCCGCTCCGGGCGCGCGGCGGTAAAACACCGCATGGCAGAAATGGGTTATCAGGAAGCGGATTATAACCTGGATGAATTATATGCCGACTTCCTGAAACTGGCAGACAAAAAAGGTCAGGTGTTTGATTATGACCTGGAAGCCCTGGTATTTATGAAACAGCAACATGCGGAGCCGGAGCACTTCTCTCTGGCCTTCCTCAACACCCAGTCAGGTACCGGCGTGAAAGCCTCCGCGACAGTCAGAATGCAGGCAGGCGATAACATTATCTCTGAATCCGCACAGGGGAACGGCCCGGTTGACGCGGCTTATGAAGCCATCCGCCGGATCGCCGGTTATTCCCTGACACTCGCCTCGTATCAGCTGACCGCCAAAGGTCAGGGAACGGATGCGCTGGGACAGGTCAATATTGTTGTGGAGTACGAAGGGCGCAAATACCACGCATGGGGCTGGCAACCGATATTGTGGAGTCATCCGCACAGGCCATTATCCATGCCATTAACAGTATCTGGCGGGCAGGTCTGGTCAAAGAAGAAAAGCAACGTATTCAGTCAGATGACGCAACCAATAACAATACAGAAACAAAGGAAGCGGTGTAACTATGTCGGAACATAACGCAAAAAAAACATCAGAAAAATACCATATTGCTGTTTTACCGGGCGACGGAATAGGCCCTGAAATCATGGCTCAGGCTTACAAGGTGCTGGATGCAGTACGCGGGCGCTTTAATCTGACCATCACCACCAGTGAATATGATGTCGGCGGCATTGCCATCGACAATCACGGGCACCCGCTGCCGCCTGCCACACTGAAAGGCTGTGAACAGGCGGATGCTGTTCTGTTCGGCTCCGTCGGCGGCCCGAAATGGGAAAAATTGCCGCCGGATTCACAACCGGAGCGCGGCGCACTGCTGCCGTTGCGTGCTCACTTTAAATTATTCAGTAACCTGCGCCCTGCCCGGCTCTATCCGGCGCTGGAAGCATTCTGTCCGCTGCGCAGTGATATCGCCGCGCGTGGTTTTGACATCCTGTGTGTCCGCGAACTGACCGGCGGGATCTACTTCGGTCAGCCGAAAGGCCGTGAAGGAGAAGGCAAATATGAGCGTGCTTATGATACCGAGGTGTATCACCGCTATGAAATCGAGCGTATCGCCCATATTGCTTTTGCATCCGCGCAAAAACGTCGCAAACAAGTGACCTCTATCGACAAAGCGAATGTGCTGCAAAGTTCAGTGTTATGGCGCGAAGTAGTGACTGAAATCGCGCAGCAATATCCTGATGTCGCGCTGTCACACATGTATATCGATAACGCTGCCATGCAGATGGTAAAAGATCCGTCCCAGTTTGATGTCATTCTCTGCTCAAACCTTTTCGGTGACATTATTTCTGATGAGTGCGCCATGATCACCGGCTCTATGGGTATGCTGCCGTCTGCCAGTCTGAACGCGGAAAAATTCGGATTATATGAACCGGCGGGCGGCTCCGCACCGGATATTGCCGGGCAAAATATTGCCAATCCGGTCGCACAAATTTTATCTGCCGCCATGATGCTGCGTTTCAGTCTGGGACAAGCCGCAGCGGCCGATTGCATCGAAAATGCCGTCAATAACGCGCTGAACGCCGGTTACCGGACAAGAGATGTCGCCGGCAACGGCAAAAGTGTCACTACTGGTGAGATGGGCGATATCATCGCGCGATTAATTACACAAGGGGCTTAAAATGCGCACAGGCAAAACCTTATACCAGAAATTATATGATGCCCATGTGGTTCGTGAAGCAGAAAACGAAACCCCGATCCTGTACATCGACCGCCATCTGGTGCATGAAGTGACTTCCCCGCAGGCATTTGACGGATTACGGGCAAAAAACCGCGTGGTGCGCCGCCCGGAAAAAACCTTTGCCACCATGGATCACAATGTGTCAACGCAGACCAAAGATATTAATGCCTGCGGCGATATGGCACGTATTCAGATGCAGGAACTGATGAAAAACTGCGACGCATTTGGTGTCCGTCTCTATGACTTAAACCATCCGTTTCAGGGCATTGTCCATGTGATGGGACCGGAACAGGGTATTACCCTGCCGGGCATGACCATTGTCTGCGGCGATTCCCACACCGCCACCCACGGCGCGTTCGGCTCCCTGGCATTCGGGATCGGCACATCAGAAGTTGAACATGTATTAGCAACCCAGACATTGAAACAGGCGCGGGCGAAAACCCTGAAAATAGAAGTGCGTGGTCAGGTGGCGCCCGGTGTTACGGCAAAAGACATAGTGCTGGCAATCATCGGACGTACCGGCAGCGCAGGCGGAACAGGCTATATCGCAGAATTTTGTGGTGATGCCATCGAAGCGCTCTCCATGGAAGGCCGTATGACCGTCTGTAATATGGCGATTGAAATGGGCGCGAAAGCCGGGATGATTGCCCCGGATCAAACCACATTTGATTATATAAAAGGTCGTCAGTTTGCACCGACAGAATCTGACTGGGATGCCGCCGTTGCTTACTGGGCAACCCTGAAAACAGATGCGGACGCTCAATTTGATGCTGAAATTATTATTGAGGCCGCCGATATTGCCCCGCAGGTCACCTGGGGCACCAATCCGGGTCAGGTCATTGCGATCGACCAGGCGATACCGGCACCGGACAGTTTCACAGATCCTGTCGAGCGGGCATCAGCTGAAAAAGCGCTGGCTTATATGAACCTGACACCCGGCGAAAAATTAACCGATGTGAAAATTGACAAAGTATTTATCGGCTCCTGCACCAATTCACGGATTGAAGATTTACGTGCAGCCGCTGCCATTGCCAAAGGCCGGAAAGTGGCTCAGGGCGTGCAGGCGATAGTGGTGCCGGGCTCCGGTCCGGTGAAATCACAGGCGGAAGCGGAAGGTCTGGACAAAATATTTACCGAAGCCGGCTTTGAGTGGCGCTTGCCGGGCTGCTCCATGTGTCTGGCGATGAATAACGATCGTCTGGAGCCGGGTGAGCGCTGTGCCTCCACCAGCAACCGTAACTTTGAAGGACGCCAGGGGCGCGGCGGACGGACTCATTTAGTCAGCCCGGCAATGGCTGCCGCTGCGGCTGTCACCGGCAACTTTGCCGATATCCGCACCATTGAAACGCACTGAGCGGGGAGAAAATAATGGAAAAATTTATTGTACACCGGGGCATTGTCGCCCCGCTGGATACGGCAAATGTGGATACGGATGCCATCATCCCTAAACAATTTCTGCAAAAAGTCACCCGCACAGGGTTCGGGCAGCATTTGTTTAATGACTGGCGTTTTCTCGATGATGACGGACAAATACCAAACCCGGATTTTGTCCTTAATTTTCCGCGTTATCAGGGCGCATCGATTTTGCTGGCACGGGAAAATTTCGGCTGCGGCTCTTCCCGTGAGCACGCGCCGTGGGCGTTAACCGATTACGGCTTCAACGTCGTGATAGCACCAAGCTTTGCCGATATCTTTTACGGCAATTCATTTAACAACCAATTGTTGCCGGTAAAATTACCTGAAGCCGCAATAAATGAACTGTTTGCCTGGGTGCAGTCTACAGAAGGCGCAGAAATAACCGTTGATCTGGAAAAAGAGACGGTTTTTGCCAACGGCAAAGCCTATCCGTTCTCTGTGGATACTTTCCGCCGCCACTGCATGATGAACGGACTGGACAGCATCGGGCTGACCTTGCAACACGACAGTATGATTTCCCGTTTTGAATCACAGCAACCTGAGTTCTTGCGTTAATCTCCACCATTGAACCCCTGCCATTACCCCTTTTGTAATGGCAGCTTTTTCCCTGTTTAACCTACTTTTATACCTGCCTTTATACCCTGTAATTCAGACATAAAAAAAACCAGCCTTACGGCTGGCGGTTAATATATACCCGACGTCATTCAAGATGCAGGAAGGCGGCAAGCTCCGATTGCCGGGGAGCATACATCAGTATGTGACCCGGCAAGCTGAGCGCAGCCAACACACCTGCAGTTTGAATGAATAAGGGTATAACCATTACTCAAGAATAAGGGAGTGAGTCAGGTATCACACTGACATCATGAGCTGCTTTAATGATAAGAAGTATGGATCTAATATAAGGAAATATAAATGGATGAAAAAAAACCCGGAGTTCCCCTTTTATGAGCACACCCCGCCTGCAATATCAATTCATCCGCCTGTGGCAACACCATCAGGGACAAAATACCGACATCACCCTTCAGGAACTTGCTGCGATCCTGCACTGCTCACGCCGCCATGTCCGCTCACTGCTCAATAATATGCAGAGCGCAGGCTGGCTTCACTGGCAGGCGGAAGCAGGACGGGGTAAGCGCTCACATCTCAGCTTTCTGCAAAGCGGACGTGAGTTACAGCACGCCCGCGCCGAACTATTGATTGAACAGGATAATATCGAAAAACTGGTTGAGATGGTCAATGACAAGGATGCCATGCGCCAAATGGTGTTGTCTCAGTTAGAACGCAGCTTCCGGCAGGGAAAAAGTCTGCTGCGCATTGTCTATTACCGGCCGTTTTATAATTTACTGCCCGGCTCGCCGCTGCGCCGCTCGGAAGTGCATCTGCTCAGCCAGATTTTTAATGGTCTGACCGCCATAAATGAGGAAAACGGGGAAGTTATTCCTGCGCTGGCGCATCACTGGCAACAAATCGGCGATAAACAATGGCGTTTCTGGCTGCGCCCTGCGGTCTTTTTCCACCACGGGCGGGAATTGCAGATGGTGGATATTATCTCCTCCTTTGAACGCCTGCGAGACCGGCATCCGCTCTTCAGCCATATCCGGACGGTCCGCTCAGATAGCCCTCATATCATTGATATCACGCTGAGTGATGAAGATCAGTGGTTTCCGGTACTCACCGGCAGCCCGCATGCCGCTATCCTGCCGCATGAATGGCAGGAACTGCCGGATTTTTCCCGCCACCCGGTCGGTACAGGACCTTATCAGGTCGTCTGTAATAATGACAAAAAACTGACTATCCGTGCCTTTGACCATTATTATGGCTACCGCGCGCTTCTGGATGAAGTGTCTGTCATCGTCGTGCCGGAACTGGAAGAGAAAATGATCTGCACCACGCTGCACATCGGCAACGACAGAACGCAGAGCGATTCCCTCGACAGCCGCATGGAAGAGGGCTGTTACTTTCTCCTTCATGACAAACGTTCAGAGAAAGGAAAACGGGAAGATATCCGCTGCTGGCTCAACAGCCTGATGACACCCGTCAATCTGCTGTATCATTGCGACCCGCTCTATCAGCGCCACTGGCGACCCGCATACGGTCTGCTGCTGCGCTGGCATCACAGCAAACTGATCGCACCCTGTGAAAAACCGGCGGATCTCACCGAACTGACACTGACTTATTATCACGATCACCATGAATACCATGCAATCGGCAAGTTACTGCAAAAACTGCTGGCTGAGTACGGCGTCACTCTGCACATTGTTATCACTGATTACGACACCTGGTTTCACGGCAACAGTGAGAGTGATTTCTGGCTTGCCACCGCCAACTTCTATAAACCGCTGGAATTTTCCATCTTTGCCACCCTTTATGAACTTCCTCTGCTGCACCACTGTCTGGCTGATGATTTGCGCACGCCGCTGAAACAGTGGCGTCAGAACACACTGTCACTGGCACAGTGGTGTGAAAAGATGGTGGATGAACAGATGCTTTACCCGCTGTTCCATCACTGGCTGGAGTTACAGGGACAACGCAGTATGCGCGGTGTCAAAATGAACACCTTTGGCTGGTTTGATTTTAAATCAGCCTGGTTTATCCCGCCGGAGAGTTAATTCACAGAAAATGGCAAAGTTATAAACACCCATCAACAAAAAAATGGCTTTTATTCACGTTTTCTGTGGATATAGTTGTGAAGAACGCAAGGGTAATGGGGGTATAGTTTTTATTACCCCTCGGTTGACAAAAAACAATGCAACAATCAATTCGTTAATAATCAATAATATAATCGCAATAAAAAAGAGAATTATCTGAATTATTCACTCCCGGTGATTTTCACAAACTCACGGAGAACAAAAAATAACCATCACTATAGTTATCCACAGATTGTGGCTTATCAATAAGCAAAATTGCGTCTCAGACGCGAAGGAGACCGTAAGTCAAGGCTGTAAATCGAACCAGTAGTACAGTGGTTTTCCACTTATCCCATAAAGCTGTGGATAACTTGGTGTGTGATCCTGTACATTGTTTGAAGATGCCCGTGCACAACCCGCCAAACCAGCTCTGTACACATCGGCGAAAAATTAAAATTAATAGCTATATATCAATAAATTAGATAGCATTTATTTTTCATTCATATCCATGTATTATTTTACCGGATACCACTGTTCAAATTTTAAGCAGCTATAAATGATGACACGCCCCTTTCAGCCACCGTTACCCCCTGACAGCGAAACCGCGCTGCTTTCCCGTGCCCGGTCCCTGGCGGGAGCCACCTTCGGTGAGCTTGCCGCCGTCGCAGGAATACCCGTGCCGCCTGATTTGCGCCGTGATAAAGGCTGGGTCGGCATGCTGCTGGAATACTGGCTGGGCGCGGAAGCGGGCAGTAAAGCGGAGCAGGATTTTACCCGCATCGGCGTGGAGCTGAAAACCATCCCTGTTGACGGACACGGCACGCCGCTGGAAACCACCTTTGTCTGTGTTGCACCGCTGACCGGCAACAGTGGTGTTACCTGGGCACAGTGCCATGTGCGCCATAAGCTGTCCCGTGTCTTGTGGGTGCCGGTGGAAGGTTCGCGTGATATCCCTCTGGCACAGCGCAGGGTCGGCTCACCGCTGCTCTGGTCACCATCAGAAGAGGAAGAACGGCTGTTGCAATCAGACTGGGAAGAGCTGATGGATATGATAGTGCTGGGAAAAGTGGAACAGATCACCGCCCGTCACGGGCAAGTGATGCAAATCCGCCCGAAAGCGGCAAACAGCCGGGCGCTGACAGACGCCATCGGCCCGCAGGGTCAGCCGATACAAACGCTGCCCCGTGGATTTTATCTGAAGAAAAACTTCACCGCGCCACTTCTTAAGCGCTATTTTCAGTGTTAAACACCACCAGCAATCGATATATTTGTGGGGTTCAGCGCAGTAAATAATATTCTTTTCATTCATTATCACTGGTTCACTAATCATTCTTCAGGAGTGTTACGGATGAAACAGACGTTACTGACTATCTCCCTTGCCGCCGCGTTACTGACCCCCGCCCTTCCCGCTTTTGCCGATACCTCAGCAGATACAATGACACTGGAACAGGTGCTGGTGATGAGCCGCCATAACCTGCGCACCCCGATTGTAAACACCGGGATCCTGACTGAAATAACGGATAAAACCTGGCCTGCGTGGGATGCACAGAGCGGCTACCTGACCACTAAAGGGGGCGCGCTGGAAGTCTATATGGGGCACTATTTCCGTGAATGGCTGGATGAGAACAAATTACTGCCGGATACCCTGTGCCCGACAGATGCAAAAACACTGAGTGTGTACGCCAACAGTCTGCAACGTACCATTGCCACCGCGCAGTTCTTTACCGCAGGGGCATTCCCTGGTTGCGCGGTCACCGTTAAGCATCAGCCGGAAATCGGCACTATGGACCCGGTATTTAACCCGATAGTGACCAATGACAGTGCTGAATTTAAAACCACGGCGCTGGCCGCAATGGAAGAACATTATAAAAGTCAGGATCTGGCCCCGGGCTATAATGCGCTGAATACCCTGCTCAATATTAAAAATTCAGAGCAGTGCAAAACAAATAAACTCTGCTCCCTGGCTGACGGAAAAAACAGCTTTATTATTGAAGCAGGTAAAGAGCCGGGCGTTAAAGGGCCGCTGAAAATGGCCAACTCCGCTGTAGATGCTATCGATTTACAATATTATGAAGGCTTCCCGGCTGATGATGTTGCCTGGGGTGAAATAACCACGCCTGAACAATGGAAAACACTGAATACCTTAAAGAACGGTTATCAGGAGAGCTTATTCACACCGCGCATTATCGCAAAAAATGTCGCACATCCGCTACTGAGCTATATTAATCAGCACTTTGCCGCGGCAACCCCGGAAAATGAAGCGAAATTTACCTTCCTTGCCGGACATGATTCCAATATTGCCTCACTGCTCTCTGCTCTGGACTTTAAACCGTATCAGTTACCGGAACAATATGAGCACACGCCTATCGGCGGAAAACTGGTTTTCCAGCGCTGGACAGACAAAAAAGATAATAAATCCTACGCTAAAATTAACTATATTTATCAGTCATCTGATCAATTGCGAAATACCAGTTACCTCTCCTTAAAAACACCGCCGAAAAATGTCACCCTGGAACTGAAAAATTGCCCGGTTGATAAAAATGGTTATTGCGGGTGGGAAACGTTCCAAAAAGTAATGAATGATTCACTGACACAATAAGCATTTTATTTTCATATTTAAGCCCGGCAGACTACTCTGCCGGTTTTTTATTATTATCGCTCCCACGCTTCGGATAACACTGATAGATATCGAACCGACAAGCCGCTAATATTCTATGGGCTAAAAATCATGTCCGTCATTACCGTAATAACACCGGCCTGAAGACAGGAATATTATAAATACGATGAAATACTTAAAAGCATTACCGGCGCCCTTAATTATCATAGCGCTCGCCTTAATAAGTTCAGGTTGCAGCAAAAAAAAACTATGATATTAAACCCGGTGAGAAAATTATGTATCCCTCCGGTGACGGCGTATTATTAGGTGCCTGTGAAAAATGGTCGCTGAAAGATGACCAAATCAGAAAAGCGATTTCCCTGAGCAAACCTTATGAAGCGCTGCCTTACGGTGAATACAGTCAGACGCCGTGTAATATGAGCGGCACTGTGACCATCAACGGAAAAACATGGGATTATCTGCTTAACGGCGGCGGGATCATCACATTAAGCATCGACGGTATGGTTCGCTACCGCGGTTGTGATACGCAAGCCTGTAAGCCCTATCTGCTGCTGCCTTACCGCGGAAAATCCTTTGCTGTCAGAGACACTGACACCCTGGTTACAGAAGAAGAGAGCACCGATCGCAAGCAGGGAAAACTGCTCAACCGGCAGAATGTCGCGCACAGACAGACCGATCCTGCCATGGTTTCCGGTTCACCGACCGATGGCACTATAATCAATGAAAACGGTCCGCTGCTGGCCGGTAAAGAAGTGAGTGCAGAACAACCGCCGCGCCAGCCGGTAGGCGGGCAAATGCGTAAACCGGAAACGCAGGCAGTACCGGCACAAAACGGCGCAAACGGACAAAAAGCCCCGTTAGGACGGCGTACCGCACCGCAAAATGCACCGGTTTATACGGATATGCAGAAAGCACCGGCTGACAGCGGGCGTATTCCGTCAGCGCAAAAACCGGCAAATAACGGACGCGTTCCTTCTGTGCCGTCAGATGTATCCTCCGGCAGAAACCCATCCATGCCATCAGTGGATATCGGAAAACCGACTATTTCGGCACCGGAGGTCGGTATTTCTGTTCCGGTAACGTCAGCGCCGAGTATTGATGTCAAAGCGCCGTCAGTCAGTCTGCCGAATGCGGATATTTCAATCCCGGTACTGAATAACCCGTTCTGACTATTTTATAAGAAATGAAACATTATCAGCTTTTATTGTCATCAATAAAAGGGCTGATTTCTATGATAAGCCAGCAAACCCCGCTCCCTGCTTCAGACTTCCCAGATAACAATCCATTCCGTCTGTGAATAAATGGAATAAACAACCAACCGCCACCGCGCGGAGTTTCCACGACGGCATCACCAGCAGGCAGAGATAAACCGCCGCCGCCCATACCGTATGCAGCGGATGAAAACCCACACTGCACCTGTCGGGATCAAAAATCGGATCTGCCAGTAAATGATCCGCATCCATAATCATGGTTGCTATCATAATGCAGGCAGCTGCTTTCCAGTGCTGCCGCCAAAACAACCGGGCGAATAAAACCGGCACCAGAAAATGAAAACCGTAATGCAGGATATTCCTGAATATCTCAAATACCACGATAACCCCGTTTATACCCTTATTTGTATTAACTCAGACCTGAGACTCTTATCTCACTTAAATTTTAAGTGCAGCAAGAATTGCAGCTTCCATTTTCTCCGGGGTGGTGAACGGTGCAAAACGCTTGAGCGGTTCACCGTCACGTCCGATCAGGAACTTAGTAAAATTCCACTTGATCCGCCCACCCGGCAGACCGGGCAGCTCATTTTTCAGATAACAGAATATCGGGTGTGCTGAGGTTCCGTTAACGTCGACTTTCCCGGACATCGGAAAGCTCACACCGTAGTTAATGTAACAGGTCTGCGCGATCTCCTCAGCGCCGCCGGGTTCTTGTTTCCCGAACTGATTGCAGGGGAAACCAAGCACCACAAAGCCCTGAGCTGCATATTTTTTGTAGAGTGCTTCAAGACCGCTGTATTGTGGCGTAAAGCCACAATGACTGGCTGTATTAACGACCAGAACCACCTTACCAGCGTAGTCAGCCATAGAGATGAGCTTCCCGCTAAGACTTGTAGCCGTCAATTGATGAAAGGTGGTCATATTAAAATCCTCAAAGCAGAACCCGCCGACATCGATATTGCAACATCGTTATTGCAATGTAATTACGTTGCTGTCAGGTCATGTGCGTGGAAAACCAATCCGATCCCTGATTGCATGCCTGGTCTGAAATCGCGTGCGGGTTATCTTTGCAAATTCTCAAGAAAAAAACAACAAACAGGCAATGCCCGCCGCAAGGCGTGAACTTGTTTCACATCAGGGGAGCATAATTCAGCGTGAGTTTTATATATAACCGTTCACATATCACTTTATGTTTTTTTATCCGCAAGTATAAAAATACAGGGATCATACATTTTGACGCAGAATTAACATAAACGTAATATAGCCCTTCTGTTTTTAATATGTCTTTTTTTGGTCTCCTTTTGGTCTCCGGATAAAAAGTAAAACATCAAACAGGTGGGTTGGTGTTGTATACATTCCGGCATCATCTTGTATATTTACGCTTTATTTAATAATTACCCTTAATAACATCAACTCTGCGGGTTATTAAAATAAAAAAACTATCCCCCGGTTTTATCCGGTTGTTAAAATAGAATAAGAACGACACAGAAAACGTTGTAAACTATTTGGGTGTTTGATAATGTAATCATGCTTTAAAATCGTTTTTAGGGGCACTTGTGAAGATGAACAAATTATTTTCACTAACCAGCCTGCCCGTTCAACATAAAAATCAATTAGCCAAATTTATTATTTATATGGATTAATTAAAAAATGAAAAAATTATTAATATTGCTTTTTTTGTTTTCACCGGCATACGCTGATTCTGTTGATTGCAAAGATAAGGATATAGCATTGTGTCAGAAAGCTACGAATGGCGATGCTATTGCGCAACTTAAGCTCGGGGAGTCGTATGTCGATGCTAAGTTGGATTATGCTGATAAGGATTATAATAAGGCTAAATACTGGTATGACCTTTCTGCCAATCAGGGGAATGCAGAAGCGCAACTTAATCTCGGAATACTGTATGCCTCAGGGATTCTCGGGACGCAGGATAATGACCAGGCCAGAAAATACTGGGAACTGGCGGCAAAGCAAAATAATGCTGTGGCGCAATATAATCTCGGACAGTTGTATTTTGACGGAAGAGGGGTTAAGCAGGATAATGCTTTAGCTAAAGATTTCTTTGAAAAGTCATGTAAGAACGGTTTTTCCCTCGCTTGTGACAGATAAAAACAATAAACAGCCTGATGATCCCGATCGCCGGTAGCGGCGCGTGGTTAAGTGGGTAAACGCTCAATCAGAGGTGACTCATCAGTCTCAGATACAAAAAACCCGCCTAAAGCGGGTTTAGTCCGTTGATCTGCCGGAAATCAACGTGTTTCACATACCAGCCAGTAATAATGGTTATTATTAAATCCGAATTCATCCAGCACTGTCAGGCCCAGTTTCCGGGTGTGTGCCGCATAAGAGCGCGGGTTTACTTTATTAATGAATGTCACAAGGATATCAAAACGCTGCGACATTTTTTCCAGCGCATAGGCGAATAATTCTTCCAGAACACCTTTTCCACGCACCGCTGTATCAATGCAAACCGGGCCGTACTGATAGGAATTTTCCATGCTGAGGGTCTGTCCTGCGAACGAATGCTCACCGAGTTTATCAATCATGTGAGCAAATAACGGCCAGGGTGACCAGTACTGCCAGGATGCAGCCATCACAAATGCCACGACTTTACCGTCCTGCTTTGCAATAAATAAACCTTGCTCATTCTCAATTAAATCAGCCATTTGTTCATCACTCATCTGTGTGGTAACAAATCCGTCCGGTTTATCTTCCGCACTGATCGTCGTCAGATGATAACGTGTCAGTAATGCTTTAACCTGATCCATATCCGCCAGTGTGGCTGTGCAATATTCCATCTTGATTCTCCATTCTTCGCTTTTTTATTTTGTGTTATTTATTCACCGTCAGGTGAAACCGCTATATCCGCAATGCGATCCGCGCCTATCACATTGAAATAGTCCTCTGCTGCCAGAGACATTGAGCGCACCAGTTCCCCTGCATTGAAATACACCCGGCCGGCACCGGTCAGACGTTTATCAACATACAGTGTCAGTGCGTCACTAAAACTGAACGGCGGCACCGCCCCCATCTGACATCCGGTCAGCGCCTGTGCTTTTTCCGGTGATGCAAAGGATGATTTTTTACCGCCCGCCAGCCGGGCGACATTTTTGAAATTGACTTTACAGTCTCCGGGCACAATCGCCAGTACATAAACCGGATCCTGAGACGGTATCGTCACTTCCAGCACCATTGCCTTGGCGGCCTGACTCAGCTTATTTCCCCGGATAGCACTTATCGCCTCTGAACGCCCCTCCTTCGGGTGCTCAATCACCTCAAAAGGAACCTGATGTGTATTTAATAAATGCGTGATTTTGTCAAATGTTGTCATATATACCCAACGTCATTCAAGTTGCAGGAAGGCGGCAAGGAAAGCCAGACGGGGAGCATAGATAAACTATGTGACCCGGCTGACTGACCGCAGCCAACGAACCTGCGGTTTGAATGAATAAGGGTATAAACCTCACAGTAAGCCGGGGAACTCCTTGATTCATAATTTACTCTCAGCATACTCTTTCTGATACACACAGAACCCTGAAGAATAAGGCAGTACAGATGGCGTCCCTTTCCCGCTACCGGCAGATAACAGAACAGATAAAACGAGCGGTTCAGGAAGGTGTGCTGCCGCCTGATACCCGGCTGCCGTCTGTCAGAACACTGGCGGCGCAGTATAATGTCAGCCTGACCACAGCACTGAAAGCCCTGCGCACACTGGAGGATGAACACGTCGCGGTTGCCAGGCCGAAGTCCGGTTTTTTTGTCGCGCCGATTCTGCCCCTGTCACGCGAACCGGTAAGATCAGAGATACTGCCTGCTGATTTTGCACCGCTCGATGAACAAACAGAACTGCATATGTCGATGGTCGGTGAAGCCTGCCGTGTCCCGTTGGATCTGGCGAACGGCAGGCGGGAGCTGTATCCGGTAAGAAAACTGAGCCAGATTATGCGCCAGCTCAGCTACAGCAAGCCCTTTCTGCTGGGCGATTGTGTAAAAGGAACAGGTTACCCGCCGCTGAAAGAAGAAATAGCACGGCGTGCGGTCAGTTACGGCTGCAATATTACCCCGGACACGCTGCTTATCACCAACGGCTGTATTGAAGCGCTCTCCCTCGCGCTGCGCGCAACCCTTGAGCCCGGGGATGCAGTCGCCGTGGAGTCTCCCTGCTATTTTGTCCTGTTACAGATGCTGCGCAATCTGGATCTCCGGCTGACCGAAGTGGACGCCTGCCCCGAAGGGTATGTGGATTGTGACAAACTCACCGCTCTGTTCCGCCGCAAAGCGGTAAAAGCATTTGTTACGCTGGCAAATGTAAATAATCCGCTGGGCAAGACGATCCCTGATGAAATCAAAGCGGATATCACCCGGCAGGCCGATGAAAACGGCATTATCATCATTGAGGATGATACTTTCGGTGATGCCGCATTTGGTGAGCAGCGCCCGTTTCCGATGCGGGCATTCAGCCGAAATGTGATCCTGTGCAGCGGATTTTCCAAAACCATCGCGCCCGGGGTACGGATAGGCTGGGTTCACAGCCTGCACTACATGCGGAAAATCACCTCGCTGAAATACACGTCATCAATGGGCTCTCAGATTCTGCCGCAGGCCGCCATCAGTGAACTGCTGAGTAACGGCGGCTATGATGCACATCTGCGCCGCCTGCGCCGTGAACTGGCAGTGCAGATACAAAAAATCCGCAATCTTGTTCTGCGGACATTTCCGCCGGGCACAACCGTGACTGAACCGGAGGGTGGCTATGTCCTGTGGGTGACAATGCCGGAAGGCAGCCTGAATGTCCGGACCCTGTTTCTCAACGCGCGGGCAGAAGGGATAGGTATTGCACCCGGTCATATTTTTGCGACGGACAGCCGCTATGACCGTAGTTTCCGGCTTAATGCAGGATTTGGCTGTGATACAGAAGTGGAAACGGCCATCATGCAGTTGGCGCAGTGGTGCCGGGGATCGTTACCGGCACAGAAAAGCCCGCCGGTGGCGGGCTGATAGTAAATACGATATATAAATTACTGCAACTCACTGTCCGTATACAATTTAGTCTGTTTAACCGCATTGATATCTTTTGCGCCACCCAGCATCATATTGATACGCAATTCTTTATTCAGTTGCTGAATAACTGAATTTACACCTTGCGCGCCGCCCAGATTCAGACCATAGAGAACAGGACGACCGACTGCCACAATATCCGCCCCTGACGCCAATGCTTTGAAAACATGCGAGCCACGGCGTACACCACTGTCAAACACCACAGGTACACGTTTATTAACCGTTTTTGCAATCGCCGGCAGTACATCAAAGGATGCCGGACCGCTGTCCAGCTGACGTCCGCCGTGGTTAGACACCCAAATAGCATCAGCGCCTGCTTCAATTACACGATCAGCATCTTCAGGAGATTGAATACCTTTGACGATCACCGGCAAGCCGGACATTTTTTTCACATATTGAATATCAGACGGGGTGAATGCCTGTTTTGCCTGCGCATAAATCTCACTGATCCCCGCCCCTTTTCCGGTTTTAGCACCATCATTGTTCTGTTTGGCGAACAATTCAAGGTTTGCAAATCCTAACGGAAATTGAAAATTATTGCGTAAATCATCTTCACGCCAGCCACCAACCGGAGAATCAACTGTCAGGATAATGGCTTTGGCGCCGCTCTCTTTTGCCCGTTTCAGGGTAAATTCATTGAAGGCATCATTCTTACTCATATAAAGCTGGAAAAAGAATGGATGTCCGTCTGATACCGCCGCAACCTCTTCAATGGTTTTATTACCGTAAGTGCTTAGTGTAAAAATAGATCCTGCTTGTGCCATCCCTCTTGCCGTCGCGATTTCCCCGTCACGGTGTGCTAATCCCTGGGCGGCCATCGGTGCCTGAATAACCGGGGTATCCAGCGGAATACCTAAAAGTGAGGTGGAGATATTGATATCTTTTAATTCAATTCCCTGCATGACCCGGGGCATTATATATTTTCGATCAAAGCTGGCGGTATTATCCCGCATATTTTTTTCATCTTCAGCCCCGCCACGTATATAGCCAAAAGCACCTTTATCCATATTGGCTTTCACCTGTGATTCCAGGTCATTCAGGTTCACTATTTTTAACGGGCCTTCTTTGATACTGGCTTTATATTCTGCCGCGTATGCGGTGGTCATCGTCATTGCCAGTCCTAAAACGGTGGCGGCAAAAAAACCTGCTTTTACTTTTTTCATTGAATAATCTCCGGATCCTTTACACTTTTATTTTTTAACCGCTTCAGCCTGAATGTTCAGTTTCACAGAAGCCGCCATTCCTTCTTTTACAAGGTAATCAACACCCCATTGAGTCCGGTCAATTGTGGTTTCAAAATCACCGCCGCAGACATCGGCTTTCAGGACCGGGCTGAAATAACAGCCAAACTTAGTGGTTTGTAATGTCACCGGATGTGTTTTTCCTTTCATGGTTAATTCACCATCAACAGAAACCACCTTGTTATCTTTAAAATTCCATTTGGTGGATTTAAAGGTAATAGCCGGATATTTTCCCGCATCAAGGATATCTGCACTCTGAATATGGTTATCAAATGCGGTAAGACCTGTATTTAATGCAGAAACAGGAATGGATACATCAATACTGCCGCGCTGTTTTTCAGGTGAATATGACATATCACCGGTAATTTCATAAAAACCACCGCTGTTAGTTGAGGTATTAAAGTGATCGATATAAAACACAGCTTTAGTGTGTGCCGGATCTAACTGATAATCAGCCGCCTGTGCGGCATTAAATAAAAACAGTGATGCAAAGAGTGATGCAAAGAGTGATGCAAAACATGATAACCTGATTTTTTTCATTATTTATTCCTGACTTATTTATCGGCAATGGCAGCAACGCATTATGCGCAGTGCCTGCATGGGATAAATAATACGGATCTGTTCACCCGGACAGTAGTGCGGATATTGATAAACACTGTTCTGAAAACAGGATAATCCGAATGCCCGGCACTGTTCTGTTTGTGCAACAGTGAAACCCGGATCCGTGACTACTCACTCATAATCTCCACCCCTATTATTAAGCCATACATAATTATCGGGAGATAAATCATGAGAAATATTATTGGTACATACCGCGCTCCTAAAGGGCACTGGGTCGGGGATGGCTTTCCTGTCAGCCAGATGTTTTCCTACAGTAACCACGGGAAACACCTGAATCCGTTTTTACTGCTCGACCGTGCCGGGCCGGCAGATTTCCCGCCTTCACAAGGTGCAAACCGCGGTGTTGGCGAGCACCCGCACAGAGGGTTTGAAACCGTCACTATTGTCTATGACGGCGGCGTGGCACATCACGATTCCACCGGAAAAGGCGGCGTGATAGGTCCCGGTGATGTGCAGTGGATGACAGCAGCGTCCGGGATACTGCATCAGGAATACCATTCTGATCGTTTTATGCAGGAAGGCGGAACGCTGGATATGGTGCAGTTGTGGGTAAATCTGCCGGCGACGGCAAAATCATCCGCGCCGGGGTATCAGTTACTGGAAAACAGCACGATCCCGACGGTCAATCTGCCGAATGATGCCGGGACGCTGCGGGTGATCGCCGGTGATTACGCCGGACAGCACGGGCCGGCGCGAACCTTTACGGAAATGGATGTGTGGGATCTGCGCCTGCGTGCCGGGAAAACCCTCGGACTGGTTGCCAAAGCAAACCGCAACGCAGGACTGGTCGTTCTGCACGGCAGCATTTATGTCGACAGCCACGCTCCGCTGAATACCGGTGAGCTGATGATCCTCGACGGGACAGACACGACTATTGTGCTCGACGCCACGGAAGATGCGGTCGTGCTGTTCCTCAGCGGTGAGCCTATTGATGAGCCGGTTGTCGGTTACGGGCCGTTCGTGATGAACAGCGAACAGGAAATCCGCGATGCCGTTGATGATTTTAATAACGGCAGTTTCGGGAAAATACCTGCTGCCCTGCTGCATAATACAAATTAGGCAAATTAGGCAAATTAGGCAAATTAGGCAAATTAGGCAAATAGCCGGGCTATTCTACTCACCTTGTGAGGCGAATAGCCGGGTTATTTGCCTCATGCCCGGTAAAACCATATCTGCACCCCGGCAGAACTATGCCCGTTTACGTTGCATATACATAAAATATGATAGCCTATAAACTCAATAATATCATAAGGATGATATACATTGGGAATCGACATTTCAGAAGAAAGGGAGATCAGATTTAATGCGGATCATGAACGCAGAATAATCACAGCTGTCAGAAAAAATCCCAAAATAACCGTAATTGGTACCCATCCGAGAATAACCGTTTACAGTATTTACCAAAGAACTAAATTCGGCGATACCGATCGTGATGGTAACCCACTGATTTACTCATTAAAAGGTATCAATAACTACACCATTACAAATAAAGAATTTTATAAATTTAAATCTTCATTCATCATTATTTTGAATAAAATCAAACAAACAATACCAGATTCAAATTATTTTTTAATTGCTATGCCATCATCGTCTGCAGTTTCAGTGCAATTCACTAAAAAAAATCGCCCGCCGATTTGGCATTCTCATGTATACAAACTGTTTTATAAAACAAACGGTAAGTGAAGTTATTACGCACTATCACACCTATGCACCAGATGTAAAACCTGCTCATAAAAAAGCAATACACCGGACATTATCTGAATTACAGAGATTACCGGTAAATACTATTTTTTCAATGAAACGGGTTCCGAACAAGATAAGACATTATTTTTCTCCCTGGAAATTAAATCCTGACTTCAATTATAACCAACTTAATAGCTCAGAAATTATTTTAGTTGATGATTTACTTTCAACCGGTACAACTCTCATCTCCGCCGCCGGGGAATTACAGCGCACCGGTCTGACCTGTTCTCTTGCAATATGTCTGCTGAGTAATCTCTGACTGCTTGATGTCCGCCGGGGAGTAAGATATAGTCGGGCAGAGCAGTATTTTTGTTCAGGAGCCGGCATACGCCCCCGGCTCTGAAAATATGAAGTATTTCGTCAGAGATACGGGTTCGTGCAGGCACCGTGATGATGGTCCGGACTATAAGAGCAAAGTAATCATCAGGAGAATGGCAGCGACATTCCCCAACAGACAAGTTGTAAAAATTACTGATCTTAAAAGTCACTTTATTGTGACTTTTTTATTGGTTCGTACTCACCCCGAAAATGGCTCCGTCCGCGGGATCCGTTCTGCCAGATAATTGAGCAGCGCCTGAACGGCGGGTAACAGTCCTTTTCGTGACGGGAAAACGGCGTGAATGATATCTTCCGGGAAATGCCAGTCCGGCAACATCCTGAGCAATTTACCTGTCGCCAGGTCATTGATAACCACACCTTCGGGCAGCCGGGCAATTCCCAGCCCTTTCAGGGCGGCACGGTGCAGTGTCATTACATCCGTTGTGGCAAGCCTCGCGGTCAGGTGCTTAGTGATGCTTCCGCCGGCGTTATCAGTCAGTGTCAGAGAATAGTTGTGTTTTTGCTCACTGTTGGCGAGGATCGGAAAATCGGCTAATTCATCGGGATGCCCGGGGGCGGCTTTACCGACAAACAGCTGCGGGGATGCCACCAATACACGGCGTGAATAGCCCAGCACTTTCATCGTCAGTCCTGAATCATCCAGCGGTAATGAGCGCACCCGCAGTGCAAGGTCAAACCCTTCACTGATAACATCCACCGGGCGGTTAACCGCCAGGATTTGTATATCAATATCCGGATAAAGAACCATAAAATCAGTCAATAAATCCTGAACATAAACTTGTAGCAAAGCCACCGGACAGGCTATTTTCAGGCTGCCGCGCGGGTGACTCTGCGCCGAACAGATAATCTCCTGTGCAATCTCCGCCTCATCAACCACATTTTTGCATTGCTGATAAAATAACTGACCAATTTCAGTCACATGAAATTGCCGTGTCGAGCGATAAATCAATGAAATATTGAGTTTTTGCTCTAAATCTGCAATCCGGCGGCTCAATTTGGATTTCGGGATCCCCAGCGCCAGTCCGGCCTGTGAAAAACCACCGTGCTCCACCACTTTCACATAATAATAAAGGTCGTTCAGATCGTATTTCATCCTGCTCCGCCATATTGCCTGTTTGTCTCTTAGTATATACCCAACACTATTCAGATTGCAGGCAGGCGGCAAGCTCCGACCGCCGGGGAGTATGTGACCCGGCGGGCTGAGTGCGGCCAACGAACCTGTAGTTTGAATGAATAAGGGTATAAAAAAATCCGCTCTGTCTTATGACAGAGCGGACCCGATTATCAGTGTAACTGACTGATGTGACAATGAGATCTAGCGGTAAACAATACCACCGTCGGTCAGAATAGCCTGGCCGGTGATGTAATCTGAATCATCGCTTGCCAGGAACGATACCAGTGCTGCGACATCATCAGGGGTTTGAGCGCGACCAAGTGCTATCCCGTCGACATATTTTTTGTAGGTTTCCCCTTTCGGCGCACCGGTAATCTCAGAGAAACGTTCATCAATTTCAACCCACATATCCGTCCCGACAATTCCCGGGCAATACGCATTCACCGTAATACCACTGCTGGCAAACTCTTTTGCAGCTGCCTGAGTCAATGCACGCACGGCAAATTTTGTAGCTGAATACACACCAAGTAAGGCGAAACCATCATGCCCGGCAATAGATGAGGCGTTAATGATTTTCCCTTTCTGTCCCCGTGCTTTGAATTTTGCCGCCGCAGCCTGGATGCCCCACATAGTGCCGTCAACATTAATACGGAAAATACGTTCCATATCTTCAGGCCGCACATCTTCAATTGCTTTCACCTGGGCGATACCTGCGTTGTTTACCATGACATCAAAGCCACCCAGTGCTTTTTCAGCCTTTTCAACCGCAGCAAAAACCTGATCACGCTGACTGATATCCGCGACTAATGTGACGGCTTTACGTCCCAGCGCTTCCACTTCTTTTTTAACCTTTGCCAGACTGTCTTCTTTCAGGTCAACCAGGGCAATATCTGCACCCTCTTTTGCCAACCGTAATGCAATACCACGACCAATTCCCTGCGCAGCGCCGGTGACCAGAACCACTTTACCCGTTAGTGACATTGTGTGCTCCTATGTGAGTGAGGTATTTCGTTATGATATTAATAATTATTAACCATACGCGTTTCTTTATAGGTTGCAAGCATCGGAGCACATAAGGCTCATAATAAAACCTCGAAATTCCACTTAAGATTATTTATTTATTCTGTATTTAATTCATCATCAAAAAAAATGACATTCATCATAATTAATAATGCATATTTAAATAATAAAATAATTATACTTGAATAAATATATACCCAACGTCATTCAGGATGCAGCCAACAAACCTGCTGTTTGAATGAATAAGGGTATAAATAAGGAGAAACAAACATGCGTTTATTATCCCCGTCAGAAAATAATAATAAAGAAGCTGACTTATTGCCACCTGTCTCACCTTCTGCTGACATTATAATTAAAAAAGAAATTATAACTAATCTGGAAAAAGGGAATATGCCGGTAGTCCATGCCATTGTTCTTCACCGGACAGGTGGTTCTTCTTTATCGGCCGCTATGGCTTCTTTCCGGAACAGTGGTATCGGAACCCACTTTATTATTGATAAAGACGGCACAATAAGACAGACCGCGAATACCAATAAATACGCTTACCATATAGGGAAAATTCGTGCGCGTTGTATGGAAGAAGGGACATGCAGCCCGGAAGAAGCGAAAAAAATAAAAGGGTTTGGCTGGGCGCCGACTAAAATTCATAATAATGAAAAAGTAAAAAAATACCCTGCGCGTTATCCGCTTAATACCGACAGTCTGGGTATTGAAGTTGTTGCCGGATATAATACCACTACAAAATTATGGGATCCGGCAACACCGCAACAAAAAACAGCCATTAATTACCTGGTGAAAAAATTACAGGCAACATTTAATCTGACTGATAAAGATATCTATGAACATGATAAAATTTCATATAAAACAGCCGGAGAAGGAGCGGGTCTTTATGTCGCCGGTTAATTTTTCCGGAAGATAAACAAAAAGACCCGCAATTAAATGCAGGTCTTTTTTATTTACCGGATATATTGACCGTTTAATTTACCGGCTTCAGCCTTTTTTAGCAGCCTGTAAATAGAGCATTTCCAGCGCGATAGTCGCACCCGCCAGTGCGGTAATATCTGACTGGTCATATGCAGGCGCGACTTCCACCAGATCCATCCCGACAATATTGAGCGGCTGTAACCCACGCAGTAATTTCAGGGCGCGATCAGTTGTCAGCCCGCCGATAACCGGTGTACCGGTGCCGGGCGCAAAGGCCGGATCCAGACAATCGATATCAAACGTCAGATACACCGGCATATCGCCGACAATAGATTTTACCTGTGCAATAACATCATCCACAGTACGGTCATTCACCTGTGCGGCGTCAATCACCGTAAAACCGTTATCAGTTTCATGTTCGGTACGGATACCAATCTGCACAGAGTGTGCCGGGTCAATCAGCCCTTCATTCGGTGCATGATAAAACATGGTACCGTGGTCAAACTTGCTGCCGTTACCGTAAGTGTCGGTATGTGCATCAAAATGTACCAGTGCCATTTTGCCGAAATGCTTTGCATGAGCACGCAGCAGCGGCAGCGTTACAAAGTGATCGCCCCCGAAAGAGAGACATTTTTTGCCGGATGCCAATACTTTTTCAGTATGCGCCTGCAATTTTTCGCTCATATCCTGCGCATCGCCGAATGCAAAAACCAGGTCGCCGCAATCCACCACATTCAGACGTTCACGCATGTCAAACGTCCACGGCCAGCGGTTACCTTCCCATGCCAGGTTCGTTGAGATCTGGCGGATAGCGGAAGGTCCCTGACGGGCGCCTGCGCGTCCGGAGGTTGCCATATCAAACGGAACCCCGGTTATCACCCAGTCTGCATCACTGGTATACGGCTGAAAATTCAGTGGCAGACGAAGAAAACCAAACGCATTAGAGACTAATGAGTTATCAGTCTGATTACCTAATGTGCTGTTAAGCATAATACTTCCTTATTCACGTTTTACCCCTTATTCCTTCAGACGGCAGGTTCGTTGGCTGCAGCCTGAATAACGTCGGGTATATAATAACGAAAAACAGATTTATTCATCTTCCAGATACGTATATCCGTAAAGACCACTTTCGAACTCTTCCGTAAAGGCCTGCTGTTCAGTTTCATCCAGATCAGACACTTTTACCTGATCACGGAAACGTTCCAGTAAAATTTTCGGATCCAGTTTCACATACTGAAGCATATCGGCGACCGTATCACCCGCTTCACTCTCCAGATAGCGGATCTGCCCGGTTTCACCGACATACACATCCAGCGCGGCGGTATCACCAAACAGGTTATGCATATTGCCGAGAATTTCCTGATACGCGCCGATCATAAAAAAGCCCAGCAGCGGCGGATTTTCCGGGTCATAAGACGGCATCGGCATGGTTGTTGCGACACCATCACCATCCACATAATGATCAATAATACCATCTGAATCACAGGTAATATCCAGCAGTACCGCACGGCGATCCAGTGGCTTATCCAGACCTTCAATCGGCAGCACAGGGAATAACTGATCGATACCCCACGCATCCGGCAGCGACTGAAACAGCGAGAAATTCACATAGAATTTATCTGCCATGCGCTCCTGGAGTTCATCGATAATCGGGCGGTGCGCACGGTTGCTCGGGTCAAGATCCTGCTGGATACGGCGACAGATATTCAGGTATAACCCTTCCGCCCAGGCGCGTTCTGTCAGGGAAAGCATCCCCTGCGCGTATTGGGTGTGGATATCATGCAGGTCAAGCTGGCTGTCATGCAGCCACTCACGCAGTGAGCGGGCATTGCCTTTAGTCTGCATCTCTTCCCAGGTTTCCCACAGGCTGGCGACCGGACGCGGTGCATCCTCTGCCGGTGGTGGCGCAAGCGGAAACTCATTGCGCTCCACCCCGATAACATTGGATACCAACACAGTGTGATGCGCGGTCAACGCACGCCCTGATTCGGTAATCACTGTCGGGTGCGGCAATCCGTGCTCTTCGCAGGCGTCACCAATTGCCCAGATAACATTATTGGCGTATTCATTCAGCCCGTAATTGACTGAGCAGTCAGACTGCGAGCGGGTACCTTCATAATCCACACCCAGACCGCCGCCGACATCAAAGCACTGAATATTAACCCCTAATTTATGCAGTTCCACATAAAAACGGGCGGATTCACGCACGCCTGTCGCGATATCACGGATATTTGCCATCTGTGAACCGAGGTGGAAATGCAGCAATTGCAGACTGTCCAGGCTGTCTGCCTGACGGAGCATTTCGATCAGTTGCAGCACCTGAGTCGCAGCCAGACCGAACTTGGATTTTTCACCACCGCTCGCCTGCCATTTACCGGAGCCCTGAGACGCCAGACGTGCGCGCACACCCAGGCGCGGCACAACATCGAGGCTTTTCGCCTCCTGCAATACCACGGCTATTTCAGACATTTTTTCAATAACGAGATACATTTTATGACCGAGTTTCTCACCCATCAGCGCCAGGCGGATATATTCACGGTCTTTATAGCCGTTACAGACAATAACACTGCGGGTCATGCCGGCGTGCGCCAGTACCGCCATCAGTTCCGCTTTGGAACCGGCTTCCAGCCCCAGCGGCTCCCCGGCACTTACCAGGGTTTCAATCACGCGGCGCTGTTGATTTACCTTAATCGGGTAAACCAGAAAATAATCACCCTTGTAACCGTAGGATTCACGGGCGCGTTTAAATGCAGCATTAATAGAGCGCAGACGATGCTGTAAAATCTGCGGAAAGCAGAACAGCGCCGGTAAACGGATGTGTTCACGTTCTTTCTGTACTTTACTGACCAGCTCAGCCAGATCGATTTTCGCCTGCGGCATATCCGGATTCGGGCAGACGGTGACATGACCTAAGTCATTAACACCATAATAACTGCCGCCCCAATATTCTATATTATAAGTCTGCTGCATCTTCAGCGCGATATTATCATTCATTGGTCATCTCCTGATTCTGGAGTGAAACTTACCTGTATGGCTGACATAAGCCTATCCCCCTTCACCGTGGGATAAATCTGTCCTGTTGACAAGTAAAAATTCAAAATGGATTACATCATCCGGAAAAACCGGACACAGATTTTACGGATTTAACCGGCTGCTCCGTCTGCTTACGGTATCCTGTCTGCCCGAATGAAGCAGATACGAATAATATCGCGCAGAGAACACGTCAGCCGGAGAGGAAGACAGTACAGGAAAAGAAGAAGTGGAAAACGACGCGGACACATGCATTGCAGCATGTGGCTGTTGAACGTCAACAAGCAGCAGATAATGGTTTATCAACCCATTTACCCCCACACAGAGTTACTCGCTGTAACCCCCGCCAGAATCACACAGAAAACCGGAGTTTCTGCCATTTATAACTGCAGGAAAACTGACAGCTATTGGGCGCAGTTTATACCGTTAATGACACAAAAATGCAAAATCAAAATGACAAACAGGTGTAAAAAAATAAGACACACCGGTAATACATTCGACGGACAGCGAAAAAAAGATGAAAAATTTATCAGCGCTATAAAATTTCTGGAACCGCTGCCGATTTTAACTTAGAATAGCCGTCTAGAAGTTAATACATCCATCAATGTACCGGAAGTTTACTTAAGGTAGAAAAATAATGAGCACACATCTTTTCACTTCTGAGTCCGTATCTGAAGGACACCCGGATAAAATTGCCGACCAAATTTCGGATGCAGTCCTTGATGCGATTTTAGAACAAGATCCCAAAGCGCGTGTTGCCTGTGAAACCTATGTCAAAACCGGCATGGTCATGGTGGGCGGAGAAATCACCACCAAAGCCTGGGTTGATATTGAAGAAATAACACGCCGCACTGTCCGCGAAATTGGTTACACCAGTTCATCAATGGGCTTTGATGCTGATTCCTGCGCTGTAATCAGCGCCATCGGTAAACAGTCTGCTGATATCAATCAGGGTGTTGACCGCGCTGACCCTGCTTCACAGGGTGCCGGCGACCAGGGCTTAATGTTCGGTTATGCATCAAACGAAACTGACGTATTAATGCCCGCACCAATCACTTACGCACACCGTCTGGTTGAGCGTCAGGCTAAAGTCCGTAAAAGCGGTATCCTGCCGTGGCTGCGCCCGGATGCAAAAAGCCAGATTACATTCCAGTATGATAACAACAACATCGTCGGTATCGATGCGGTTGTTCTGTCAACGCAGCACTCTGAAGACGTTACTCAGAAAGACCTGCATGAAGCGGTCATGGAAGAGATAATCAAACCGGTTCTGCCGGTTGAGTGGCTGAATCCTACCACCAAATACTTCATTAACCCGACCGGTCGCTTTGTGATTGGCGGACCAATGGGTGATTGTGGTCTGACCGGTCGTAAAATTATCGTTGATACCTACGGCGGCATGGCCCGTCACGGCGGCGGTGCATTCTCAGGTAAAGATCCGTCTAAAGTTGACCGTTCAGCGGCTTACGCTGCGCGTTATGTGGCAAAAAATATTGTCGCAGCCGGTCTTGCTGACCGTTGTGAAATCCAGGTTTCTTATGCGATTGGTGTGGCTGAGCCAACTTCAATCATGGTGGAAACATTTGGTACCGGGAAAATCAGCAATCAGCAACTGACTCTGCTGGTGCGTGAATTCTTTGACCTGCGCCCGTATGGTCTGATCCAGATGCTGGATCTGCTGCACCCTATGTATCAGGAAACGGCTGCATACGGTCACTTCGGCCGCCCTCAGTTCCCGTGGGAAAAAACCGACAAAGCAGAACAGTTACGTGATGCGGCCGGTCTGAAATAAGACTCCGCCACACACTTACTGCTGAAAGACAAAAACCGGCCTTCGTGCCGGTTTGAGATTGCTGACAAAGCAGGATAAAACGTGGTTTTTCCTGCTTTGTGTTATCAGCCGAAAATCAATAAATTGATTTTCCTGGTTTATTTTACAACCTCTTTTGGTCGTCAACAAACCTTGCAGGTTTGTCAACGGCCTGAAACCGGCCTTCGTGCCGGTTTTTTATCAGGTATTCATTCAGATCCGGCATACCATTAATTACATTTTGGTATTATTTTTAATCCAATCTTATTTTGTTTAAAATATCATCAATTCTGATTTTTGTTGCGGGTATATATATGAAATATATACATTCCTGTTATCATCGAAAACGTAAAAACGATACCTTTTATATTTCCCATACCGGACAATAATATCCCGGGTCCCGGACAAATACCGGCGAGCCCCCAGCCAATCCCGAACAACAGTGCGCCGGTCAGCAGAGGTTTATCGATTCGTGTATTGGACGGTAATTGCACCGGCTCACCACAGAACGACGTTTTACGGCGCTTTGCAATAACGAAAGCCACCATACTGATACTCATGGCGACCGCCATCGTCACTAATAAAGAGGGATCCCAATTTCCGGTGATATCCAGAAATGAGCGTATTTTTTGCGGGTTTCCCATTCCGGCTACCAATAATCCCAGACCAAATAATACGCCGCTGACTAATGCAAAAATAACCGGCACAGACGCCTCCTTATTTCATTAACCATACTGTCAGAAATGCACTGACCATAAATACCGCAACTGCCGTAAAAGAGCGCTTCGACAGCCTTGCCATGCCGCAGATACCATGTCCGCTGGTGCAACCGCTGCCCAGGCGCGTGCCAAATCCGACCAGCAAACCGGCAACAATCAGCAGCGGGTAGTCTGCCGCTATCACAACATCAGGCTGTCCCTGAATCAAAAAATAAATCCACGGGGAAATAACCAGCCCGGCAATAAAGGCAATCCGCCAGCCGCTGTGCGGTGAAAACACATTGGCAAGAATACCGCTGATCCCTGCAATCCGTCCGTTCAGCAGGAGCAGTGCAGACACAGCAAGACCAATAATCAGCCCGCCGAGTGCCGCACTTCCCGGTGTAAATGCTGCGAGATCAATGCTCATCCTGTTACTCCTCTTTTCTCGGGCAATAAAGCTGATATAACGTGTTCAGCAACACCAGCACTTTTTCATCTGCCACTGAATAATAAATACGTTTTCCATCGCGGCGGGTGCTGACCAGTCCCTCATTGCGCAATACGGTCAATTGCTGCGACAGTGTCGGCTGACTGATTCCCGAGCGCGCTTCCAGCTCACTGACATTACACTCCCCCTGACTCAGTTGGCAAAGCAGCAGCAGGCGGTCAGGATTTCCCAGGGTTTTCAGTAATGCCGCAACACCTGCGGCGGCTTCCTGCATATCAGTAAGCTGTGTGGATATCATCCAATTTATCTCCCGTTACATTATATGGAATTATATTATATTGTTTTTGGATATATTCAATCCTCTGATAACGGTTGCAGCTTTTTCCGGGTATCGTTAAGCTGCGTTCATGAAACCAATCCGTGTTCCCACCGCACTACAGCAAGCGTGCATGCAAACACTGCGCGACTATTTAGCCCGCGCCAATCTTGCACTGAATGAAACATTTCCCGAACCTGAACTGAATTACCGCCAGCGTGGTACTACTGCGGGCAGTGCCTGTCTGCAAAAATGGGAGATCCGACTGAATCCGGTTCTGCTGACTGAAAATGGTGAACAGTTTATTCAGGATGTTATCCCGCACGAGCTGGCGCACCTGCTGGTTTACCGTCGTTTCGGGCGGGTAGCGCCTCACGGGAAGGCGTGGCAGTGGATGATGAGTTCCGTACTGGGCATGCCCGCGGCAAGAACACATCAGTTTGATGTGACATCTGTACGCAGCCGGACATTTACTTACCGCTGCCAATGCAAAACGGCACATGAACTGACTGTCCGCCGCCACAATAAAGTGTTACGCGGGGAGAGCCAATACCTGTGCCGCCATTGTAAAAGTGTACTTGTTGCTGATACTGCCTGTGTTACACCAGATCCGTCATAACGTGTCTGGCGATTTCGAAATAGATAATCAGCCCGGTGCCATCAATCAGCGTCGCAATAAACGGAGCCGAAACAACCGCAGGATCAACTTTCAGGCGCTGAAGCACCATCGGAATGATAGATGAAACAACCGCACTCCAGACCGTGATACAGACCAGTGTCAGACTGACCACTACCATGATTTCCGGACCAACACCAAGGAACCAGGCGCGGATCATCCCGGCACAGCCCATGGTAAATGCGACCATCAGTGAGGTGGTCAGTTCTTTGCGCAGTACCGCACCGATATTACGCAGTCCCACTTCTCCAAGCGCCATTGCCCGCACCAGCGTTGAGGTTATCTGCGTACCACTGTTACCACCGGTGCCTATCAGCAGCGGAATAAAAAATGCCAGAGAGATAGCCGCTTCCAGCTGATCCTCAAATGCCTTGAGAACCGTTCCGGTGTACGCTTCTGCCACAAACAGCATCAGCAGCCATACTGCACGCTTGCGCCACAGTGTGACCGGGCTGGTACTCAGATACGGCTCATCCAGTGGCTGTGAGCCTCCCTGTAATGCCGCATCCTGTGTATTCTCATCCTCAATCAGTTCCGCGATATCCTGCGGGCGCAGAATACCTGCTAGTTTACCGAACTGTACCACCGGTACCGTATCAATCCCGCTGTTGTTAATCAGTTCAAACACGTCATGGCGTGTCTGTTCCGGTGAAACAAAGAAGTAATTCTGACGCATCACCTCTGCGACAAACAGCTCTTCCCCTGACGTCAGCAAGGCTTTCACCGGCAGAATGCCATTCAGGTAATTATCCTCATCCAATACATATAAATAGGTGGGGATTTGCTCGCCCTCAAGCTCTTCACGCAGAACGTGTTTTACCTGTGCGATGGTGTCAGATACTGCCACGCGGATGTAGGCCTGGCTCATGTAAGCGCTGACGGCGTCTTCATCGGTGTGGGTCTGGCGTTCGGTTTGATGTGGCGGATTGACGGACGGCGTGGTCATGACCAGCGCATCCGCTTTTTCATAGTGAGTTAATTTCATGATGTGTGACCCTAATGTCTGTTATGAACTTCAAACAGCACTCCAATAGGGGCGAAACCAGATGAGAGAATGCGTAGGCTATCTCACGTCTCGGTTTTAGCACTATACAACGTATCCTGCGTAATTTGCAGGAAGTTACTTCGGGTTATACCTTCATTCGATATAACCTGTCCTAATCTTGGGCGTCTCGCGACGTCGTCAGATCAGCAACCTCTGTTTGTATAGGAGCCTCGCCTAACGAGATACTGCACCTTAAATGCGGTGCGAATTATAACTCCCGTAAATTATATGGCGAGGATTAAACCACTTTCGTTTAGAAAGCATTTAACTAAAAAGCATTTAACTAAATATACCCAACGTCATTCAAGATGCAGGAAGGCGGCAAGCTCCGATTGCCGGGGAGCATACATCAGTATGTGACCCGGCAAGCTGAGCGCAGCCAACACACCTGCAGTTTGAATGAATAAGGGTATAGTGTTTCAGATGCGGGAGCCCAGATCACTGTCAGACTCATCGCCGGAAAGCTGCCGGGTCACTTCTTCACAACGGATAATTTTTCCGTCAGCCAGATGAAAGCAGGCAAAAACTTCGAACGCTACCAGCTCACCGGTAATTTTTTCCGCTTTTGCAATATGTTGTGTATGCACGCACTGCTCACCCTGTGCGATAGATTTTATCTCAATAACTATAGACCGGGTGGCCATTTTAAGGGCATTAAGATGGGCAAGAAACTCAGGAAACTGAATTGTCTGACCATTCACCACCTGAACATATTTGCGGGAGAAATAGGTATCGACTAATACTTCATCCCCGATATGTTTACCGAGAACATCAGTCAGTGCGCGGGTGACAAATTCTGCATTCTTCATTATCCAAAATCCTTTTTATTGTTATCAACAATATAGAATAGCGATAAAATGAATTTATTGCAGCCTGAAATGAAAAAAGTGCCGTCTGACGGCACTTTTTTTCAATAATAAATAATTAGGTCTGACACAAAATCAGGCTAATTCAACATTCCCCTGTAACTGGCAACTGCACGCCAGTACATAACCCTGCTCAATTTCTGCCGGGGTCAGTGTCATGGTGCTGGTTGTGGTGTATTCACCACTGCGGATCCGGGTTTTACAACTGCCGCAAACGCCGGCACGACATGCCGCCATCACAGGTACTTTGTTAGCTTCCATTGCCGCCAGCAATGTCATTCCCACCGGTACATTCACCTGACGCAGCGGAGACTGAATTGTCATCGTGAGGGTTTTTTCGCCGGTTTCAGCTTCCGGCTCCGGCCCGAAACGTTCCATAAAGAAACAGCCCGGCGCCACATTCAGTGACTGACAAAATGCCTGCACGTTTTTCATATAAGGCGCAGGACCACAGGTCATCACCGTATGCTGTGCAATATCCGGGATCAATGAGAGCAATTTTTCCTCTGACAAACGCCCCGCCAGTAAATCATCGGCTTCATCACTGTTTTCCACCATCAGGATCAGACGCATACGCTCCGGGAACGTATTCAGCAAATGCTGCCATTCCTGTGCAAAAATCACCTGCTGCTTATCACGCACGTTAAAAATCACCGTGACCTGACTTTCCGGCTGACGATTGAGGATCCAGCGGGTCATTGACATCACCGGTGTCACGCCACAGCCTGCCGCCAGCATCAGATAGCGGTCTGCCGGACGGGATGCACAGGTAAATTCACCCTGCGCATCAGACAGCCAGAGAAAATCCCCCGGTTTCACATCATGTGTCAGCCAGCCGGAGCCCTGTCCGTCATCCAGACGGCGGACCGTCAGGCTCAGAAACGGACTGAGTTCCGGTGTGGACGATAATGTATAAGCACGCAGCGTTTCGCCGCTGTTACGAATGCTGACCAGCGCATACTGTCCTGCATTGTACTGATAGAAATCGTTATTGATCAGATTGATAGTCCACACATCCGGGGTTTCCTGCTTAACAGAATGGACCTGCATGCGGTTCGGACATAAAGACGTCGGCATTGTCATCGGGCTCTCCTGACTCCGTACCGGAGAGCGCCGCGCGGGCACTCTCCGGTTATAACAGTTACAGCGATTACGCGCCTAAAATAGCGTGTAAGTCGTTTTCAACAGTAGTAATCGGGCGCATACCGAATTTTTCATTCAGTACATTCAGCAGATTTTCAGTCAGGAATGCAGGTGCGGTCGGGCCGGTAAAGATATTTTGCACACCTAATGACAGCAGGGTCAGGAGGATAACAATCGCTTTCTGCTCAAACCAGGATAACACCAGACTCAGTGGTAAATCGTTAACACTGCAACCTAATTTTTCTGCCAGTTTCACTGCCAGCATAATCGCAGAGTACGCATCGTTACACTGACCGACATCAAGCAGACGCGGTAATCCGCCTTCCAGGGTGCCGAAATCCAGTTTATTGAAACGGTATTTACCACAACCCAGGGTTAAAATGACGCAATCCTGCGGAACTTCACGCGCTAAATCAGTGTAGTAGCTACGTTCACCCAGGCTGCCGTCACAACCGCCGATCAGGAAAACATGACGCAGTTTTTTCGTTGCAACAAGGTCGATTACGGCATCAGTTGCACTCAGCAGTGTTTCACGACCAAAGCCGACGGTGATCAGGTGTTCAATTTCGCTGTACGGGAAACCGTCCATGCCCTGAGCCTGCGCGATAATATCGCTGAAATCATCACCCACAAGATGCTTCGCACCCGGCCAGCCGACAATACTGCGGGTCCAGATACGGTCTGTATAATTGCCGACATTCGGATCAATAATACAGTTGGATGTCATCACAACCGGGCCCGGGAATTTAGCAAACTCAGTTTGCTGATTCTGCCAGCCGCTGCCGTAGTTTCCGACTAAATGCTTGTATTTATTCAGTTCAGGATAACCGTGGGCAGGTAACATTTCACCGTGGGTGTAAATGTTGATCCCTTTACCTTCAGTCTGCTGTAACAGCATGTGCAGGTCTTTCAGGTCGTGACCTGAAATTAAGATTGCTTTACCCGCAACAGGGCGCACATTGACAGTTGTTGGTGACGGGTTGCCGTATAACGCAGTTTCACCCGCATCCAGAATTTCCATCACAGCAAAGTTCATCTGACCAATTGCCATTGAATTATTTAATAATTCATTCATATCTGATGGTGTTGTACCCAACCACGCCATCAGTTTATGGTACTGGCTGTAGATATCATTACTGTATTTGCCCAGTACATGGGCGTGTTCCATATACGCTGCCGCACCTTTCAGTCCGTACAGGCAAAGCATACGCAGACCGTGAATATCATCACCGACTGCCTGTTTATCTTTATTCAGTGCAAATTCTTCAGACTGTTTCACCAGTGTCGCAATATCCGTGCCCTTCAGTTGCAGGTTTGCTAACGGGTGATCCAGAACCATTGCCGGATTTTTTTCCATGCAGAGCTTCATCAGTCTGTCGCGCAGGTAAATCGCTTCCTGTGCATAACCGATAATGCGCTCTGAATCAAAGTTGACATTGGTTAACGTTGAGAAAAAAGCACGTGGTGCAAAGCTGTCTGTGTCGTGATCGATGATACCCGATTCACGTGCAGCAACTGCCCACGCAGAAAGACTTTCCAGTACCGCGACCAGCAGATCCTGTAAGTCTGATGTTTCTGATGTTTTACCACACATGCCCTGGGAATAAGCACAGCCATTACCCACCGGCGTACGCATCGTTTGTTCACATTGCACACAGTACATGCTCTTGCTTCCTTATAAGTTGTATTTTATATGCAACATAAGGATACGCCAATTCAGACCGGAGAAAAGACGTTTTACCGGCAATCACAACTTTGCTTGATCTAAAGCAAATATTAAACATCACAACACATCAATAAAACGAATGATTAACATTCTCAATGTCTTCCGGCGCAATATAACTGCGTAAAATCAGCATCTGCGTAACCTTTTGTTAAAAAAACATTGCGTGTCAGTAATGGTTATTATTATCATTACGTTTCTTATTTTCTTACGGAATACGACGCAATTATGACAATCCGTCACACACACCACCGCCTTACCCTGCTGGCTTTTTCCCTTTCCTCTGTCTGCTTTGCAGGAACTGGCGGAGCAGAAAACAAAGAAGAGCCGATTGTTGTGGTCGGCAACTGGCTGGATAACGCTGACAACAGTGATACTCTGCTGAATCACGGCGGTGCGCGAACCATCAAAACCAAAAAACAGATTGATGAGTCCGGTGCACAAACCGTTGCAGATGCCCTGCGTGGTATTCCGGGTGTTCAGGTGCGTGACAGTAACGGCACCGGCGGCAGTGATGTTTCACTGAATGTCGGGATACGCGGGCTTCCCGCACGACTGTCTCCGCGCTCCACCATTCTTCTCGACGGTATTCCGCTGGCAGCCGCTCCCTATGGCCAGCCGCAGTTATCAATGTCCCCGCTCTCTTTAGGGTCAATAAGCAGTATAGATGTCATGCGCGGCGCGACCTCAGTCCGCTACGGGCCACAAAATGTGGGTGGTGTGATTAATTTTGTCACCAAACCCATTCCGGCAACCTTTGGCGGCTCTGCATCAGTTAAAACACAGGGCGCACGTACCGGCGGGCTGAAAACTCTGACGGACGCCTCGGTGGGTGGCTCAAAAGAGGATGGCTCGGCAGGTGCACTGCTGCTCTACTCCGGCCTGCACGGTCAGGGATACCGCAAAAATAATGATAATACGGATATCGACGATATTATTCTGAAAACCCGTTATACCCTGAGTGAAACGGATGAATTGCTGGCTAATTTTCACTATTACCATGCTCAGTCAGGGATGCCGGGCGGGCTGACCGACGCGCAGTATAAAGCGGATCCGTATCAGTCTGTCCGCTCATTTGACCGCTTTGAGGGTAACCGGCAGGATATGTCATTCAAATACCGCCATCAGGAAGATGATAAGCAATTTGAATTACTGACCTGGTTCAGCAAAAGCTATCGCGGCAGCTACATTGAGAGTGAAGGAAAAGATAAAAATGCCGGTAACAGCCGCCTGATTTCCTACCCGCGTCATTACACCGCGTATGCCATCGAACCGAGCTATTCACAACTGTTCCGCTTTGATAATCAGTCCCATGAAATCACTTTCGGTTACCGCTATCTGAATGAAACCGCTGATGAAAAAGCCTATCGCTCCGGCTGGTATCAGACCGGGTCACAGGGTTCGCGCCCGGATACCGGTGATTATTACCAGCACACCTCCGGCGGCACCGAAGCGCATGCCATCTATATTGATGATACGATCAATGCAGGTAACTGGACTATTATCCCGGGGCTGCGTTATGAAAACATCAATATTCATCTGGATGATGGTTTCCGTAATCAGTATCGCAGCAAAAGTTACAGTGAGCCTCTGCCGGCACTGTCAGTTATCTATCATATTGATGACCAATGGAAAATTTTCGCAAACACCGGAAGTTCTTTCGGCAGCCTGCAATACTTCCAGCTCAATACCGGTGGTGCAGGTAATGATCCGGCAAACGGACTAAGTGCGGAAAAAGCCCATAACTATGAAGTCGGCACCCGGTTTGATGACGGATTACTCTCTGCTGAAGCAACGGTTTTCTATATCGACTTTAATGATCAGCTGCAATATATCGAAAATTCCACCGGCTGGACAAATCTCGGTGCCACAACACATCAGGGTATTGAGCTGGCGATAAATTATGATTTGAGTGAAATGGCCCCGGCACTCGATGGCGCAAGTATTTACAGCACTTATACTTACACCAAAGCCGTCAGTAAACGCGGTAATTTTGCTGATAAAGACCTGCCGTTCTACTCCCGCCAGGTCTTCACCGCCGGAACCCGTTATGAAACAGGCAACTGGGTCTGGAATCTCAATACTTACGCACAATCAAAACAGCAGTCACCGGGAACCGGAAAAGACTATCTCACCGAAGGCAGTGCTGACGGGCGGTACGGAATAATCCCGGGCTATATGATGTGGGATGCGCGCACAGAGTATCATTTCGGTCCGCAGTGGTCAGATCTGACACTGTCAGCCGGGGTGAAAAATCTGTTTGGCCAGGCGAGTTTCACCCGTTCAACAGATAATAATTACGGTATTTATGCCGGACAACCGCGAACCTTCTTTGCTCAGGCATCCGTAACTTTTTAATAAATAAGTGTTTAATATGATAAATCAACATACTCACGCTGCCGGGCGTTTTCCGGCTCGTTTTCTGAATACCGGTATAGCCTTGCTTCTGACCATGCTGTCATTCAATGCAGCGGCACAACCGGTAACCGTCACCGATATCGCCGGGCGCACCGTGACTGTCAATGCGCCGGTCTCCCGCGTTATGCTGGCTGACAGCCGGGTGCTGGTTGCACTGAACATTCTGCACCCCGCCGAACCACTCAAAGGTATTGTTGCGTGGGATGATGCGCTGACTAAAAAAGCGCCTGACCTGCGCATCGCCTATGAAAAAGAATTTCCGCAACTGGCTGATATTCCGGTATTTCCAAATCCGTACACAACTGATTTCAGTGTCGAAAAGGCTCTGACTCATCAACCTGATCTGGTCATTTTTGATACCGGATTACAGAGTAAAGTGGCGGAAAGCGGCACATTGGATCTGCTGGAAAAAAGCGGTATTCCGGTTATATTTGTCGATTTTCGTCAATCTCCGCTAAAAAATACGCAACCGAGTATGACACTGCTGGGACAGGTATTCGGACAGGAGAAACAAGCAGAAGCCTTTAATGATTTTTATAACCGGCGCCTGACCCTTATCCGTTCACGCGTTGCACAAATACCGGCAGATAAACAACCAACTGTCTTTATTGAACGGGCAGCCGGTCTTGCCGGGGAAAACAGTTGCTGCAAGACCTTTGGTAACGGTAATTTCGGGGAGTTTGTTACTGCCGCAGGCGGTCATAACCTGGGTGCGGACTGGTTTAAAAACACGATGGGCGGGGAAGTCAGCGAAGAACAAATCATTGCCGCTGATCCGCAATTTTATCTGATGACGGTCGCAGACTGGCAAAGCACCCGCAAAGGCAGCGCTTCAGTCCCGCTCGGCTATACCGGCTCTGCCGTCCGGGCTGTTCCCGCACTGGAAAAACTGATGGTGCGTCCGAAACTGCAACACCTGAGTGCTTATCAGGAAAAACGGGTACTGGCGCTGTATCAGCAATACTATGATACGCCGTTTAATATTATTGCTGTTGAAGCGATAGCAACCTTCCTGCATCCGGAAACTTTCCGGGATTTAGATCCGCAGGCTGACAGCCTGATGTTGCATAAAACCTTTACCGCACTGGATGGCAGCGGCCTGTTCTGGCTCACGCCTGATACAGATTAATTTTATATATCAGCAAGTGCAGCCGCGCCATTCATCAGTGACGCGGCTGTACTTATCGTCATATCCTGCCCGCAGACTGACTATTTTTTGTCGTATAACTCATTTGCCACGTCAATGCTGTCCGCATTAATATCACGGATATGATCCCGCGTCAGACGGTACACCACAGGGCTGAGTAACATCAATGCAATCAGGTTCGGAATAGCCATCATTGCATTCAGCGTATCGGCCAGCAGCCAGACAAAATCCAGAGACTGCGTGGCACCAACCGGTAATGCAATAATCCATAACACGCGGAATACTTTGATCGCTTTCAGACCAAAGAGATACTGAACACATTTCTCACCATAAAAACTCCAGCCGAGGATAGTGGTGAATGCAAAAATGGTCAGCGCAACCGCCACAATATAGTTCCCGCCAGGAATTGCGGCTTTAAAGGATGATGCGGTCAGTGTTGCACCGGTTTCACTGGTTAACCAACCACCCATAATCACAATCGTCAGTCCGGTGACGGAACAGACAATAATGGTATCAATGAAGGTGCCCAGCATGGCGATCAATCCCTGACGGATAGGGTTTTGTGTTTTTGCCGCAGCATGGGCTATCGGCGCACTGCCAAGACCCGCTTCATTAGAGAAAACGCCGCGCGCCACCCCAAAACGGATCGCCGCCCAGACTGCGGCACCGGCAAAACCGCCCTGCGCCGCCACCGGGGTAAATGCAGAGGTGACAATCAGCGAAAATGCCGCCGGAACTTCACTGATATTCAGCGCCAGTACCAATAACCCTGCACCAAAATAGCCGACGGTCATCAGGGGCACCAGTTTGCCCGCAACATCAGAAATACGGCGGATCCCGCCAATCAGTACCGCACCGACCAGTATTACCAGCACGGCACTGGTAACCCATTTGTTCACCCCGAAGTTGCTTTCCAGCACATCCGCCACTGAATTTGCCTGAACCGTATTTCCGATACCAAAACTCGCGCAGGCACCAAAAAAAGCAAACAGTGTTCCCAGCCAGATCCATTTCGAACCCAAACCATTTTTGATGTAATACATCGGGCCACCGACATATTGCCCGTATTTATCGACTTCGCGAAAGCGGACAGCCAGAACCGTTTCTGAATATTTTGTTGCCATCCCGACCAGAGCTGTCATCCACATCCAGAACAGTGCGCCCGGCCCGCCCATCACGACTGCCGTTGCCACTCCGGCAATATTACCGGTTCCGATGGTTGCGGACAGCGCGGTCATCAGCGCATTGAACGGCGAGATTTGCCCTTCCCCGCGCGATTCATTACGCTGAAACAGTAATTTAAACCCGGTACCCAGTTTACGGATCGGCAAAAAACTGAGCCGTACCTGCATAAACAACCCCACACCCAGTATCCCCACCAGCATTGGTACGCCCCACACAATGCCGTTTAACGTCCCCAGCCACTCTGTAATTAAGTCCATTCATTCCTCCTGACCGGCTCTGTTATTTTTATCTTATGCACCACAAATGAGTAACATTTATTTATCATTTACTAATAAAGCCGAAAAATGTATAAACTGCGAGCAAAAAACGGCCAAAAACGTGTCGGATGTTTGATAGTGTGAGAGGAGTCACTCGTCGTAATCGGAACTAAAATAGTGCGTTATTTTTCCGGTGATGGATAACTCAAATTTATATGAGGGATTTTACTGTGCGGAGAAATGAAAAAACGCCATGCTGCCGGAAAGCCGACAACACAGCGTGAGGGTCTGGTTTTTACGGGTGATCAGGCTTTTTTACGGGCAATCAGAGTAGCAAAATTCAGGCAGATCCGGTTACCTGCCGCATCAGTGCGGTGCAAATGGCCCGGATTTTCATTGTATTTCAGGATCTCCCAGTCTGCGTAGGCAGCGGAGAGCTCACCGGGCTTCAGGAAACAGTCAAACGGCAGTTCATCGTACGGCATATTATCCGTCTCTACCGGACAGACAATCAGGTTATAACCACCGGGAAGGGTATGAGCCTGCATATCGGCGATGATCGCGGCAATATTTTCTCTTTTCAGGAACATCAGCACTACAGTGGAGATAATGATGTCGTAATCATCCTGCAAAGCATGCTGATTGATATCGTACACTGCGGTGCGGATATTACTGATCCCGCTGACCGCTTTTACATCCTCAATTGCCTGAATATGCTGCGGATTAATATCTGTGGCAGTCACATCATAGCCGAGTTGTGCCAGGAAAAAACTGTTGCGACCGCGACCGGAGCCTAAATCCAGGGTTTTGCCGGGTTTGGTCATTGTCACCAGTTCACGGACTTCGGAGTGCGGACGGGTCAGACCATGAATTTTGTAAAATTCATCTTCCTGTTTACAGTGAAAAGCGAGCTGACAGGAAATATCATCACTGACAGACTCAATTCTATGCCACACCTGCGGATCAAGACGCGGCGGCTGATGTTCAGTATCAAAGTGGTAACGGGTCTCTTCACCGTTTTCACCGAAAACGACAAAATCCATTTCTCCGGCCAACACGGATAATTGTGCCCATGTGCCTTCCGCCGTATTATGCCTTTCCATAAATGCCATCGGAATAGTGTTTTTTTGCCAGACCGGCAGAGTTTTATAACAGACCAGATTTTCCATTTTACGCCTCACCTTAAAGATGCATATTAAATGCATCTTATACCCTTTCCGGTGAGGCGTAAATGCCTTTTATTTCTTCTGAGCAATCACTTTATTAATCCCTTCAAAAACGAAAGGTTTAGTCTCAACAAAGTCATTTGCCACATCGCCGGAGTAAATATTTTGTTGCTCAGGCCCTAAATCCAGTTTCTTCACTTTGCCGTTTTCTTTGCTGAAATCCACTTTCTTCAGGTCAACCCAGAAGATATTGGGCGTCAGTGCGGATTCAAAGAAATAAATCTGACGTTTATGATCGACCACCGTGCGCCAGCGGGTAGAAGAGATATTCGGCTCTTCTTCCGTATTCAGCCCGAACGGCACAGAGACATTGCGGATCACACTAAAGACTGATGCTACTGCTTTATTCGGTGTGGTTAATTTAGGAATAGCATTGATATAAAAAGAGCCGCGCGCAAAACGATCAGCAGAGCGGTTGGTGCCCGGCAGCATAACTGTGCCGTTAATCTGCTGCCAGTAACTGTCCAGCGCCAGTTGCTCACTGAATACCGGGGAGTTGGTCATCACCTGATATTTTTTGTTGTGATGAATAACCTGCTTACCATCAATGTATTCAATAATTGCACTGTCACCGGATGCATCTGACAGAGAGAGATGCAGTGTCGCCAGACGCTTTTCACCCGGAACTTTATCTGTAATAACATCAAACGGTTCTTTTTCCAGGGCAGCAACTGCCTCTGCCACCGTTGCATAGTTATCCAGCACATACTGCGCCCATGCTGAAATGCTCAGCGTCTGTTTACCATTTTCCGGGTCAGGATAGGATGATTCCACCAGCCAGAGCAGGTTTGCAACTAACCCTTTTTCGTTAATCCCGTCAGTGGTAGAAATATCATAGCCGGAAGCGGTCACACTGCCGTATTTAGACACCCATTTAACCGAGTTTGGCCCTGCGGCACCATCACGCGCCATGCCCCGCGGGAAAATCCATAAATTAGTGCCGACATCACTTTTCCAGTCCATTGACCGTGCCGTGATCACCTGCGAGTCATCCCCCAGATACACCAGGCGTGTGCAGGCAGAAGCTATCTGTGCTGCCAGTAATGTAGCCGACGCAATTGCACCGGCAAGCATAAATTGTTTAAATCTCATGGAAAAATCCTCTTCATTGCGTCCGGCAACCGGCACATTACCGGTTACGCATCCTTGTTACTGTAATGGTTATCAGGACTTAGCGGTAAAGGGTGGTTTGGCAAACCAGACCAGCACAATCAGACAGATAAAAACCCCGCCTGAAAGCCAGAAAATTTCATTCGCGCTGATAATTAATCCCTGCGCAGTTATCTCTTTTGCGAGGTACGCCGATGTCTGTATCTGCGACATACCATGCTGCGCCATTTCCTGATACATCTGTACCGACTCAGGATTATACTCTGTGATTGACTCAGTTAACTGAGAATGATGTAACGATTCGCGTCGGCTCCACAATGTTGTGGTGATCGACGTTCCTATCGAGCCCGCCAGTGTCCGGAAAAAATTCGCCAGCGCGGAAGCTGAAGCCAGCTTTTCCGGCGGCAATCCCGAAAGCGTGATGGTTGTCAGCGGCATAAAGAAACAGGCAACCGCAAACCCCTGAACCAGTTGTGGCCAGACGGACGCATAAAAATCCATTTGCGGCTCAAATGTGTATGCCCGCCAGTAGAAACAGATGGCATATATCACGAAACTAAAGGTTACAATCCAGCGCAAATCCACCACATTGGATATTTTACCGACAAATGCCGAGATCAATATCGGCACCAGCCCGATAGGCGCCAGCGCCAGCCCTGCCCACTCCGCCGTATAGCCGTATACCTCCTGCAACAACTGTGGTAACAGAACAATTGCGCCGAAATAAACCATATACGCCAGACTGACTGAAAGTGTCCCGACCGTAAAGTTTCGCGACTTAAACAGAGACAATTCGACAATCGGGTTTTTATCTGTCAGCTCCCAGATAACCAGGAACACAAGCGCTACCGCAGCAATAACTGCCAGTGCAACAATTTCATCCGATTCCAGCCAGCCGAGATCTTTTCCTTTATCCAGCAGGATTTGCAGACATCCTATACCGACTATCAGTAACGATAAACCAATCACATTGAGCGGGACTTTTGTGGTTTTCGATTCCATGCCACGCAGCAGCATCAGGCTGACAATCACCACCGCTATGCCGATCGGAACGTTGATAAAGAAAATCCAGCCCCAGTGGAAATTATCACTGATATAACCACCCATAATTGGCCCGCACACCGGCGCCAGAATGATGGTCATCGACCACAATGCGAGCGCCGTATTGCGTTTCGCAGGAGGATAGCTTTTCAGCAACAGGCTTTGTGACAGCGGAATAATCGGTCCTGCAACACCGCCTTGTAATACACGGAAAAAAATCAGCATGCCGAGGCTATCAGACAGCCCGCACAGCAAGGATGCCAGGGTAAACAGCCCGACTGACCAGATAAACACGCGGACTTCACCGAAGCGTTTAGCCAGGAACCCGGTGATAGCAATAGAAATGGCATTCGATACCCCGAACGAGGTAATCACCCAGGTTCCCTGCGAGACAGACGCCCCGAGATTACCCGAGATAGTCGGAATAGCCACGTTGGCAATGGTGGAGTCCAGCACCTGCATAAAGGTCGCCATCGCCAGTGCGATGGTCGCCCAGACCAGTCTTTTTCCTGTTAACGGTTGATTATCCACAATAAACCCCGTACAGCTTAACTGGCATTGTCTGTAATGATTTGTGCAATCACAACATTCACCGGCGCAAGATCCGGAATAAGCACATCACTTTTAAACGCCGGGGTATCACGCTGAACATTCGCCAGCACCTGACCACCGGTATCTTTTGTTTCAATAGTGACATTCATGGACAGCCCGATACGCAGCGGGTATTTTGCAATCTGCTGAGGATCTAACTCCACCCTGACCGGCAGGCGTTGCACCACTTTAATCCAGTTGCCGGTCGCGTTTTGCGCCGGAAGCAGTGAAAATGCGCTGCCGGTGCCCATATCCAGACCGGCGACTGTGCCGTTAAATATCACTTTACTACCATAGAAATCGCTGGTGATCGTGACCGGTTGCCCGATCCGCACATCGCTGAGTTGCGTTTCTTTAAAGTTAGCATCAATCCACACCGGCTCTGCCGGAACAATCGCCATCAATGACGCATTCGGACTGACCTGCGCACCGACCTGGACATTGCGCCGTGAAACATATCCGGTAAACGGGCTGCGGATTTGTGTACGCTGAAGGGTTATCCAGGCATCACGGACTTTATCTGCCGCCTGTAATACTGCGGGTTGATCCGCCAATGCCGTTGTTTTCAGCAGCGCTTTCGTGGCATTAAATTGCTGCACTGATGCATTCAGAGAGGCCTGAGCTTCTTCCACGGCTTCACGTGAATGTTGCAGATCCTCTTTGGAAATAGTTCCCCGCTGCCCCAGCACACTCCGCCGTGCATAATCACTTTTCGCCTGATTCAGCAGCACATTTTTCTGTGCAATCACCGCACTGAGCTGGTCACGGTTATAGTAAAGCTCCTGTGTCTGGCGCACTATTGCCGCGAGGTCATGCCGCGCCTGTGCATAAGCCAGTTCAGCATTGGTTTTATCCAGCACCACCAGTACATCCCCGGCACGCACCAGATCGGTATTCTCAAAATTTACCTGTGTCACATTACCGGTGGTTTGCGCCACAATCGGCACCTGAAGTCCCACCACATAAGCATCATCTGTATATTCCTGATAGCGCAGAACCATAAACCAATAAATCAGATAACCCGCCAGCAATATAATAAACAGCAGAGTTGTACCGATAAGCCAGGCTTTTCGTTTTGCAGGGTGAGTCGAAGATGTATGTTTATCGGAAGGTTGGGCGGCAGAAGACTGCGTTGACGTGTTGTCCATCAAAATACCCCGGTCATTAAAATTAATTCAATACAATATTATTGCGCACAGAATAGCCTGAATAAAGGCAAAAGTAACGATAAGCGAAATAATATGGCGAATCAATGAAAACGAAATAAACAAAAACAAAATATCCGACTGATATAATGAATTGTGTGATTTATTTGTCGGTTTATGATGCCCTGCAATGCAATATAAAGAAATGTCCGGAAATGAAAGTAATATCCGCTTCACACTTTGATATTTCTTTGTGTCCGAGCTTCACAAAAAATACCCCGCTGAATAAGATTTTGAAAAAAGCATACCGATTATTCGATTAGCAGGTTCATTTTCGGGTACGAACGTATTTTATTTTGTCAGGGTTCAGAAAAAACAGCACAATTTGCACAATGATCATACCGGGAGCGACTTTTACAATGAAAAAAAACCGCAGATAAAATAAATACCGGCGGATTTTTTACAGTGTGACAGAAAAATCAATCAGATAAAATCTGTCGCAATGCTTCTGCGGAAGCGGCTTTATCCGGCACCTGAGTAAATAATTCATAAAAATCACCGACGATACGACAGGTCATTGCCGGGTCTTTTGCACCTTCTTCAGGGTTTGATAACAAATTAACCTGATCACCGTATTTCTCACTCAGTTTCTGTGAAACTGAGCCTAATACCTGCCAGGCATCATGCTCAGAAACAGAATGACTATTTCTGTTTTCCGTGGATGACGTCAGGATCAGATTTACGGTTTTTAACATCCGGATATCCGCTTCATTATAAGAAACAGCCAGTTTATCCTGCGGAAATTTATTCAGTCCCGGGAAAAAATTATTAAAACACAGTTTCCCGGACGGATCTTTTATCAGATATTCGTCTGCCTGCTCTTTAACCGCCACTGCAAAGGCATTTAACGCCTCGTCAGAAGCATAAGGAACACGATCGATTAATAACACCGCCGTCAGCTCTGTAATTTTATTCACCCATGCCAGTTTTTGCTCATAGGTCATTGAATCGTAATCACCCATCTCGCGTTTTATTTCTTTATATTTTTCAGGTGAGATTTTACGCAGTGACTCAAGAAACAGAAATGATTCCGCCATCATCTTTTTTTCTACAGTAGCGGATGTTTCCCCCGCGTTGATACTGAGCGACTCCCGTAAAACCGGCGGCTTAGTTTTCGGCGTTCCCATATAATAACCGGCGCCTGTAAATGCAGCAGCGACAATCAGCATCAACACCAATTTTATTACTTTACCCATACTTTCCTCTGATCTTACCGGCAACATATAAAAATATACTGGCATAAATAAAGAAGTCCCGCTATAGCCGTATCCATTCAAACGGCAGGTTTGCCGACTGTACTCAGCTCGCCGATCATATAGTTTATCTATGCTGCCATCTGCCTGCATCTTGAATGACGCCGGTTTTAAATAAAAAATAGTTTGATATTTTAAAAAATAGTTTATAAAAAAATTTGACATCCATCACATAATTGGTATGATACCTCCATCGAAGCGAAAGACGCTTTAACCCTTAATTCAAACGCAGGAGTTCATTATGAAAAGCATCAAAACTTTCTTCTCAAATCTGACCCGTGCTGCTGCTATCATTGCTAAATACAGCAAAGCATTCTCATCATCAGACAGACAACAAAAAAGCGCCTTCATGGCGCTTTTTTGTTGTCTGTAATTAGGAGTGTACTCCGTACACCGTTATTTACA
>NZ_LZEX01000045.1 GCF_001676055.1 Morganella psychrotolerans | reverse complement strand
CGGTTATGACCGATAAGCCTGCCTGAGTTAATTCCTGAGCGCAGGTCTTTTTCTCGGTCATCACCAGCCCTTTTTTGCGAAAAGCTCCTTCATAGCATGATTTTCCAGACTAACTTCCGCAAACAACTGCTTAAGCCTGATATTTTCATCCTCAAGCTCTTTAAGCCTTTTAATATCAGCCGCTTCCATACCGCCATATTTTGATTTCCAGTTATAATATGTGGCGTTACTGATCCCGTTCTGACGGCAGATTTCGTCGACCTTCATACCAGAGTCAGCCAGCTTTAAAATACTGACGATCTGCGATTCGGTAAAACGTGCTTTTTTCATCATGACCTCTGCTGTTTTCAGGGCAGAAAATCTAATTATAGTTGTTTCATTTTAGGGGAAGTGGACATCCACAAATGCAATAACTGCAGTACCTTTGATAATTGTTGGCTGCATATCTCCAAGTAGTCCAATATCGAGAAAGCAGTCATCCTTCCTCACACATGTATGTTCGAACGAACATTCATACTTCACAACAGACTCCTCTCATGATCATATGAAGCACGGAACACATCACAAACGTTTTTACACCAGGCTTATTAATTCACAGCTTCGGACCTGAATTCACGGCTGCCCGAAAACAGCACAACAGATTTAGCACCTCTTGAAAGGGCAACATATAAATTACTTGCGCTCATGCTGCCAGCATCAAGTATTAGGGCATGATCACACTCCAGCCCTTTCAAAAGGAGTGTCGAGCCAATAGACCTGCGAGTAATTCGCCTGTCTCCCTGGTACCTTCGCTGCTCCCGAACCACCGAGGCTGCCTCATAAATACTCATCTCAGGGGAACTGACAGACAAACTTAGCGCATCCTTTAGAGCCTGACAGGCACCTGAGCGGTAAACACGTGTTCCCTCTTTTTCCTCCAGATGCTGTAGTGCAGAGCGGGTATTCTGCCTGGAAGGCTCTCTGATAAGCGTAATCAGCGCATTTTCAAGTAAGGAGGCAGCCGTACGGTTTCTGCCCGCCATAATGCGACTGACGCGATGTAACGTCAGGTTAACTTCCACATTGGTCATCATTTCAGTCGCAATACGCAGTAGCCTTTCCAGCATACCGGAGCCAGTATCTTCGCCATCCAGCCCCTGCGCCATTCTCATCACATCACTCAGATCGACGGGTTCAACCACATCAATTCCATTTATGCGCTGAGCAAACTGGTGTCTGGACGTGACTCTGCGGGAATCACCCAGCACCAGAAGTGAGTCATCAGGATATTGCCGCAACAGCGCGTAATATTCCTGTTGCTGGCGTACAAAGTTTGCATTCTGATCGCGCGTCAGTGAATGGAAACGGACAAAATCAGGACAGGACGCTAGGTCAAGACTCTCACCGTTGAACAGCTTTTCCCTTACATCTAGGATCCATTCACCCAGCGCAGGAGCATTCACATTATTCCAGCGCCATGGGGTATCTAAGGTTGTCAGAAGCGGGAAGCTCACCTGAACCGTATCTCTCCAGTGAGGCATCGGGCCACTGAAGCTGAATATACACTGCATGGGATCGCCAAACACGACGGTGGGCAGAAGATGAGATAAGGCAACAGTCATCTCATGTTGCAGAACATTACAGTCCTGATATTCATCAACCAGCAGACGTGAATAGGAAGCTCTGACGGCTTCATTGATATTCCCCCCCCGGAGCAGCGCAAACACTGATCGCCGAAGCGAAGGGTAGAACCGGTTAGGTACTTCCGGCCCAACATCCACCGGACACAGGCTAGGAAAACTGCCTGCAATTCTTAGCGCCCACCCGTCAATGGTGGTCACAACATAGTTCTGTGAGGGGACAGAGAAGCGTTTAAGCCGTTTCTTCAGCGCGGTAACCCCGGCAGTGGTGTGTGTCAGCACAAGATAAGGCTTATGCTGGGCAACACTGAGCACTTCGGTGATCAGATGTGTTTTCCCACATCCGGCCGGGGCAACAACCAGACCTCTGCGGGCACTCAGCACGGCCTCAATACTCATCCCTGATCTCCATTATTAGCCGCCCAGTTACGCAATTCCCTTATCGTGGCACGGAACGCCTCATCGAATGAGCGGATATGGGGTGCGATAATGTTTTCAGCAAGGACCTCAGCTTTTCCAATGGATTTAAACCAGCCATATTTACCTGCGGCTTTCGCCACCGGAATTCTCATTCCATCTTCAGGTGCATGGGTACAGTTCTCAAAACCATAAGCATTCTGAGAATAGTTCTTAATATTTTGGTCAACTCTTTCTTCACCATTAAGCTCAGCGGCAAGCATAACAATATCGCGTATCATTTCGACCGGGCACCATCTCAGGAGAGCCCCCTCTGTTGAAAGTTCCGCCCCCCACTCGAAAACAGTGACTCCACTACGGCGACAGGCTTCAGTCTGCTGCCTGTGCGCCTCTTCCGTAATATCAGAGTCTTTAAGTAACGCGGTTCTGTAGCCCAGTTGAGTAAAGACGCGGGCCCGCTTAAAATAGTTGTCACCCCCACTGCCATCTACGGCAAAAACACCCCGTTCCTGAAATCCAGGGCGTCTGTTACGCTGCCAGATAAGATCAATTCCACGAATGAACCCGACCTCTGTACTCCCTTCCCCCACAATGACCGCTTTACTGAAAAAAGCTTCGGCGCAGGCACGTAGCGTGGCCTGTTCCTGATCGTCGCCAGTTAACGTCAGAAATGCATGTGATGGGGCCAGAGACCCAGCGTCAGATTTACGCATAACACAAAGTTGTGTTGCCTTCAGCTCACGAAGCACGTAGGGAGAGTGCGTGGTAATGAAGACTTGTGCCACAGGCTCAGCGTCACGGGAGCCTAATTTATGCAGGAGTCGACTGATCCTGTATGGCTCAAGCCCATATTCAGCCTCATCAACCAGTATTATCCCGGGGTTACCCACCGCTTTTTGCAGGCCGGCAACAAGCAGCCGGGATGATCCGGTCCCCAACATTCGTAATGGCGTGCTGTCACTGTTATGCAGGCTGATGGCACTATTGGACAGTGAAACACCATTAACATCGAGAAGCGCCTTTAATTCACCGAGTGGAACACCGAGCTCATTCGCGATGGTCTGCACCTCACCCAGAATGCCCTCAAGCTGCGGCATCTCCTGTGCAGCAAAGTTTTGCCGGGTCTGACGAGAGAGTTCCGCCAGGGTTGAGCTGACATTGAAGGTCTCTTCAGAAAGTTTATGAAGCACCGAGCGGTTACCCCAGGCCAGATGATGATGGGCGACGGTTCCTAGACGTGTAGGATGAAGGCATTCTCTGTGCTTCCACTGAAGTCTTTTCTCTATCCCCTCTTCCGCAGCCCGTTCAGAAAACAGAAACCAGTCAGGTTCAAGATCTTCGCTAACCATCAGTTTCAGCGTAATGACCATCTCATCATTTTGCTCAGGCTCGTCATGAATTTCGCGAGTGTTAAGATCAAACCCGCGAAGAAACCGGCCATAATGCTCCAGATTGAGTATGCCATCATCAAGCTTGCCGAGAGTGGCGCAGATAGAGATGGGATCACCTGTGTTCATCAGATGGAAATCAGCATCGCTAAATGAGCTGGAACGTCTAGCCCCCAACACCAAATCAATGGCATCAAGAAAAGTGGATTTTCCCGAATCGCCTGGGCCGATAAGACAATTAAAACCTGGGTCTGGATACCAGTCTGCCTGTCGTATTGATCTAAAGTTTTCGATACTGATATACCGGATCACTGCCATCTGCTTTCTCGCTGCGTAGGAATATTCATTATTTAGTCTTAATTTGAAAAATATTATTACATAAGATGAGATGTTTTTTTATGATACAGGTAGTTATGCGGGAAAATCGATACAGGAGAATTTATTCTCTTCAATTGAAAGAGATAAAGGGATACCAGTCGTGCCGTACCTTGCTCGATGGACAGACCCCAACAGCCTCATGACATTGTCCGTCAACTGAAGGCCATGACCGAGCTTCAGCGAGAATATTTACAGGGATGGGTATAGGCACAGTGGCTGCCACAGTGACCGACATCGGTGGTTTCACCAGTGCACTGGGGTACGAGCAGCTACGGAGTTATCCTGGAAGGTTGCCGCTGTATGCCGAAAACGTAGAGAGATTTTATCGCTCTTGCCTACCATTGCCGTGAAAAACTCGAACACAACTCCAGCAAAACAATAAGCTATCAAACGCGTCATCAGATTTTGGGATTCAATGACGCGCAAGTTGATTGGGACTGTGCTCTCTCATTTGGGTCAGGAGCACCAATCTAAGTGAGTACCAGCAAGATTACAAAGTAAATAACAAAAAATAAAAACATTAAATATCAATGAAATAGGAAGAAAACCAGTATTTAACGTTTAACCATTTCTTAGAATGATATAATGCACATCAATAAAACCTATGAATCACAAGGAGTTATTCTTTAGCTATGTCCGACGATGAAGCGATTGATGCAACTAACGGCTCAAGTCCCGTTGGGCGAGGCGGCGCAGGGGTTTATATAGAGGGGCAAGTGGGAGCATTCTATCTTATTACACTGCTCGCAAATACTGAGCCCCGTGGATTACCAGGTTCACGTATCTTGAGTGTTGGTTTCCAGGGTAAAGATCTCGGCTACGCGCTTGATGATCTGTATATGCAAGGCATGTCTGCATCAGGTAAAACGCTTTTAGAAATCCAATCGAAGCGCACGATCACATTCTCACCTAGGGACTCAGTCTTCAAAGAAGTTTGCGAGCAGATAGCTAAAAGCTTCACAAAAGATATCCCAGAAGAACGACATCGTCTTGCTGTTGCAACACAGCGCACGAGTAAAGCCATCTCAGGTCCCTACCAAGATGTTCTTAAATGGGCGCGTACGGCTCAGAATGGCGTTCAATTCTTCCAACGTCTTGATAATAAAGGCATTTACGGTGCCGAAATGCGAAAGTTCAGCAAGACCTTCCAAACCAACCTAATTGCAGCGGGTGTTCCCAAAGATGATGAAACGATTTGGAAAATTTTCAAACGGTTTTTGATCTTAGAATTTGACTTCGAATCATGTTCTCCGCTGGCTCACACCCACGTATTGTCGATATCCAAACAGATACTCTCACCAGAAGACGAGAGCAGAAGTGAAGCACTCTGGAGCAATCTGATCGAGATATCACTGGAGTCAGCCAAGACAGGTAGAGTCATAGATCGCCTAACACTTCAAAATATTCTTATCGGACGGGGTTTTCGACTCCTCAGCGACAAAAAATTCTATATAGCTCGTGAAAGGATGGCTGAATTATCCTGTCAATCCCTCGCCGACATAGGTAATACAATCGCAGGCATACATCTTCCTAGACTTCGAGCTGTAGCTTTACTCGAGAAAGCTTTAGATGAACACCGCTTTGTAGAAATCAAAGGCGGGCCAGGTGTCGGTAAATCAGCTGTACTCAGAAATGCTGCTGAACGTATCATCAGCGAAGCATTGGTTCTCGTACTTGACCCACTGACCACTCCTGAAGGTGGTTGGGCTGCATTATCACAGGTATTAAACATTCGGACGACTTTAAAAGAGTTTCTGAATGATCTCGCTGTTAGCGGCGGCGGAGTCCTTTTTATTGATAGCCTTGAGATGTTCACATCCCCAGCACAGCGCAGAACGATTAATGACCTACTGCGGGAGATTGCTGTGACCAATGGATTTTCAGTTGTTGCAACATCACGCCTTCATTTTAATTCCGAAACTGAAAGCTGGCTTGCGCCCGATGTCATATCAACGCTCGGCCAGCCTCAAACAATAATCGTTAATGAGCTTGATGAAGAAGAAGTAAAGACTTTGCGTATTCTCGCACCTGAACTTGGCTTACTTCTAAAATCAAGCCACCCAGCCTCGAGCATCGCTCGCAATTTGTATAGGCTTTCACGATTACTTAAAGTTCCATCAGTCGCGAAAGTACACTCTGAGGTAACACTCGCCCAACAATGGTGGAAATCAGCCGATAATGCAGATCCAGTAGTTCTACGAGCCGCTCAGCGGTTAATTGCCAGGATAGCGGAAGCTACACTTGCGGGCCGCGATTTATTAAACGTTTACGACGATTCACCTGCGCGTTCACACTTACTTGATTCGCAGAGTTTGATCGAGCCAAATAGAGATCACTTACGCTTTTACCACGATGTGCTTCGTGATTGGGCAATCGGTGCAAGGCTTCAGGAAGAAGACGGCATATTATCCAGACTAAATCTTGAAGTGCCAACATCACCAAAAATATCACGAGGCATAGAATTCGCCGGTCGTTTTGCACTTGAGCTCAATCCAGATTGTAACTCATGGCTAAGATTACTTGAGAAACTATCCCCCCCAGGAGCTCATAGCTCTTGGCGGAGAGAAGCACTCATGGCGATCATTCGCTCAGAACTTTCCCAAGAACAGCTCGAACGTTGCAGTCAGATACTCCTCGTGAATAACGGTTCATTACTCATAGAACTATCTATTGCAATTACAACCATTGAGACCGTACCTCCTGCCGACTTTGTATCAGGGAAATCGGAAGAATTAATAATGTGGGCTTCCTCAATTCCTAAAGAAATTAGAATTGCATCTTCTGATTCCGCTTTAAAACTTTTAATATGGTGCATACGACATGCGGCTGAAATCCCAATTCAGGCAATCGCATCCATCTTAGCGCTAGTAGAGACTCTACTTTTACTATTTCAAAAAATTCCCGTAATCGCAGAGGCTACAGGCAACATGCTCTTTGACTGGTTGGTAAAACTTGATGATCCAGATAGCAATATCAGTATTCCCGGAGCGCAAACTAGAAACTTATCGATTGAGCACTATCGTATGCTGGAAAGATTAAGGATCACATCTTTAACTTTTTCCAGTTACATACCTGTTCGCCTTAAAACCTATTTAAAAGCGTTATTAGAGCAAAAAAAAATTCTCTACGCTTGTAAATTTACGTCCTGCAAGTTCCATCATCGCGGGCGTGACACCTCAAGAATTTGCGGATTTGGTTTCAGCAAGCTTGATAGTACCTAAAACCCAGACTGGATTGTCAAAAACATGTCTAGATTCTGATTCGGCTGAAAGATTCCACGAAAGCCTGTACACTCCACCTTCCCCCACACACCAACCATTCCTCAGTCTATTAGAAAAAGCTCCAGTAATAGGTCTTGAGCTGGTACAAACTTTAGTTAATGAATCGGTCACTCTGCAATTTAGTGGCGAGCAACAGGGAAAAAACGGTATCACTCTCGTCTTTGACAACGGCCCGAGGTTTTTCCCTTGGACCGAAACTTATTTCTGGTCACACGGTCAGGCACCTAAATCTTCTACAGCATCTGCACTCATGGCTCTAAAGCTATGGGGGGACAATCGTATCCAAGCAGGTGAGCCGTTAAATACCGTTATCGGAGATGTTCTCGGCCATATTGGAAGTTGTGCGGCATTTATCTTAGTTGCGGTCGATCTTCTGCTTTCAAATTGGCCAGAAAGTCAAGAGTTGCTAATACCCTTTATCACTTGCCCAGAACTTCTGTCGACTGATTTCGGCAGAACATCATTTGAAAATTCTATGTATACAGGACCTGGGAGTAATCTTGAGCCAGAAGGAAAGGTAATACTCACCAACGTCAAATCGAACCCCCTACAATTCAATTGCTTGGAATACTATCTAGCTAATTACTTCACTAATGATGAAACATCGAAACGCATCCGATTGCAGCTAGAAACCTCTGTAGCCAAGCTAGGTTACTATGGAAACCTATCGGGCTTTGACGATCCGGCATTTATGGGTTTCCATGCGCTGAATATCTTAGACCCTCGTAATTGGATTTTAGTAGATAGCAACTTACTGTACCAAGCTCCAACGGTGGAAGTGGAACATCTTGAAAAGATTAAAAAACATTTCCGCTCAGTTGACATCAATAGACAAATAAATATTGCCATAAGCGATGCGGCCCATGGTTCTACTGAACTCGCACGCGAAGCTGCAGAACTAATGCAAAAAATTTTACCAAACAATATCGATTCCGATGCACTTAATTCTACATCGACGAAGTTGGCAGCCGTTGCAATGCTCATAGTTCGTGACGGCGATGATTTTCTATTAAAAAAATATGAATCATGGGTGCGCGAAGTAATACTACAAATATTCGCTGCAGGCGATGAACGCTACTCACCCTCAGAAAAAATGCATGAATACAGCAAACAGGCTCTCGCAGCAATGGCCCAAGTTCATCTGTGGTGCCGTCTTCACTATGAGAAGGATCGAAACGCACTACTAAGCACAGCTACACGAGGTGACTGCTGCACTGCAATAGCCTTATCAACCAACTCAAACATCATTAATGCTAATGATTCGCTATTACTAAAATCAGCCATCCGCATAGCCTTCAAGGCTAACAATTGGTGGTACCACCCTTGGGACAAGGCCAAAAAAAATACCGAGCCTTACGTGCAATTGAAAATGGAAGGCGACCGTCTTGCAGTTGAAGCTGAAATCGCTTGGTTGGATGGACTTTCTGAGCCATTGTGGCCTATTTTTGCAGATGATAATCCGAGCGAGACCACACTTTTGCCCGCCAGAGCCCCAGAACCAGAGGTACTTCAAGATTTAAACGAGAGCAGCACTACATCCAGCCTTGTGAAACATATTCACACCGATAGTAGAGCGGCAGCACTTTGGCTAGCTCTTATTGCCAGAGAAATATCGCCTCCAGCTTGGAGTTCAGAGATTATCGACAATTATACCCGATGGTCAGCAACAATGAATGGGCTAGGTCAACCACTTGATACTGTCCATGTAAGTGCATCAAGGGAATGGAATAATGAATTCTATACCATCTTAGCAAATGAACTAATTAAAAATGATGAAAAACGGTTCGACGAAAATTTAAGGATGATTGAAGAATTACCAGATAGCTCTTTTTGTGACGTCGCGGAGATTCTGATTCAAACCACTGATGCATGGTATTTAAAAGACTCTACACGTCCGTCCACACGCCCTGTAGAGCTTCGCAAGAGAATAGTAAACCGTTTACTATGTCTGCAACGATGGTATCATCCTCCAATACTTGGACAAATATCCATTGATGTAAACCTTAGTGGTATAATCGCGACTCTTTTTATTAACACCCTTAATTCTTCCGGCAATACGGAAAGCTACATTTTGCGATCAGAGTTTGAAAGGGCCATGCCTCTACTAGACGTCCTAAAACCTTTATTAAATGGCGGCCCGACTCCATTTTTAGCGAAGTGTGTTATGAATACTCTATCCATATCACACGATTCACGAAACCTAGACTTTCTATTATTGGCGGCCGAAGCGTGGCTTGATCGACTACCCAATGACAAAATAATTTGGGTCGAGTACAGATTCGGCAGCAGGATTATTGAATGGCTTTTTGCGTTTATGACAGAAGAACCATCATTCCTTAAGGACAAAAATATACTACTCCATAGGATGAATATGGTCATTGGTAAGCTCGTTAGTCTCGGTGTTTCTGAAGCATATGAACTCGAAAAGCTTATTGGACATAATAGTTCAAGTTCTTGAATGTGTTTCCATGTTTGTAGTAACTAAGTCTCGAGAATGACTGTTCTATGGCACATCATCCCAGTCGAATGCCTTAAAGGTGGTCATTTTGGTGGTCTTGACAGGAAGGAATTTTAGATTTATCTTCTTTATTAGCTAGTTACTGGCAAAGGCGATCCCAGTCAGAGAGCCAACTTTTAAAGCCCGCTCAATGAGCGGGCTTTTTGCTTTTCTGCCTGACAGATATCTGTTTTAAACCGTGGTTTGTTGTTGCCTGCCCTTTATGGTCTGCGGGCAAAGTTCAGTTTCAGTGTCTGCCAGTGCTGTAAATCCGCCTCTGTAAACGGACGGATCTGGCAATAGGTCATAACCAGTAGCGTACTGGTCAAATCATAAGCGGCAACATACTGATAGAGATGCATCCCCTGCTGCTCCGGCTCACAATAAAATTCGATACCGGCTATCTGTTCAACAGTATGAAATGGCGTGTACTCTGTCAGCCCGTGAAGCGTCATGTTCTGTTGTAATTGTGTGATTTGTGCGCAAAGATACTCCGTGACAGTCAGCCCTTGCGGCAGCTGGTCACGGGTGAGTGTCAATGTGGCATCCAGAGACGGAAATTTCAGAATATGAGCGCTGCTGTCCAGATAATCTGAAGTCGGCAGAGAAAATGCGCCTTCCTGACAATGATAATTCATAGTAACTCCTTGTTTTTAATGTAATGACGGGATATTTCTTTGTTGCTGTTCCGTTCCCGTCAGGACAATGTCATATCATTATCCTGTATTAATTTACCCTGCGTTTCTGTCCCGATCTATTAGTAAATCCCTCATTTTTCACACTATAAATGTATGATGTGAACCATCCGGCAGTTCAATATCAATATTTAGTTTGCCACCTATCGCATCAACATAGCGTCTGAGCGTCGATAATTTCAGATCACGCCCCGGTTTTTCCATTCCGGCAACCGTCGGTTGCTTGATTCCCAGTGCCTGCGCCATTTCCACCTGGGTTTTTTGTACCCGCTCCCGTAATTGGGCAAGGTGGATATTAAGCAATATCTCTGTTGCCATCGCTTTTGCATCAGCGACCACTTCAGGTGTTTCATCCGCAAGCAGTTGCTCCAGTGATTTCCCCATCTTTACCTCCTGTTCTTTAGTGCATTCAGCCAGTCAGTGAACTCACGGTCTGCCTGCGCAATCGTCCACACAGTGCATCCTCACTAATATAGATTATAAGCTATATCGCTGTAAAGCAATATAGGTGTAAAGCAATAATGAGGATCTTATAACAATCGCAGCCAGGCTATATGGCGCAACGGTAACAAACAGAATCTGTATTCAGATAAGACGGGCGATTTTCAGTAACAGATAAACCGATTTATGGCGTGTAACGCAAAAATCAAATTAACCTATTTCCAATGTCATTCAGGGTACAGGCCGGAACCTGCAGCCTGAATGAATAAGAGGATAGTATTTGCCTGCATTTCGTTTTATTATCCTTCTCCGGCTTATGGCACCCGCCATCAGGTTATCCTTATACTTATTTCGGAGCCGGTTCAATGACTCATCCAATATCTTCCCTGAAAATCCGCCGCCCTGACGACTGGCATATTCATTTCCGTGATGGTGCTATGCTCAACACTGTTGTGCCTTATACCAGTGAGTTTTTCGGCCGCGCCATTGTGATGCCGAATCTGGCTCCGCCGGTCACCACAGTTGATGCCGCCATAGCGTACCGTGAGCGTATTCTGGCCGCTGTCCCGGATGGACACCATTTTACCCCGCTGATGACCTGTTACCTGACTGATGGTGCAGATGCTGCTGAAATTGAACGTGGTTTTTGTGAAGGGGTGTTTACCGCCTGTAAGCTTTATCCGGCAAATGCGACGACTAATTCCGCGCACGGTGTCTCTGATGTCAGAAACATTTATCCGGTTCTGGAGATGATGTCGCGCACCGGTATGCCGCTGTTGGTTCATGGTGAAGTGACACAGGCAGATATTGATATTTTTGACCGCGAAGCGCGCTTTATTGAGCAGGTGATGATCCCGCTGCGTCGTGATTTTCCGGCACTGAAGGTGGTGTTTGAGCACATCACCACCAAAGAGGCCGCTCAGTATGTTCTTGACGGGGATGATAATGTTGCCGCAACACTGACCCCGCAGCATCTGATGTTTAACCGTAACCATATGCTGGTTGGCGGTATTCATCCGCACCTGTATTGTCTGCCGGTGCTCAAACGTAATATTCATCAGGAAGCGCTGCGTCAGGCGGTGGCAGGCGGCTCTCCGCGTTTCTTCTTCGGAACAGACAGCGCACCACACGTACGCCACCGGAAAGAGTCATCCTGCGGCTGTGCCGGTGTTTTTAATGCACCAAACGCCCTCGCTGCTTATGCCACCGTCTTTGAGGAACTGGGCGCACTGGCACATTTTGAAGCCTTCTGTTCACTCAACGGACCGGCATTTTACGGCTTGCCGGTAAATGACGGGTTTATTGAATTAACGCGGGAGGAAACAATCGTTCCTGAAACCATTGGTGAAGCAGAAGATGCACTGGTCCCTTTCCTGGCCGGCACCGATGCCCGCTGGCGTGTTAATATTTGTAAGTAAGCCGATTTACTTAGTATGAATATCTAACTTATCAGTGCAATAAGGTGAAAAACGCGTTATTGCACTACTCTTATATCAAAAAAAGACGAATTTGCTGTTTTCCGCACAATTATAGTCCCTCCCCCTCTGTTTACTTTGTTAAAAAGCCCTATACTGGTAAAACCCGTTGTTAACGGGACGTTAGCTCTTAGTCACAGATATTATCATCTTGCATTATGATTAGGAGGTACCAATGGACGATAAGAAAGCGGTCATTCAAACCCACCCCGTGATCGGATGGGATATCAGTACAGTCGACAGTTATGATGCAATGATGTTGCGCCTGCATTATCTCAGGGACCAATCCCAGGCCCCTGAACATGCAGAAACCGATAAAACGATGTGGCTGACAACCGATGTTGCCCGCCAGTTGATTTCTATCCTTCAGGCCGGAATTGATAAAATAGAATCCGGCGAATATTGCAACCGTTCTGATAATATTAAGCACTGACACAGCAAAATGATCTAAGGGGGACACCAACAGGGTGTCCTTTGTTTTTTGTGCTGTTTTTCTGCCACAAAAAAAAGACCACCCGAAGGTGGTCAGAGGTATTGTGTCACGATATATTTATTATTATATGTTGGGTTGAGGCAGATAATATTTATCAGGCAGCAGAAATCCGTTCCACTTTTGCCGGTAATCCCTGACGGACGGAAGCACCCGTTACCCAGTCAAGCCAGGTATTGCTGACCTGTCTTGTCGGGTCAGCAAAGCCCAGGTCGTTGATATTGATCCCCGAAGCAATGCGTTTGTCCATCGCCATCGCTTCACCGTCCAGATAGTGCTGACGCGCGCCCATCTCATGATGTCCGTAACCATGTTCAATCGCGACCACGCCGGGCATTACACCTGTCAGTAAACTGACCTGCGCCTGCGCACTGCCGCCCGGAGTGGTGATGCGCACCCAGTCACCGTGCTGTACACCGAATTTCTCGCCGTCCGCCGGGTTCAGTGCCACCATATTGCACGGTTTCACATGGTGCAGACGTTCGATCATCGTGGTCGAACTGCTCATTACATGGGATTTAAACGACATCAATTTCAGCGGCCAGGCATCAACCGGATATACTTTATTGATATCGCTGCCGTCTGATAAACGCGGCGGATAGTAAGTCGGACAGCCGCTGAATCGTTCACCGGTGATCGCATGACGGTTTTGTGCGACTTCCGCATTCCAGATTTGCAACGGTTGCTTCCACTGCGGCCCGGTTTTCTCACCATCCCAGCCTTTTTCATACGGCGCAAAACGCCCGCCGCGACTGTAGAGATATGCCACACGGCTGATTTCATCCGCTTTCAGTGTACGCTGCATGGCGGGCATAATGCGATCGACGCCCGAGAGTTTAATATCAGCCGCTTTGGCTTCCGGTCCCGGTTTCTCACCCATGAATGCAGTATTGGCTGCCACGCGCAGGTAATAATCTTCAGCGGTATTGAGCGGATAAGTATTGCCGTCATTATCTGCAATCGCATTATCACCAAATCCCGGTAAATTCAGGGCTTTCGCAACTGAAATACAGAAAGATTCCATTGAGATTGGCTGCCCGTCTGCGGTTTTTGCCACGCGCGGTTCAACAACCGGCCAGCGCGCGGTGGTAGCTTTGGTCTGAACACCGGACCATGGCGCACTGAATCCCCAGCTCTCAAAGTTATGCGTATCCGGCACAATATAGTCTGCCAGTGCAGTAGTTTCATTCATAAAAGCATCAATGCCGATGATCAGCGGCAGATGTGCCGGGTCTTTCAGTTTATCTTCCATAACCTGACGAATACCCGCAATGCCATACAGCGGGTTGGTCATATTGGTTATCCAGGCTTTCAGTTTATGCGGATATCCTTCCAGTGCTGAGCCGAGCTGCTCCGTTAACTGACCGGCTGCCAGCGGATACCACGGCGCTTTTGCCGGATACGGGCTCTGACCTGCGGCCACTTTGTTTTTGTATTCATCTGACTTTTCATAGACTGATTTGCTGCGCGCCAGGTTCATGCCTTTCGGCTTCACTTTGCCCGGGAAACTGTCCATTTTGTAGCACGGACCGTCATTGGCACCATTAAATTTGCCCCCGCCGACCGACACACCGCCTTTCAGGTTCATGTTGCCGATCAGCGCATTGAGCATGATCACCGCCCAGGCATTATAGAATCCGTTACCGGACATCATACCGCCGTGTGAAATCACCGCAGCTTTACGCCCGTAGGATGTCAGCGCTTTTGCCAGTCCTGTAATGGTCTCTTCCGGCACGCCGCAGCGGGCAGTGTATTCCGCCAGGGTGAAACGCTGAGCCGCTTCTTTCAGCAGCAGGAAACTGCTTTTTACAGTAACTGTTGTGCCGTCTGCCAGTGTTACCGGCTGATTGACATAAAGTACAGCGTGGTCACACTCTGCCGCCGGAACCAGGGTGTTCTGCTCATTAAGAACCAGATACACCGGCTCTTCTGACACCACACCGTTCAGGGCTTGCGCAGTCAGATGCTGTCCGGCAAGCGGGTGTTTATCATCGGTGATAACCAGATGCGTGGCATTGGTCCAGCTGCTTTCGCCGACCCGCGTCATCGCCGCTTCGCCCGGTACAGATAAATAGTCTGCATTGTGAAGATTATTTTCAATCATCACGCGGATCATCCCCATGACCAGCGCGGAATCCGTGCCCGGCTCAATCGGGATCCAGTGTCCGTGATCGTTTGCCAGTGTTGTGGTCAGCGGCAGCGCCGGTGACACAACGGCATAATTAAAGCTGTCACGGATACGGGCATTCGCCAGCTGGCGACCCTGGCGCTTAAACGGGTTACCCGATTGTGCCGGTGATGTACCGAGGAAAAGCGCAAATTTGACATAATCCCAGTCCGGTTTGACGTGGGCATTTTTATCAAGGTCGTTCATCAGTGCGCCGGAGCCGGCACGATACGCCAGCCCGCAGTAAGAGCCGTGCGCCCCGAAGTTTTTACTGCCGAATGCATTCTGGGCAAAGCGGCGGATAAAGGTATCGCGCCCGTCATCCCCGGCATTGGTCACCAGCAGCTGATTTGCCACCGGGCCAAGCGCAGGCTGCGCCGGGTCAATCAGGGTATCCAGGTCGCGGATCGCCCGTAAGCCATCCACATGCCCTTCACCAAACAGATCACCGCCTTCAATGACTTCCTGCATCAGTTGTTCATAACTGATACGCTGCCATTTTCCTTCGCCACGCTTACCAACACGCTTCATCGGCTCCAGGATACGCAGCGGGCTGTCCAGCCCTTCCATCAGAGTTGCACCACGGGCGCAGGCGGTAGAACGCCCTTCCAGCCCGCTTTCGCCGCCCATATTTTTCAGGGCATCTGCCAGCGGGGTGTTATACGCAATGTGATGGTCATGAGACAGCGGGTGATACGGGTTCCCGGCAATGCGGATAACCTGATTGGTTTCACGGTCAACACGGGCGCGGATCCCGCACTGGGTCCAGCAACCGAAACACTGCGTCATGGATACAGCCTGGTTGCTATCCGCCTGCCAGCCCTTTAAGGCACTTCCTTCAGGGATCAGTGAATTACCATTGATACGATGGAGGGTCACTTTGCCGGATGTACCGTTCATCAGCCCGTCAATGGCGCGCTTTGCCACATCACGGTAACTGATCCCGAAAGCCACCAGCCCGCCGACCGCCAAACCTGCTTTTAACCACTGACGTCTTGTTGACTTAGCCATGCTGTACACCCCCGTCCTGCGTAATATTTTGTTTATTCTGTACTTTATTATTTACCCAGCGGATCCCTTCACGGAATATAATGACCAGGGCTATCCACAAGCCAACAGTGCCGATAATCGCCTGGATACCGTCTGTGCCCATCGGCAGGCTGTACGGGTTATGCATAACATTGTATTTCGGTAAGGTCTGCACACTCATCAGCAGCATCCAGCGCAGCGACCAGGTAAGCAGCATGGTCAGCAGTGCATGAACGGTGATATAGGCGACTGAACGATGACCGGTCAGAAGACGCACCGCCAGCACCATCAGGGCAATCCACAACACGACTTCACCCATTGCCAGTGTCCAGCCGGTACTGCCGAAACTCAGTTGTGCGCGAATAGCGGCACCGGAAATAGTATCTCCTGCTATCCAAAATCCCATACTCACGGCCAGCAGCAGCAATGACACTATCTGTAAACGGGCAAGCTGTGCCTGATACTGCGGCTCGCGGCGCGCACCCAGCATCATCAGAGCCGGTAATGCCTGTAATGCACTGAAAAACAACAGTACCGGGATCCAGTAACTGAACCAGATCGGATGAGCGCGGACAACAGACACTTCGCGTCCTGTATACAGCAGCAGTCCGATAGCAAATGCCGCACTGCCGAGTGCCACCCAGCGGGTCAGTTTAAATTGTTTACCCCATATTTTATCCGCCACCAGCGCCAGAAAATACAAACCGATACAGCCGGTGAATGCAGGCAGGAATACCGCGCCCCACGGCATCCACGACCAAGGTGTCGGATAGGCATAAAAATGCCAGACACGGGCGGTCTGATGCAGATCAGCGGTCAGAGCCAGCGGTGCGGCAATACCTAATGTGATACTGATAAACACCGCCAGCATTTCGAGCCGGGCATCGCGTTTATCACCACGCCAGCGCTGCCAGCAGGCATAAAGCGCGGCACAGGCGGCTATCCCTATCATAAAGAAGTATTGCACCGCCCACGGCAGCCAGGTAATTTCCTGCGGGCGGGCCAGCACTTCCTGAATTAACATTGTCTGTTCAATCATCAGTGGATCTCCTGCCATAATGCGGGCTGACCGCGATTTTCCAGCGGCTGGACAAAGGCATCATCCAGCCCCAGATAAAACACCTGTGGTAATGTGCCGCTTTCCGGTTTCAGAACTTTGATTGCGGCTTCGTGTTCATGCAGCATTTTGCTTATCGTGCTGGACGGATCTTTTAAATCGCCGATGATACGCGCGCCGCCGACACAGGATTCCACGCAGGCAGGTAACAGCCCGGCTTCCAGTCGATGAGTACAGAATGTGCACTTATCTGCAGTTTGTGTACTGTGGTTAATAAAGCGGGCATCGTACGGACAGGCCTGCACACAATACGCGCAGCCCACGCAGCGGGTATTATCCACCACCACAATTCCATCTTCACGCTGGAATGTCGCCTGAACCGGACACACCGGCACACATGGCGGGTTATCACAGTGATTACACAGACGCGGCAGCAGGACGTTAGTTGTTGCGGCATCCTCATTGCGGATCTGGATCTGATACTGACTGACGGATGTGCGGAATTGCCCCTGCGGGCTCTGATTTTCTACGGAACAACTGACGGTACATGACTGACAGCCGACACAGCGACGTAAATCAATCAGCATTGCGTAACGTTTTGACGGGTCACCTTCACGACGGGTCGGTGAAAAATGCATACCGGCTTCCGCCATCGGAACCAGTGAAGCCCCGGCGGTCAGGACTCCCAGATTTTGCAGAAATTTTCGTTTGCCAAGATCCATACTGCTCTCCAGTGTCTTTCAAACTTCATTGCGCTTAATATTCAAACTCAGCCAAAAAGGAATAAACGTGTGCTGAGTAAAGGGATATGTCATTATGTTGATTGTAAAAATTGCCGGAGAAACACCCTATTGTGGTTAACCACATAACCGGTGATACCTTGATCTGAAACAACAGATTTATCTTAAGATAACGACTCAGGACGCAATGTGAGATGGCTGTACGCATCGGGCTGTTAACCGGACTCTTATTTTTTTCCTCTCTCTCTTTTGCCGCACAGTGGACAATCGGTGTGCTGGCACTGCGGGGTGATGCGCCGACGCGCCATTTCTGGGCGCCGCTGACCGAACAGCTGAACCGCGCCCTGCCCGGCGAGCACTTTACCCTGCTGCCGCTGACACTCAGTCAGATGCGCGAAGCGCTGCATAATAATGAAGTTCAGTTCGTTCTCACCAATCCGGCGCAATTTATCCAGTTGGACAGCAACTTCCCCCTGCGCTGGCTGGTTTCTCTGCGTTCAACCTTTGAGCCTGACAACGCCACCCGTAATGTTGTCGGCAGTGTGTTGCTGGTGCGCAAAGACAGTCCGTACCACACACCGTCTGATCTGACCGGTAAAAAAGTCGGTGCTATTGCCCCTGATGCTTTTGGCGGCTATTTATTAGGCTACAAAGCATTACGGGATATGGGTCTTGATCCGCCGCGTGATTACCATCTGCAATTCTCCGGATTTCCGGCAGATGCCCTGCTCTATCTGCTGCGCGACAATGCCGTTCAGGGCGTGATTGTGCCGGTGTGTCTGATTGAATCAATGAACAGCGAAGGTCTTATTCACCAGGATGATTTCCGCCCGCTGCTCCAACGGGAAAGCGCGGTTCCCTGCTGGAGCAGCAGTGAGTTATATCCGAACTGGTCATTTGCCGCAGGCAGTGATGTACCGGATGAACTGGCGGATGATGTCACCCGTGTGCTGATCAACAGCCACGGAGAAAATGAAATGCGCTGGGGTGCGCCATCCTCCACGCGCCAGGTGGAGAATTTGCTCAGAGAGGTTAATCAGCATCCGCAGCAGCGCCGGTTCTGGCAGGACATTATCAGTTGGGGCAAAAAAAACAGCTGGCTTATCGGCACAGTGGCGCTGGTCTTTCTGCTGCTGGGTATTAATCATATCTGGATTGCGTTTCAGATCCGCCGCCGCACCCGGCAACTGGAAACTGCACACTCACAATTACAGCAGCAGGCACAGGATCTGGAAAAAGCGCAGCAACTCAGTGTACTGGGCGAAATGGCATCCGGCTTCGCGCATGAACTGAATCAGCCTCTGTCAGCTATCCGTCATTATGCACAGGGATCGCAAATCCGCCTGCAACGCCAGGACCCGGAACATCCGTTACTTCCTGTAATGTCGCAAATTGAAAATCAGGCTGAGCGCGGCGCAAATATTATCCGTAATCTGCGCCAATGGGCAGGTAACAGCCCCGTCACACCGGAAAGCGCCCCCGTTGCACAATACGTGGCAGACACACTGGATCAGTTATGGGCGCTGTTAAGAGTAAATGAACATTATCCGTCTGCCGTATTACACAATACCGTTGCGCCGGATGTACTGTTACATCTGCCGCCCACGCTGCTCGACCAGCTACTGTCAAACCTGCTGAGTAACAGTTTGCAGGCGGGTGCGGACAGCATCCGTGTCACACATCACCTCACACCCAACGGGCAGTTGCTGGTGGTTCAGGATAACGGCGGCGGTATGGATGAAAGCCGGCTGGCACAACCCTTCTCGCCGTTCCGGTCAACCCGTTCAGCCGGTCTGGGTCTGGGGTTGGTTATCTGCCAGCGGCTGATGCGCAGTCAGGGCGGAGATATTCATATGGAAAATTATATCGGCGCAGATGAACAGCCCGGCTTATGTGTTACCCTTATCTTTACCCGATTGACAGAGGAGCCATCATGCCCGTAATTCACCTGGTTGATGATGATATCGCCGTGACACAGGCGTGTCAGTTTTTACTGGAAAGCCTAGGCTATGATGTCAGTATCTGGAATGACAGCCGGACATTTATTGCACAGGCACCACTGCATACTTACGGTATTGTATTACTGGATATGAGGATGCCGGACCCGGACGGTTGCCGGGTTCACCAGCTACTCCGCGAGCAGCACAGCACACTCGCGGTTATCTTTCTCACCGGACACGGCGACCTGCCGATGGCGGTAGAGCAAATGAAACTGGGGGCGGTGGATTTTCTGCAAAAACCGGTAGCCACACAGCCGTTACAGGCCGCGCTGACACTCGCCGCAGCGGTTACGGAAAAGGCGGTGGCTGACAGAGCAATCCACGCACGCTTTCTGACCCTGACTCCGAAAGAGCGCCAGATTGCCGGATTTGTGGCTCAGGGGCTGATGAACCGTGAAATAGCTGATGTCGCACACGTCGCGGTACGCACAGTCGAGGTTCACCGCGCAAAAGTGATGGAAAAAATGGCAGCAGGCAGCCTCGCGGAACTGGTGACACAACTGAATACTATCAACGCCGGTGATAGTTGCGTGACAGACAATTGATATTACCGGAAAATACAGCATATAAGCTATTGTTATATCCTGAATAATTCGCAATGCAGGCAGCAAAAAAGGAAGATACAACCAGGGAAGACCGACGGGGGCTTATGTGACCCCGGCAGGCTGTGCGCAGTCAACAGCATTCGCAAATATGACGGGAAGTATGACAGTAAACATCATTTACCAGCATCTTTTTGATGCCTCTGACAACGATTTCTGACGATGATTACAGCACCTGAGTTTAAACGCGCATTGTTACATCCCCGTTACTGGCTTACCTGGTTTGGTCTGGGGGTACTGTATGTTCTGGTTTTGTTGCCCTATCCGGTTATTTACCGGTTGGGTACGTGGCTGGGGCGCCTGTCGATGTGCTTTCTGAAAAGCCGCACCGCGATTGCGGATCGTAATCTGCAACTGTGTTTTCCTGATATGCCTGAGGCAAAACGCAAAGCCATGGTTATTGCTAATTTTGAATCGGTCGGCATGGCGCTGTTTGAAACCGGCATGGCATGGTTCTGGCCGGACTGGCGGATAAAGCGCTGGTTCCGGGTCGATGGCTTTGAGCATATTAATAAGGTGCAGGATTCAGGCAAAGGCGTCATTGTCATCGGTATTCATTTTCTCACCCTGGAACTCGGCGCGCGGATGATTGGCATTATGAGCCCGGGCGTAGGTGTTTACCGTCCGAATGATAACCCGGTGATAGACCGGATACAGACTATCGGGCGCATGCGCTCAAATAAATCCATGATCGACCGCAAAGATGTCAAAGGAATGGTACGCGCCCTGCGTCAGGGAGATATTCTCTGGTACGCCCCGGATCATGACTATGGCCCGCATAAGAGCGTTTTTGCCCCGTTCTTTGCTGTTGAAAAAGCCGCCACAATTACCGGAACATCCGTTCTGGTCAAAGCCGGACGTGCGGAATTAGTCCCGTTCACCCCCCGCCGGTTACCGGGTGGTAAAGGTTATGAGTTACTGGTTCAGCCTCCTGTGGACGGTTTCCCGGAAAATGATGAAGTCGCCGCCGCAACCTTTATAAATCATATTGTGGAACAAGAGATCCTGCGCGCACCGGAACAATATATGTGGTTACACCGGCGTTTTAAAACCCGGCCGGAGGGCGAACCGTCCCTTTACGATAACCGGGACAATGTACATTAATCCAAACACGGCTGCTTCCCTGAAACAGCCGTGTTTGTTTTTGAGCATACAGCTGAGCGCAGCCAACATCCCTGCAACCCGAAGGATGATAGCTTTTAAGGGTTTATCCAAATAAAAATTTACTCAAAATCATTCGGATTGCAGGTAGGCGGCAAGTGAAGACCGGCGGGGAGCATACATCAGTATGTGACCCGCCGGGCTGAGCGCGGCCAACACCCCTGCAATCTGAAGGATGAAGAGTAAAGTGACCCGACTGACTGAGCGCAGCTGACACCCCTGCAATCTGAAGGATGAAGAGTAAATGAAGAGTAAAGGAGAACGATGCTCAACAAAGCCCCCAACCGTAACTGGAAACAAAACCTCTATGTCGTCTGGTTTGGTTGTTTCTTAACCGGCGCCGCATTTAGTCTGATTATGCCTTTTCTGCCGCTGTATGTGGAGCAGATGGGTATTACAGACCATCGTGAGCTGAGTTTATGGACCGGGGCGGTATTCAGCATTACTTTTCTTTTCTCTGCAATTGCCGCCCCTTTCTGGGGGAAATTATCTGATCGTAAAGGGCGTAAACTGATGCTGCTGCGATCCGCGCTCGGCATGGGTATTGTCATGCTGCTGATAGGCTTTGCACAGAATATCTGGCAGTTATTATTCCTGCGTGCGCTGCTCGGGCTTCTAGGCGGCTTTATACCGAATGCGAATGCGCTGATCGCCACTCAGGTGCCGGTAAAACGCAGCGGCTGGGCGCTGGGAACCTTATCCACCGGGGCGGTCAGCGGGGCGCTGATAGGCCCGTTGATCGGCGGATTTCTGGCTGACCAGACAGGGTTGCGTCCGGTCTTTTTTATTACCTCTGCCGTGCTGATTATCTGCTTTTTTGTCACCTTGTTTTACGTCAGAGAGAATTTTACCCCGGTATCGCGCAAAGATGCACTGAACACAAAACAGGTCTTTGCCACGATTAAAAATCCCCGTCTGATTATTTGCCTGTTCTTCACCACCATGTGTATTCAGATTGCCGCCGGCTCTATCAATCCGGTGATCACACTGTATATCCGCGAACTGGGCGCACAGCAGGAAAATCTGGCATTTATCAGCGGATTAATCGCCTCTGTTCCGGGACTTGCCGCACTGATCACCGCACCGCGACTCGGTAAACTCAGTGACCGGATAGGACCGGAAAAAGTGCTGCTGGCGATGCTTGGTCTTTCTGTGTTTGTCATCCTTCCCATGGCCTGGGTAACACATTACTGGCAACTCGGCGCACTGCGTTTTCTGCTGGGTGCTGTAAACTCAGCCATGTTACCGGCGGTACAGACACTGATCATTTATCATATCACTCACCAGGTTGCCGGTCGTATTTTCAGCTATAACCAGGCACTCAGAGATGTGGGAAATGTTACGGGTCCGTTAATGGGCGCCTGGGTTGCGGCGCAGTTTGGCTTCTCTTCTGTATTTTATTTCACCGCTGCCGTTGTACTGTTTAATCTGTTTTATTCGTGGTGGTGCATAAAATCCCACAGCCAACAAAAAAATTAACCGCACGTTTTTGCCCTTATCTCCCCTGTTTTCATCCTGTTATTTTTACGTACCTGCCATTTGTTGCTGAGATTTCATATTTACACAACCGATTATCCGTAATCCATTGATTTAATATATTATTTTTATAAATTGAAAGCCTCATAATTCTGACTTTTTGTCAATGGCATCCGTCACATCCTGTCAAAATAAGTACTGCGAAATGATATTTTCATCGACATTTAATCTAAAAAATGGTTTATAAAATAGAAAACGTGCTTCAGATGAATAAAATTCACAACAAGTGTGTTAAAAATACTTTAATAAGACAGGATGTTTATTGATACGCAAAAGTATCATTTTGTTAACAGGAACTGTTTATCCTTTTCATTTTTGGGTTTATCCTCCGTAATAAACCCTCGGGAAATTACAGATGCAATCACAAACTAACAATAACCGTACCTTCTTCGGGCACCCTTATCCGCTGAGCTCACTGTTCTTCACTGAGATGTGGGAACGATTCTCTTTCTACGGGATCCGTCCGTTACTTATCTTGTTCATGGCAGCCACCGTCTATGAAGGCGGGATGGATATCCCCCGTGAACAGGCCTCTGCCATTGTCGGTATTTTCGCCGGGGCAATCTACCTGACCTCATTACCGGGCGGCTGGCTGGCTGATAACTGGTTAGGTCAGCGAAAGGCTGTCTGGTACGGTTCGATCATCATCGCACTCGGGCATCTCGCTATCGCCTTGTCCGCTATCTCATCACCTAAGCTGTTCTTTATCGGTCTGCTGTTTATCGTCATCGGTACCGGGTTGTTCAAAACCTGCGTAACGGTAATGGTCGGTACACTGTACAAAAAAGAAGATACACGCCGTGACGGTGGTTTCTCCCTGTTTTATATGGGGATTAACATGGGGTCATTCATTGCCCCGCTGGCATCCGGCTGGTTAGTTCCTAACTACGGCTGGCACTGGGGCTTTGGTATCGGTGGCCTGGGTATGTTAGTCGCACTGCTGGTGTTCCGTTTCTATGCCGTGCCGCTGATGCGCAAATATGACAGTGAAGTCGGTCTGGATTCCAGCTGGGATCGCCCGACGGTTGTCCGTAAAAATGTCGGTATGTGGGTGAGTCTGGCAGCTGCAATCATTGCAATTGTTGCAGGACTGATAGCAACCGGTGCTATCCCGTTCAACCCGCTGCTGGTTGCCACCAACATGGTCTACCTCATCTCCGGGATGGTTATTCTGTACTTCATTTACCTGTTTCTCTTTGCAGGTCTGGGGCGCAGTGAACGCATCCGCTTATTTGTCTGCTTTATTCTGTTAGTGACAGCCGCACTGTTCTGGTCTGCATTCGAACAAAAACCAACCTCTTTTAACCTGTTTGCGAAAGACTACACTGACCGTAACATGATGGGTTTTGAAATCCCGACAGTCTGGTTCCAGTCGATTAACGCCCTGTTTATTATTCTGCTGGCACCGCTGTTCAGCTGGTTATGGCCGGCACTTGCCCGCCGCAATATGAACCTGAGCAGCATCACCAAGTTTATGTTCGGTGTTCTGTTTGCTGCGGGTGGCTTTGTGGTCATGATGATGGCATCCGAGCGGGTGATTGAAACCAGCGCCGGTGTTTCACCGCTGTGGCTGACATTCAGTATCCTGCTGCTGACCCTGGGTGAGCTGTGTTTAAGCCCGATTGGTCTGGCAACGATGACGTTATTAGCGCCGATGAAAATGCGCGGTCAGGTGATGGGATTATGGTTCTGTGCCAGTGCGCTGGGTAACCTGGCGGCGGGTATCATGGGTGGTAATGTACGCCCGGATCAGCTGTTAAACATGCCTGCGTTCTTCTCACACGTTTCTGTCGCACTGGTTATTTGTGCTGCGGTGCTGTTTGTACTGATAATCCCGGTCCGCAAAATGTTGCGAAGTGCGGATAATCAGGCGGCCTGATTAGCTATAATGCTGTACAGAAAAGGGTAAGCTTCGGCTTACCCTTTTTTATGTCCTGTATTTTATGCGCAGACGCGCCGGAGTATCACCATACCGGCGGCGGAAAGCACAGGTCAGGGAGGATTGAGTACTGTATCCGCAGCGCAGTGCTATCTCCGGCAGAGTCAGTGTGGTGTGACAAATAAGATGCCTTGCCTGCCGCAGACGCCATTCTGTAAGATACATTCCCGGCGTTTTACCGGTCGCCGCCATCAGCCTGCGTTGCAGCGTACTGGCAGAAAGCGCACAGCCTGCTGCCATTTCCCTGACGGTCCACGGATAGTCGGGTCGCGCACTCAGCAATTCATCCAGAGTCCGCAGCCAGCGATTATCCTGACCCGGAGGCTGTAACTGTGCGGTCAGTTGTTCCGCCAGCAGTCCCTGCGCACTAAAGGAATGGAGCTCAATTACCTGCGGATAGCGAATAAGCCAGTCCACATAAGCGCGGGTTGCATCCGGTAATTCAGACCAGAGGGAATCAGAATAATGAAGGGAGAAACTGTCTGCCGGCAGCTCAAGCACCACCTGGCGGTTATGCCCTGTGCCGCAAAAACCATGATGAACACCCGGCGGGATCGCCACCATTCTGCCCTGCTCAACCACACCGCTGTCATTACCGACCGTCAGTTCCATTGCACCAAAGCCGCCCAGCACCAGTTGCCACATATCATTATGACTGTGTTCAAGAGTTTCGTGCTGATAGGTACGCAAAGAGATAACCGGTCGTTGCATGGTGGTGCCCGTTTAATAAGAACACCCCATTCGACCCGATTTTACAGAAAAGAACAAGTTATAACCGCGATTATATCAGACGGTGACCATTGGGTACGGGCAGCGTAAATCCGGCAAGGACAATATCACCGTCTGCATTGGCTGCCCCTGTAATTAAGACTTCTGATTTGACACCCGCTACGCGCTTAGGTGCGAAATTACAGACACACAAAACCTGACGGCCAATCAATTCACCGGCGTTATACAACACCGTCACCTGTGCACTTGAGGTTTTTATACCGAATTCCCCGAAATCGAGGGTAAAAATATAAGCCGGTTTTCTGGCTTTCGGGTTCAGCTCCGCACTCAGTACCGTTGCGACCCGCATTTCCACTTTTTCAAAATCTGCCCATTCGATCTCTGCTGATGTCATTATATTCTCTGCCTGCTGTGCGCCGGTTAATATTTATATTATACCTTCGCACAGCGGTAACCGCTGTTGCCGGACAGTCATTCTTTATCGGCAGACAGGCAATCAGCGGTAAGCTTCGGAGCCCGGTAATGATTCTCTGGTCAGCCCGAGTGAGAGCATCAGGCGCTCCACATCATCATCCATCTGATTAAGATACAACACGCTGTCTATCACCACATTTTGTTTATCATTATTCATCAGAACCACGGGAACAGCGCGATAACTGTTAATCATTTCAATGGCTTGTGATAATGGCACTTTATCCAGCACTAATGCACCGGAAAGCCAGTCAATATCCGTATACTGACGCTGAAAGACTTTTGCCCGTCCTTCCGGCAGGATCTCAAGGCGCTGACCCGGCCCGACTGTTTCTGTTTTTCCGCCGAAATGCGTGGTCACAACCTGATCAAGCGGACAAACAGAGACTTTATTTTCGGCGATATCCACCACAAAATTCCCGGTATCAGACTCAACCGTTACTCCGTTAGCAGTTACCTGAAACGGGCGCTGCTCCTCACGATTTTCACTGACAGCAAACCGGGCGCGTCCTGAGAGCAGTTTTACCGCACGACTGTCATGGTCATACGCCACCACCGCACGGGATTCGGTATCCAGCTTCAGCTGACTACCGTCTTTCAGGGAATACTGTTTAATCTCTCCCCGGTGTGTGTAATGCTCTTCCACACCTTTTTCCTGTAACCGGGTTGCGCTGTACATCGCATATCCCCCGAGGAACACCAGAAAAACCAATAAAATGATTAAAAAACGGCGGCGCCGTGGTCTTAAAAATAGATGTTTCAACAATTTCTCCTTGCGGATAGTTGGCTGCTTAAAATCCGCATTTCCGGCGTCATTTACTTTGTCCGGCGGTAATCAGGAACCTTACGCCGTTGATAAGGTATTTCAATGAATCACGTACGTTACTGTCATTCATTCACAGACATAATGCATAATTCGTCTCAGTTATCAGCCCGCCACTCTGAGATTAAAACCCGGCAACCGGTTTTTACAATAAACATAACATTATCGTCACGCGGTCAGCCTCAATACAGCCATAAGGAACAAGATAAAAAAAATCATCTGTTAATTCATGTAATTAACAAATGAGACCGGAATATCACCTTTTGTTGAGTATAATACACTTTATCCGGTACCGAGCCGCGCCCTTACGTTTTGTTACACTATCTGCCATCCGGATACACTCTTTCTATGTGTAATACTATTTTGTTTCTTTTTTTAACCCTGCGGATACCTGAAGTACTCATTCATTACAAATATTGAATGAGTTTATACAATTCATCACTGCAATATTATTGTATAAATGACCACCAAAAATGTCATTTGCCAGTCGATTACACTTAATGGCATTATGTCAGACACTATTTAACGTTGATGTCAGATTGACCTTTGTCACAAGGAGTTGTCTCATGCTGGATATTATCCATTACCCTCTGTTTTTGGTGTCTGTTTTTATTTTTGCCGTCACCCCGGGGCCGGATATTGCCTATGTGCTGGGACAGAGCCTGGCGAACGGACGCAAAGCCGGCATACTGTCCGCACTGGGTGTGATGCTCGGCAGCAGTGTGCATGCCATCGCCGGTGCTATCGGGCTGGGTGCGATTATTGCCGCCTCGCCGACCTTATTCACTGTGATTAAATACCTGGGAGCGGTGTATCTTGCTTTTCTCGGGGCAAAAATGATTTGGGGAACACTGAAAAAACGGGGTCAAACCGGGGAAAATGAAGAGGTTATCATTCAGAAAGCGGCAGCAAAAACGATTCTGATCCGTGGCTTTATTACTACACTGACCAACCCGAAAGTCCTGCTGTTTTTTATTGCCTTTTTCCCGCAGTTTATTGCCGCAGACGGCGGCCATTACGCAGAGTCGTTTTTGTTGCTGGGCGCAACTTATGCGCTGCTCGGATTCTGTACTGATCTTACCCTGGCGCTGATTGCCGGTACACTGGCTGCCCGTATTTCAGGCAGCCCGAAAGCACATTACTGGATAGACAGAGTGGTCGGCACCACCTTTATTGCGCTGGGACTGCGCCTGGCGTCGGTGGCACGCTGAAGATTCAGCCGGAAACCGTCACATCAAGGTGTGTAAGATAACGGCTGATATCCGTCTCAATCTGCGGGTTTTTAACCACATCAAAACAGGCAAATGTCGGCAACGGTGACATCCCGGTAAACTGGTTCGCTTTGTGGAACGGGAAATAGACGCTGTCGACACCGCGCCCTTCAAAAAACTGCGCCTCATCCTCAAAGGCTTCCAGCGGTGCATTCCAGGTTACTGATAACATATATTTTTTATCTGTTAATACACCACCTGAGCCATATTTTTTACTGATGTCATGACGGGTACGCCCATCATTAATATGAAAACGGTCATCAGACTGCGTAAAAACATCATCAATATATTTTTTCACAATCCAGGGGCCTTCCATCCACCAGGCGGGCATCTGATAAATAATCAGATCTGCCCACAGGTAATTCAGGACTTCCTGTTCATTGTCATATCCGTCATCAATACGGGTGACCCGAACATTCATTCCTTTACTGATTAAATGCTCACGGGCAATCATAGTCAGATGATCATTCAGTTTTCCATCCGACCCGCCAAATGCTTTCGACCCGTTGATAATAAAAATATTTTTCATGATATTACACTCTCAGAGATTCATTTTGCTGATGGCTTTATCATAAACAAATTACCTGCAAACTCTCTTAACCTATCCTCCCTGATCCTTGCCTGATCCTCTCACTCAACCCGGAATTTACACTGAAGGCATAATCTGCAGCCGTTTTTTATCCCGTCCGGGTGGTAAACCAAACAGCCGGCTGTATTCACGGCTGAACTGAGATGCACTTTCATAACCAACACGGAAAGCGGCTTCTGCGGCATCCACCGATTCCACCAGCAGCAAACGCCGGGCTTCATTCAGCCGCAGCCATTTTTGATATTGCAGCGGACTCATGTGTGTTATCTGTCTGAAATGACGATGAAAAGAGGATGTGCTCATCTGCACCCGGTGACTCAGTGACTCCACCGAAAGCGCTTCATGGTAATGCTCTTTGAGATAACACAGTGCCCCGGTTATCTTTTTGCACTGACTGTTTTGTGAGGCCATATGCTGTAAACCCGCCCCCTGATCACTTTTCAGGAGGTAATACAGGATTTCTTTATTAATCAGGGGCGCCATTACCGGAATATCATCCGGCGTATCGAGTAATGCCAGAAGACGACACACTGAGCTCACCAACGCATCCGTTGCCGGCATCACCGCCTGGGGTGCAGACTCACCCTGTGTCAGTAACTGAAACCCGCTTTCCTGAATCAACGCCGGGATATCATTCAGGTTCAGCCGGATCATCACCGCCAGAAAAGGGGCATCAGGTGTGGCTTCGCACACCTGTGCAATTGTCGGGATATCAACAGAGGTCAGCAGCACCTCACCTGCGCGGTAACAATAACTGTTATCCCCGATAGTAATGCGCTTCGCGCCCTGAACCGCCAGTGCAATACCCGGCTCATATAACCAGCCTTCCGGCTCTGCGGGTGCCGTCCACCGGCACAATGACAGACCGGGCACGTCAGTGTCCCACCCGTCTTCACGCTGTGCCGTATGCCTGACAAGTAATTGCGTCAGGCAATGCAGGCGTTCCTCTGTATTCATCTCTTTCTCAGTTATTGCCATCAGAAAATATCTGACGGTAATCCTGCATGAAACTGTTCCGGCTGTAAATCGCCGGCTATATTATTTTAATTTACCGGTTGCAGATTTTTCAGCTCAATATAGCCTCTGATTTTTCCGCTGAGCATATCGCCCTGCGGATCATACTCCGCCACATATAACCACTGCGGATTGGTTTTCTTTATCAGAATAAGAGGAGAATCCGGTTTTATCTCAAGGAGGTCATCTGCAGTTTTTTGCGGTTTTGTCTTCAGAAATACTGCGCCGGCTTCCGGTTTCACGGTATAACTCAGTAAATACGGATACGCATTGCAGGTTTGGATTTTTTCCATTATCCGCACATCCGCTGTTTTTATTTTTTTACTGACAAATGAAACACTCTGTGCGTTATACACCGGCGAATTACATTCTGATTCAACATGTAAATCACGTAGTGTTAATGCACCGCTGATTTCCGCATGGCCGAATTTTTCAGATATAAATAGCGGATCCTGCTTTGCGAACAATCCCTGAAATTGTTTTTCAGACGATAAATTAATCACCCGCTTATCCATGTTTTTGTCATTAATAACAAAGAAGCGATACGACAATTCCGGTATATTGTGTTTCCCGTCATCACTCCAGACCGGCAACCAGTATGCCTGCAGGATCCCGTTGAATATCTGCTCTTTTGCCTGAACAGACGCTGAGGTAACCAGCAGCAGAAGTGAAAGAAAAACGCCTTTAAACATAATTACTCCGTGTAAAATGAACGAATATTTACCGTGACATTTTCAATCCCGACTTTATCCAGAAATGTCTTTATTTCTTTTAATTTCACCACGCTGTTTCCGACAAAATCAATCCCTCTTGATGCCCCGACTAATAAACAGCCATCTGTATTAGCCGGATAATTGCCGTTATGAATTAATATGCCTCTGTTTGGTGAAACAGCAGAACTGAATAACAACGGAACAGGATTGTATTTTTTCACGCCGGGCAACGTACTGTTATGCCACTTCAGGAAATAGCGGCCTTCAGGTATTCGTTTACGCCGCATAGATTCGGATGTATCCGGTCCGGGCCGCTCTAAAATATACCCTCTGACGGAGCTGCCGGAAATAGCGAAAGTGCTGATTGTGGCATTATTTGACTGGGTTTCTCTGACAATTGATAAAACATGTTTTGACATTATGGTACATCCCTATAAAAACACACATACCGGCTCCGCCGGTAATAAATTTTTATATAGAATGTCCGATTATGCCATGATTTAAAATAACGGATGAATGCTTAAAAATATCAGAATTATATTCTGACATAATATGTTCTGTTTATAATTATTTTTACCCGTATAGTCGCCTGCAATACGGGGTGATCGCGGATCCCCCTGCTTTCACTGTACAGATAACGAACTAAAACGCGGGGTAATGTCATATATAAAAATGGTGCACTTTAGTGACAACGTCACTTCTTCGTGGACGCAACACTGCCAGTCTTACTGGGGATTTTTTAGGTTTACGACGAAGCAGAACGCAGAATATTATGGCGGAGAGCTGCTTATAACACAGGTTTATTTTATCTCTTTAAAAGAGAAACAAAGGCAGCTAATCAGTGCATAACGCTATCATCGTTTATATATACGATGATTATTCGTATTTTTATCGTGATTTTGTGATCAGACACTATTTATTTTCATTGGAAAAACGCGGCAGAATAAAAATAATGCATTGAGCCTGTCTCTGATTCAGGACAAAGCTCTGACGACGGTGTAATTATCACCTGTTTTATTATTAATACGGCGGGTTATCATGAGCAATGTTATCGAATTCACAAATCCAGATACGAATCCCTGTATGCAGTGCGGAGCCTGTTGTGCCAGTTTCCGTGTGTCATTTTATCAGGGTGAAACGGATATTACCGGCGGTGTGGTACCGGTGGAAATGACAGAAAAAGTTAATGACTTCATTGCCTGCATGAAAGGAACAAACCAAAAACAGCCGCGCTGCATCAAACTACAGGGTGAAATCGGGCAGAGTGTAGCGTGCAGTATTTATGCACAGCGCCCGTCAACCTGCCGTGAATTTGATCCGCTCCTGCCCGATGGTGAGCATAACGATGCCTGTGATCGCGCAAGAGCAGCTTATGGTCTGCCGCCACTGATAATGCCACCTCACCATAATGATCATGCCGCCTGATGATACCGGTTTTGTACTAACGTTTTCGCCGCCGTTCGGGTAGGATAAAACAATCAAAACCAGAAAAATAAGGACAAAAAAGATGAGTGATTATGCACAGAGTGAAGCTGCCGTGGAAAAAGCAATTGAGAGCAACAGTATCACTGAAATGAATAAGTTAATGATTAGCCTGGGTGACACTAATCCGCTGCCGTACGAACAGCGTTATGAACTGCAGCAACGTCTGCGCCAGGCGATTATGGATCACGGAAAAGTACATCACTAGTTAATTTATATTCTGTGCCGGATATTACATAGAATAATCATCCGGTGCAGGCAGAATGTCATGTTAAAACAACTATTGTCAGGTTATGAAAAAACCTTCCCTTCACCTGTCATCATTATTTAATCTGGCTGTATTCTCTTTGCCACATATCATTATCCGGCTGACTGCTCTGCCTGAAACCGTGCCATTCAGGGCATATCATTCTTATTTATAACAAAATAATCTTATTCGTTTTTTTTGTAATTTATTTAAAAATAACCAGTAACACAATGAAATATAATAAAATACGAAAAAAAGAACCTAATATTATGAGGGTGAAAAATCCACGCGTTCCCTATGGAGAATCAGGGAAAATGAGAATATGATGAAGATGTTTCACTGACGTGACTATTTACCGTCAGGTTTCCTGTTCTGCTTATTCCGAAACATGGATAAGTTAATTTTTGCCAATGCACCTTCCCGGCAACAATCCCGGGCGGAAATATGTTTTGGATTATGTTCTCTTGCACAGAACACCGGCAGAGCCTGTAAGGAATACCTATGGAAGTATCAGATTATTCACCGTTGCGAAGTTATTACGCGTACATCCGCAAATTTATTGTTTCACCTGCGACGATGGGGACCATTGCGCCCTCATCACGCTGGTTGTGCCGCGCAATGGTTCGTCACGTTAACTGGGCAGATACACAGAATTTTGCTGAACTGGGTGCAGGAACCGGGGTTATCACCCGCCAGATTCTGGAACAGATGAACCCGCAGGCAAATCTGGACGCCTACGAAATTGACCCGTATTTTGTCAGTCTGCTGAATAAATTTCAGGATGACCGGTTGGGCATTTTTTCGGATTCCGCAGAGAAACTGAGCCGCCCGTATAATGTTATTTTTTCCGGTTTACCGTTTCTCTCGATAGATCGCCGCACCGGATTGCGCATTCTGAAAGCAGTCCGCGATAATATAGAAGTCAGTGACGGGCAGTTTATTCTGTTCCAGTACACCACAAAATTTGAGAAATACCTGCACCGCTATTTTCATTTTCGCAAAGAGCGTGTGTTATTTAATGTGCCTCCGGCGTGGGTGTATATCTGTACACCAAAAAAACGTCAGATTAATCATTAAATTTCCCGCTATACTCCGGTAACGCCGGGGTATATACCCAACGTCATTCAAAATGCAGGCAGGCGGCAAGTTCCGCCCGCCGGGAAGCATACACCAGTATGTGACCCGGCTGTCCTCGTTCCGCCAACGAACCTATACTGTGAATGAACAAGGGTATCTCTGCTTTTCTGTTCGACTTCCCCTGATAGTTCGTTAAGATTGGCATTATTATCTTTATACAGAAAATTATTATGTTAACTATCGAACCGGCACGCCCGGTACAATTCCCCCGCCTGCTGGCTGTCTGGGAATCATCTGTCCGCGCAACTCATCATTTTTTACGGGAAGAGGATATTTGTGCGCTGCGCCCTCTGCTGCTCAATACCTACCTTCCAAACCTGCGGGTAGATGTGGCTGTCGATGAAAACGGCACAATTTACGGCTTTCTTGGTACAGCTGAAAACCGCATTGAAATGTTATTTGTCGATGCGGATACCAGAGGAAAAGGCGTCGGGAAATTACTGGTAAAATATGCCGTTGAACAGTTACAGGCTGATGAGCTGGATGTGAATGAGCAAAATCCGCAGGGTGCGGGCTTTTATCTGCATATGGGATTTGAACAGACCGGACGCTCTGAGTTGGACGGTGAGGGAAATCCGTTCCCGCTTCTGCACATGAAATACCGGCGCTGAGCAGCGGGAACAGATTGTTGCGCTGATTATCAGCCAAAAACGCCGGTTGAGAGATAGCGGTCTCCGCGATCACAAATAATTGCCACAATCACGGCTCCGGGTTGTGTTTGCGCTATCTTCAGCGCACCGGCAACCGCCCCGCCGGAACTTACGCCACAGAAAATTCCCTCCTGCTGCGCTAACTGCCGCATAGTGCTTTCCGCTTCCTGCTGTGTGATATCCAGAATATCATCCACCAGCTGTGGCTGAAAAATACCGGGAAGGTAACCCTGTGACCAGCGGCGGATCCCCGGTATCTGACTGTTTTCTGCCGGTTGCAGCCCGGTAACATTCACCTGTGGCGCGACCTCTTTCAGGTAACGCCCCACACCACTGATAGTCCCGGTGGTACCCATTGCAGACACAAAATGAGTGATGCGCCCGTCTGTCTGCTGCCAGATTTCCGGTCCGGTTGTCTGATAATGCGCCAGCGGGTTATCCGGGTTATTAAACTGGTCAAGCACATACCCTTCACCTGCCGCAGCCATCTGCTGTGCGAGATCCCGCGCGCCTTCCATACCCAGCGCGCGGCTGACCAGCACCAGCTCCGCACCATAAGCACGCATTGCCGCCCGGCGCTCAGCACTCATATTTTCCGGCATCAGCAGCTTCAATTTATAGCCTCTGACTGCCGCGATCATTGCCAGCGCAATACCGGTATTTCCGCTGGTGGCTTCTATCAGGGTATCTCCCGGACAAATTTCACCGCGCAGCTGCGCACCGTCAATCATGCTTTTTGCGGCGCGATCTTTTACTGAACCGCCGGGGTTATTCCCCTCTGTTTTAACCAGGATCTCAGCTCCCGTGCCTTCACTAAGCCGGGCGAGCCGGATAAGCGGGGTATTGCCGATTACATTACTGATCGATGCCACGTTTTTCTGCCTCTGAATAAGTAAACTCAAACCATACTGCCACAGCCCCGGTCATGTCACCGGATTTATTGTCATGCGCGGAAAATAGCCGGGATTCTCAGCAGAAGATTGAGATTGAGTCTGCCACATCAGCTCATCCTCCCCGCGAAATACCCGGATATTCTGCGCCGTCAGCCAGACGGTCTCTCCGCTGATAACCTCCGCCGCATCCTGCGGTAAAATAACCGTAATTTCATGTCCGGCGGCAACCGTTGTCACCATCGCTTTGCGATAGTGTCCGTATGAACGGACAGAAGATACCTGTGCCGCAAAACTATCCGGCGAGAAAACGGGACTCAGCGCCAGCGCCCACGGGCGCACAAACACACTCACCTTTCCCGGGGCTGCCGAGAGACTGACCGGCTGGTTTACCCCGCCAATCTGTAAGATGCCGCTGTCGCTGATTTCACCATTCAGGGTATTCACCTGCCCGAGAAACTCGGTCACAAAACGGTTTTCTGTATTTTCCTGCAAGGTGTCCGGCGCGGCAACCTGCTCAATCTGCCCGTTATGCATCACCACCACGCGGTCAGCCACCTCAAGAGCTTCTTCCTGATCATGGGTGACAAAAACAGCGGTAAAACGCAGTGACTGATGGAGTTGACGTAACCAGCGGCGCAGCTCAATTCTGACTTGCGTATCCAGCGCACCAAACGGCTCGTCCAGCAGCAGAATACGCGGCTCTGCCGCTAGTGCACGCGCGAGCGCCACCCGCTGTTGCTGCCCGCCTGAAAGCTGTGCGGGATAGCGTTGTGCCAGATGCGGTAACTGTATTTTTTCCAGCAAGGCCGTAACTTTTTTCATGGATCACTTTTTTTTGACGGGCGGTTTTTTCGCGGCAAAACCGTCAGCCCGAATGCAATATTGTCAAAAACGGTCATGTGACGAAACAGGGCATAGTGCTGAAACACAAACCCGGCGCGCCGCTCTCCGGCAGGCAGATGCGAGACTTCTTCCCCGCTGATATAAAGCTGCCCACGGGTGTGAGTCGTCAGTCCGGCAATAATGCGCAGTAAAGTCGTTTTACCCGAGCCGGAAGGCCCGAGCAGCGCCACTATCTCACCGTCAGCGACAGAGAGTGAGATATCACGCAGTACCGGATCCGCACCAAAATGGTGCGTAAGGTTAGTAATTTCAATGCTCATAATGTCTCCCGGATGACTCCCGCCGTGCCAGATACCAGGACACGCCGTGCCGGATGAATAGTGTCACTACTGCCATCAGCGCCAGCAATCCTGCAGCAGTAAATGCCGCAACCGTCTGATAATCCTGATGTAAGAGTTCCACCTGTAACGGAAGGGTGAATGTTTCTCCGCGAATAGCACCGGATACCACAGACACCGCGCCGAATTCACCTATCGCCCGCGCATTGGTGAGGATCACGCCGTAAAACAGCGGCCAGCGGATATTGGGTAAGGTCACGCGCCACCAAATCTGGTACGCCGACGCACCGAGCAGCACCGCTGCCTCTTCTTCCTGCGCGCCCTGACTGAGCATCACCGGCACCAGTTCCCGCACCACATAAGGACAGGTGACAAATATAGTCACCAGCACAATGCCCGGCAGCGCAAACATAATCTGTTTATTGAGGTCATTTTCAAAAAAACTGCCCAGCCAGCCATTTGCGCCATACAGTAATAAATAGAGCAAACCGGCGATAACCGGTGACACAGCAAACGGCAAATCCGCCAGTGTCAGTAACAGCTGACGACCGGGAAAGCGAAACCGGGTAACAAGCCACGCCAGCAGTGTGCCGAAAACCAGGTTTACCGGCACGGTGATCAACGCAACAATCAGAGTCAGCCAGATAGCATGCTGTGTATCCGCTGCGCTCAGTGCCTTCATAACGCCGGTAATACCCTCTGACAGTGCGGTCACAAAAATCCAGCCCAACGGAATAATTAAGATCCCGAGCGTGAGCAGCATCCCGGCGGTAATCAGTATCCATTTTTGCCACGCAAAATTCGGACGGCGACGGAAATTATCAGCCATACGCCCCGCCTGTCCGCAAACCAACACGGCTCTGAATAATATTGACGGTAAGAAGCAATACCAGTGATGCCATCAGAATAACGGATGCAATCGCGGTGGCAGCAGGGAAATCAAATTCCTGTAAACGGACAAAAATCAGAAATGAAACCACTTCTGTTTTCCATGCCAGATTGCCGGCAATAAAAATCACCGCACCAAACTCGCCAAGGCTGCGGGTAAAAGACAACACTGTCCCTGCCAGCGCCGCGGGCACAATTTCCGGCCAGATAACACGGTAAAAAATTTGCAGACGGGATGCACCCAGGGTTTCTGCCGCCTCTTCATACTCAGGTTTCAGGGATTCCAGTACCGGCTGTACCGTGCGGACCACAAAGGGAATGCTGGTAAATGCCATGGCAACGGCAATACCCACCCAGGTATTCACGACCGTGATATCAAAAGAGTGGAAAAACCGCCCGTACCAGCCGTCCGGGGCAAAGAGAGTGGCAAGTGTCAGCCCCGCCACTGCCGTGGGTAAGGCAAAGGGCAGATCCATCAGTCCGTCCAGAATACGACGGCCCGGAAAACGGTAACGCGTCAGGATCCACGCCATCAGTATGCCGAAAACAGCATTGAACAAACTGGCGGCCAGCGCGGCTTTCAGGGTCACTCCATAGGCGGCAACCACCTGCGGGCTGGTTACCACATTCCAGTACTGCGACCAGCTCATCTGCGCCAGTTGCATCACCAGCGCAGTCAGGGGCAGCAATAAAATCAACCCGGTATAGAGCAGTGTAAAGCCGAGAGACAGCCCGAAACCCGGTAAAACCCGCCGCGACATATCAGCGGCCTTGTGCCATCAGCGTATCGAATTCACCGCCTGAATTAAACCGGGTTTCCATTACCTGTGCCCAGGAGCCGAACTGATTTTCAACACGGAACAACCTGACCGGCGGGAAGCGCGTTTTGTTTGCCGCCATAATTCCCTGATCCGCCACGCGGTAGTTAAACTGTGTCATTTTTTCCTGCGCTGCCGGACTGTATAAAAAGTCCAGATAGGCGTCGGCAACAGCTTGTGTACCGTTGCGTTCTGTATTTTTATCTATGCGGGCAACCGGAAATTCTGCCAGGATATTAAACTGCGGCACGATAACATCATAATCATCTTCGCCATATTCATGGCGGATATTATTTACTTCGGATTCAAAGCTTATCAGTACATCGCCCAGCCCGCGTTCAATGAATGACGTGGTCGCACCCCGCCCGCCGGTATCAAATACCGCCACATTACTGAGAAATTTTGCCATCTGCTTTGTAGTTTCCGGGCTGTTTACCCCGTTTTTCTGCTGCCAGAAGCCTTCTGCCGCCAGATAGGTATAACGCCCGTTACCGGAGGTTTTCGGATTAGGAAAGACAATTTTTACATCATCACGCAGCAGAGAATCCCAGTCAGTTATCTGTTTCGGGTTTCCCTTACGCACCAGAAATGCCATGGTGGAATAATAAGGTGAGCTGTTATTCGCCAGACGGGATTGCCAATCCGCTGCAAGCAGTTGCCCTTTATCATGCAGTACCTGAACGTCGGTGACCTGGTTGTATGTCACCACATCTGCCCGCAGGCCCTGCAAAATGGCCAGCGCCTGTTTTGAAGAACCACCGTGAGACTGACGGATAGTCAGAAGGTCATCCGGATGCGCGGCATTCCACTGTTTTTCAAACAGCGGATTCAGCTCAGTAAACAGTTCACGGGCAATATCATAGGAGCTGTTCAGTAGTTGTGCGGCACTGGCTGCGCCGCTCCACAGCGTGGCCAGTATCAGTAAACCGGCGGGTAATACCGTTTTCGGGAACTGTTTCACGGCGACATTCCTTATTGTGATGACAAGTACGGATTACTCTAGCCAGTTTGTATATAGCAGGAAAGTGAATATAACCGTTTTCTTATATCAATATGGAATGATATATAGTGATTTTTTTCATCCGGACACTCATGCATCCATATGTTTCTTCTCTTCTTCCTGAGCGGATGTTTTCTCTTTGTGCTGACACTTGTCATGCGAACCATGACCCCGGTGCATAAAAAAGTGCATCAGCGGGCAGATAAGCAGCATCAGAATAAACCAGTTGTCTCTGAAAAATTCAAACATAAGCGCCTCCTTTGTTGTGTGTAACAAAGGATAGAGGTTGCCCTCAGGGGAAGGTACAGCGGAATAGTGTCATTTAACCTTTATATTTGTAAGGATAAAAAACAAAAATAAACAGTGTTATTAATTAAACCCGGGGAGCCGTTGACAACGGACAAAACGAAAAGTCGCTGTAAATACATCCGTGTAAGCTCGGCTGCGCCATCCATGGCGCAGACGCTTTTCGTTCTCTTATCCGTTATCGCTGCTTTACCTGACCGCAGGTGTTATTTATGACAGCACCCCGGGAGTCCGATATTATATATAAAGAATTACAACGCCTTAAGCTGTTCCAGAGACGGGGCATAATAGTACGCGCCGGTTTTTGGTTTACTGAAACGCAGTAAATCATCCACTTTGCCGTCTGTTTCACCGAACATATTCAGAAGCTGCTGTTCAATATTATGCAGGCGGGCGCAATAGGCGATAAAAAACAGCCCGTGCTCACCACTTGCCGTGCCATATGGCAGGCTCTGGCGCAGGATAGCCAGTTCTTCACCCTCTTCTTCGATAACCACACGGGAGACGTGAGAGGTAACATTGCGCACCTCTTCATCCAGCTCTGTGCTGTCCGCTTTGGTGCGGCCAATCATTTTTTCCTGCTGCTCTTGTGTGAAGCGTGTCCATTTATTCAGACTGTGCGCCCAGCGCTGAGTCAGAACATAACTGCCGCCCGCATCGATCCCTTCTGCGATCAGCGCAACGTCCGGACGTTCGTCACCCGCCGGGTTTTCTGTTCCGTCGATAAATCCGCTCAGGTCGCGATCTTCTGTCCAGCGGAAACCGTGGGTTTCGCCCTGAATCTCAACCGCGTCACTGAATGCGGCAACCGCCGCCTGTGCCAGTGAAAAATTAATATCATGGCGCTGTGAATGAATGTGGATCAGGAGATCATACTGTGTGGCAGGTGCCAGACCGCGTCCCAGTTCACGGAAATCTTTCAGTTCCGGAGCACTGCTTTCAGTGCTCATTTCACGCCACAGTGAATGCCCGAATGCGACAGTTGCGCCCAGTTTATCTGAGGGAAACTCTGTCTGTAATTTTTTCAGTGCCGCCAGAAAAACCTGACATCCGGTCCGGATCGCGGATTTATCACCTTTGGTGGTGGCTTCAATAAAAATACCGAAACGGCAATGTTCCGGCAGGATACCGCTTTGTGCTTGTGCCATGTAGCTTCCTTTACATCATAAGTCTAATCGCGAAATTGCCTTATCATAAGTCACTGATGATAAATTACTTTGCTATTTTGCAAGTTCACTCATTATTCCGGATTATTTGTTCGCCCAGACCATGTGGCTGACTGTCCAGCTTTTCAGAATATCGTCAGACGGCATCAATGTCTCAGGTCCGAACCAGATCCCGCGGAAAACATAGGACACACGCTTACTTTGCGGTGCGGTACAGATAACCTGTGCGCTGTCGTCAAATTCTGTCGTCAAAGTACAGGCTCCGGCGGCGGCCTGCGGATAAATGTCTGAAAACAGAGTACCTGCTGCGGTATCCCACTCAGTGGAAATATCCGGGTCACTGACAACAATGCGCTGAACCGTACCGTTTTCCGGCCCGGAAAGGCGGATCAGCGTTTTCCCGTCTTTGCGGCCTTCAAAGATTTTCACAATGTCACCCTGCTCTGTCTGCATTCCGCTGAGCAGGGTGTAATTATCTTCCAGCCCTTGGTTTATCGCTGTTTCTGTCATCAATGTAGTGTTGTTCACACCGCCGACCCCTTGTGCTGTCAGTGTCAGACCACTGCTGCTGAACCAGCTGACCGGCGATAACGATGACCATGAAAACGAGCTGCACCCGTTCAGCATAAGTACGGCACCGGCGACAACCGCCAGCTTCATTGCCTGATAACACCTCATTTCTTCACTCCTTTGTTTTCAGTTCAGGTATCTGACTCCTGAATTACCAAAACATTCATTCTGAATTTTTATATCAGATTTTTTTAACAAAACACGTGTTTTTACTGATTTTGTAAATTATTATTTCCTATAAGATATCTCCTATTGCACAATACCTATTGCACAATAAAAGACAAAACCGGCTAACTAATTTATTATGGCAAAATGACTTATATGAAATCGTCTTTTTACCTGATTTCCGCGTTAATACTTGCGGGTATTTTATCGCAGCGTGCTGCGGTCGCTCTGCCGTCTTTTTCTGCCTATGAATACCATCAGAGCACAGTAAAATGTGAAGTTCCCCAACGCTTTATGGTCAAACAACTGCCGTATCTCAAAGACAACAGCCGCGTCATTCTGGAAGGTAATATTCAGACACAGCTGGATCCTGAACACTATCTTTTTGCTGATTACAGTGGTGTGGTCGAAATAAAGATTTCAGCTGAGTTATGGGGGAAAACCATCATCACACCTTATGATACCGTACGTATCGAGGGAGAAATGGAGAAAGACCGCCACTCCATTATGATCATGGCAGACAACATTGATGTGGTGAAAAACCCGGCCTGACGTTAATATTCCGGGTCCGTAATCAAACGTTTACTGTATGTCAGGCTGTCCTGCTGACACTCGTCATACGCCAGCTTATCAAACATACTCAGTGTCGCCGTATTATCGTCCGGAATAGTCACCAGCAGTTGCGGACATCCGCGCGCCAGGAGTTTTTTTTCCAGCCGGGTTATCATCGCATTAGCAATACCGCGCCCCTGAAATTCAGGATGAACTGCCAGATAATAGGCATAACCCCGGTAACCGTCATAACCGCCCAACAGTGTGCCCACCACTTCGCCGGTAACCTCTGCCACCAGAAACAGCGCAGGGTCATGTGCCATTTTCCGTTCAATCACGGTTTCCGGATCGTCCGGTGGCGTGACCATATCACAACGTTCCCAGAGTGCGGCGACCTCTTCAAAGTCACTTTGCTCAAATGTGCGGATTTCCATACTGTCACCTGTTTGCCGGTTTAGCTGCCCGTAATCCCCGGCGGGAACGGGGATCGGTATCTTATAAAAACAAAATGATATACTAAAGTTTGTGCGTAGCTCAATGGGCATTATGTTATGAATACCCCCGATAGTAACAGTGTTAATGATTTTTTCCTTAATTTGCAGGATTCTCTTTGCCGTCAGTTAGCGGAATGTGACGGCGGTGCTCTATTTACCGAAGATAAGTGGCGGCGGGAAAACGGTGGCGGCGGTCGCAGCCGTGTACTGAAATCCGGTGCATTATTTGAACAGGCCGGTGTTAATTTTTCACATGTCTGTGGTGAAAACCTGCCCCCTTCCGCCAGCGCACACCGCCCGGAACTGGCCGGATGTCACTGGCAGGCTATGGGTGTGTCTCTGGTGCTGCATCCGCATAATCCCTATGTCCCCACGGCTCATGCCAATGTCCGCTTTTTTGTGGCGGAAAAAGACGGTTGTGAGCCGGTCTGGTGGTTTGGCGGCGGGTTTGACCTCACGCCGTTCTATCCGTTTGAAGAAGATGCGGTTCACTGGCATACCGTCGCGAAAGAGCTGTGTCGTCCGTTCGGTGAAGAAGGCTATCCCCGCTATAAAAAATGGTGTGATGACTATTTTTATCTGAAACACCGCAATGAAGCGCGTGGCATCGGCGGTCTGTTTTTTGATGATCTTAATGAACCGGATTTCGCACACAGTTTTGCATTTACCCGGGCCGTAGGTAACGGTTTTTCACAGGCTTACCTGCCGATTGTGCAAAAGCGTCGTGATACCGCGTACGGTGAACGTGAGCGGCAGTTTCAGTTATACCGCCGTGGGCGGTATGCTGAGTTCAATCTGGTGTGGGATCGCGGAACGTTATTCGGATTACAGAGTGGTGGGCGGACAGAGTCAATTCTGATGTCAATGCCGCCGCTGGCGCGCTGGGAATATGATTATCAGCCGGAAGAAAACTCACCGGAAGCAGCATTGACACGGGATTTTCTGATTGCCCGTGACTGGGTCTGACCTGACAGACAAGCGCAGTATACTGAGTAAAAAGCAGACTGATAGTCTGCTGCGGTGAGTAATTTTCTGCACAAAAATAGCGTTTCCGATAACAGGAGGATACGCTATGTCTTTAAATACACACCGCCCCAATTACACTTTTTTACCGCCCTGGATCATGAAAAATCGCCTGGCTCATGATAATAATCCTGAAGATGCCAGGCTTTGTTATCAGCACATTCAACTCTTGTTGGATAAACACAGCCGCTCTGACGATAACCCGGCCTTATCCGAGCCGGGTTATCCCGCTGAAAAAAGATCTGCTGATAACCCGCCGGCTGCTCACCGGCGTGTTATTCATCTCAAAAATATGACAGTCGTCCCTGACCTTTATTACCGCGAAGATAAAAAAGCAAAAAATCCGCAGTACACAACCACCATCAAAAGTGATGCTGACACCGACAATATGTTTGAATATCTTGAGATAATTTATACTTTTTTTGCCGATGTCTTTGATTATGGATCCTTTGATAACCATAATGCGACAATATCCGCAATGACCCATTACGGCAGGGGTTACTGCAACGCATTCTGGAACGGCACACATCTTGTCTTTGGTGCGGGCGATCTCATAACCAGCAGTTCTCCCCTGTTTATGAGTTTCGCACAACTCGATATTGCTACTCACGAATACGGTCATGCCGTAATTGATCACCTCTCTCCGCTGACGTACAGCAGGCAATCCGGCGCACTGAATGAATCTGTTTGCGATGTGTTTACTGTGATGCTGGCGCATTATCAGCAGCAACACAAAAGCCATGAGGGTGACTGGTCTATCGGGCGGACATTATTCACAAAAAGCAGTGGTATTAAGGCGTTACGCTCTCTCTCTGCTCCGGGAAGCGCCTATAACCATCCGGCTATCGGGAGAGACAAGCAGATTTCACACATGCGCGACTATATTGAACTGCCTGATAATGCCGAAAATGATAATGGTGGCGTCCACCGTTACTCAGGAATACCCAACCATGCTTTTTATCATTTTGCCACCGCGCTGGGAGGCTATAGCTGGGAAGTTGCCGGACAAGTCTGGTTTGATACCCTGCGCCACGCAAACCTGCCGCCTGAGTGTGATTTCCTGACGTTTGCCCGCGAAACGGTACGGATTGCACGGGATAACTACGGCGATGATGTTGCCGATATTTTACTCAATGCCTGGGATGCGGTGGGACTGAATCCGCAGATATAGCGGACACAAAAAAACCCGCATTCTGGTGCGGGTTTTTCCGGATTTTCAACAGGGCGAATTAATGCCCTTTTTTGATGTGTGACAGCAGACGTTTACGTTTACGCAACTGGCTTGCCGTCAGGGTATTCTTTTTATCCGCAAACGGGTTCTCACCCTCTTTAAACTGAATGCGGATAGGCGTACCCATCACTTTCAGCGACTGGCGGAAGTAGTTCATCAGATAGCGTTTATAGCCATCAGGTAAATCACTGACCTGGTTACCGTGGATAACAATAATAGGCGGGTTATATCCCCCTGCGTGTGCATATTTCAGTTTCACGCGGCGTCCGCGGACAAGCGGCGGCTGATGATCATCTTCTGCCATTTTCATAATGCGGGTAACTAACGCGGTACTGACACGACGGGTTGCGCAATCATACGCTTCACGGACAGAGTCAAATAAATTACCGACACCACTGCCGTGCAGCGCTGAAATAAAGTGAATACGGGCAAAATCCACAAAACCCAGGCGCAGTTCCAGCATATCTTTAACATGATCACGATCTTCTGCGCTCATACCGTCCCATTTATTGACAGCAAGCACCAGAGAGCGACCGGCATTCAGGATAAAGCCCAGCAGCGACAGATCCTGGTCTGAAATCCCTTCACGGGCATCAATAACCAGTAACACCACGTTGGCATCTTCAATCGCTTTCAATGTTTTGATAACGGAGAATTTTTCAACTGTTTCAGTTACTTTTCCGCGTTTGCGCACACCGGCAGTATCAATAAGGACATACTCGCGGCCATCACGCTCCATCGGAATATAGATACTGTCGCGCGTGGTGCCCGGCATATCAAATACCACCACACGATCTTCACCGAGGATACGGTTGGTCAGCGTGGATTTTCCGACATTCGGACGCCCGACAATCGCCAGTTTAATCGGCTGATCAACCGGGTTGAAGTTATCATCTTCTTCCAGCTTCGCTTCAGCGGCTTCCGTTTGCGCTTCCTGCTCTGCCCAGTAAGCAGCGTTTGCTTCTTCTTCCGTTAATTCGCGCCCGTCTTCACTTTCAGGCTCACCATAAAACGGGATCAGTGAACGGCTGATTAACTGGTTTACACCACGACCATGTGATGCGGCAATCGGCATCACCTCACCCAGACCCAGGCTGTAGAATTCACCCAGCGCCTGATCCTGATCGATACCGTCGATTTTATTTGCCACAGCAAACGTCGTTTTGTTATCACGACTGCGCAAATGTTTGGCGATAGCCATATCCGCCGGCATCATACCCGCGCGGGCATCCACCAGAAACAGCACAATATCCGCTTCTTCAATCGCTAATAACGATTGTGCCGCCATGTGTGTTTCAATGCCTTCTTCCGCACCGTCAATACCACCGGTATCAATAATAATAAATTCCTGCCCGTCAACTTCTGCGCGACCGTATTTACGATCCCGCGTCAGGCCGGGAAAATCAGCAACCAACGCATCGCGCGTACGCGTTAAGCGGTTGAATAACGTGGACTTCCCTACATTGGGACGTCCGACCAGAGCAACGACAGGTACCATGCTTTTACTGCCTCATAACACTGAAAAATCCCCTGACGTATGCAGGAGATTAAAGACGAAACGGCTCCTGTCATTCAGGAGCCGTCAATGGATCCCCTCTGCGGGATTACTGACCCGCTGAGGTTACACCGGAAACAGAGTATCTCTGTCAGCGGCGGAGCAGATACAGACGACCATCACGGGTCTGTACCATCAGTTTATCACCGGCAATTGACGGACGGGCGAAAATGCCGGAGCTGTCCAGTTTATTTTGTGCAACAAACTGTCCGTTACTGGTATCTAACCAGTGGAGATAACCTTCGGCATCACCGGTCACCAGATAACCATTAAAGACTTCAGGCGCAGAAAGGTTGCGGTGCTGCAATTTATCCTGTGACCACAATGTTACCCCGTCCGCTGCGCGGATAGCATAAATATTGTCATTCTGGTCAATAACATAAAGTGAATCACCATCCAGCACCATTTCATTGACTGAGCCGAAATCGCGTTTCCACAGGATCTGACCACTGCGCATATCCATGGAGACAAGATTACCATTATACGCGATAGCGTAAACACGGCCATCGGCAATAATTGGTGTCATGTCCACATCATTCAGACGGCTGATTTCAGTGGTGCCGGTTGTCATAGAGATCCGCTGTTGCCAGATTAACTGACCCTGGTTCAGCATAACCGCACTGACGCGCCCGTTATCGCCGCCGACAATTGCCGCACCGGTAGAGATTGCCGGAGCAGATTCACCGCGGACAGACAGGCTTGGCGTATCCAGATTCAGGCTCCAGCGGGATTCGCCGGATGCTGTATCGAATGCCTGTAACAGACCGTTCCCGGTATGAACCAGAACCAGACCATCACTGACTACCGGACGGGAAAGTACTTCACCACCGGCATTTTGTGTCCAGGCAAGCTCACCATTGTTGGTGTTCAGTGCAATCAGTGCACCGCGCTCTGTACCGACATAAAGATGTTCGCCGGAAACGGTCAGACCACCGGACAGCATCGCCGAAAGATTGGATGACAAAAAGCCGGTTTTTTCTGCCAGATCGACTGACCAGATTTCAACACCTGAATCAACATCCAGCGCTTTTACCAGACCGTTGCGATCAGCGGCATAGACAGTTGATCCTTCCCAGGCCGGTGAAAGATGTGAATAATATTTTCCGATACCGTTACCGACGGATTTATCCCACACGGTCTGTGGCGAGAACTGATTCGCAACCTCCGGCAATGGTGACATCACAATGGTATCTGTCTCACTTGAACAACCTGCCAGCAGTACAGAAGCAACGAAACCAACCAGGAGTGTTTTACGCAGTTGCATTATTAGTAGTCCTCTCACCCGGCTAAGTTATCGAGTTTAAATGTCATAACGGATTTGATAGTCCCGGCACCTTCACTCTGAATACCTGTGGTGTAGGCTTCCTGCGCGCCTTTCACATCCCCTTTATGTAACAGGGCATCGCCACGGATATCCTGCGCGTAAGCCGCCCAGCCTTTCCCTTTAATATTACCGGCGGTACTCAGCGCGGCATCTGCATTTCCCTGACCCAGCTGAACGCGGGCCAGACGTGCGTTAATAAGATCTTTTAACTCTTCATTATCTGCTTTCGGCAATGCCGCGGTCAGTGCTGCTTCAGCACCCGGTAAATCATTGCTTTCAACTGATTTCTGAGCCAAATCAAGACCGGCAAAAGCGCCATAGGTATTATTGGCTTCTTTTGCAAATAATTTCAGACGGGTTAACTGCTCTTCTGCCGTCCCCTTCACCACAGTCGCCGCTTCGTACGCAACGGCTGCATCCTGTAACTGAGTGACCTGATGAGACTGATAGTAATTCCAGCCGACAATACCGCCGATACCGATGATCAATCCTGCCGCAATCGCTTTGCCGTTTTCAACAAAGAAATTCTTCAGCACTGATACCTGTTCATTTTCTGTGGTATAGACTTCCACGCGTCTCTCCTTAACCTAAAAGTTCGCTCAGACGGGCAGATAACCCGCTCTGTGCCAGCGTCTGTTGCTCACCGGTAGCCAGTTCTTTCACTGTCACTGTTCCGTTGGCGATTTCATCTTCACCCAAAATCAGCGCGATGCGTGCGCCGTTTTTATCAGCACGGCCTAACTGTTTTTTAAAGTTGCCGCCGCCGTAGTTAGTCATAATGCGGACACCGGGTAAGCTGTCGCGGATCTGCTCTGCCAGCAACATGGCTGCCACCTGGCTGCCGTCACCGAAAGATGCCAGATAAACATCTGTGACTGCGGTGTCTTTCACAAAATCAGGATTAACCTCCTGAACCAGCAGTACCATACGCTCCAGCCCCATCGCAAAACCGACTGCCGGTGTATTGTGACCGCCGAGCTGTTCAACCAGCCCGTCGTAACGCCCGCCGGCACATACAGTGCCCTGCGCGCCAAGTGCGGTTGTCACCCACTCAAACACGGTGCGGTTATAATAATCAAGACCACGGACCAGACGCTGATTAACGCGGTATTTAATACCGGCGGCATCCAGAATGGCACGCAAACCATCAAAGTGGATTTTTGACTCTTCATCCAGATAATCAAACAGTTCAGGTGCGTCATTCAGGAGCGTCTGCACACCCTGATCTTTGGAGTCCAGTACGCGCAGCGGATTGGTGTACATCCGGCGCTTACAGTCTTCATCCAGTTTTTCTTTGTGCTGCTCCAGGAATGCAACCAGCGCTTCGCGGTACTTTGCGCGTGCCTGCAGCGAACCGATAGAGTTCAGCTCCAGTGTAACATGTTCTGCGATACCCAGTTCACGCCACCAGCGGGCGGTCATCATAATCAGCTCAGCATCAATATCAGGACCACTCAGTCCGAAAATTTCCGCCCCCAACTGATGAAACTGGCGGTAGCGGCCTTTCTGCGGGCGCTCATAACGGAACATCGGCCCGATATACCAGAGGCGCTGTTCCTGGTTATACAGTAATCCGCGCTCAATACCTGCACGAACACAGCCCGCTGTTCCTTCAGGACGCAGCGTTAAACTTTCATCACCACGATCCTGAAAAGAATACATTTCTTTTTCAACAACATCAGTGACTTCGCCGATGGCGCGCTGAAACAGCGGGGTGTGCTCGACAATCGGTGTGCGAATTTCACTGATCCCGTAATTTGTCAGAATACGTTTGAGCGTGCTTTCAATGCGCTGCCAGACAATCGTATCAGCAGGCAGATAATCATTCATACCACGAATGGCTTGGATATTTTTGGCCACGTTAGTTCTCTTAACTCAATGAAATATGTTACCGATTATAAAAGCGACCCAGAGCGGGCGCAATATCGGGAGACCGATATATCGTCTTAAAACCGGTTCATTATACAATGAACCGGTCAGTTATTACTCTTTATCGACCAGATTAATGGCAATTCGGTTACTTTTATCCAGCATTGCCGCTTTCGCGCGAATTTTTGCCTCAAGCTGGTCAATCATATCCGTATTATCCAGGCGCTCTTTCTGGCGGATACCATCTTCATAAAAACCGCTGCGCGTTTTCGCGCCGGTCACACCCAGAGTTGAGACTTCCGCCTCACCCGGACCATTGACCACACAGCCGATAATAGAGATATCCATCGGCGTCAGAATATCTTCCAGACGCTGTTCCAGCGCATTAACGGTGCCGATCACATCAAATTCCTGACGTGAACAGGTCGGACAGGCGATAAAATTAATACCGCGTGAACGGATCCGCAGCGATTTAAGAATATCAAACCCGACTTTCACTTCTTCGACAGGATCCGCCGCCAGTGAGATCCGCAGTGTATCGCCAATTCCCTCAGAGAGCAGTAATCCCAGGCCGATAGCTGACTTCACTGATCCTGCCCGCGCACCGCCTGCTTCTGTAATACCCAGATGCAGCGGCTGGTCTATTTTTTTCGCCAGCAGCCGGTATGCACCCACTGCCAAAAATACATCAGAGGCTTTTACACTGATTTTAAACTGATCGAAATTCAGGCGATCGAGAATATCCACATGGCGCATAGCGGATTCCACCAGCGCTTCCGGCGTCGGCTCGCCGTATTTTTCCTGAATATCTTTTTCCAGAGAGCCGCCGTTCACCCCGATACGGATAGGGATATTATAATGGCGTGCGCAATCCACTACCTGACGGATGCGTTCTTCGCTGCCGATATTCCCGGGGTTTATCCGCAGACAATCGACACCGTATTCCGCCACTTTCAGCGCGATACGGTAATCAAAATGAATATCTGCCACCAGCGGCACAGAAACCTGCTGCTTAATTAACTTAAAGGCTTCAGCTGCATCCATTGTCGGCACAGAAACACGAACGATATCAACACCGACGCGCTCCAGCGCTTTAATCTGACGAACCGTCGCATCAACATCCGTTGTCCGGGTGTTTGTCATTGACTGCACCGCGATAGGTGCGCCATCACCGACCGGCACATTACCCACATATATCCGTGTGGATTTGCGTCTCTTTATCGGGGATTCACTGTGCATAATTATTTCTCCGGAACATCCTTGTATCCTCAATCATTGCTGTGTTAATTAAATTTATTGTAAAAATTACAGATGAAAAATTTTATTATTCTGCTTTTGGTAAGGTCAGATTTGCGACCCGGTTAGCCCGGATAAAACGGCTCATATCAACCACTTCGCCTTTAAACTGAACGTCCACTGAAGCCGGTGCACCGATTTTCAGACGATAAGGTTCCGCCCCTGCAAATTCCAGAGTATCGCCTTTCTGTTTGGTACCACTGAATATTTTTGTGCCTTTATTGTCCGAGACTTCCAGCCAGCAGGCATTTTTAAATGTCAGAACCAGTCCGTTTTGTGTCAGTGCCACAGCAGCGGAATCACCTTCACTGCCGGCAGCCCGGTCTACAACCGGCGGGACACGATTACTGCCCGGTAACGGCACAATTTTACTGCTGTCAACAGCCTGTTCCTGCGGGGTTGCCGCCGACAATTCCTGAGCCGCGGTATTGGCATTAGCAGATGCAACCGGAACCGGCGGAGTGCTTTCAACCGGCGGGGTATTCTGTACCGGCGGTTCAATATTGTCAGGCAGCGTATGTTCTGCACTTGCAGGAGGATTGACTGTGACATCATTTTGCTGTGCAAGCGAGCGGAGATCGGCCTGCTGTGCCTGATATTGCTGCCACCACCACAGCCCGACGAGCGCAATAACAACCAGCAGCACAAGCCAGGTAAACTTCATCAGCCAGCCTTCGCGTTTTTTGCGCTGACGGCCCATAGACACACTTTTCATCGGCTGGACTTTCGTCATCTGCGCCGGTGCAATTTTGTCGAGATACGGCATAATTTCTGCTTCAGGGATCTGCAGTAATTTTGCATAAGTACGGACGTAGCCACGGATAAAGGTCGGATTAGTTTCTTTCAGTGCATCTTCTTCAATTTCACGCACTGTTGTCAGCTTAAGGCATAACCTGTCTGCTACTGTTTCCCGTGATAACTGAAGTTGTTCCCGACGTTGTGTTAAGAATTGACCAAGAGAGAGTTGAATATTATCTTGAGATTGCGAATTATTCATGAGTTTCAGGACACAAGCAGTTCTGGTTACGAGAAAGCGCGGAGTCAGCCACTCCACGCACCTAAGTTCCGTATTCCGACGTACCATTAATGACAAAATAACGCTGAAAACCACATCTGTTTTATGTTGTTTTACAAGCTGTTATCCGGCAAACACGAATAGGCCGAAACGTACTGTACCACAGTATCACTGCCTGACGGGGAATTCACGGCTAAATTTAGGTATTTTTCCGCAATTTCAGGTTGCTGATCGCATTTTGCTGCCAGCGCCATTCCGGTCAGAGCCACGGTATGCTGCGATTGTACCTTCAATACCCGGTCATAATGATAACGTGCAGCATCATAATGTCCGGCATGAAGATAGGCCTCTCCCAGCGCCAGCCGCGTATTTACCGCTGTCAGCGGTGCCTGCGTAACCGGTGCAGTCCGGCATCCTGCCAGCAGCACTAATCCTAATAATCCGGGGTAATACGTCCTTATCATACTGCCTCCTTTATGGTGAGGCAGGTATTTTATCGTAAGTAACCCCCGGGGAGTGTTACGTAATATTAATATCAGACTGCCTTAACAGCAATTGGTTCACCTGCCATGCGTTTTTTCAGTGTCCGCTTCGTGCGGTCAATGACATCGCCGGCTAACTGACCGCAGGCGGCATCAATATCATCACCGCGGGTCTTACGCACAATCGTGGTAAGTCCGTACCCCATCAGGACTTTTGCGAAGCGGTCAATCCGGCTGTTGGAGCTGCGTCCGTATGGTGCGCCCGGGAACGGGTTCCATGGGATCAGATTGATTTTACTCGGCGTATCCTTCAGGCATTCTGCCAGCTGATGCGCCTGCTCCGTGCTGTCATTAATATGATCCAGCATGACGTATTCAACCGTCACCCGCCCGCTGTTGGCATTGGATTTGCTCAGATAAAGGCGGACAGAGGCCAAAAATGCTTCAATATTGTATTTTTTATTGATAGGGACGAGCTCATCACGCACATCGTCTGTCGGTGCATGCAGAGAAATTGCCAGTGCCACATCAATCATATCGCCCAGTTTATCCAGCGCCGGGACGACACCGGATGTGGAGATTGTCACACGCCGCTTGGACAGACCAAAACCAAAGTCATCCAGCATGATTTCCATCGCAGGGACAACATGTGTCAGGTTAAGCAATGGTTCACCCATTCCCATCATCACCACGTTGGTAATCGGACGACGCCCGCTGGATTTCAGGGAACCAATAATTTTTGCCGCCCGCCAGACCTGACCGATAATTTCGGATACCCGCAGATTGCGGTTAAAACCCTGTTGTGCCGTTGAGCAGAATGTACACTCCAGCGCACAGCCGACCTGAGAAGAAACACACAGTGTTGCGCGGTCATCTTCCGGGATATACACGGTTTCAACTTCCTGTCCCCCGACACGGATAGCCCATTTTATGGTGCCGTCCGACGAGCGCTGCTCTTCTGAAACTTCCGGCGCACGGATTTCCGCCATCGCTTTCAGTTTGGTGCGCAGAACTTTGTTGATGTCGGTCATCAGATCGAAATCATCATAGCAATAGTGGTAAATCCATTTCATTACCTGATCGGCACGAAACGGTTTTTCGCCCATATCAGCGAAGAACTGGCGCATTTCTTTACGGGTCAGGTCGAGTAAATTAATTTTACCGTTGATTTTTTCAGGATAAATAGCTGCGGAGCCTGTTTCGCAGGCATCCGGCGTGGTCAGTTCGGACATAATTTTTAGTGCCTCGTTGTTACACTTTCGGCGGTGATACGCAAACGCATCACAGATACTGAATAAGGATAGCCGCACATAGCCATAACGCCATATGCACGACTGAAATAATCATTGTCCCGTACAAATACAGGCGCGCGGCATTGTACAAACTTTGCAGGCGGTAAGGCAAACGGAAAATCAGTTAACAGAAAAATAACCCGGTCGGAATGGCCGGATTACTTATTTTTCAGGAAAACAGAAACAAACTGCGGGGTAGGCAAATCAGCGCGGGCAGATTTCGTCAGAAGTGAAAAAATAGGCAATTTCACGGGCGGCAGATTCTTCAGCATCGGAGCCATGAACGGCATTTTCTGTGAAGCTGTCAGCATAGTCTGCGCGCAGAGTGCCTGCCAGCGCGTTGTCCGGATTGGTCGCACCCATCAGGTCCCGGTGGCGCTGTACGGCATTTTCACCTTCCAGAACCTGCACCATGATCGGTCCGGATGTCATAAATTCAACTAAGCCGTCAAAAAACGGACGCCCTTTGTGCTCAGCGTAAAAACCTTCCGCCTGTTCACGGGTCAGGTGCAGCATTTTAGCCGCAACAATGCGAAAACCGGCGCTTTCAAAACGGTGGTAGATAGCACCGATGGCATTTTTCTTTACCGCATTTGGCTTGATAATGGAGAATGTGCGTTGTACAGGCATTGGTAAACCTCATTGTGCGCGGGGGCGCTGTTGTCATTGTTATTTTCGGCTGATGGCAGACCGGTCCACATCATGTGGTAAGATGATGATTATAAGGGATTACGCCAATTTCACCTACAGTTTCGCAACATTTTTGTAAAGTTTATCACCCCTGATATGCCCGTTTTTCCGGCTGAATCACACTTTTTCTGACTCGCTGCCTGCGGTTTGTGCTATTTCAATCTGAAATTAACCGCACTGACCTGCCCGCTGAGATCCAAAACAGTGAGCTGATAGCGTCCCGGGGTATCAAGTGTCAGCACCAGCGGCTCGCCGGGTTCTGTACTGCCGGTCTGATCGCCGTTAAGAAACCACCACTGCGTGCCCTCTCCGCCCTGGGTGACCACCCGCAGATCCAGCGTTTTTGCCAGCGGCAGACGGCGGAGCACATCCCCTTCGCGAATACCTGAAATCAGTAACGGGGCGGCTTCCACCCGTAACGGACGGCAGGTTTTACTTACCGGTGGCAATCTGTGACTGCGCTGCTCACCCGGAGGCAGGAAACTTTCCAGCGCGATAGGCCACAGCGCAATGGTTTTCTCCTGTGCGCCCGGGCAATCCGGCGCAACCCGTTCGCCCTTTTCATCCACCCACATCACTGCATTTGTTCCGGACAGACTTTCCTGCCCGGCAGAGGGCAATGTCGGCGGCACGGTATTATCCAGGACCCGCGCCATGCGCTGCTGGCGGCAGTTCGGATCCTGTTTATCCGCAGCCAGTCCTGACGGCCAGCAAATCATTTTACTGCTGACGCTGAGCGGCTTCGGATCGGGGATTTTTTTACCGCCCCGTGCGCGCAGGTAACTGTCAATCTGATAAAGGATCGGGATTGCGGTTGCAAACCCGACCTGCCCCGCCACCGGTGTACCATCCGGTCGTCCGACCCAGACACCGATGGTGTAACGGTTATTCAGCCCCAGCGCCCAGGCATCACGGTAGCCGTAACTGGTGCCTGTTTTCCACGCCAGCGGAACATCCTGCGTCAGCCGGTCATCTGCCAGCGGACGGGTTTCTCCCGCCATAATGCGCCGGGTTATCCAGGCAGCACCCGGTGACATCAGTTTGCGCTCTGCCAGCGGATCCTGCGGGCGAAAACGTACCGGTGCCACTTTTCCCTGACGACCAAATGCACTGTATGCAGAAATGAGCTGATCCATCCTGGCGCCGGTTCCGCCGAGGATCAGTGAAAGGTTAGGATCACTGCCGAGCGGAAAGCGCAGTTCCACCCCGGCATTACGCAGATTGGCACTGAAGCGTTTTGGTCCGTAAACATCCAGCAGCTGGACCACCGGCAGGTTCAGTGAACGGCGCAGCGCCTCACTGACACTCACCGGACCATTGAAACCGGTATCAAAGTTACCGGGGCGGTAATCATTAAAACGACGCGGCACATCCTGTAGCAGGGATTCGCTGTGGATAAGACCATCGTCCAGTGCCAGCGCGTACAAAAAGGGCTTCAGAGTAGAGCCGGGAGAGCGCCAGGCGCTGTTTACATCCACATGACCAAAGCGTTTGTCATCAGAAAAATCTATCGAGCCGACATAGCCCTTCACACTCATATCGAGGTTATCCACCACCATAATGCCGAGTGAGGTTTTTTCCGGTAACTGATATTTCCAGTTACGTGCCATTTCCTCAAGCTGTCGCTGAATGCCCGGATTGATAGTGGTGCGTATAACCGGTTCTTTTACACCGAGTGCCACCCGGCGCGCCAGCAGTGGTGCGGAGTGCGGCACCTGACGCGGCGCCAGCCAGATACTTTCCTGTTTTAAATCATCCACTTTTGCCTGTGGCCACACCTGAAATTCCGCCAGTCTGTCCAGCACTTTATTGCGTGCCGCTTCCGCCCGCTGCGGATAACGATCCGGACGCAGGCGGCTCGGTGCCTGCGGCAGAACCGCCAGCATTGCCGATTCTCCCGCGGTCAGTTCTGACGGCGGTTTGCCGAGATACATCCAGCTTGCAGCACCAATCCCTTCCACCGTGCCGCCGTATGGCGCCCGGTTCAGGTACATCTCCAGAATTTCATCTTTGGAATAGTGCCATTCCAGCTGAACTGTGCGGAAAACCTGTTTCAGTTTCCCGGTCAGAGAACGGTCATGGGGGTCAATCAGCCGGGCTACCTGCATGGAAAGCGTGCTGCCGCCGGAGATAATTTTTCCGGAGGTCAGATCCTGCAACGCCGCCCGCCCGATGGCCAGCGGGTTAATGCCCGGATGCTGATAAAAATAGCGATCTTCATATGTCAGAAGCGCATCAATAAATTCCGGTGATACCTCTTTCAGTGTGACAGGATAACGCCAGACACCATTACTGTCGGCAAAACGCCAGAGCGGCGAGCCGTCTTCTGCGGTCACTGTGCGCGCCATTACCAATTCTTCCAGCGGCAGCGGCCAGAGTTTATCCGCCAGCCAGAGCAATGGCGGGGTTATCACAACTATAATCAGGCCGGAGAGCGCAAGGCGCTTAAACCACACTTTCATCAATCAGTCCGCAATGAATCATCATCTGTCAGTAGTGAAATGGCGGAAAAACACATTACTGATTTCCGGCACAGAATGCAAAAGGGGGAAAAATATATTCCCCCTTTATTCGTCATTTATTCGTTATTTCAGCCCCTGACCTGCCGGTAAGGGCTGAAGATAGCTATTTAACGGATTAACGGACAACTTCCAGCATCGACGGTGTCGCACCGACTGCACGCCAGGACGGAATATACATGGATTCCACCTGTGGCGCAGGCACACTGTATTTACCCGGCGTCACTGCACGCGCCAGATAGACCAGGGTTACCGGGCGGTACTCTTCAACCACCACCTGAGACACAAAGCGGTCATCACGGTATTCCGTGTGGCGGATTGTCGCCTGCTGCATATCCTGAATCGCTTCTGCCAGGTTTGGTGCGCTGTCACTCAGGCTGGCGCTGCTTGCTGCCAGATTCTGATTTTCCAGCTCCAGACCGGCCGGTAACAAGTCAACCACCAGCGCATCCGGCACATTGCGATCCGCCTGAATATCCAGACGCACCACGACCATATCGCCGCTGCGCAGACGATCAATAGTAATTGGATTACCATTGAGATCCAGATACGTCCGTTTAATCTTCAGCACTTCAGATTCCGGTTTTGGTGCCTGAACAGGATATCCCACAATATTGACGCGCCCGTACAATTGACTGTCACCTCTGTTCGCCACGCTGATGCCTTTTTGCAACTGACGTGCAGTCAGGTTTTCACGCAGCGCGCTGTCGCGGCTGACAGCAGGTGCTTCGCCGTTCAGTACGGCAGACCACGGCACTTCGCTCTGATTGAGATAATGACGACCGGCAAGGTACAGCGCGTTACTTTCCTGGGTGGAGAAGTAGCGGCGGTTCTGTATCTCATTGGACAGCGACTGCAATTTCACAAAGCGCTGTTCCGCATCAGAATCTGACTCACTGAGCAGTGCAATAATCATCGCATCATCACGGACATTGCTGCCGTAATCACCGGAATAGCTGTTGCTGTTGCGGTTTTTCATCACGCCGAGACGGATGGCTTCATTACCACGGTCTGCATCACCCATTTTCTTCAGGGCGATCCCGAGCTGAACCAGTGCCAGCCCGCTGTTTGCATCATCACGGCGCTGATACACCTGACGCAGCGCGCCCAGCGGGGCTTTCTGCTGTTGTGCCAGCACATAACCGGCATACGCCTGAACCGCGAAGCGCATCTGATCACTTGATCCGTAGTAGCTGCTGCTGATAACAGAGCGATCCTGCAAATAGCGCAGCAAACGGTTGTTGGCATTAGTCAGTGATGCTGCCGGAACGTCAAACCCGCGCTGTCCGGCACGGAACAGGAAGTCTGTTGCGTACGCGGTCAGCCACGGCTCTTCCGACCCGGTGTTATCCCACAGAGAGAAACTGCCGTCACTGCGCTGCATGCCCAGCAGGTGCGGAATACCTGCCATAATCGCCTGGCGGCGTCCGGCGTCAGTCTGGGTTTTGATCCCCAGTTTTTTCAGCTCGGCTTCCGACGAATAAAGCGACGGATACAGCCCGCTGATTGTCTGCTCCAGACAGCCGTACGGATACGCATACAGTTCACGGACAAAGCGCGAGATATCCAGTGGCGGACGGCTGGTCAGCAACAGTTCACCAGACACTGTCGAGCTTTCCAGACCGCTGAGCTGATCGGCCGGTAATGCCCATTCAGCGGCGTTGCCGAGTGACATGGAATAAGAAACGGTTTCTGCCGGATACGCCGGGCGTACGCCGATTTTCCAGCTGTTTTTGTAGACGTCGCTGCCGTTATCAGGCAGTTTCAGTCCTTTGACGGTCATAAAGACTTCGCCCTGACCAAAGCCATTAACCGCTTCCACCGGGACATTGACGGATGTGCGCTGACCTTTGGTCAGTGTCACGTCTTTCACCGCAGCACCTTTCAGGTTGATCATGCCTTCTGCGCTGAAATTAACCGTCAGGTTCTGGGTTTCATCCGTCAGGTTAGTCAGATCTAATGTCAACTGTGAATTATCGCCGCCTGCCATAAAGCGCGGTAATGCCATCTGGCTGATAACCGGTGCCGCAACAATCACTTTGTTCTGCGCATTACCAAAATCTTCATCTGTCCACGCCTGCGCCATCAGGCGCAATTCGCCGTTGAAATCAGGGATGGATAAGGTGACAGTTCCTTCACCCTGCTCGTTGAGAACAACCGGCGCTGCCTGCTGTGCGATAATCTGCACATCATTGAGCGGTTTCAGACCACCGCGATCCAGTTCATCACCGCCATCACCCCCGAAACGCAGCGTACCCAGACGCCCTTCGCCCTCAATCAGTTGTCCGTAAACATCATATTGATCCACACTGTAGCGCTTGCGCCCGAAGAATGCGTCATACGGATCCGGCGTTTTATAGTCAGTGATATTGAGCACGCCGGTATCCACGGCAGAGATAAGCACATTCACTTTCTGCGGCATGGCTTTGCCGTCCTGTGCATTGGCTTTGACTTTGACTGTCAGATCCTGATTCGGACGAATGCGCGACGGTGCATCCAGTGTGACGGCAATTTTACGCCCCGGATCAGCCATCGGAATATGCAGAATACCGACTGCACGTTTGACGGTCGCCTGGCGGGAACTATCACCCGGACGGATGATTACCGCTGTCGCATACAGGTCATGCCGGGTCCACTCTTTGTTCAGCGGAACTTCAACATCCAGCCCGCCCTCCGGTACATCCACTTCCTGCCACCACAACGGACCGTCACTTGATTCAAGTAACACATAGCCTTTACCCGCCTGCGGTGCAGCGATATTCAGTTTTACTTTGTCGCCTGCGCGGTAATCCGGTTTATCGAGTTTCAGTTTGACCTGATCCGGACGCACAGCACCGGTGCCGCCGGTGTTATCCTGCCAGGAATAGCCCGCCCAGAAGCGCACGCTGCTGGTAAGCCCGGTAGAAGGGTCCAGAATTTCCAGGCGATACGCGCCCCATGACACCGGAACCGTCACTTTTGCTGTGCCGTCTTTGGCGATGGAAATCGGGTCACCGGTCATCACCAGATCTTTCTGGTCATAATTAGATGACCAGCCTTCAGAATCTGACCAGCGCCAGTAATAGTCACGGCGCTCGTAAATCAGGCGGGCGGTAAGATTATCGGCTTTTAATTTATTACCCTGTTTGTCTGCATAAACAATTTCAAACTCCGCCAGGGAGTCCTGATCCAGACTGAACTGGGAAACATATTTGTCTGTGCGGTAGTCGTAAATTTCTTTTTTCGCAAAGACCGGGCGGATCCCCGCCATTCTTTCTGCCGGCCAGACCGCAAGATCTGCACGGCGGGTGACAGGACGACCGCCGGTTTCCATCAGGCTTGCCTGAAGAATTAATTTGAACGGCGATTTTACCTCTTTCCAGTAATCATTACTGACAGTGAATGCCGCTTCCCCGTTGTCACTCATGGTTTCATCAAATTCATCCAGGGTACGGGTCAGATTACCCTCCTGAATGTCACCGAATTCAAAGCCCGGCAGTTTGGCGACCGCTTCGCGATCAGGACGCATAAAGAGCTGCCCGGTCAGTTGGTTACCGGCCGCCGGTGCGCCATAGAGATAATGACCTTCAAGCTCAAAATCCGCAGTTTGCCCTGAGGTGATCGGCAGCTTTTCGGTCTTGATTTCAAGCGCCATGCGCTCAGGCATGAAATCTTCCACATTGACACTGTAGAAGCGCGGCGTGTTATCACCGAGATCAAAACGCAGCGTCAGTTTGCCGGTTTCACTATTTTCAGGAATGTCATATTTATACTGATACAGCCCGTTTTCCGGCTGCCAGACAAAAGTGGACGCCACTTGTCCGTCATTTTTCAGTACATCAACTTTCACCGGCTGATCTTTTACCGGATGCCCGTCACCATCACGCAGCAAGCCGTTGATAATTAATGTTTCACCCGGGCGGTAAAGGTCGCGCGGACCGAAAACAAAAAATTGTTTCGCGTAGCCCTGCGGGCCGGCGATATCAAACTCAGCCAAATCCAGCGCCGGGTTTTTCAGGTCAATCATACTGGTCTGCCCGTTATGGATAGCCAGTAACAGCGCCGCGTCATTGCCGCGATCCAATTTTGCATGCCCACTGCCGTCAGTTTCCCCTTTGCTGAGTAACTGACCTTTGCTGTCGAGCAGACGAATTTCCACACCTTTGATGGCACTGCCTTTTGCCAGCGACTGGGTAAAGACATCCAGCTCATTAAGATAGCTGTGCATCGACACGCCGACATCACTCAGCGTAAAAAGCGTGGCGGGCATGGTGTAACTGTAGCGCCCTGCCTGCTGCATCACCGCCAGATACACACCTTCATCCTGCAATGGTTTGATGTCTTTGAGCGGGATAAGCATGTTTTCACGGGTATTTTTCTGCGGATTGAGATCAAAACGCCCGGTATAAACGAGATCCGTATTATTGAGGAGCTCATCAGAATTCCAGTACTGGAGATTGTTTCCGTATTGCCAGCTCGCAAGGAATGCGGCGAGGGAATCCGGTTTGATGCGGTAAAAATTGACATCAATACTGTCCACATTCAGGGCGAAAACCGGCAGCCCTTTAATTACATCCCCCGGGAACAGTGAGCCACGGCTGGCGAAACCGATACTCGGCGTCACTTCTGCCGTGGTCAGTTTTGCGTCATAGCCGTTAACCAGTGTGCGTTCATTAATACCGCGCACACCGCGATCAATGCTTAATTGCAGTTCGCGGGATGGCGGAAGATGGCGCATTCTCAGCTCCATCAGGTTATCAGACAGCTCCCACGCGCCTTCCAGTTTACCGTTTTTAACATCCACCAGACGGGCAAACTGAGCAAAATCCTGATTCGGATCTAACGGAATCGAGAATGTGACCACCATGGCATTCGCGCCATCAAGCTGAATTTCTGAGGTGTCAATAATCGTCACATCTTTACCGGCGTAGCGTTTCGCCAGTTCTGCCAGAGAAGCAGCATCGTGTGTTTTTTTGGTTTCTTTAGATGACGCAGAAGATGAAGAAGATGATGAAGACGTGGTGCCACTTTTATTGGCAGGTGCGGAATCATCTGCGCCCGCCGCCGTTGTTTTACTGCCGGTGTCATCACAACCCATGAGCGCCAGCGCTGAAGCAAGCAGCACTGCCAGGCAGCGCTTCTTACCGATACCCTGTCCTGCTATCGGAAAACTCATAATCAATCCTTTCTGGTGGAGCCCGTAATCCGGGCGCATGTTCGGTATTATTTCACGAAGTGTAAACAAAGCCTAAACAAGCGTATAGCGTATTATTCCGAATATCAGCGCAGCGGGTATTCATCTGCGAAATAACTTATTACTTCATCTCCGTCACCGGTATCGCATTGCGCAACCAGCCACCAAGGCGGCGCTGATAAAATGCACTGGTGTGCTGTGTCAGGAAATGGGTCAGTCCGTCATTTTCATCCGGATTTAACAGACAAAAATCAATATGTTCGCCGTCTCCCAGGTGTGCCATCGCAGCCTGTGCCGCTTCGCTGATTATCGTATCAATCCCGGACTCATCACTGAATTCTAGCGCTATCAGCAATACCTGTCCGTCGCCGCTTTTATCGTCTTTTTCCTGCGCCATTACCCAGAATGCGCGGCGTACCGGTTTATGCTGTTTAAAAATACCGGACAGTGCGCCAAGCACGTCTTCCGGTATTTTGTCCGGAACGCTCAGGAGCAATGCGGTGCCCTGCTCAATCATGACTTCCTGAGGTTCAGCCGGGAGGGTATCTGCCATAATAATGCTCCGTATTTCAGATTCAGTGTTTCAGATTCAGTATTTCAGATCCGGATAGAAAAACGGTCACGAAAATCGTGACCGTCCGATGACTTATAAAGATAACTAAATTACCGATTACCGTAGCGCGTGTTACTTTCCGGCTTTTTTCAGCAGCAGTGTCGCAACAGAGCGGACACCGTAACCGGTCGCACCCGCTGCCCACATGTCTGACGGCGCTTTGCGGTAAGTTGCAGAGCAGTCAATATGCAGCCAGTTTTTGCGGTAGTTTTCCACAAAGTGTGACAGGAATGCTGCTGCCGTACTTGCACCTGCCGTATTTGGCGCACCGGTGTTGCTCAGGTCTGCAAATGATGACGGTGTCTGCTGACGGTGGAATTCTGCCAGCGGCAGACGCCAGAACAACTCTTTTTCCTGATCGGCGGCTGCCATCAGGTCATTATATAATGCATCGTCGAAACTCATGACTGAGTGGTAATCATTACCGACGGCAGTTTTCGCCGCCCCGGTCAGCGTCGCGGCATCAATAATAAATCCGGCATTATCTTTACCGGCTTCGATCAGACCGTCCGCCAGCACCAGACGCCCTTCTGCATCAGTATTGAGGATCTCAACGGATTTACCATTGCTGTAACGGATGATATCGCCCAGTTTGAATGCGTTGCCGCTGATCAGGTTATCCGCGATGCACAGATACAATTTGACGCGTTTTTGCAGGCCACGGCAGATAGCCATTGCCAGTGCGCCGGTCAGTGTTGCCGCACCCCCCATATCCGATTTCATGGATTCCATGCCGGAGGACGGTTTCAGGCTGTAGCCGCCGGAATCAAAGGTGATCCCTTTACCGACCAGGCTGGCGAAAACCGGGGTGTTATCCTGTTTGCCGGGGTTGTAATCCAGCGCTAACAGAACCGGTGAACGCGAAGACCCGCGACCCACAGTGTGGATCCCCATATAGCCCTGCTCGCGTAAATCTTCACCTTTAATAATACGGTAACCAACTGATCCGCAGGAAACGCTGCACAGTAAATCAACAGCACGCTGTGCCAGTTGTTCCGGCCCGAGCTCTTCTGCAGGGGTGTTGATAACATCGCGCACCCAGTCAATGATACGGATACGGTGCTCTAATTCGGCTTTATCCGCTTCCGGTAATTCAGGCCATTCAATGGAGCGGGCACCTTTCGGCGCACGGAAACCCTGCCAGAATGCCCAGCTGGTTTCCAGGTCCCAGTTACTGCCGCTCAGGATCACGTTACGGATCCCCTGACCGTCAATTTTACGCCCGGCGCGCTGAACCGCACACAGCATCCCTTTCTGACTTAAATGAATAGTCATTCCGTTATCAGTAGCGCTGATAAGGGCTTTTTCTCCCCATGCCGGAGAAGCGGGTTCGTATGACAGGATTACGGGCATGATTAGTTGCGTCATTATATTCTCTCTTTTGATTTTATGATTGTGAGTCACAATCCGATTTTATCTGAGGAATGCACGGGGTGCCGGTCTGCACAAGAGGACAGCATACGCGCATCAGAGGCCGCACGGTAACATAATTGTGCGGCCTGACATGCGTAACAAAAGACGTCATTCACATTCATCGAGCCAGACTAATAAAATAGCTTCTAATACTTTTTCGTTAGATTTTTCAGGCTCATCATCAAAATCGTCCAGCGCACAGATCCACTGATGCATATCAGTAAAACGCACGGTTTTCGGGTCGGTATCCGGATATAAATCATACAGCGCTTCACCGATTTCCCGGGTATCCTGCCATTTAAGTCCCATCGCTATGCTCCTTTATCAGTGCTCACGCGCGTGGTTGACCGTGTATTTCGGCATTTCCACCACCAGGTCTTCATCGGCCACTTTTGCCTGACAGCTCAGACGGCTTTCCGGCTCCAGTCCCCAGGCTTTATCCAGCATGTCATCTTCCAGCTCAGTGCTCTCGGTGAGGGAGTCAAATCCCTCGCGGACGATACAGTGGCAGGTGGTGCAGGCACATGATTTCTCACAGGCATGTTCAATTTCGATACCATTACGCAAGGCAACATCCAGAATTGACTCACCTTCACTTGCGTCGAATACCGCGCCTTCAGGACATAAAAACTCATGCGGTAAAAAAACAATCTTAGGCATAATCTTCCCGTTATATCTCATCCACAGAGTGACCCGCGAGTGCCTTACGGACAGAATTATCCATCCGGCGGGCTGCGAATACCTGTGTTTGCTTGTCCAGTTGTTTAATTGCGCGTTCAATCGCGACCGGTGAGTCGCCTTGCGCACTTTGAATAAGAGCATCAACTGCCGCATCAATGGCGGCATTTTCGTCGTCGCTCAGTAAATCGCCATCCTCTGACAGAGCCTGTGTCAGGCTCTCCAGCAGGCGGGCAGCTTCCACTTTTTGTTCCGCCAGGCGGCGGGTGGATACATCATTATCTGCGTTTTCGAGTGAATCTTTTATCATGCCGGCGATATCAGTATCGCTCAGGCCATAAGACGGTTTGATCTGCACTGACGCCTGCACACCGGTGGATTTTTCCAGTGCGCTGACACTCAGCAAACCATCCGCATCCACCTGAAAAGTGACACGGATATGCGCGTTACCGGCTGCCATCGGCGGAATGCCGCGCAGGGTGAAACGCGCAAGCGAACGGCAGTCACTGACCATTTCCCGCTCGCCCTGTAATACATGAATGCTCATGGCCGTCTGACCATCTTTGAATGTGGTGAATTCCTGGGCGCGGGCAACCGGGATGGTCGTGTTGCGCACAATAACTTTCTCCACCAGACCGCCCATGGTTTCCAGCCCTAGCGACAGCGGGATAACATCCAGCAGCAGCATGTCACTGTCCGGCTTGTTACCGGCAAGAATATCCGCCTGAATTGCCGCCCCGAGTGCAACCACTTTGTCCGGATCAATCGAGGTGAGCGGCTGACGGGCAAAAAATTCGCCTGCGGATCCGCGCACCAGCGGAACACGGGTAGAGCCGCCGACCATCACGACTTCACAGACTTCATCCTGACTGATGCCCGCATCTTTCAGGGCACGGCGGCAGGTCATAAGGGTTTTTCTGACCAGCGGACGGATGAGTTCCTCAAAGGTTTCACGGGTCAGCACGCCCTGCCAGCCATCAACAGAAACTGTCGTTTCCTGTGCATCTGAGAGGGCAATTTTTGCAGCGGATGCTGCATTTAATATTGTGCGGTGGTGTGAATGGTCACGCGCCTGCATGCCGCTGCTCTGATAAATCCAGTCAGCTATCAGGGCATCAAAATCATCACCACCGAGCGCCGTATCCCCGCCCGTCGCCAGCACTTCAAACACACCACGGCTCAGGCGCAGAACAGAGATATCAAACGTGCCGCCGCCCAGGTCATACACAGCGATTACACCTTCCTGACCGGAATCCAGCCCGTAGGCGATAGCGGCAGCAGTCGGTTCATTCAGCAGGCGCAGTACATGTAAGCCGGCAAGCCGCGCGGCATCTTTGGTGCCCTGGCGCTGTGCATCATCAAAATACGCGGGAACGGTGATCACCACGCCATCCAGTTCTCCGCCGAGGGTTTCCTGCGCACGCTGTGCCAGCACAGACAGAATATCGGCAGAAACACGCACGGGATCAACCAGACCGGCAGCCGTGCGGATCAGTGGCAGGCCATTTTCACTTGCCTGTAGCTGATACGGAAGACCGGGATAGCGTTGGGTAATATCATTGAGAGAGCGCCCCATCATCCGTTTAACGGAAATAATGGTGTTTTGCGGATCAGCGGCGGCATGTGCGAGGGCTTCGCGCCCGACAATCCGGTTGTCAGCGCAATATTGAACTACAGAGGGCAGCAGAAAGTGCCCGTCGCTGTCAGCCAGTACGGCAGCCTCTGCACTGCGCACAGTGGCAACAAGTGAATGCGTGGTGCCTAAATCAATACCCGCAGCAAGGCGGCGCTGATGCGGAGCCGGAGCCTGCCCCGGTTCGCTGATTTGTAACAGTGCCATATTTTTCCCTTAAAAACTGTCTGACAAACGTTCTTCAATATCATCAATTTGTTGTGCCAGTTTACTCAAAAACCGTAACTTGCGCACACTGTCTGCGGCGACCAGCCAGTCTTCATCATCAAGCTGCCGGATCATCTCTGCCATGCGGGTTTTTGTCATTTTATCCGTTTTGGCAGCAAAACCGGCCAGGGCATCGCTGTCCTGCTTTTGCTCAATAATATCAAGAGATTCACGCAGATCCATCTGTTCCATCAGAAACGCCGTATCATGCATGGTGTGCTGTTCATTATTGATATCAATATCATGCAACAGCAGCATATATTCTGCGCGTTTCAGGGGATGTTTCAGTGACTGGTATGCTTCATTGATGGTCGCGGCCATTGTCAGCGCCTGCGCCTGTTCCCGTTCGTCATGGCTGGCGAAGCGGTCAGGATGGTACTGACGCTGCAAATCCTGATAACGTCCGGCAAGAACCTGAGTGTCAAGTTCATAACGCTCAGGCAGGCTGAACAGGGAAAAATAGTTCATATCGTACTCTTTACGGCGCACAAAGCGCGGATAGATAGATGGAGAAGTTAAACGTGAAAACTTTCGCCACAGCCACATTCGCTGTCAACATTCGGGTTATTAAATTTAAACCCTTCGTTTAACCCTTCCTTCACGAAATCCACTTCCGTGCCGTCAAGATACACAATACTTTTGCCATCAATAATGACTTTGACGCCTTTGTCTTCAAATACGATATCGTCATCATTGAGTACATCGGCAAACTCCAGCACATAGGCCATACCAGAGCAACCCGACGTTCTTACACCTAACCGCAGGCCTAATCCTTTGCCCCGGCTTTCCAGAAAACCGGAGACCCGGTTTGCCGCACTTTCTGTAAGAGAAATGGACATTACACACCTCGCTCTATAAACCAGTATGGCGGATCACTGAAATGCTCAGTATCCGCCATTAATTTTTTATTACTCGTTTTCATCTGAACCGCAGGAATTTCCGTCCCTGCGCTCAGTGATAACGGGGGCTATTATTTGCCCTGGCGTTTACTTTTGTAATCCGCAATTGCTGCTTTAATCGCATCTTCAGCCAGAATTGAGCAGTGAATTTTCACCGGCGGTAATTCTAACTCTTCCGCAATTGCGGTATTTTTGATGGACTCAGCTTCATCCAGGGTTTTCCCTTTCATCCACTCTGTCACCAGCGAACTGGAGGCAATTGCAGAGCCGCAACCGTAAGTTTTAAAACGGGCATCTTCAATTACACCGTTGTTATCAACTTTGATCTGCAGTTTCATGACGTCACCACAGGCCGGAGCACCCACCATGCCGCTGCCGACTGTCGGATCTTCGTTATCAAAAGAGCCCACGTTGCGCGGATTTTCGTAGTGATCGATTACTTTTTCGCTATAAGCCATTGTTTATACTCCTGAAACCGTCTGATTAATGGTGTGACCATTCAATACTGTTAATATCAACACCTTGCTTGTGCATCTCCCACAGAGGGGAAAGATCGCGCAGGCGGCCAATTGCGTTATGGATAAGCGTAATTGCATAGTCAATCTCTTCTTCAGTGGTAAAACGCCCCATTGAGAAACGGATTGAGCTGTGCGCCAGTTCATCAGTCATACCCAGCGCGCGCAGAACGTAAGACGGCTCCAGGCTGGCAGATGTACAGGCAGAGCCGGATGAGACAGCCAGGTCTTTCAGCGCCATCATCAGGGATTCACCTTCAACATAGTTGAAACTGACGTTAAGAATATTTGGTGCCGTATGTTCAGGGCAGCCGTTAAGATAGGTTTCTTCGATATCTTTAATGCCGTTCCACAGACGCAGACGCAGTGCAGACAGGCGCTCAGATTCCGCTGCCATTTCTTCTTTGGCAATACGGTACGCTTCGCCCATGCCGACAATCTGATGTACAGGTAATGTACCTGAACGCATACCGCGCTCATGACCACCGCCGTGCATCTGTGCTTCGATACGGATGCGTGGTTTGCGGCGGACATACAGTGCCCCGATCCCCATCGGCCCGTAAATTTTGTGACCGGAGAAAGACATCAGGTCAACTTTCAGTGTGCTTAAATCCACCGGAATTTTGCCGACGCTCTGCGTCGCATCCACATGGAAGATAATGCCTTTGCTGCGGCACAGTTCACCGATAGCTTCAATATCCTGAATAACACCAATTTCGTTATTCACATGCATGATTGACACCAGGATGGTATCTTCACGCATTGCCGCTTCTAATTGCTCAAGCGTGATAATCCCGTTGCGCTGCGGCGCTAATGTGGTGACTTCAAACCCTTCGCGCTCTAACTGACGGCAGGTATCCAGCACCGCTTTATGCTCGGTTTTGCTGGTAATAATATGCTTGCCTTTTTTGCCGTAAAAATTCGCGGCACCTTTAATGGCAAGGTTATCTGACTCAGTTGCACCCGATGTGAATACAATTTCACGCGGGTCCGCACCGACCAGTTCTGCTATCTGGTTACGGGCGATATCAACCGCCTCTTCAGCCTGCCAGCCAAAGCGGTGTGAACGTGACGCCGGGTTACCGAAAACGCCGTCCATTGTCATATATTGCATCATTTTTTCAGCAACACGCGGATCAACCGGTGTGGTTGCTGAATAATCTAAGTAGATCGGTAATTTCATCGCTCAATTGCTCCATGAACTACGGTTGCGTTGTTAACGCAGGTTTCTGCTTATGCTTGCAGATTGATAATCGTTTCGTTGATAGCTATACTATGTGCCCGGCGTTTATCATCCTGGCGATCAGCAACATCAATCACTTCTTTATGATTTACCAGCTCTTCAAGGCTGATACTGCTTAAAAAATCAGTAATACGGTCACTCAGATCACGCCATAATGCGTGGGTCAGACAGCGGTCACCGCCCTGACAGCCTTCCTGAGTTCCCTGGCAACGGGTTGCATCCACGGACTCATCAACAGCTGAGATGACCTGAGCAATAAAAATCTCTCCCGGCGCACGTGCCAGACGATAACCACCGCCCGGACCACGGACGCTGGAAACCAGTTCGTTTTTACGCAAACGCGAGAAGAGTTGCTCAAGATAGGAGAGGGAAATACCCTGGCGCTCGGAAATTTCAGCCAGCGGTACAGGCCCCTCATGGGAGTGCAGTGCTACGTCGAGCATAGCTGTCACTGCATAGCGCCCTTTTGATGTCAGTCTCATAACCGGATCCCCGTGATAAATGGTGACGAAATTGTGTCATTCCTGAGTAATTTAGTCAACTATTTAACCCAGTAAATTACTCAACTATTTTTTTGCCCATTTTTCAACAGAAGTCAGTATGCCGCGCAGGATATTAAGCTCCTGTGCTTCCGGATGCGCACGCGTAAATAAGCGGCGCAGACGGTTCATAATCTGGCCGGGATGCGCTTTGCGGATGAAACCGGATTCATTCAGTACTGATTCAAGATGCGTATAGAACCGCTCCATATCATCAGCCGGTGGATAGTGTACCTCATCTTCTTCATCATTATGTGACGGTTGGCTCTCATTCTGAGAGGCCAGAAATGCCATACGGATCTCATAACTGACCAGTTGGACCGCCATCGCCAGGTTCAGTGAGCCGTACTCCGGGTTGGTCGGAATATAAAGATGATAATTGCATTTCTGCAGTTCGTCGTTGGTCAGCCCGACACGTTCACGACCAAAAATAATGGCAACAGGAGCGGTCAGTGCGGCTTTGACGCTTTTTTCACCGCATTCACGCGGTTCAACCATTGGCCAGGGCAGTGTGCGGGAGCGCGCACTGGTGCCAATCACCAGCTCACATCCGGCGATAGCTTCATCCAGCGAGCTGACAATTTTTGCATTGCCGATAACATCGCTGGCACCTGCTGAGAGTGCAATAGAGTGGGAATCAGGCTGAACCTGCGGATTAACCAGATAAAGGTTAGATAACCCCATAGTTTTCATGGCCCGCGCAGCGGAGCCCATGTTGCCGGTGTGGGAGGTTTCGACCAGAACAATTCGGATGTTTTCAGACATAACAAGCTATATTTGAGAAATTATCGCATTATCTTAACACAAGAATAGTCAGAAAGACGATCACCTGTTATAATCCGCGGCGATTATTTTCGTTCTTTAACATCCCGGTGGACAACCCCCATGCATCCGATGCTTACCATCGCCATACGTGCTGCACGTAAGGCCGGCAACCTGATTGCCAAACACTATGAAATGCCTGACAGCGTTGAGACTTCTCAGAAAGGCGCTAATGACTTTGTCACTAACGTTGATCGTGAAGCTGAACAGATGATTATTGAAATCATCCGTAAGTCATATCCTAAGCACACCATTATCTCTGAAGAGTGCGGTGAATTAATCGGCGAAGAACATGATATGCAATGGGTTGTTGATCCCCTGGATGGCACAACCAACTTCGTTAAACGTCTCCCGCATTTTGCTGTATCCATCGCTTTTCGTATCAAAGGCCGCACTGAAGTGGCTGTGGTATACGATCCTATGCGTAACGAATTATTCTCCGCCGTCCGTGGTCAGGGCGCACAGTTAAACGGCTACCGCCTGCGCGGTGCATCCGGCCGTGAACTTGACGGTGCGATTCTGGCAACCGGTTTTCCGTTCAAAGCCAAACAACACGCTGATACTTACATCAAAATTCTGGGCAAACTGTTCAACCGTTGCTCAGACTTCCGCCGTACCGGTTCTGCTGCGCTGGATCTGGCGTATCTGGCTGCCGGTCGTGTTGATGGTTTCTTTGAAATTGGTCTGAAGCCATGGGATTTCCTCGGCGGCGAACTGCTGGTCCGTGAAGCGGGCGGTATCGTTTCTGACTTCACCGGCGATCATAACTATATGACCAGTGGCAACATTGTGGCAGGCAGCCCGCGCGTTGTGCGCGAACTTCTGTCAGAAATGCGTGACGAACTGACTGAATCACTGAAACGCTGATTCTGTTTCGTCTGCCGGATAACCAGTGCCCTGCTGTTTATCCGGCAATTCTGTCTGGCGGCTATCAGCCACAAATTATAATTCCCCCTCCTATATAATTATCAATCCCTTTATTTTTTATAATATTGTCTGCCTTTTATATTTAAATAATATATGCACTGTTCCTGCGACAAAAAATATACCCAACATCATTCAAAATGCAGGCAGGCGGCAAAGGAAGATAAATGGGGAACATGGATAAACTATGTGACCCGGCCAACTGAGTGCAGCCAACGAACCTGTAGTTTGAATGAATAAGGGGATACACTATTTTATTATTATAAAGGAAACTATATGGTTCAGGCTGAAAATATAAAATACTCAGATTTAGTTTCATTATCCGGCGAGATAAACAAAGATCAGAAAAACATCACAGAAATACCCTTTACAGAACAGTACGACAGTATATCAGCACATTCTTTGCGAATTCTTAACGCATTGGACATGGAGATAGAGCTAATTGATTCATATGAACATTATCTGGATCTCGATAATGACATTACCTATCTTAACGATATCAAAAATGACATCAACAACCTGAGCACCACCATTCATGGTTATGCTGATATGATGCACACATCAGAACTCATAGATAAAGCTGAAAAACACGGTCATGATTTATCTGAATTAGTTAACAGCTATTATGACCATATTGAACAACTGAAAAAAATAAAATCTCCTCATCTGCCTGTTAAATTTGATTTTCCACAGAAAGATACACTAATTCTCAGTATTAATGACCTGATAAAAAAACTCAGTGAAGAAATTAAACATCTGAAACTGCAAATAGAGGATACCGTTAAATTTTCGGCACTTCTGCATAAAATAAATCAGCTGACAGACATGTCACTCGCTGTTATCCGCTTTTGGGTTATGAATGTTTCCCGCTATGATGTGTATTTTGCAGAAGGGGCGTCTATGGCAGGGCTTAATGAAATAGTAAACGGCCACATTAACGCACTGAAGTATTACAAAAGTTAACTCTCCGCCGCTTACGTATACTACCGACAGTTGTCAGACATGAGCGGCGGATATTACCGCCGCTCTCACCTGTTACTTTATTTTATATCTGAGCCCGGACTTTCGGGCGCAGGAACAGCGCCGGAATAGCCGTCAGCGCCATCAGATAAAAAATACCACCGTGGATATCTTCATAGAGATAACCCGCCACCAGTGTCATCACCGCAATTGCCCCGCCCATCGCCAGTGCTGAATAAGCGGCCTGCAACGGAATGATTTCAGCCGATTTTCGCGCGCCGATAAATTTCATAGCAGCAAGGTGGCACACGGTATAGGTTCCGCTGTGCAGGATCTGCGCGATAATCAGCACCGGTAAGGCGGCAGACATTCCCATCAGTGACCAGCGCAGAATACCGCAGATACCGGAAAGTAATAACAGGTTTGCCGCACTCCAGCGGCGGAACAGTTATTACTGAAGGTAAAGACAATCACCTCCGCAACCACCCCCAGCGACCATAAGTAACCGATTGTCGCATCGGAATACCCCACCCGCTGCCAGTAAATTACACTGAATCCGTAATATGCCGCGTGCGCGCCCTGCAAAAGGCTGACACAAATCAGGAAGCGGACAACGGAATTATCTTTCAGTAAGGTACGAAACGCGACCTGCGGTCCGCGCTGTTTTAGCTCACCCGCCGGCATAATGCGCGGGCGCAAAAAGGAGGTCAGCACAAGAGAGGCCGTACTGACAATTAACGCGACTAAAATAACATCATGCTTCCAGACATCCATCAGCAGCCCGGTCACGGAGGTCGCGATAATAAAAGCAACTGAACCCCAGACACGGATAGTGCCGTAATCCATCGGGAACTGTTTCTGCCAGGTGGCAGCGAGAGAATCCCCCAGCGGGATCATCGGGGAGAAAAAGAGATTAAACCCGGCCATCACAAAGAACAGCCAAATCCAGTGAGATCCAAACCAGAATGCCACCGCAAAGATAAATGAACACAGTGCCATCAGACGTAATGCAAAAATCAGACGGGAAGGATCTTTAAACAATGGCGTGATAAACAAACTGCCGATAAACCGGGCTACCAGCCCCACACTCAGTAACAACCCCACGGTTGCCACATCATGCCCCTCACCTTTCAGCCAGGCTCCCCAGTAGGGAAGAAATATCCCGTAGGAAAAAAAAATACGTGAAATAATCAAGCGCCAGCCAAAGCGATGACGGAACAAACATCTGTTTCTCCTTTATACCCTTATTCATTCAAATTACAGGTTCGTTGGCTGCATCCTGAATGACGCCGAGTATACATTAAAATAAAAAACCCGCTCGTACGGAGTTACGAGGCGGGTTCGTAAATATATACCCTTATTCATTCAAACTACAGGTTCGTTGGGTATACTCAAACAGTATAACGGATTATGCGTAAACCGGGTATTTCGCGCAGATAGCCAGAACTTTTTGTTTCACAGCTTCAATGGTCGCTTCATCATTGAGGTTATCTAACACGTCACACATCCAGCCCGCCAGCTCACGCGCTTCGGCTTCTTTAAAGCCGCGACGGGTAATTGCCGGTGATCCGAGACGGATACCTGAGGTGACAAACGGGCTTTTCGGATCGTTCGGCACACTGTTTTTGTTCACAGTAATATTCGCACGACCGAGCGCTGCATCCGCATCTTTACCGGTGATGTCTTTATCAACCAGATCAACCAGGAACAGATGGTTTTCAGTTCCGCCGGACACTACTTTATAACCACGGTTTAAGAAGACTTCAACCATTGCTTTGGCATTTTTCACAACAAGAACCTGATTTGCTTTAAATTCAGGCTCCATTGCTTCTTTTAATGCCACGGCTTTACCGGCGATGACATGCATCAGCGGGCCGCCCTGGTTGCCCGGGAATACGGACGAGTTCAGTTTCTTGTACAGCTCTTCGCTGCCGCCGTTCGCCAGGATCATCCCGCCGCGCGGACCTGCAAGGGTTTTATGCGTGGTGGTGGTTACAACGTGTGCATGCGGAACCGGGTTCGGGTAAACGCCTGCAGCAACCAGACCGGCAACGTGTGCCATATCAACAAACAGGTAAGCGCCGATGCTGTCTGCGATTTCGCGTAGTTTTGCCCAGTCAACCACACCTGAGTAGGCTGAGAAGCCACCGATGATCATTTTTGGCTGATGTTTTTTAGCTTGTTCAGCGACATCGTTATAATCAATTTTACCTGCAGCATCAATACCATAAGGAACGATGTTATACAGTTTGCCGGAGAAATTTACCGGAGAGCCGTGAGTCAGGTGACCACCTTCCGCTAAGTTCATCCCTAAAACAGTGTCACCCGGCGATAACAGTGCGGAGTACACCGCCACGTTAGCCTGTGAGCCGGAGTGCGGCTGTACGTTGGCGTAATCTGCACCAAACAGCTCTTTTGCACGGTCAATCGCTAACTGTTCAACGATATCCACATACTCACAACCGCCGTAATAGCGCTTACCCGGATAACCTTCAGCATATTTATTAGTAAGCTGTGAGCCTTGGGCTTCCATGACGCGCGGGCTGGTATAGTTTTCTGAGGCAATTAATTCAATGTGCTCTTCCTGACGACGATCTTCGTCTTTCATAGCCTGCCAGAGTTGAGGGTCGTAATCTGCAATATTCATTTCACGCTTTAACATTCGTTTCTCCTGACTCGCTAACACCGATAAAAACACCCCCCTTCAGGGGACGAATGGCATACAGTGTAAACTCTTTTTCAGGATTGAGATAGCCCCGGAAATAAAAAATACGCAAACGATTGCATGCTGATGAAATCAGGTAGTTAGCGGCCTTAAAATTTCACCAGAATATCCTGTTCATCGGACTCAATACCGAATTTGTGATCCCCCTCATCCCCCTCTCATTGGTCAATTTCGCTATTTTTAGCCGATTTTCTGACACAGCACTAAAATTTATCCTTTACAAATTTTGCCCTATATTATAAGTTGCATTAAAAATACATGTTATAAAATTCACGTTGAAGTGATGTTTTTTCAGGAGCCCTGCCATGCCCGATGCTCAAACTATCGCCATTGTAAAATCCACCGCACCGCTGATCGCCGCGACCGGACCAAAACTTACCGCCCACTTTTATGACCGTATGTTTCACCAGCATCCGGAGTTAAAAGATATCTTTACCATGAGCCACCAGCAGAGCGGCGCACAGCGTGAGGCCTTATTTAATGCGATTTGCGCTTATGCGATGAATATTGATAACCCCGGCGTACTGAGTGCCGCGATTGAAAAAATAGCCAATAAACACGTTAGTTTGCTGATTAAGCCGGAGCATTACCCGATTGTCGGTGAAAATCTGCTGGCGACCATTGAAGAGCTGCTCAATCCGGGTGAGGAAGTCTTAGCGGCCTGGGGAAAAGCGTATGCCGTGCTCGCGGATATCTTTATTCAGCACGAAGCCGGGTTATATAAAGAGAAAGCCGTGTCTGCCGGTGGCTGGGAAGGATTACGGGATTTTCGCGTTACCCGCAAACTGGCGCAGAGTGAATTCATTACCAGTTTTGAACTGACACCGGTTGATGCGCAGCCGGTAGCGGATTTCCGTCCGGGACAATATATCAGCCTCTATATTAATGATCCGTCTCTTGAGGATCAGGAAATCCGTCAGTATTCACTGACACAGGCACCAAACGGTAAAACCTACCGGATTGCCGTAAAACGGGAAGATAACGGCATGATTTCCGGCTGGCTGCACGCCAATATTGAGGAAGGCGATATTGTTAAGCTGACGCCGCCTTGCGGTGATTTTTTCCTGAATGCCGGAAAAGAGACACCGGTTGTACTGATTTCCGCCGGTGTCGGCTTAACACCGATGATGGCAATGCTGCAAACCCTGTCAGAGCAGCAACATGCGGGAGATGTTACCTGGCTGCATGCCGCAGATCACGGCGGTGTTCATGCCTTTGCAGAGGATGTTGATGCTTTTGGTGCCGCGCTGCCTGTCTTCAGCCGGACAGTGTGGTATCGCGAACCACGCGCCGGGGAGCCATATCCGCACCTGACCGGACTGATGGATTTAAACCCGCAGAAAAATGCCCTGCTCAGCAAAACGCGTCACTATTATCTCTGCGGCCCGGTTGTTTTTATGCAGTACGTAGCCGGTCAATTGACAGCAATGGGCGTGAATACAGACCAAATTCATTATGAATGTTTTGGTCCGCACAAAATTTTATAATCACGACAGAATAACAATAAGATATATGCGGGGCACTTCAGCCCGCAATGCGCAAAATCATTCAGTCTGCGGGCTTTCTGTAAAACAGATTTACGCAAAATCATTCGGTCTGTGGACTTCCCGTAAAACAGATTTACGCAAAATCATTCGTTTTGCAGGAAGGCGGCAAAGTAAGGACATCCGCGGGAGCATACATCAGTATGTGACCGTGGTGGACGAACGAAGCCAACGCACCTGCAGAGCGAAGGATGAAGTGTAAACGAAGCCAACGCACCTGCGGGCTGAAGGATGAAGCACATTTGAGTAACAGTGACACAACCGCCGAATAAATATCTATCCCATCCTTCGCCCGGTTCACTGTTACTCTTTTTTTTTACCTGTCAGATAACCTGTTCAATTATCGCATCCCCGCGATAGTCGCCTTCAAGCATAATTGTACCGTCCAGTGCCCGATATTGTACCGGACTCATCATGCTTTTCATGCCGTAGGCCGGAATAGTGATTTTGACATTTTTAAACCCCTGATGCCGTCCGCACAAATTCAGCCAGATACTGAAATCCGTTATATTATTGCGGAAAAAATAGGTATATCCCTGGCTGCTGAAACCAGCGGTAAGGTTTTTAAATATTCCTTTACTGGATTTAAGGTGTATTTTCCTGTGAACCTTGTGTTTTGCTATCTGGTCAAGAAGCTCACTTAATTCTTTTTCATTTTTCAGTCCTAAAATACCGGATAAATTCTCTTTTGGTGTGATATGAATAAATGAATCCGAATCCCTTACATCATATTTGTTTGTTAATAAAAACATAACCATATTCCCTTAATAGTCTGTTTACAGTAAACAAAGCCAGAGGAGATACGTTACTTATTTATTTATTTTTATAATTGACCTGAATCATAGCTGATGATGATAGTATCTGTGTAATCAGATTAAGAAGGTGTCAGGCGGATATATAAAAATAAAAACCGAAACATGAACGTATTAATACGTTTTGTTTTTATCATTTATATAACTTAACTAAAAACAGATTATGTGATGTTATATATTACCTGCGCTGTATTTATTAATGATCAGATAAAATCACATAGCTTCTTGTGTATTAAAATAGTACTCATTTTATTACCGGGGGGGGGATGAAATAATCCGGCGCTACCGGTAAACGGGTTGCGCCGGACAGATAATCTGAACAATCAGTTACCGGAAATCAGATAGCCTCTTCATCCTGCTCGCCGGTACGGATACGGACAACCTGTGCCACATCAAACACAAAGATTTTCCCGTCACCGATTTTTCCGGTTTGTGCTGTCTGCATGATCGTTTCCACACAGCTTTCAAGAATGTCATCGGCGACAACAATCTCAATTCTCACTTTCGGCAGAAAATCCACCATATATTCCGCACCACGGTACAGTTCTGTATGGCCTTTCTGACGCCCGAAACCTTTCACTTCAGTGACTGTCATACCCGTGATCCCGACTTCTGCCAGCGCTTCACGGACATCATCAAGTTTGAACGGCTTAATAATCGCTTCAATTTTTTTCATTATCAGATCCTGTTACCAATTTTTACGGCCAAACCCGGATGTGATCGGGTAACGGCGATCTTTGCCGAAGTTGCGGGCGGTAATACGCGGCCCCACCGGTGACTGGCGGCGTTTATATTCATTAATATCAACCAACCGGATAACCTTACGCACAACTGCTTCATCAAAACCGGCAGCAATCAGTTCTTCCGGGGACAAATCGCGTTCAACATAGCCTTCCAGCAAGGCATCAAGAATGTCATACGGCGGCAAACTGTCCTGGTCGAGCTGACCCGGCGCCAGCTCAGCTGACGGCGGACGGGTGATAACCCGCTCAGGGATCGCCGGTGACAAGGTATTGCGGTATCTTGCCAACTCAAAAACCATTGTTTTCGGCACATCTTTCAGTACATTAAATCCGCCGGCCATATCGCCATACAGTGTGGAATAGCCCACGGCAGACTCACTTTTATTACTGGTGGTCAGCACAATGCGACGGCGCTTGTTTGACATCGCCATCAGGATCACGGCCCGGCAGCGCGCCTGTAAATTTTCTTCCGTGGTGTCTACTGCCGTACCGGCGAATTTTGGTGCCAGTTCGTGCATAAAGGCATCAAACATCGGCTCAATCGGGACAATATCAAACTCGACGCCGAGCAGTTCTGCCTGCTCGCGGGCATCATGGATACTGATTTCCGCCGTATAACGAAACGGCATCATCACGGCTTGTACTTTGTCATTTCCCAGTGCATCTGCGGCAATAGCGACCGTCAGTCCGGAATCAATACCGCCGGATAAGCCCAGTAATGCCCCCTGAAAACCATTTTTAGTCACATAGTCACGGGTGGCCAGCACCAGTCCCTGATATACCTGCGCCAGAACAGACAATGTCGGTGCGGGAGACGACATCGGCGTAATAGCAAGGTCATCAAACCGGCACTGTACTGTCTGCTCAGAAAATGCGGCAAGACGATGCGTTATGTTGCCATCTGCACTGAAAACAGCTGAATCGCCATCGAAAATCAACTCATCCTGACCACCAACCTGATTGAGATAAATCAGCGGCAGTCCGGTACGGCGGCAGTGTGACTGAATCAGCACATCACGCGTATCAATTTTATCGGTGGAATACGGCGAGGCGTTCAGCGTCAGGATAATCTCAGCTCCGGCGGCTTTCAGCGCATCAACAGGCCCGTCAGTCCAGATATCTTCACAAATCAGCAGTCCCAGGCGGTAGCCTTTGAAATCAACGACACAGGTTTGCGTCCCGGCGGTAAACCAACGTTTTTCATCAAATACGCCGTAATTCGGTAGCTGCTGTTTGAAATAACGGGCGCGGAGTTCGCCCTGTTCAAAGAAAGAGAGCGCATTATAAATGTACCCGTTTTCATGCCACGTATGACCCAGGAGGATCGCGCAATCATGGCTCGCCTGCTCAATTCTTGTTAATACCTGCTCTGTGCGCTGATGAAAATCAGGGCGGAAAACCAGGTCTTCCGGCGAATATCCGGATAGTGCCAGTTCAGAAAACATCACCAGATCAGCGCCTTTTTGCTGCTGCTCTGCGACCGTTTTCAGGATACGTTCACCATTGCCTTCAATGTCTCCGACCAGAAAGTTCAGCTGAGCCAAGGCGATATTGAGTGTACGACGCATAAAATCCGGGTCTCCGTCTCTCTCATGTAAAAACTAATAATAAAACAGCTAATAATGAAGATGATAGCAAAATGTGCCTGCGACAGCGTATTCTTTATTTATTCTTTAAAGTCAGCCGCATCCAGCTCATGGCGGGAGAGGAGTTTGTAAAACTCGGTCCGGTTGCGCCCCGCTAAACGGGCAGCATTGGTCACATTGCCTTTGGTCATCTGCAATAATTTTCGTAAATAATTGAGTTCAAACTGGTTTCTGGCTTCCACAAAGGTCGGCAGCGCCGTGTTTTCCCCTTCCAGCGCCTGAGTTACCAGCGCTTCGCTGATCACCGGCACAGTAGAAAGTGCCACGCACTGCTCAATAACGTTGAGTAACTGGCGGACATTTCCCGGCCAGCTTGCGCCCATCAGACACTTCATGGCATCAGTGGAAAAACTGCGGACAAACGGTTTATGTTTTTTAGCCGCTTCACGCAAAATATGATTTGCCAGTAACGGAATATCTTCCGCGCGCTCATGCAGGGTCGGAATTTTCAGATTAACAACATTGAGGCGATAGTAGAGATCTTCACGGAACTCATGCTTTTCCATCGCTTTGGGTAAATCGCGGTGGGTTGCGGAAATAATGCGGACATCAATATCAATATCACGGTTACTGCCCAGCGGACGGACTTTCCGTTCCTGCAATACCCGCAGAAGTTTGACCTGTAACGCTATCGGCATATCCCCGATTTCATCCAGGAAAAGTGTCCCGCCGCCAGCCGCCTGGAACAACCCTTCCCGGCTGCTGACCGCCCCGGTAAATGCACCTTTGGCGTGACCGAACAGCTCAGATTCCAGCAATTGCTCCGGCAGTGCGCCACAGTTAATTGCAATAAACGGTTTTTTGGCGCGTGGGCTGGCTTTATGAATAGCCTGCGCCAGAACCTCTTTCCCGGTACCGCTTTGTCCGTTGATAAGCACACTGACATCTGATTGTGCGACCATTTTTGCCTGCTCCAGCAGACGGATCATCAGCGGGCTGCGGGTGACAATACCGTCACTCCAGGACTCATCACTGACCGTTGTGGACGAAAGTGCCAGTGCATCATCAATGGCTTTATATAAGGCATCGCGATCGACAGGTTTGGTCAGGAAACTGAATACCCCCTGCTGCGTGGCAGCAACCGCATCCGGAATAGAGCCGTGAGCGGTCAGGATAATCACCGGCATTCCCTGATGGGTTTTCTGGATCTCGGCAAACAGTGCCATACCGTCCATTTCATCCATCCGCAAATCACTGACGACTAAATCAATTTTTTCTTTTGCGAGTACTTTCAGTGCTTCAGGGCCGCTTTCTGCTGTTGTGACCCGAAAGCCCTCACTACTCAGGCGCATTCCCAGTAATTTTAATAACCCGGGATCGTCATCAACTAATAATAAATTTGCGCTGCGGCGTGCTGTCATGCCTGAGTTACTCCTTTTTATTCTGTACCGGTTTGCTTTCTGCCGGTTTTTCAGCCGGTGTTGACTCAGCAGCAGGTTTCGCTTTTACCGGCGGCGCTGCGGCTTCATCAGTAACGGCTGCCTCTTTTAATGCTTCACTTCGCTCTTCCTGAGCACTTTCAGGCTCTGCATCGGCTTTTGCCGGCTGTTTACGTCCGGCAAGCTGGCGTTCAATATTACTCAGATTGTCCAGTTTGCGGGTCGTGGTCTGCAATTCATATTGCAGGCGGGAATTCACTGCACGTAACTGATCAATTTTTCCGTCGGTTTCACTCTGAAGACGGCGGTAACGCTGGCGCTCATCACTCAGTGTAATCGCCAGTTTTAATTGTTCGCGCCACAGTTTCATTAACGGGCGCAGTGAAACCGGGAAGCCTGCGCTGAAAGTATTGAGTGTATCGAGCACTTTGCGTTTGTCATTGGCTGAGCTGCCGGTGTTATCCAGCAAAATACTCTGACGGAATGCGGTATCCCAGCTGTCTGCTGTGATTTTCCCTGCCATTATCCGGGCCGTATCACTGTTGAGCAGATCAGCGCAGTCCATCATCCGCAGCCAGTAAAGTCCGTTTTCTGTTGCGACCGCAGAATCAAGCTCCCAGAGCGTATGACAGTCAGCTATCCGGTAATCGATCGTGCGCTCATGCGGCAATACCGCCGCTGCCAGCGACGAAAGAACCGGCGGGGTTGATGTTTTTACACAGCCGGTCAGTAACAGCGGTACGACGGCAATCAGGGACTTAAATATCATGTTCAAATTAATAGCTGACCTGTTATTCCAGTAAGGTGTGGAACGGAAGCTGGATACGGAAGCAGACATCCGCACCTTCAGAACCGACTAATATCAGTTCGCCGCCCATCCGGTTAATACAATCCCGCGCGATACTCAGCCCCAGTCCACTGCCTTTTACGGCACCTTTGCGCTGAAGTGAGCCCTGGTAGAAAGGTTCAAAGATCATTCCCTGCTCCTCTTCCGGGATTGGTGTACCGGTATTGGCGACATCAATCTGTATGTGCTGACCGGACTTGTGACTGGTTATCCGGATATTACCCGATTCAGCGCCATAGTGTACCGCATTTGAGTAGAGATTATCGAGTACACGCGTTAATAACACAGGCTCAGCCCAGACACTGGTCTCTTCCAGCTCTACTGCAGTGGTGATCCCTTTGCTTCTCGCCGGTAAACTGTGTGCACTGACAACCTCCTGCACTACCGTATCCAGGTTAACCCATTTGGCTTCTGTCGGGCTGTCCACCAGCGTCCGGTTGTATTCCAGCAGCTGTTCAATCAGTGTTTGTAAATGGCGGCTGCAATCACTGAGGATAGTCACCACTTCTTTTTGATCTGCGGTCAGTGGACCGGCAACTTCATCTGCCAGTAATTCAGTTCCTTCGCGCATACTGGCCAGCGGTGTTTTCAGTTCATGAGAAATATGGCGCAAAAATTCATGCCGCTGGGATTCCAGCCAGGCAAGGCGCTCACTCAGCCAGATAATCCGCTGCGCCAGTGAGCGCAGTTCGCGGGGACCTTTAAAGTGATCAAGACGCTGCACCAGATTGCGCCCTTCACCCAGGCGGTTAACCATCCGGTCAATCACTTTCACCGGTCCGATAATCATCCGGGTAAACAGGATAATCAGCCCGGTGCTCAGAACAAAAACCAGCAGGCTCTGCCAGCCGAAAGATTGTCCTTTCTGTGCAATGGCATTTTGTAACTCTTCGCCGCGCCGGAAGTTAATTTCACGAACAGCCTGAACCAAATCGGCATTGCCTTTGGCAAACGCTTCCAGATGGGTTGTTATCGCCGCAACCGGTTCGCCATTTTCACATTTCAGTACAGATAATTGCCCGAGACTGGCGGAGATAGCATCAGTATAGCGCGGATCCTGAGCAGACTTCTTCTGACGGCTGAGATATTCTTCATAGCGGGCATATTGTTTGTGCCAGACGTTCTTCAGTGTTTCGTTACCCAGTACGCAATATTGGCGGTAACTGCGCTCCATTTCCAGCGCGAGGCTCGACATTTCTTCACTCTGCCGGGCGTCCTGGACTGTCGAAATACTGACTTGCGCCGCCTGATTACTCAGATCATCAAAACTCTGATACGCCTGCCAGGCAAGCCCCAGCAACGGCAGCAGTACCAGACAGAACGCAACCACCACGAGTTGTCGCAGAGAGCGCGGAAATAATCGCCATTTTTTCAAGATTGTCATCTCTTAACCTGTTGTCATGTGCTGATGCTAACTGAGTCTGCGCTAAGAGAAAAGGATCAGAGAGTATCTGGGCGCAGAATGCTGTTTTTTTCGCAGGCCGGGCAGAGGTAACGGGGGATAATGCAGGAGAAGGTGAGATAAAATGATGACGGGACGACAGTTTTCCTGCCGTCCCGTCAGTGAGATTATGGTGGTGCCTCACTCAACGTGTCGCCCTGTGTTTGATAAAGCTTGCGCAATTATCGGTGTTAGCGGACGGTAGGCACCTTACTCTGGCATCATTCCCGGTATTATGTGGCATATCTCCACCTGTTCTGCGGGCCGACATAAAGAATTGAATGAGCAACTGAATAGATTATTGCAACTGCCGTGCCAACTTATAAATAAATTTCATAATATACTGTTATATAACAAATAATATATTTGTCAGCGTTCTTAATTTCTTTCGGCATTTACCTGTAAATCAATAATCCGGGTTTTTCCGGCAATTTTCGTTAAAAACGTCTCTGATATGCGACAGTCTTTATCCCTCATTTTTGCTTCTTTACAATTCAGTATGTTACGTGTCTCTTTTTCACGACAGACAAAACCTGCTATGTCGCTATTCTGTGACACCTGTCTGTTTTTACACCTGACAGATAAAAAAAAATGCGGCGGGGATAACCCCGCCGCACAGATTATAATGTTATGGTAAATCAGCCTAACTGCTTGCGTGCATTACGGAAAATCCGCATCCACGGGCCATCTTCGCCCCAGTTTTCCGGATGCCAGGAGTTACTGACCGTGCGGAACACCCGCTCAGGATGCGGCATCATAATAGTCACGCGTCCGTCATCTGTTGTGACAGCGGTGATCCCGTCCGGTGAGCCGTTCGGGTTAGCCGGATAGCGCTCTGTCACCTGACCATAGTTATCCACATACTGTAACGCCACCAGGCCGCGCTGCATCAGCGCCTGCTGATGTGCCGCATCACGGAACTCCGCCAGTCCTTCGCCGTGGGAAACCGCAATAGGGAGCCTGGAGCCTGCCATACCATCGAGCAGCAATGACGGGCTTTGTGCAACCTCAACCAGGCTGAAACGCGCCTCAAAACGCTCTGAACGATTGCGGGTAAAACGCGGCCACAAATCTGCGCCCGGGATAAGATCCCGCAGGTTTGACATCATCTGGCAGCCGTTACACACGCCGAGAGATAATGTGTCCGGGCGCGTAAAGAAGTGTGCAAATTCATCGCGCACCTGATTATTGAACAGAACCGATTTCGCCCAGCCCTCTCCGGCACCCAGCACATCGCCGTAAGAGAAGCCGCCACACGCCACCAGTGATTGGAAACCATCCAGGGAAAGATTGCCACTCAGTAAATCACTCATGTGAACATCAATGGCATCAAACCCTGCGCGGTGAAACGCCGCCGCCATTTCCACATGCGAGTTCACACCCTGCTCACGCAGCACCGCAATACGCGGACGCACCTGCCGGGCAATATAAGGCGCGGCAATGTCTTCATTGTGATCAAAGGTCAGCACCACATTCAGACCGGGATCGGTAATATCCTGTTTTGCTTCGTGCTCTTCATCAGCACAGGCCGGGTTATCCCGCTGACGCTGCATCTGCCAGGTCGTTTCCGCCCACCACAAACGTAATTCACGGCATGAATTATGATATACACCAGTATTATGACTGCGGATAATAAAATCATCTCCCGGTGCGGCTTCGCCCAGGACATGCACCGCGTCTGCCAATCCTGCTTCCGCAAAGCACTGCACAACCGCATCCAGATCCGCTTCACGGATTTGCAATACAGCGCCCAGTTCTTCGGTAAACAGCGCGCCCGGAATATCTTCATCAAATGCGCTGATATCCGCACTTACCCCGCAGTGACCGGCAAATGCCATTTCAGCCAGCGTGACAAGCAATCCGCCATCTGAACGGTCATGGTACGCCAGCAGTTTTTCATCACGCACAAGTGTCTGCATGGTGTCAAAAAAGGCACGTAATGCCTGCGGATTGCGGACATCAGCAGCTTTCTGACCGAGCTGACGGTACACCTGAGCCAGCGCAGTCGCGCCCAGTGTTGTGTGCCCTTCGCCAAGATCCACCAGCAGCAGGCGGTTCGGCACATCACTGCGCAGTTGCGGTGTAACCGTGCGGCGGACATCATCGACACGGGCAAACGCGGTGATCACCAGTGAAAGTGGTGAGGTCATTTCGCGCTCTTCGCCCTGCTCATTCCAGCAGGTTTTCATCGACATCGAATCTTTACCGACCGGGATGGTCAGGCCGAGTGCAGGACACAGCTCCTCACCGACCGCTTTTACCGCCGCATAGAGCCCGGCATCTTCTCCCGGGTGTCCGGCTGCCGCCATCCAGTTTGCGGATAATTTAATATTTTTTAAATCACCGATCTGCACACCGGCAATATTAAGCAGCGCCTCACCGACCGCCATCCGTGCAGACGCGGCGTAATCCAGCAGCGCAACCGGCGCGCGTTCGCCGAGAGACATCGCTTCGCCGTAATAGCTGTCAAGAGTCGCAGTAGTCACCGCGCAGTCAGCCACAGGGATCTGCCACGGACCGACCATCTGGTCACGGGCAACCATGCCGGTCACCGAGCGATCCCCGATAGTAATAAGAAAGGTTTTTTCTGCGACTGCCGGTAAATGCAGCACGCGTTTTACCGCTTCCTGTAAATTAATATCACGGCGATCAATCGGTGTGCCCGCGGCGGTCAGAGTTGTCACATCGCGGCGCATTTTCGGGGTTTTACCCAGTAAGATATCCAGCGGCATATCAATCGGCTGATTATCAAAATGGCGGTCATTGAGGATAAGTTCCCGCGCCTCGGTTGCTTCACCAATAACAGCATACGGAGCGCGCTCCCGCTGACAAATCGCTTCAAACAGCGCAAGCTGCGCCGGTGCGATTGCCATCACATAGCGCTCCTGGGATTCATTACACCAGATCTCAAGCGGGCTCATGCCCGGCTCATCATTGAGAATATCGCGCAGCTCAAAGCGTCCGCCGCGTCCGCCGTCACTTACCAGCTCCGGCATGGCATTAGACAAACCACCCGCGCCCACATCATGAATAAACAGGATCGGGTTGTTATCACCCAGTTGCCAGCAGGCGTCGATCACTTCCTGGCAACGGCGCTCCATTTCCGGGTTATCGCGCTGTACGGAGGCAAAATCCAGATCGGCATCAGACTGCCCGGAGGTCATGGACGATGCCGCCCCCCCGCCAAGCCCGATATTCATTGACGGGCCGCCCAGCACAACCAGTTTCGCCCCGACGACAATCTCATCTTTTTGTACGTGATCAGCCCGGATATTCCCGATACCGCCCGCCAGCATAATGGGCTTATGATAACCGCGCAGTTCATTACCATTGTGGCTGCTGACCTGCTCTTCATAAGTCCGGAAGTAGCCCAGCAGCGCCGGACGCCCGAATTCGTTATTAAATGCGGCTCCGCCCAGCGGACCATCCATCATGATGTCATAGGCGCTGACAATGCGATCCGGTTTGCCGAAATCCTGCTCCCACGGCTGAACAAAACCCGGGATGCGCAGGTTTGAAACCGAAAACCCGGTCAGCCCGGCTTTCGGCTTGGCACCACGCCCGGTAGCACCCTCATCACGGATCTCACCGCCTGAACCTGTCGCCGCTCCCGGCCACGGCGAAATCGCGGTCGGGTGGTTATGGGTTTCCACTTTCATCAGGATATGTACCGGTTCCTGATGATACTGATAGCTGCGCGTATCGCCCTGCGGGAAGAAGCGACCGGCAGACGAGCCTTCCATCACAGCGGCATTGTCTTTATAAGCGGACAAAACATGATCCGGCGTTTGTTCAAAGGTATTTTTAATCATTTTAAACAGGGATTTCGGCTGCTCTTCGCCGTCAATCACCCAGTCTGCATTAAAAATTTTGTGACGGCAGTGCTCTGAGTTTGCCTGTGCAAACATGTAGAGCTCCACATCTGACGGATTTCGTTTCAGAGAAGTGAATGCCTGCGCCAGATAATCAATTTCATCTTCCGCCAGTGCCAGTCCCAGCTCTGTATTCGCCTTTTCCAGCGCGCCGCGTCCCTGTCCCAGCAGGTCAATCATCGTCAGAGGAGCAGGCTCCTGATGCGTAAACAGTGCCTGCGCCTGTGACATATCACTGAAAACCGTTTCCATCATGCGATCATGCAACAGCGCACTCAGTTGCTGATGTTCATTCTCTGTCAGTCCTGTGGTAGAAATATAGTAGGCAATTCCCCGCTCAAGCCGGGTGATTTTGGACAGACCGCAGTTATGCGCGATATCCGTGGCCTTTGATGACCAGGGCGATAACGTTCCCGGGCGTGGTGTGACAAGCAGCAGGAGCCCTTCAGGCGTATGTTCAGCCAGTGACGGACCGTAACAGAGCAATTGTTGTAATTTAGTGTGCTCGTCATCGGTTAAGGGCGCAGAAAGATCAGCGAAATGCACATATTCTGCATAAATGTTGGTCACCGGCAGGTGGTGTTCAGTGAACGCGCTGATAAATTTTGTTACGCGAAACGCAGATAACACAGGTGAGCCACGCAAAATTTCCATAATTGTCAGTTCTCTCTTTTTAACACGCTGAGCCATCGGCCCGGGGGGAAACGGGCACAGTATAGAGCAATACTGACGCCGACGAAACCGTTTGCGTGACGTTTTTTTTATCCCGTTATTTTTTCTGAATCTCAGCCCCCGGGAGCGGAATAAAGTTGCACACTGGCAGAATCTTGAGCAAAATGTCCGATTACTGGAAATATAACCATGGTAATTTATGCACGTATATATCCGCTTTGTGTAACTGGTGAGAAACGCCTTTGGTACATAAAAAAATAAATTATGTTGTTATCGTCATCGTCGCCCTCTTTTCTGCGGCGCTGATCGCCATCAATATCAGCTGGCCGACGCAGCAACAGCAGCTCAACCGGATCCTTGCCCGGGGAGAGCTGCGGGTCAGCGCGATGGCCTCACCGCTTATTACCTTTAATAAGCAGGGACAGGCCAGCGGGTTTGATTATGAACTGGCGCAGCGCTTTGCCGACTATCTCGGCGTAAAGCTGGTGGTTCAGGAACGCGACGGCGTCAATGACCTGTTCGATGACCTGAATAACAATGATGCCGATCTGCTGGCGGCGGGGCTGATTTACAATGAAGATCGCCTGAATTCCGCCATGAGCGGCCCGGCATATTACACCGTTGCCCAGCAACTGCTGTATCGCATGGGAAATAAGCGCCCGCGTGATTTGGGGGATCTCGGCTCGCCGGTCTATGTCACGACCGGCAGCGCACACGCACGCCTGTTGCAAAAGCTGAAAAATGAAAAATACCCGGATCTGGAGATCCGCGAGGTTGATGATATAAACAGCAACCGCCTGCTGCAACAGCTGGCGAAAGGCGAGATCGATTATGTGGTCAGTGACTCCGTCAGTGTGGCGCAGGAGCAGCATATTCATCCGAATGTGGCGGTCGCTTTTGAAGTCACCGAAAATCAGCCCATGACCTGGTATCTGAAACGCAGTGAGGACAGCAGCCTGAATGCTGCCCTCCTCGATTTTTTCAATCAGACCAGTGAAGGCGATACCCTGGCACGCCTGGAAGAAAAATATTTCAGCCACATGAACCAGTTCAATTATGTGGATACCAAAACCTTTATCACCGCGATCAACACACAGTTAGCCAAATACCGCCCGCTGTTCGAGAAATACGCCGGAAAGATGGACTGGCAGGTGCTCGCCGCTATTGCCTGGCAGGAATCGCACTGGAACCCGACTGCCACCTCTCCGACCGGTGTGCGCGGCATAATGATGCTGACGCGTCCGACGGCGGCTTTTTTCGGTATTGAGGATCGCCTCGACCCGGAACAGAGCATCAAAGGCGGTGGCACTTATATTAATTATCTGATGGATAAATTACCGGACTCCATTGCTGAAGATGAAAAAATCTGGTTTGCCCTGGCGGCATACAATATGGGTTACGGACATATGCTGGATGTGCGCAGACTGACAGAAATGCAGGGTGCAGATCCTGACAGCTGGCTGGATGTGAAATCCCGCCTGCCGCTGCTGAGTAAAAAAGCCTATTATCAGAATCTGCCTTATGGCTACGCGCGGGGACACGAAGCTTACCGCTATGTGGAAGGTGTGCGCCGTTATCAGCTTAGTTTGCAGGGGTATCTGGATTTACATAATGAAGAGTTGTTATTAAATCAAACCCCTGAAGATGAACCGGAAAAAACCATGCTGACCTCTGCCGGTAATCCCTGATCAGGACGCGCTGTCGCTGCCGTTCTCTGCGCTCTGACGTTTCAGCGCTTTTTTTTCTGCGCGGCGGCGGCGGAAAAAATCACTCAGCAATGCAGAACACTCTTCCTCCAGCACCCCGCCGGTGACATCCATATAGTGGTTAAGGCGCGGAAGTGTCAGTAAATCAATGAACGACCCGGCAGCGCCGGTTTTCGGCTCCGCTGCGCCGAAGACCAGTCGTTTTATCCGGCTGTGGATCAGCGCACCGGCACACATCATGCACGGCTCAAGGGTGACATACAGCGTGGTATCAATCAGACGGTAATTGCCCAGTGCGGCACCGGCTTCACGCAGTGTGAGAATTTCGGCGTGTGCGGCGGGGTCATGACGGCGGATCGGCTGATTAAAACCGCCGGCAACCAGTTGATTATCTTTTACCAGCACGGCACCAACGGGGATCTCCCCCGCTTCACCGGCTTCTTTTGCCAGTGCCAGCGCCCGGCGCATCCAATATTCATCGTTATTATATAGAGTTGTACTATCAGTTACGTTATCAGTCACATTGACACCTGGTTGCTTACTATCGCGCCGTATACTTATTATCGCGCTGCATACTTATTATCGCGCATAGTATAGCGGGATTTTCTGCAAAGTTCCGGGTCTGCTGATAACGGGCAAAACGAAAAGACGCTGTAAACACGTCCATGTGCGCTCGGGAAGCGCCATCCATGGCGCTTACGCTTTTCGTTCGCCTGCCCGTTATCACGCCTGTACCTGACCTGAAATCAACACCATCAGTGCCTGTTATTTGTATTATCTGTTATTTCTGTCTCATGCCGTAAATAACGCCAGCTTGGCGGCAAATCCCATAAAAAATAACCCGATAGTACTGTTACCGGCTTTCGCCACCTGTTTTTTATGGCGGAAAAATTGGGATAATTTGGCACCGCTGTAAATTAAAAAGGAGAGATAAATAAAGCTTATCGCTTCCAGAAGCAGCGCCAGAACCGCATAACTTATCCCGGGATGGGCATAGTTAAAATCAATAAACTGTATAAAAAAAGAGACATAAAACAGAATAGCTTTCGGATTTGTCAGGCTCAGTATCAGCGCTTTATTAAAAGCATTCTCCACCCGCAGGGGCTTATCGTCATGATCGCCCTGTTTCTGAATAAAGGTGGCATAGAGAATTTTTAATCCCAGATAAAGCAGATAGGCCGCGCCGAGATAACGCACTGCGGTAAATAATAGCGGAGACGCTTTAATGACAGACGCCACACCCAGGAATGACAAAAATACCAGAACCGCATCCCCGACAAATACACCGAACGCGGCCTGATAGCCTTTTTTATAACCGAATGTTGCGCTGGATTTCAGGACATACAGCGAATTAGGACCGGGAACCAGGATGATAAAAATGGCGCCGATTAAATATGTCCCGATATTCAGTATGCCCAGTTGTTCAAACATGACGTCTCCGCGTGTCAGCACGATATCTGCTTTATATACCCTTATTCATTCAAACTGCAGGTTTGTTGGCTGCGCTCAGCTAGCCGGGTCACATACATGTGTATGCTCCCCGTCTGTCTTCCCTTGCCGCCTTCCTGCATCCTGAATGACGTTGGGTATAGTGTTAATTTGATTACTGACTAATTAAACACAAAATAACCGCCCCGGATAGCCCTTCTCTGTTATGAGGTTATTTTCCCGTTTTCCTGCCGGATTTTGTGGTGACGGGGATAAAAAATCAGGATAAATACCCATGCTGCCGACAATGCTGCGCCCGCCATCGCCAGACTGAATCCTCCGGCAAACGCCTCATAAAGACTATTTTGTACCGCCGCTGTCAGCTCCTGTCCCTGTGTACCGGTAATCAGCTGTTCCGCATCCGCCAGATTACTTCCCCGGGCAAGTGTTACCGCGCGCTGAGTCATCAGTGTGCCGAGCAGTGCTATCCCCAGTGTCATCCCGGTCTGGCGCATCATATTCAGTGTGGCAGAGGCAACACCTGAGCGTGCGGGATCGGCCGTATGCATAATCAGCGCGCCGACTGCCGGAATCGATAAGCCCATCCCCGTACCAAGCATAAACAGCATCAGACCTGTGGCAACATAAGGTGTGTTTGGTGTCAGCGTAGTCATCAGCGCACACGCACCTGCCGTCAGCACCAGACCAGTACCGAGGATCTGTTTAATGCTGAATGTGCGGGAGATCTGACCAAAGGAAAATGAAAACAGCGCCATCGCAATAAATTCCGGCGACATACGTAATCCCGCTTCCAACGCATTCCAGCCCTGTGCTTTTTGTAAAAACAGCGCAATAAAAAAGACATTGGTATAGGCGGAAAAACCAATTACAAATGAAGCAAGGTTGTAATGACGATAGTCCCGCTGTTTAAAATCCGTCAGCGGCAAAAGCGGGCGCGCCACACGGCTTTCGGTGACTAAAAAGACTAAAAATAAAATAATACCGCCGATAACCGCCGATAGTGTCACCGGATGCAGCCAGCCCCGGCTGCCCGCCTCAATCAGCCCGTAAGTCACCGCACCAAGTGCGGCAATACTCAGTAGTTGTCCTGCCGGGTCAAACGCAGCTTTCTCCGGATCCGCGCTTTCGCTGATACCATACGCACCCAGCAGAAAAGTGATAATACCTATCGGGATATTGATAAGAAAAATACCTTCCCAGCCGGTGGTATGTACCAGTACCCCGCCGAGTATCGGCCCGACAATCAGTGACAGCGCACTGACGGCTGACCAGACACCTATCACGCGGATCCGCTGCTGACTGTCGGTAAAGGTGTGAGAGATAAGCGACAGCGCTCCGGGGATAAGTAATGCCGCCGCAATCCCCTGCACAATCCGTCCCGCCAGTAATAATGTCAGCTCTCCGGCGAGTGCGCAGAGTAATGAGCCGAGTGTGAAAATCACCACGCCGGTCAGCCACATTTTTTTCCGCCCCCAGCGGTCACTGAGCGGTCCGGCAGAGAGAATAAGGGCGGATAAACACAATGCATAAGCATCAATCAACCATTGCAATGACACCATTGACGTATTCAGCTCATGCTGAATAGCAGGAAGTGCCACATTGACAATACTGATATCCAGCGTTGCCATAAACGTCCCCAGACAGATAGCCGTGGTGACGGCAAAATAACGAATTCGGTTCATGTTGTTCTCCTTTCTCTGATGCAGAATACACATCGACCGACCGACGGTCAATCCAAATGAGAACGATTTTTATTTGTCTGTTTTTTTCGCGTTAATCTGCCGGAAATGGCATAATCCCTGTTTTCCGTTATATAAGGCGCGTTTATGACTCCGTCAGCGGAACACAAACCTCGTTTTAAACCTGCCGACGTCCGGATCAATGAACTGATGGATGCCGCCGAAGCACTGTTCCTGGAAAAGGGATTTGATGCGACCACTGTCAGCGATATTGTGGCGCGCGCCGGCGTTGCCAAAGGCACGTATTATCACTATTTTACCGCCAAGCCGGATATTTATGAGGCGCTGCGTCAGCGCTATATGAAATGGTTTTTATCACAAACTCAGCAGGCAACAGATGCCTGTGCTGCCGGTGATGTGAATGCAAAACTGGCGGCCTGGTGTGAGCGCTCTGTCACCGCGTACGCAGAAAAGCAGACGCTGCATGATGTTCTGTTTCATCAGGGCTTTCATCAGCAGGAAAATGAGCATGAAAATGCCGTACTGAAGCAATTACTCGCGCTGATCGCCGAAGGTGAGCAACTCGGAATATGGCAGGTCACACATCCGGATATCACTGCCATGATTATTTATCACGGCATGCATGCGCCGTCGATATCCTGCCGCACTCCCGCGATTATGATGTGAATACTCTCGGGCCGGTATTATACGAACAGTTTCTGCGTTTTTTACGCGCCTGACATTAAATATGAAAAAACCCGGTCGCAGCCGGGTTTTTCACTAACACTCTCTGTATCTGGTGGATCAGCGCAGTGTTTCATCCGCACGCAGCGTCAGCACTTCATAACCGGTTGCCGTCACCACAATCGTGTGCTCGGATTGCGCAGATAATTTTTTATCCCGCGTGACAACTGTCCAGCCATCTTTCTTGGTTTTAATCTTAGCACCGCCCTGGTTGATCATCGGCTCAATCGTGAAGGTCATCCCCTCTTTGAGCTCAGTGCCCTGACCACGGACACCATAGTGCAGCACCTGCGGCGATTCATGCATTTCACGCCCGATCCCGTGCCCGCAATATTCGCGCACCACACTGTAACCGCGTGACTCCGCATAGTGCTGAATGGCAGAGCCGATATCACCGAGTGTGGCACCCGGTTTTACCTGCTGAATACCTTCCCACATCGCTTCGTAAGTCGCTTTCACCAGTTTTTTCGCCAGCGGAGAGGCTTCCGGCATTACATACATCTTACTGGAATCGGCAATAAAGCCATTTTTTTCCAGAGTGATGTCCACATTGATAATATCTTTATCTTTTACCAGTTCATCCGCTTTCGGCACACCATGGCACACCACTTCATTCAGTGAGGTATTCAGCACATATTCAAACCCGTACTGACCTTTGCTGGCAGGACGGGACTGAAGTGTATTAACAATATAATCTTCAACTTTGTCATTGATTGCCAGAGTGGAAACCCCCGGCTTAATGAAATCATCAAGCATGGCAAAAACCTGTGCCAGCAAACGACCTGATTCCCGCATCAGTTCGATTTCTGCGGCTGTCTTAATAACGATACTACTCATGCTGCTCTCCTTTCCGGCTCAGTGACTCTTTTTCCAGCATCTCACTGATAAGCATTGTGAAGGTTTTATCGGGATTCATTTCAGCCTGCATACCGATTTTTATCCAGAATTCCGCCTGTGCATTGATTGAGCGTGACATTACATTGCTCGCACGGCGCAGATAAACATGTAATTCATCGGAGATTTTAACAATACCCACGTGAAATCCTTTACTGATAAACCATATATGAAACAGATATGGTTCATATAGTAAACCTACCGGAAACGGTAATCAATCGCATCCGGTTTAATCCGCATGATCCGTCAATCAGATAACAAACAGTCCCATGCCCCGCTTTACCTGATCCAGTGTCTTCTGTGTCACTTCGCGCGCCTTTTCCGTGCCGCTGCGGATAACCGAAAGCAGATAATGTTTATCCGCCATCAGACGTGCCCGCTCCTCACGAACCGGTGCCAGCAGTGTCTGCAAACAATCATTCAGTACAATTTTACACTGCCGGTCACCCAATCCGCCGCCCTGATACTGTGCTTTCAGATCAGAAACCAGGGCAGTATCCGGATGAAACGCATCAAGATAGGTAAATACGACATTTCCCTCAATCCGCCCGGGATCAGACACCCGTAGATGCTGCGGATCAGTAAACATCGCATTCACCGCGCGGGTTAAATCATCCTCACTGACAGACAAATTGATCACATTCCCGAGGGATTTTGACATTTTCCCGTTACCGTCAATGCCGGGCAACCTTCCGGCTTTACCGACCTGTGCGCGGCAATGCATCAGCAGCGGCTCACCGGTAATACTGTTTACTTTACTGACGATTTCATTGGTTTGTTCAATCATCGGCAACTGATCTTCCCCTACAGGCACCAGTTCAGCTTTGAATGCTGAAATGTCTGCCGCCTGGCTTACCGGATAGATAAGAAACCCCGCCGGAACAGTTCGGGTAAATTGCTTTTGAATGATTTCATGTTTAACGGTTGGATTGCGCTCAAGGCGCGAAACCGTCACCAGATTGAGATACAGCAGTGTCAGTTCCGCCAGCGCGGGCAGTGCGGATTGCAGACAAATCACCGACAGAGCGGGATCGATACCGACTGCCAGATAATCGGCAACCACATCATACAGATAGCGGTTAACTTTTTCCGGATGTGCTCCGTTATCAGTCAGGCCCTGTAAATCGGCCATCAGCACATATTGAGTGGATGAATGTTGCAGTAAAACGCGCTGATGCAGGGAGCCGATATAATGACCAAGGTGCAATGGCCCGGTAATACGGTCGCCGGTCAGGATAATCGGCTTGGTTTGATGAGCTGGCATATTATTTCCTCTTGAATACTATCAGAGGCCGCCAGAGTGAATACCTTAAACGAAATCGCCGCACTCCGGCGGCGATTTGTTAAAATTAAAATGACATAACAAAACCGGCGCCGCACGTTGTGCGCCACCAAAAAGCATTGTGTGATAACCGGGCTGTAATTTTATTATTCATCATTATTTCAATTTACAACTTTTTTAATTTATTGCCACTACTTTCTCCGGTGGTAAGAAAAGACAGACAGGGAGCATCGGGCTTCATCCCGCCAACGAACCTGTAGTTTGAATAAATAAGGATATATTTACATTCATTATTTTTTGTCAAAAAAAAATTATTAACAATGACAAATCATGACAATAAAATACCTTACTTTCATTGTGTTACATCACTGTTCAGGTAAGATTAATCACTGACAGCGTAACTGATTTATATATATTCAGCGGAGTATTTTTATCAGACTAACTTAACGTGGTATTGAGGAGAGCATATGTTTTTACTGACACTGGGGTTAATTATTACATCCTGTCTGTTTGCTACAATAATGAGCCCAAAATGGGATGATTAAATGAACGCAGGTACATTATCTGATTAAACGCCTTTCAGTTTTCGTCATAAACTGAAAGGCGTTTTCGTTTTATCCGGCTGATCCGATCCTATTCTGTCCTATTTTTATAATCTGTCCTGCCCTTTAAACCGCCTGCGCAACAAATCGGCATAATGCTGCGATAAATACACGTATTATGACAAATCTTTTTTTGACTAATTCAAATACCTTAACTATATTTAAAGTGTTACCAAGCTGAAAGTAACACCTGATGCCTCTGAACCTGCTTTGTTTGTTCAGAGGCTTTTTTTTTGCCCCTGCGCAGTGAAAAACATTAATGTATTTATAAATCAATTCATTACTATTATGTCGCGATCTTTGCCGGGAGTAAATAAAAGGCATTACCCGGGTTACGTATAAATACCAAAAAATAAAGTGGTCGTTTTTTTGACCTGTACATTCTGACCACACCCGGTATATTGATAAGTGTTTTTAATTAATTGATATTCACTTTATTTCACGGATGATATAATAATCCGGTTTTATTACTGATGTACTCTGCCCGCATTATCATTAATACGGGCATTTTTTTTCTTTATTTTCCGTCCGGTGACGGACAGCAACACGCGGTTTTACCCGTAAGTGCGGCTTCCTGTATTGGCGGACATGCAATCGTACCAAAAGAACAAAATACACAACAATCCCCCGGCAACGGCTTTAATAATGTATGGCACTGTTCACACTCATAAAACCACTGACAGGCATCCACCGGCATTGTCTCTGTTTTTTTATAACCACAAACCGGACAGGTTAATTCAGACTGTAATTCAATGTTGCTCATGCTCAATTTGCTCCTGTAAAATCACGGCTATTCACACTGCCAGCCAGATACTATCAGCTCAGAAACATTGCGGCTAATAATACAATTTTAAACTTTGACCAGGTTTGTTAGAGCTTCGTTTAAGTTAAACCTATTATTATGTCTGCATGAACTGTCTGAACTACCATTCATGATGTTCATACCTATATCTCTTTCTGCCCGGTGCCCATAACACCGGGCTTTTTTTTATCCGGAAAACAAAAAAGTAAAAAAGGCCACCTAAGTGGCCTTAATGTGATATATACTCAGAGAGTACTTACCACATATTAAAAAATTAAATGTTTTGATAAAGCCAATCATTGGTCCGAGAAAGAACGGGAAAATACCAATCCCGAAACCAATCCCACCACCAATAATTAATTTACCACCACCAGTACACTCCGTTGGAGGTGTAACTGGAGGAGAAACGTTACCAGTTCCGGGCTTCAGAAAATCGAATAACCCACTTCCGCTGACAACTTCACGCTCACTAACAGATAATTCTTTCATAATGATTTCCTTATCAAAAAGTAAAGGACGTACCATGTCATGTTATATATTTATAAATTAAAAAAACATAATCACATGCACTTATTCTATGATCATTTTTTTTTAAAAATTAAATCAAGACATTATTTTGATGTTAACAAAAAATAAGATATTATCCGACTGGTGCAGGGGTTAATATTAATTTTTATATAATAGCATACCGAAATACTACCGGTCCGAAGTGTAACATTCCACAGAAAACACACGGAAAAATAAAGTTATTACAATAGCAAAGTAATATCGCGTATTTTCATAATCCTGTTATTGTATTCATTTGTTACTATACCCAACTAAAAATAACAGAATTATTTTGTAGGAAAAACCGTTAAGAAAACAGGCTGGCATGAGTATAAGCAGCGCCATTAAACGAATAAAGGCATCCGGTAACGGCTCTGATAACTCACCAACAGCAATTCCTTTTTGTGCACCTTTATGCTGATCAAACGATAAGCCGCTTTCTGCAATTAATACCGGCCCGGATCGACACACCGGAAATATCAGAATATATCCTGTAAGACATAAATCACATTAATAAGACAATCAGAGTCAGTCTCAGTAATGCACTGTAAACCACAGTAAATCTGGTCATTATTATTTGACCCTGCCTTTAGGGGAAGGTTTATACATTAATCAATGTAAAGCGTTTACTATCCCTACAGGAGTATTACCATGAAAAATATTAACGAATGTGTAGCTGTATTTAACGACTGCGTATCACACTGCCGTCAGAGTCTCGTCCGTTGCCTGAAAGAGGGTCACGGTGATAACACGCAATGCCACCTTGCCATGCTTCACTGCGCTGAGGCAGCACAGTTTGCGGCGATGGCCGTGTCCTCTGCCGCGCCGTACACTAAAGCAGCCTGCGAAATCTGTATGAAAGCATGCCGGGATTGCATTGATGTATGCAAATCAGAAGGAGGCCATGCGGAGTGCATCGGATGCTGTCAGGCGTGTATTGATATGTGCCACGAAATGATTAAAACTGATTGTTGCAGTAACTAAGCTGTTCAGCCCCCGGCAATCGGGTGTCCGGGGGCTTTATCGGCCAGATGATCCTCTTACTGTGATTGCAATCTTCCATTTTTCCTCTTATTTGTTAGCCGAAAATATTCATCGTGGCCATAAAACATTTTCCTGCTGACGCTGGACACAAAATCAATATTTTACAGCCAGACGCAGAACGCGGCGCGCAATGACCCGTGACATACAAAAATGAGGGGAAGTACCCAAAAAACTCTGTAGAGAACATACTGGTTTGATCGGTCGTAATTGAAAATTTATTTAATAAGGTTGGCTTCCAATAAGCTGATAACTACATCTGCCCGACCGTTATGGGTTTTCGGTAATCCCTCTCTCACTGAGATACCAGGCCATAGGTATGTCATTATGCAACGTTATTGTTTTCTGCCGGGATCGTGTTGTCAGTAAATACCTGGTTCATTATCAGCACACCACATCGCCGGCACAAAAAGGGGAAAAGGTAACAGCCAATACGCTGACTATAACTTTCCGGAAAGCCCGGGATAAATGCGAAATTAAATGGAATAAAGGTGCTGCACCGACATTTCATGAAATGCGGTCATTATCGGAGCGTCTATACCGGCAACAGAGAATTAACACCAAAAATCTGTTGGGCCATAAAAACCAGCAACAAACCGATAAATATCATGATGATCGTGGCAAAGATTGGATAAGAGTGTTGATATAATATTTTATTGATCCATAGTTAAACTCGTATATCCGCCTTTCAAACTGCATGTCAGCTTTGTGCCAATAGCTGAAGTGATTAGCACATCACAATGTGAATCAGTCAAGGAACATCATTCCTGTCGCTTATTAATTGCCACTTTAAGCCTGCTGGCAAAATCCATAACTCTTTTATTGAAGTTAGCCACCAAAACCTTCATTTAACGTTAGCTAAGCCCCATGATCATTTATAGCTTAAGTTCTGGCATGTTATGCCGATAGTTTAAATAACTATTATATATCAAATGAATAAGGAAAAAAGTTGTGAAGGATTTATCAAAATATACAAAATCTTTGGATTTGGCTAAGCACTATGTTTATGCCTTTTATGACACAGAAGATGCGTCTAAGAAACCATTTTATATTGGAAAAGGGAAATCTAGTCGTTGTCTTGACCACTTAAAATGTCCCGATGACTCCCCGAAATCTAAACGAATTAAAGAGCTCATTGTTAGAAAAAACTTAGGTATTGATATTCTTCGTCATGGCATGGACGAGCCAACGGCCAAACTTGTTGAGGCCACGTGTATCGACCTCCTCGGTGTCGGCGAGCTTACCAACAAAGTACGAGGAAGCAGCTCTATGATGGGGCGTGTAACGCTTGATGAGCTTCACCACTTACTTCTAAAAGAAGAAACGGAAATTGCACCTGAGCATACCGGGCTCGCTTTTCTTCTCAACAGTACATATAAATCTGGTATGAGTTCACTGGAATTATATGAGTCCACACGGGGAGTTTGGGCTAACGTACCTAAGGATGAAAAACTTAAATTTGCTTACGCAACTTATGGTGGGCTCATTATGGAAGTCTACGAAATACAGTGCTGGGTGAAGGCCGGTTCTCAGCAATACTTTACTCGTGATTTGACTATTACGGCTGAGACTAATCGCTCTGAGTTTGTTGGACGAATTGCAGCTAAAGAAGTAAGAGACTTGTATGTGGGGAAACTGATTAAAAAATCACGCAGTCACGGAAGTCCCTTTGTAAAAGTCGGGATTTGTGAAGTGACCGCATAAAGTGCGACACTTTTAGTTAGTCCGCTCCTCACTCAAAGCAGACTCTGTGACTCATCAGTTGATACTAAGCGGTAAGTGCCGGAAGCTGACGTTGAATATTTTAGCCGCCATAAGGCGGCTCTGTATTCAGGCTCATTTCTCAGAATGAAAAACTCCAGTCAGCTGCGGTTGCGAGAGCCACAAACGGTCCGGCCAGCGTAACGTTGTGATGGCCGATGATTTCACTCGCTGACAAATGTTCGTTATCCATTGTTGTATGCGCATCGGAGATCAGCACAGTCCTGAATCCCAGTTCCGGTGCTGCGCGGCAGGTAGTATCCACACAGAATTCTGTTTTCATACCGGCAATAACCAGCTCTTTAACGCCTCTCTGGCTAAGCTGAAGCTGCAGACCGGTATCCCGGAAACAGCTGGGGTACTTTTTAACGAACACGATATCCTGCTCAGCGTTAACGTCCATTTCGCGTATCAATTGTGTTAGCGGACTTTGCTCTGAGAAAGGGGAATCGTCGGGACCTGTGTGTCGGGCAAAAAAAACAGGTACCTGAGCCTGCCGGGCTTTTTCAATCAGCAGACAAATATTTGACAGAACCGCGTTTGCGGAATATGGGGAAACCGGGCCATAAAAAAGCCCCTGCTGCATATCGATAATTAAAAGTGCATATTTAGATAAAAGCATAATGAGTCTCCATTCAGAGTGTTATGAACGGAGAGATTTTCTTCCCCGTCTGGTTTAGCGGGGAGTCTGAATCTGTTTTGTCAGGAGCCAGTCACAGATACACCCACACCGCTGAATTTTCCGGTGGTGGTGACTGTAGTTACTGACCAAACTGACTTAATCATTTTCTGACCTTCTCGTATTTATTTAGTATCAGGTGTCATAAAAAACTGCCTTTTTGTTGTAGCACTGATCAAATACCGGTTTCAACAAATATTTTGCCTGAAGGAAGAACTATCTTAGCTGCTGCATACCGGCTGTGCTAAGAATATTAAACTAATTTCCGCTGATCGCTCAAAGCCGCCCCGCTTGCTTAAAACCCCCGCTCATCTGAATCTTAAATACACTACAAACCGTACAAATTTCATACCGTTTTGGGGAAGAGTTTTGATAACCGTTTCAAACTGAATAATAAAAAACGGGAACCAATCAGTTCCCGTTAACTATTTCACAACATGCTTAATTACATGTGTTTGATAATCGCATCACCAAACTCTGAGCATTTCAGCAGTTTAGCGCCGTCCATCAGGCGTTCGAAATCATAAGTGACGGTCTTGGCAGCAATTGCGCCCTCAGTTCCTTTAATGATTAAGTCAGCCGCTTCGAACCAGCCCATGTGACGCAGCATCATCTCTGCGGAAAGAATAACGGAGCCCGGGTTCACTTTATCCTGACCTGCGTATTTCGGTGCGGTGCCGTGAGTGGCTTCAAACAGTGCACACTCGTCACCGATATTCGCACCCGGTGCGATACCGATACCGCCGACCTGTGCTGCCAGTGCATCAGAGATATAGTCGCCGTTCAGGTTCATACAGGCGATAACATCATATTCAGCCGGACGCAGCAGGATCTGTTGCAGGAATGCATCTGCAATCACATCTTTAATGACGATTTTTTTGCCGGTTTTCGGGTTTTTCACACTTAACCACGGACCGCCGTCCAGCAGTTCGCCGCCGAACTCTTCACGCGCCAGTTCATAACCCCAGTCTTTGAAAGCACCTTCGGTGAACTTCATAATGTTGCCTTTATGAACCAGGGTGACTGAATCACGGTCGTTATCAATCGCGTAATTCATTGCCGCGCGCACCAGGCGTTTTGTGCCGGCTTCAGAGCATGGCTTGATGCCGATACCGCACTCCTGCGGGAAGCGGATTTTCGTCACGCCCATTTCATCCTGCAGGAATTTAATTACTTTATCCGCTTCCGCAGAGCCGGCTTTCCACTCAATACCCGCATAGATATCTTCCGCATTTTCACGGAAAATCACCATGTCAGTCAGTTCAGGTTGTTTTACCGGGCTTGGTGTACCTTTATAGTAACGAACCGGACGCAGGCAGACGTAGAGATCAAGGATCTGGCGCAGAGCCACATTGAGGGAGCGGATGCCGCCACCGACCGGGGTGGTCAGCGGGCCTTTGATGGCCACACGGTATTCACGGATTAAATCGAGTGTTTCATCCGGCAGCCAGACATCGCTGCCATACAGTTTTGTGGATTTCTCACCGGTGTAGATTTCCATCCAGGAGATTTCACGTTTGCCGCCGTAGGCTTTTTTCACAGCAGCATCCACAACTTTAATCATTACAGGCGTAACATCGACCCCGATTCCGTCCCCTTCAATAAACGGGATCACCGGATTTTCCGGAACGATTAACTTGCCTTTTGCGTCAATGGTAATTTTAGCACCTTTAGCCGGAACAACTACTTTGCTTTCCATCAACCTCTCCTTTATGTAAGCGCAATGTTTTGTTAATTTTTTGTAATAGCACTGTCAATACTACTTGAATAATTGCATCACGCAAATCCTAACTGTTTTAAGCTATAATGTAAGTCTCATTTTTTATAAAAAAGATATCATGGCCGCGAAAACACCTAACACCCGCCCGACAGACAAAAAACATTCACATCCGGCGGCACAGCGCCTGCTGAATAAACCTGCCCGTAAACGAGGTCCGCGCAAAATGGTTTTGTTTAACAAACCCTTTGATGTGTTACCTCAGTTTACGGATGAAGCCGGGCGCAGCACACTGAAAGATTATATTCCGATTCAGGATATTTATGCCGCAGGGCGTCTGGATCGTGACAGCGAAGGGTTACTTATCCTGACCAACGACGGAGTATTGCAGTCCGGACTGACAAGACCGGATAGTAAAGCGGTGAAAGTCTATTATGTCCAGGTGGAAGGTGTGCCGGATGCTGCTGCGCTGAAAAAACTGCGCGAAGGCGTGACGCTTAATGACGGGAAAACTCTCCCGGCAGGTGCAGAAATTACAGATGAACCCGCCTGGTTATGGCCGCGTAATCCGCCTATCCGTGAGCGGAAATCAATCCCCGTCACCTGGCTGAAACTGACACTGAAAGAGGGTCGTAACCGCCAGGTCCGCCGGATGACCGCACATATCGGGCATCCGACACTGCGCCTTATCCGCTGGCAGATTGGCGATTATACCCTTGATACACTCAAACCCGGCGACTGGAGAAGTGTGAATGACATTTAAGCCCCATATTACGGTTGCCTGCATGGTCACCGCAGGCGATAAATTTCTGGTGGTGGAAGAAGCGGTAAAGGGTAAACCGACCTGGAATCAGCCCGCCGGACATCTGGAAGCCGGTGAATCCCTGATTGCGGCGGCAGAGCGCGAACTGTATGAAGAGACCGGGATCAGCGCCACACCGGATGCCCTGCTGAAAATTCATCAGTGGGTTGCACCGGACGGCACACCGTTTATCCGTTTTCTGTTCCGTGTTCCGCTGGAAACACAATGTGAAACCTGCCCGCAGGACAGGGATATTGATTGCTGCCACTGGGTCAGTGCTGATGAGATTATTAACAGCCCGATCCTGCGCTCGCCGCTGGTTAAAGAGAGTATGTTTGCCTTCTTTGCCGCAGAGCCGCTGCCGTTATCCGTGCTGGCCACGTTCGGTGATATCAGCGAAAGCTATCCGTAAAAATGCCCGGTGAAAAAAACACAGATTGTCCTGACCTGATGATGCGCCGCCCGGCGTATCATGGTAAAGTATGACGCTTAATTTTTTCCCCGGGTACATCTTTGCACCGCGCCTTTTTGCGTGGGCAGAGCAGCCCAATCGTCGCGAGATCAGCTCATGTCAGATAACAGCCAGAAAAAAGTCATCGTCGGTATGTCCGGTGGTGTGGATTCCTCCGTCTCAGCGTATTTACTGCAACAGCAGGGATATCAGGTGACCGGGCTGTTTATGAAGAACTGGGAAGAGGATGATGATACAGAATACTGCTCAGCCGCCGCTGACCTTGCCGATGCGCAGGCGGTGTGTGATAAGCTGGGTATTGAGCTTCTGACCGTCAATTTTGCCGCAGAATACTGGGATAATGTATTTGAGCTTTTCCTGGAAGAGTATAAAGCCGGACGCACACCAAACCCGGATATTCTCTGTAATAAAGAGATTAAATTCAAAGCATTCCTGGAATATGCCGCAGAAGATCTCGGTGCTGACTATATCGCTACCGGTCACTATGTCCGCCGTCGTGATATTAACGGCACAACGCAGTTATTACGCGGTCTGGACGGCAACAAAGATCAAAGCTATTTCCTTTATACATTAAGTCATGACCAGGTGGCGCAAAGCCTGTTCCCGGTCGGTGAGCTGGAAAAACCGGAAGTCCGCCGTATTGCGGAAGAATTAGATCTTATCACGGCAAAGAAAAAAGACTCTACCGGCATCTGTTTTATCGGAGAGCGCAAATTCCGTGATTTTCTCGCCCGTTATTTACCGGCAAAACCCGGCCCGATTATGACAGTGGACGGTCAGGAAATCGGTCAGCATGACGGACTGATGTACCACACGCTCGGACAGCGTAAAGGGTTACGTATCGGCGGTACGCGTGACGGATCAGAAGAACCCTGGTATGTCGTTGATAAAGATGTTGAAAACAATTTACTGATTGTTGCCCAGGGCCATGAACACCCGCGTCTGATGTCTGTCGGGCTGATTGCACAACAGCTGGATTGGGTGTCACGGGAGCCGCTGACGCAACCTGTGCGCTGCGTTGTCAAAACACGGTACCGCCAGGAAGATATTCCCTGTACTGTTACCCCGCTCGGTGAAGATAAAATCAGTGTCCGGTTTGATACCCCGGTCGCGGCAGTCACACCGGGTCAGTCTGCTGTTTTCTATCAGGATGAAGTCTGCCTGGGCGGCGGGATCATTGAAGCGCGAATTACGGAGTAACTGTGGCTAAAAATTACGATGACATTACCCTCGCTCTGGCGGGTATCTGCCAGGCCGCACGTCTGGTTCAGCAACTGGCGCATGAAGGTCAGGCAGATAATGATGCCGTTGATGTGATGATCCAAAGCATCATCAATAATAATCCGTCATCCGTAGCGGATGTTTACGGTAACAATCCCCAAAACCTGCGCATTGGTCTTGAGGCCTTTGCCGGAATGTTCAACATGACCGGCACACAGGGCATAAATACAGAGATAACCCGCTATATGCTGGGGATTATGCTGCTCGAGCGCCGCCTGTATAAAACCCCCGGGGCCATGAATGACCTGGGTAAACGTATTGATAACCTTGAACACCAGCGCGACCATTTCGGGCTGTCGCAGGAAGCCATGCTGAACACCATTGCCGGTATTTATGTGGATAACATCAGCCCGCTGGGCCCCCGCATTCAGGTTACCGGCTCGCCGGAAATCCTGCGCAATACCCTGGTTCAGGCCAAAGTCCGCTCACTGTTACTGAGCGGGATCCGCAGCGCGGTACTCTGGCGTCAGACAGGCGGAAACCGCTTACAGCTGCTGTTTTCCCGTTCACGTCTCGTGGACACGGCTAAAAAAATTCTCGCTCAACACTAAAATTATCCGGAGTTGCAACCCATGGAATTATCCTCACTTACCGCCGTTTCCCCCGTCGATGGCCGCTACGGTGACAAAACACGCGCCCTGCGCGATATCTTCAGTGAATATGGTTTACTGAAATTCCGTGTACAGGTCGAAGTACGTTGGTTACAAAAACTGGCAGCGTGTGCAGACATTCGTGAAGTTCCGGTTTTTGACCGCGACGCAATCGCTTACCTTGATGAAATTGTCGCAAATTTCAGTGAAAAAGACGCAATGCGCATCAAAGAGATTGAGCGCACCACTAATCACGATGTCAAAGCGGTTGAATATTTTCTGAAAGAAAAAGCGGAAGCTGTGCCTGCGCTGCATGTGGTATCCGAATTTATTCACTTTGCCTGTACATCTGAAGATATTAATAATCTCTCTCACGCCCTGATGCTCAGCACTGCACGCGAAACGGTTCTTCTGCCCGCATGGCGTCAGCTGATTGATACCATTAAAACTATGGCAGCCGGTTACCGTGATTTACCGCTGCTTTCCCGCACCCACGGGCAGCCGGCAACACCAAGCACCGTCGGTAAAGAGTTCGCCAACGTCGCTTACCGGATGGAGCGCCAGTACCGTCAGTTGCAGCAGGTTGAGATCCTCGGGAAACTCAATGGTGCCGTCGGTAACTATAATGCCCATTTATCTGCTTATCCGGATGTGGACTGGCACCGTTTCAGCGAAGCCTTTGTCACTTCGCTGGGCATTCAGTGGAACCCGTACACCACACAAATTGAGCCGCACGACTATATCGCCGAATATTTTGATTGTGTTGCCCGCTTTAACACCATCCTGATCGACTTTAACCGTGATGTCTGGGGCTATGTTGCCCTGAATCACTTTAAGCAGAAAACCATTGCCGGTGAAATCGGTTCTTCCACCATGCCGCATAAAGTCAACCCGATTGATTTTGAAAACTCAGAAGGCAACCTGGGTCTTGCGAATGCCGTGCTGGGTCATCTGGCAGCCAAATTGCCGGTTTCCCGCTGGCAGCGCGACCTGACTGACTCCACGGTCCTGCGCAATTTAGGCGTGGGGATCGGTTACGCATTAATCGCGTATCAGTCAGCGCAAAAAGGTCTGAGTAAACTGGAAGTTAATGAACAGCACCTGCGTGATGAACTGGATCAAAACTGGGAAGTCCTTGCGGAGCCGATTCAGACAGTAATGCGTCGCTACGGTATTGAAAAACCATATGAAAAACTCAAAGAACTGACCCGTGGCAAGCGCGTGAATGCGCAGGCAATGCAGGTGTTTATCGACGGACTGGATCTGCCGGATGCCGAAAAAGCACGCCTGAAAACCATGACACCGGAAAATTACATCGGGGATGCTACCCGTTTAGTTGATGAGTTATAATTAGTTAACTAACAGCTAATTAAATCACACAAGAGGCGGAGAATATCTGCCTCTTTTTTTATGATTAATCGCATATCCCGCGTATTATTTGGCGTACATATTCCACTTCATTCAGGTAAACTGTTACAATTCACGTCAGTTTCCTATCGGAATATCTGTATTTGTAAGGAATTGTGTATGCGCGTACTTATTGTTGAAGATAACAACTTACTTCGTCATCACCTGATGGTTCAGATCCGTGAACTCGGGCATCAGGTGGACGCTGCGGAAGATTCAAAAGAAGCGGATTATTTCCTTCAGGAAAGTCAGCCTGATATTGCGGTAGTTGATCTCGGGCTGCCCGGTGAAGATGGTATGACCATGATCGCCCGCTGGCGTCAGCAGCAGGTAAAAATCCCGATTATGGTGCTCACCGCCCGCGAAAGCTGGCAGGAGAAAGTTGCCGCCCTCAATGCCGGTGCTGATGATTACGTGACAAAGCCCTTCCAGCTTGAAGAGATCGTTGCACGGATGCAGGCATTAATGCGCCGTAACAGCGGGCTGGCCTCACAGAAGCTGGAACTGGGTATCTTTATTATCGATCTCTCCCGTAAAGAGTTTCTGGTCGGTGACAATACCGTTAAACTGACTGCGTTTGAATACACGATTATTGAAACACTGATGCGTGATAATGGTAAAGTGGTCAGTAAAGATTCCCTGATGCGCCAACTCTACCCGGATGCGGAATTGCGTGAAAGCCACACTATTGATGTGCTGATGGGACGGCTTCGCAAAAAAATCCTGGTCTTCACTGATGTGGATGCCATCGTCACTGTCCGTGGTCAGGGTTATCGTTTCGACGCCAAATCCTGAATTACGCCACTGAGGTAATTCGCATGACAATGCGAACCAAAAGTCCGTTCTCGCTGCGAACCCGGTTTTTACTGGCAACTTTTGCTGTGATCCTGGCAATGACCCTGTCTTACGGGGCGGTTGCCATTGTCGGTTATCTGGTCAGTTTTGATAAAACCACCTATACCATGCTGCGCAGCCAGAGCAATCTGTTCTACAGCCTGTCTCAGTGGGAAGACGGAAAACTCAATATCCGCTTTCCGCCGAATTTCACCCTTAATTCCCCTTCTGTTGTGCTGATTTATGATAAAAACCAGAACCTGCTCTGGCGTCAGCATCAGATTGATGCCCTTGAAAAAGCTATCCCGCCCAAATGGCTGACCAAAGAGGGTCTGTATGATCTGAATACCTCTCTTGAAGCCACCAAAGCGATTTTGGCCAATACCCCGCTGTTTTCCACAGCCGATATCCGCATCAATGACCTGGATGAAGATAATGACGGGCGCATGATCCACTCCGTCTCTGTCAGCCGCTACGGCGAAACCAATAATCTGCCGCCGCTGACCATCGTGGTCGTGGATACCATTCCGCAGGATTTGCAGAAAACATTCCAGGTCTGGGAATGGTTCGGGTATGTGGTTCTCGCTAATCTCTTTTTGCTCACCCCGCTTATCTGGCTGGCGGCACACTGGAGTCTGCGGCCGATTAATGCTCTCAGCGGGCAGATAAGCGCACTGGAAAAAGGCGAACGGGACGATTTGGATGAACAGCCGCCCACCGAGCTGCGCGGATTGGTGCGCAACCTGAATCTGCTGCTGCACAATGAGCGCGAGCGCTATACGCGCTATCAGCGGACATTGTCCGATCTGACGCACAGCCTGAAAACCCCGCTGGCGGTATTGCAGAGCACACTGCGCTCCCTGCGCAGCGGAAAAGATATGACAATTGATACCGCTGAACCGATTATGCTTGAGCAGATCGGGCGGATTTCACAACAGGTCGGCTATTATCTGCATCGTGCCAATATCGGCGGCGACAACACATTGCTGATGCGTGAAATATCCTCAGTCCCTGCCCTGATCGACAGTCTGGCCAGTGCCTTATCCAAAGTTTATCAGCGCAAAGGCGTTGATATTACTGTTGATATTCCGCCGGATATCACCTGGCTTGGTCAGAAAAATGATTTTATGGAAGTGATGGGCAATATTATGGAAAATGCCTGCAAATATTGCCTTGAATTTGTGGAAGTGACCGCCCAGTGGCATCATGATGCCGTGATCCTGATTGTCGATGATGATGGTTTGGGTGTGCCGGAAGATAAGCGGGAGCTGATTTTCCGCCGGGGGCAGCGGGCAGATACCCTGCGCCCGGGACAGGGACTGGGGCTTGCTATCGTGACAGATATTCTGGAGCAGTATGACGGCGGAGCCGTTGTAACCGACAGCCCGCTGGGTGGTGCGCGCATTACTATCACATTCCGCCGTCAGGCACATGATGAGAGTGACGACTGACCCCGGTTTTTATGCTTTCTTTCACTATAGTTATGCAACATACTGATCATATAGTTTTTCTTTTTTCTCATTGAGGGCGTAACTATGGATTATGAACTGAATTTGGATTGGCAGTCCTTTATGGAAAGCCACTGGCAAAAACGCCCTTTACTGATCAAAGGTGGCTTTCGCAACTTCCGTGATACGATTTCGCCGGATGAACTGGCGGGACTCGCGATGGAAGATGATGTCAGCAGCCGCATGGTTACCCGCTTCAATGGTAAATGGGATGTGCGCCACGGCCCGTTTCAGGAGTTTGACGATTTAGGTGAAAAAGACTGGTCAATCCTGGTACAGGCAGTCGATCACTGGCATTTTCCGTCCGCCGCCTTAATGAAACCGTTCCGCTGCCTGTCTGACTGGCGTATCGACGACCTGATGATCTCTTATTCTGTACCGGGCGGCGGTGTGGGCCCCCACCTGGATCAGTATGATGTCTTTATTATTCAGGGTCAGGGACGCCGCCACTGGCGTGTCGGGGAAAAAATCCCGATGAAACAACACTGTCCGCACCCGGATCTACTTCAGGTTGCCCCGTTCGATGCCATTATTGATGATGAAATGGTGCCGGGAGATATTCTTTATATTCCGCCGGGATTCCCGCATGAGGGCTATGCGATTGAGGAGTCACTGAACTACTCTGTCGGCTTCCGCGCGCCGAATGCCCGTGAATTACTCAGTGGCTTTGCCGATTATGTGATTGCAAACGATATGGGCAGCTATCGCTACAGTGATCCGGATCTCTCCTTCCGTGACAATCCGGCGCTTATCCAGCAGGGTGAGTTAACCAAGCTCCATCGCATGATGCAGGATTTGCTGGATCAGCCCGCGGTGTTCCGTCAGTGGTTCGGGGAATATATTTCTCAGTCCCGTCATGAATTAGATCTGGCGCAACCGGAACCGGCGTACAGCCCTGATGATATTCAGGCGTTGATGGCTCAGGGCGAATCATTATTCCGCCTTAACGGTCTGCGGGTTCTGCGCGTCGGTGACACCTGTTTTGTCAACGGCGAAGAGCTGAAAACCCCGCATATTGAAGCCGCAGATGTGCTCTGCCAATATGATGAAGTCACCGCAGATATGCTGGGCGATGCCTTCAGTGATCCGCAGTTTATTATATTACTGACTGCACTGGTTAATAGCGGCTACTGGTATTTTGATGATTAATCATTCACATGATTGATTAACTGTAAAACGCCACGATTTCGTGGCGTTTTTTATTACCAACAGCGAAAAAAATATTACAGATAGCGGATAGTATAATCAAGTACCGCCTCTGCCGTACCGGGCTCAATGATATCCCGTGTCTGTATCAATGCTGCCTGCAAACGAATTTCTGCATTCCGCGCGGCTATGCGGTCAAAAGACATCCACTGATTAAACGTCACCGGCACCCCCTGCCTGGTTATCCGGATACCAATACCTTTTGCTCCGTTTTTACCCCGGCTAAGTTTCAGCGTACCGGCCATATTTCCTGCATTAAAATGTATACCACTCAACTTGATCTCTGCACCATTCAGTTGGCTGCACCGTAATCCGATAATGAATTCCTGCACACTGCCTGTGGCAACGGATCCTTTCCTGCGAAAATCAGTCCGTGATACACGCCCCAGATCAATTTCATTGGGAGCGGTAATATCACAGGCCTGCTGACGGATACTAAAACCGGAAAAATGGACATAGGGCTCTCTTATTGCCGAATACCATGTGTTATCTTTCATCATGGTAAACTTTGCCACTTGTGCCGCTGGTATTTTGTTCCCGGGAATAGCGCCTGTTTTGTGCAATATCACTGCCACGCGCCCCCGGTAATGAAGTTCACCTTTTACACGACGATCGCGGCAGATAATTTTATCTATATCAGTCCCCTGACTATTGCTACCGTCAATATAAAACGTATCTGTCGGACAGCCGGGATAGTCAATTTTGCCCCCCAGACTATAACCAACCCCTTCCGACAGATAAAAACCGAATGCCCTTCCGACGTTGTGCCGATTTTTTCACCAAATGCAGCGATACCAAACGAGACTGTGGTGTCTTCGGCAAAAATACAGTGGTAGCCCTGTGCCACTCCCGAATAAAAAGGACCGGCTATCGGCGCCATTAACGGTAACTGTTCACTGATTTCAGCAAGATGTATATCCGGGGTCAGCATAATGTCAGGCTCCGGCGTGGTACAGGCGGCTTTTGCATATGCGGGACAGATACTCAGCAACACACAGACAATACCCATTCTTCCTACATATATAATGTCATAAATCATTCAGTTACCCTCATTGACACTGTAGTGTCATTGTTACCAGCCCCTGATTTTCAGGGGGAACAGCAATTTTTGAGCCACACTGCTGCACGGGACTATTGCCCCATTTCGCCTGTAATAATCCGCTGTCAGGTAAACCGCTCAGATACACTTCCCCATCATCACCAACAATCCCGCTTACCGTACTGCCATCGTCTCTTTTTACCTGCACAAAAGCACCGAACGGAACACTGCCGGTCACTGTTTTCAGGACATAAATGACACGGTGCCCTTCCTGAACATCAAACCGGACCGCAACCAGCGCACCTTTTGACGGAATAACTATCTGAACCGGGTCGGCTATATCGGCATTAGCAGGTAATGTTTCCGGATCGATGTAAACAGTATTATGATTATAATTACTCAGTTGCGGAATAATGCTGAACCCGCGGCTATCCGTGGCAGCCGCATTGGAGTTCATAAGGCGGATATTTTCAACTCCGTTCATATCCACCAGCGCATTGCTTTCCCCCAGCGGACGTGACAGAGTTACCCCGTTACGATGAATAACCGCACTTCCCTGTAAACCGCCATTCCAGACATTACGGTTTCCGTCAGAACTGAAACCAGCTTGTAAATCCGCTTTGCCATAACGCGAATAGATTTCGCCTCCACGCTGGTGAGTACCCATTTTATGCTGATAGCCATGATGTAATGTATAGTTCAGGCGATAATAATCACCAGCAGTACCACTTACCGAGGTTTGAGTCCCGGAACCGGCGGCCTGATGATAGTAATAAAAATGGCTTCGCAGCTGCTGTGTGCCGAATTCCAGCGGAACCGAAAATGAGACAGATATCCGGTTATCTGCGTGCTGATAAGCCCCGCTGCTGCGATACTGATAGTTCACACCGTAATTGATATAATGCATACTGCCGTGATAGCCCGCATCCCATACTTTGTCAGATTGGCGGTGATTCACGCGGCGGTGGCGCTGGTGTGGCGTCCGTTCACTGTAACGATAGCTGAGAGACAGACTTCCCCATCCCGCCAGGGACTGTTGAAACTGACCCGACCACCGCCGTCCGGCAGATATAGGACTATATTCCTGTCCGGTATTATCTGAACCATGAATGGTTTCGCCCGCCCTCAGATAAAAGGAAGACCCTGTCGGTGGGATAATTTTCTGATAATTAATACGATAGCGCTGATAACGAAGCCTGTTTGCCTGATGTGTCAGCCAGTCCAGTGAAATCCCGCCCGCAGCCCCCATATTAACACCTGCCCCCATTCCGCCGCTTATTGCCCGGTGTGCCGTATATCCACCTCCGTACAGCGTCAGGAGGAATTGATACCGTATGCAGCCGTTCCCTGCATAAACCAGGTACTGTGTTCATTCTTCTGTCCGGTGCGTTTCCCTGCATCCAGGCTGTATTTTGTCCGCCCTTCACGCAGCATGACCGGGACATAAGCGCCGGGTTGAAAGTAGTGCTGAACAGTGCCGTTCGCCTCTTCAATCAGAACCTCAAGATCTGAACCCTGAAGACCATTATGAAGGTCATTAATCTCAAACTCGCCACCGGGTAATGACATCTGACGCAATATCATTCCCTGCTGTTTTATCGTCAGTTGTGCACTGTGTGCCGTAATTCCTCTGATAACAGGTGCATAACCCTGCTGATTCTGCGCAAACATTTCTTCACGGCTGATAAGATGGACGCCGGTGTAAGCACGGCTGTCAAATATAGGATCACTGCTGAACAATTCACCCAGTTGCAATTCACTCTTCAGCGGTGCAACCGGGCGATACAGCCAACTCCGCTGTGACTGCCATGAAAACTTTTCCTTCGTTTTATCCAGGTATCCCTGATGTCTGAAGCGCCATGCACCATAATTGAAACCACTGCGCAGTGATAAAGAGTGCCGGGTATCATAATAGTGACGGTCACGTGTATGAAATATGCGGTAATCATAGTCGAGTAAAAATGCGGTTATACCGTGATCCCACTGCGACATATCCCCGCTCCGCTGGTCGGCCGGCACAAAAAAACGCTGCGGAATAATAATATCCAGTGACTGCTGTGCGGCATCAAATGTAACATTCACCGCACTGACTAACCGCGTGATATCGTCAATCTGAACCTGGTCATCCACACGTTCAAATTCAGCACCCGCATCAGAGCGTAGTCCCCACATAAGCCACTGCTTGCGGGAAACCAAGGGTAACAGCTGTTTTCGGACAGGATGGTAACGAAACTCAATCCACTGTCCGGATTGTACCTGTTGATTAACAGACACAGAGACAAAATAACGGCCTTCAGTCTGGAACTGCCGTTCACTCAATTGCTGAAACTGTACAATATCGATTGCAGAATCCGTGCTGCCGATGCCCAAAGCCGCCGGGTTAAAATACGGTTTACTGAATGTGCTGACGGAATATATACCAGACACAATCATAAATATAAGATGAGTTTTTTTTTAAATACATATATCCGCAGTTATTTTTTAATTATTGAAAACTACTGGCCTGCTGATTACCCCGCCAAGATCACTAATATAATTAATAACAATATCATTTCCCTCATGAATGACATTAGCTGAAACAATCAACTCGCCAAAAGGCTGGATCATATCGGAAACAGAATGTTCTTTTTTATTTATATCAATACTCTTTACTGTTATATGATAGGGTGTTTTATTCAGTATTTTTATTTTTCTGCCTGATGTCTCATACTGTATTTTATTAAAATCAGGCTCTGTTAATCCATCCGGACGGTAAAATAATTTAAACTTAGAATTAATAACAACCTGTAATTTATTTTCAGCATCTGACTCTGTTGCAGGAATACCCCTAACATTCAGCCAGAACAAGGTTTCTCTGTCTGATTTTAAATCAGCCTTACGCAATAAAACACGAAACATACTTTTCTTTTTTTTATTTAACTGAAATATAACCGGTGTTATCGCAAAATCTTTCGTTTTATTAATGCCATCTTCATCCTCAATCCAGGACTGGATTAAGTAAGGTCGTTCACTATCCGTATTTTCAACCGGCACAGTGATCATTTTCCGGCTCTGAGGATAGATAAACCGGGTTCCGCCGACCACAATCCCCGCATATGCCTGGCTGCATACCATCCATAACGTGATAAAATAAATGATGTTTTTTTTCATAAAAAATTATCTGATATAGCAGGGCAGCAATCCGTATTACCACCCTGTAATTAATTAATTATAAGTAACGGTATAGTTTACGGTTGCATTTGCAGGTCCCGGTGTTGCCAGACCGGTCGCCAGATAGTTAGCAGCATACGTTTTTGAATAATCGCGTGAATCCTGGCGTAATGTAATTTTTTCGCTAATTCCTGCAGGGGTAACCGGGTCACCTGCTTCTGTCGAAATTTGGATACCAACCTTACCGGCACTTTCTTCATTTGTATTAAGTGCGAAAATGGCATTATTATCTGCATGAGCCACACCATTCATTGCGATCGTTAATGAACTCATAGACAGAGAACAATCTTTAATATCAATAGTAAATTCCACAGGATTGGTACGGCTGTTTATTTCTTTTAAAACAGCTGCAGAATGTGTTCCAAGTTCGACCTCCTGCTCTTTTTGAGTAATATTACAACTTGAGTCAGTTATCAAACCCTTAAATTTAATACTTCCGTCAATATATTCAGGATCTTTTGGCTCTACTGCTATTTCAGCAGGATCATCTGCAAATGAGGTTGCTGTGAACACAATTAAAGCTGAAACCATTAACTTACTTTTTAAATTAAACATCAATATCACACCTTATATTTGGTTATGTTATTAATAACCACGTAACAATATATTATCTGAGAGCATATAAACCAACGAGGTTAACAGGCGGCACAATATACCAGCAAATAATAAACACATTTAAAACAAAAAATAAATAGCGGATAATAAAATTAATTACGCTATCTGTAATGATTATAATATTATTATTTTTAGATTAATTTAATAAAAAAGCCACCTATATTCAGGTGGCTTATTGATAGCTAATTTAAATCAGAAATATAATTGATTTATTTATTTTTCATATCAAGTGCAGTTAATTCTGCAATCCGCATGATAACTGATACTGCCTGTTCCATCCCTTCCAGCGAAATAAACTCATGCTTACTGTGGAAATTATACCCCCCGGTAAACAGGTTCGGGCAGGGCAAACCACGGTAAGAGAGTTGTGCGCCATCAGTACCGCCACGGATAGGCTTGATATCCGGCTCAATATCACAGTCAATCATTGCCTGTTTGGCAAGTTCAATAACATGCGGGTGTTTCACCACATGGTCACGCATATTGTAATAGCTGTCGTCAATAGTCAGCTCAATATAGCAATCCGGATGCAGACCGTTGCCGATTTTTTCAGCAATGACAATCATGTTATTTTTGCGTTTTTCAAAGTTATTACGATCAAAATCCCGGATGATATAACTCATCTCCGCGCGTTCAACGGTTCCTTTGATACTTTGCAGATGATAAAACCCTTCATAACCCTCGGTATTTTCAGGAGTTTCTTCCGGCGGAAGTTCATTATGAATACGGGTTGCCAGCGAGAGTGCATTGACCATCACGCCTTTGGCACTGCCGGGATGAACGTTGTTTCCTTCAATACGGATAGAGACCGCCGCCGCATTAAAGTTCTCATATTCCAGCTCACCAACACCACCGCCATCCACGGTATATGCCCACTGAGCGCCGAATTTTTTCAGATCCACATACTGAGCACCGCGCCCGATTTCTTCATCCGGCGTGAAAGCAATGCGGATATCACCATGCGGAATGTCGCTGTTTTTCAGGCGGACCATTGCGGTGATAATTTCAGCAATACCTGCTTTATCATCTGCGCCGAGCAGGGTTTTGCCATCCGTCATGATCAGGGTTTTACCCAGCATGGTGTGCAGAACCGGGAACATCACCGGAGACAGTACTTCATCACCGATGCCGAGTGCGATATCACCGCCACGGTAGTTTTCCAGAACCTGAGGATTCACATTACGCCCGGAGAAATCCGGTGATGTATCAAGGTGGGATATAAAACCGATAACCGGCACCTGCCAGTCAACATTTGATGGTAATGAGGCCATAACACAGCCTTTATCATCCAGCGAGACATCTGACAGCCCCAGCGTTTTCAGTTCTTTTTCCAGAGCACGCGCCAACCTGAATTGACCGTCACTGCTTGGTGTCAATTTGCCTGAAGGCTTAGACTGGGTGTCAAACGAGACATACCCGAAAAAGCGCTCTAATAACTTATCCATGTGTTCCCCCGATAACATTGTTTTCTTATTATCAGGGAAACATAAATTGAGTTATTGAGACAAATCAGATTTAGTGTCGTTAATCCGTGCAATCAGGCTGCGGACATATTCATCCACCACCCGGCTTGCCTCTCCGTAATGACATTCTTCAAATTCACTCTGCACCCGGCTCGGCTCCAGATTCAGCTCCACCGTGTGAGCACCACTCAGCCGGGCTTCGTGAACAAACCCGGCAGCAGGATACACATGTCCGGATGTGCCTACAGCAATAAAAATATCCGCATCACTCAGCGCCTGATAAATGTCATCCATGCCAAACGGCATTTCACCAAACCAGACAATGTGCGGGCGCAGCGGTGACGGAAACTGGCAACAGTGGCAGCGCTCATCCACCGTGAGGTCACCGGTTCGTGACTGAACCTGTCCGGACATAGTGCAGCGGATTTTCAGTAATTCACCGTGCATATGAATAACCCGCTCACTACCTGCACGTTCATGCAGATTATCAATGTTTTGTGTCACCAGCAGGAAGTTATCACCCAGTTCCTGTTCCAGCGCAGCCAGCGCCAGATGTGCTGCATTCGGCGCAATAGCCGGGGATTGCAGTTGCCGGCGGCGATCATTATAAAATTGCTGTACCAGACGCGGATCACGGGCATACCCTTCCGGGGTCGCCACATCTTCAATGTTGTGCTCTTCCCACAAACCGTCTTCTGAGCGGAAAGTACGGATACCTGACTCTGCGGAGATCCCCGCGCCGGTCAGTACCACCACTTTCGGTTTAAACCTGTCCATTTCTCCGGCTTTCCATTTATCACGATAGAAAAAGCGTAAGTGAAAACGCAGACGTAACATCCGCCGCTGTTTACGTAACTTTCTTAATCTGTGTGTTCTGCGCATAATCCGGCCTTTATTTATCAAAATCCCTGTTCAGGGTAATCCATTTGCTGTAAGGATCCAACGTCATTACATATTCTGCGGTTTTACTGTCCGCTCAGAATACGGGCAGGCTCCAGCCGGCAGGCTCGTCGTGCCGGATACCAGCTTGCAATCAAACTCAGCACAATCGTTGTAAATATCACATATACAAGATCCGTCAGTTGCAGCTGTGACGGCAGAAAATCAATAAAATAGACATCCCCGGACAAGAGTTTATGTCCGGTCAGGTATTCCGCACCGCGCATAAGCGGTGTCAGATTCAGTGCCGCCAATGTACCGAGTATCGCGCCGCTGATACAGCCAACCATCCCGGTCATCAGTCCGTACCAAAGAAAAATGGCACGGATCAGGCCGTCTTTTGCGCCTAGCGTGCGCAAAATGGCAATATCACTGCTTTTATCTTTTACTGCAATAATGAGTGTGGAAACAATATTAAAGCACGCCACGCCGATAACCAGGATCATTGCCAGATACATAATACTGCGAACCATTTGAATATCGCTGTACATATAACCGTATTCATTGATCCAGCTTTTGTAATACACATGTTCGCGGCTGGCTTCGGCGGCCTGTAACACAATTTTATCTGCATTAAAAACATCGTTTACCCGGATTTCAATACCGGTAACACCGTCGCCATAATCCAGATATTGCTGTGCATCCTGTAGCGGGATCAGCGCCAGGCGGTGGTCGAGCATACCACTGAGGCGAAAAATGCCCGCAACCTGTAAACGGATACGTTTCGGCTGTAACAGACGCTCGCTGCTGTCATTATTCGGGATCATGATGGTCAGCCATTCACCGGGTTTGATACCGAGCGTTTTCGCCGCACCATCGCCGAGGATTATCTGATTCTGACCCGCTTTAAAATCCGCCCAGGCATTATCGGCAACAAAATCCGCCAGCCCGCTGACTTTCTGTTGTGTCTGCGGATCAACCCCCATCAGCTGCATTGCCTGAAGTTTTGTGCCTTTTTCCGCAAGCCCGGTAAACTCAATATAGGGACTCGCCGCCACAACGCCCGGGGTTTTCTGTATGCGCAATAAACTTTGCGCCCAGTTATCAAACGGCTGCTCAACCGTAGAAACCTGCCCCTGCGGCACAACAGACAGCACGCGGTTTTCCAGCTCACGCTCAAATCCGTTCATCGCGCTCAGCCCGATAATCAGTACCGCCACGCCCAACGTTATTCCCAGGGTCGAAATAACAGAGATAAACGATACCATCCCCGCTCTTTTCCGCCCTTTACTGAAGCGCAGCGCAGTCAGTAATGACAGCGGTAATGCATTCATACCGCCGTCTCCGGCTGTGGATTAAGTATCCCGTCGCGCATCTCCATCTGCCGCCCCATTTTATGGGCCAGCGCCAGATCGTGTGTCACCACCAGGAATGCAGTTCCGAGGGTTTTATTCAGCCCGGAGAGCAGGTCAAAAATACTTTGCGCATTGCGCTGATCAAGATTACCGGTCGGTTCATCCGCCAATACCAAAGACGGCTTATTCACCAGCGCACGGGCGATCGCCACGCGCTGACGCTCACCACCGGAAAGCTCAGAAGGCCGGTGCAACGCACGTTGTGCCACACCGGTATTTTCCAGCATCTCATACGCTTGTTTCAGCGCCTTGTCCCGCGCCATACCGCTTATCAGCAGCGGCATTGCCACATTTTCCTGTGCGGTAAAATCCGGCAACAGATGATGGAACTGATAGATAAAACCCATTTCTTCATTACGCAGTGCCGCCAGCGCATTCTGACTCATTGATGAGAGTGATGTTCCGTTGAAAATTACCTCACCGGAGGTCGGTGAATCCAGCCCGCCCAGCAAATGCAGCAATGTACTTTTTCCCGAACCCGAGCTGCCGACAATCGCCAGCATATCGCCACGTTTCAGCTCAAAATTAACCTGTTTCAGTACATCTGTTTCCACCACACCCTCGTGGTAGGATTTGCATAACTGACGACATGCCAGTAATAACTCACTCATAACGTAAAGCCTCCGCGGGTTGTACCGCTGCCGCCCGCCACGCAGGCCAGAGTGTGGATAATAAAGAGATAAGCATTGCCGCCGCGCCGATAGCCACCACGCGCAACGGCTCAATCACCGTCGGCAGCGCGATACCTTTCGGAATAAGCCCCATCAGCGGCATCAGAATATTCAGTTGTGAAGAGAGCAGAACCCCCAGGAGCATACCGATTACAGAACCCAGTATCCCCGCGCCTGCCCCCTGAATGATAAAAATCAGCATTATTTTGCCGCGCGTCATACCCAGCGTTTTCAGGATAGCAACTTCGGTTTGTTTCTCCATCACCAGCAGCGCCAGTGATGTGACAATATTAAATGCCGCAACAGCGATAATCAGGCCGAGCAACAGCCCCATCATATTTTTTTCCATGCGTACCGCCTGGAAAAACTCGCCTTTCTGAACACGCCAGTCTGTCCAGGTCAGCCCGTCCGGTAAAGTCTGCTGACTGAGCGTGTCCACCATCAGAGGCTGTGACAGATACAACCGCCAGCCGGTGATATGGCCCGGCGCGTAGCGCATCAGACGTGCGGCATCGTCCTGATTCATCAGAATTTGATTTTTATCGGACTCGCTGCCCGAGGAAAAAATACCCGCCACGGTAAATAACCGCTGGCTGGGAATACGCCCCATCGGCGTCAGTTGTGAGACATTCGGCACCAGAACACGGACAGTATCCCCGCGTTTCAGTCCCATTTTTACCGCCACCCCCTCACCCAGAACAACATGATATTGTCCTGCCGTCAGTTCAGATGCGCGGGTGTTCACCAGATGCGCCATCAGGGGCTCCGTTCCCTGCGGATCAACACCTGTCACCGTCGCTATTCCGACATTCCCTCTGCTTTGCAGCACCACATCGCCGGTGACAATCGGTGCAGTCTGTACCACATCACGCAGCCCTGAGAGCTGAGAAACCGGATGCGCCTGCGGATCCAGGACACCGGCCGGTGTGGTTATCACCGCCTGTGGCATAAAATCCAGAATGCTTTGTTGCAGTGAACGCTCGAACCCGTTCATCACTGACGTGACGGTGATCAGCGCCGCGACCCCTAATGTGATACCGATTGCGGAAAGCAGAGAAACAAAACGGGCAAAACGATCCCCGCCCCGTCCCCGCATATAGCGCAGACCGATTAAAAATGAGACAGATTGAAACATGAAATCTGAACGCCCCTGTTGCCAAAGCGAAGTGTTCAGGGATAATAAAGGCTCCGTTAGATGAATGGAACCACTCACGTCCGTTTACAATGGTTTTTTTTCATTTATACCCTTATTCATTCAAACTGCAGGTTCGTTGGCAGCGCTCAATCAGCCGGGTCACATACTGATGTATGCTCCCCGTCTGTTTTCCCTTGCCGCCTGCCTGCATCCTGAATGACGTTGGGTATATAGTCAGCGTATTGCCGGTGAAAACGCCACAAATAAGGTAATACGGTGGCATGATATCGTTCAGAATTATTATCTTTTACAGGGCAGCCACATATATCTGCCCGGAAAACCGAAGCCTGATGGAAAACCGAATGTCGCTGAAAACACGTTATGATCTTCCGCTCCGTGCCGCAGACACCCGCCAGCTCGGTGAAATGACCGGCGCTGCCTGCGCCGTTGAAAGTGCGGCAATTATTGACCGCCACACCGGACCCGTTATCCTGGTTACCCGCGATATGCAGAATGCATTGCGTCTGCGTGATGAAATCCGCCAGTTTACCGCGCTGCCGGCAGAGACTCTCGCTGACTGGGAAACACTGCCTTATGACAGTTTTTCGCCGCATCAGGAAATTATCTCCAACCGGTTGTCGACCTTATACCGCCTGCCAACTCTGGAAAAAGGCGCTCTTATTCTGCCGGTGAATACTCTGATGCAAAAACTGTGCCCGCCTGAATTCCTCACCGCCCATGCACTGGTGATGGCAAAAGGCGAAAAATTATCGCGGGACAAACTGCGCGATGAACTGGTTCAGGGTGGTTACCGCAGCGTTGAGCAAGTGCTGGAGCACGGTGAATTTGCTATCCGCGGCGCATTGCTGGATCTCTTTCCTATGGGCAGTGAACTGCCGTTCCGCATTGATTTTTTTGATGATGAAATTGACAGCCTGCGCACCTTTGATGTCGATACCCAGCGCACGCTGGATGAAGTTGATGCGATTAATCTGTTGCCCGCTCACGAATTTCCGACCGACAAAGAGGCCATCGAGCTGTTCCGCAGTCAGTGGCGGGAAACCTTTGAGGTGCGCCGCGACCCGGAGCATATTTATCAGCAGGTCAGTAAAAACACGCTGCCCGCCGGTATTGAATACTGGCAACCGCTATTTTTCAGCACACCGCTGGTCTCTCTCTTTGATTATCTGCCGGAAAATACCCTGCTGGTCACACAAGATCTGCAATCTCACGCCGAACGCTTCAGCCTGGATGTAAACCAGCGCTTTGAAAGCCGCGGCGTTGACCCGATGCGCCCGCTTCTGCCTCCGGCACAACTCTGGCTGACCACGGATGAACTGAACCGGCACCTGAAAGCATTCCCGCGCCTGCAACTCAATAATGAAAAATTACCGGCCAAAGCCGCAAATACCAATCTGGGCTATGCACCGCTGCCGGATATTAAAGTCAATCCGCAGCTGAAATCGCCTCTCGACCCGCTGCGCCGCTTCCTGGAAACCTTTGAGGGCGCAGTCATTTTCTCGGTTGAGAGTGAAGGCCGCCGGGAAAGTGTTCAGGAACTGCTGGCACGGATCAAAATAAAACCGACAGAAATCCGCCACCTGCAGGATGCCGCAGCCCCGGGTATTTATGTAATGATCGGTGCGGCGGAGCATGGCTTTATTGATAATGTTCTGCAACGCGCCCTGATTTGTGAAAGTGATATGCTCGGTGAGCGCGTGGTGCGCCGCCGTCAGGATCAGCGCCGTACCATCAATACCGATACTCTGATCCGCAATCTGGCAGAGCTGCGTCCCGGTCAGCCGGTGGTGCATCTGGAGCACGGCGTCGGGCGCTATCAGGGATTAACCACCCTCGAAGCGGGCGGTATCAAAGCGGAATATCTTATCCTCACCTACGCCGGTGAAGATAAACTGTATGTCCCGGTTTCATCCCTGCATCTTATCAGCCGTTATGCAGGCGGTGCTGATGACAGTGCGCCGCTGCATAAACTCGGCGGGGAGGCCTGGAGCAAAGCGCGGCAGAAAGCGGCTGAAAAAGTGCGGGATGTTGCCGCGCAACTGCTGGATATCTATGCACAACGCGCCGTCAAACCCGGGTTTGCCTTTAAGCACGACCGCGAACAGTACCGCGAATTTTGTCAGGCGTTTCCGTTTGAAACTACCGCGGATCAGGAACAGGCGATTAATGCTGTACTGAGTGATATGTGTCAGCCGGTAGCGATGGACAGACTGGTGTGCGGCGATGTCGGTTTCGGTAAAACAGAAGTGGCCATGCGCGCTGCATTTCTGGCGGTCAATAACCACAAACAGGTTGCCGTTCTGGTACCGACCACCCTGCTGGCACAGCAGCATTATGATAACTTCCGTGACCGCTTTGCCAACTGGCCGGTACGGATTGAAGTCCTCTCCCGGTTCCGCAGCGCCAAAGAGCAGCAGCAGGTACTGGAAGCCACACAGGAAGGTAAAGTCGATATTATTATCGGCACTCATAAGCTATTGCAAAGTGATGTGCACTGGCATGATCTCGGGTTGCTGGTGGTTGATGAAGAGCACCGCTTTGGTGTCCGTCACAAAGAGCGTATCAAAGCTATGCGTGCCGATGTTGATATTCTGACACTCACCGCCACGCCTATCCCGCGTACGCTGAATATGGCTATGAGCGGTATGCGTGACCTCTCGATTATCGCCACCCCGCCGGCGCGGCGCCTGGCGGTAAAAACCTTTGTCCGTCAGTATGATGAACTGGTTGTTCGCGAGGCTATTCTGCGTGAAGTGCTGCGCGGCGGGCAGGTCTATTATCTCTATAATGATGTGGAAAATATCGAAAAAACCCGCGACCGCCTTGCGGAGTTGGTGCCGGAAGCCCGTATTGCCACAGGCCACGGGCAGATGCGCGAGCGTGAACTGGAACGTGTAATGACCGATTTCCACCACCAGCGTTTTAATGTGCTGGTATGTACCACGATTATTGAAACCGGTATCGATATTCCCAGCGCCAATACCATTATTATTGAACGGGCGGATCATTTCGGGCTGGCGCAATTGCACCAGTTACGCGGGCGTGTCGGGCGATCACATCACCAGGCGTATGCTTACCTGCTGACACCGCACCCGAAATCAATGACAACCGATGCCCATAAACGCCTTGAAGCTATCGCGTCACTGGAAGACCTCGGCGCCGGGTTTGCCCTCGCCACACATGACCTTGAGATCCGCGGTGCCGGGGAATTACTGGGTGATGACCAGAGCGGGCAGATGGCCAGCATCGGTTTCACCTTGTATATGGAGCTGCTGGAAAGTGCGGTTGAATCCCTGAAAAACGGGCGCGAGCCGTCACTGGAAGATCTCACCCAAAATCAGACAGATGTTGAACTGCGGATGCCTGCCCTGCTGCCGGATGATTACCTGCCGGATGTGAATATGCGCCTCTCTTTCTATAAACGGATTGCCAGCGCCCGCAGCGATACCGAACTGACCGAGCTTAAAATTGAGCTGATTGACCGCTTCGGATTACTGCCGGATGCCGCCCGCAATTTACTGGCGGCGGCACAGTTACGTTTACTGGCGCAACAACTGGGTATTAAACGGATTGAGGCTCAGGAGAAAGGTGGCTTTATTGAGTTCAGTGAGAAAAACCATGTTGATCCCGGCTACCTTATCGGATTACTGCAAAATAATCCGAAACAGTACCGGCTGGATGGCCCGGCAAAACTGAAATTTATCTGTGACCTGAGCTCACGCCCGAAACGCATTGAGTTTATCACGGAGTTACTGACAGCCTTTGCTGCCCATACTGCATAAATTTTCTTTTGTCAGAATACAGAAAGCATCTCTTAATACGCGCCGGCTTCCCTGCCGGCGTTTTTTATGAATGAATAAAAAGTCACTTATTGCGAATAATAATTTGTAAATCAATCATAACATAGGTTAGTATTTGCCTGCACATAATTAAAAAAACAGGGTAAATACTATGGATCGTCGTTTGTTTCTCAAATCAACCGGGGTTGTTCTCGGCGGTTTAAGTGCCGCCTCACTGGTCAGTCACAGCCATGCCGCCACCGATGCGGCAAACATGACAGTACCTGCGGCTCCGTTCGGTGAAAAAAATCCGCTGCTGCTCAATTTCAACGAAAATTCACTGGGTATGTCAGCAAATGCCCGCCGGGCAATTGTTGAATCACTGCCAAATGCATTCCGTTATCCGGATGCCGCCCGTGAAGCGCTGGTTGAGCAAATTGCCGCACACTACTCTCTGACACCGGAGCACATCAGCTTAGGAAATGGTTCATCAGAAACGATTCAGGCTGCAGTACAGATGCTGGTCGCGAATGCACAGAAAAAACAGCAACCGGTACAATTAATCGTACCAGACCCGACGTTTAATTATGCTGAGTTATATGCACAACCGCTGGGTGTCAATATTGTCAAAGTCCCTCTGAAAGCCGATCTCTCTTTTGATCTGGCGGCGATGCAGGCCATTGCTGATAATTTTGCCGGGCACTCCATCATTTATATCTGTAACCCGAATAACCCGACAGCGATGATAACCCCGGCATCTGATTTAGCGGTATGGATCAAAAAAGCGCCTTTACAGCAAAATTTTATTATTGATGAAGCCTATGCGGAGTTTGTTTCTGACCCGAAATTTAAAAGTGCGGTTGAATGGGTTTCTGCGGGAAAATCTAATATTATCGTAACCCGGACGTTTTCAAAAATATTTGCACTGGCGGGATTACGTGTCGGATACGGTATTGCGGTGCCGGAAGTAACAGAACAGATTAATAATTTCAATTCTATCGATAATACAAATATAGCAGGTGCCGTTGCCGCGTTAGCCTCAATTAACGATACATCGTTTATTGACTACAGCCGTAAATCAACAGATGTTTCACGGGAAATTGTTATAGCGGCACTGACTGAATTAAATCTGGCTTACGCACCTTCACAGGCTAATTTTATCTTTCACCAGGTGAACGGTGATGTAAAAACCTACCAGCAACGAATGAAAGAGAATCATATTATGGTCGGACGTGAATTTCCGCCGGTGATTGGCAAAAGCCGTCTGACATTAGGTACGCCGGAAGAAATGCTGCAGTTTGTTGCTGTATTAAAACAGTTTCGCCGGAAAGGCTGGATTTAATTATAATCTAAATTAAATTAAAAGTGACTTATACCCTTATTCATTCAAACCGCAGGTTCATTGGCTGCTCTCAGATATCCGGGTCACATAGTTTATCTATGCTCCCCGGATATCTTCCCTTGCCGCCTGCCTGCAACTTGAATAATGTTGGGTAAATGCCGGTTTATGATATAAACCGGCATTTTCTTTTCTTGTCTGTTATGCAATTTATTTCCCGTTACTTAATCCGGGTAAAATGATCAGGCGCCCGGTGTTATCAACCGGCATCGCATCCCCGGGGTTATAATTAATCCTGACCTTACCGACAGTATTATTAATCTTATACACCACATCATATCCGACTATCCGGTGCTCATAGGTAAAGACCTCAGTACAGGAGCGATAAGCCGCTCCGCCGTACAAGCGCGGAGGTTTGAGCAGCATTTCATACAGCAGATACGGCGTGCAGGTTTCTGACGTCGGGCGGATAATATCCAGATGCTCTGGTTTAAGAGGCCCCGGCATCGGTATCAGATCGCAGTATTCATGGCGTACAGGTACAGTCGCCATAATCGCCTCAGAGGATAAAACCCTGGCAATAGCCGGGTGTTTATTTTTAATAACAGCGAAGGAAATAATCACAACAAAAATAACAATAAGGAGGAATAACCCTCTTACTGTAATCCACGTTACTGATTTTTGTTTATGTTTATTCATTGTCAACGTATATAAATATCTGGCAGTGGTTATTAGGATAATTCTTATTTATTAACAGATCATTCTTCAGCTGTTCAGCTATAACGTTATATTCTCATAGCCCTGCTAAATAAAGGTTAAATAATAATAAAATGATAAGATTAACTATCTTATTTATTAATTCAATTCAGCTCACGGCGTACTGACAATGATCAACAATGATTAAGAAAGAGTAGTATCTTCTCTATTTTATCAAATACCACAAGAATTATCTGTTAGTCATTGCGCTAAATAGTATTTTTACACACAACGGGGAAATGTATATTTACCGGTATACCCTGTGAAACGGCAAAACCGAATACCCCTTCTTTTAACATGGCTTTAATTATTCTATTTTTTGCCTGCCTGCTGCCTTTCTTATCTGCCGGTCAATTAAATCAGGATGTATGATTATTTCAGCGATACACGGTCCGGCAAGGTAAAAATAACGCCCGCAGGCGTTATTTTTCATATAATTAACATTAATGTAATTTAAGTCTCGGACGGATAATCCGGTTTATTCCCCCGACCAGCATCATCAGCCCGGTTTTAATATAGCCATGTAATGCTATCTGATGCATACGATACAGCGAAATATACATAATACGGGCAATACGCCCTTCAATCATCATATTCCCCCGCATCAGGTTCCCCATCAGACTGCCGACAGTACTGAAGCGGGAGAGCGACACCAGCGAACCGTGATCTTTAAACACATAATCCTTCAGAGGCTTATTACTGAGTACTGCCAGGATATTGTGATAACAGCGCGTCGCCATCTGATGGGCAGACTGCGCGCGCGGCGGCACAAAACCCCCCTCTTTTTTCGGGCAGGATGAGCAGTCGCCGATGGCAAAAATAGCGTCATCAAGGGTTGTCTGTAATGTCGGCTTCACAACTAACTGGTTGATACGGTTAGTTTCCAGTCCACCGATATCCTTCAGGAAATCAGGTGCTTTAATACCGGCGGCCCAGACCATCAGACTTGCGGTGATGTGCTCACCTTCTTTGGTATTCAGCCCGGAGTCATCCGCGCTGGTAACCATTGTCTGAGTCATGACACGGACGCCCAGCTTGCTCAGTTCCTGATGTGCGGCGCCGGCAATTTTTGGCGGTAATGCAGGCAGAATGCGCTCACCGGCTTCCACCAGCGTCACATTCAGTGCATCGGTATTCAGACCTTTAAATCCGTAGCTGTGCAGCTGTTCAACAGCATTGTACAGCTCAGCCGATAACTCAACGCCCGTTGCCCCGCCGCCGACAATAGCGATATTCACTTTATCACCCTCGCCGTGGCTGGCAGAATACTTCAGAAACAGATTCAGCATCTCATTATGGAAGCGTTTCGCCTGTGTCGGGCTGTCCAGGAAAATACAGTTATCCCTGATACCCGGCGTGCCGAAATCGTTTGAGGTGCTTCCCAGCGCCATAACGAGGATGTCATAGTCCAGGTCACGCTCAGGTACAAGCAATTCACCGCTGTTATCACGGATCTCTGCCAGGGTTACCTTTTTACTGTCACGATCAAGGCCTGTCATCGCACCCAGTTGGAAATTAAAGTAATGGTTACGGGCATGCGCCAGATAGCTCAGTGCATCCACACCATCGTCCAGAGAGCCGGTCGCGACCTCATGCAGAAGAGGTTTCCATAAATGGCTGCTGTTGCGATCGACTAAGGTGATTTCCGCTTTTTTCTTCTTACCGAGTTTATGGCCGAGCTGTGTTGCCAGTTCCAGGCCGCCCGCGCCACCGCCGATAATCACAATTTTCGTATTAGGTGTAGTCATAACATCCTCTGAAAAATAATCTAACGTTATCTCACGGCTTTTCTGAAAAACAGTGAGATAACATCAGATAAAACTGAATCGAGTCACATCATGGTATAGCACAATAGGTAATTTGGTCATACCAAAATTGATCATTATCAAATTTTGGGTAATCCGGTGACAAAATGCAAACATTATTTTAAAAACAGCAAGACTATTTTACTTTTGGTTTACCTTTCTCAAAATCGTCAATCGACAGATTAACTATCCTTTACCGGAAAGATAAATTAAGGGAGACAAAAAAGCCTGCTATCTTGCTGATTCAGAAAAAGAACGGTATTGATGTAACGCAATTATCGTAATGATACGTAAGCCGGAGAGAGGGAACAGTGCAGAAATGAGATGTGGATCGTGTCAGTTAAGGTGCAGAAAATAAAACGATGCGGTCAACGTATCCGCACCGTTTTATGTTGCCGGTTATACGCCGGCAACGGATCAGTTCTTTTTAAACGCCGTTTTAAAGGCTTTTATCTCTTGCAGGTGATGAGCGAGATCCTTAAATTTATGGCTCTGTGTCTCATCCCAGATGACATTATAGAATGGTGAAAGCGTATCAGCTGTCCGCTGGTTATCCAGCACCTCATCATTACGGGACAAAATCACCAGACAGTTCTGTTTATTCAGCTCACGGAAATCAGAAATGCACTTCGTCATGATGTCGAGGTACTCTTCCGGTCTGTCGATTTTACCTTCCATATTTTCATACGGAAACAGATTCGGGTTAATCATCACCTGACGGATACCGCACAGATAACCAATGCGCTCGGCCCAGAACGCTCCCAGTCCCACACCGGTGATAATGGCGGGGCCGTTACTCTGTTTCACGGCTTTATCCACTTCTGTCAGCAGATATTTCATGTCATAACGCGGGTGAAGCGTACTGTAACTGATAAAACGGACATCCGGATCAGCAAATTGTAACTGCATCACTTTTTCATGATTGCCCGGGCTGGTTGAATCAAATCCATGAAGGTAAATAATCATGCTTGCTCCTGCCATTGTTCATGTAATGCGGATAAGGTTTTGTTTGCCTGCTGCCAGCGATCACTGCGCTGTAATTCAGCTAAATCATAACCTTTCCCGCGATGATACAACTTATCAATACGTTGTGCCGTGATAACCGGCAAATTATCAAGGATTGATACCGCGCCATTGCGGTTATTACACACCAGGATCATGTCACAACCCGCATCCAGCGATGCCTGTCCGCGCTCTGCATAACTTCCCATAATCGCCGCCCCTTCCATTGACAGGTCATCCGAGAAAATAACACCGTCAAAACCGAGTTGCTGACGCAGAACAGATTTAAGCCAGTACGGTGAACCGCTGGCCGGGCGATCATCAATCTGCGTATAAATAACATGCGCGGGCATAACCGCATCCAGCAGACCGCGCTGAATAAATTCGCGGAAAATCGCCATATCTTTACCACGGATAAGCGCAGGATCTCTGTCATCCCGTGGTGTTTCTTTATGTGAGTCAGCACTGACCGCACCATGTCCCGGGAAGTGTTTACCGGTACTCGCCATTCCGGCATTGCGCATACCGCGCACAAAGCGCTCTGCCATTTGTGCGGCAATTTCACCATCTTCATGAAACGCCCGTGTGCCGATAGCGGCACTGCCGTGTCCCAAATCAAGCACTGGTGCAAAACTGATATCGATATCCATAGCGATCATTTCTGCCGCCATCAGCCAGCCGGCATCTTCTGCCAGTGCCGCACCGGTCAGCAGATCATTAAACTGCGCAAAAGATTGCGCCGCCGGCAGATGTGTAAACCCGTCTTTAAAGCGCTGAACCCGCCCGCCCTCCTGATCAACAGCAATGACCAGCCGGTTGTTACGGGTAGCTTCACGGATTTGCCGGGTCAGCTCACGCAGTTGTGCGGTATCGTGAAAATTGCGGGCGAACAGAATCAGTCCGCCGACTGAAGGGTGTTGCAGGATCTCGCGCTCTTCGCTGTCCAGCTCATACCCTTCAACATCTAACATTACAGGTCCCATGACGATACCCCTTTGTATTTATCTGATCCCGAGCGCTGTCATCAGCGGCGCTGAGTGTTGCAGAAACTGCGGATCGCCGGTATTCGCCCAACGACCCTCAAACCACATTAACATCATATAATCTGTCCGGCGCTGCCAGCGGCGGGTTTGCAGCAGCACACGCTGCGGACAGTGATAACCTGAATAATAACGCAGAAAAGTATTAATCAGCGGTACTGACCAGTTGTTTGCACGAAAAAGTGCAGAGAGGGACAGGCCAATATCGGTGTCGGCGGCATACTCCCAGTCAATCAGACTGAGCGTAGTACCTGAAATAATGAGATTGCCCGGATGGATATCCATGTGCGCAGGTGCGAGTTTCAGCGGATGCGGCTCCGGTAAGCGCATAAATGCACGGTGAACCGCCCGCCAGTGCGGCGTGAGACGGCGTTTATCCATCTGCTGATAATGGTGCTGTACCTGTGCTTTCAGCGGCAACCGGTAACCCGTTAACGGCTCTGCATGCAGACGGCTGACCAGCTCCGCCAGATGCGGCATAAAATCAGCCGACGCCATACGGATTGGTGCGGGTGTATCACCTTCAACTCTGTGTAATAACAACCAGCCATGACTATAGCCCGCCACATACGGAACAAATCCGCTGTGACGCAGCCTTGAAAGAATACGTGCTTCTTTCCTGCGGTTTACGCCCGGACCCGCACTGTGTGCGACCGGTGCCCGTCCGATAAGACGAATACCGGCTTGTTCAATACTGACACTTCCCTGCGTCAGCCCGGTCAGCGGGCGGATAATCCACCCGGCTGCGGGCAGCGCAGGAAAATGATCATGCAGACACTGCAATAACCCGCAGTTACTGCTCAAGCACCGCGTCCTTACCGGACCAGATAATTTCGCCGCTGACAACTGACATCAGCTGCATTTCCATCTGGCGGGCATCGCGGGTGCCGGTAACCACACTGTACAAGACATATTGTGCATTCAGATAGCGGGCAAGACCGATAGCTTTACTGCGCAGTGTCAGCGTATCGTTATCATCCATCCCGAGAACAGACATCGCGCTGGTGACCGCACCGGCAGGGATAACCGTCAGTACACCGGTTTTATTAATAGTGTTCATCAGCGCGCCGGTCGCCACATTGGTTTGCAGACTGCTGTTGGTTTTATTACCGATTTTATTAACCAGCAGTGTGCCGCCCTGTGTGAGACCGTCACTTTTCACCATCTGGTTTACAAGTGGTGTAATACTTTGTTCCCACTCAATTTTTTTCATTTTCGGCGGAACCGGCACAGTATCTGTCGGTGGCGGCGGTGGTGGCGTGGTGTCAACCGGTGGCGGAGTTACCGTATCAACCGGTACCGGCGGTGTCACCGGCGCAAGAGACGGACACCCGGCAAGCAGCCAGACGGAGGCAATCACACACAAAAGACGCTTCATCACAATTCTCCTGTTTTGCCGCTTATTTCGCTAACATCGGACCCAGATGCTGACCACCAAGCAGGTGCATGTGGATATGGTACACTTCCTGCCCGCCGTGGCGGTTACAGTTCATAATCAGACGGTAGCCGTCATCAGCAATGCCTTCCTGCTGTGCAATTTTTGCCGCTACCGTAATCATATGCCCCAGAACCTGCTCATCTGCTGGTGTGACATCATTTACTGTCGGAATAAGATGGTTGGGAATGATCAGAATATGGGTCGGCGCCTGCGGGGAAATATCACGGAATGCGGTGACGCTGTCATCCTGATAAACAATGTCAGACGGAATTTCGTGACGGATAATTTTACTGAAAATAGTTTCTTCGGACATAGTCTGCTCCTGTAATAATTCTTCTGTATCAGTGTATCCGGGTTTAGCGGACAGACACCTGAAACAAACGGCAAAAATTATCAGTGGTGATTTCAGCAAGCGCTTCAACGCTCACCCCTTTTAAAACAGCCATATACTCCGCCACATCACGCACATAAGCGGGCTGGTTCTCTTTTCCGCGGAACGGAACAGGCGCCAGATAAGGCGAATCTGTTTCCACCAGGATACGATCCAGCGGGACAATACGCGCCGCTTCGCGGATCTGTTCGGCATTACGGAAGGTCAGAATACCGGAAAATGAGATGTAAAAACCCTCATCCAGCAGTGCTGTGGCGGTTTCTTTATCTTCGGTAAAACAGTGTAACACGCCGCCGCAATCACCGGCCTGTTCTTCACGGATAATTGCCAGTGTATCTTCGCGCGCGTCACGGGTATGCACGATCACGGGTTTGTTTAATTCACGTCCGACGCGGATATGCTCACGGAATACATCTCGCTGTAATGCCGCATTTTCTTTCTGATAATAGTAATCCAGCCCGGTTTCGCCCAGTGCGAGTACACGCGGATCGGCTGCCAGTTCACGCAGCAGGGTGAAATCATACGGCTCATCCAGATTCAGCGGATGAATACCACAAGAAAACGCCACATTATCGCGCTCACCGATCAGCTCACGCATTTTTGTGTAACCGGGCAGGGTTGTCGCCACGGCGAGAGCATAATGCACATCGCGCTGTGCCGCTTTTTGCAGTACATCGTCCACACTTTCATGCAGTTTTTCGTAATCCAGGCAGTCAAGGTGGCAGTGGGAATCGACTAAAAACATAATAAACTCATTGGGTTGATAATGATGATGCAGAAAACAGTGTTTCCTGATGTAATAATTGTTCCACCAGCAGCAATTCATGATTAACGCCGGTGACCGTCAGCAGACGGTGACGGCAGGTCAGCCAGCTGTCTGCGGCTGCCAGTAAATGCGCACTGCTGTAACGCTCCGCCAGCAAAACGATAAGAGCGGTTTGATCCTGATTAAGACAGGCGGGAGCCATATTCTGCTGATATTTAACCGCATCCATCAGCAGTGTCACCAGCCAGTTGATGCGTTTTTCCGGCTCCTGATGGTTAACAGCAGACAGCAGTGATAAAAAATCACCGCTGTTTACCGCCTGTGAAAGCTGAGCAAACAGTGTCTGCCGGGCTACCCAGTCAGGTGTCATCAGTAAGTCACGCGCGGCTGCCGGTGCATTGTGACACAGGTTCAGCGCTGTTTGCCGGTCTGTGGCATCCGATTGCGGCAGTTCCCGTTGCAGCCATTGCAGCCCAGATGCAACCGGCGGTGTTGCCAGATGATACGCGAAACAGCGGCTGCGCAGTGTCGGCAGCAACAGATCAAGGCGCGGGCTTTGTAATACAAACCAGGTATTGTCCGTCGGCTCTTCGAGGGTTTTCAGCAGCGCATTGGCGGCAGCCTCTGTCAGCAACTCCGCCTGCGGAATATGCACCAGCTTCGCGCCGCTCAATTGTGAGCGGTCATACAACTTTTCGGTGATTGTGCGTACCGCATCAACCCCCAGCGAGTTTTTGCCTTTTTCCGGCTGCAACAGATAAAAATCGGGATGAGAGCCTGCCAGCATCAGTTTACAACTGTGGCATTCCCCGCAACTTTTGATACCTTCAGGACGCTGACACATACGCAGACGCGTCAGGGCATACGCCAGTTCATCTGTTCCGGTGCCCGCAATACCATACAGCAACAGAGCATGGTGCCCCTGACCGGAGAGCCATGCCGTCGCTAACTGACGGTAAACAGGATTGAGCCACGGATACCAGTTCATTACGCCTCTTTCTGCTTCTGCTGTAAGAGCCAGTGCTGTAATGCGTTGCGGATAGATTGATGTACGTTATCCATTGATTGCGATGCATCAATCGTCACAATACGCGGATCCGCCGCTGCCAGTTCCTGATAACGCACCCTGGTGCGCCGGAAGAAATCCAGTGACTCCTGCTCGATTCTGTCCAGTTCGCCACGGCTGCGCGCGCGCGCCAGACCAATTTCCGGCGGCAGGTCAAGATACAGGGTGAAATCCGGGTAAAAATCGCCCAGTACCGTATCGCGCAATGACGTCATCAGTTGGCGGTCGATGCCGCGCCCGCCGCCCTGATAGGCCTGGGACGAGAGATCATGACGATCGCCGATAACCCACTGCCCGCGCGCCAGTGCCGGTTTAATCACATTGTCTGTCAGTTGGATACGGGCAGCGTATAACATCAGAACTTCCGCTTTGTCCGTAACGGTTTCACCGTCAATACCCTCTTTAATCAGCGTGCGCAGTTTTTCTGCCAGCGGTGTACCGCCGGGTTCGCGGGTATACACCAGGTCTGTAATTCCCTGTTCATGCAGGGTATCCACAATTGCCTGACGAGCAGTCGTTTTCCCTGCTCCCTCAAGCCCTTCAATTACAATAAATTTGCCCGTCATGGTTTTTTTAATCCGCTGCGGTAATCAGCAACTGCGCGGTTGTGATCCCGTAATGTTGAAGTAAATACATGTCCGCCTTTGCCGTCTGCAACAAAGAAGAGATAATCAGTGGTATCCGGTTTTGCCGCCGCATCCAGTGATGCACTGCCCGGCATGGCAATCGGTGTCGGCGGCATGCCGTCAATCTGATAGGTGTTATAAGGAGTCACACGTGCAAGGTCACTGCGGTAAATCGTTCCCTGATAACGCTCGCCCATACCATAAATCACCGTCGGATCTGTTTGCAGACGCATTTTCAGGCGCAAACGGTTCATAAAGACCGATGCCACTTTTTTGCGCTCGCCATCCACCCCGGTCTCTTTTTCAATCAATGAGGCCATAATCAGCATTTCATAAGGTGTCGCATAGGGTAAATCGGTATTGCGGGTTTTCCAGGCAGCGGCAAGCCGGGTCTCCATCTGCTGATGCGCCCTTTTCAGAATATCCGCATCTTCCGTCCCGGCAGTATAGAGATAGGTATCCGGATAAAAACGTCCTTCCGGATTGCTGCCTGCCGGTAATCCCAGCATGTCGGTCAGTTTATCCGCAGGGAGATCCGCCAGTGTTTGTTTAAGATAAGGCGCATCCGCCAGGATTTTCTGCCAGTCCGACAGCTTGCTGCCCTCGACAAAACGGATACTGAACTGCGCTTCTTTACCACTGACAAACAAACGCAGCATATCGCGGACGGTCATGTCCGGTGTCAGGCGGTAAGTCCCTGCTTTAATTTTTGCCAGCTCCGGCTCCAGTTGCAGTAACCAGGCGTAATTCTGTGACGCCGGAATAATCCCGCTTTCCGCCAGTTTTTTCTCCAGCGCAACACGTCCGGTTCCCGGGGAAATCGTAAAAATGGTCTCTTCTCTGATCATGATTTTTTGTTCTGAGAAGGCTTCAGTCTGATGATAAAAATAGTACGCCACACCGCCCGCTATTGCGACCAGTGCTAAAAGAGTGACAAGAATAATCCGTGTTTTTTTCATCAGTAATATACTCTGTGTGATCAGTCTGATGCCGCCGTGCAATGGGGCTGAAGATACATAAATAATGAGCGGGATGTATAATACCGGTGGTTATCACAATCAAAGCGGATATCGTTAACCGGCATCACCGGCATTAATGCATTACACATAATCACTTCGTCGGCACCTGCCAGTACCTGCGGATAACGCGCTGTTTCATAACAACGGTAAGGGCTGTTTTTCAGCACATCCATAATATGTGCCCGCATAACACCTGCCACACCGGCGTTTGCCAGTGACGGTGTAAAAACCTCGTCGCCGCAACGCCAGAACAGATTGGCACTGCACCCTTCCGTCAGAATGCCCGACACATCCGTGACAAGCGCTTCGTCGGCCTGCTGCTGCGCCACATACTGACGGATAAGCACCTGCTCCAGCCGGTTCAGATGTTTAAGACCGGCAAGATGAGGATTGATACCCAGCGATACAGGGCTTTTCACCACAGACAGCCCGGTTTCCCGCAGTGTTGCATAGTTGTCCGGATACGCCGAGAGGATAAGGATCACAACCGGGGGTGTTTCAGCCCGTAAATAGCCGCGCCCCTGCTCTCCGGCACTGATAATCACTTTGAGTACCGCATCCGTGCTACCTTCAGCCGCCTGTATGATCCATGAGGTCAGAAGCGTGTCATCAACATCCGCCAGCCCCAGCCGTGCGGTGCTGTCGTGCAGACGTTGCAGATGGCGGGTCAGCAACACAGGTTTGCCGTCCGCAATACGCATGGTGGTAAAACAGCCGTCACCGAACTGCACACTGCGATCAGCAATAGCGAGAGTGTCGCACGGGACACCATTGACCAGGTATTTTGTCTGTTGTGTCATAGCCAACTTATTGTTTTACCGCTTATTATATAACCGGAACTTTGCATCTGAACAGAACTGTATCATATACCCTTATTCATTCAAACTGCAGGTTCATTGGCTGCCCTCAGATAGCCGCCTGCCTGCAACTTGAATGACGTTGGGTATAGTACAATGGTGTTTTTGTGCAAAATACCGCTGATATCGTTCAGTCTCTGTGAGACAGGCAAAAAAAAAGCGCCACCGGCGCTTTTTTTCTGACGGAATAGCTTACATCTTACGGAAAATCAGGGAACCGTTGGTGCCGCCGAAACCGAAAGAGTTACAAAGAACATATTCCATACCTTCCACTTTGCGGGCTTTATTCGGCACAAAGTCGAGTTTGCAGACAGCATCATCCTGATTATCCAGGTTGATGGTCGGCGGAACAATCTGGTCACGCAGGGACAGAATCGTAAAGATCGACTCAACCGCACCTGCCGCACCCAGTAAATGTCCGGTCATGGATTTAGTGGAACTGACCAGAACAGATGTTCCCTTGCCAAATACCGCTTCAACAGCGCGGGCTTCTGCCACATCACCCGCAGAGGTTGATGTGCCGTGTGCATTAATATAGCCAATCTGGTCAGCGGATAATTTCGCATCCTGCAACGCATTGGCCATTGCCAGCGCTGCACCTTCACCGTTTTCCGGTGGTGATGTCATGTGATAAGCATCGCTGCTCATCCCGAAACCAACCAGTTCCGCATAAATTTTCGCACCGCGTTTTTTCGCGTGCTCATACTCTTCCAGCACCAGCATTCCGGCACCATCACCCAGTACGAACCCGTCGCGATCTTTGTCCCACGGACGGCTTGCCGTCTGCGGGCTGTCATTATTAGTGGATAATGCACGGGCAGCACCAAACCCTGCCACACCTAATGGTGTGCTGGCTTTTTCAGTTCCGCCTGCGACCATCACATCTGCATCACCGTACGCGATAATCCGCGCCGCATGACCGATATTATGAACACCGGAAGTACAAGCTGTGGCAATCGAGATACTCGGGCCACGCAGACCGTAGATAATGCTCAGATGCCCTGCGACCATATTAATAATCGTCGACGGCACAAAAAACGGGCTCACTTTACGTGGTCCGCCATGATTGAGAAAATTACAGTTTTCTTCAATCAGTCCGAGACCACCAATACCAGAACCAATCGCAGCACCGATACGCGTTGCATTGGCTTCTGTTACTTCAATTCCGGAGTCTGTCATTGCCTGAATACCGGCAGCAACACCATATTGAATAAAGAGATCCATTTTCCGTGCATCTTTGCGCGAAATATTGAATTCTTCGTGATTGAAGTCTTTCACCATACCTGCGAACTTTGTCGCATGATTCGTGGTGTCAAAATGTTCAATCAGGCTGATACCACTCTGTCCGGCACACACAGCATCCCATGATGATTCAACTGTATTACCGACAGGAGATAACATGCCCAGTCCGGTCACGACTACACGACGCTCAGACACGCTGATCCTCCAGGGAGGGAAAATAAAAAGGATAAACAACATAGGCGGTCGGGTGACCGCCTGGATATGAGGTTTGCTTATTTGCCTGCGTTACCATTAACGTAGTCAATAGCAGCCTGTACAGTTGTAATTTTTTCTGCTTCTTCGTCTGGGATTTCGATGTCGAACTCTTCTTCCAGAGCCATCACCAGCTCAACTGTGTCGAGAGAATCAGCGCCTAAGTCATCAACGAATGAAGCTTCGTTTTTTACTTCTTCCTCTTTAACACCCAGTTGTTCAACGGTGATTTTCTTAACACGTTCTTCGATAGCGCTCATACTATTAAATTTCCTATCAAAACTCGCTATATGCGATGGTTTTCGTAGTTTATAAAATACAGGAAAAGATGCAACCCAATCCCGGCTGGTCTAACCAAATAATTGCTTATTTTTGTGTATTTCCACACAAAATCAGCAAATGGTCAGCTCAAACATTAAATCATGTACATGCCACCATTGACATGCAATGTCTCGCCTGTAATGTAAGCCGCTTCATCAGAAGCTAAGAAGGCTACAGCACTGGCAATCTCGTCAGCATCACCTAAACGGTTCGCAGGAACCTGAGATAAAATGCCTGCGCGCTGGTCTTCTGTCAATGCACGGGTCATATCTGTTTCGATAAAACCTGGTGCAACAACATTGACGGTGATACCGCGCGACGCGATTTCGCGGGCGAGTGATTTACTAAAACCAATCAGCCCGGCTTTCGCCGCCGCATAGTTAGCCTGTCCCGCGTTCCCCATCGTTCCGACAACAGAACCGATAGTGATAATACGACCATAACGTTTTTTCATCATGGAACGCATAACCGCTTTGGACAGACGGAAGATTGATGAAAGATTGGTGTCCAGGATATCCTGCCACTCATCCTCTTTCATACGCATCAGCAGGTTGTCACGCGTGATACCTGCATTATTAACCAAAATATCGATTTCGCCAAATTCCGCACGAATTTTTTCTAATACCTGGTCAATGGATGCGCTGTCCGTCACGTTCAGGGCAAAACCTTTACCCTTTGCGCCTAAGTATTCACTGATAGCAGCCGCACCGCTTTCGCTGGTCGCTGTACCAATGACTGTTGCACCGCGTGCAACTAATTTTTCCGCGATTGCACGGCCTATTCCGCGGCTTGCGCCGGTAACAAGGGCAATTTTTCCTTCAAAGCTCATCTCAGCCTCAGCGATTTTCAAGAGCTGTCGTTAATGATGCCATATCATTGACAGCGGATGATGTTAATGTTTTCACAATACGCTTGGTCAGTCCTGTCAGAACTTTACCCGGGCCTGCTTCCAGCAGATCTTCAACATCCTGTGCGGCCATAAACTCAACAGTTTCTGTCCAGCGGACCGGATTGAAAAGCTGACGGACTAATGCATCACGAATTGCGTCGGCGGATGTCTCTATCTTAACATCAACATTGTTCACAACCGAAAAGTTTGGTGTATTAAATGTGATATTTTTTAGCGCAACGGCTAATTTTTCAGCAGCGGGCTGCATTAATGCACAATGTGACGGTACACTGACCGATAATGGCAGCGCACGTTTTGCACCAGCTTCTTTACATAATACCCCGGCACGTTCAACCGCGTCTTTTTCACCGGCGATAACAACCTGGCCCGGTGAGTTAAAGTTAACCGGGGAAACAACCTGCCCCTGAGCCGCGTCTTCACACGCTTTGGCAATCGCATCATTATCCAGACCAATGATCGCGTACATTGCGCCCACCCCGGCCGGAACGGCTTCCTGCATCAGGCGTCCGCGTAATTCGACCAGTTTGATGGCTTCTTTAAAATCAATCACCCCGGCACACACCAGTGCAGAATATTCACCCAGCTGTGACCTGCCATCAGTGCCGGCATCGCGCCGTTATTTTCCTGCCAGACACGCCAGACAGCAACAGAGGCTGCTAACAGTGCAGGCTGAGTCTGCCAGGTTTTATTCAGTTCATCTTCAGGCCCGTTCTGCACGAGTGCCCATAAATCATAGCCCAGTTCAGCGGATGCTTCGGCAAATGTTGCCTGAACGACCGGAAAGTGTGCAGCCAGTTCAGCCAGCATACCCACAGACTGAGAGCCCTGACCGGGAAATACCATTGCGTATACAGACATGAATTATCTTCCTGAAAAATTAAAAACGAATTAAAGCAGAACCCCAGGCAAAACCACCGCCGAAGGCTTCAATCAGAATCAGCTGACCACGTTTAATGCGCCCGTCACGGACGGCTTCATCAAAGGCAGTCGGAACAGAGGCAGCGGAGGTGTTTCCGTGACGATCGAGCGTCACAACCACTTTATCCATGCCCATGTTTAATTTTTTCGCAGTCGCCGTAATAATACGCAGATTTGCCTGATGCGGTACCAGCCAGTCTAATTCTGATTTATCGATATTGTTAGCGGTCAGTGCTTCTTCAACCACATTCGCCAGTTCGCGGACCGCCACGCGGAACACTTCGTTACCTGCCATTGTCAGGTACGCCGGTTTCTCACTATCTTTACGATCTTTATTCGGTAATGTCAGCAAATCGCCGTAACGACCGTCAGCATGTAAATGCGTGGATAAAATGCCCGGCTCTTCTGAGGCTTCCACCACAAATGCACCGGCACCATCACCAAAGAGAATGACTGTTCCGCGATCCTGTGGATCCAGCGTTTTTGCCAGCACATCAGAACCAATTACCAATGCTTTTTTCGCCATACCGGTTTTAATAAACTGATCGACTACGCTGATGGCGTAGCTGAAACCGGCACAGGCCGCTGCCACATCAAATGAAATGCAGGTATCAATACCCAGCAGATGCTGAATTTCACAGGCTGCACTCGGGAAGCCATGTGTTGATGATGTGGTGCCGACAACGATAAGATCAATATCATTTACCGCAATTCCGGCCATATCCAGCGCATTCAGTGCGGCCTGATGACCCATAGTGACAACAGTTTCATCATCACCGGCCAGGCGGCGCTCGCGGATACCTGTACGGGAAACAATCCATTCATCAGAGGTGTCGACCATTTTTTCCAGATCTGCATTAGAACGGATCTGTGCAGGAAGATAGCTCCCGGTTCCTAAGATTTTTGTATACATATTAGTTAGTTACTCTTGGATGATGCCATAGCGAGACGTGCAGCTATCCGTTCAGGGACTTGCTTTTCAACCGTTTGTACCGCAAGTGCGATAGCTGCGTTGAATGCATTTATATTCGCGGCACCATGACTTTTAATCACAATACCACGTAATCCTAACAGAGAAGCACCGTTATACTGGTCGGGGTTCAGGTGACTGAAACGTTTATTCAGCCATTTGGTTACCGCTTTCTTCACGACTTTCTTAACTATTCTATACAACCAGGATGAAGATTTACCTTCATTCTGTGATTTAAACATAGAAAGGATCACACGTATAACCCCTTCCATTGTTTTGAGGGTAACATTACCCGCGAAGCCGTCACACACCAGAACATCGGTTTTACCGGTCAGCAGTTCATTACCCTCTGCATAACCAATATAGTTGATTTCCGGCATTTCTTTTAAAACGGCGGCGGCTTCGCGGATAGTGTCCGGCCCTTTGGTCTCTTCTTCCCCGATATTGAGAAGTGCGACCCGCGGGTTTTTAATCCCCGCAATATCTTCAGCCATCACCGATCCCATCACCGCGAACTGTACCAGCATTGCACTGCTGCATTGCGGGTTTGCGCCTAAATCCAGCAAAACAGTTTTTGTTTTTATCTGGTTCGGCACAACTGTCATCAGTGCAGGTCGCTCAATACCGTCAATGGATTTGAGCATCAGTTTAGCCAGTCCCATCAATGCACCGGTGTTGCCGGCACTGACGCACGCGCCAGCCTCTCCGCTTTTAACCAGCTCAAGTGCTGTACGCATTGATGTTCCTTTACTCTGGCGGATAGCCTGAGACGGTTTTGCATCATTTGCGACAGTCTGATAAGCAGGGATCACCCGCAGACGACTGAGTAGCTCAGCATCCTGGTGTGCAAGCAGAGGAGAGATAGAATCAGGGTGCCCGACCAATAGTAAGGTGAGCTGCGGATTAGATGCCAGTGCCTGCAACGAGGCAGGCACTGTGACGCGGGGGCCAATATCCCCGCCCATGGCATCTAACGCAATGGTTAGATTAGTCAAGATATCAACGTGCCCGGAGGCAGCAGATTACTTGTTGATTACCTTGCGACCACGGTAGTAACCATCAGCGGTCACGTGGTGACGAAGATGAGTTTCACCTGAGGTTTTGTCAACAGAAACCAGAGTTACTGACAGAGCGTCATGAGAGCGACGCATACCACGTTTAGAGCGAGTTGGTTTATTTTGTTGTACGGCCATTGACCTTACTCCTTAATATTACTTTTCTTTAAGCTGGCTAATGCGGCAAAAGGATTCGGCTTTTCAACTTCCTCTGGAAGTTTACCAAAAACTTTCTCCGCGTCGGACACTTCACAGTGTTCAGATTCATGTACCGGAACCACGGGCAAAGAAAGAATTAACTCATCTTCAATCATTGCCAGTAAATCTGTTTCACCAAAATCATTTACGTCAATTGGCTCATACTCTTCCGGTAATGCCTCAGCCTTTTCGTCACTGGTGACAGGGCTGAAACAATACGTTGCGCGGACATGAAGCGGGAAGATGTTACCACAACGCTGACACTCAAGTGAAACATCAACTTCTGCTGTTCCCTTAATCACTGCCAGACGCTGAGGATCGATTTCAAACCGCAAATCAACATCAACATCGCTGTCCACACTGGCCACTGATTCCGCTAACCGCGTAACCTGCTCAGGTGTATAACACCCCTGGTAATCCAGTCGCTTCTGCGCGGTACGTTTTGCATCAATGGTCAGAGGTAATTTTATCTTTTGCATAAGGCGCGCATCTTATATTTGTAAGACGATTTAGTCAAAGAAAATATAGAAAGCAAAAAAGGCGATAACCTGCCCTTCCCGCTAAAAATACACTCAATAAGCGGCGCATAGTTTAGAATGAGTCTATTACTTTTACCACGTTTTTCCGGGATATTTATGACATCACTGGTTTTAGCCTCAACATCACCTTACCGCAAAGCTCTGCTGGAGAAGCTCGGCATTCCTTTTGTGACCGGCTCTCCTGACATAGACGAGACACCGGTGCCCGGCGAGGAACCACAGGCACTGGTCATGCGCCTTGCCCGTGAAAAAGCCCGCGCACTGGCGTCAGCACACCCTGACAGTTTAATTATCGGCTCCGATCAGGTGTGCGTACTGGATGGCGAAATAACCGGCAAACCACATCATTACGACGCGGCCTTTACACAGCTGCGCAAAGCCTCCGGCCAATGTATTACGTTTTATACCGGCCTTTGCCTGTATAACAGCGCCACCGGCCTCGATCACACATTATGTGAACCTTACTTTGTTCATTTCCGTACACTGGATGATGATGAAATCCGGGCTTATCTGCTCGCAGAAACACCGTATCAGTGCGCAGGAAGCTTTAAATCAGAAGGATTAGGAATCGCCTTATTTAAAAAACTGCAGGGAGATGACCCTAATACACTGGTAGGATTACCCTTGATCCGCCTGACGCAATTATTAATACAGGCCGGATCTCACCCATTACGAGTCTCCCGGTAAATCCTGTTTCCGGGGCATTCTCTGACTTTTTAAGGATCTGACATGAAATGGAAAATGACCGCTGTAGCAACTGCTGCCCTGGTATTCAGCGCCGCAGGTTTTGCTGCATCGCCTTCACTGGCTGACAAAACAACATTTGTTGCTAACTGTTCGAAGGAGGCCATTGCCAATCTGAAAAACCCGGATAACCGCAGTAAAGTTCCGGCAGTATGCGAATGTGTGTATGACAAAGCGGCAGCAAAATTCGGTACCAAAGGGCTGACAAAGCTCGATGACCAGATCCGCAAAGGGCAGCAATTATCAGAACAGGATTCTCAGGCGATTGGTGAGATTGCACAGAGCTGCACAACCGATATTATTGACGTCCCTGCAAAGTAGGTTGTCAGAACCGGAAACCCGGCTGATAAACCTGCGGTAACGGGCCGGGACAGGCAATAAGATGATTTTCCCGCCCGTTATCACGCAGTCACCGGCAAACAGTGCCGGTGGATTTTATTTTTCCTGCTTACCACGCAGTATGGTCAGGCAATGGCGCAGTTTCGGGTCGATCGGTGCCTGCAGATGCATTTTCTCCCCGGTTGCCGGATGCGTGAACACGAGTGCTGCCGCATGCAAAAACAGGCGGTTCAGCCCTGTACCTTTCAGTTGCTCATCAAACTGGCTGTCGCCGTAACGGTTATCAAAGGCAATCGGATGACCGGCATGCAACGTGTGTACGCGAATCTGATGTGTCCGCCCCGTGACCGGGCTTGCTTTCACTAGTGTCGCATGTTCAAAGCGCTCTTCCACTTTAAACCGGGTTTCTGATGGTTTCCCTTCTGCACTGACTTTCACCACACGTTCACCGCTTTGCAGAATATTTTTAAGCAACGGCGCCTGAACCGACTTAACCGTCGCCTGCCACTGCCCGCGCACCAGCGCCAGATAATCTTTCTGCATCTGTTTCAGGCGCAGTTGTTCATGGAGCGCGCGCAATGCAGAGCGCTTTTTCGCAATAAGCAGGATCCCGGAGGTATCGCGGTCAAGGCGATGGACCAGTTCCAGGAACCGGGCATCAGGGCGCAGCGCCCGCATAGCCTCAATCACACCGAAACTCAGACCACTGCCGCCGTGAACAGCGGTGCCTGCCGGTTTGTTGATAACCAGGATATGGTCGTCTTCATAGATAACGCAATCTGCCAGTACCGCGACTTTATCCAGTTTTGCCGACACGGGAGCGGCGTTTGATTCTGCCACACGCACCGGCGGAATACGGACACTGTCACCTTCCGCTAATTTGTATTCCGGTTTGATCCGGCCTTTATTCACCCGCACCTCACCTTTGCGGATAATGCGGTAAATCATGCTTTTCGGCACCCCTTTCAGGCGGGCGAGCAGAAAATTATCAATGCGTTGTCCGGCTTCATCATCGCTTACAACAACGAAATGAACGGCTAAATTATCAGTTTTCATGAAACGGGGGGCTATCCTCTGAACTGTTGCACCGTCACCCGGTATTGCTCCGGTGAAACAGGCGGCAAATGTGCGTCAATGTTTTACACGGTTATTTTCCCATTTTTTTCAGGAAAAGACCAAAGATTAACGCCATTAACAAATTTCTGCACAATTTTGATTAAAACATGCAATGTCGCCTTGCTATCACCACGCCAGCAATGGAATAATGCATACGCCGATATTGGCAAAACAGAAATTTTATATTTGTCTGACCGATGAAAACGCTGCAATGGCATAAGACGTTATTTCCGGTCAGATAATCAGCGGGCTGCGGGTTGCAGCTTACCGGGCCGGTATCACGTATAAACGTGATTTTCTGCCGGCAAAGAGAATTTCAGAATAAGACTGAACCTCACCGACACAATTTGCACCTCTATACGATCGACAGCCGGGAGGCTGACGGTGCGGTAAAAGCCACGAGGTCATCGGTTCCGGTAGCAACAAGATTGCCCGCAGCGCACTAACTAAATGAAAAAATTGAGTAACTTATAATGAAAAGAATGTTAATCAACGCAACTCAGCAAGAAGAGTTGCGTGTTGCCCTCGTTGACGGGCAACGGCTGTATGATCTGGATATCGAAAGTCCCGGTCACGAACAAAAAAAAGCAAACATCTATAAAGGGAAAATCACCCGTATTGAACCGAGTTTAGAAGCTGCTTTTGTTGACTATGGCGCTGAGCGTCACGGTTTTCTTCCTATCAAAGAAATTGCCCGCGAGTATTTTCCCGCTAATTACCACGCATCCGGTCGCCCTAATATCAAAGATGTCCTGAGAGAAGGTCAGGAAGTCATTGTTCAGGTTGATAAAGAAGAGCGCGGTAATAAAGGTGCTGCACTTACCACTTTTATCAGCCTTGCCGGGAGCTATCTGGTTTTAATGCCGAATAACCCGCGTGCGGGGGGAATTTCCCGCCGTATCGAAGGTGATGATCGTACTGAGCTGAAAGAAGCCCTTTCCGCGCTGGATATTCCTGAAGGCATGGGGCTTATCGTCCGTACCGCAGGTGTGGGTAAATCCGCTGACTCCCTGAGATGGGATCTGGAATACCGTGTCAAGCACTGGGAAGCCATCAAAGCGGTATCAGAAAGCCGCCCGGCTCCTTTCCTTATCCATCAGGAAAGTAATGTTATCGTCCGTGCGTTCCGTGATTATCTGCGCCCGGACATCGGTGAAATCCTCATCGATAATCCTAAAATTCTGGAACTGGCACGCAAACATATCACGGCTATCGGCCGTGCTGATTTCGTCAGTAAAATTAAGCTGTACCAGGGCGAAGTGCCGCTGTTCAGCCACTACCAGATCGAGTCACAGATTGAATCCGCTTTCCAGCGTGAAGTCCGTCTGCCGTCAGGCGGTGCTATTGTTATCGATACCACCGAAGCCCTGACCGCCATTGATATTAACTCCTCCCGCTCAACGCGCGGTGGTGATATCGAAGAAACGGCCTTTAACACCAACCTCGAAGCGGCAGATGAAATTGCCCGTCAGCTGCGTCTGCGTGACCTCGGCGGTCTGATTGTTATCGATTTTATCGATATGACCCCCGTGCGCAATCAGCGTGAAGTTGAAAACCGGATGCGCGAAGCCGTTCGTCAGGATCGCGCCCGTATTCAGATCGGCCGTATTTCCCGTTTCGGTTTACTGGAAATGTCCCGCCAGCGTCTCAGCCCGTCACTGGGTGAATCAAGCCACCATGTGTGTCCGCGATGCAGCGGAACCGGGACTGTGCGTGACAATGAATCACTGGCGCTCTCTATTCTGCGTCTGATTGAAGAAGAAGCGCTGAAAGAGAATACCCATCAGGTTCATGCCATCGTGCCGGTACCGGTTGCCTCCTATCTGCTGAATGAAAAACGTCAGGCAGTCAGTGCAATTGAAACCCGTCAGGCCGGTGTCAGTGTCATTATTGTACCGAACAACCACATGGAAACGCCTCACTTCAATGTCGTGCGTGTCCGTAATGGTGAAGAGATCGGAACACTGAGCTATCGCTTACCGGAGAAATACGAAGCCGAAGCCGCAGCCGGTGAAGAAGAAGAAACCCAGGAACGCCGCGAACCTGAACAGCCGGCAATTAATGCATTTGCAATTACCGCTGATGGCCCTGCACCGACACCGTCCGCGCCATCCCGTAAACAGGAAATCAAGCGCGATAACCGTCAGACAGATAAAGCCGCTGCCTCTTCCGAAGGTGGATTCTTCAGCCGTTTATTCAAAAAACTGTTCGGATCTGAACCGGTTGCAGTTGAAGAAGCACCGGCACAGAAAGAGACAAAACAAACTAACGATAATAACCGCCGTGGTGGTAATGATCGTAATAAACAGCGCCGTAACCGCCGTGATCGTAATGGTGACCGTCCTGAACGCGGGGAGCGCACTGAACGTGCCGGTAGCCCGGAGCGTACAGAGCGCCCTGACCGTCCGGAACGCGCTGCCGGTGAATCCCGTAACAAGCGTGATCGTGATACGGTAAATGAGCCGCGTAAACCACGCAACCAGAACACACCGGAAGAAGAACTGACACCGGAAGCACTGGCCGCCCGCGAAGCACAGCAGCAGTTACGCCGTGATCAGCGTGCAGAACGTCAGCGCCGCCGTCAGGAAGAGAAACGCACCCAAACGCAGGATGAGAAAACACTTTCCGCCCAGCAGGCAGATCAGGATGCGCTCAACAGTGACGGTAATTCCGAAGATGATGATGCACCGACACCGGTTCGTACACGTCGTACACGCCGTCAGTTAACCGGCTCTGTCCGTGTGACTGATAATGCGACATCTGTTGCACCTGCTGCACCCGTTGTTGCTGCGCTAACACCGGCAGTTCCGGCTGTTATTGATGCCACACCTGTTGTCGCACAGACAGCTGAAACTGAAGCGCCTGTCTCTGCGGATGCTGCCGGTGATGAAGCACACAGTGACAATATGCTGCCACGCCGCTCCCGTCGCTCTCCGCGCCATCTGCGCGTGAGTGGTCAGCGTCGCCGCCGTTACCGCGAAGACCGTCAGCTGACTCAGTCACCGGTTCCGCTGGAAATGGCGGTGTTCTCCCCTGAGCTTGCGTCCGGCAAAGTGTGGATCCAATATCCGGTGGTAACACCTGCTGCAGAATTTGTTCCTGTCGAAGATATTCAGGTCGATACCACAGATACTGCTGATACCATCGCACCTGTTGCCGAAACAGCAATCGTTGCACCGGTTGTGACTGATGTTGTGGCAAATGAAGCAGAAACAACGGTTATAACAGAGCAGTTCACGCTCACTGTTGCCTCAGAAACCCCGCAGACCTCTGTATCTGAGCCGGTTATTGCTGAACCTGTTATCTCTGAGCCTGTTGTTGCTGAAACTGTTGTTGCTGAATCTGTTGTCGCTGAACCTGTTGTTACTGAACCTGTCGCTGTTGAACCGGTGATTGCTGATGTGGCGCAAGTGGTGGTGACGATTGCGAAAGACACCGTTTCTGACGTGGCTGAACAGACTGTGGCCGCAGAAACCCGTGTTGTACAGGCAATTGCTGCTGCCCCTCAGGTAACTGAAACAGCCGCTGTCGTGGTTGCAGTTGCGGTGCAGGCTGGTCGTCATGCATCTTCAGGGATGACAAAGGCACCGGCTCCGGCTGCTGCCGGTGAAGCATTTGCGATTGTGGAATATCAGCGTGAAGCGCGTGAAGATTATCAGGCGCATGGCGCCGGTGCTCACGCCGCAACAAATCACGCCTCTTCCGGCGCGACAAAAACAATGCTCTGATTTATTTATCGGACAGTTAAATGGCTCCCCCGGGAGCCATTTTTTTATCCTGATTTTCAGGCGAAAAAAAACCGCGAATATCATTATTCACGGTTTCCGCTATCAGGACTGAACGATTACTTAATATCTTTAATATCGCCCATCGCTTTCAATTCTTTCGAGATTTCACGACGCTCTCTTGATAAATCAGCATTTTTAATAATGTACTCATCCACACGATCTTCATAGTCACCCCGCATATTTGCGATGATGGCCTGAATATCGTCAATGGACATTCCCGGCTTAATGTATTCACTCAGGTTATCAAGCAGAAGCACTCGTTTCTGGTTATCACGGATTTTCTTTTCGTTGTCAGTTATTTCACGCAGTATCTTATTTTTACGGCGAAACATACGAACGAACTCCAGGACATTGTGAAAGGAAGGCTTGGTTGTGTTGTCCATTATTCTACCCTTAGTCATATCTGAAATGTGATTCATTAAACAATACAGGTTAACCACGGCTGCCGACAAGTGATTCTGCCGATTTTATCCGGTTTTGTTCAGTGTAGCGTATTTATCAGCGGAATTGTTTCAGCAGATGCGATATGGATAAAAAAAAACCTTATTATGCTCAATTATGCTTTTGTTGCCTGCCGGATGTTAATGCACCATGAACATCGGTTGAAATTGGTAATTTCCCTCCGATTTGCTACCCTGTAGCCCATAATGAATCAGACAGCGGGTGTAAACAGTGTCTTCTGCACAATTTTTCTTTCATGACTACGAAACCTTCGGACAAGATCCCGCCGGTGACCGCCCTGCACAGTTTGCCGGTGTCCGCACTGACAGTGAATTTAATATTATCGCAGAGCCGGTGATTGCTTACTGCGCACCGGCTGATGATTACCTGCCTGATCCGGTTGCCGTCATGATAACCGGGATAACACCACAGGAAGCGCTGCAAAAAGGTGTGAATGAAGCGCAGTTTGCCAAACTCATCCATGATACCTTTACACAACCTGATACCTGTATTCTGGGTTACAACAGTATTCGTTTTGATGATGAAGTCACCCGTAATATTTTTTACCGGAATTTTTACGATCCCTACGCTTACAGCTGGATGAACCACAATTCCCGCTGGGATCTGATTGATATCACCCGCGCCTGCTATGCTCTGCGTCCGGACGGCACAAACTGGCCGGAAAATGATGAAGGGCTGCCAAGCTTCAGACTCGAACACCTGACCAAAGCGAACGGCATAGCCCATGAGAATGCGCACGATGCTATGGCGGATGTGTATGCCACTATCGCCATGGCAAAACAGCTCAGAGGCGCACAGCCGCGCCTGTTTGATTACTTTCTGGCACTGCGCGATAAACGTAAACTCTCTGCCCTGATTGATATTCCCGCAATGACGCCTCTGGTGCATGTATCCGGTATGTTTGGTGCCATCCGCGCCAACACCAGCCTGGTCGCACCGCTGGCGTGGCATCCGGATAACCGCAACGCTGTGATTATGTGTGACCTCGCCGGCGACCTGACGCCGCTGCTGACGCTGGATGCCGATACTCTGCGCGAGCGCCTGTACACCCGCCGTGATGAACTGCCGTCGGGTGAGTCCCCGGTACCGCTCAAACTTGTTCATATCAATAAGTGTCCGATCCTGGCGCCGGAAAACACCCTGCGCCCGCAAGATGCACAACGCATCGGGCTGGATAAAGACGCCTGCGCCCGCAATGCTCAATTGCTTTTACAGCATCCGGAAATCCGTGAAAAAGTGGTTGCCGTATTTGCAGTCGCGCGGGAATACCCGGCCGGAAATGATGTGGATCGCATGATTTATCAGGGCTTTTTCAGTGATGCTGATAAAGCCGCTATGACCATTATCCGCGAAACTGACCCGAAAAATCTGCCGGCACTGGCACTGTCATATCAGGATGCGCGTCTGCCGGAGCTGTTATTCCGTTACCGCGCCCGCAATTTTCCGGGAACCCTGGATGAAAGCGAGCAACAGCGCTGGCTGGCACATCGCCGTGAGGTGTTTAACCCGGAGAATTTAACCCGTTATTTTGCACGGATCGGGGAAATGATGCAGGAATATCAGCATGATGAGCAGAAAACTGAATTGCTGAAAAAATTGGTACAGTATGCACAGCACCTGGCTGAATAATCAATATATCCTTATTCATTCAAACTGCAGGTTCGTTGGCGGAACGATACCCGCCGGGCTAACTGCCCGGCGGTTCAGCACTCAGGATTTTTGCCCGGTATAGAACACCCGGCACAGAGATTCTTTGTATTTAGGGCAAACTATCACCGTCCGTGTGCGGCTTTCCTGATCCCGTCCGGTTTCTTTCAGCACCCCTTTCGTTATCAGTGAATCCGCACTGCTGTGCTTAATGCCGATGCTGACATTCTCTTCACGCGCATTGAGAATATAAACAATCAGTGCCCGCTCATCAGAACTGAGATTATGAAGAACCACCGATTTATGGCATTTTACAGGAGCCGTCTTGCCAAACGCATTTTTGAGTCTCTTAAACATAATAACCAATAAATAAGAAGAAAAGCCGATTATAGTGAAATTATATCCACATTAACATTACCGATTTATACGCGATAGTGACAAAAAAATCCGGTCACGTAACCGCAACCGGATTGCTGTCTTCAGATATATTCTGTTACGGCTGGTGATCCCCGCAGCCGCACCCTTCATGCCCTTCACCCCAGAATTTTAATTTGCTGGTTTTTCCAAGCCCGGGGTTCATGGTATTGGTCGGATCTGTTGCTTTATAGAATGCTTTTAATTGTGGTTTGGCTTTATAGATATGACCAACATTGTGCTCTGCCGGGTATTCTGCTCCGCGCGCATTGAGGATCTTAAGCATCTCTTCTTTCAGCGCATGCGGATCAACGCCTTTCTTCACAATATAATCCTGATGAAAAACATGACATAAAAAGTGTCCGTAATACAATTTATGTACCAGTTTATCTTCAATTTCCGGCGGCAGCTGCTCCAGCCACACGCGGTCGTTGCGCCGCAGCGCAATATCCAGTGCCAGAATATCTTCCACTTTCTGACTGTTTACCGCGTGATAGCGGATTGCGGCTCCTGCTGCCACAAAGCGGTGTAAAAAGGCATCCGCACCCTCTTTGGCATCACATTCGAAAAATGCACCATCGGCTGAATCAAAAAAACCGCTCAGCCACTGACGCGCTTCATCAATGCCGTCTCCTGACATTTTCAGCATCAGATGGTGTTCGTATTTCTCATGATACTCTTCCATCCGCCGTGGCAGGTGATTTGGCCACAAGTGGCTCAGCATCTGCATTGTTCTGTCAATAAAGTGCTTCGGCAGGAACGGGATTTTATTACAGACCGCATCCATCCGCCCTTTGATGGTAAACAGTTTCGGCATTTTATCCGTACCGAGTTTATCGATCATCAGGAAACTGTCTTTGCCGTACACTTTCGCGATGTCATAACATTCGCGGTGCATATATTCACCGGCAACCGGCAGATGAGTGAAATCAGCAAGAATATGGCGGCGGATATCTTCCAGCACATCCGGTGTATTTGTGCCGATATAAAATACTTTGCTTTCACCCTGTGACGGGAACGTATCAAGGCGCACAGCAAACACTACCAGTTTCCCGGCGCACCCGGAGGCTTCAAACAGACGCCGCTCATCGGCATTGAAACGCGAAGGTGTATCCGCATCCACATCACGGATGCGCTGCTGATAATCGGGATCAGATGCCGGTTTATCCGTGCTTTCAATATCTTCATCTCTGTACTGCCGGTTTTCCAGGCAGTTTAATATCGCTTCCGGCGACGAGCCTAATTCGATACCGAGATGATTAACTAATTCGGCTTTGCCGTCTGCACTGACACGTCCGTACAATGCCAGCTCGGTATAAGCGGGCCCGCGCTGAACCAGTGAACCACCGGAGTTATTACAAATTCCGCCGACCACAGACGCCCCGATACAGGATGAACCAATCACAGAATGCGGCTCACGCCCCAGCGGTTTCAGCACTTTTTCCAGATGCCACAATGTGCTGCCCGGCAACGCAACCACCTGCTGCTGCTTTGACAACACCTGAATTTTATCCAGCCGCAGTGTACTGATAATAACAATATCGCGGTCATAATCTTCGCCGCTTGGTGTGGAGCCTTCTGTCAGACCGGTATTCGCGGCCTGCATAATCACAATTTTATCTGCCTCAACGATGGCCTTAAATACCTGCCACAGTTCATACAGCGATCCCGGGAAAACCACGGCCAGCGCACTTCCCTCACCGGAACGAAAGCCTTTACGATAGCGCTCCGTTTTATGCGGCTCAGTCAGAATATGCTTGTGACTCACAATATCCGTCATCACCTGAATGAGCTGTTTGTTGTCAGGCTCCCGGCTGTCGTTCATGGTTTTTCCCCTGTCAGATTAATTGTTGTACATTAGATGATTATGCCTCTTATCTAATTTATAATACAAATACTATTTTTAACAAATTTAACAGGTTCGCCACGATTTTGCTGTTATCTGAACAGATTAATAAGCAATGTCAGCATCATGATCCCGACCGTCAGGATAAGAATTTTGCGGACAATTTCTCCGTTGGTGCGGATAGCATGCTGACTGCCCAGATGGTTGCCGAGCAGACTGGCGGCGATCATCGGAATACTGATGAGAAAAGCAATGTGACCCGCCATAATAAAGGCAACCAACCCGCCGATATTAGACGCTAAATTAAAAATTTTAGATGTCGCGGAGGATTTCAGTAAATCGAGATTGTTGATCAGAAAGAGGCAGATAATAAAGATACTGCCGGTGCCGGGTCCGAAAAAACCATCATAAAACCCGACAATAAAACAGGTGAAAAAGACCAGCCAGACCGATTTTCGTACCGCACTATTCTGCTGCGCCTGCCCCAGCCTGCCTTTAAAGAATGCCGCCAGCAATCCGAGCGGCAACATACAAATGATAATGTAGGTTATCGTTTCAGCGGGCAGGTAAATTATCGCTTTTGCGCCGACCCACGCCCCGAGAAATGATGAAACAATTCCCGCCGGAATAATTTGCCAGTAAATCGATTTATTTTTAATAAAATTAGTAATAGCAGCAAGCGTACCAAAAGAACTGACCAGTTTTTCCTGTCCCAGCGCCATGTGTGGTGGCAGGCCGGTCAGCATAAACGCAGGGATTAAAATCAGCCCCGCGCCTCCGGCAATAGAATCAATATAACCGGCAATAAATGATGCGATCACTAACAGCGCCAGCCCCGCATAAAAATAGTCCGCCATCAGACTGTGTTCAATATACATCCGTATCCCTCTGTCTTTATTTTTATTCTGTTATTTCAGCATGTTGATTTGTCATATTATACTCTGAATAATTCCGGATACAGCCAGCGAACCAGCAATTCGAGTCAATAAGGGTATACCCAACGTCATTCAGGATGCAGGAAGGCGGCAAGGGAAAACAGACGGGGAGCATACATCAGTATGTGACCCGGCTGGTTACACGCCGCCAACGAACCTGCAGTTTGAATGAATAAGGGTATATATAAAAAAACGGCGCACAGAATCATACTGTGCGCCGTTATGCAGTGTAAACTGCCAGACAATTACTGTTCTGGCATCTGCGGCATCGGGCGGCGGAAACGGCGGGTCAGCCATAACATATAGATAAGACCCAACGCACCCCAGCTCAGCCCCAGTTCCATCGATTTAGCATCGAGATTGAACCAGAGCACTGTTACTGTTGCGGCACCAATAACCGGCAGGATCAGATAATTAATATGATCAGCCAGTGTTTTATTACGCCGCTCACGAACCCAGAACTGAGAAATCACAGACAGGTTCACAAAGGTGAATGCCACCAGCGCACCAAAGTTAATCAGCGCGGTCGCCGTAACCAGATCAAACCAGACGGCACTCAGCGCCAGCACACCGACTAACAGCACATTCAGTGCCGGTGTCCGCCATTGCGGGTGAACATAGCCGAAGAATTTCTCCGGGAACACGCCATCACGCCCCATCACATACATCAGACGCGATACCCCTGCCTGTGCTGCCATACCGGAAGCCAGTACCGTCACACAGGAGAAGACCAGAATGATCGACTGGAAGAATGCACCGGCTACCATATACATGATTTCAGGCTGTGATTCTTCCGGATTGGTAAAGCGTGATACATCCGGGAAATAAAGTTGCAGGAAGTATGACACGGCGATAAAGATCAGGCCGCCAATCAGCGCCGTCAGGAAAATCGCTTTCGGGATAACTTTACCGGCATTCGGTGTTTCTTCTGACAGGGAACTGATACCGTCAAACCCTAAGAAGGAGAAGCACAGTATCGTCGCCCCGCTTATCATCGGAATAAGCTCGGCATCTATGGAGGCAAACGGACGGAATGAAAGCAGTGAACCTGCACCTTCACCGCCGGACACGCCACGGATAAGCAACCCGACAAAAATAATCATGACCGCAACCTGAACCACAACAATCACGGTGTTGAGGTTTGCCACGACATTAATGCCGCGCAGATTGAATAATGTCATCAGGAAGACCAGTCCGCCGACGAAGACCCATGTCGGGCATTCCGGGAAAATCGCCTGAAGATAAATTTTGGCCAGCAAAATATTGATCATCGGCATGAACAGATAGTCCAGCAGCGATGACCAACCCACCATAAAGCCGATATGCGGACTCATGGATTTCTGGGCATAAGTATACGCAGAGCCTGCGGACGGGAACCGTTTGACCAGTTTGCCGTAACTCAGCGCAGTAAAAAGAATGGCTGTCAGTGCGATTGCATAAGACGTCGCGACATGACCGCTGGTAATTTCTGACACGATCCCGAAAGTATCAAAGATAGTCATCGGCTGCAGATAGGCAAGCCCCATCATGACAACCTGGACGAGAGTCAGTGTTTTTGCGAGTTGAACGCGGTTATTGGCACCAGTACGATTGCGGCCAATGTTGAGGGCGATATTATCCGACATGAGCGAATCCCCCCGTAACACCGACAATCATACTGATACTACTATCAGATGGCGTGTTACCGGGAAGACTTCGCATCTGCCTGTAGGCAGTGAAGAAAGAAGGGGTAGGAAGTGCTGTACGGGAGCATTTGGCTCCGTAGTCGTCGTTGCAGCAGCAGCCGGCGCCGATAGGCACAGGTGCAAAAGTAGAAAATTGCGCCATTTATCGCATCCTCAGATCCGGGGTTTACAACCCGGTAAAATTCGTAATAGTTATCCGGCCTTGCGGCCCCTTTTTGTCGATGACAGTTTTTTAGTGCAAAAAAAAAACCGATGCGGATAAATGCATCAGTTGTTTTTTTGGATGGCGCATTTTGCACCCCCCCGTAATAAATTTCAAGCCTTGATCGCCTTTATCAGGCAATTTTTTTTATATAGCGTTTTATTCACAGAATTTCTGTGACGAAACTTTGAAAATTTATAGCAAAAACGTTAAAAAATCCGGCTGATATCGTATTTCTCAGTGGAACTGACGCCATAAAAAAACACGGTTCCGCAGGGGAAACCGTGTTTTTGTACTCAGTAATAACTGACGGCCCTACCCAACGTCATTCAGGATGCAACCAACGAACCTGCGGTTTGAATGAATAAGGGTATATTAGAAATTATAATTCATACCAACATTATAACGACGCCCATCCAACGTTGCGCCGTAATCATCCATATCAATACGACGATCAAGCACGTTATACACGCCCGCTACAAAGTTCAGATCTTTGTTAATCTGATAGCTGCCGCCGATATCCACTGTGGCATAAGAACCAGTTCCCGATGCCATATTGGTGCGTGACAGGTAATCAGACGTTTTACCGCGGAAGTTCACCCGGCTCCAGCTTTTCACATCCTGCGTGGTATCCCAGTCAAGTGTCGCGTTCGCCATGTGTTTCGGGGTTTTATTCAGTGCTTTACCTTTGAATTTACCACTTTTCTGCTCGGAATTGGTGAAGGTATAGTTTGCTGATAATGACAGTGTGTCTGTCATTTCCCAGTTCATTATCGCTTCCACGCCGCGCATATTGGCTTTGTCGACATTGATACGGTCACTGACGAAAATGTAATCATTGCCTTCCGGATCTTTTTCGGTACATTTTATGTCTGTGCCTGTGCCGCAGCGGCGGATTTCCGTGATCTTATCTTTAAAGTCAGTGTTAAAGACCGTCAGGCTCATATTGAGGTTATCCTGATTGTTCCACATCACACTGATTTCTTCAGTAACGGTTTTTTCCGGTTTCAGATCCGGGTTACCAAAGATAACGGCATTCGAGTTACCGCCGCCGGTTGCCTGACCCCAGGAGGCTGTCGCCTGACGCAGATCCGGTGAACGGTAGCCTGTTGACACGCCGCCTTTAACCGACCAGCTTTCATCAAGATGCCAGACGCCGTAAACACGCGGTGTCCAGTGCGTACCAAAGTTTTCATCTTTATCCATACGCAGGCCACCGGTCAGCGTAAAGTCATTGGTCAGCGCCCAGTCATCTTCTGCAAACAGTGCCCAACTGTAACGTTCCAGCTTATTACCGTCCAGTTTATTGTTGTTATCTTTCAATTCCTCAAAGCGATACTGACCGCCGAGGCTTAACATATGGTCCCCCAATGGCAGTACAGTCTGATTGCGGGCAATAGTGTCGTAATATTCCATATCACGAGTGGGGTTTTTGGTTTCGTTACGCTGAACATAGCTGTTCATGCTGCCCCAGTCATACTGACCATCATGAGTCAGCGCATATTGCATCATTTCATATTTACTAAAGCCACTGGATTTTTTCTTCTTGTTTGATTCTGATGCACTTTTTTCCCAGCGGGAATCGCGGTGCTGGTTATCTTTTTTGAAATCGAAATCAATGCTGTTCTGCTCATCCGGTGTCAATGTCAGTGTACCGCCGCCGCTGGTCATTATCTGGCGGTTAAATCCGCTTGAAAAATTATCTTCACCACGATGGGAATACTGGCCATTCACTTTCATGCTCAGCAGGTTATCAACCAGCGGGCCGGCGGCATAGAAACTGCCCTGCCCGGTATTGCCGCTGTCTTTGCTTTCCGTAATGGTCGTATCAGCACGGACACTTGCATGCCACTCACCCTGTGCTTTACGCGTGATAATATTGATAACCCCGCCCATGGCATCCGAGCCATACAGTGACGACATCGGGCCGCGCACCACTTCAATGCGTTCAATCGCAGTGAGCGGCGGCAACCATCCCTGTTCAATACCGGAGTTATCACTATTAGGACGTGTTTCGCGGCTGGCAACGCGCTTGCCGTCAACCAGGATCATGGTGTATTTCGGATCCATCCCGCGGATACTGATGTCAGAAGAACTGCCGCCACCGGTAACCACCACACCCGGCACATCTTTCAGCGCATCGGTGACATCACGGTAAGCTTTACCTTCCAGTTCTTCGCGTGACACCACTGAAATGGTGGCAGCGGCATCTTCAATTTTCTGCTGAAAACCGGATGCGGTGGTCACCACAATCACATCCTCTTTAGCCGCGGCCTGTACTGCGGATACCTGTGCAGTAAGTGCTGCGATAACACCTAATGCCACTTTTCGTTTTGAAAAAATAACCATTATTTTTGATTCTCCAAGAAAGAAATATTATTTATGGACAATCGACATTTGCTCTGAGGACTTCATACTCTTCATGCAGAGTAATTATTCCTTTATTTTAATAATAATCACCCCTGCCGTTTCCGACATTAATAATTATTTTATTATTACCTTTTATAAGGCTAATTATATTTATATAGAAAATGATACAACAATATCAGACCGACACAGTCTGAATAACACCTGAGATTACACTTTCCTGCGAAAATGATTTTCGCAGGAAAAAATAAAAAATGACATTACCAGCCGGTTTATTATAACAGCGACGCCTCAGCCCTCGGCACCAGACCATCAATCACCACATGCGGGACAGCCTGTGTGCAGTGCTCTATGCGCCCGCGCACACCGTAAACCCGTGCAAGACTGTCCGGTGTAATAACCGCTTCGGGTTCACCTTCCGCAATTAGATTACCGTCTTTCAGCATTAATATATGGTCGCCATGACGCAACGCGATATTAATATCATGAACAACCACAACCGTTATAATATTCCGCCGCTGCGTTTCACGTTTGACTAAATCCATCACATGATATTGATAATTTAAATCCAGCGCACTCAGAGGTTCATCCAGTAATAATAATGACGGCTTGCGAATTAAGGATTGTGCCAATCCGACTAATTGCTTTTGTCCGCCGGATAATTGATCCAGATAATGCAGCGCCAGATGTTCAATACCTAATTGTGACAGCAAAGACATCACTTCATTTTCACTGTCATTGTCCGATACCCCGCCGGATGCACGCTGTGCCACAATCACCGACTCCAGCACATGCAGATGCACACCTGCCGGTAATGTCTGCGGCAGATAAACCACTTGCTTTGCACGTTGTGCAAAATTCATCATGGTCAGGTCATGCCCGTCCAGCAGCAATTCACCGGTCGCTTTATTCAGCCCGGCGAGCGCACGCAGCAGGGTGGATTTACCACTGCCGTTCGGTCCGAGCAGCACGGTGATTTTTCCGCGCGGCAAGGGTGCCACATTCAGGTTTTCAATGATTTTACGTTTCGGATAACCCGCGTAAAAATCGTTAATTTTTAATCCGTTACCAGACAGTGTGTTGATATCCATCTTACATATTCCCCTTATGACGCAGGATCATGCTCAGGAAGAACGGCACACCTACCAGTGATGTAACAATACCAACCGGAATAATAACGCCGGGGATCAGGTTTTTCGAGGCAATCGATGCCATCGATAACACCAGCGCCCCTATTAATGCACTTGCCGGTAAATAGAAGCGGTGATCTTCACCGAACATCATCCGGGCAATGTGCGGTGCCACCAGCCCGATAAAGGCAATCGGTCCGACAAATGCCACCGCCAGTGCTGTCAGAATACTGATGCGCAATAAGGTCCGAGACGCAGACGGCGCACATTAATACCAAAACTGACCGCGCGGTCTTCACCCAGGCGCAGCGCCGTCAGCTTCCAGGAGTTACTCATGGAAACCGGCAGCAATATCGCAAAAGCCAGCGCCATCACGCCCAGTTTAATCCAGGTGGCACGCGCCAGGCTGCCCATTGTCCAGAACACCAGTCCCTGTAAGGTATCTTCCGTGGCAATAAATTGCATCATGGACACCAGGGCATTAAAGGTAAAAACCATTGCGATACCGAACAGTACCACACCGGAAGTCGCCACGCGTGTCCAGCGGGTAATACCATCGAGCATCATTGCAGAGAGCAGTGCAAATACAAAAGCGTTAGCTGAAACCAGCCACTGATCCGGTACGCCCGGAATACCCAGACCGAGGACAATCGCCAGCGCAGCACCAAATGATGCCGCGCTGGACACCCCGAGGGTAAACGGGCTTGCCAGCGGGTTATTGAGAATGGTCTGCATTTCAGCACCGGCAAGACCGAGGGACATACCGACCACCACTGCCATCAGGGCATACGGCAGACGGATATCCCAGACAATCACACGGGTTCCCGCAGAGACACTTTCCGGCGACATCAGCGTCTGCCACAGCGCCTCAAGAGAGAGCCCGGAAGGTCCCATCGTGAAATCCAGCAGTACAGTACAGAGAATAATGATTATGACCGCTGACATCATCATCAGCCGCCTGCGCAGTAAGTGCCGGTAATGTGATTTTACATCACACGCCAAATCACCGTCTGTCTTACCCGGCGTTGTCTGTAACATTGCTTCTGTGCTAACACTCATTCTTCAAATACCTGCTGACTACGTAATATTATTTTCCGCTGACCCAGTATGTTCCTGTCGGTTCAACAGCGAGGAACTGACTGTACATCTCATCCATGGTTTTCTTCGGATCTAAATCTTTAAACTGCTCCGGATAGAACCACTTGGCAAACATCTGTGCGGCCAGCACGTTGTAAGGAGAGTTATAATAGTTGTGCCAGATGGCATAGTCACGCCCTTCTTTCACCGCCGTCAGCGTATTAATACCCTTACGCTCCGTAATGGCTTTAAGGCTGGCTTTTGCTTCTGCCTCTGTCGCTTTAGCACCCAGTTGCACACCGGCATCCGTACTGCCCGGCTCTTTTGCACCGCTGACCAGATAAATATACGGGTCAACCGCGATCACTTTCTCCAGGTTCATTGTCCCCAGTGGAGTAGGTAATACCGCTTTAGCGATATTTTTGCCCCCGGCGAGATCAATAAAATTACCGAGATTACCATCACCGGCAGTACCGCAGCAGTCAGGGAATGCCCCGGCACGCAGGTCGATAAAGACGGTTGGTTTTTTATCTTCCGGAATGTTATCTGTCACATCCGTCACTAATTTCATCTGCTTTTGATAGAAATCTTCAAAGGCTTTGGCTTTCTCTTCGCGGTGCAGCACTTTACCCAGCACACGCATGCCCGGCAGCGTATTTTTCAGTGGCTCATTACGGAAATCAACAAACACCACCGGGATACCGGCTTTTTCAAGTTGTCCGACGAGTTCGCTGTTTTTACCCGGCCCGTGACCTGCCAGACCAAAAATAGCCACATCCGGATTAAGCGTTAACACTTTTTCTGAACTGACACTGTCTGATGTGGTGTTACCGATCAGCGGGATATTGTCGATTTCAGGGAATTTAGCTTTATAAACAGCATAAGATTGCGGGTCGAGCTTGCGGAAATCGCCCTGCCACCCGGCAATACGCGCCAGTGGTTTATCACCTTCCAGCAGTGCCACTGCGTGGATCATACGCCCTTCCCCTAACAGGATGCGCTCCACTTTTTCCGGAACCTGAACTGTACGCCCTGCGGCATCAACCACTGTTTCAGCCCATGCGGTACTGCTCATCAGTACGGCACCTGCCACCAGACTCAGGCTGAGCCCCTTTGCTACAGAAACTAATTTCACGTTACCGACTCCTGTTATCTGTCAGAAATTGGCGATAACAATAAAGCAAATAAGAACTCTTATCAATACGGAATAATTATCTTCCTCATTACAATCTGTCTACCTTTCCTGTAATAACGATATATCGAAAGATAACACAACTGTATTTATACAATTAATAGATAAAACATCTGACTTAATCAATAAAATTAGTTTCAATGTTACTGATACACCAACAGCGTCTGTTACAGACAGACAAAAAAAAACCTGACCAATAAAGTCAGGTTTTTTATCAATTTACGTGATAAGTCACACTATCAGGCAGGATCCGGTTATTTATGGCTGCCGGGAAAGTCCATTTCACCATAGCGGACAAAACGGGTGCGTTTGGTAATTTTGTAACCAAACCAGATAGCGAGGAACAGCGGTAATCCGATATACGTGGCGACCACACCTACCCAGTCAATCTGATCCTGAAGGAACGCTTCATAGTTCTGTCCCAGGGTAATGCCCAGACACAAAACAAAGGCAAAGATAGGACCCACCGGGAAGAAGCCGGAACGATACGGGAGATCTTTCAGGTCATAGCCCTGGGCAATATAGCCTCTGCGGAACCGGTAATGACTGATGGCAATACCGAGCCAGGCGATGAACCCGGTCATCCCCGAAGCATTGAGCAGCCACAGATACACCGACTGATTACCAAACATAGACGTCAGGAAACAGAGTGCGGCAACCACTGTTGTGGCGATCAGCGCATTACGCGGCACACCGCCTTTTGATAATTTACCGAATATTTTCGGTGCTTTACCGGATCGCGCCAGGGTATACAGCATACGGGTTGATGCATACATACCTGAGTTACCCGCAGACAGAACGGCTGTCAGAATAACTGCATTCATTACTGCCGCAGCAGACAGTAAACCGGCACGTTCAAAGACCAGGGTAAACGGACTGACGCTGATATCCGATGTGCCGTTACGCAGCAGGTTCGGGTCTGTATACGGTATAATCAGGCTGATAACTAAAATAGCCAGCACATAAAACAGCAGGATGCGCCAGAACACTTTACGCACCGCTTTCGGAATATTTTTCGCCGGATCTTTTGATTCACCCGCCGCAATACCAATAAGCTCAGTTCCCTGGAAAGAGAAACCGACTATCATTGCCACCCCGATCATCGCAGCGAATCCGCCTTTAAACGGCGCTTCCCCGATGGTCCAGTTGTGCCAGCCCGCACCTTCACCACCTTTCATAATTCCGCTGATCATCATGATACCCACAATGATAAACAGAATAACGGTAGTAACTTTAATTAATGAGAACCAGTATTCCGCTTCACCAAACCCTTTAACAGAAATGAAGTTGATCAGGAACATGATCGCAAGGAAACCGGCACTCCAGACCCAGCCCGGAATTTCTTCCGCCGGGAACCAGTAGGTCATCACCAACTGAGCTGCCACCAGGTCAACAGCGATAGTAACCGCCCAGTTGTACCAGTAGTTCCAGCCCAGTGCGAAACCAAAACCTTCATCGACATATTTTGCGCCGTAGGTAGCGAAAGAACCGGATACCGGCATATATGCTGCCAGTTCGCCCAGGCTGGTCATTAAGAAATAGACCATTAAGCCGATAATTGCGTAGGTTAACAGCGCCCCGGCGGGTCCCGCCTGAGCAACTGTTGCGCCGGAGGCAACAAATAATCCGGTTCCGATGGAACCCCCGATGGCAATCATTGCCAGATGGCGCGCTTTTAATTCACGGCGCAGTGTCCGGGGTTCTTCACCCGCAGATTGATTCGCTTGCTGAGACATTACAATCCTGTTTTATGTTGTTCTTTTTGATCCACTGAGCACGATTGTAGCGAAATCCCGGGGCAGTACACAGCAAATATGCAGTATTATAAGATACCTGCATAATTGATACGGGATTATAAGCACCCGGCTAATAATTGCCGCCGCAGACCCGGCGGCAGAGAACAGGCAACCTCAGCGGCAATAGGTCAGGAAGGTATTCAGCGCATTGGAGATATGCTTCTGGCGGTGATAGATACGAAACAGTGTACGGGTCAGGATAAGCCCGCCGACACGCACCTCCGCCAGCAGCCCGTTATGCAGTTGCTCATCTATTACCCTGCGGGACAGACAACTGATACCCCGCCCGAAACGTACCGCATGTTTAATAGCCTCGGAATTACCCAGTTCCATTTCCACACGAAAACCCGGCAGACGGGTAAACAGGATTTGATCCAGCACTTCTCTCGTACCAGAACCGCGCTCACGCAATATCCAGGATGCATTCTGCAAATCATTCAGTGTTACAATATTCTTATGACTCAGCGGGTTATCCGGGCTGCAAAAAATCACCAGTTCATCTTCCAGCCAGGGTTCGGTAATCAGTTCAGGGGAGTGACACGCGCCTTCGATAAGCCCCATATCCACACGAAATTCCAGTACCGATTTAATCACGTCCTCAGTATTGGAGATATATAACTCCAGCGGGGTGTTTTCATGCACCGCCCGGTACGTTCCCAGGATTTTCGGCAGCATATAGTTACCGATTGTTGTGCTGGCAGCGAAACGTAATGCACCGGCATCCGTTTTGAACAGTTGTTCAATTTCACCGGCCTGCTCCAGCAAAGCAACAGCTTTGGGGTATAATAAACGCCCGTGCTCATTGGTCACCAGGCGTTTTCCGACCCGGTCGAATAGCTGAACATTCAGCTGGTTTTCCAGATCAGTCAGCGAGGCGCTCACAGCGGACTGTGAGAGTGACAGTTGGAGGGAAGCTTGTGTCGTCGAACCGGACTTCTGAACTTCTGCAAAAACTTCAAGTTGTCTCAGTGTGATGCGCATGGCAGCGATCCCTTATTTTATCCCGATTTTTATCATCATATTAACATTATACTTATAATTTAACATTGCGATTACCGCTAACCTGATTTTTAGATTGATTATAGAATTATTATCAATTTTTAAAATATTACGCTTTTCGCTATGCTGTTGCCCATCGCTATTTGTTTGTGAAAACCAAGTTTGTGAAAACCACTGAGAGTCAGATGAAAACAGAAAAAACCAAAAATACTGCCGCATCAAAGTGGCTGAAACTTATCCCGGGCTTTATCCTGGCGGGTGTCCTGACAACCGCCGCCATGTTACTCGGTGAGATGCCGTGGTTTATTAACCTGGGTCTGGGCGCACTGACACTGGCTATTTTACTGGGCATTGTGGCAGGCAATACGGTATATCCGAAATTAAAGCCGCAATGTGAACACGGTGTGGGGTTTGCCAAACACTATTTTTTACGCGCAGGTATTATTTTGTATGGTTTCCGCCTGACCTTTCAGCAAATTGCGGATGTCGGTCTCAGCGGTGTGATTGTCGATGCCGTTATGCTGACAAGTACATTTTTTATCGCAATGTATATCGGGCGTAAATGGTTCGGGCTGGATGAACAAACGGTGATCCTGATCGGTGCCGGCAGCAGTATCTGTGGTGCTGCCGCTGTCATGGCAACAGAGCCGGTCGTGAAAGCCCCCGCCAGTAAGGTTGCTGTCGCTATCTCAACCGTGGTTATTTTCGGGACGCTAGGGATCTTCCTCTATCCGTGGCTGTTTCACCTGAATGCCGCCCTCGGCTGGCTGCCGTTTAATGAAATGAGTTTTGGTGTGTATGCGGGGTCCTCCGTGCATGAAGTGGCACAGGTTGTGGCGATTGGTCATGCTATCAGCCCGGATGCAGAAAATGCCGCGGTAATCAGTAAAATGATCCGCGTAATGATGCTCGCGCCATTCCTGCTGATCCTCTCGCAATACCTGAGCCGTCTGAACAACAAAGCCCGCGGTGAAACGCAGACAAAATCCAAGATCACCATTCCGTGGTTTGCCGTTTTCTTTATCCTTGTGGCCGGATTTAACTCGTTTCATCTGATCCCTGAAGTGATTGTCCGTCAGATAATCATTCTGGATACTATTTTGCTGGCAATGGCCATGGTGGCGCTGGGCTTAACCACACATGTCAGTGCTATCCGCCAGGCAGGGATTAAACCGATGCTGATGGCGCTGGTGCTCTTTGTCTGGCTGATTATCGGCGGCGCGGCAATCAACCTGGTGATTCCGTCACTCCTGAGCTGAACAGGTTGTCCCGGTTGTGCGACCGGGACTTACCGCCACTGCAATCTCCTTTTCCTTATGCCATAATCGGCACAAAGAAGGAGAATAAAAAATGAAATATGTAGGAGCACACGTCAGCGCCCTCGGGGGTGTTGATCAGGCCGTTTTACGCGCACATGAGATAGGTGCCACAGCATTCGCGCTGTTCACCAAAAATCAGCGCCAGTGGAAAGCGGCTCCCTTGTCAGAAAAAGTTATTACGGCATTCAAAGCCAACTGCAAAAAATACGGCTACGGCAAAGGTCAGATCCTGCCTCACGACAGTTACCTGATTAATCTCGGGCACCCGGAGCAGGAAGCACTGGATAAATCCCGCGATGCCTTTCTGGATGAATTACAGCGCTGTGAGCAGTTAGGCATTGATCGCCTCAATTTTCACCCCGGCAGTTTTCTGAACAAAATCGCGGTTGATGATTGCCTGAAACGCATTGCTGAATCCATTAATATTGCGCTGGATAAGACAACCGGTGTAATTGCCGTCATCGAAAACACCGCCGGTCAGGGAACCAATCTCGGATTCCGTTTTGAGCAGCTTGCCGCCATTATTGACGGCGTGGACGATAAATCACGGGTCGGCGTTTGTATCGATACCTGCCACGCCTTCGCGGCCGGGTATGATTTACGGACGGCTGAAACCTGTAAAGCGACGTTTGATGAATTTGAGCGCGTAGTTGGATTTGAGTATCTGAAAGGGATGCACCTTAATGATGCAAAAAGCGAATTCGCCAGCCGCGTTGACCGTCACGACAGTCTGGGGATCGGCAAGATAGGTAATGCACCGTTTGAATTTATTATGAAAGATAAGCGGTTTGACGGCATCCCGATGGTACTGGAAACCGTTAATCCGGATATCTGGCCGCAGGAAATTGCGTGGCTGAAGTCTCTGGCGAAATAACCCGGCTCAGACCGGGTTCAGCGTAATCCGGGCCATCATGGCAGCCAGTTCGGCGCGGTCACGAACACCTACGCCGGGCTGGCTCACTGCCAGTGCGGAAACCGCGGTCGCCATCCGCAATGTGTGTTCACTGCTCTGGCTCATCAGCAGACCATACACCAGCCCGCCGACCATTGAATCGCCTGCGCCAACGGTACTTATCACCTCACAGTGCGGTGGTTTGGCAAGCCAGGCACCGGACGCATTAACCCACAATGCGCCTTCCTGCCCTAATGAAATCACCACATGGGCAATACCTTTATCCCGCAACGCATGGGCGGCAGTGATAACATCAGCCAGTTCCGGCAAAGGTTTCCCCGCCCAGATTTCCAGCTCATGACGGTTGGGTTTAACCAGCCACGGTGTGGCTTTCAGACCCGCCACCAGCGCCTCGCGGCTGCTGTCAAAAATGATGCACGGACATAACTGACGCAGTTTGCTCATCCAGGCAGTAAACCACGCGGGTTCAACGCCTTCCGGCAGACTGCCGCTGACCACCACCATGTCAAATTGCCCGAGCCAGGTCAGTGAATCCGTCATAAATTTCTGCCATTCACTTTCCGCGATGCGAAAACCGGAGAAATTAAGATCCGTCACTGCCCCGCTGTTTTCCGTAAGTTTGACATTAATACGGGTGCGCCCGGGGATAACATGGAAGCGGTTTGCCAATCCGTTTTCACTGAAAAAATACTGAAATTCTTCCTGATTTTCTTTTCCCAGAAAACCACTGACGGTGACATCCACGCCAAGATCGCGCAGAACTTTTGCCACATTGATGCCTTTTCCCGCAGGATGTAACCCGACAGTTCTGACACGATTCACCTCGCCCAGCTCAAGGGATGAACACATCCCTACCAGGTCATAGGCCGGATTTAAGGTAATAGTGGCTACTCGACGGGTCATCAGCCGGAGGCTCCCTCAGTTATTATTGGCTAACGTGCTCTAATCATTATTGATATTCAATGGCGTGATGAACAGACCACTTTTGAATCGTTTCAGTTATAACACACCCGACGGGATATTCTATGCTCTGAATCATTCAATTTGCAGGAAGACCTTATCAAAACAAAACACACTGTCAGACCGGCGGGTCGCAGTGTAACATAGCACCTGTAATCTGATTGAAAATAAGGACAGAATAATGTCAGTTGTTGTCGGCACCGGTGTCATCATTATCAATAACAAAGGTGAGGTTTTGCTGGGAAAACGCAGCGGAAAACATGCACCTTACTGGTCAATCTTCGGCGGTCATGTTGATCCCGGGGAAACCTTTGAAGCCTGTGCTATCCGTGAAATTCAGGAAGAGGTTGGTATTACCCTGAGTAACCCGCAGGTTATCGGGCTGTGTAATAACCTGCAAACTTATCAGGAAGAGGGTAAACACACGGTGTCTGTTTGTCTTCTGGCAAAATATGACAGTGATACTCTGCCTGTTATTCAGGAGCCGGATAAATTCAGCGCTATTATGTGGTGCAACCCTGATGTCCTGCCCGAGCCACACTTTGAGGCCAGCCGTAATGCCATTCATCTGTGGCAGACACAGCAATTTTATCTGAAAAAATAACAGGCTGAACCTTCCTGCTCTGCTCAGTCAGGTAAAGAAGTTGCTCATTAATTACTCATTCGTATCGTAATTCATGAATTTACCGGTTTATCTGCTTTACAACCTTCGATCACGGTCGTATCATCAAGCTAGTACACAGAACTAGCGTATACAGAACCAGATAACCGGAGAATTTTATGAGCAGTGATGCAATAACCCAGACCAAACGCCCTTCTGTCCTCGGCGGTGCCATGATTATCGCCGGCACCGCAGTCGGTGCCGGTATGTTTTCCATTCCGGTTATGACGGCGGGTGTCTGGTTCACAGGCTCAGTGCTGCTGCTGATTTACACCTGGTTTTGCATGTATATGTCCGGGCTGATGATCCTGGAAGCAAACCTGAATTACCCGACCGGTTCCAGCTTTCACACTATTACCAAAGATTTACTCGGTAACGGCTGGGCGACAATTAACGGGCTGTCTATTGCCTTTGTCCTGTATATCCTGACTTACGCTTATATTTCTGCAGGCGGCTCGATGCTTCAGGAAAATCTGTCTTCGCGGGGATTATCGATAACACCGGCGATGAGCGGACTGCTGTTTGCCGCCGTTGTTGCCGTGATTGTCTGGATCTCAACCAAAGCTGTCGACCGTCTGTGTACTATTCTTATCGGCGGTATGGTTATCGCGTTTGTGATGTCCGCGGGCGGAATGGTCACAGAATTTAAACCGGCTATTTTATTTAATACCGCAGACCCGGATGCACATTATCTGCCTTATGCGCTGGTGGCTCTGCCGTTCCTTCTGACCTCTTTCGGGTTCCACGGAAATGTGCCGGGACTGGTAAAATATTATCAGAAAGATGCAAAGTCAGTGGTGCGCAGCCTGTTTATCGGCTCCCTGATTTCTCTGGTTATTTATATTTTATGGCAGTTTGCCGCGCAGGGTAATGTGCCACGCGCAAACTTTAAACAAGTTATGGCTGAGGGCGGTAATATCACTGCGCTGTTAGGCCAGATGAAAGCCGTGATCCGCAGTGATGCGACCGTCAACCTTCTGAATTTATTTAGTTATATGGCGCTGGCAAGCTCATTCCTGGGGGTATCGCTGGGATTATTTGACTACCTTGCCGATTTCTTTAAATTTAAAGATAACGGCACCGGCCGTCTTAAATCAGCCCTGTTTACCTTTGTTCCGCCGGCAGTACTGGCCGTGCTGTATCCGGACGGTTTCCTGTATGCCATCGGCTTTGCCGGACTGGCAGCCACTATCTGGGCGGTCATTGTTCCGGCTCTGATGGCAAAAGCCACACGGCGGCGCAATCCGACGGCGGCATACCGGGTTCCGGGCGGCAATGCGATGATCATCTTTATTATTTTATTCGGCGTAATTAATGCAGTAACCCATATTTTATCAATGATGAATTTACTGCCTGTTTACCGCTGATTACCGACCTGTTAACACCCGCAACCATAAGGTATGCGGGTGTTTTTCATTCTCAGCGCCGCCGTTGTAATTTAGGCTTGCACATTGGAAAAACTACGCGTAATTTTGTCGCCAATCAGGAGGCTGTTTTGGCTTCTTTTATAATCAATATTTAAGTAACGGGACATATTATGGCTAAAGCCAATGAAATTAAACGGGGTAGTGCAATCAGCTATAACGGCAAACTGCTGATAGTGAAAGATGTCGACGTCCAGACACCAAGCGCCCGCGGTGCCAGCACCCTGTATAAAATGCGTTTCACCGATGTCCGTACCGGGCAGAAAGTGGAAGAGCGTTTTAAAGGCGATGATATTCTGGAGACCATCACACTGTCCCGCCGCGCGGTTCAGCTCTCCTATGTGGATGGCGATGAATATGTGTTTATGGATGATGAAGATTTCACTCCGTATCCGATGAAAAAAGAGCAGATCGAAGATGAATTACTGTTTATTCCCGAAGAAGGCTTACCGGGGATGCAGGTACTGACAATGGATGGACAGGTTCTGGCGCTGGAACTGCCTCAGACAGTTGATATGGCGATCGTGGAAACCACCCCGGGAATCAAAGGGGCATCAGCCAGTGCACGGACAAAACCGGCAACAATGCCTACCGGACTGGTGGTTCAGGTGCCTGAATATCTGAGTGCCGGTGAAAAAATCCGTATTCATATCGCGGAACGCCGTTATATGAGCCGCGCAGATTAATTCGCGCTATCAGTAATTAACGGTTTGTTATCCGGGTTACCGGTTTTCTGCCACCGGCGGGAACCGGATAACTCAGGGGCATTCATTCTTCCGCTCAGAAATAATCCACCCGCAAATAGCCTTCACCACGTTGTTCACTCAGTACAATATAGGATGTCCGTCCCACCGACTGCGGCAGGCGTCCCTCCGATAATTCACCGTCCGTTATGATATCGCGTATACGGTCTGACCTGCCATCGCGCAAACAGCTATATTCGAAAGCAGGTGATTGCCTGTACGGTTGCTTTCCGGCCTGTTGATTGCCGGGTGTCAGTACACGAACCTCACACGCTGCATTCACCACACTGCCCGCAAGCAAAATAGTCCCCTCACTCATTGCGCCCGCACAGGTCACAGCCGCAGATAAGCTAAACAATATACTGCTGATAATCGTTTTCAGATGACTCACGCAGGCACCCCGCTGGTACTTTCATTCTGACAAACGCCTGTTAACGTTATCTTTGTTATAGCGCGGAAAATGAAAGAAAAGAAGAGGAAACAGGTATCGCGTTGCGTTACATCACACGATTGACCAGTTTCCCCTGCAGTAGTTAATTGTGAGCTTTGTCCTGCATTAAAGGTAACTGACTACCACCATCGCCAATGATTTATTGTCATCAATCCATTTTAGTTTTGCATGCCCGATATTTGCGGGGATCAGATTTGCGAGCGATGTGGTTTTTTTGGTAATGGTTTTTGTATTGAGCTGTTCCTTATTCATCCCTGAGCGGTAACAGCGGGAGCTGATATCATTTGTCTGAAAATCCATCATGCAGGGACCTTCAACAATAGCTCCGTGGAATATAATAATGCCTGATGAACCACGGTTTTTAGTCTCTGATGCAGATGTAGTATTACTGATTAACAAGCCGAAAACAGAGATAAAGAATAGTAACTTTTTCATGGTATACCTCGTTGGGTAGTCTGTTGCGGGGCAGTCCGTTTGCCTTCACAATGAAAAAATGCGCTTATTCTTTATCGACACTATGTCATTAATCTTTACCGTTATATAACATTCAGCCCTGTTTTTTTTTAGTATCATGCCAGAGGTTTATCCCAAAACCTCCTTTACCATTGCTCCATGTTGTACGTATTATCCATTTCTTGTTCACCTAACACTATTATAGTGCATATCTGAAAATTAACATTATTTACATTAAAATAACATTTATTTTTTCCCTCTTTTTGCCTACCCGTTTTCAGCGTAATTCTGTCAGAGTGGAGACCTGATTTTTTACTCAATTTCCCGGTATTATCAACGGATTAAAGAATGACCCTGCAACGTCTCACTGCTCCCCTCGTCCTCAGTCTGACAGGTGTGTTTCTGTTTTTGTCCTGGTATCTGCCGGTCAGTAGTGACCTGTGGGCATATTCTGACAATGCGGTGTTCCGTTTTTTCAACGATCCGCTCGCTACCCAGCATACTCTGAGCACCTTTATTGCCATTATTAATAACAGGGCATTTGATCTCGCCGCACTGCTGACAATGGGAATACTGTATTACGCGATATTTCGCCGCAAAGATGCCGCCGGTAAACGCAGGTTGGTCATGGCAGGAATAGTGATGGTGGTAAGTGCGGTTATTATCAACCAGATTGGTCAGTTGCTCCCTTTTGAGCGCCTGAGCCCGACACTGTCAGTTGAGCAGGCGAACCGGGTCAGTGATATCACGGGTATCTGTACAAAAGATGCATCTAAAAGCAGTTTTCCTGGTGATCACGGGCTGCTGCTGATGATTTTCACCGCTTTTGTCTGGCGCTACGGCGGATTTCGTTACGTCCCTGCCGCAATGCTGATAATCATTATTTTCTCTCTGCCCAGAATTATGTCAGGTGCCCACTGGCTTACAGATGTTATGGTCGGATCGTTATCGCTGACACTAATCAGCATGAGCTGGCTGCTGATGACCCCTCTGAGTGACTTATTTGTTAATTTTTTGGTTCGGCGGATGCCCCGTACTTCCGATATAACAAAGATTATTTCACATTAAATAAACATATTTAGCATCCTTTTCTGATTGTTTTTACTGACAAGTTTAATGTTTTGTAAATAACCGCCTTTACCTATCGCCATTTCAGGTTCCTTTATGTAGTATCAATCCGTTCGATTATTATGAATAGATTAGTTTCATCAATAATACATCATTATCTGATGCCGGCTGGCTCTGTACTAAATAATTGTATTGAATATAAAGTGTGTTGTTCCACACGTTTTTTTATATAAACGTATTGTACATCTCAGTGTATTTAACTAGTGTGAATATGTTTTGTTTATTTCAGTGGCATTTGTCACATAAGGACTGCAAGGGAAAACTCATACATGGTCACATCTCAACCAATTCTGAGATATGTCATCCGGATAGTTCCGGCTTTGATTATCGCAGCGACGTTATCGGCATGCAGCACATCACCGAATACAGCACGTCAAGTTCAATCTGAAACCCGTACAACTAATTTTGCCTTGCAAGCGTCTCAGGATGAATTCGAACAGTTAGTAAATAATGTTGATGTAAAATCTAAACTGATGTCTCAGTATGCCAGCTGGAAAGGTGTATCTTACCGCCTCGGTGGTACTACCCGTTCAGGTATTGATTGCTCTGCTTTTGTCCGCCAGACATTCCGTGACCAGTTTGGTATGGATCTGCCCCGCTCCACCGCAGAACAACAAAGTGCCGGCAAAAGTGTAAAACGTACAAAATTACAGGCCGGTGATTTGGTCTTATTTAAGACCGGTAAATATCAGCGTCATGTCGGTATCTATGTTGGTAACGATAAATTCGTCCACGCATCCACATCAAACGGTGTAATCGTTTCGAATATGACAGATAAGTACTGGAATAACCGTTATTATGACGGACGTCGTTTAATAAAGTAATGTTGTACTTCCCTTGCAACATATCCTTATAAATAAAAAAGCTTCCTGAAAAGGAAGCTTTTTTATTTATAAGTTAAGTGTGGCTCATTAATTCTGTTCAGTTCCGCGTACGACATCCGAAAAGCGCTGTTAACCGCAATTCAGAACGGGTAAAGAGCTGATATATTCTCTGCAATCGCCGCACCCGCTGTTTTCAGCGCACACAATGCCATACCCTCATCAGCACTGCGCAAAAATAAACACGGCTCACCTTCCCAGATCAGGATCACACTGTCAATCTGTAATCCTTCCAGATGCGCCCGGATAATACAGAGCGCATCATGTGTTGATTTATGGCCATGACTCAGTAATTTTAAGCCTCTCAGGCTCTCTTCCCCGTATACACGGGTTTCCGGTAAAGCTTCTACCTGCTGTCCGGTATCATGACCGGACAACCGGTAATGTTGTGGTAAGCGGGTAACAACCGAAAGCGCGTTACTATTCACACTGCCATCCTGTCATGCTGTGCCGGTGGATTATCTGTCGTTACTTTTTCCGGTACTATTCCACGGGAAAAACGAACATTAAATATTCAGATAAGCTAAAACACCGGTTATAGACTTCAGTCTCAGCTATCAAACACATTATGTTTTTTAGCTCAATATTAACATCATTAATTCATCTGACCCTATTTGTATACTGTTTTGTTAATTTTCTCAACCTGTTTATTTTATATCATATAGGCGGAATTGAATTTATAAGGATATAATCTCCCGGTGAAAATATGGAAATACACGCAAATATAATTTGAAATCAGTTAATTATAAAAACGGATGGTTACTTCGTGGGTTTGTGCGCGGTTTTCAACCAGAAAATGCCTTTACATTAGTGTAACTTTTTATGATTCAGATCAACCTGATACTATGCAGATAATTAAGCAGGGTAATCATTCGACAATTACTGTTCTTACGCGCAAGCTGCGGCTCAGGTGAATACCGGAGCCGGCAGAGAGGAAAGTAATCAGGCAAAACGCCGGGCATACAATACTAATGATGCCGCAATCAGGATACACAATGCCATCGCACCGACCATCGGCCAGACCGTGGTCATTTCAAACGATGCCACTACCGCACCCACACCGGCACCAATACCAAAGCGCAGAACACCAGCCAGAGAAGATGCGGTTCCCGCCATGTGCGGATAGTCATCAAGGATAACCGCCATCGCGTTCGAGGTGATCATGGCGATATTTCCCACATAACAGGCGACACCAATCAGAATGGCAATAAAACCAAGATCAGCAACAGCGGCAAACATCAGCCAGCATCCGGCAATAAGCTGCACCACAAGCCCGGTACGCAGCATGTTCAACGCACCAAAGCGGCGGACATAGCGGCTGTTAATCGTTGTCATAATAAACAGAAAGACGATATTCAGCGCAAAGCAATAGCCGAATTCCAGCTCCGTCAGACCATAAAGCTGAATGTACACAAAGGAGCCTGCGGAAAGAAACGAAAACATACCCGCAAATGAAAACCCGGAGGCCACCATATAGCAAAGCACCTGTTTCTGACGGAACAGGACAACAAACTGCCCCAGCATCGTGCGCATCCGAAATGGCTGGCGGCGCTCTTTCGGCAGGGTTTCGCGGATAAAAAAGAGTACCAGTACGGCAGCGATCAATGCTGCCACCATAATTGTCCAGAAAATGGCATGCCAGCTGAACCACAGCATCAGTAAGCCGCCCATAATCGGGGCAATCAGAGGTGCAATTGTCATCACCAGCACAACAAACGACATACTGCGGGAGAATTCATCTTTCGTGAACATATCCCGCATCAATGCATTGATTACCACACTGGCAGCCGCCGCCGCAAAACCATGCAGCCCGCGCATACCGATAAAGGTATCGATATCTTGTGACAGTGCACATCCCGCAGAAGCCAGCGCAAAAATCAGTGTCCCGCCCAGAATAACCGGTTTTCGTCCGAGCGCATCCGCCATCGGTCCGTACACCAATTGCCCGGCGGCAAAGCCAATCAGATAGCTGTTGAGGGTCATCTGAACATCGCCCTCAGAGGCACCGAAGTCACGGGCGATGGTCGGCATGCTTGGCAGATACATATCGATTGCCAGTGGCATCAGCATCGATAACAGGCCCAGAATAAAAATCAGGCCGAAATAAGTCGAACGTTGCGATTGCACGCCTGTTACTCCGTATTTAATTCGTTATATCCCCTTATTCATTCAAACCGCAGGTTCGTTACCTGCAACCTGAATGACGCCGGGTATAAGATTTTCAGAAGACTGACTGAATTTCCTCATCAGTCAGCGGGCGGTATTCACCCGGCGCCAGAGTTTCATCCAGAACAATGCCACCGATCCGCTCGCGGTGCAGTGCATTGACATGATTACCGGCTGCTGCAAACATCCGTTTTACCTGATGATAACGCCCTTCTGAGATAGTCAGGCGCACATCCTGCGCTGTAATTATCTCCAGTCGCGCCGGTTTGGTCGGATGTTGTTCACCGTTGAGCATCACACCCTGAGCAAACAGAGCCGCCGTATCATCCGCGACCGGCGCATCAAGTGTCACGCGGTAGGTTTTTTCACAGTGATGTTTCGGTGAAGTGATACGGTGAGACCACTGACCGTCATCTGTCATCAGCACAAGCCCGGTGGTATCAATATCCAGCCGTCCGGCGGCGTGTAATTTATGTGCAACCGGTTCATCCACAAAATAGAGGATTGTCGGGTTAACCGGGTCATCCGTAGAGCAGACATAGCCCTCCGGCTTGTTCAGCATAAAATAACGGGGGCCTGTAACATGCGACATGATATTGCCGTCATAAGCCACTTCATTGTCCGCGCTGATTTGACGTGAACCGCTTTTCACGATTTCACCATCAACAGTAACCAGCCCTGTGCGCAGTTCTCTGGCAACAAGGGTCCGGCTGATGCCCGTCTGATGGGCAAGGAATTTATCCAATCGCATGATTGTCTCTTAAAATGACGCGCCCGTGAGCGCAACCGGCAGATAGTGTGAAAGATTTATTTTGATAATAACAGCAGAAATAATTATAACAACAAAGCATCAGAATAGCAGCGCCTTTCCCGTGGTTTATCGCCCGGTGCGCAGTCAATTATCACGCCTGAAGTATGGTATGCTACTACCCTGTTTCCTGTACCAACCCGCCGGAGTATTCATGGCTTTCACCCTGCGCCCCTACCAGCAGGAGGCTGTCGACGCCACACTGCACTATTTTCGCAAGCACACCACACCGGCGGTCATTGTTTTACCGACAGGTGCCGGGAAAAGCCTGGTGATTGCAGAACTGGCGCGACTCGCCCGCGGGCGGGTACTGGTACTTGCTCATGTGAAAGAACTGGTTGAACAAAATCACAGCAAATATCACGCTTATGGATTAAATGCAGGGATTTATTCAGCAGGCCTGGCGCAAAAAGAGTCCTCACAAAAAGTGATATTCGGCAGTGTGCAATCTGTCGCGCGTAATACTGACGATTTCAGCGGTGCCTTTTCCCTGCTGATTATAGATGAATGCCACCGCATCAGCCTGAGTGAAGACAGCCAGTACCAGCAGGTCATACAGCATCTGCGTAAAACTAATCCGGGTCTGCGGATCCTGGGGCTGACCGCCACCCCTTACCGGCTCGGCAGCGGCTGGATCTATCAATATCACTATCATGGCATGATCCGCGGTGAAGATACGTGTTTTTTCCGTGATTGTATCTATGAACTGCCGCTGCGCTACATGATAAACCATCACTATCTGGTGCCGCCTCAGCGCCTGGACATGCCGGTTCTGCATTATGATTTCACGCAGGTGCCGGTCAGCTCTCTTGGTATTTTTGATACACAGGCACTCAACCGTGAGCTGAAAAAACAAAAACGCATCACACCACAGATTGTCCGTCAGATAATTGAATACGCCGCACCCCGTCAGGGCTGCATGGTATTTGCCGCCACCGTGGAGCACGCAGCGGAAATTGTCACTCTGCTGCCGGCAGGAGACGCCGCGCTTATCAGTGCAGATACCCCGGCACAGGCGCGGGAAGAGGTGATCCGCGCCTTTAAAGCCCGCAAACTGCACTATCTGGTCAATGTCTCCGTGCTGACCACCGGGTTTGATGCGCCGCATGTGGATGTTATCGCTATTTTGCGCCCGACTGAATCAGTCAGCCTTTACCAGCAAATTGCCGGGAGAGGATTGCGCCTGTCCCCCGGGAAAACAGAGTGTCTTATCCTCGACTATGCCGGAAACCCGCATGATCTCTTTATGCCGGAAGTAGGGACTCACAAACCAAACAGCAAAAGTCAGCCGGTGCAGGTGTTCTGCCCGCTCTGCGGATTCGCCAACCTCTTCTGGGGAATATGTACTGACGACGGGCACATTATTGAGCACTATGGCCGCCGTTGTCAGGGAATTATTGATGCCGATGATGATTCCTCACGCCATCAGTGTGATTTCCGCTTCCGCTTCAAACTCTGCCCGTCCTGCAACGGTGAAAATGATATTGCTGCGCGGCGCTGCTGCCATTGTGATGAAATCCTCAGTGATCCTGATGATATGCTCAAAGCAGCACTGCGCCTGAAAAATTCGCTGGTATTACGCTGCGGTGGCATGACCCTGACCCCCGGCGCAGATAACCGTGGTGAATGGTTATCCGTTAATTATTATGACGAGGATGGTACATCCGTCAGTGAACGTTTCCGCCTGACAACTCCCGCACAGCGCTTTGTGTTTGAAAAACAGTTTTTAGCGCAGCATTTACGTGCGCCGGGTGTTCCGTTTAACTGGCAGGATGCACAATCGGTGATTAACCAGCAAGTTCTGCTGCGTTACCCTGATTTTATTGTCGCGCGCAAAAAAGAACCATATTGGCAGATCCGGGAAAAAATCTTTGATTATCAGGGCCGTTTTCGTAAATCCGATAGTCTGGCGTAATCTTATACTTCGCTTTTCCGGTTTTATACCGGGTTTCGTTTGCCGTTTGTCCGCATTTTCGGTAAAATGCACGCCGCTTCATCCCGGGAAATCCGGGCGGAAGCCAAATACCGACTTTGCTGCTGGGTCGCCTGTAGCAGAGATTTTTTTACTCTTTTCAAAGAGAAAAGTTATGATTACTATTAATGCTGAATTACGTAAAGATCAGGGTAAGGGTGCGAGCCGCCGCCTGCGTCGCGCAAACAAGTTCCCTGCTATCGTTTACGGTGGCAACCAGGAACCTGTTTCCATCGAACTTGATCACGATAAACTGATCAACCTTGAAAACAAACCTGGTTTCTACGATGTAGTGACTCTGGTTGTCGATGGTAAAGAAACTAAAGTGAAAGTACAGGCTGTGCAACGTCACCCGTTCAAGCCTAAACTGACACATATCGATTTCCTGCGCGCTTAATTACGCCAACTATCGAGCTTTTATCGGGACGCCGAGTAAATAACGCCGCTTTTGCGGCGTTATTTATTTATGCCCTGCTATCCTTTATTGCCTCTGCGCTGTAACTGATCCCGCAAATTCGGCGGTGTACCTTTAATTGTCAGCGTATCTGTTGCCGCATCCCAGAAAATCCGCTCACCCAGTAACATCGCATCGAAATTGATTGTCATTCCGCCGCCGCTGCCGGCAAATTTTGTCAGTTGGCGAAGTGTACTGCGATCTGCCGGAAAGGACTCTTCCAGTCCGTACTCTTTTTCCTGTGTAAATTCAGCAAAGCTCTGTTCGCCCAATGGCGGCAGCTCTGCGGACAACTCAGTCAGACGGATCTCTTCCCCGCTCTGCAACTGCTCATTGCAGTATTCAGAGACCTGTTTGCGGTACGCCTGACGCTCTTGCTTACCGGCCTGTGTCTCTTCACAGTAATCATCCAGCGCCTGTAACAGACCTTTGTTCTGCACTTTGGCGTTAAACCCTTCGGCGGCACCCAGGAAATCCATGAAGAAATCAGACACTTTACGCCCGACCCGGCCTTTCAGAAAGGTCAGATAACGGACTGATTCAGGATTTGTTTCCCACTCAGTCAAATCAATGCGGGCAATAATATCCGCATGCGGGATATCCAGATAATGTGTGCTGTTCAGTTCCAGGCTCTCATTTACCAGCATACTCTGACAACTGTCCAGAACTGCGACCAGCAGATACTCCACCGCCAGGTAGCGATAATGGGCAAATAATACCACCCCGCCCTGGGCAAACGGATATTTTGCCAGTTCATCTTTCAGCCGCACTGTTGCCGCGCGGGTAAAAGCATGAAATTCTTCCTCTCCCTGACGCTGTAAGCGCAGTGAAGCTGATAACTCACTCTCTTCATTAAATACACCGTACGCTTTACTCTTCGCGCTGTAGACCCGGTGCAGTTCTGCCATCATATCTTCAACAATGGCGGTTTTTTCCAGCGGTGTGTCCCGCAGTACCACTTCCAGTGTCTGCTCATCGCGTTTAATCAATTGATGTAACGCAATCTGAATAATATCCAGACTCATTTTTTGCTCCTCAGCCTCATTTGCGCGTATTCAAACATCGTTATGATACGCGTGCAAGTCTCATTCACACCAGAATACGCCACAACATGGCAACCGACTGAATGCAGAATAAAAAAATGTTTCTTCCTGCGTAACGGCATCCATAATTGAAATAATTTTCTGCAAAAAGCAGAAATACGCCCGCTCATCAGTTATGATATAGAGCTTTGTACAATCAGGATATATACGTTTATGCCACAGTCATCCCGCTACAGTGATGAACACGTTGAAAAGTTACTGGCTGAGCTGGTCAGTGTGCTCGAAAAAAACCGGACACCAACCGATCTCTCGCTTATGGTATTAGGAAATATGGTAACCAATCTCATCAATACCAGTGTTGCACCATCGCAGCGCGTGCATATTGCAGACTCCTTTGCCCGTGCACTGAAATCTTCCGTCAGTGAAGATAAAGCGCATTAACCGCACTCCGGCTGATAACGAAACACTATGGTAACGTATCGTCCGAAATACGGTGACAAAGTCTCCCAGATGATAAGCTGGGGGCACTGGTTCACCCTGTTTAATATACTGCTGAGCCTCGTACTCAGCAGCCGTTACCTGTTTATTTCTGACTGGCCGGGCACACTGACCGGTCGTATTTATGCCATCAGCAGCTGGCTTGGGCACTTCAGTTTTCTGGCGTTCGCTCTCTATCTGCTGATTATCTTCCCGCTCACCTTTGTGGTGATGTCGCAACGTCTTCTCAGGTTTCTTTCTGCCGCTATCGGCACCGCCGGACTGACACTGTTGCTGTTTGATATCGGAATTTATGAACAATTCCGTCTTCACCTGAACCCCGTCGTCTGGGATCTGGTGATAAACCCTGTACAGGGTGAAATGGCGCGGCGCTGGCAATTTATCTTTATTGCTATCCCGGTTATTTTTCTTATTGAGATGCTGTTCGGCACCTGGAGCTGGCAGAAGCTGCGCAGCCTGAACCGGCAAAAATTCGGTAAACCGGTTGCCGTGATTTTTATCACCGCCTTTATTACTTCTCATATTATGTATATCTGGGCAGATGCCAATTTCTATCGCCCGGTAACAATGCAACGCTACAATCTGCCGGTTTCCTACCCGATGACCGCCCGCAAATTCCTTGAGCGCCACGGGCTGATTGACACCAGCAGTTATGAACAGCAACTCCTCCTGCACGGCGACCCGACGGCCCAGGGCGTAGAGTATCCGGTCAATAAACTGAGCTACGCGAACAACGGCAGCGGATATAACCTGCTGCTCGTCACACTCTCTTATCTGGATCAGGACGACATCAGCAAGTCGATGCCGAAGCTGGCGCATTTCGCACAGGAAAGCACGCAGTTCACCCGGCACTACAGCAGTGAAATTGATCCGGAAAAAGCCCAATTCGGGCTGTATTACGGGATCTCAGGCTCATATTATGACGGCATACTGAACGGACGTGTTCCGTCGGCGCTGATGTCTGCACTCAGTGCACAAAACTATCAGACCGGTTTTTTCTCAACAGAAAACTTTACGTCACCACTCTATCGCTATGCACTGCTGGCAGATTACAGCCTGCCACCACTGCGGGATAGCGGAGAAGCGACAGAAAAAAACAGCAGTATTGCTGATGTGGCTGACCGCTGGAGTACCTGGCTGAAACAAACCCGCCCGGGGCAGCCATGGTTTGCACTGGTTAACCTGAGTTCACCAGTACCGCTTAATTCTGATATGACAGATATTGATGATGCTCTGGGCATACTGATACAGGATATCCGGGCACGTGGTGAGTGGGATAAAACCGTCATTATCATTACTGCCGGTGCCAATGATGACGTGAATGAATTAAAGAGCACCTGGGTTACAGACGGGAAATTTAACCGTGGACAGCTGCGCGTACCGTTGCTTATCCACTGGCCTGAAACACCGGCACAAGTTATCAGTAAACTGACCGCACACCCTGATATTATGGCAACGCTGATGCAACGCCTGCTGCACGTCAGCAATCCGCAAAGTGAATACACTCAGGGTGAAGACCTTTTCAGCCCGGCACGACGTAAACCATGGATATTTACCGGAGATAACAACCACCTGGTGATTATCAAACCTGATTCAGCCTCTGTTCTGACATCGCAGGGGAAATATCAGCGTTTCGATGAAAATAATGAAACAATTAAGCATGCCAAGCCGGATATGGCGGAATTATTACAGGTACTGACTGAGCAAAAACGGTTTATTGATACCGATTAACCGGCAGATTCCGCCGGGCTACAGATATAAAAAAACCAACCTCAGTGGGTTGGTTTTTTTATATCTGTTAATTTAGACCATATATATCAATATATGATTATTAATCAATATACTCCGGGCTCACCTTTCGGCCTGGTTTTGAAGCGGCGGTGTGCCCAAAGATACTGGTCAGGAGCTCTCATGATCTCCGCCTCTATGATTTTATTCATTTTATGAACGTCATCCCGCTCATTTCCGCTTGGAAAGCCTTCTATTTCAGGACCAATAATTAAGCTGTAATGCTTATCCGCTGCTTTATTATCATTTCTGACCAGAGAAACCGTCAGTGAAGGTGACCCGGATAAACTTGCTAATATCACCGCACCTTTTGATGTGGAGACATTTTCAACAGCAAAGAAAGGGACAAATACGGTTCCTTTTACACCAAAATCCTGGTCAGGTGCGAACCATATCGCCTGACCTTTCTTCAGCTCATTCACCATAAACCGCAGATTTTTCCTGTCAATCATGCCCTTACCTGAGCGGCACCGTGCTTTTGTCTGAATATATTCCATTGCTTTATTATTATGCGGGCGATACATCGCATTGACAGGAAGGCTCAATCCCATAATCCGGCCGCCAAGCTCCAGTAACATCGCATGCGTACCAATCAGTAAAATACCTGCATTTTTCTTATTTGCATCAGTAAAATTGGATAAGCCGCTGATGGAATATAACTTACTGAGCCTTTTGTCACTCCAGAACCAGGCGATACCGGTTTCAAATAATGCCATCCCCAGAGAGGCGAGATTATCCATAACCATATCATTAATTTCAGAATTTGTTTTTTCAGGGAAACATAGCTCCAGGTTTCGCCTGATTATAGATACACGTCTTTTTATAAAAAACCGTGAGAATTTACCTAAGCGCTTACCGATGAAAAGCAACCACACATAAGGCAATTGAACCAATAAAAACAAAACAAAAACACCAAACCAGGTCAGAAAATATTTCGGGTGAAGTAATTTTAACGAGAACGAATTTTTCGAATACACAGACAAGAGTCCTTCAGAGGCTTAAAAGACCTTCCTTTAAGATTTAGTGAAATTAGACTACATTAAGCAATAAAAGTCATTTTATAATATTTTTTATTTTCAACAAGTATTTAATGTTCACTAAATTCATACTTTTCCGTTACCCAACTCAATCCTGTGAAAAAACAGATAATTCCCCGACAGATAAGCCTTATGTCAATAATACATGTCAATCAGCATTTTTATACTGATCCCCGCAGAGACTAAAATAATCATTGGTCTGATTATTTTCTGGCCTGATGACAGCACAACCCCCGCCCCCAGTCTGGCGCCAATCACCTGACCGGCAAACATCAGCAAGCCTAACGTCCAGATCATTTTTCCGCCTGCAACAAAAAAAATAACTGACGAGGTATTGGATGCCAGATTCAGAAAATTAGAGTGTATTTGTGCTTTATCTATACGATAGCCCAATAATAACATATAACTTATTGTATAAAACGTGCCTGCTCCTGCCCCCAAAAAGCCATCATAAAATCCGATCCCTCCGCCGCAGATAAATGAAAATACAAAATAAGAAACACGCTGCTTTTCTTTTGATTTTGTAATATCCGGCGAAAAAATAAAATAAAGCGTCACTCCGATAATAAGTATTGGGAGTAATTTTTTTAAGAATGACGGATCGATGAACTGAACAAAAATAGTACCGGTTGCCGCACCAAAGAAGGTAGCAATAAAAACCCATTTATTATTTTTTAAATCAATTCGTCCCTGGCGTAAAAAATAAATTCCGGATGTTAATGAACTGCCCAATGCCTGCATTTTATTTGTAGCAAGTGCGTTAGCAGGAGGTAAACCTGAAATCAGTAATGCACTGATGGAAAGAAATCCGCCTCCGCCTGAAACCACATTAATAAAACCGGCTGCAACCGCAACAAAAAACATGATAACAAGCAATGTTATGCTCATGGAAAGTTACTTTTAATATTATGATATTGACCAGTATAAATATAAATCTGCCGGCAAAAAGTGATCTTTACGGAAATATCATGAATAAAAAGTGTTCAGCTGTAATTCTGTGCAGGAAGATCCGCACATTCAGATGACACAAGCCTACTTTGTTAAATATTTGATATAGTAGTACACTGTAATCAGCTATTTCTGACAGGGCATTGATATGTTACGTTACGGCATCCGCATCACCCATATTGTTCGCCATACTCTTCATGCACGTCCGCGTTTTGTAGTTTCACTGTTTGTGGCTCTGATCACTTTTCTTGTATTACTTCCCACTCAAAGCACCCTGATGTGCCTGATTTTCGGCTGGAATGCATTTTCCTGGGTTTATCTGCTGTTTCTGTTTGAACGAATGATCAATAAAAATGTAAAAGATATCCGTAAACTCACGAAAATTGAGGATGAAAGTGCGCGAATGGTGATATTTTTTCTGCTGGCCGGTTGCTGTGTAAGTTTGCTGGTTCTGTTCTTCGCATTAGGCGGGCACGGGGATCTATCCGGACATGACAAAATTTATCCGTATATTCTGACCGCTTCCACTCTTATATCATCCTGGCTGTTACTGCCGGCCGGTTTTACAATGCACTATGCTCATCTTTATTATAATAATGCTGAACAGGATAAGCCCTGGTTAATATTTCCGGATAAACCCGCAGAGCCCGGATATTCTGATTTTATGTATTTCTCCTTTACCATTGCCGTTGCATCACAAACAGCAGACGTTGAAATTGCCTCAACACCAATGCGCCGCGCTGTAATATTACAATCCATTGTCTCTTTTATTTTTAATATGGCTATATTGGGTCTGTGCATCAATATTTCAGCCAGCTTCTTTTAATACGCGGAAGGTAAACATAACCAATGACGGAGATACTCACCCGCTGGATTACAGAATATGGTTATTGGGCAACTTTTTTCGGCACAATGCTCGAGGGTGAAACTGCGGCATTTCTTTCAGGGATAGCAGCACATAATCAGTTATTATCTTATCCGCGGGTAATGTTATTTGCTGCACTTGGTGGTATTGTCAGCGATAATATTTTGTTTTTCACCGGCTATTTTGCCGGTGACAGAATTCTGCCCCGCTTTCGTCGCCATGCTGATAAAATTATCCGTGTGCAACAGATAATTCAGCACAGAGAAAGCCTTATTATTATCGGTATCCGGTTTGCTTACGGATTACGGACAGTTGGCCCGATCATTATCGGTGCGGCAAAAGTAGATCCTCTGAAATTTTTCATACTGAATATTATCGGCGGAATGCTGTGGGGAATTATTATTGTGTCTGCCGGTTATTTTACCAGTGCCGCTGTGCTGGCATTACCACTGCATACTTATCTTTCCTGGTTTATTATTATTGCCGCTATCATTATTCTGATCATGTTACTACGCAGAAAGCGAACCCGCCGCCATTAACCTTAAACAAATACCGGTGATATTCCTGATCGACAGGCATAAAAAAACCCCACCGAAGTGAGGTTCTTAAATCTGCTTAATGGGTGGCTGAATTACAGCGCTACCACATTACCCGCTGCCGGGCCTTTCATACCATTTTCAATGGTGAAAGAAACTTTCTGGCCTTCAGCCAGTGATTTGAAGTTGTCGCTCTGGATTGCAGAGAAGTGAACGAACACGTCTTTGCTACCGTCAGCTGGAGTGATAAAGCCAAAACCTTTATCATCGTTAAACCATTTTACAGTACCAGTGATTGTGTTAGACATTTGTATTTCCTTTAATTTTATCTTGTTGCCATAAGGCGTATTTGCGGTTTGATTTCGATTTACTTATGGGAACTATTAGAAGGAATTCGCTATGTTAAGGTAACTAAAAAGAAACACTTAACGCAGAATGACTAACCGGACTGACATAAATAGGTCTGCACTTCCAAACCAGTGGCAGTATTAAACCACACGAATTCCCGTCACGCAAATCATTTTTTGCTTAATCTTATAAAAACAGGGGTATTTATAAAAGCAGGGACATTCCCGCGGATATCCCTGAACGATATCGTTCGTTATGCCGTCAGCCCCATATAACCGTGGATCCCCATATACAGGCCGACAATTGCGATAAGTGCCGCTGAAAAATAAGGCGCCTTTTTAGCGATATCACTCAATCCCTGCCAGCGGCGGTTAACCTGCCTGACACCAATTGCCGTCACAACCCCTACCGTGACTAATGTCAGCGCAAGCCCGATACTGAAACTGAGCACCATTGTTGCGCCCAGGGTAAACGCTTTCAGCTGCAGACAAATTAGCAGTACCGTAATTGCTGCCGGACACGGGATCAGTCCGCCGGTCAGACCAAACAGTAATATCTGGCTGTTTGTCGCACGGCCATCCGTAAAACGATGTTTAATTTCATCCGCATGCGCCCTGGCATGCGCATCAAGATATTCACTGTCATGATAACCATGGCCGTGATGACGATCATGGTCGTGATGATCATGGTCGTGATGATCATGGTCGTGATGATCATGGTCATGATGAACGTGGTCATGATGAACGTGGTCATGATGAACGTGGTCATGATGAGCGTGGTCATCATGAGCGTGGCTGTGATGCTCATTATGCGGATGGTCATGATGGCCATGACTGTCTTCCTGCACTCCCGCCAGCCAGCCTTTTTCACCGCGGTAGGTCCGCATAAACATCCAGAACGCGGTGGCTGAAATAACGACGGCAGATACCATCTGCAACCAGGGTTCAACCGCTTCGGCAGTAAAGTGCTTACTTATATACATGCCCCCGAGCGCGATAACCCAGACAATAAACGTGTGAGATAATGTCGCTGCCAGCCCCAACAATACCGCCTGCCTGACCGTGCCTTTTACGGCTATTATAAATGCCGCCATCATGGTTTTTGAATGCCCCGGCTCCAGCCCGTGTAATGCACCGAGTGCAATCGCACCGGGGATAAAAAACCACGCATTACCCTGCTGTAATAAAGAAGCAAAATCAGTCATACCTGTGCGCCCGTATTTTCAGAAAGAGAAAGAGTGAACGCAGTATACTCCCCCCCAGTATAAATAAACTACCCTTTTGTCTGACTAAAGTGCTACTATTTTACCCGTTAACTCTATATCACCTTATCTCACAGGGCTGCTATGTCACACACCATCAGGGATAAACAGAAACTTCAGAACCGGGCCAGCAAAATTCAGGGACAAGTAAATTCACTGAAAAAAATGTTGGATGAACCTCATGAGTGCGCGGCTGTTCTGCAACAAATTGCGGCTATACGCGGCGCAGTTAACGGGTTAATGCGGGAAGTGATTAAAGGACACCTGACAGAGCATGTTGTTCATCAGGAAGATGAAGAAAAACGACAGGATGATTTAGATATTGTGCTGAAAGTGCTGGACTCTTATATAAAATAATTTTTTGCACTGTATTTTATCCGGTTATTTATTTCACACTGCCGTGAAATAAAGGTGATGCATTCTGCATCACCTTATAATTACATCAGCTATATTCAATAATTAAATTCTGTTATGATTTTTTTATCGGCATCAACAATCACATTCAGATAAACATCCATAAGCTGCCCGCCATAACGATGTTTTTTAATTGTCATCGAATATTTATTAAATTGCTCACCGGATGCCGCAATTAATATCTCAGTCTGCCTGCCGTTTCTGATAACTTTACTGAGAATATAATCCGGCACATAACGGCTGCGATCACTCATTGCTCTGGCGGCCTGCGGTGAATATTTCATTTTTGTGGCCGCTGAACTCAGCATCAGACGACTTTTCAGTGATGAGACAATTTGCATACTCAGTTTTACGCCGCCGCTGCTGACAGCCCGGGTAGCCCCGCCGCGCATCAGTAAAGAGGTTCGTCCGCACAATTTCGCCACCACACCGCCGACCAACAGCAGATCCAGCGGGTCAAACAACGGTGACTCCAGCGGTATTTCATACACCGTCTGGTAGTGACCATTAATATCATAAATATGATAAACCCCGTTCATGCCATACAAATAACCAATACACAGCCCTGTCGATTCATCAATAATCGGCGTTACACCTTCAGGTACAGATGACTCAACCGGTAATGCAAAAAAATCCCCTTCATTCAGCGGTGATGTAAACTCATGGAATTGTCCGTCAGTCTTATCAAAATTCGACATTGATATATCCTTAATTTAAAAATAAATTCCCTTTAAAGCATGCGCTGAACCGATCTCAGAATAATGCCCGGTTATTATCCCAATGCTACGTGCTTTACGGGAAAGAATATAGAAATATTCTGCCTGACGGAATAATGGAGATAAATATACATATTAATAATTAAGAATTATCCATGTTGTCTGTTTGTGTTTTATTTCATAACACTCATCGCTGTTAATATTGCGTTAATTTATACTGCAATAAAACATTTTATGATAAAACCAGTACTTTCTCTTATTTAGTAAAAAACTCAGTTAAAAGGTCATTATGCATAAGAAACTTATCAATCCGCCCGACTTGTTTAATTCACTGCAATACGGGTTCAGTCAGGCAGTGGAAACCACCGGTACCCGTCAGTTGTTTCTGTCCGGTCAGGTCGGTGTTGATCACAGGGAAATCACCGTGCCCGGCGGAATGCGGGAGCAAACGGCACAATCTGTGGATAATATTGCCCGCGCACTTGCAGCTGCCGGCGGGGATCTTTCTCATGTGGTTATGCTGCGGATTTATATCCGTGCCGGGGCTGATTCACATGATGAACAAATGGCAATTGCGGATGTGCTGAACGAAAAATTTGCCGCCACCGCCCCGGCATCATCCTGGATTATCGTCAGCGGATTATCCCTGCCGGAATGGCTGATTGAGATAGAAGCGCAGGCAGTGCTGCCATAACCGGAAAGGCGCTGTACAGCGCCTGATTTGCATGATATTGATTACCTGAATATAAAAAATAATATTATTGAGACTGTCACCATGCAAGCCGCCACACGCTCGACTATTGCTCTGTTAGCCTCTTCGTTTTTAATTACCATCGGACGCGGTGCCACCATTCCGTTTATGGCGATTTATCTCAGCCGTCAATACGGTATGGCTGTCGATCAGGTGGGTATTGCATTAACGGTGGCACTGACTACCGGCGTGCTTTTCAGTCTCGGCTTCGGAATTATTGCGGATAAATTTGATAAAAAGCGCTATATGCTGGTTTCAATCCTGGTTTATATCGCAGGATTTATCGCCATTCCGCTTACTCACAATATTGCCCTTGTGGTGGTTTTTTTCTCTCTGGTTAACTGTGCTTATTCCGTTTTTGCCACCGTTCTGAAAGCCTATTTTGCTGATACACTGCCACCGGCACGTAAAACAAAGGTGTTTTCCCTGAACTACACCTTTGTCAACATGGGCTGGACAGTCGGCCCGCCTGTCGGCACCGCACTGCTGATGTACAGTGCTAACCTGCCTTTCTGGCTTGCGGCTTTCACCGCATCGTTCCCTGTCTTCTTTATTCAGCGTTTTGTCCGCAGTGTTCCGCCGTCTGCCGCAACCGGCAGCAGCACGACCTGGCAGCCCTCTGTGATGCTTCATGATAAAGCGCTGCTCTGGTTCACACTGTCGGCATTTCTGGGCTCCCTGGTTTTCGGCTCCTTTTCGGCCTGTATATCTCAATATGTACTGACAGTTGCGGATTCGACACTGGCGGAAAAGGTAATTGGTGTGGTCCTGCCGGTTAATGCTGCCGTCGTGGTGTCATTGCAGTACATGGTCGGGCGGCGACTCCGCCAGGAAAATCTGAAAAAGCTGATGACGCTTGGCACCCTGTTTTTTATGGGCGGACTTGCCGGGTTTATGATGGCGGGCAGTAATTTAGTGTTCTGGGGGCTCGCAGCCTTCGTGTTTACCCTCGGTGAACTGATTTATGCGCCGGGTGAATATATGCTGATCGACGGTATTGCCCCGGATGGCATGAAATCAAGCTATTTTTCCGCACAATCCCTCGGCTGGCTGGGTGGCGCGTTTAACCCATTGTTCACCGGTGGTGTTCTGACCAGCTTTCCGCCTGATACCTTATGGCTGATGCTGATTGGTGTCTCCGCCGGTGCCTGGCTCTGTATGATGCGCGGGCTGCGGATTAGTAATGCACATCGCTGAATTGTGAGCGCTGTACCAAATATTTAATATCCGAATAATTAACTATTAAATAGTTAATAATACTTATACTTTGTTACGGCAATATTTCTTGTCCGGGCTATGCTTCTCCTGATTGTTTAATTTTATTTAACTAAAACAGGAGTCGCTTTATGTCACAAAATATACCAATGACGCCCGCTGAAGAGAAAGCCGCGCTTCGTGTTATGGATATCGCGATGAGCTTTACTCTGCCCGGATGTCTGCGTACAGCTGCACAACTGCATCTTGCCGATCATCTCGCAAAGGAACCGCTTTCTGTTAATACGCTGGCAGAAAAAACAAAATCACATCCGGCTCTGCTGCATAAAGTATTCCGGATGCTGACCGCCAACGGCATCTTTACCGCTGATGACAATGATCTTTACGGGCTGAATGCCGAAGCAGAATTTCTGAAAGCCGATCATCCCTATTCACAGCGCCACACCATTCTGATGCTGACAGATGAAACACTGTGGAAACCTGTTGGTCAGGTTACCGATGCCATTCAGGGAAAACCGCCGTTCGAAGACTGTTTCGGTGAATCCTTCTACGAATACCATGAAAAACATCAGGGCGGTGACTACAATTTTCCGTCCGGGATGTCTGCCCTCTCTGAGGTGGAAAACTATTTTGTCGTCAATACTTATGAATTCCCTGAAAAGAGCCGTGTGATGGATATCGCCGGTGGTCTGGGCGGGTTGTTGCTCAGGATCCTGCGGGCAAACCCGACACTTCACGGCATATTGCTTGACCGCCCGCATGTGCTTTCGGACAACCGGCTGTCAGGACAGGGTATGGACGACAGGTGGACTGCCGTCTCCGGTAACCTGTTTGAAGCCCTGCCTGAGTCTGATATTTATATCCTGAAAAATATTATGCAGGACTGGCAGGACGAGCGGGCGCTCGTAATACTGAACAACTGTCGTGAATCCATGCGAAAAGACAGTAAATTGCTGATTATTGAGCCGGTCATCTATCCGGTTAAAAAATTGGATTCCCGTCATGCGATGGATATTCTCTGCCTGACCGCCTTCCCGAACGGCGGCGAACGGACCATACCTGAATTTGAGGCATTGCTGACAAAAGCCGGACTGAAAATTAACCGCCTGATCCCGACCGGCTGCTATGTCTCGATTCTGGAGGTGGTTAAAGCCTGATAATTGATCAGACACAGTGCGTATACCTGCGCACTGTGTCATTGTTATCTTACTTATGTCAAATTCAGGAGCAGGATGCCACGGTGAAGATTTTACTGATTTTACCGTTTGACAGGACGTACCGTTACCGGAAAAGTGCATTTTCTGTTGCCATCAGCTATGCCCCGCTGACCCTTATCACGCTTGCCGCGCTTGTTCCGCCGCACCTGAATGCTGAACTGACACTGACAGATGAAGGCGTTTCCCCGCCGGTCACCACCGGAGATTTTGACCTGGTGGTTATCACCTCCACCGCCTCTTCCTCTCCGCGAGCCTATGCGCTGTGCCGTTATTGGCAGCAGCGCGGAGCATATGTTGCCATGGGCGGCGCGCATGTCACCCTGCAACCTGATGAAGCTGCACATTATGCAGATACCATCATGATCGGCGCAGGTGAACACATCTGGCCGCAATTTTTACAGGACTTTGCGGACGAACATCCGCTTGCCCGCTATCAGCACACACCGGAGCGGGGTTATCTGCCAATGCCGGTACCGCGCCGTGATCTGCTTCCCCGCCGTGCTTACATGAAAATCCCGACAATTATTGCTGATCGCGGCTGTCCGTTATCCTGTGATTTTTGTGCAATACAGCATCAGTGGGGACGCAAAGGGACAGCACGCCCGGTTGAAGAGGTCATTGAAGAGATAAAACTCAGTGGTGAACGGCGCTGGATTTTTCTTGATCCTAACCTGTATGCCGATCGCGGGTACAGCCTCGCGCTCTTCCGCGCCCTGATCCCCCTCAGAATTCGCTGGTCCGGGCTGGCAACGCTTAATGTGACCGACGACGAAGAGGTATTCCGCGCCCTGTGCGACAGTGGTTGTGAAGGATTATTGATCGGGCTGGAAAACCTCAGCCAGCACACCATGATATCTGTCGGAAAGCGCTGTAATCAGGTCAGTGACTATCAGAGGCAAATCCGTCGTCTGCGTGAGAATAAAATAGCGGCACTAGGCTGTTTTGTCCTGGGTTTTGATGAAGATACCCCGGAAAGCATCCGCGACACGCTCCGCCGGATACCGGCTCTCGGTCTGGATCTGGTGCGTTTTTCTGTCCTGACACCGCTGCCGGGCACCCGGTTGTGGGAAAGAATGAAGCAGGAAGGCCGGTTAATCACACAAGACCTGAGTTTGTATGATAACGAGCACGTTGTTTTTCAACCAAAACAGATGCAAGCGGAAGAGCTGAACGCACTGCTGCATGAAGCCTGGCGCGAAACTTACCGGCTGTCTGCTATCGTGCGGCGGGTTTTCAGCCATCCGGGAAACCGCCTGATCCGCCTGGCGGCAAACCTCGGCTTTCGTCTCTATGGCCGCCGTTTGCGCCATGAAAAAACCTCTCTGTTCAGCCCCGCAGTAGTGCCTGATAACACAAGGAAAACTGACTGATGCGTCTTTTGCTTAATACTGTTTTACTGATTTTTTCAATGACGGCAGCGGCTGTGTGTCTGTGGGCAGTCAGTCATCTTTCCTGGTATTGGGCGCTGCCCGCCCTGATTGGCTTTATGCTGGTAAACAATATGCCTTTTGCCATCCTGCATGAGGCGGTTCATGGTGTGGCGGCACATTCTGCAACCGGAAACCGCGTGATTGGTGTGATTGCTGCGTGGGCTTTTCCGACCTCGTTTACCCTCCAGCGCCGGGCACATTTAAACCATCATAAAAATAACCGCACTGATAATGAGCTGTATGATTATTATCTGCCAGACCAACCCCGCTGGTTGCGAAATATCTGGCTCTACGCAGGGAATCTGCTGGGGCTTTACTATTTTTGCGTACTGCTCGGCAACTTTATCTGGTTCTTTGCGCCGGGTGTTTACCGCTCGCGGGTATTTGTCACAAAAATCGCCCCGGCGCTGGGGTTCGGCTCCCAGGTTCCCGAACTGGCAAAACTGCCGCCGCTGACAGTATGGAGTGAGTTGCTGGGGGCCTTTCTCTGGCAGGCGCTGCTGTTCTGGTCGCTGGATTTAAGTGCGGCGGGCTATTTTCTCTGCTTGTGGGCATTCGCACTGCACTGGTCAGCACTGCAATATGTTGATCATGCATGGAGCCGCCGCGATGTAATGAACGGAGCCTGGAACCTGAAAGTTCTGCCGCTTTCCCGCTGGATAGCCCTTAATTATCACTGTCATCTTGCGCACCACCAGCATCCTCAGGCACCCTGGTATCAGTTACCGTCTCTGGTGGATGACCAGCCGCGCCCGACATTCTGGCGGATTTATTTCAGTTTGTGGCGCTATGGCGTGCGCCCTGCACCACAAATGGGCGCACAGGCAGATCTGGATTTTTTATTTCCGCGGGGAAAATAAGGGAAACGTGTTTTTTATTGATAACTCTACCGGTCAGGTGCTACGGCGATAACGGGCAGAACAACGAAAAGCATCCGCGCCATGGATGGCGCGGCTGAGCTTACACGGATGTATTTACAGCGTCTTTTCGTTTTGCCCGTTATCAGCCGCCCCCGGGTTCAGCAAAGAAACTCCGCTGTTATTTTTTATCCGTTGCCGTTTCCGGTTTACCCGCACATTTACGGCGGAACAGGAAGATACCAGCCAGCAGACCAATCACCAGCCCGCCTGCACCGTACATCATGCCGTTCAGTGCAGCAGTTGTTTCATTCAGCAGCGGATTATCGGTAAAATTTGTCCCGATATGAATAGCGCGGATTTTCCATTTGCCCTCTTCAGGTGCAACAACCGCCGTCCAGCGGGTCGGGAAATCATATGTGCGCCCGTCACTTAACTGATATTTCTCCAGACCGCTGCCGTATGCTATCCCCCAGGTTTTATCCGCTGACAGCTCGGTCACCACATCGGCATCAAAACTGATATTCAGCTTTTTCAGGAATTTATCCGGACCAAACCAGGACTCAAAATAGGGTTTTATCGCCTCCCTGCCTGAAATAAACTCCTGCGTAATAGGTGTTGCCCGCAGATTTTCACTCATCACCGGCAGCATTTTGTCATACTCCCCGCTGTTGATAGCGCCGGCAACTGTCGCGATCACCTGACGCAATTCGTCATGAATAGCGCCATCTTCTTCACCGGGCTGCGCATGAAGTGAAAAACTCAATACCATCAATGCACTGATAATGATCCTTTTCATAATAATTTCCTCATTACAGATGAAACAATCACAGCCAGCAGCAACCCGGTAACAACATCTGCCACATGGTGCTGATGAACCAGTAATGTGGAGAGCGCGATCAGCGCCAGCCACAGTAAAAACAGCACCGTCAGCCCTTTTCCGGTATGACGGATAATTGCCAGTACTGCCGCACACGACCAGGCAACGTGCAGCGACGGCACCAGATTATGTGGCTGATCCAGTTCAAACAGTGTCTGATACATAGTCCGGTAAAGCGGGTTATCCGGCAGTTGCCGTACAAAACCAAGCTGTGCCGGAAGCAGAAAAAAGATCAATCCGCCAATCAGCGTCACCGCCATAAAAGTGAATGCAAGCTGCCGGTGTTCGCGGCGCAGCACAAACCACAACGGAGCCAGAATAATCAGGTAAAACGAGCAATACACCCAGATAAACCCGGGTACAAACGGAATAGCCAGTTCAGACGGAACCCATAAGGAATACAGCGTTTCGCGCCCGGCAGTAAACATATTCATCAGCGGATAAAGGGTAAAAAACACCACACTGACCGGGATACACCAAAGCAGGTAACTGAGTGCGCGCTGCGCGAAAGAGTCAGATCCGCCGATCATCAGCCGCCTCCTTTATTGTTATTTCAGCCCGAACCGCATCCGGTGCTTCTTATGCACTTCTTTGCGGAACAATAAGGTATAGCGCCAGAATGTCGCCATGCGGGAAAGAGATTGCAGAGTCAGACGCAGATCAGAAAAGCGGCGGATAATCGACGGCACACTGTTAAACCGGCTGCGGGCACTGTGGCACAGCTCTGTCAGAGTTTCCGGGCTCATCTGCGCGGGCTTAAATGCCGCCTGATTAAAACGGTATTCCGGATGCAACCACCATTTTCCGTCAAACAACAGACGATTTTCCTGAGCAAGCTGCTGATAAAGCGGCGTTCCCGGATACGGCATCAGAATATTATAAGCAGCAAAAGCAAAGCGGTTTTTCAGGGCAAACTCTGTCGTTTGTTCCACACTCTCAGCCGTATCATGATCATAGCCGAGGGTAAACGCCGCCCAGGTTTGCAATCCGAAATCACGCAATATGGCAATTTCTTCACGATATTGTGAAAATTCGCGTAAATTCGGCGATTTTCGCGCATCACGCAAACTGTCCGGGTTAATGGATTCAAACCCCATCACATTTCCCCAGCAGCCACTTTGCTGTAGCTTCATCATCAGCGGGCGGTTGCGGGTGACATCCAGGCTTGCCTGGCTTATCCAGTGAATATTCAGGGGTGTCAGCGCGCTGCATAACTCACTGAGCGCGCCATGATCAGATGCGATATTGTCATCGACAAAAAAGATAAATTTTGGCTTCTGCGTTTCAATCTCACGCACCACTTCATCAATACGGCGGATATAATGCTGCCGTCCGAAATAACGGCTGACAGCACAGAAACGGCAGGCAAACCGGCAACCCCGCGTAAACTGCATCAGACTGATCGGGAGATAGCCTTTACCTTTGAAAATATCACGCCGCGGCAGACAACCACACTGGTTGTGATCGATTTGTCCGACACCGGCAGGCGCGTCATAGCGAGGCTTCAGCCGCCCTTTTTGCGCGTCACGGATCATTTCCGCCCAGCGGGTTTCCGCGTCTCCGGTAAAGACACTATCAGCATGCAATGCGACTTCATCCGGCAGCAGTGTGGCGTGAATACCGCCCATCACCACCCGCACACCCCGGGCGCGGAATTGCGCGGCTATCTCATAAGCACGGCGGGCGGTGAAGGTTTCAACCGTGATAGCGACAAGGTCGGCGGGTTCATCATAAGGAATGCTTTCCATGCGGTCGTCATACAGCACAACCTCGACATCCGGTGGCGTGAGTGCGGCAAGAATGCCGAGCATCAGCGGCTCCATCCGCCCTTCATCAACATAAAGACTGTGTTCGCGCCGCCCGATATTGGGTTTGATCAGTATCAGCTTCATGCTTTTTCCCCCGGCTGTTTCCCTTGTTTGCGGGCAATTTCCCGGTGAGAAACAATATTGACCAGCCACGCCACCCACAATGTGCGCCAGCGCCGTCGCGGACTAAACCGGCAGAGCCGCCGGATAACAGAGCCAAACCGGTAAAACCGGGTTTTGGTCTGAAAACAGAGGGTGGTCAGTTGATCCTTACTCATGCTGCCGGGCGTAAACACCGGGTCGCCGTAGCGGTAATCCGGGTCAATCCACCAGTGCGGTGAAAGCAGCCTTTCCTGTGATTTTAGTCTGTCATACAGCGCTGTACCGGGAGTCGGGTTCAGTAAGTTAAAATTTGCGACTTCCAGCCGGTTCTCTTGTGCAAAGTGCAGACACTGCGCAATGGTATCAGGCGTGTCGTCGTCATAACCAAAAATAAAGGTACCGTAAACGCCGATCCCGCGCTGGTGCAGCGCTGCCACAACCGCGGCATAATCACCTGCTGAATGATTCCAGGATTTTCCCATCTGCCGTAAATTCGCACTGTTCAGGCTCTCAAAACCTATCAGCACAAAACCACAGCCCGCCTGCGCCAACGCATCGAGCATGCTTTCATCACGCGCTATATCAATACTTATCTGGCAGCCCCAGCACCGTTTCAGCGGTGCGAGCATCTGTAAAAACTCATTCAGTGCACGACGACCCGAAAACAGATTATCATCGACAAACAAAATAAAGCGATTGGCGGGCAGAGAAAGGATCTCCTCACGCACCTGCGCCGCCGGACGGGTTCGCACGCCGCCCGGATAAAATGCATGAATGGAGCAAAAATCACAGGCAAAACGGCAGCCCCGCGAGTACTGCACCAGCGAGATGGGCGCATAACGCTTGCCGGCAAAAATCTGCCGGTCAAGTCTGTACTCTGTCAGCGGGCGCGTGTGCTCCCCCTGATAGCGCGGACGCAATGTGCCACATTCTGTGTCCGCGAGCATCTGCTCCCATGCGCCTTCTGCATCACCCAGCAAAAGTGTATCTGCATGGGCGGCGGCTTCATCAGGCATAAAGGTAATGTGACAGCCGCCGAGCGCCACTTTTTTGCCCTGCTGACGAAATTTATCCGCCAGTTGGTAACTGCGCCGGGCGGTAAAGGTTTCAACCGATATCGCAATAAGATCCGCGTCCGGCAGAGAGTCCGGGATTTTTTCCAGGCGATCATCATAAAATGTCAGGTGGTGTCCCGGTGACAGCGCCGCCAGAATACCTATCGCCAACGGTGTCATGGCATCTTTCGTGCGGTAATCTCCCATATTCGGTAGATAAGCACGATGTTCACAACAGAGCCACCTCCGGCCACACAATCCGCCCGTCCCACATAGGCGCTGCCGTCAGATCCACCCCATAGATCCGGGTGCAATATACCGATGCACCGGTACGGGCAATCACATCGCTTGTGCAGATATGACTTGATGGCAGTCCGACTGTCATGATTGGCGTGGAACAAAACAACATCGCTTCCTCAATCAGATCCGGGATCAGCCTGTCATCCGTACATGCAAGGAATGAGAGGAAGCTCTGCGGGATAACATCCCCGATTGCCGGCATCTGCGGACGCCTGGTCATGCCTGCAAAGGCATTATAAACCGGGCGCAGCATCTTCATTTTTCCGGAGTAATTCGCGACCACCACCTGTTTGAATGCCCGCTGATCCCATAGCATCCCGCACGCAACCAGTTGTCCGTTCTGATAACTGCCCAGAACCGTGATCCCGACCTGCTGCATCGCCTTGAGATTCATTGCCGGTGCCAGTTGGCGTGACTCTGCTTCCTGGGCAAAAAAACGCATAACATCCGTATAATCTTCTGGCGGAACCAATTTCCACAGCCCGTGGTTTTTACCCCGGTTTTTGTTAATCGCCAGCGTAGTCATGTTGCTCAGATGACGGTAAAGCGGCAACCCTTCCACCCCCCGCTCCAGTAACCGGCGCGCCAGCAGATTATTTTCCGCAATACTGGTGTAGCAGTGATCCGGTGTCGGTAGCTGCCGCAGGTAGGAAAATCCTGCCTGTAATACTTTCAGATGATTGCGGTATTTCGGTACAATACGCAAGCTGCTGAGGTAGCCCATCTGCGCCTCTTCACCATTCACCCAGCCGGTCTGTATAGTGAGCTGGCACATACCCACCAGGGTGTCGCCGTCTCTGGCCAGTGCCGGATACACCTCCCCGAAATCATCCCGGGGCGAAAAATAGCCCGGGCGACGGGTCATAATCAGTTCCCAATCACCCTGCATGGCGTTCTCTTCAAGGAGCCCGAGTAACTCTGCGATATGCTCCGTTGTCGCGTCAATGACCTCTATCATTTCACCTCTGATAATTTACCTTGCCAATTTTCATCACCAAGCGGGTAGCCGTTACGGCTGCTTATTTCCCGGTGATGCAACCAGTTAATCGGGAAGTAATTGCGAAACATAAAGAAATCCCCCCGGTTACGCCAGCTGCGCTGAAAAATCGATCGTGAACTATAAAATGCCTTCCGTGCTGAGAGGCATCCTTGCGTGACTGCCTCCGGAGACAGTTGTGCCGGATAAAACGGCAGCTCGTTGTAACGGTAGTTATCATCAAGCCACCATTGTTCATAACGCAGGCGCTTTTCCTGCGCCAGACGTTCATAAAGCGGCGTGCCCGGAAACGGCGTCATATGATTAAACGCCGCGATATACATACTCTGCTCCCGGGCATAAGCCACGGCTTCGCCAAAAGAGTCCGGCGTATCACTATCATAGCCGAACACAAAGGTACCGTAGACCGCAATACTATGACGGCGCAGGTTTGCCAGCGCCTGACTGAAGCCGCCTTTCATAGTATTAAAGCCTTTTTTCATCTGCCGCAGGTTAGCTTCATTCAGAGATTCAAACCCGATCAAAACACCACGGCAGCCCGCCTGTGACAGTGCGCGGACAAATTCTTCATCATGGGCGGCATCAATACTCATCTGAGTCACCCAGCGGACACCGGCTTTTGCCAGTTCCGGTAAAACATCACGACTCTCCCGCAGACTACCCGCGAAATTATCATCCACAAAGAAAAACAGATTTTTTGTGCCTTTCAATTCTGCCAGTTCCCGCAGGACATGGTCAGGATCACGCCGCCGGTAACGTTGCTGATAAAATGCCTGAACCGCGCAGAACTCACAGTGAAAACGGCAGCCGCGCCCGGTTTCGATAAGCCCTATCGGCAGATAGCGCTTGCCTGCAAATAAACTGCGATCAACACGTACACCCCGGAGATCTGTCTGTTCCCCGTGGTATTCCCGCTGTAACGTGCCGTGCCGCCAGTCATCAATCAGTGTTTCCCAGACTGATTCTGCCTCACCGGTCACAATTGTATCGGCAAAGCGTTTTACCTCTTCCGGCATCAGCGTGGCATGAAAACCGCCCATCAGCACAGGCACTCCGCGCTTTCTGTACTCGCTTGCAATCTGATACGCCCGTTTCGCGGTGTAGGTTTCCACCGAAATGGAAACCAGATCCGTTGGTTCATCAAACGGGATTGTCTCCAGGCGATCATCATAAAAACGGGTGTCGATATCCGCCGGGGTCAGTCCTTTCAGTGTTGCCACCGGCAGCGGCTCCATCTGCCAAGAGCGCAGATACGCCTCACCGCGCCGGTGACCAATCGCCGGATGAATAAAGGTCAGCCGCATCAGTTGCTGCCCGATTTTGCCGGATGATGCTCTATCGGCCAGTCACAGGTGTAATACTGATGCAGATGATGCGCATAGAAGCGATAACCCAGGTTTGCCGTCAGCGCCAGCGGTTTAAAATTACGCGCCTGCCATAAGCGCCGCGCAATACTGCTGTAGCGGTACACTTTTTTCCATGCCCGCTCATGACCGAGCTCCAGTTCCCGCGCACTCATCAGCGCCGGACGGAACACCACATGCTGCGCGTCATACAGTGACCAGTCGGTAGTTAAGATCCGTTTTTCCTCTTCCAGACGCTTAAACAGCGGCGTGCCCGGGAACGGCGTCAGAACAGAAAAACGCGGTAAATCAATTCCGGCATCAATTGCCAAATCAACCGTGCGGTCAAACACATCCGTGGTATCGTGATCCAATCCGAACACAAAACAGCCCTGAATCGCTATCTTTAAGCGGTGCAAATCACCGATTAATTCTTTGTAATCCACCGAGCCGTTAAATTTCTTTCCTGCATCTTTCAGGCTGCCGTCACTGACGGTTTCCAGCCCCAGCAGCAAGCCTTTACAGCCGCTGCGTGCCATCAGTTCCATCAATTCATGGTTATGAGCAATCAGTACCGTTGATAACCCGAACCACTGAATGTTCAGCGGGATCAGCGCCGTAAACAGCCGTTTGGCGTAACCGATATCAGATACCAGGTTTAAATCGACAAAAATCACTTTCCGTTTGCCGGTGCGCTCCACATAGCGGCGGATATCTTCCGTCACCCATTCCACCGGATGCTGAAACTGTTTTCGTCCCCAGGCGCTCGGCGCGACACAAAATTCACAGTTGTGCGCACAGGAACGGGTGGCTTCAAATACCCCCTGGGTAAGAAAATGTTTTGCATCAAAACGCTCGCGTTCAGGAAATGGTAAATCAGGTATATCCAGGGTGAAATCCGCACTCTGCCGGTACTCCCGCTGCATCGTACCATCCATAAAATCACGGATAAGCTGCGGCCAGCTCTGCTCTGAATAGCCGATACAGACTGTATCGGCATGCTGCAACGCTTCCTGTGGCAGTAAGGTCACGTGCGGTCCGCCGAGCACGACGGGGATTTTTTTTGCCCGGAACTGCGCGGTCAGATCATAGGCGCGCGGCGCATTTCCGGTTATCACCGTCATCACAACAAGATCGGCGGTAAAATCGTCCGGTAACTCCTCAATGCTTTCATCAATCAGCCGGATAGTCGCCGGCAGGGATTTCGGCACTAATGCCGCAAGTGTCGTCAGCGTCAGCGGCTGATAACGCAGAGAACGTTTGAAAATCCCGCCCTGCTTGCGGTACAGCGGTCCTTTAGGTGAGAGCAGCACCAAATCCAGCGGACGCTGAGGTGAATAAATAGTCGGTGTCATCACGGAAACTCCCTGAGGTCAAACATGGTCCGCCAATCAGGTGTCGTCAGCAGCGCCGGGATTTTTATTTCTCCCAGCCGTTTCGATTGTTGTAACTGTAAGCGGAAATAGTGCTCCACCGGCTCATGCAGGCGGTAATATGTCAGCGGATTAAGCTGCCCGAGGCGTCTCGCATAAAGGTACTGCGGATTACTGCACAGATAATGTTCAACCACATCACAGCTCTCCTGTGCCTGCTCATCATTCATATTTGAGTCACTGAGCAGCAGGACATAGCCCGGCGCCTGCGGGTCGGCGGCAAGCACGGCAAAATCCTGCAATGCGGACAGACCGGCGCAGACAAACGGTTCAGTCAGTTTTTCCCCGACCAAATCACTGTTGACACCATCGCGTCCCATAAAACGCAGGTGCGGGATCCCCTCTTCACTGTGACCGGTGCATAACACCCGATCATCAGTCTGATAACGGTACAGCCCGCTGTTAGTGGTCACAATCACACTGTATGTTTCACCGTACTCCAGTTCATCGGCAAGAAAGAGATGCCCGGAGTGGTGGCTGAATTCATAAAAATTACTGTCGATACTCAGGTGCGGATCACCCCCGACAGACGGAATAGTGATCACCGCTTCAGTGGAGAGCAGCCCTTTTCCCTGAAGTGTCACTGACCGAAAGCGCGCCATCAGTGCGCGCGCCAGTGGCCCGGAAGAGGCCTGATCCCAGCAGCTGATCAGTGTCAGCTCAGGCCATAACACCGCTGTATTATGGTTGTCCAGATAATCACAATAACGCGCAAGCGCCGCCGGGTTTGCCGTCAGCGAATGTCCCGCCAGCTTTCCGCCGCTGCACAGCAGCGCGGTAATCTCTGTCTGTCGTGAATCAAGAGCATTGAGCAGCGGAAACAAAAATGCCGGGCTCCAGACCGAAATCAGGCGCAAATCATCACAACATAAAAGATAAACCAGTGTAAGCAACTGCCAGTCTGCCGGGTCTTCCACCCGACCCAGGCTCAGGGGAACCGCTGATAATGAACTGAATGCAGAGAGATTTTCTTCTCCCAGATACAATGCATCACCGCCACCAACCGGTAATCCGCAGGGAGTCTGCGTTATCCGGGTCACCGCCGGGCTCAGCGCCCAGTAAACCCGTCCGTGAGTCAGATCAAATCTGTCTGCCACATCATGTAACCAGCCAATCACGGCGAGGCGGAAATCATGCAGGCCCGCAGCCGTATAGGGCAGCAGTTTACCGCCGCTGTGGCTGCCACCGGTCATTTCAAATGCCAGGGTCGGGCCGTTATAAAGCAGATTTTCCTCACCATCTGCCACCCGGGCTATCCATGGCGCAAGGTCATGATAAGTGGTCAAAGGAACAGTCTGCTGATAATCAAGCATAGATGTTACCGTATCAAAATGATGTAACTGCCCGTAAGCACAGGTTTTATTCGCAGCAAGGCAAGCTGCCAGCCAACGGGACTGGCATTCACGTAGAGAGCATTTTTCAGTACGGGGTGGTGACCAGCGCCGGAAATGACGCCATGCATTATCCATGGCAGAACTCAACGTCGGGCAGGGTAAAAAGTGACTGAAAGCGCGGATGGATATTATCCGGTGTGATTTCACACAGGCAAACCAGTTCATGACCGCAAACATAGTGCGGATTTTTATGCAGGAAAAAAGCGACATCCGGCTTGCTGCGCTGCGCATCAGAAACTGCCGCCATCGTCCGGTTCAGATAACCAAATGCCGTCGGGCATTCCACCACTCCTCTGGCCGGGTTATACAGCACACCGAATTTATCTTTTGCCAGATCCGCGGCTAATTTCGCCAGTTCCGGCTCCTTAATATTACCGTCCCGGTGCGGATAAAACGTCAGCGCCAGCGTACTCATATAGCGGTAGGTGCGCACCCCCTTGACCAGCAAAAACCAGAATACACGCTCATCCGGATACTCTTCCCGCAACAGGGCAATACGACGCAGCCAGGCACCGTGCAGTGTCTGTTGTTTCCAGTGGGAGGGATGCACGATGGTATCGCCTGAATAGACAATCCGGTGTCCGCGGAACGGATAAAACTGTAGTGTGCTGAACCCGACAATCTCCTCACCATACATCAGAAACAGAACTTCCTGTTTATGAGCCAGATCAGACAAAAATTGCTTACTGTCACTGCCGGTGTAATACGCAAAATAGAGTGAGGCCATTTTCTGACGCTGCGCCTGCGATAAACTTTTTACAGATTGAAAATATGCGCGATACGTCATTCTGCCGTCTCCTCCGGTATATTTGCCCGCACGACCAACTTTCCTTAAGTGGAATGTTCATCTTAGCTTTCTTCAGGTCAGAAACAATCAGCGATGCCTGAATCTTTGTTTAATATCATGAAAAACAGAACAGGCACCGGAAAAGAAACCCATTTCCGATGCCGGACGCTAGTTATCATTACTTAATCCGGTATTAAATAACCTAAATTTAGGATTAATAAGATTGTCATTATTTTATTATGTAGCATCCTGCGTCAATCAGACTTCCCCCATATTTTGCCCTGTACGTTTTGCAGTATGATGTCTAAATAATTCCCTGACCTATATGGATAAGGGAATACACGTGCCACATCAGTCAGAGCGATACCGGATAATGACCCTTAATTCGGATGGGGTATCCGTTTTAATCACAGTGATAATTCAGATGTTAACAGAGGGAAAGGTTAATGGAGATAACACCCGATCAGAAGCGTGCAATCTGCACAATACTGGTGGAACAGGCCGGACGCCGTGTCCGCAACACAGAATTAACTGCACTGTGTGATGACGATACTATCACCGCAGCTCTGCACTTTCTTACCCGCCTTATTGAGATAAAACACGCCGAAATTACTGCCGGACAGGCCACCGCATTGGCAGAGCAGCAATCACAAAATCCGCAGATGGTAATGGGTAGCCTCCTCAGTGGTAGTTCCCTCTCCGTACAGAACGGAGAAGCCACAGAGACGGAACCCGCAGTACCGGAAGCGGCAGTGAGTAATACTCCGGCTGAGGAGAGCACAGAAGAGACCGCCGAAGATAGCGCAGCAAAAGCTGCCGATCATATCGCGTCGATTTTTAGTGATAAATCCCTCTTCCCTGAATTCGCAGAACCGGCAGAAAAAACCGATCCGCTGAAAAATCACAGCTGGTTATTTGAAGACACGGACAGTGATGACACT
>NZ_LZEX01000044.1 GCF_001676055.1 Morganella psychrotolerans | reverse complement strand
GACTTCTCAAAAATAATATTTTTTGCGATATGTCCTGTGAGTGCCCACACAGATTGTCTGATAAATTGTTAAAGAGCGTTGCAACTTACGCTGCCGTTGCCGGTCTTCTGCGTTGTTGCGAGGCTGCATATATTACGTTTTCAGCCCCTTTGAGTCAAGCGTTGTTTTTCAACTTTTTTCGCTTTTCTCTACTGTCGGCGCGCTTGTCAGCGTGTTGTTCCGTGTCAGTGAGGGCGCATTATAGGGAGTTTCTGTCTGACCGCAAGGGCTAATTTCAATTTTTTTTCTGTTTGCAGAAAAATCACCCGATCCGGCTGTTTTTTAGGTAATTATGCGATTTTTTATACAGCTTTAAGCAGTGCAGGCAGATCAGCAATACTATTAATGACTATATCCGCTGCCGCTTCTGCTTCTTCAGTCAGTGGTTTACCGGTACGTACCAGAACTGTTTTACCTACTTTTGCCGCACGGCCAGCCTGCATATCTTCTAATTTATCACCTACCATATAAGAGTTACCCATATCGATATCAAGATGCTGCTGTGCATCAAGCAGCATACCCGGTGCAGGTTTACGACAATTACATACCTGGCGGTACTCTTCAACGGTGCCTTCAGGATGATGAGGACAATAGTAGATACCATCCAAATCAACGCCACGATCCGCCAGTGACCAATCCATCCACTCAGTAAGATGCATAAATTTATCTTCGGTAAACATACCGCGGGCAATGCCTGACTGGTTTGTGACTATAATTAACGCGTAGCCCATTTTTTTGATGGCCTGCATCGCTTCAATGGCGTTATCAATAAACTGAAAATCATCACTCTCATGGAGATAGCCGGTATCAATATTAATTGTGCCGTCTCTGTCCAGAAATACTGCGGGGATACCCATGGTTACACTCTTATTTCGTCATCAATAATGCGTTTAGTATCGCTTATTTAAGAAGGAATGAGAATGCAGCCTGATAACTAAATACTGTTGACTTAGCCGTCTGGACATCTTAACATCCATTAATCATCTGGTGGAAACCGGTTTCACGTAACAAGGTAATAATAATTACATGATAAAGCTGACAAATATAAATAAGGTTTTTCAGCAGGGTCATCGCGAGATTCAGGCGCTTTCTGATATTAACCTGCACGTCCCGAAAGGGCAGATTTATGGTGTGATTGGGGCATCCGGTGCCGGAAAAAGTACACTTATCCGCTGCGTGAATATGCTGGAACGTCCTACCTCGGGTCAGGTACTCGTGGGAGAGCGTGATCTGACAAAGATGAATGATAAAGAGTTAACCCGTGCCCGCCGCGGGATCGGGATGATTTTTCAGCACTTCAACCTGCTCTCCTCCCGCACGGTGTTCGGTAATATCTCATTACCGCTTGAATTAGATCGCGTACCTGCTGCTGAGATAGAAAAACGGGTTGTCACATTGCTGGACCTGGTTGGTTTGTCTGACAAGCGGGATGCCTACGCGGCAAACCTGTCAGGCGGACAAAAGCAACGCGTTGCTATTGCCCGCGCACTGGCAAATGAACCGGATGTTTTACTGTGTGATGAAGCCACCAGCGCCCTGGATCCTGCGACAACCCGCTCGATTCTGGCACTGTTAAAAGATATCAACCGCCGTCTGGGGCTGACCATCCTGCTTATCACCCATGAAATGGATGTGGTCAAACGGATTTGTGATCAGGTTGCGGTTATCAGTGGCGGACAGCTGATTGAGCAAAACAGTGTGAGCGAAGTGTTCTCTCATCCGAAAACACCTGTCGCGCAGGCCTTTATTGAATCCACGCTGCACCTGGATGTTCCGGAAGATTACCTTGCCCGGCTACAGCCGGAGCCGGCGGAAGGTCTGGGGCCGTTACTGAAACTGGAGTTCACCGGGCAATCTGTTGATGCACCGCTGATTTCAATTGCATCACGCCGGTTTAATATTGATATCAGCATATTAAGTTCTCAGATGGATTACGCAGGTGGTGTGAAGTTTGGTGTCATGCTGGCTGAGCTGGACGGCAACAGTCCGCAGGATGTTCAGGCGGCAATCGCCTTCCTGAAAGAACACCATGTCAAAGCAGAGGTTCTCGGTTATGTCTGAAGGAATGATTTTACTGTTAGTTAAAGGCATCTGGGAAACACTGGTGATGACATTTTCATCGGGCTTTCTGGGATTTCTGATAGGCTTGCCGGTCGGTGTACTGTTATACATCACGCGCTCCGGACAGATTGCAGACAATAAGAGTCTGTATCATACCCTGTCAACGCTGGTAAATATTTTCCGGGCCATCCCGTTCATTATTTTACTGGTGTGGATGATCCCGTTTACCCGGATAATTATCGGTACGTCTATCGGGTTAGAAGCGGCGATTGTTCCGCTGACAGTCGGTGCGGCACCGTTTATTGCCCGTATGGTGGAAAATGCATTATTAGAGATCCCGTCAGGGCTGATTGAAGCTTCCCGTGCAATGGGTGCGACACCGTTGCAAATCGTCAGAAAGATTCTGCTGCCGGAAGCATTACCGGGACTGATTAACGCCGCAACCATCACTCTGATAACACTTGTGGGTTACTCCGCAATGGGGGGAGCAGTGGGTGCCGGCGGGCTGGGACAGATAGGGTATCAATACGGTTATGTCGGTTATAACGCAGTGGTAATGAATACGGTATTAGCATTATTAGTTATTTTAGTCTTTATTATTCAGGTATGTGGTGACCGTTTAGTTAAAGCTGTTACACACAAGTAAGCGTCTCCTTGCGCCGCACAAACTGCGGATGCACCTTAAACAGAACGAGGAAAAAATAATGGCTTTTAAATTAAAATCGGTTGTCATTGCAGGTGCTTTGCTGGGTTCATTGGTTCTGGCAGGCTGCGGACAAAATGAAAAAGATCCGAAGAGTATTAAAGTAGGCGTTATTGTCGGGGCTGAGCAGCAAGTTGCTGAAGTCGCACAAAAAGTCGCAAAAGATAAATATGGTCTGAATGTTGAGTTAGTCACATTCAATGACTACGTCATGCCGAATGAAGCACTCAGCCGCGGGGATATTGACCTTAACGCATTCCAGCATAAGCCGTATCTCGATCAGCAGATTAAAGATCGTAACTATAAATTAGTGCCGGCGGGCAACACCTTTGTTTATCCGATTGCCGGATATTCAAAGAAAATCAAATCACTGGATGAATTGCAGGACGGCGCACAAGTTGCTCTGCCAAATGATCCGACTAACTTAGGCCGTTCTCTGCTGCTGTTGCAGCAACAGGGATTAATCAAACTGAAAGATGGTACAGGCCTGCTGCCGACCGTACTGGATGTCACGGAAAACCCGAAAGGACTGAAGCTTATCGAGCTGGAAGCACCACAGTTACCGCGTTCTCTGGATGATAACAAAATCGACCTGGCTATCATCAACACAACCTACGCCAGCCAAATCAACTTAACACCGGCGAAGGATGGTCTGTTCGTTGAAGATAAAAATTCACCTTACGTAAACATTATTGTCTCCCGCGAAGATAATAAAGACAGTGAGAATGTGAAACAGTTTGTTCAGGCATATCAATCAGATGAAGTATTCCAGGCTGCTGATAAAGTCTTTAATGGCGGGGCTGTGAAAGGCTGGTAATAAGAATAACCGGCAAGTTCTTCCATCTTTAATTGAAGAATATTACACTAAGGGCGAACAATAGTTCGCCCTTTTTATTTCAATAATGATCATCAAATGCTCTTCATATAAATAATAATACTTATTTTGTTTTAATTACTTGTTATGTATAGCCAGAGGATCCAATTTCCATGCGTGTGCTTATCGTAAGCCTGCTCACTTTTTTTATGGTGGGGTGTTCTGTCCGTGAAACACCCCGCGAACCGGAGCAGCCCAAATATGCTGACCTGCGACTGAAAAAGCCGGTCAGTAAAAAAACCAAAACGACATCCTCATCATCCCGTGTCAGGCTCTATACTCAACCGGAAGATCTGCTTGGCAAACCTTTCCGTGACCTGGGCGTTGTTTTAGGTCAGAATTGCCGGGGAGCGGCAAAATCTGTGCCCGCCAGTATTCCGGCGGCCCGTAAACAAATGTTACGTCATGCCGGAAAAATGAAAGCAGATGCCGTGTTACTCCATCAGTGTGAAATAACCACCAGCAAGGATTGTGAGCAACTGGCGGTTTGTGAAGGTACTGCAATTAAGGTTGATGATGTCTGAGTTTTCGTTTTCACCCATTGGTTTTATCCGCTCACCCTGGCAGGAGAAATTTGCGATCCCGCGCCAGCCCGGTCTGGTTGAAGACGGAACCGGTGAGCTGCATTTTGTTGCACCTTATAATAATGCCGATTGTGTCCGCGGACTGGAACAGTTCAGCCATGTGTGGATTATCTTTGTCTTTCATGAAATCCCCGCCAACAGTTGGCGCCCGTTAGTTCGTCCGCCGCGTCTTGGCGGCAATACGAAACTCGGCGTATTTGCCACCCGTTCCACTTACCGGCCTAATCCGGTTGGTATGTCACTGGTCAGACTAAACGAAATTTGTTACGAGGGTGAAACCGCCTACCTGTCACTCGGCAGCCTCGATCTCCTGAATGGTACACCTGTGCTGGATATCAAACCGTATCTGCCTTATGCTGAGTCAGTTCCCGGCGCTCAGGCCGGATTTGCGCAGGAAGAGCCGGCTGCTGATATGCCGGTGATATTCAGTTCTGCCGCACAGCATTTCATGACAGCTCAGTCCGCCCGTTATCCTGATTTAGCCCGCTTTATCACTCAGGTACTGGCGCAGGATCCGCGTCCGGCGTATAAAAAGCAGCAGACTGATGACAAAATTTATGCTGTCCATCTGCTGGATTTCGATGTCCGCTGGCAGATCCGTAACGGCGTAACAGAAGTCATTAGTCTGGAAAACCGTTAAAAATATTTCCCCCCTCTTTTGGGGCGTGTCAGTCACTGGTAAACTGTCAGGCTTAATCTCACTTCTGCGCAGAATAACTCTGCGATAAGACATGTTTGTCGTTCTAATGGAACCTAAATAATGCGTACTACCCAATATCTGCTCTCTACTCTGAAAGAGACCCCTGCTGACGCCGAAGTTATCAGCCACCAGCTGATGCTGCGCGCCGGGATGATCCGTAAACTTGCTTCAGGTCTGTACAACTGGATGCCGACAGGCGTGCGTGTATTACGCAAAGTTGAAAAGATCGTTCGCGAAGAGATGGAAAATGCCGGTTCTCTGGAAATTTCCATGCCGGTTGTTCAGCCTGCGGATTTATGGCTGGAGAGCGGGCGCTGGGAACAATATGGTCCGGAACTGCTGCGTATTACCGATCGCGGTGATCGTCAGTTCGTCCTGGGGCCGACACATGAAGAAGTGGTGACTGATATCATCCGTAACGAAGTCACCTCTTATAAACAGCTGCCGCTGAATGTGTTCCAGATCCAGACCAAGTTCCGTGATGAAGTCCGCCCGCGTTTTGGTGTGATGCGCTCACGTGAATTTATTATGAAAGATGCGTATTCCTTCCATCTGACACAGGATTCACTTCAGGAAACCTATGACCTGATGTATCAGGCATACAGCAAAATTTTCACCCGCATCGGTCTGGATTTCCGCGCTGTTATGGCAGATACCGGCTCTATCGGCGGCAGTGCCTCTCACGAATTTCAGGTTCTGGCGCAGAGCGGTGAAGATGATGTTATTTTCTCTTCAGAATCAGACTATGCGGCGAATATCGAGCTGGCTGAAGCGGTGTGTAATATCACTGAACGCCCTGCCGCACAAAAAGCGATGGAACTGATTGAGACACCGGATGCAAAAACAATTGCAGAACTGGTTGAGCAATTCAGCCTGCCAATCGAAAAGACAGTGAAAACACTGATTGTCCGTGCCAGCGAAGAAAGTGGTCATAAACTGGTTGCTCTGCTGGTTCGTGGTGACCATGAACTCAATGAAGTTAAAGCAGAAAAACATCCGTTAGTTGCCTCTCCGTTTGAGTTTGCAACAGAAGAAGAGATCCGCGCAGAACTGAACGCCGGTCCGGGTTCATTAGGGCCGGTGAATCTGCCGCTGCCGGTTGTTGCTGACCGCACTGTTGCAATGATGAGTGATTTTGGCGCCGGGGCTAACATCGACGGAAAACACTATTTCAACATCAACTGGGAGCGCGATGTCGCACTGCCGGATGTGGCTGATATCCGTAATGTTGTTGCCGGCGACCCTAGCCCGGATGGCAAAGGTACGCTGATGATCAAGCGCGGGATTGAAGTCGGTCATATCTTCCAGCTCGGTAAAAAATATTCCGAAGCACTGAAAGCGACTGTTCAGAACGAAGCCGGTCATAACGAAGTGGTCTTTATGGGTTGTTACGGTATCGGGGTCACCCGTATTGTTGCGGCTGCGATTGAACAAAACTTTGATGATCGCGGCATCATCTGGCCGGATGCTATCGCACCATTCCAGGTTGCGTTACTGCCGATGAATATGCACAAGTCATATCGCGTGAAAGAAGTCGCGGAAAAACTCTATGCAGACCTGACCGCACAAGGCATTGAAGTACTCTTTGATGACCGTAAAGAGCGTCCGGGTGTGATGTTTGCGGATATGGAACTGCTCGGCATACCGCATACCATTGTTATCGGTGATCGCAATCTCGACAGCGGTGTTATTGAATACAAATATCGCCGCAGCGAAGACAAATCACTGATCGCACTGGATGATGCAGTCAGTATTCTGAAAGAAAAAATCATTAACGCTTGATTATTAAGGTGTTAAATGTCAAAAGGCTGAGCAGATGCTCAGCCTTTTTTGTACCGGTCACACCGCGGATGACTTATTTACAACCGCGTGATTTATCTAAAACAGATTTACCTGTCTGGATAAGAGCCTGATCGAACTGACCATCCTCCATGGATGGGCGGATACTGTAATACCCTTCCACTTCCATATAAACCGGTGTACCGCCTTCGACGCCCAGTTTACTGTAACCGCGCTCTAACCCGGAATTATCTGCCACCGCATAAACAACGCCGGTTTCACAGTCTTTAAAGGTTGCGGCATCAGCAAGATAACGGTATTCCCCTTTCAACTGCACAGGTTTTACCATTCTCAGGGTATAGTTCAGATCAGATTCGATCGCATTCCCTTCGGTATCCAGCATTACCAGGGATTTCTCCTGTGGATCGTAATAAGAGCGCTGTCCCGAGGTATCGGTGAAACGGAATTTTTCTCCGTCTTTCGCCCAGGTGCCGGTTTCAAAAAAGGTTTTGTTTCCGTCACGGGTTTCCAGATAGGTCCGCTGCATTACGTAAGTGCCATCCGTTTCCAACAGCACAGTCACACCCATTCCGCTGCAATCAGCACACGGAACAACACCCGAATAGGCGCGATCAAGTACGTGTACTTCCGCCGTCGGCGTTACCGAAACAGTCGAACTACAAGCGGTTATGCTGAAAATACCCACCGCCAGCAAGAATTTTGTCAGATTTTTCATATTTATCCCCCCGAACATCAAGTGAGTTAATGTTAACAAATTGATTGTCAGTTTTTGTATATTCCAGATTTTTCAGACTATTACGCATTTCTTGTTCAGCTTATCAGCGATTTGGAAGAAAACAGTGACAAACAATACGTTTGCTCATAATAAAATATAATCATTAATAGCCAATATGCTAACTATGATATAGTCTGCTGGAAGCGATGAGGCTATTTGAATAACCATCAGCGGATGATACCGCGATCAGAAGTATGGTGAGGGAATATGTCTACAGAAAATGAGTACCAACCAATTAATTGCGATGATTATGATAACCTCGAACTGGCCTGTCAGAACCATATGGTACTGGAAGTGACCTTACAGGGAGGGGATGTTCTGACAGGAAAAGCAACCGATCTGGTACTCAGAAAAAAAGTGGAGTACCTCTTGTCAGTATTGACAACGAATTGCGCGAGCTTCGTCTGGACGCGATTATCAGTTACAGTCATCCCGACCTGGGAACAGTGGTTATTGATCACTCACCGTCCTGAATCTATCTGTAAAATTAGCCCCGCCAGCGGGGTTAATTTTTGTCCGTTTGACATAGAGTTTTGCCTCATCCGCTTTCGCTTCCCCTTCCCGTGTCACAAATATTCCCGGCGCTGCAATTAATGTGTCGTTATACCAGAGCAACGGTGTGCGATCGCGCAGCCAGGGCGCAACATGCAGCTCCTGCCACAGTTTTTTCGCTGATCGTCTGCGATCACGCCCCGAAATATGATGATTTCCCTGTAATCCAAAACGAACAGTAACCAGCTCACCGGCTTTTGGCGGACGCACTATTGAAAACAGATCTGTCAGATCAGGTGTCTCTGTTACACACAGATATCCGGCATCATCCGGTAATGTCAAAACAGATGATATATCCCATGACAGGCAATAGTCTGATAACCCTGTGGTTTTATCAACAGCAAACAGTTTCCCCTGATAGCGGCGAATAGTCAGAGGCTTCACGAAGTATCCCGGTTCCGCATCCGGTTTTGCCAGCGCCACTTCCTGCCAGATAAGCGCAAGCTGCTGCTGTGACGGCATCAGTGCGCCGCATTGATCCAACCAGCGGCGTAATATTGCATTTCGTTTCATCGCGGACATTACCAGCAGCGGGCTGACAGATAACCCATGATGACTGTCTGTCAGCTGAGCGACTTCAGGTAAAAGCAGTTCATCAAGCAGCGCTTCCTGCTCCGCACAAAGTGAGGCACTACGGGAAACGGCATGAGCAAAGTGTGGCCAGCGGGTATTGAGGTGCGGTAAAACAGAGTGGCGGAGAAAATTGCGGTCGTAACGGATATCCCCGTTACTGTCATCCTCAACCCAGGTCAGGTGATTTATTTCAGCATAATGCTCAAGCTGTACACGACTGAAAGAGAGTAACGGGCGAATGAGCGAATGCCCGCTGAAGTTCATATTTTCTGCCATGGCTGAAAGCCCTGCCGGGCCACTGCCGCGCTTTAATGCCAGAAAAAAACGTCTCGCTCTGGTCATCAAGATGCTGTGCCGTTACCAGTGCTTCATCCGGGGCAATAATATCGCGGAAGGCCTGATAACGTGCCTCGCGTGCCGCCGCTTCAATCCCTTTCTGACGGGGATCAACCTGTACCGGACACATCTGAAAAGGAACGGAATGCGCCTCACAAAATGCCCGGCAATGCGCAGCCCAGCTATCCGCCAGCGGATTTAATCCGTGGTGAATATACACCGCGCGCAGCCGGAGATCCGCCCGCTCCGTTATCTGCCACTGCCGCAGCGCATGCAGCAGGACAGTCGAATCCAGCCCGCCGCTCAGACCCGCCAGCAGTGCCCGCTGTGTGCTGAACACACGGCGGAACGTGGCAAAAAGTTGCTCGTCAAAGGCGGTATTCACAACAGGTTATCAGCAGTAGCCGTAGCTCATCAGACGCTCATAGCGACGATTTGCCAGAGACTCACTGTCCAGCTTATCCAGCTCTTCCAGATCAGAAAGGATCTGTGCTTTCAGTGATGCAGCCACCGCTTCATAGTCACGGTGTGCGCCGCCCAGCGGCTCAGGGATCACATTATCGATCAGTTTCAGCTCTTTCAGACGTGGTGCCGTGATACCCATAGCTTCTGCGGCAATCGGCGCTTTATCGGCACTTTTCCACAAAATAGAGGCACAGCCTTCCGGAGAGATAACAGAATAGGTGCTGTATTGCAGCATGTTTACTTTGTCACCAACCGCAATCGCCAGCGCACCACCAGAGCCGCCCTCACCCACAACCGTACAGATGGTCGGCACTTTCAGGCGGGACATTTCACGCAGGTTACGGGCAATCGCTTCTGACTGACCACGCTCTTCCGCGCCCACGCCGGGATATGCGCCCGGTGTGTCGATAAAGGTGATAACCGGCAGGTTAAAGCGCTCTGCCAGTTCCATCAGACGCAGTGCTTTGCGGTAGCCTTCCGGTGCCGGCATACCAAAGTTGCGGCGGATTTTTTCTTTGGTTTCGCGCCCTTTCTGGTGCCCGATGATCATGACCGGACGACCTTCAAGACGGGCGATCCCGCCGACAATGGCTTTATCATCCGCATACGCGCGATCGCCTGCCAGCTCCTGAAAATCGGTAAAGATCAGTCTGACATAATCCAGGGTATACGGACGACGCGGATGGCGTGCCAGTTGTGCAATCTGCCATGCGCCTAAATCTGCAAAAATTTTACGCGTCAGTTCCAGACTCTTAGCCCGTAAGCGTTCAACTTCTTCATCCAGATTAATATCGAGTGATTCATCCTGGCGGCTAACCGCGGTAAGCGAATCAATTTTCGCCTCTAACTCGGCAATCGGCTGTTCAAAATCCAGAAAATTAAGACTCATAATGTTCCTATTTTAGTCAAATTCTAATTCTACCTGCTCATTACCCAGCAGAGTTCGCAGATCAGTCAGAAGGGTATCGGTTGGTGTTACCCGCCATGTTGCGCCGAATCGCATCCGCGCTCTGGCATCTTCCTTCTGATAATAAAGATGAACCGGTATTGTCCCGGAACGGTGCGGTTCAAGTGCACCGCGCAACCGGTGCAGCAGTTGTTCGTCAATTTGCCCGTCCGTGAGCGAGATAGCAAGCCCCCGCGCATATTTTTCACGCGCTTCGCTGATATCCAGCAGCTCCCTGACCACCATTTTAAGCCCGCCGCTGAAATCATCAAAGCTGACCTGCCCGGAGGCAATCAGAATGCGATCTTGTTCAAGCAGGTGCTGGTAGCGTTCCAGTGCATCAGAAAATAACATAATATCCAGCCGGCCGGAACGATCATCCAGTGTACACACGCCGATCCGGTTACCCCGTTTCGTGGTGATCACTTTTGATGCCAGCACCAACCCGACAACGGTTGTCATTTGCCCGCGCGGTGTCGGGTTCACATCTTTGAGACGCAAGCCATTAGTATAGCGTTCTATCTCTTTAAGGTAGCGGTTTATCGGATGTCCGGTCAGATAGAGACCCAGCGTTTCCCGCTCACCTTCCAGAATAATCTCTTCCTGCCATTTAGGGATATTGGCATAAGAGCGCTCCACCTGTTCCGGCGCTTCGGCTAATACCCCGAACATGTCCGCCTGACCAATCGCTTCCGCTTTAGCATGCTGATCGGCCGCTTTCAGCGCATCTTCCAGCGCTGACATCAGTGCCGCACGATGCGGTCCCAGCCGGTCAAATGCCCCGGACATAATGAGTTTTTCCATCATGCGGCGGTTCAGTTTTTTGGTGTCCGTGCGGGCGCACAAATCAAAGATATCTTTGAAATGCCCCTCTTCACGGGCTTCCAGAATGGCTTCTATAGGCCCTTCACCGACACCTTTAATCGCCCCGATACCATAAACTATCTCACCTTCATCATTCACATGGAAGTGATACAGTCCGCTATTGATATCCGGCGGTAATACTTTCAGTCCCATCCGCCAGCATTCATCCACCAGCCCGACGACCTTTTCCGTGTTATCCATATCAGCAGTCATTACCGCTGCCATAAATTCCGCCGGATAGTGCGCCTTGAGCCACAGAGTCTGGTAAGACACCAGTGCATAGGCGGCGGAGTGAGATTTGTTAAATCCGTACCCGGCGAATTTTTCCACCAGGTCAAAGATTTTCATCGACAGTTCAGCATCAACGCCATTTTTTATCGCGCCGTCCCGGAATACCGAGCGCTGCTTAGCCATCTCTTCCGGCTTTTTCTTACCCATTGCACGGCGCAGCATATCCGCGCCGCCCAGCGTGTAACCCGCCAGCACCTGCGCAATCTGCATCACCTGCTCCTGATAGAGGATGATGCCGTAGGTCGGTTCGAGTACCGGTTGCAGAGATTCATGCTGCCATTCCACATCCGGATATGAAATCGCTTCGCGCCCGTGCTTACGGTCGATAAAGTTATCTACCATGCCCGATTGCAGCGGACCCGGGCGGAACAATGCCACCAGGGCTATCATATCTTCAAAACTGTCCGGACGCAGACGTTTGATCAGATCTTTCATCCCGCGGGATTCAAGCTGGAAAACAGCGGTCGTTTCCGAACGTTGCAGCATGTCGAAACTTTTCTGGTCATGCAGCGGGATTGCCGCAATATCAACCGGCGGCTTGCCGTTCTTCAGGTTGCGCGGGTTAATCATGCCCAGCGCCCAGTCGATAATAGTCAGGGTTCGCAGTCCGAGGAAGTCAAACTTCACCAGACCGGCGTATTCCACATCATTTTTATCAAACTGCGTAACCGGGTTTCCCCCTTCCGCATCGCAATAAAGCGGGGCGAAATCGGTAATTTTTGTCGGCGCGATAACCACACCACCGGCGTGTTTACCGGCATTACGCGTGACACCTTCAAGGATCCGCGCCATATCAATCAGCGCCCGGACTTCCTCATCAGCGTCATACACTTCACCGAGCTGCGGCTCTGCGGCAAACGCTTTTTCCAGTGTCATACCCGGATCCGGCGGCACCAGTTTTGAAATGCGATCAACAAAGCCGTACGGATGACCCAGCACACGGCCGACATCACGGATAACCGCTTTTGCCGCCATCGTACCAAAGGTAATAATCTGCGAAACCGCATCCCGCCCGTACATTTCAGCGACATGATCAATAACCATATCGCGTTTTTCCATACAAAAATCGACGTCAAAGTCAGGCATGGAAACACGTTCCGGGTTTAAGAACCGCTCAAACAGCAGATCAAACTCCAGTGGATCCAAATCGGTAATTTTCAGGGCATACGCCACCAGTGAACCGGCACCGGAACCACGACCGGGACCCACCGGAACATCATTATCTTTTGACCACTGGATAAATTCCATCACGATCAGGAAGTAACCGGGGAATCCCATCTGGTTGATAACTTTAAGTTCAATTTCCAGACGCTCGTCATACTCAGGACGCCGCTTTATGCGCTCATCCGGATCAGGGAACAGGAACGCAAGGCGCTCTTCCAGTCCTTCCAGCGAGCATTTAACCAGGAAATCTTCCGTGCTCATATCCCCGGTCGGGAATTGCGGCAGGAAATACTCGCCGAGACGGATGGTAACGTTACAACGCTTAGCAATCTCAACGCTGTTTTGCAGGGCTTCCGGGATGTCTGCGAATAACTCGCACATCTCTTCTTCACTGCGCAGGTATTGCTGAGGACTGTAGTTCTTCGGGCGTTTCGGATCGACTAAGGTAAAGCCGTCATGGATAGCCACGCGGATCTCATGGGCATCAAAGTCATCACTCTTAATAAAGCGGACATCGTTTGTCGCCACGACCGGCAGCGATTTTGCTGTCGCAAGTTCAACCGCAGCGTGCAGATAACTCTCTTCATCCGGACGACCGGTGCGGATAAGTTCCAGATAATAACTGTCGGGGAAATGAGTCTGCCAGAATTCCAGCGCCTGCTCCGCCAGCACATTATTGCCGCGCAGCAGGAATTTACCCACATCGCCCATGCGACCACCGGAGAGAATGAGTAATCCCTCTTTGTGATTGATCAGCCATTCACGCAGAATAGTCGGCCCCTGTGCGCCATACCCTTTCTGGTATGCCTCTGAAATCAGCAATGTCAGATTCTGGTAACCGATATTATTACGGGCAAGAATAGTTAATGACGCAAGTTCATCACCGAGCAGCTCGCTTTCCATCAGGAAATCAGCCCCGACAATCGGTTTGACCCCTGCGCCATGGGCGCTGCCATAGAATTTCACCAGCCCGCACAGGTTGGTAAAGTCAGTGATAGCTAACGCCGGCATATTCATAGACGCGACTTTTTTAACCAACGCACCGGTTTTTGCCAGTCCGTCAATCATGGAATAGTCACTGTGAATATTCAGATGAATAAAACGCGGATCCGCCATTACACCATCCTCACTTACTTAACCCCGGTCAGCACACGGCGAACCGGCGCAAAACTGGTGCGGTGATGCTCTGTTGCGCCATATTTTTCCAGCATGGCAAAATGCAGCGCAGTCGGGTATCCCTTGTGTTTTGCAAAACCATACTGCGGATACAGTTTGTCCAGCTCTGCCATTTCGCGGTCACGCGTCACTTTTGCCAGTATTGATGCTGCACTGATCTCCGGTACCAGTCCGTCACCTTTAATTACCGCCAGTGCCGGAACACCAAAGTCCGGGGCTTTATTACCATCGACCAGCACAAATCCCGGGCGGATAGCCAGCCCGGCAACCGCGCGCTGCATGGCAACAAATGTCGCCTGCAAAATATTTATCTGATCAATTTCTGCCGCTTCTGCGCGACCCAGGCTCCAGTACAGCGCTTTTTCCTGAATCTCAATAAACAAGCGCTCACGTTTTTTTCACTGAGCTTTTTGGAGTCCATTAATCCGTCAATCGGATTTGCCGGATCCAGGATCACGGCAGCGGTAACCACGGCGCCGACTAACGGCCCGCGTCCGACTTCATCCACACCCGCAATGAATGTGGCTTTCGGATAAATAAAATCCATTATTGACTCGCTATATCTAATACGGCCTGTGCAGCCTGATTGTCTGCATCCAGACGGATTTTCTGATGTAATTCCAGGAATGTCTCTCTAAGCCCTTCTACCGCTTCACCACCCTGCAACAAAGGCAGAAGAGCAGCAGCCAGCAGCTCACTGCGGCACTCGTCCTGTAACAGCTCCGGCACAATTTCCCGACCGGCTAACAGGTTCGGCAGTGATACATAGGGGGTTTTTACCAGACGCTTTGCCAGCCAGAAAGTGAAGGGTTTCATGCGATAGCCCACGACCATCGGACATTTTGCCAGCATGCATTCCAGCGCAGCCGTGCCGGATGCAAGCAAAGCGGCATCGGATGCGATCATGGCATCGCGGGCACGACCATCCAGCAGATGAACCGTAAGATCAGGTGCAATTTCCTGCTTTATCGCTTCAAACTCTGCGCGGCGCTTTGCATTGACTAACGGAACCACAATCTGTAAGTCCGGCAGTGTCTCACGCAGCTGTCGTGCTGTTTTCAGAAAATCACCGCTGAGCATAGAGACTTCAGCGTGACGGCTTCCCGGCAACATAGCGAGACAAGGCGCGGTGAGAGAGAGTCCCAGCGCATCACGGGCAGCGGTTTTATCAGGTTGCAGCGGCAGAGAGTCCGCCATGGTGTGACCGATAAAACGGCACGGCACATTGTATTTATCATAAAACGCTTTTTCAAACGGCAGAAACGCCAGCACAAGGTTGGTTGATTTGCCGATTTTAAAGACCCGTTTCTGCCGCCACGCCCAGACGGACGGACTGACATAATGGATTGTTTTAATGCCTGATGATTTTAAGCGGCCTTCCAGCGTGATATTGAAATCAGGCGCATCAATGCCGACAAACACATCCGGTTTGAGTTCACGAAAGCGACGGGTAAGGTCACGGCGGACAGAAAGCAGCCGTGGCAGACGCCCCAGCACTTCCACAATCCCCATGACTGCCAGCTCTTCCATTTCATACCAGGTTTCGCAGCCTTCGGCCTGCATCAGCGGGCCGGCAACGCCGACAAAACGGACATCCGGACATTTTTCTCTGAGTGCGCGCATTAAGCCTGCGCCAAGAATGTCACCGGAGGTTTCTCCGGCGACTATACCTATCGTGAGCGGACGAGGTGATACCGACATGGCAGCCCCCGAAATTACGGACGGATGATGCCGCGTTCTGCGGAATCCAGGAAATCAGCGAAGGTTTTAACGTGAACGTTTTCTTTCGCCAGTTCAGCCAACTGCTCTTTGGCTTCTGCCAGCGTCAGATTGTTGCGGTACAGTACTTTATAAGCATTCTGTAACGCACTGATATCTTCTTTGGTAAAACCACGACGTTTCAGACCTATAGCGTTCAGGCCATACGCAGTAACATGATTTCCCTGTGCAATCAGGAACGGCGGGACATCCTGCGCCACACCTGAACAGCCACCGATCATCGCATGAGCACCAATACGGCAGAACTGATGAACCGCTGATAAACCGCCGAGAATGACATAATCATCCAGTGTAACGTGTCCCGCCAGCGTACCATTGTTGGCAATGATACAGTGGTTGCCGACAACACAGTCGTGGGCAACGTGCGCATTGATCATCAGCAGGTTATCGTTACCGATGCGGGTAACACCCGTATCCTGCGCCGTACCCCGGTGAATAGTAACACTTTCACGGATGCGGTTACGATCACCAATCTCAACACGGGTCGGCTCGCCGTTGTATTTCAGATCCTGGTTTATTTCACCAATAGAGGCAAACTGAAAGATCTGGTTATCACGGCCAATTTTAGTGTGACCGTTGATAACAACGTGGGATTTGATGTCAGTCCCTTCACCGATTTCAACATCTGCCCCGATGCAACAAAAAGGACCGATGCGAACGTTGGCACCAATAACAGCGCCATCTTCAATAATTGAAGACGGATGGATCACGGCGGTTTTATCAATCATTTATCAGCCCTCACGGCGGCGTGCGCACATCATCGTGGCTTCGCAGGCAACTTCTCCGTCAACTTTCGCGACACCCGTGAAACGGGCGACTCCGCGTCGTTCTTTCAGGAAAGTCACCTCAAGGATCATTTGATCTCCAGGCAGTACCGGACGCTTGAAGCGGCAATCATCAATCGCTGCAAAATAATAAAGCTCGCCGGGTTCTAATTTACCGAGCTTTTGAATGCCAGAATACCTGTGGCCTGTGCCATGGCTTCCAGAATCAGGACGCCCGGAAAAATCGGTTTACCCGGGAAATGCCCCTGGAAGAACGGCTCATTAAACGATACGTTTTTAACCGCACGTAAAAAACGACCTTCTTCAAAATTCAGCACGCGATCCACTAATAAAAATGGGTAACGGTGCGGAAGGAGCTCTAAAATTTCATCAATATTGAGAGTATGGTTATCACTCATCAGAATACTCTTCCTGTCTCTTTGTCATATTTATTATGAATAACACGGCCCGCATACCCTTATTCATTCAAACCGCAGGTTCGTTGGCAGCACTCAGCCCGCCGGGTCACATAGTTTACCTATGCTCCCCGGCGGTCTGAGCTTGCCGCCTTCCTGCAACTTGAATGACGTTGGGTATATACCCGTAATATGGTCAGCAGGCCGCAAAAATCGCTGAATACGCGGTTACTTTTCGTCGTTATCCATCTGCCGTTCAACCGCCTTGAGGCGCTTGTTGATTTCGTTGATATTCATTACCAACGCAGCAGTTTTACGCCAGGTTTTATTTGGCTGTAACGGAATACCGGAGGAGTACACACCCGGCTCAGTGATAGGACGCATGACCATTCCCATGCCTGTCACAACGACGCGATCGCAGATTTCCATATGACCATTAATGACGCTTGCCCCGCCAATCATACAGTTACGACCGATTTTCAGACTCCCCGCCATAATCACACCACCGGCAACCGCCGTGTTGTCACCGATTATAACGTTATGCGCAATCTGGCACTGGTTATCAATGATAACACCATTACCGATCACTGTATTTTCTAATGCACCCCGATCAATCGTGGTACAGGAGCCGATTTCAACCCGGTCACCGATAATAACGGAACCCAGCTGAGGAATTTTAACCCACTGACCGCGATCATTTGCATAGCCAAATCCGTCTGCACCAATAACGGTATTTGAATGAACAAGACAGGCTTCGCCAATCACAATCTCATGGTAAACAGTGACATTCGCCCAGATACGGGTTTTGGCACCGATTTGTGTATTTTTGCCGACAAATGAACCGGCACCGATAATAACATCGTCACCCAGCACAACGCCGGACTCAATCACTGCATTTGCACCGACGCAAACATTGTTTCCGAGGGATGCTGACGGGTCAATCACCGCAGAAGGATGGATATTCACAGCCGGAGCCGGCGTGGTGTCCATAATCTGAGCCATGTATGCATACGCCAGGTACGGGTCTTTGACAACCAGTGCCGCGACCTGACAAAACGGTAAATCGCCTTCACGCAATACTACCGCGCCGGCCTGACAATCGGTCAGTTTTTCACGGTAACGGGCATCAGACAGGAAAGTAATTTGCCCGCTGTTTGCTGAATGCATGGGTGCGATACCGGTGATGGCAATATCGCCATCACCGTGTAACGTTGCATTCAACTGCTGAGCGAGGTCAGCTAATCGAATGGAAGACATTAATTATTTAACCTGTTTCAGAACATCAGCAGTGATATCGATACCGGATACAGAATACGCTACTGCATTTGCATCGATAACAACGTCATATCCGCCTTTGGCTGCAACAGATTTCACTGCATCTTCAACACGTTTCATGACTTTGCCGCGCTCTTCCATCTGACGCTTCTGGAAATCCTGGTCAAATGTCTGGGCTTTTTTAGCGAAATCAGCACGTTTGGCGTCGAATTCACCAGCCAGTTTCTGACGCTCACTGTCTTTCATGGTTGCGCCGTCTTTCTGCAGTTTCTGAGCACGGGTTTGCAGATCTTTTTCTAAGCTCTGCAGATCAGTACCACGGCTTTTGAATTCACTTTCCAGCTGTTTAGCTGCCGCTTCACGGCCCGGCATCTTCTGAACAACTTCACCGATATTCACAACCGCGATTTTATCAGCAGCCTGAGCAGCACCGGCAGACATCGCTAACACCATTCCCACGCTGGCAGCAGTTAATAACTTTTTCACAATAAAACCCCTTAAACCCATTCATTGGTTGGATATTAAACCCAATGGTAAAGATTCTCTTTGCACACTGAGCGTACTGGCTATTACGCATGGTAATTACATATATCCCCTTACTCATTCGAAATGCAGGTTCGTTGCCTGCATCCCGAATGACCAGGGTAATGTAATTACCAGGTCTTACCGATATTAAACTGGAACTGTTCGGTCCGGTCACCTGAGTAGTCTTTGATTGGTCTCGCATAAGAGAAGACCAACGGCCCGAGCGGAGAAATCCACTGAAGCGCGACACCGGAGGAGACACGAATATTTCCTGCTTTACTGTAATCAGGAATACCGAGATTTTGCATTTCTGCCGTATTATCCCAGTTGGTATCCCACACTGTACCGGCATCCACAAACAGAGAGGTCCGGACAGAGTTTGTATATTTCTCGTCGATAAACGGCGTTGGCGTAATCAGCTCAAGGCTGGCCACGGCCATTGCGTTACCGCCGATTGCATCACGTGACGGACTATCTGATTTTGGTTTGCCGGTGCTATCCAGATAAACCGCTTTCGGACCAATAGTATTGGAACGGAAACCACGGACAGTACCGGAGCCGCCTGCATAGAAGTTCTCATAGAACGGCAGTTCTTTGCCGCCGAGCCCGTCACCAAAGCCTAAACGACCACGACCCATCACAACCCAGCTGTTATTATCATCAATCGGATAATAACCGGTAGTATCAGCGATCAGCTTGTAGTATTCGTTATCAGAGCCCGGAACAGTCACTTTCGCACTGACGGTGGATTTCACCCCTGAGGTCGGGAAGAACCCGCGGTCAAGGTTGTTGTACACCCATGCAGTGGTAAAGGTGAAGTCATCCGCACGGAATTCTTCGCGATCTTCAAAGCCCGGAGTCTCACCCATTGATTCCAGGTAGCGCCACATAGCAACCTGTGGCTCCATACGGGACAGGGTATTATGTACGTAGCCCAGACCTAAACGGAATGAGTTATTTTCATTAATCGGGAAGCCGAGTGTTCCGTCCACACCATAGGTTTTATTGGTATAGCCGGACAGGTCTGCGTCATCAGCACGGAAGTCGTTATAGAAAATACGACCACCCAGGCTAACACCATCCACCGTGAAGTACGGGTCTGTCATTGACAGTTCCGCATAAGTGGAATAGTCATTTTTGCTGGCGTTAGCCGCAACCTGATAACCTGTACCTAACCAGTTATCCTGGGTCACACCGACCTGGAAGCTGACGCCGCTCTCTGTCCCGAAGCCCACACCAAAGTTCAGGGAACCAGTGTTACGCTCTTTGACTTTATAGACAACATCGACCTGATCCGGTACGCCCGGCACACGCTGAGTTTCCACTTCGACCGTTTCAAAGAAACCGGTACGGTTCAGGCGCTCTTTCCCGGATTCCACCAGGTCATTACCTAACCATGCACCTTCCATCTGACGCATTTCACGGCGCAGAACGGAGTCTTTACTCACGTCATTACCGGCAAAACGGATCTGGCGGACATAGAAACGGTTACCGGCATCCACATTGACATGCAGTGTAACGGTTTTATCTGCTTCATTGATTTCCGGCTGAGTCATGACGCGCGGATAAGCATAGCCATAACGGCCAAGCATATTTTTGACATCATTCTCCATCTTGGTAACTTGCGTACCATTATAGAGTGAGCCAGGCTCAATCATGGTCAGTTCAGTGATTTCAGCAGAGTGTCCGGCTGTTTCACCGGCAACCTGAACGCCGGCAATCTGATACTGCTCGCCTTCGGTCACGTTAACCGTGATATAAATGCCTTTTTTGTCCGGTGTCAGACTGACCTGAGTCGAATCAATATTAAATTTGGCGTAACCGCGATCCAGATAAAAGCTGCGTAACGTTTCAAGGTCACCAGCCAGTTTTTGTTTCTGGTATTTCTGGTCAGCCGCCAGGTTCCACCACGGTACATCATCACGCAGCTGGAAACGGTTCACCAGTTCTGCGGTAGTAAACGTGTCGTTACCCACGATATTGATTTGCTGAATAGTGGCAGAAACCCCTTCAGCAAAAACAAATTTAACATCAATACGGTTACGCGGAAGCGGTGTTACAACCGCTTTAACTGTCGCATTGTATTTACCGACACTGTGATAGAAATCTTCCAGTCCCTTTTCAATATTTGCCAACATCGTCCGGTCAAGCGCTTCACCAACACGGATGTTGGAGGCTTCCAGATTCTGTTTGAGCATGTCATCCTTCACGGATTTATTGCCCGAGAAAGTAATATTTGCAATGGTCGGACGTTCTTTTACCTGAACCAGCAATGCATTACCATCACGCAGGACGCGGACATCTTCAAAGTTACCTGTCGCGAAGAGTGCGCGAATGGTACGACCGATATCTTCGTCACCGGCCGTGTCTCCGACACGAACAGGCATGTTCAGTAATGCAGCACCAACGGCGACGCGCTGAAGACCTTCAAACTGAATGTCCTGAACCACGAATCCGTCTGAACCGTATGCAGTGAAGCTGCCAAGCAGCAGCGACGCTATGAGCAACTTTTTCATCGCCATCGTTGTTATGCGTTTTCCTTACCGGTCCCCTGCTTCTTCAGAAGCGGGAGAAATCATTAAAAAGTGCAAGCCCCATCAACAATATCAGTGCAATTACACCAATACGATAACTGAAGTCTTGTACACGCTCGGACACCGGCCCGCCTTTTATCTTCTCGATAAGCAGGAATAACAGGTGTCCACCATCTAAAACGGGCAGCGGGAACAGGTTAATGATCCCTAAGTTGACGCTAATCAGCGCCAGAAACATCAGATAATACACTAAGCCGGAATCGGCGGAAATACCGGCGCCTTTAGCAATTGATACCGGGCCGCTCAAATTATTGAGCTTCACATCACCGGTAATCAGTTTACCGGTCATTTTCACCGTCAGTTGCATTAACTGCCAGGTCTTCCCTGTTGCCTCCGCAATCGCCTCTACCGGCCCGTACTGATGCTCGGTAATATATTGCGGGTCCAGCGGAATGACATTTAATTCGACACCGGCAAAACCAATTTGTTTACTGCCTGTGCCACTTTTTACATCCGGCGTCAGCGGCACAATAATATGCTCACCATTACGCTCAATCAGCAAATCGAGCGTTTTACCGGGGCTATTACGCACAAATAATGTAAACGGCTGCCACGTACTAACCGGCTCACCGCTCACTTTAACTATCCTGTCCCCCGGTTGTAAACCTGCTTTTTCAGCCGGTGCTCCGGGCGTCAGTGCTTTAATCAGATTTTCTGCCTTTGCTGATACCGGCATAATCCCCAGCGCCAGGATAGGGTCTTGTTTTTCAGGATCAAATTTCCAGCGGGTGAGATCAAGGCGTTTCTCCGCCGGAGCAGAACCCGGCTCAGGGGTCACATTCAAAACAGTGAAATCATCACCGATTTTACTGACCATCGCCATACGCACACTATTCCAGTCAGGCGTTTCGATACCGTCAACGGAATTTAGTTCCATTCCCGGTAAAATATTTGCCTGTTCTGCAACCGAACCGGGCCGGATATCTGCCACAACCGGGCGAACAGCCGGAACACCAATCATGAATACAATCCAGTAAGCCACAATGGCTAACAGGAAATTGGCAATCGGTCCCGCACTGACAACAGCGGCCCGTTGCCCGATCGTTTTATTATTAAATGCCAGATGGCGCAGTTCCGGTGCAACCGGCGCCACACGTTCATCCAGCATTTTGACATAGCCACCCAGCGGAATTAATGCGAGAACAAACTCAGTGCCGTGTTTGTCTGTCCGCCGCCAGAGTGCTTTGCCGAAACCGACAGAAAACCGCTCGACAAAAATGCCGCAGCGCCGGGCCACCCAAAAGTGCCCGAATTCATGTACGGTAACTAAGATCCCCAGCGCAACAATGAATGCCGCTAAGTTCCAAATAAAAGTCATCATGCGCCTTTTGTCTGCACCGGCCTGTTATTAAAAGCCGGAGAATACTAACAAAATCAGACCGGCAAATACCGGTACTGCTGCCGTCAGGCTGTCAATACGATCCATTACACCGCCGTGTCCGGGAATAAGCTGACTGCTGTCTTTCACGCCGGACTGGCGCTTAAACATGCTCTCGGTCAGGTCGCCGAATACAGAGATCAGAACCACAATGACAGAGACCGGAATCAGATGCTCCGGTAAATTGTGTAACGGCGAATAGTGGCTGAATAACCAGGAGACCAGCCCGGCGGTAATCAACCCGCCCGCAAGACCTTCCAGGGTTTTACCCGGAGAAACACGGGGCGCCATTTTGTGTTTACCCATAAGGCGTCCGAATGCATACGCACCGGAATCCGCCGCCCAGACCAGTAACATGACATACAACAGCCACCAGGAGCCCTGATAGATATCACCACCTGCATAACCCTGCGTGCGCAATACCATCATTCCGCTGTAAAACGGCACGATTGTCACGACACCGAAGAGCAGACGGATAACCACCGAATTTTTCCACAATGCTGCGGATTTCGGGAAAGTGACCACTAACAGCACAGCACAAATCCACCAGACCAGTGCTACCCACAGGCTGCCGGTTACGGCAACATCCGCAGTCAGATAATTCATATCCAGTGTCAGCTGCCACGCAGCCAGACCTGCTGCAAACACGAGCCCGGTTACAATCCGTTGCCCCGCGCCAAATAAACCGGCGAATTGCGCCCATTCCCAGCCACCCAGACCACACACGGCAATCACGACAAAACCAAAGGCTGCCGGAGGTAACATAAACAGCGCCAGAATGACCAGCGGAATTAAAATAATGGCAGTAATAAGACGGTATTTAAGCAACGTATCCTCCCGGTGTTTGCTCAGAATGTTCGTCCGGCGTGGTTCCGCCGAAGCGACGCTCACGCTGAGTAAAGGCCGTCACAGCATTACCAAACGCTGTTTCGTTAAAATCCGGCCACAGAACCTCAGTAAAATAAAACTCCGCGTACGCCACCTGCCAAAGCAGGAAGTTACTGATACGATGCTCGCCACCGGTCCGGATAACCAAATCGATAGCAGGCTGTTCATGGAGAGAAATATAACGGTTGATGTCCAGTTCACTGACATCGTCAAGAGCCAGTTCACCGCGCTGAACTTCTGCGATAACCTGCTTCATACTGTTGGTAATATCCCAGCGTCCGCCATAGTTGGCGGCAATATTAAGCTGCAATCCGGTATTACCGGCAGTCAGAACCTGACCGCGGCGGATCCGTTCCTGCAATCGCGGGCTGAAGCGGCTGACATCACCAATAACGGACAGTCTGACATTGTGTTTATGCAGACTTTTGACTTCATTATCCAGTGCAAAGACAAACAATTCCATCAGTGAATGGACTTCCTGTTCGGGACGGTTCCAGTTTTCACTGCTGAAAGCATAAAGTGTCAGCGATTTTATCTGATTTTTGATTGCAAAACTGACAGAGCTGCGGACTGATTTGATCCCGGCGCGGTGACCTGAAATACGCAATTTTCCGCGTTTTTTTGCCCAGCGGCCATTGCCGTCCATAATAATGGCGACATGCTGTGGTCCCGGCTTATCTGAGGCATTTTCACTGGATACTGTCACGCAAGTTAATCCTTTGAGATATCGGCTAATGCATGGCGTCTGACACAAAAACACCGTGTAAGATCACGGTGCGGATATCTGTCAGTCAATGATGACGTCATACGGTTATTAACCGGTCATTAAAATTCAAATTTATAGAAATCGTAACGCTGAACTATACCACTTGCGTTATTCACCCACAAACGCAACCCGTTAATATAAATTAATTACTTCGCGATATTTCTGATTGATTTCCGGGTCATTTCACGGGCGTCCTTATCAATAATAAGGACATCGTCAATCGACTGAGGTTCCGTAAACCGATGATTTTCTACCACCATCCGGTTTATCTGTGCAATATCTGTGAAGCGGATTCTGTTTTGCAAAAATGCCTGAACGGTTTCTTCATTAGCCGCATTCATCGCCGTTGTCGCCGCCTGTCCGTCATCACAGGCCTCAATAGCCAGTTTCAGGCAGGGATAGCGCTCATAATCAGGCGTTTCAAATGTCAGCCCGCCCATGCGGGTAAAATCCAGTCGTTGTGCACCGGCAGTCATGCGTGAAGGGTAACTCATCGAGTAACTGATCGGCGTGCGCATATCCGGGGTGCCCAATTGCGCGATAATACTGCCGTCAGTATAGCGCACCATGGAATGGATAACGGACTGCGGGTGAATAATCACTTCCATCTGCGCGGGAGAGGCATTGAAGAAATAACGTGCCTCAATGTATTCAAGACCTTTATTCATCATAGTCGCGGAATCAACGGAGATTTTACGTCCCATCGACCAGTTAGGATGCGCGCAGGCCTGATCCGGTGTCATATTGACCAAATCAGCAAGCGCCGTTTCACGGAAAGGTCCGCCTGAGCCCGTCAGAATAATGGAATCAATGCCCGCAGCCTGTAAATCTGCATGACCCAGCGATAGCTGAACGCTCGTCGGCAGAGACTGAAAAATAGCATTGTGTTCGCTGTCGATGGGAAATAACTCAGCACGGCTGGCACTCATTGCAGCAAAAAAGAGGCGTCCGCTGGTAATAAGTGCTTCTTTATTTGCTAACAGAATGCGTTTATCCGCACGGATCGCGGCTAATGTCGGTAACAAGCCCGCCACACCGGTTATCGCCGCCATCACCTGGTCTATCTCATCCAGTTGAACAAGCTCGCAAATCGCATGGCTTCCGCTCAGCACTTCAGTTGTACTGCCATGAAGTTTCAGCTGTATCCGTAATTCACCGGCAGCCACTTCGTCAGATAACACCGCGTAACGGGGTTTAAATTCCAGACACTGTTCAAACATAATCCGGACGTTTTTTCCGGCTGCCAGAACAACGGCACGGAACAGATCAGGATGCTGACGAACAAGGGAGAGTGTGCTTTTGCCGATAGACCCCGTAGAGCCGAGGATTGCCAAACCTTTCATGGATAAATTACTCAATGTTGCTTTATACCCTTATCTCATTATCTCATTCAAACCGCAGGTTCGTTGAACGCATCCTGAATGATATCGGGTATATCGTTATTTCGAATCGCGAAAGTATAGCACTTTGGTGAACAGACAGTGAGTAGTCATTTCTCTGACTAATAGGTAAAAAAATAGTGCCGTCAGGCACTATTTCTATGTATGTTCTCTTAAAGATCATGTCAGGATTAGAAATCCATCAGCTCTTTTTCTTTTGCTGCCAGTGATTCATCGATTTTTTTTGATGAACATATCAGTCATTTTCTGAATGTCATCCTGTGAACGACGATCTTCATCTTCACTGATTTCTTTGTCTTTCAGTAACGCTTTGACTTTGTCGTTTGCATCACGGCGGACGTTACGCACAGCAATACGACCCTGTTCTGCCTCATTACGGACCACTTTGATCAGGTCTTTACGGCGCTCTTCAGTCAGTGCAGGAAGCGGAACACGGATAACGGTACCGGCAGAAGACGGGTTCAGACCGAGATCTGATGCCATAATCGCTTTCTCAACAGCAGGAGACAGTGAACGGTCAAATACAGTCAGCGCTAATGTGCGTGAATCTTCAACAACGACGTTAGCTAACTGACGCAATGGTGTCGGTGTGCCGTAATATTCAACAATAATACCGTCAAGCAGGCTCGGAGATGCGCGGCCGGTACGGATTTTACTAATTTGAGTTCTCAGCGACTCAACGCATTTGTCCATGCGTTCCTGCGCGTCTTTCTGGATGTCATTAATCACGTTATGAGTCCTTGGAAACGGGTAATTTTTCAGACTGCACTGGTCGCGCAGCCCGCGTTATAAGTTTGGCGAATCTATATATAAATGATACCGTCAAATGCCGCCGGTGTCCCGGCGTTTAGTCACGCGCAATCAAGGTACCTTCTTTCTCACCCATCACAACACGACGTAATGCACCGGGTTTGTTCATGTTGAAAACACGGATTGGCAGGTTGTGATCACGGGCCAGCGTAAAGGCCGCTAAATCCATCACCTTCAGTTCGCGCTCCAGCACATCCTGATAGTTGAGTTTTTCGTACAGTACGGCATCCGGATCTTTCGCCGGATCCGCCGAGTAAACGCCGTCCACTTTCGTGGCTTTCAGCACAACATCGGCTTCAATTTCGATTCCGCGCAGACAGGCCGCAGAATCCGTAGTAAAGAATGGGTTGCCTGTTCCGGCTGAAAAAATAACCACACGGCCGTGACGTAAGAGGCTGATTGCTTCAGCCCAGCTGTAATTGTCACAAACACCGTTCAGCGGGATAGCGGACATCAGTCGCACGTTAACATAAGCACGGTGAAGCGCGTCACGCATTGCCAGCCCGTTCATAACGGTCGCCAGCATCCCCATGTGGTCACCGACGACGCGGTTCATACCGGCCTCGGCCAGTCCTGCGCCACGAAACAGATTGCCCCCGCCAATAACGACACCGACCTGAATTTGCAGCTCAACCAGTTCCTTGATTTCCTGTGCCATACGGTCAAGTACAGCCGCATCAATCCCGAAACCTTCATTCCCTTGTAAAGCTTCGCCACTGAGCTTCAGCAGAATACGTTGATATACAGGTTTTGCATTGGTAGCCATGGTGTTCTGTCCTAAACAGATGATTTATTGCCAGAGATACCCGGACGATTGCCGGATAATAAACAGAGGTACTATTTTTTATACCGATACTATTTTTATACCGATACTAATACAGATAAAACAGAACCGCCTTCCGGCGGCTCTGATGCAATGATTATTTACCGCTCATTGCCGCGACTTCAGCTGCGAAGTCTGCTTCAGCTTTCTCGATACCTTCACCCACTTCAAAGCGGATAAATGCAGTCACGTCAGCGCCGTTTTCTTTTAACAGGTCACCAACAGATTTGCTTGGGTCCATGACGAACGGCTGACCGGTCAGAGAGATTTCGCCGGTGAATTTATTCATACGGCCGAGAACCATTTTCTCTGCGATTTCTTGTGGTTTACCGGATTGCATAGCGATATCCAGCTGAATTTGTTTCTCGTGAGCAACAACATCAGCAGGAACATCACCCGGTTTCACGTATTCTGGTTTGCTTGCAGCAACGTGCATTGCAATGTGCTTGAGCAGCTCTTCATTGGCGTTAGTACCTGCAACCAGAACACCAATACGTGCGCCGTGCATATAAGTACCGACCATGTCGCTTTCTAAAACAGCTACGCGACGGAAACTAATGTTTTCACCGATTTTAGTAACCAGTGTTACACGCTGTTCTTCAAATTTTGCAGCGATTTGTTCGACATCAGTCGTTTTTTCAGCCATAACGAAGTCAGGATATCCTGAGCAAACGCAATGAAACCGGCATCTTTGGCAACGAAGTCTGTTTCGCAGTTAACTTCAATCAGTGCGCCAAATTTTGCATCTGCGCTGACCGCAGATAAGATGATACCTTCAGCAGCAACGCGGCCTGCTTTTTTCGCTGCTTTTGCCTGGCCGGATTTACGCATGTTATCGATAGCTAATTCGATATCACCGTTTGCTTCAACCAGTGCTTTTTTACATTCCATCATACCTGCGGCTGTACGCTCACGCAGTTCTTTTACCAATGCAGCGGTAATTCCAGACATGTGTTTATTTCCTTGATGAGCTCGCAGAAACTGTTTCTGCGGGGAGTTTGTTCGTATATCAGATGCGTATAGGGAGCCATGAAGGCTCCCTAACCATTTGCAGCAATACCTGGTTAACAAGAGCGCTCTGAGAGCGGAACTCTATTATTCAGTAACTGTTTCTTCAGCCTGAACAACCAAATCCTGTGAACGGCCTTCGCGGACAGTTGTCGCTACTGCGCCCAGGTACAGCTTGATTGCACGGATTGCATCGTCGTTACCCGGAACGATGAAATCAACACCGTCAGGATCAGAGTTAGTATCAACGATAGCAAATACCGGGATACCCAGGTTGTTTGCTTCTTTGATTGCAATGTGCTCGTGCTCTGCATCGATAACAAACAGAGCGTCAGGTAAACCGCCCATGTCTTTGATACCACCCAGGCTGTTTTCTAACTTACCAAGTTCACGGGTACGCATCAGCGCTTCTTTCTTGGTCAGTTTTTCAAAAGTACCGTCCTGAGACTGTGCTTCTAAATCTTTCAGGCGTTTGATTGACTGACGTACTGTTTTCCAGTTAGTCAGCATACCGCCTAACCAGCGATGGTTAACAAAGAACTGGTCACAGCTGATTGCTGATTCCTGAATTGCTTCCACAGCAGCACGCTTAGTACCGACAAACAGAATTTTGCCTTTACGTGAAGCGATTTTGTTCAGTTCAGCCAGCGCGTGGTTGAACATAGGAACAGTTTTTTCCAGGTTGATGATATGCACTTTGTTACGGGCACCAAAGATGAATGGTTTCATTTTCGGGTTCCAGTAACGAGTCTGGTGACCGAAGTGAACGCCCGCCTGGAGCATATCGCGCATGGAAACAGTTGCCATTTTAAACCTCTGTAAATAGTTAGTTGGGGTTATGCCTCCACGGATCCCATGCTACCGACTCCCTGTCAGCTGAACGCTTCGGAGCACCCCGGCGCATGTGCCGATCCGTGTGTGTTATACACAGTTGAGTTATTAAAAGTCCGGCTTCCGGGCAAAAATACACGGAATACCGGCGCGCTTTATACCATAAATACCCCGGCGATACCACTTTTTCTTCATTTTTCACCTGAGAAACGACAGCGCATTACTCAATGATTGGCATGATCGGCGCACAATGATTGGCATCCTTTTCTCCGGCTGTTAACATACCGCCGACTAAATTCTCATTTTCCTAAGTGACGGGATAATCCCGGTTCGGATACCTACAATTATGGCAATCACAATTAAAACAGAAGACGACATCCGGAAAATGCGTGTCGCCGGTCGTCTCGCGGCCGAAGTTCTCGAAATGATCAAACCGCATGTTGTGCCGGGCGTCAGCACCGGTGAGCTGGACAGACTCTGCCACGAGCATATTACCGTTAAACAGGACGCGATTTCTGCCTGTCTCGGCTATCACGGCTTCCCGAAATCAGTCTGTATCTCTGTAAATGATGTGGTCTGTCACGGGATCCCGGACAATGACAAAATCTTAAAAAACGGTGATATTGTTAATATCGATGTGACCGTAATAAAAGACGGTTTTCATGGTGATACCTCTGCAATGTTTATTGCGGGAACGCCGTCAATTCAGGCTGAACGTTTGTGCAAAGTCACGCAGGAGAGTCTCTACCTCGCTCTGCGTATGGTCAGACCCGGAATTCGCCTGCGTACCCTGGGTGCGGCCATCCAGAAATTTGTGGAAAGCCATGATTACTCGGTTGTCCGTGATTACTGCGGGCACGGGATCGGCGAAGGTTTCCACGAAGAGCCGCAGGTTCTGCACTATGACGGTGATGATGGCGGCGTGGTGCTGAAAAAAGGCATGGCATTTACTATCGAGCCGATGGTTAACACCGGCGATTACCGCATCCGGACAATGAAAGATGGCTGGACGGTGAAAACCAAAGATCACGGTCTGTCCGCGCAGTATGAACACACCCTGGTCGTTACCGACGACGGCTGTGAGATAATGACGCTGCGCAACGATGAAGAAGGCGCACTTTCGCGTATTCTTATCGTGCAATAAGTGTCTCTGCTGTTCCGTCCGGTGCTGTCGCCGGACGGGATAACAGCCCCGGATCCCCCCGTCCTCTTACCCGCTCCGTTCCCTGACGATAATCGCCCCTGAACGCTGGTTATTTACCCGCTGACACAGTAATCTTATTAAAAACCGCATCCCCGAAAAGGATCTCTCATGGATATTGCCCGGTCTGCGGCACCTGCCCTCAAGCCCGCCTCGCCGCTGTCATTTACTGATGATGATTTGCAGCTTCCTGTCTTGCGGGAACACCTTGAACACTACCACCGCTGGCAGTCAGAAGCGTTCCGCGAAGGACAACCGGTGCATTCCCTGCTGCTGACCCGCAGTGATTATATTGATCAGTTGCTTATCCGCCTGTGGCAGTTTGCCGGGTTTGAGGATATTGCCGGATTTTCACTGATTGCTGTCGGCGGTTACGGGCGACGGGAGCTGCATCCGTTATCCGATGTGGATATTCTGCTGCTCAGTGAAGCACCGCTGCCGGAGGCACTCACACCGAAAATCGGTGAGTTTATCGCGCTGTTGTGGGATCTGAAACTGGTCGTCGGGCACAGTGTGCGTGACCTTGACGAGTGCATCCGTGAGGGGCTCAATGACCTGACTATCGCGACCAATCTGATTGAATCACGCCTTATCTGCGGCTCACTGCCACTGTTTCTGCAACTGCAAAAACGTGTATTCAATGATGATTTCTGGCCGTCGCCGCGTTTTTTTGCCGCCAAACTGGAAGAGCAAAACGCGCGCCATGCCCGCTATCACAGCACCAGTTATAACCTGGAGCCGGATATCAAAAGCAGTCCCGGCGGCCTGCGGGATATCCACACACTGCTCTGGGTCGCCCGCCGCCATTTTGGCGCAACGTCGCTCACTGAAATGGCCGGTTCCGGTTTTCTGACCAATGCTGAGCGGGAAGAGCTGAATGAGTGCCTGGATACACTCTGGCGGATCCGTTTCGCCCTGCATCTGTCTCTGACCCGTTACGACAACCGCCTGCTGTTTGACCGCCAGCTGAGTGTGGCAGAGCAGCTTGGTTATGACGGGGAACGCAATCAGCCCGTTGAACGGATGATGAAAGCTTATTATCGCGTTACCCGCCGTGTATCTGAGCTCAATGAGATGCTGTTGCAGCTGTTTGATGAAGCGATTTTACACTCAGGTCATCACGACGCCCCCTGCCCGCTCGATAACGAATTTCAGTTATACGGACACCGGATCGGCTTAGTTGACAGTGACACATTCAGCCACGACCCCGCTGCAATAATGCGGATGTTTTATTTGATGGCCTGCGATGAGCGTATTACCGGGATTGATTCCGCGACATTGCGTCAGTTGCGTCATGCCCGCCGCCACCTCACCCGCCCGCTGATGGAATACCCGCAGGCGCGGGAGCTGTTTATTGCTATTCTCCGCCATCCGCGCGGGGTAAGTGCGGCGTTTGTCCCGATGCACCGCCACGGCGTACTGAGCGCCTACATGCCGCTGTGGAGTAATATTGTCGGACAAATGCAGTTCGATTTATTCCATGCCTATACGGTCGATGAACACACGCTCCGCGTGCTGGGAAAAATAGACACATTCAAGCGGGAATCAGAGCGGGTAAACCATCCTGTTTGTGTGGATGTTTATCCGGCGCTTGCACAGCCGGAGCTGCTGCGCCTTGCCGCCCTGTTCCATGATATCGCCAAGGGCAGACAGGGTGATCATGCTGTCGTTGGCGCAGCCGATGCCCGTCAGTTCTGTGAATACCACTCGCTGAGTGAAGAAGATACCGATCTGGTCAGCTGGCTGGTTGAACAACACCTTCTGATGTCAGTCACTGCACAGCGCCGCGATATTCAGGATCCGGAAGTGATCCGCACCTTTGCCGACGAAGTCCGGACAGTTGATCGCCTGCGCTATCTTATTTGTCTGACAGTGGCGGATATCTGGGCGACCAATGCCTCGCTGTGGAACAGCTGGCGGCGCAGTCTGCTTCAGGAGCTGTTTATCAGTACGGAAAACCAGTTGCTGCGCGGAGTGCATAACAAACCCAATCTGCGCCAGCGTATCCGCCATCACCGCGATCGCGCCCTGGCACTGCTGCGCCAGTACGGTACGGATGAACAGCGCCTTCAGTTGCTCTGGTCGCGCTGCCACGCAGATTATTTTCTGCGCCATACCCCTGAACAACTTGCCTGGCACGCAAAAGCCCTGATAAGCCACGATACAGACTCGCCGCTGATCCTTATCAGCAACCAGCGCAGCCATGGCGGCAGTGAAATTTTTATCTGGTGCCACGACCGGCCTTCACTGTTTGCCTCAGTGGTCAGTGAATTGGATCGCCGCAATCTGAGTGTCCAGAATGCGCAGATTTTTACTAACCGGGACAACATGGCAATGGACTCCTTTGTGGTACTGGAGCCGGACGGTAAACAGCTTGCCGCCGACCGCCACGAATGCATCCGTCACGCGCTTGCCGCCGCGGTGACCACCGATTTTATCCCCAATCACCGCACCCGCACCGCACCGGCAAAGCTGCGTCATTTCGATGTACCGACCCGTATCCGATTTATCCACAACAAACGGGGATTGCGCAGTTATATGGAATTGTATGCCTTAGACAAGCCCGGATTGCTGGCGCAGGTCGGACAAATTTTTGCCGGGCTCGCTTTACAGTTGCATGGTGCGCGGATCACCACAACCGGCGAAAAAGTAGAGGATATCTTCATTCTGACGGATAAGGATAATAAAGCGCTGAATAAAAACATTCAGGAAGAACTGGCTAAAAGGTTGACAAAAGCCCTCAATTCAAAGGATAAAACAGAGTAAATTTGTCAAATCACCCGATAAAAGGAACATGACGTCAATGCAGCAATTACAGGCCATTATTGAATCCGCCTTTGAAGACCGCGCCGCCATCACACCGGCAACCACCACGCCTGCACTGCGCGAAGCAGTCAATCAGGTGATTGAGTTACTGGATTGCGGGAAACTGCGGGTCGCAGAAAAAATCGGCGATACCTGGGTAACCCATCAGTGGCTGAAAAAAGCAGTGCTGCTCTCTTTCCGTATCAGTGATAATCAGGTCATGGATGGCTCGGAGTCCCGCTATTTCGATAAAGTCCCGATGAAATTCGCCGGATACGACCAGGCTCGTTTTGAGCGCGAAGGCTTTCGTGTCGTGCCGCCGGCCGCAGCCCGCCGTGGTGCTTATATTGCCCGCAACACAGTGCTGATGCCGTCTTATGTCAATATCGGCGCTTATGTGGATGAAGGCACAATGGTTGATACCTGGGCGACTGTCGGCTCATGTGCACAGATCGGGAAAAATGTGCATCTCTCCGGCGGAGTCGGTATCGGCGGCGTGTTAGAGCCGTTGCAGGCGAATCCGACCATTATTGAAGATAACTGCTTTGTCGGCGCACGTTCAGAAGTGGTTGAAGGCGTGATAGTGGAAACCGGCTCGGTCATTTCGATGGGGGTTTTCATCGGACAGAGCACCAAAATTTACGATCGTGAAACCGGTGAAATTCACTACGGACGCGTACCGGCAGGCTCAGTGGTTGTCTCCGGCAATCTGCCGTCAAAAGATGGCAGCTACAGCCTCTATTGTGCGGTCATCGTCAAAAAAGTGGATGAAAAAACCCGGGGAAAAGTCGGGATTAATGAATTGTTACGCACCATAGACTAATCTCAGAAATAGCGGATAATAACTCCGCTATTTTATTATCCGTGCAGTTTATCTTTCGCCGCATCCGGTGAAAACAGAACAGAATATACTCTAAATAGGTGGCGCACATGTATGACAATTTAAAAAGTCTGGGAATTACGCATCCTGAAGATATTGATCGCTATACCCTTCGTCAGGAAGCGAACAATGACATTCTGAAAATCTATTTTCGCAAAGATAAAGGTGAGTTTTTTGCCAAAAGCGTGAAGTTTAAATACCCGCGCCAGCGCAAAACGATTCAGGACGCGCAGGGCTTTAAAGAAGTCAACGAAATCAACAGCAACCTTCGTTATGTTATTGAAGAGCTGGATAAAATTTGCATACAGGATGAAAGTGCGCTGCCGGAAGTTGATCTTAAACGCAAGATCCTCGACGATCTGCGCCATCTGGAGCATGTTGTGTCAAACAAAATCGCTGAGATTGAAAGCGATCTTGAAAAACTGACCCGCAAATAATCCTCAGCCAATACCCTTTATCATTCAGGATGCAGGCCTGCCAACGCACCTGCGTCTGAATGATAAAGGTATACTGCGCCGTTGTGCCGTGTCAGGCTTATAACGGCGAGGTTTTTAGTTACTTAATCAGCGCGGCCCACTGTGTTATCCACGCCAGTGCATACTCTTCAGGCACGGCAACGTCTGCGCCGTCAATCACCAGCATCTCACCAATGCGCTGCGCCTGTTGCTCTTGCAATAGTTCATCAAACTGCTGACCACCACCGGCAAAGTTATCATAACTGCTGTCGCCCAGCGCGATAATGCCGTAACGCAGGGATGGCTGATAACCAACGTCATCGCGCAGCCCGGCAAACAGCGCGCGGATATTATCCGGTAAATCACCCTGCCCGGTCGTGGAGGTAATCACCAGCGCCACATCCGTCAGATAGGCTTTCCACTGTGCAAGTTCCGGTTCATCAAATAATGTCACATCATGACCGGCGTCCGTCAGGACAGCCTGTGCTTCTTCACCCACAGCCAGCGAATTGCCATACACTGTGCCGACAAAAATACCGATACGCGCCATCATTTGTCCTTTTCAGTCAGATTTAATCAGAAAAATCATTTTTACGATGTTCAGGGTAACGTCCAGCCAAACTGTGCCGCAACCTGCTGCCATTGCTCATCAAAGGGGGCGCGGAACACTAATGGTACACCGGTAACCGGATGCATCAGAGACAGCTCAGAGGCGTGCAACATCAGTCTGCGGCTGCCGAAATGCTCAGTGAACCCCCGGTTTTGCCGCAGGTCGCCGTGAGCGCTGTCGCCGATAATCGGGTGGCGCAAATGAGTCATATGTCGGCGCAGCTGATGTTTTCGTCCGGTTTCCGGTTTCAGCTCCATCAGGGTATAGCGGGAGGTCGGATAACGCCCGACAGCAACCGGGCATTCAATCCGCGCCAGCGGTCGGTAGTGAGTCACCGCCGGTTGTGCCGGTTTTTCCGTGGCAAATTTATCCGCGATTTTATCCAGCTCTTCTGTCAGCGCATAATCCAGGGTGGCGGTTTCTTCTATCCAGCCACGCACAATGGCATGATACGTTTTCTGCATCTCGTGGCGCTCAAGCTGCTGAGACAGCAGCCTTGCCACATCAGAAGAGAGCGCCATCAGCAGCACACCCGATGTCGGGCGATCCAGGCGATGGACAGGAAAAACATGCTGACCAATCTGGTCGCGCAATGTCTGCATCACAAAAACCGTCTCATGGCGGTCAAGCCAGCTGCGGTGGACTAACCATCCGGCAGGCTTATTGATTGCAATAAGATATTCATCCTGATAGCAAATTTCTAATAACTGACTCACGCGAAAAGCCCGTCCAATGTCCGCAGATGATTTAATAATGCCAGATAGCGTGCCGATTCTGCATCATTGCGGTAATGCTCTTCAAAATACGGGGTTATCTGAAAGGCGGACGGTAATGCTGAACCCTGCTCAATCACAGCATACAGGCGCGGAATAAGGATCCACTGTAACCATTCGTGGGCATTCATGGTATCGACGGCAAACGGCAGTTTGCTTTCAAACGCATCTGCCGCAGGCGGCTGTCCCTGCCACAGATCAACTGCGCGCATTTCTTCTTCAATACCGGTAAGAATATCAACAATCTGCTGATGTTTTGTCATAACTGAAACCTGTTCACCCGCACAATAAGTTCATCTCAGGAAGGCGGAGCTTGCTGCCTGCATCCTGAATAATATTGGGTATAGCGTAACATTGGTGTCAATTAAGTAAAAATCAATTCCCGCGATCCGGGTACAAAAAAGGCAATAAAAAAGAGGGGGGAAAATCCCCCCTCATTTTTAATGAAATAACATCCTGTCCCTGAAGAAAATACGTCCGTTTATTTTCGTCCATTTCCTTATGAACACAGACAGGATGCAGGAACCCGCAGGTACAAACAACACAAGCACAGGTAACTATTTGTCGCATCAACGTGTAACAAAAAATAACCTGATGAATTGTCTGATTATTTTTAACAAACTGTCATGATTTCCGGACAGAGGCAGCAGGATAAAGCGACAGAATCCCACACGGATGTCAGTTATCGTTATGCTGTAAATTCAACAGTCAGCAGAGAAAGAAATGTCGCAATATCCGCAGCAAGTACCCGGCGCTTTTTAGTGCCGAATGTTTCCAGGAGAACTTCCCCGCTCAGATTACAGACTGAAATGATGTCAAACTCTGACTCAAGGGTGGCAATAAACAGGGTCGGCGGAAGTTTGAGACGCCGCTGTGTCACCAGGTGACCTATCAGGTTTTCCTGAAGACGGATAAAATCGTCTTCACTCCAGACCTGTACCAGACTGAGCGGCAGCCCCTCAAAGTTCGCCTGCATATCCCCCGCGAACTGCTGTGTGTAATATTCAGCCACATCCGGATGCACTTCAATTCCCAGCGCATTTTCAACCGGTTGTAAATGTGGATCAGCCGTAAATGCTGCCGGCATCCAGTACACACACTCATCACCTGTACGAATAATACACGGTGACGGAATGCTGTAAAGTTCATGACTGACCGGCGCTAAGCCTGTTTTTTCCTGACATAAACCGACATAATGTCGGGTAAACTGATGTAACGCCTGAGAAACCGTTCGGGTCATTTCGCAAAACCTGATAAAAATAAGTGTGCCATATCGCTATAGTAACGTATGACAGGCTATATTGGCGACAGGCGTACAATTTTGTCATCTGATGTTAAAAGGCTATATATGTCTCTGTATGAAGGAAAAGCTGAGTTAGCGTCTCTGACGCTGGGCAAAAAAACCGGCTACGAGCAGCACTACAATCCCGCATTATTGCAGGGTGTACCGCGCAGCCTGAACCGGGATGCACTGCATCTGCATGCAGATAACCTGCCTTTCCGTGGTGCGGATCTCTGGACGCTGTATGAGCTCTCCTGGCTGCAACCCAACGGGGTTCCCTGTATCGCGCTGGGTTATGTCTCACTCGATGCCGGCGGGCTGAATCTGATTGAATCAAAAAGCTTTAAGCTCTATCTCAACAGCTTTAATCAGACTGTTTTTGCCTCTGCTGATGATGTACGAAAAACACTGGAGCAGGATTTGAGTGCCTGCGCACAGGGTGAGGTAACCGTTAAACTTCTGCGCCCGGAACAGTTCGCTGAACAAAAAATCGTTGATTTTACCGGTGAATGTCTTGATTATCAGGATATTACTATTGCGGATTATCAGTTTAGCAGTGAGTATCTTATTGACGCGGTCAATGACAACGACGATTTCGTTGAAGAAACGTTAGTCAGCCACCTGTTAAAATCAAACTGCCTGATCACACAGCAGCCGGATTGGGGATCGGTCTCAATCCAATACCGTGGTCCACGGATCGATCGCGCCAAACTACTGCGCTATCTGGTGTCATTCCGCAACCATAACGAATTTCATGAACAGTGTGTTGAGCGTATTTTTACTGATATCAATACACACTGCCGCCCGGCAACCCTGACCGTCTACGCCCGTTACACACGGCGCGGCGGGCTGGATATCAATCCGTGGCGTACAAATACGGACTTTACACCATCCGCAGCCCGTCTGGCCCGCCAGTAAGGCCGACAGTACGGAACGTGCAGAGTGAACATATTTTATCCACGGGATAACAAGGAGTTTTACTTGATCACACATATCAGCCCGCTAGGTTCGATGGACCTGCTCTCTCAGTTCGAAGTTGATGTTTTAAAACGAACCGCGAGCAGCCACCTGTACCGCCTTTACCGCAATTGCTCGCTGGCGGTACTGAACTCCGGCAGCCAGACAGACAACAGTCACGCGTTGCTGTCTAAATTTCAGGATTTTGATATCAATGTGCTGCGCCGTGAGCGTGGTGTAAAACTCGAACTGGTCAATCCGCCGCAAAATGCCTTTGTTGACGGTAAAATTATCCGCTCACTCCAGGCAAATCTGTTCGCTGTATTGCGCGACATTCTGTTTGTGCAGACACAAATTACGGACGCCCAGCGCTGCCGTGGTCTGAATCTGGATGATGGTGCGCATCTGACCAACCTGATCTTCTTTATTCTGCGCAATGCCCGTGCCCTGCATATTGATGAAGATCCGAATATGATTGTCTGCTGGGGCGGTCACTCCATCAATGAAACAGAATACCTGTACGGGCGCAAAGTCGGTAACGAACTGGGACTGCGCGAACTGAATATCTGTACCGGCTGCGGACCGGGTGCCATGGAAGCACCGATGAAAGGTGCGGCTGTCGGTCACGCACAACAAGGCTACAAAAACAGCCGGTTTATCGGGCTGACAGAACCGTCGATTATCGCCGCTGAGCCGCCTAATCCGCTGGTCAATGAACTGATCATCATGCCGGATATCGAAAAGCGCCTTGAGAGCTTTGTCCGTCTCGCACACGGGATAATTATCTTCCCGGGCGGCGTCGGTACAGCGGAAGAGCTGCTTTATCTGTTGGGAATACTGATGCATCCGGATAATAAAGAGCAGGTATTGCCGCTGGTCTTAACCGGGCCAAAAGAGAGTGCAGACTACTTCCGTGTCCTCAATGATTTCGTGATCAATACTCTGGGCGAGGATGCAACACGCCACTATCAGATTATTATTGACGATCCGGTTGAAGTTGCCCGTGTCATGAAGCACGCTATGCCGATGGTGAAAGATAACCGCCGCAGTACCGGCGATGCATACAGCTTCAACTGGTCAATTAAAATTGCCGATGATTTACAGCATCCGTTTGACCCGACCCATGAAAACATGGCGGCGCTGAACCTTTACCGTAACCAGGCACCGGAAAAACTGGCGGCTGATCTGCGCCGTGCCTTCTCCGGTATTGTCGCCGGTAACGTAAAAGAAAATGGCCTACAGGCAATTGCACAACACGGACCATTTAAAATCCATGGCGAAGAAAGCATTATGCAGCGCATGGATGTCATGCTGCGCGGATTCGTTGACCAGCACCGGATGAAGCTGCCGGGCAGCTCCGCCTACGAGCCGTGCTACGAAATCGTCCGCTGATGATTACCTTTCTCTGAACTGACTTCCCCGCCTCCGGCGGGGAAATTTTATATATAAAGCGATTATGATCCATTTACTGATTATCGATGCAATGAATCTGATCCGCCGGATCTACGCGGTACAAAGCCAGTCCGGTCTGATTATCTGTGAACAGGCGCTGATGCAGATTCTGGGGCATGCACAGCCCACACATGCTGTCGCTGTCTTTGATGAAGATGACCGCAGCCACAGCTGGCGGCATCAGTTGTTGCCCGGTTATAAGGCCGGACGCAGCGAAATGCCGGATATTGTCAGGCAGGAGTTACCACTGCTACGGGAGATGTTTGCCCGCCACGGCATCAATGCATGGCACTCTGAGGGCGATGAAGCCGATGACCTGGCGGCAACACTGGCACACAAAGTCGGTCAGGCGGGACATCAGGCAACCATTGTCTCCACAGACAAAGGTTACTGTCAGTTGCTTTCTCCGCACATTCAGATCCGCGATTATTTCCAGAAACGCTGGCTTGATATGCCGTTTATCGCTGCAGAATTTGGTGTCACATCACAACAACTGCCTGATTTTTGGGGATTAAGCGGTATCAGCAGCAGTAAAATACCGGGAATTGCGGGGATCGGTCCCAAAACCGCAGCTACACTGCTCAGCACCTTTGCGGATTTGGATACCCTCTATAACAATACAGAGCACGTACCGGAAAAGTGGCGTAAAAAAATTATCGACGGAAAAGATATCGCTTACTGCTGCCGCGATATTGCCACTCTGAAGCGGGATCTTGAATTGCAGGGAAATTTAAACCAGCTTAGATTGCACCAGCTATTGCACTAAGGGAAAGAGCATTAGCTATATCTTAAATAATTCGGTCATGCCAAAAGTGAAATAATACAAAAAATAATCCCGGCAATATCAGCCGGGATTATTTATATCGCGAAGTAATCAGTCAGGATATACCCAACGTCATTCAGGATGCAGCCAACGCACCTGCAGTTTGAATGAATAAGGGTATAATCAGAAGACCCGATCCGGGTTGTATGCACCCCAGACGCGCTGGACGTGAACCGTTATCTCTTCACGGTCATGATATAGCTGCTTGGCATGAATAAGGACATTGATATCCTGAGCTTTCAGCTCTGCAGCCATTTTTTCCAGGATATGTGACACTTCTTCATAGCGCTTTTTCATCGGCAGTTTTAAGTTGAAAATAGACTCACGACACCAGCCGTTCGCCATCCAGGTTGTCATCAACGCTGCAACTTTTGCCGGTTTTTCAACCATATCACACACCAGCCAGGTGATATTTTTCGACGACGGTTCAAACTTAAAGCCGTCCTCGCGAAGATGGCGCACCTGTCCGGTATTCATCAGGCTTTCTGCCATGGTGCCGTTATCCACAGCCTGCACGCGCATGCTGTGTTTGACCAGCTGATAGGTCCAGCCGCCCGGGCAAGCGCCCAGATCCACCGCATGCATTCCGCCTTCCAGACGCTCTTCCCACTCTTCGTAAGGAATAAACATGTGGAAAGCCTCTTCCAGCTTCAGTGTGGAACGGCTCGGTGCATCGGAAGGGAACTTCAGGCGCGGAATACCCATATAGAATGAAGAGTTATTATTCGAATATGAATAACCCGCATAGCAACAACCCGGTGCAATAAAGAAAATGTGAATAACCGGACGACCACGGTTCTCTTTTGCCAGCAGTAATTTTTCCTGACGCAGTGCTGAACGCAGCGGAACAGTAAACTTACGGCAGAACTTCATCAGCTCTTTCGCTTCGTCATTATCAGGCACTTCAACACGCAGCTCACCGGCGCGATCCACAATTCCGGTCAGCATTCCGATAATCGGTGTAATGCGATCGTTTTCCGGTAAATGCTTGAGTAATTCACCCACCACAATCATCTGGCGGGCAAAAATCAATTCTTTAAACGGGATCTCTTTTGCAATGCGATCAGCATCATCCGGCTGATAACATTCAAAAATGACATACCCGCTGTTCTCTTTAACACGCGGGAATCCGAAAATTTCAAGACGTCCGGCTTTATCCGTGATCTCGGCTGCACACTCTTTTTCAAAGCCCGGACGGCAATATAATGCAATTTTATTCATGGCCGGAAGCCACTTTCCTTAGACGCACTGCGCCGATTAATACACAAACCCAACCTAACAGGAAACTTACCCCGCCAACCGGCGTGAAGTAGGCAAAGTATTTCATCTGCAAAAGCGCCATACAATACAGGCTGCCGCTGAACAGTAAAATACCGATCCCGAAAAATAATCCACTCCAGTAAAACCACAATACCACTTTTCGCATCAGCAATGCGGCAAGCCCCATCATTGCAAGCGTGTGGGAGATTTGGTATTGCAGACCTAAATTAATCCAGTCCATCTGGTGCTTTGCCAGCAGAGGCGTTAAGAGATGGGAGCCTATCGCGCCAAATGCAACATAAAAAAAGCCGCTGAAACCGGCAAAAATTAACATCAACCGACTATTCATTTGCCATTACCTTTTGTGATGATCAGGTCAATCCTGCTCACTTGTCATCCATCCTAATTTTTCCTGCTCGCTCGCCGCCTGTGCCATAATCCACTGACGGAACGCCGCGATTTTTCCGGAATCTGCCTGACTGTCCTGGCACACCAGATAAAACGCATTTTTGCTGACTAAGATATCTTTAAACGGGCACACCAGTCTGCCCCCATCCAGTTCATTCTTAGCCATCACATTATTGACCAGCGCCACACCTTGTCCGTGTACCGCGGCCTGAATAACCATTGCGCTGTGGCTGAATATCGGGCCATGCTGCACGTTTACCTGCTGTTGCAGATCCGCCTGGCGGATATACGCCTGCCAGTCGCGGCGGGACGAATCATGCAAAAGCGTATGATACGATAAATCAGTCAGCATTTTCAGTGGTCGTTCACCGGTCATCAGTGACGGCGCGCACACCGGTATCAGATATTCCGCATACAGCCGGTCTGTCCGCAGGCCCGGCCAGTTACCCCGCCCGTAAAAAATAGCCACATCCACATCATCAGCCAGTTTATCCTCTTCCCTGTCCACCGCCTGGATCCGGACATCAATGCCGGGATACGCCTGGTGAAAACCGGATAAACGCGGAACCAGCCACTGAATAGCAAAACTCGGCGACAAACTGACCGTCAGCGCCCCTTTTGCGCTGCGCGCCAGTAGCTTGCGGGTTGCATCATTAATAGAGGAAAAAATCTCTTTGATGTCGAGATAATAACTCTGCCCCTCTTCCGTCAGCAACAACGAACGATTCCGGCGGCGAAATAACTTCAGCCCGAGGAAATCTTCCAGACTTTTCATCTGATGACTCACAGCGGCTTGTGTGACAAATAACTCTTCTGCCGCCTTAGTAAAACTTAAATGACGGGCGGCAGCATCAAAAACACGCAAAGCATTAAGCGGAGGCAATCGTTTGGACATTTTCAGGCTTATTTATCAGGACCGGATACCGGTAACATGGTTTATACCCTTATTCATTCAAATTCATGGTGTCGGGTATAGAATAGGATTAGTTTTTTTAATCCGAAGCATTATAATTTGTCCCTTGATGATACACCAGTAAATACCTATAGTATGCCCACTTCCTGAGCCGGAACGAAAAGTCGGGCAGTAGCGATACTGCAAAACTTTTGGCTATGTGGTTGTGATGTTGTGTTTGCAAGTTGTCCGGAAATTCCGGACATAGTAGCTTAAGCTACTGTTTTTTTCACTTCCTGTACATTTACCCTGTCTGTCCATAGTGATTTTTTGTATGCACCGCCGATTGCGGTGCTTTTTTTTTGTTCTTCTTCCGCAAAACTCAGTCTGAAATCTGCCGGAAATCTGGAAAGACAGCGCAATCTTGATTATAGTAAACTGTCGCTGACGGTGCTACCTGACGCACTCAGGCCGGTCGCCGGCTGATTTACGCCGCAGATGTACCGGACACCGCACATTTTGCATAAGCTCTGTTTATCTCAGACCCTGATTAATTAAACCGATGAAAACCTTCTCTCCCGACACATTCCGCACCTGCTTTCCCGGCATAGCCAGTGACACCGTTTTTCTCGACAGTGCCGCCACCGCGCTGAAACCTGACGCAATGTCGCAGGCAACGCACCACTATTATCAGCATAACAGTGGTGCAACGGTTCACCGCAGCCACCATCAGCAGGCGCAGACAGCAACGGAGCAGTTTGAACAGGCGCGTGATGCCGTCTGCCGGCTGATTAATGCAGATGATGCCCGCCACTGTATCTGGACAAAAGGCACCACGGAATCCATCAATCTGGTCACACAGGGCTATTTCCGCCCGCGCCTGCAACCGGGTGATGAAATCATTGTCAGCGAACTGGAACACCACTCTAATCTGATCCCGTGGATAATCCTGGCGCAGCAAACCGGTGCAACACTGGTAAAGTGGCCGCTGACCGAAGACCGCACGCTCTGCTATGCTCAGCTGCAAACACTGCTTACGCCGCAGACCCGCGTAGTGGCGGTCACTCAGATGTCAAATGTCACCGGTTTTCAGCCGGATATTGACCGTACCGCCCGGCTGGCACACCAGTATGGCGCGCTGATTGTTGTCGACGGCGCACAAGGTGTTGTTCATCACCCTTGCGATGTCACGCAAAGTGATATCGATTTTTACGCCTTCTCAGCACACAAGATATACGGCCCGAACGGGCTGGGCGTACTGTACGGACGTGGTGAGCTGCTTGATGCCATGCAACCCTGGCAGGGCGGCGGAAAAATGCTGACGGACACCGATTTTTTCAGTTTCACCCCGGCCCCGGTTCCCGCACGGTTTGAAGCCGGCACGCCAAATGTGGCGGGCGTTATCGCTTTCGGTGCAACACTCCGCTGGCTTGAAACCTGTGATCTTCGTGCTGCGCACCATCATACCATTGCCTTATGTGACAGTGCAGAACAACAACTCGCCGCACTGCCCGGCTTTCGCAGCTATCGCGCGCCCGGCAGCCCGCTGCTGGCATTCAATTTTGATAATATTCATCACAGTGATATCGCCACACTACTGGCGGAGAAAGGCATTGCGCTGCGCCATGGACAACATTGCGCACAACCGCTTTGTCAGGCGCTGAATACAGACGGCTGCCTGCGTGTTTCATTTATGCCATATAATCAATCGAATGATATAGATAAGTTACTACAGGCAATCCGGTTTGCACTCGATATCCTGGCTGAATAACCCACTGATGACAAAAGAGACACAGATGATACATGCATTTCCGGTACATCCGTTTGGTCATGATATTCGCCGTGAACAACTCGCAGAAACATTTGCCGCCAGCCATTCATGGGAAGAAAAGTATCGTCAGTTGGTGATGCTTTCCCGTCAGTTACCGGCACTGCCGCCGGAAAACAGGACCGGGGATAGCGAAATTAAAGGCTGTGAAAACCGTGTCTGGCTGGATGGCGCACTGAATAATGACGGCACACTGCATTTTTGGGGTGACAGTGACGGGCGGATTGTCAAAGGACTGCTGGCGGTTCTGCTGACAGAGATTGAAGGATTGACGCCCGCGACACTGTTATCGCTTGATCTTCCGGCTGTTTTTGAACAATACAAACTGAGTGACCAACTCAGTCAGTCACGCCGCAATGGTATTGCGGCACTAATTAATGCCGCGCATATTATTGCACAAAAATTCAGCGACTGACCGGCACTTTATTCAGCCGCAGCCCGCGCGGCTTTTGCCATCAGTTTTTTCAGGGCGTGAGATACCGCAACAAACCCGAATGAGGCCGTCACAACAGTGGCGGCACCAAAGCCTGCCGCACAATCCATCCGCATGCTGCCTTCTGCCGTATTTTTCATGCCACAGACTGCACTGCCGTCTGCCTGCGGATAACGCAATGCTTCTGTTGAGAAAACACATTCAATCCCCAACCGCCCTTTGCTGTTTTTAAGTACGCCATGCTCTGATTTCAGGCGCTCACGCAGTTTTGCCGCCAGCGGATCCTGAAGTGTTTTCGCCAGATCAGCGACCTGAATCTGTGTCGGATCAATCTGTCCGCCCGCCCCGCCGGTTGTAACCAGCGGAATTTTATTGCGGCGGCAATACGCCAGCAGCGCAGCTTTCGGGCGAATACTGTCAATTGCATCAATCACATAATCAAACCCGGGCTGCATCATTTCCGGTACATTATCCGCCGTCACAAAATCATCCACACACTGCACCTGACATTCAGGATTGATCGCGAGGATCCGCTCACGCATCACTTCAATCTTAGGCTGCCCGATTGTTCCCTGCATCGCGTGGATCTGCCGGTTAATATTTGTCACGCAAACATCATCCATATCAATCAGTGTGATCGCGCCGATCCCGGTACGAGCCAGTGCTTCCGCCGCCCAGGATCCTACACCGCCGATGCCGATGACACAGAAATGAGAACGGGCAAATAAATGAAGCGCCTGCTGACCATAAAGGCGGCCAATACCTGCGAAGCGTTGCAGGTAAGCATCAGATAAAAGGGTTTGCATAATCGGGAACCTGAGGTGAAAAAGTCACAGAAACAACGGAGAAATAATCCCGGTGCATACCTTTGCAAGTATACACCGGACAGAAAAAAGACTACAGAACCGGATTTAAGATTGGCGGGGTACCTTTCTTCAGTACCCACACGCGCCCGTAATGGTTATAAAATCCGGCCATCATCCCCGCATCATGCCCGATACCATGATAGATATCGAAATGATGTCCTTTAATGGCACCGCCGACATCCAGGGCAACCATCAGGCGCATATCATAACGTCCGGTAAAATTACCCTGATTATCCAGTACCGGAATTTCTGCCAGCAGCGTGGTTCCCGGCGGGATCAGGCTTTTATCTGATGCCACAGAGGCTTTTGCGATTAAAGGAACGGCACTCGCCCCTTTCACCGGCGCAAACTGTTTTGGTGAGAAAAAGACAAAAGACGCGTTTTGCTCCAGCAGTTCCTGTACTTCCTGCGGGGAGTGATTGTCTGCCCACTGACGGATAGCCAGCATCGACATATCTTTCTTTTCAACCTCGCCACGTTCAATCAGTACCCGTCCGATACTGGTATAACCGTGTCCGTTCTTCCCGGCATAGGCAAAAAAGTTCAGCTCAGAACCATCACCGAAATCAATGTAAGCGCTGCCCTGCACATCCATCAGGAAGTTATCCATCAGCGAGTTACTGTATGCCAGCACATAATTGTCACTCAGTGCGCCCGCATAGATTTGCGCACGGCTCGGCAGGCGGCTGCCTTTTTTCGGCGGCATACGATAAATAGGATACTGAAATTCACCCTGACGGGTATGGCGCGCCTGAACAACCGGGGTGTAGTAACCGGTAAACTGGACGTTGCCGTAATTGTCCTTTCCTTCCATCTGATAACTGTGGAGATTGAACTGACGTAACTGCGCGGGATCTGCACCTGAGCGCAGCCAGTTTTCGACCGCGCGGAAGTTTTCATTATTCGCATTGTACAAACGCGGTGACGCTGTTTTAACCGCATCAACCTGTTTAAGGAAATCAGCACCATTCACCGGATTACCGGGACTATTAATACCCGCCACTTCCTGTAAATTCTGCGTCAGACGACCATCTTTATATTGCTGACCTTTATCTGTCGGATGCGACTGACAGCCGACTAACAGAGAGAACATCACGCCGCACAACAAAAACCTGCCGGTTTTGTTCATACTTATATTTATCCGCCAATGAATAATGAATAATGTGAATTAACTTAATTTAAGTGCAAACGATAGCAAATCACTTTTATTATGCAACCGATTTACGGAGCCGTTAATAAACAATAATCAGGCTGATTGTATTCAAAACAAACGATTCGGGGAATAATCATCCGAAACAGGATAAGAGATAGCTTTTTATCAAGAAATAACTTGCAACAGCGTATTTCCTGAGTATAGTAAGCGCCTCACAGACGCGGGATGGAGCAGTCTGGTAGCTCGTCGGGCTCATAACCCGAAGGTCGTCGGTTCAAATCCGGCCCCCGCAACCAATCTTATACCGACATTATCTGTCAAAATCCCCTGAAAAACACTTCCTGAATAATTCCTCTTTACTAAAAAATCCATATTTTCAATTTATTACCTCCCTATTATACTCTAAATAATTCGGGATGCCTGTAGGCGACAAGCTCCGACTGCCGGGGAGCATACATCAGTATGTGACCCGGCGGGCTGAGTGCGGTCAACACCCGGGCATCCTGAAGTATGACGAGTATAATCAGTGCCACATCCTTGTGACACACTACTTTTAATCTCTGCGCGCGACTGCGCCACCATTCGCAAAATAGGCTTTGATACCCTGGAAAACCGAATTCGCCATCTCCTGCTGGAATTTTGCTGTTTTCAGTAAACGCTCTTCTTCGATGTTACTGATAAAGGCAGTTTCCACCAGGATGGACGGGATATCCGGTGCTTTCAGTACCGCAAACCCGGCCTGGTCGACTGTTTTTTTATGCAGTTTATTAACTGAGTTCATCCGCTTGAGAACTTCTGAGCCAAATTTAAGGCTGTCTTTAATACTCGCGCTCTGCACCATATCAAACATGGTTTGATCGAGATATTTATCACCGCTTTTGCTTACACCACCAATTTTGTCGGCGTCATTCTGGGTTTGCGCCAGAAATTTTGCCGTATTACTGGTTGCTCCGCGTGTCGATAGTGCAAAAACGGACGAGCCTCTGGCTGAACGGTCGGTAAAGGCATCAGCATGAACAGAAACAAAGAGATCCGCACGCATCTTGCGCGCTTTTGCCACACGCACTGACAGCGGGATAAACACATCCTCATTGCGCGTCATATAGGCACGCATTCCCGGTTCCCGGTCAATAAGGGATTTCAGGCGGCGTGCTATTTGCAGTACGACATCTTTTTCCCGCGTTTTGTATTTACCAATCGCCCCGGGGTCTTCCCCGCCGTGGCCCGGATCAATCATGATCACAATCGGTCTGTCTTTCCCCGCTTTACCCGGTTTCGGCGTTTCACGCGGAAGACTCTCTTCCAGGTCACCCCGGTTGTAATCTTCCAGCAATGCAAGCAGAGGATCATCTTCTTCTCTGCTGCCATTTTTCGGATAAAAATCAAGTACAAGGCGATTTTTGAATTCAGCAACCGGCGTCAGTTCCAGCACCTGCGGGCTCATTGCCTGCTTCACTTCAAACACGAGGCGGACGGTCTGCGGATCATTTTGTCCGACACGGACCAGCTTCAGGTGCGGATCCCGGTTTTGTACCTGCTTATCCAACCCTTTCAACACGCTGTTGAGATGCACGTTTTTCAGATCGATAACAACACGTTCCGGGTTTTGCAGGGTAAATTGTTTATATTTCAGCGGACTATCGGACTCAATAGTCACACGGGTATAGCTTGATGCCGGCCAGATACGCACAGCCACAATTTGCGATGAAGCCGCAAACCCGAAAGGGCTTATACTCAGCAGACAAAATGCCGCTGTACCTTTGAGCAACAGACGGCGTGATGCATCGTGTTCAGAATGACTCATGAAAAGATATCCATAGCGTAAATCACATCAATATTGCCGAAATGTATATCCGGAAAACCAACGAAATTAAAAAAACAGAATGATACCCGACGTCATTCAAGATGCAGACAACAAACCTGAAGTTTGAATGAATAAGGATAATATTATTCTAAATAATTTAAACGGCACTTTATCTAATCATTTGCGCCCTGTCATTATGGATTTTTAGCTTATATGGCGATAATTCAGGCAAACTCAGCTTCCTTCTTTTCCGCCACCCAAAATTTAGGCTTGCTATTCCCTCACAAAAAGAATAAAAATACATAAATTACGAATAAAAATTCATTTGCGAGGGTGTTATGAAAGAACGTAGTATCGAACTGGTAGACGGTTTCCGTCAGTCAGTTCCTTATATCAATGCCCATCATGGCAAAACATTTGTGGTTATGCTGGGCGGCGAAGCCATCGAGCATGAAAATTTTCCTAACATTGTAAATGATATCGGCCTGCTGCACAGCTTAGGTATCCGCCTGATTGTCGTTTATGGCGCCCGTCCGCAAATTGAAAAAAATCTGCAGGCTCATCAGTGCGAGCCGGTTTATCACAAAAATACCCGTGTGACAGATGCCCGGACACTTGAGTTGGTCAAACAGGCTGCCGGGCAATTACAGCTGGATATCACCGCCCGCCTGTCAATGTGTCTGAATAATACGCCGCTGCAGGGCGCGCATATTAATGTGGTCAGCGGTAATTTTGTGATTGCCCAGCCGCTCGGCATTGATGACGGTGTTGATTATTGTCACAGCGGGCGGATCCGGCGGATTGATGAAGATGCTATCAACCGGCAACTGAATAACGGCGGCATTATACTGATAGGCCCTGTCGCTGTTTCTGTCACCGGCGAAAGTTTTAACCTGACCTCTGAAGAGATTGCCACACAAATTGCCGTTAAGCTCAAAGCCGAAAAACTGATTGGCTTTTGCTCCGCACAAGGTGTGGTTGCCGACAATGGCGCAATTATCTCCGAAATGCACCCGAATGACGCCGAACACTATGTGCAGGATATGGAAGGTCGCGGTGATTACTATTCAGGTACGGTCCGTTTTCTGCGCGGGGCAATCAAAGCCTGCCGCCGTGGTGTAAAACGCAGCCATCTTCTGAGTTATCAGGATGACGGGTCACTCATCCAGGAACTGTTCTCCCGTGACGGGATCGGAACCCAGGTCGTGATGGAAAGTGCGGAACAAACCCGCAGAGCAAATATCAATGATATCGGCGGGATCCTGGAGCTTATCCGTCCGCTGGAGCAGCAGGGCATTCTGGTACGCCGCTCACGCGAACAACTGGAAATGGAAATCGATAAATTTACGATTGTTGAGCGGGATAACACCACCATTGCCTGCGCCGCACTCTATCCGTATCCGGAAGAGAAAATCGGTGAAATGGCCTGTGTGGCAGTGCATCCTGACTACCGTAGCTCTGCGCGGGGCGAAGAATTACTCAACCGGATAACGCAACAGGCAAAACTGGCGGGGCTGGAAAAACTGTTTGTTCTCACTACCCGCAGTATTCACTGGTTTCAGGAGCGCGGGTTTGTACCGGCAGAAATTGAAAACCTGCCGGTCAAGAAACAAGCAATGTACAACTATCAGCGGCGCTCAAAAATTCTTATTCTGGATTTTTAGTAACCGGCTGCCTGTTATTGCTGTTCAGCGCAACCTTTCACTCAGCCCGCTGTAACGCTGAGTGGGCGTTTTCACCGCACGGCGCAGGCACTCTTCCCGGCTGTAAACAGTCAGGAACTGCTTTGCCCGCGTCAGTGCGGTATACAACAACTCACGGCTGACCAGCGGTGATATTTGTACCGGCAATACCAGCGCGGTATGTGCAAATTCAGATCCCTGGGATTTATGCACAGTCATCACATACGCCGTTTCATGAGCCGGTAACCGGCTCGGCTGAATGCTTTTTATTGTGCCGTCCGGCAGCTGGAAATACACACGAAGCTCGTTTTTATCATCCCGCAGCATTATGCCGATATCGCCGTTAAACAGCCCGAGCGGGCTGTCATTGCGGTTGATCATCACCGGTTTTCCGTGATAACCACGCAGCCGGTGAATAAGAGGACGCCGGATATGCCCCTGCTGATGCAACAGCCGTTCAATGCGCTCATTCAGACCTTCCACACCGAACGGCCCTTCCCGCAGAGCACACAATAGCCGGAACTGATTAAAAGCATGCAGAACAACCGCCGGATCTGCCTGTTTTTTCACCAGAGAGAGAAACGGCAGATAGGCGGTCATCGTATCGGTCAATACCTGCGGGTAGCCGTTTTCATCCTCCAGCGGTACGTAGCGGACATCAGAGCGCTGCCCGTTCAGAATAGCCATAGTTTCGCGGGCATCGCCCTGGTTTACGGCAGCTGCCAACTGACCAATCCCGGAGTTTTCATCAAAACGGAAACTTTTACGCAGCAGACAGAGGTGATCCTGCACATTTACAGGGTGAGCCGGTATCGTTTCCGGCAGGAGACAACCTGTCATCGCTTCCAGCACCAAACGTCTTTCCGGTGTATATCCCTCTTTGGCAAAGCGACAGATATCCCCCAGAACCGCCCCCGCTTCAACGGATGCCAGTTGGTCTTTATCACCCAGCAGAATCAGCCTTGCCTGCGGCGGCAATGCATCGATAAGCGCGGCCATCATCGGTAAATCCACCATGGAGGCTTCATCAACAATCAGAATATCCAGCGGCAACGGATTTTTATGATGATGGCGCATCTGACGGCTGTCCGGCTGTGCGCCGAGCAAACGGTGCAGGGTTTTTGCCTGCTTCGGTATCATCGTGCGCTGCTCATCTGTCAGAGTCAGTTGTTCAATCGCCGAACCCAGTGATTCAGTCAGGCGGGCCGCCGCCTTACCGGTCGGGGCAGCCAGTTCAATCAGCAACTGACGGGGTGCCGATTGCACCAGTGCCGCCAGGATACGGGCAACAGTTGTGGTTTTCCCGGTTCCGGGTCCGCCGGAGATAACAGCAGTCCGGCTGCTGACCGCCACCGCTGCCGCCACTTTTTGCCAGTCAGTTTCCGGCACTGATAAACCAAACAGCGCATCCAGCAACGGGCGGATACTTTCCGGGTCCTGCGTAGCCGGTTGTGGTTGTGAAAAATACGCGGCAACCTGACATTCATACTGCCACATACGGTGCAGATACAAATTAGTGCCGGATAACACGACAGGTGCGGGAAGTGAGCCATCACTAACCGCATCAGATACGCTGAGCGTGGAGCTGATCTGTGCAACTGACGGCTCACCCAGAGCCCGCCAGACAGACTGTAATAGTTCGGCGTGCCGCCCGCCCTGTTCCATCAGCGGCGCGATGCGGGATAACGGCAGGCAGACATGCCCCGCACCGGTCTGTGCGCTGAGCAGTGCAAAAACTAATTGCAACAGTGGTGCATCATCCGTTGCCAGCATTGCAGCGAACTGACAATCTAAAGGGCGCAGGATCTGCTCAGTACACAATGTTTGTAAGTGAGCATTCATTTACTTGTCTCCCCTTTAAACATCTCATCCAGTTGTTCGGTGAACGCCTGTTCCGGCCGGTAAAAATAAATTCCCTGCCCGGCTTGCTCCGGTGTCATTCCGCGCAAAAATAAATAATAGACCCCGCCGAAATGCACATCATAGTTATAATCCGGCAATCTGTGGCGTAAATAGCGGTGTAATGCCAGGGTGTAAAGCTGATACTGCAAATCATAGCGGTGCTCAATCATTGCGTCCGCCAGCGCCGCCTGTTGGTAGTCTGCCGCACTGTCACCGAGATAGTTTGATTTATAGTCCGCTATGTAATATTTACCGTCATGACAAAATACCAGGTCAATAAAACCTTTCAGCATTCCGGTCACCGTTGTGAAATCCAACGGACGCGCCCTCTCTGACAGTGGGTCAAAGGCTCGCATCAGTGCATCCAGCGCCTGCGCGGTCAGTTCACTTTCAATCGGCAGGAAAAATTGCATTTCATCCTGCTTCAGTTGTGCCGGAATCTGTTTCAGCGCCGGTCCTCCCCCACAAAGCGGGGTATTCAGCAGCTTAGTAAGCCAGGATTGCAGGAATGGCGCCCAGTGTGCGGAAAAACCAAACGATAATAACTGATCATTCAGCCACTCAAGTGAGGGCTCACTATCAAATTCAAGTGCTTCAAACAGACTGTGAAGAAATGTACCTGCCTGCGCGCCACGTGGAAACGTATAGGCCGTCAGTTCAGACCCGGCTTGCGCCTGTATCTCACCAACTGTTTCTGTATCCATGTCCGGGCTGAGTGCGCGGATCATCGCCATCATCTCTTCCTGCCGGTCCTGCGTATACACATTACCGCCGGATGCGGCGCCGTAACTCAGACCACTGTAGCTGGTTACCCGCCACTGTCCGCGAATGTGCCGGGTGAAGGCTTTCACCGCCAGAGATACCGGCTCGCGGGCTTGCGGCACCCATGGCGTGAGCGTCAGCCCCTGCACCGGAGTCAGTGCCAGTGAGTCATCATCCTGACAAAACGCTGTCAGCCGCCCGAACAGGGTTTCACTGTCACACGCCTGACCATTTTGTATCAGATATCCCAGCCCGCAGAGGTGTAAATCGGTGTTACCTGCTTTCTTGCGGTTGCCTTTTATAATGGGCGCGACACCCAGGCTGCAATGGTAAATTGCCCGCGTAACCGCAACATAAAGCAGGCGCAGGTCTTCCGCCAGGCGCTCTTTATCTGCCAGCGCGAGTTGGGTTTCATCAGGTGAAAGGGTCAGACATGGCTCAAACGTGGTTTCATCATGATAAAGGCGCTGCCCGCCGGCCTGAAAATTACAGATAAACGGCAGCCAGACCAGTGAATATTCCAGCCCTTTGGATTTATGAATAGTACAGATTTGCACCAGATTCTGGTCGCTTTCCAGGCGCATTTGCTGACTTTCGGATTGTGCATCCGGGCGCAATACCTGTTGCGCCAGCCAGCGCACCAGTGCGTGTTCATTTTCCAGCGTCTGTGAGGTTTCCTGAAGCAATTCACCGATATGCATAATATCGGTCAGCCGTCGCTCCCCCTCCTGACCGGCGAGCAGATTTTCAGCAACCTTCCGCCGGCTGAATACCGTGCGCAACATCGGCAGAACACCCTGCTGCTGCCAGACTTGCCCATAACCGGCAAATTCATCCACCAGCGCATCCCATGCGGTTTCATCGTGATTCAGCTCATCCATGTCAGGAGCATTAAGACCGAATAATCCCGATGCCAGCGCACTTCTCAGCAAACGTTCTTTTTCAGGGCTGAGCACCGCCTGTAACAGCCACAGCAATTCACGCGCTTCCGGTGTATCAAAAACACTGTCCCGGTTTGAGAGAAAGACTGACGGGATCGCCAGTTGGTTCAGTGCATCTTTTATCAGTTGTGCTTCCCGGCGGCTGCGCACAAGAACCGTGATATCGGCGGCACTTACGGGGCGCTGCTTATCACCACGCCCGAGTAATGCAGTACCGCTCTGCCCCTGCTGTAACCAGTCACGGATTTGACCGGCACACACACCGGCCATTGTTCTCTCATAGTCACCACTGCTGACACCCTCGGCCCCCTGCCACCAGAATTGCATTGCCGGTTGTATTTTTCCGTCAATGACAAATGCTGATTTATCGCTTCCGGGAGCGGGTAGCACCGGCTGAAACGGGATCTGTTTAAAACAGAAGGGTTCATCTGCCTGTAAAAACAGTTTATTTACCCCGTCCACCATCGTTTTTGCCGAGCGGTAATTTGTTCCCAGCGTGTAATGCGCACTGACATCCTGCCGGGCTTTGATATAGGTAAAAATATCAGCGCCACGAAACGCATAAATAGCCTGTTTCGGATCCCCGATAAACAACAGCCCGTGGGGTTCTGTTTGCGTACCGTCATCACAGCGCGCGGCATCGTCCTGATAAATTGTCCGGAAGATCCGGTACTGCTGTGGGTCGGTATCCTGGAATTCATCAATCATGGCGACAGGAAAACGTTTTCGCAGCGTTTGCGCCAGCAATGCACCATTTTCACGACGTAATGCCTCATCAAGCCGGGTCAGCAGATCATCAAACCCCATTTCACCGTGTATCTGTTTTTCCTGCGAAATTGTCTGACGGATTTCATACACCGCGCGGGTAAAAAGTACATCCTCCAGTGTCAGTGCCTGCTCTGCCAGGATTTCTATGGCAGAAAAAACCGGGTGAGACGGTGATGTACCGCCTTTTTTGGTTTTCTCACACAAAACGGCCTGACTGAAACGCTCAAGATTCTTAGGCAAGGCATAATGAGTGGTTACCCGCTCTTCTGCCCATGCATTGATACCGGCAATCCATCCCGGCACCAGATTGGCGCGGTAACTGCTTTTGTTCAGATCTGAATCCTGAATCAGACTGACAAAATCAACATCACTGTCCCGCCATTGCTGCTTTACCTCATCAATGGCGGTAATGATTTTCTGATGGCGGGAAAGTAATGTTTCATCTGACTCCGGGGCATCGGTGATCCGCGGCTCTTCTCCCTGCAACCAGGGGTAGATATCCCGCAACAGTGCATCCGGACCTGACCAGAGCTGAGTAACGGCCCTTGCCAGCTCAACCGGCAGCGGATAACAATGACGCCGCCAGAAGTCCGCGCACGCCTGTCTGCGGATAGGATGTTCATCCTGAATCAGTGTTTGCTCAAATAATACGCCGGACTCAAATGCATTATGTGTCAGCATCCGCTGACAGAATCCGTGAATGGTAAAAATGGCGGCTTCATCCATCTGGCGCTCGGCAAGTAACAGTCGCTGAGCCGCCATTTGCTTGTCCGTGATAAGTGCAAGCAGGGGAGCAAATGCATGACCCGGATCCTGTTCATCACGCAGACAGGCAATGCGTAGCGCGTGAATATTCTCACGGATACGCCCGCGCAACTCATTGGTTGCCGCTTCAGTGAACGTCACCACCAGGATCTCTTCCGCTGACAACGGACGGCTGAATGCGCCTTCCCCCAGCCCCAGCAACAAACGCAGATAGAGTCTGGCAATAGTGTAGGTTTTTCCCGTACCCGCAGACGCTTCAATTAACCGCTGCCCCCGCAGCGGTATTGTGACCGGGTTTAAAGATTCAGCCGCCATAGACTTACCTGATTTCCTCTTTCACAGGTAGCAGTGACTGAAACTCTGTCACTGTAGGATAGGTTGTCCAGCCTTCCGGCTTCGCATAATCATCCGCTTTACCGCTGGTTCCTGTTACCTGAGAATAAAGCGCCAGTCCGTTTTTCGACATAACCGCTTTCTCATAGAATGTCACCACATCCTGTTTTGTCATTTTTTTCACCGCGTCGATGGTCTGTGCGCGGGTATTAAAATCAAAATAGTTATTTTTGAAATCAAATGAATAACGGGATGCTTCTTCGGCAAAGGTTTCCGGTGGCTGGGTCAGTTCAGTCAGCAGAGCACTGCGGTATTTATCAAACTCCGCATTGTCCAGTGCCTGTAACCGTTTTTCCGTTTTCACATAAAAATCATTAAAACGCTGTGCCAGATATGTCGGATTTTTTTCATTGCTCTGTAACAGGAAACCGATCCCCCACTGGCGACCAAAACCTGGGTTAAAGGCAAACAGGGCATAACCCAGTTGTTCCTGTGTCCGCAGTTGATCATAGAACCACGGGTGCAGAATTTTTGATAATACAGAAGAGAATGCCGCTCCTTCAGTGCGCGAATACCCTGTCGGAATAAAGATATTTGCCAGTGCATTATCTGTGCTGTTCGCTTTCTCATCAAAATTCGGTTTCAGGGTTTTATCGATAACGTAGTAATCACCCACCCACCATTGAGTTCCCTGCGAGCCAAGCTGTACCTGTGCTTTTGCAGCGATCTGTTCTGCCTGAGGTGCCGTCACATTACCAAAAATAAACATCTGTAACGCACCTTCACGGATCAACCGATCACGGAAGTCAGTCACATCTTTTTCTGTAATGGTTTCAAGTGCTGCGAGACGATCTTTTTCCTCAAAATACGGGACATATTTCAGGCGGCTGAACGGGCGCATTGCCATTTCATACGCTTTGCCGTTATTTGAGACAGCAACCTGCTCACGATACCAGGATTTCGCCTGAACCAGTTCAGCAGCCGTCGGCGTAAAGGTCTGATACTGCCCGATTGCGGTTGTCAGAAGCTCAGGTAAGTGCTGAGAATAACCATCTGCGCTGATATTCAGACCATCATCATCACTGATGTTAATCCCCATTCCCGCCACACCGGCCTGATAACGAAGCTGGTTCAGTTTCAGTTCACTGATATAGCTGAGCACAGAACTGGTGACAAAATCTTTCGCGGTTCTGCTGGTATTTTTGTTGCGCAGTTCCAGTGCAATAATCGCTTTCGGTTCGTCAGCGAAATACTGGCTCGGCATATAAAACAGACGTAATTTTGCTGTGTCTGTCAGTTGTACCGGTTTTTCCTGTTTCTCTTTTTTGATCAAATCAAAGTTATCCGGAATGAACGGGTTCAGTGCCGGCAGAGAGAAATGAAAATCAGGTTCAGACTTACGCCATTTATCGAGTTGTGCGGCGGTGACATTATCCACCTGATACGGTGCATCCACAAAATAGGCTTTTTTATTGCTTGGTTCATCCGGGCTGGTATACCAGATACGGGCTTTTTCCGGGGTTAAATCACTGAACCGTGCTTTAATCGCAGCCGGATCCCAGTCATCCGCAAGGTAGCCGACATTCAGGATATTACTGACCGGATAATCCATCATGGTATTCGCCAGAGACTCAACATAGCCCATATCACGGACAATGGAGTTGTAACGGAATGCCAGTCCGTTGACCCGGGCTATCTCATCGAAATAGGCTTTACTGATCCCTTTTTCTTTAATCAGATTCAGATAAGAAAACACGGCAGCGGTGATTTCATCACGCTTTAACATGCCTTCATCTGTCAGCGCCACAGAGATAATAAAAATGCCCTGATTCCGCGCCAGATCTGAAGAGGCAGATGCACTGATATTCTCTGCAAGACCTTTTGATATCAGCCAGTTTGCCAGTGTTCCTTCACTGCGGTTTCCCAGCAGGTAAGCAATATAAGTGTCTGTTTGTTTACGGAAATCTTTGCTGTTGTTGTCAATGACAAATTCAAAATCCAGGGATTTCTGAGGCTGGGCCGGAACATAGTGAATAATTTTCTGTTGCTCGGCTGCGGTGATAAGCGGCACCGTAATCTGCGGAATGGCCGCTTTACGGTTCGGGATTGTCCCGAATGTATTGTTCGCAAGAACAGCCAGCTCTTCCGTGGATTCCGGTCCGTACAGCACACCTTTCATCAGGTTTGACGAATAGTATGTATTGTAGAATTTGAGCAATTCCTCATGCAGGATACTGCCCGGTTTATCTTTCAGTGTATCCAGATTACCACCGGAAAAACGGGAGATCGGGTGTGCCGGGTTCCAGGTTTCAGCCCGCACCTGATACATACGGTGCCCGTCGCGGGAGCGTGCCATTGTCAGCTCCGCATTAACCGCATTCCGCTCTTTATCTGCATTCACCGGATCAAGCAGCGGCTCAGCCAGCGCATCAGCCAGGCGCTCAGTGGCACCTTTCAGTGCGCTGTTTTCAACTTCAAAATAAAAGTCAGTGTAATTCGACCCTGTACTGGCGTTATGGCTTCCGCCATGTTTGGCAAGATAATCACTGAAGTTTCCGGGTTCAGGGAAACGTTTTGATCCCATCAGTACCATGTGCTCCAGATAATGCGCCAGTCCTGCCTGGCTCTGCGGCTCATCCATGCTGCCTATCGCCAGGCTGATTGCTGCCGCAGATTTACGCGCGGCACTGTCTGAAATCAGCAGAACGGTCATGTCATTTTTCAGGGTAATTGCCTGATACTGACGCGGATCATTCTCACTTTTCTCTATTTCATCCGGTAAAACCTGCCATGCATTCTGTGCAAGTGCGTTCGCGCCGGTAAAAAAGAAAAGCAGTGTAAAGATAAACTGCACTAGTTGTTTAGGCATCAGCCTGGTTCTCCCTGTTTTTCTGATGATGAAACATCGGCAAAAATAATTGTTGCGAAAGCTGCTTAACGGTATCGAGGAGCGCTGTATCAAAATGACGGAATGCACGAACCACATAGTCATCCTCAGCTTCACCATTAAACTGAAAACCACCCTGCAATGTCTGCAGCAACAGCGATGAAGCTTTATGTTGGAGTGCTTCATCATCAGAGAGTTCACCACTTTTTTCATCTGCCAGTGTGCTCAGCCATGCCCAGCCACTCTTAATGAAAACCGGCAGTGGTTCATTGAGACCCTGAACAAACACATCCAGTAATGGTTGCAGATACTGTTGTGCCTGTGCCGCTGTGAGCGGTTCAAAAATCCATGCGGTATCATTACGTCCGAATGCCCTGCTGAATTGCTGCCGGTCACTCAGGCTGTAAACCAGGTGCTCAATCCACAGGCGCAACCCGTCAACCGCAGTCAGCGCGGCGGCCCGCCAGCGCAGTAATCCGTCATTCTGAACACCGGTTAATTGCCCGGTTAATGTATAAGGCCCCACACCATAGCAGAACAACTCACTCTCTGATTCTGCCCGTGCCATGCGGATTTTTTCCGCCAGCACATCCATTTCCTGTAACTGATCTTCCCAGTAAACCTGTGCAAATGCCCCGGCGGGTAACGATCCGGCGGCTTTCAGGGTGGTAAACACCTGTTCTTCTGACTCACCGTCCACCAGCGCGTCAAGCAACTGTGTGTTAAACCCGTAGCGCTGTAAGTTATCAACGCTGAACGGCTCTTCTTCCGGCAGTGCGACATCTTCAATATCAAAATGGACTTTCAGACGCTGCTGAAAAAAGGCGCGGATCGGGTGGCGGTAAAACCGTAAAAGCTGATCCAGTGTAATATCCTTCACCGATTCATCCGGAACCGGCACATTAAACGGCCCCTGCGCCCGGCCCTGTCCCAGCGCCGCCGGCAGCCACTGAGGCGCAAAGCTCTGAAATTCAGTGCCTTCCCGGTAATTTTCCGCCGCAAAGGGAACACGTGAATGGCAGACTGTCAGGTGGTTTCCAACAGCTTTCCGGCTGATATCCAAATCTGCCGGACGGTCTTTTTCCAGGCAAAAATTTAACCCGATATATTCCAGTAATTCACTGACTAAGACTGACGGATTGCGCTCCTCGTTATCGCGGATAGAACGCCCGATATAACTGATATATAAATGCTCTTTTGCAGAACCTAATGCCTCAAGGAAAAGATAGCGGTCATCATCACGGCGCTTACGGTCGCCGCGACGCGCCTGCTCTGCCATCAAATCAAACCCCAGAGGCGGGATATTGCGCGGATACACACCGTCATTCATTCCGAGCAGACAAACAACCTTAAACGGGATCGAGCGCATCGGCATCAGTGTACAAAAATTAATCGCACCCGATAAAAAACGCTGACTGATTTTTTCATCATCCAGCCGCAGAGAAAGTTCGTCACGGATCAGAGAAAGCGGCACGTCATCGTCATAACAGGCTTTTATTGCCTGCTCCAGCACCTGCTGCCACTGTTGCAGCACCATGCTGAGCACCGGCTCGGTATCAGGTGCTACCGCAAAGAAAGCAGAAAGCAGCTCAGTACCGGTTTCACGCCACTGTACCGGGGTACGGGTTTCACTCAGAATATCCTGCCACCGGCTCAGAGTATCGATAAATGCCGCAAGCTGACCGACTCTCCCGGCGGCAATACCGGATGCATCATCATACGGAAGGATCCCGCGCCAGGTGCCCTCCTGCTGCGCCATAGCATACCCCAGCAACATACGCTCCAGCCCGAATTTCCAGGTATTCTGACCAAAAACCGGCAATGAAAACGATTCGATGTTGTCATCATCCAGCCCCCAGCGAACGCCCGAACCACTGACCCAGCGGCGTAACAACGGCAGGTCGCTTTCATCCAGACCGAACTGTTGTGCAATCGCAGGCACTTCCAGCAGACTGAGGACATGTTCTGAGGTGAACCGGCTCTGCGGCAGCTCCAGCAGGGTTAATACCGCTTGTAAAACAGGATGCGCCTGACGGGCTTTGCGGTCAGAAATAGCAAACGGCAGGTAACGGTTGTCATTACCATGACCAAATACCGCCTGAATGTACGGAGAATAGCTGTCAATATCCGCTACCATCACAATAATATCACGGGGGGTAAGAAGCGGGTTATTTTCCAGTAAATTCAGTAAGTAATCCTGTAAAATCTCAACTTCCCGCTGAGGGCTGTGACAGGAATGGAAGCTCAGGGAGCGGTCGTCAGCTGCAAGGATCCGCCGGTCTTTACTCACGGAAAACTCTTCTTTTGTCTTACCGACCCGGCTGTAGTCAGCCAAATCAAGAATATCCTGCTGAATACTGGTCAGTAGTGTATCCGGCGTGTGGTCAACAAACGCTTTAATAACATGAGCATCGTCAATCTCTTCCAGGAACCAGAGATTGTCCCGCCCTAAACGCCCCCAGGACGCCAGCAGCGGATTACCGATATTTTGCTCTCCATCTGCCTCAAAATTAAAAAGTGAGGGTGCATCGTCGTCAGATTTAAACCAGCTGACCGCCTTTTTATCCCAATAGCTTTGCGGCTTACGTGCCAGCATCCGGCGCAGTAATGCCGGGTTCTGAATATCGCCCCAGTAATATTGGCAGGGATTGGTAAACATCAGATGAATATGGGTATGCTGCCCGAGTGCGCGCAGCGCCTGTAAATAAACAGGCGGTAATGCAGAAATACCACAGATAAACAGCCGGGGAGGTAAATTTGCCATGATGTGCGGATCCCCCTGATTCAGCACATCAATAAAACGCTGATAAAGATTCGCGCGATGCCATTGCGGTTGATCCAGCGCACGCGTCAGTGTCTGTAAATCCTGCCACAGCGATTTTTGCCAGGCCTGGTTGTGACTCAGTCCGTCAACCAGCGTGTCGCCTTCCCATGCGGTCAGCCAGTCCGGACGGTAAACAAGATATTGGTCAAATAAGTCCGCAATACGACCTGAAAGCTGATGAAGTTTGCGTTTATCGTTATCATCATCAAGATAGTGGCGCAGCGGGGTAAAGTCAGGGTTCTCAAGGCGCTGCGGTAACAGAGACATCAGTTTCCATGTCATTGCACCTTTACTGAAGGCACTCTCTTTCGGAATACCCGGCAATACGCGGGTAAACATATCCCAGATAAAGGTTGCGGGCAGCGGGAAATCAATATTTGCCGCAATACCCAGTTTTTCCGCCAGCGCAATCTGTAACCACTGCGACATTCCCGGACTTTGCACGAGAACCGTTTCCGGGCGGAATGGATCCGCAATCTTATCAGTATCAATAATATGGCAGATAACATCTTTCAGCAGATCCAAATCATTGGAGTGATAAATCGTAAACATTTTTCTGCCCTTGCATGCAGTGCCATCGGCTGGCGGTTAACTGACGTTCTGAGACTAAACGGATAGTAACGGAAACACAGCCCGGTGCCACGTTTTCCTGTCTGTTTTCCCATTGCCACCGGGAAGATAACGTTGTGTTCATCATCTGCTGTAATGTACCGGGATCTGCGGTAAACCGCATCAACTGATGTAACCGGCGTACTGTTCTGACATCATCATACTGCCGGTGTTTTCCGCTGTTCAGAAGCTGATGATAACGCAATAAGCCGGTCATCAATACCGCAAAAACAAAAGTACAAATAAGCACTTCCGGTAACGACATCCCCCGCTCATTCATCTCTTTCTCCTGTCTCACTGTGCCCCGCACAACCGGGTTTCAGATCCGGAGGACAAAAATCACTCCATCCCTGAGCCTGCGCTGTCAGCGTGATTTCATTACCCTGCATCGTTGCAGTAACAAGCTGATAATGAGATATATTTTGTCTGAACCAGGGTGAAAAAGAACTACCCTGTAATAAAAAACGATTTCCCTTCAACCGCCGGAGACAACTTTTCAGAGCCGGGTCCGCCGCTGTCCTGCAATATAACGGCTCTCTGACAAGAGAGCTCCGGGACCAGTGCAGTGTCATTCCCCACGCCAGTGCGGACGCGGCTCCCGCATCTGCCTGATAAAAGGCGATTTCATCCTGTCCGTTGCGCCACTCAGTCTGATAAAACCGATGCAGGACGGATAACAACATCAGAGCAACCCCCAAAAGAAGCATGATCATCATCATCAACGCACTGCCCTGCATTGTTTTTTCACGCTGATCCACACTGTTACGGATGATAATTGGGTGTTGCAATCAGGCTTTCTCCGGTTCGTTGCAGCACCGGTTTTTCTTTACCGGCCAGTGTCAGCGATAACTGTAAGCCACGTTGCTGATGAAGGCTGACCGGCGTGACGGAAAAACGTGTCACCACAATCTGCCGGTTATCTGTCACTTTTTCCCATCCTGAATCCTGGCAGCTCAGCGCATTACGGGTCCATTCCAGCGCATTTTTGTTCAGGCGATAACCGAAATGCTCACCGGTTTTTCGTGTGTTGCGTTCCCAGCGGCTGTTATGGTTGAGATCATAGGCAACAATAATACAACTGTTTGCCGGTTCCCCTTTTTTTGCCGCTATCTGTAATGGTCTGCCCTGACAGGTTCCCCGGCAAAAAGCGGTTCGCCGGAGATCTTTTTCCAGCCGTAACAACGTCTCACGCATAATATTATCCAGTTTATATTGCCGGTATGTATTCGTTACATCCTGACAGAGAACCGGAAAAAAACGGGTAATCGTCACCAGCAATATCGCGCTGACGGCCATACTGACCAGCATTTCAAGCAAAAGTGAGCCCCTTGATGACAATGTCATTATCAACACGCCGGGATACCGGACAACTGCCCCGGAGTGCATAACCGGATACGCCCGGGGGCGGAAATAATCAGCTTTATCTGCCCTTGCCCGTTCTCCAGCAAAAAACTGGCAGCGGATGCAGTATGGCGGGTTCCCCAGAACAACACTGCATTGATTGTACCGGAAGCAATACGTACGCCATCCAGTGGCGTAAACCCGTCGGTTTCTCTGTCACAAAGAACCGGTGAAACCTGATGACAAGCACCGCTGTTATCACCAAAAAAAATGGAAATTTGTCTGGTTTCATTCAGGTATGTTGCCCGCAGTTTATGGCTGCTGAGATACTGATGAAACAGGGCGGCAGTCTCTGTCAGATACCGTTTTTCCCTGAAGTTTTCCCATGACACACCCAGCATAGTTACGGGTAATGCCATAATAAACAACACGATTATCATTTCCATCAGTGAGATCCCTTTTTCTGTCTGCATCGTTGCGTCTGCCCGGATTGATCCTGATGAAAAAATAACGGGTTTACCGGTATCCGGTACTGAAAGCGGTGATAAATGCGATGCAACAGGAAGAAATAACAGCCATACACTGAAAACGATCATCTTTTTTTCGTGTTGCGCCGAAGATTATATTTTGACGGGAAAACAGCAGTAGAGCCTGCGGGGTAAAAACGATAAAAAAGAGCGGACACCGCCGCTCTTTAACAATTTGGATTTTGCTGTGCGCTGTGTGCGCTGAAATCAGATAGCAACCGGTGCTTTAATTCCCGGATGCGGATCATAGCCTTCGATTTCAAAATCATCGAAGTGATAATCAAACAGAGATGCCGGTTTACGTTTGATAATCAGTTTCGGCAATGCACGCGGCTCACGGCTTAACTGCCGGTGAGTCTGTTCCATATGGTTGCTGTACAGATGGGTATCACCGCCGGTCCAGACAAAGTCACCGACTTCAAGGTCACACTGCTGCGCCATCATATGGACTAACAAAGCGTAGCTGGCAATATTGAACGGCAGCCCCAGGAAAACATCACAAGAGCGCTGATACAGCTGACAGGATAACTTACCGTCTGCAACATAGAACTGGAAAAATGCATGGCACGGCGCCAGAGCCATCTGATCCAGTTCACCGACATTCCATGCCGAAACAATAATACGGCGGGAGTCAGGATCACTTTTCAACTGTTCGATAACGCGTTTTATCTGGTCAATCTTAGTACCGTCTGCCGCACCCCATGCGCGCCATTGTTTGCCGTACACCGGTCCCAGGTCGCCGTTTTCATCAGCCCATTCATCCCAGATAGTCACGCCGTTATCGCGCAGATATTGCGTGTTGGTATCACCTTGTAAAAACCACAGCAATTCATGAATGATGGAGCGGATATGACAGCGCTTGGTGGTTACCATCGGGAAACCATCCTGTAAATTGAAACGCATCTGATGCCCGAAGATGGATAACGTACCGGTGCCGGTACGATCATCTTTTGGCGTGCCTTCATCAAGCACCTTCTGCATTAGTTCCAGATACTGTTTCATTTTACCTCTTCACTTTTCTTTTGGTTATCAGAACGTTTAAACGCCCATATCATCATTAACACACCAATGATTATCATCGGCACAGAAAGAATTTGCCCCATACTGATCCCGCTGAATAACCCGAGCTGTGAATCCGGCTGACGGAAGAATTCAACAATAATACGGAACAAACCGTAGCCTATCAGGAACAGTCCCGACACACTGCCCATTGGCCGGGATTTACGGACAAAAATATTCAAAATAATAAAGAGCACTATCCCTTCGAGCAGCATTTCATAAAGCTGTGACGGGTGGCGCGGCAATACGCCGTATTGTTCAAGCACCGGTAACAGGGACGGATCCGCCGCCGCCAGTTTCACATCCTCACCATAGGATGTCGGGAACAGAAACGCCCACGGCGTATCCAGCGTGACACGCCCCCACAATTCACCATTGATAAAGTTGCCGATACGCCCCATCCCCAGACCAAACGGAATAAGCGGTGCCACAAAGTCAGAAACCTGAAGAAAATTACGTTTTGTGCGATGGGCAAACCACCACATAGCAAGAATCACACCCAATAATCCGCCGTGGAAGGACATACCGCCGTCCCAGACTTTAAGCAGATAGAGCGGGTTATCCATAAACAGAGGGAAGTTATAAAACAGAACATAACCGATACGACCACCAAGGAAAACCCCGACAAATCCGGCATATAACAGTGTTTCAACCTCACTGCGCTTCCAGCCGCTGCCCGGTTTATCTGCCCTGCGGTTTGCCAGCCACATGGCAAAAACAAACCCCACAAGATACATCAGCCCGTACCAGCGCAGCGCCAGCGGACCTACAGAAAAAATGATAGGATCAATATCGGGAAATGCCAGATAAGTAATACTCATCGTACCTCACACAGTGGTTGCCCGGCAGACAGACGGCATAAAGCGTCCCGCTGACCGGTAAAATAGGACTATCAGAACAAGATGCCGCCGTGCGTCATTGTTGTCCGTTAAACACTGCCGCGGATAAGCTGCGCCAGCCCCTGATTCTCAATAAACAGCTCTGCTTTTTCACGGATTTCAGCAGCCGTATGTGCATCCAGTAATGATGCAAGCAGCGGTTTAAGTGCGCCTGTATCAAGATGGTGCAGTAAATATTTAATTCGCGGAATACTGCGCCCGTTCATACTCAACTGACGGTAACCCAGACCAACCAGAATCATGGCACCTAACGGATTCGCCGCCATTTCGCCGCAGACCGACACCGGAAGCCCCAGACGGGATGTTTCCTGCTGAACAAAATTCAGCATACGCAATACAGCCGGATTGAGCGAGTCATACAGCGGTGCCACATGGGTATTATTCCGGTCAACTGCCAGCAAATACTGGGTTAAATCATTTGTGCCGACAGAGATAAAATCAATACATTGCTTTAGTTCCGGCAACATAAACAGCAGTGACGGGACTTCCAGCATAACGCCGACAGGCGGTCGTTTTACGGTTTCGCCTGTCAGTGCGGAGACTTCTTCACAGGCGCGATCCAACAACCGGATTGCCTCTTCCACCTCTGCCAGTCCGGAGACCATCGGGAATAATACTTTCAGGTTATTCAGCCCGATATTCGCCCGCACCATTGCCCGTAACTGAATAAGAAAAATTTCCGGCTGATCCAGCATCACACGGATGCCACGCCAGCCCAGACACGGATTTTCCTCGCTGATCGGCATATACGGCAATTGCTTGTCAGCCCCGATATCCAGGGTGCGCAAAACAACCGGCTTGCCGGCAAAGAGTTGCAGCATATCCTGATAACGGACTTTCTGCTCCTCTTCTGACGGAAAACCATTATGCACGAGAAACGGAATTTCCGTACGGTATAAACCAATCCCGTCGATGCTTTTAACTATTTTTTGCTCATACTTCAGGCTGAGCCCGGCATTGAGCTGCACTGAAATACGCTCACCACTTTTCAGGGCGGCAGAGCGGCTCAGTTCATCTTCCGCCAACTGGCTGATGACCTGTTCCTGTTCAATAATCTGGCGGAATTCCTGCGCTATCAGCGGTTCCGGCTCGATATACACCACACCCCGGTAGCCATCAAGAATAAGCAGCCGGTTATGCAGCAGTTCAGGCTGGATATCGGCCCCCATAATAACAGGGATCCCCATCGCTCTGACCAGGATAGCAGAATGCGAATGTGTGGCGCCATCGCGCACAACAACCCCGGCAAGCTGCTCCTGCGGCAGTTCAGCCAGCAGGCTGACACTCAGTTCATCCGCCACCAGCACAAAACGCTCCGGCCACTGATTACTGCCGGTAAAGTTATCATCGAGATGAAACAGCAACCGCTGCCCCAGCGCCCGCAGGTCGGTTGCCCGTTCCCGCATATAACTGTCCTGTAACTCAGCAAACTGAGCGGCAAATTTTTCAATCACCGTTTTCACGGCCCATTCCGCCACAAAACCCTGATCCACAATACTGAACAGACCTTTTTTCAGTTGCGGATCATTGAGCAGATGAGAATAGAGATCAAAAATAGCGGCGCTCTCTTTCTGAGCCGCAGAATTAAAACGCTTGCTGATACGACGGCATTCCGCCGTAGCATCCTCCAGCGCTTTACTGAGACGTAACCGTTCCTGTGCGCTGTCCAGCGCGGACGCTTCAGATACCAGCTCAAGTACCGGCTGAGAACGATCTTCCCAGCCATACGCCATCACAATACCGGATGACACCGGAATCGCCTGAATCCTGGTCTGACGGAACTGCCCGAACAATCCTTTGGTTTGCGCCTGTGCCAGTATTACCGCCAGTTGCATCGCCAGTGTGACAATAAAAGACTCTTCTGTTTCACTGAACAGACGTTTCTCTTTCTGCTGAACCACCAGCACGCCAAGTAACTGACGGCGATAGACAACCGGCGCACCGAGAAAGGCACGCAGGTTATCTTCTTTAATCTGAGGGAAATATTTAAAAGCGGGGTGTTCGCGGACATCTGCGATATTGATAAGCTCGGCATGACGACCGACATGACCGACCACACCTTCGCCAAAAGCAAGGCTGACAGCACGGCCACGGGGTTTTTTCAGTCCCTGCGTTGCCATCAGATAAAAACAGTGATGCTGATTATCTGCCAGATAGATAGAACAGACATCTGTTCCCATCGCCTGACAGGTTTCCTTAACCAACAGCTCCAGCGCTTCCGCGAGATCGGCGGCGGCTGCCACTTTTTCAATCACTTCACGTAAACGCGTCAGCATCTGTTCTCCCTAATTCTGACGTCTGCGACGATAGGGAAATGGTGCCCGCACAGCCGTCGCTTCGCTGTTGGCAGGCATTACAATGGCAGAAAACTCTTTCATCACACGGCGATAAACATCGCGCTTGAAAGAGACTACCTGACGAACAGGATACCAATAGGTTACCCAGCGCCAGCCATCAAATTCCGGCGATTTACTACAGGTAACATTGACCTCTTTGTCTTCACAGAGCAGTTGCAGTAAAAACCAGCGCTGCTTCTGACCAATACAAACCGGTTTGGTATCCCAACGCACCAACGTTTGGGTAATTTGTAACGTAACCAGTTGCGCGTCACCGCGAGGATGCGCACATCTTTACGCGTTAAACCGACTTCCTCAAACAACTCACGGTACATGGCCTGTTCCGGTGATTCGCCGGGATTAATGCCTCCCTGAGGAAACTGCCATGAGTGCTGTCCGTAGCGGCGGGCCCATAAAACCTGGCCTTCCTTATTACAAATTACAATCCCGACATTCGGGCGGTAGCATCATCATCAATCACTCGACTACCTCGGAAACAAAAAACTGAAAGATAACCAATTGTTTCACACTCCCACCATGGGGTAAACCTCTATACTCAAAATCCTTCAGCCCGCCGCACTCCTGCCCCCGGTGCCTGCACAGCGGTATAAATCAGACAGGATTTCCCAACCGGTTTCACACCCGAAAATAAGCATCTAAGCGAATGAAATAATACAATATTACATACTGCACTAAATCATTTGTTCAGGCGCTACCCAGAATTTTACACAAAATCATACGTTCTGAGGCGGGATGTCATTTTATGCAAAATCATGTGTTCTGTGGCAAGGCGGCAACCGAAAAAAACCGGGGAGCATACACCAGTATGTGACCGGGGCTGGCGAACGCGACCAACACCGCTACAAGACAAAGGATGAAGCGCTGCGCAAAATCATTTGTTCTGTAGCAAGGCGGCAAAGTGAGCGCGTCCCCGGGAGCATACACCAGTATGTGACCGGGGCGGGCGAACGCGGCCAACGCCGCTACAGGACAAAGGATGAAGCGCATAATTGTATTTCCCGGGGAAAACACTACACTACTCTCATCTCAACGGGGTGCAGCGCGGTCTTCGGATACGCGCTGCTGAGATAACACCCGAGGAACCTGATCCGGTTAATACCGGCGTAGGGATTTGAGCCGCCACTTGCTGACAGGACTGCCTGTCGCCGCTTTGCTGCACTCAGATCCTTTGCCAATCCTTCTCTTACAGGAGCGCAAAGTGTTACGTAAACTGACAAAAAATCTTGCTGTCGGCAGTATTGCCGCCCTTCTCTCTTTTCATGCTGCGGCTGATAACAGCAAACCGGTTCTGACTATCTATACCTATGACTCTTTTGTGGCGGAATGGGGACCGGGGCCGGAAATTAAGAAAAACTTTGAGGCTCAGTGCGGCTGTGAACTGAAACTTGTCGGACTGAGTGATGGTGTGACATTACTCAACCGTCTGCGCATGGAAGGAAAAAAATCACAGGCTGATATTATTTTAGGTCTGGATAACAACCTGATGCAGGCCGCAGAAGACACCGGGCTGTTTAAAGAGAGTCATGCAGACCTGTCAAAACTGGTGCTGCCGGTTGAATGGCACAGCAAAACCTTTATCCCTTATGACTACGGCTGGTTTGCCTTTATCTACAACAAGGAAACCCTGCCTAACCCGCCGAAAAGTATGAAAGAGTTACTGAACAGTGACCAGAAACTCACGATTATTTATCAGGATCCACGCACCAGTACACCGGGTCTGGGTCTGCTGCTGTGGATGGAAAAACTCTACGGCACAGATGTGGCCGCGCAATGGGAAAAAATGGCGAAGAAAACCCTGACGGTCACCAAAGGCTGGAGTGAATCTTACGGCTTATTCCTCAAAGGTGAGGCGGATCTCGTTCTGAGCTATACCTCTTCACCGGGCTATCACATGCTGGCGGACAAAAAAGATAATTATGCCGCCGCACTGTTTGATGAGGGACATTATCTCCAGGTAGAAATGGCCGGCGTGCTTGCTGCATCCAAACAGCCTGAACTGGCAGAACAATTTATGCAGTTTATGCTGACACCGGATTTCCAGAACACACTGCCGACCACCAACTGGATGTATCCGGTGATTGATATCCCGCTGCCGCCGGTTTATGACAAAATGCCGAAACCGGTGAAAACGCTGGAATTTGATGCAAAAGAAGTGGCAAAAGAACGCAATCAGTGGATCCGTATATGGCAAAGCGCAGTCAGCCGTTAATTGCGTCCTATCTGATCCCGGGCGCGCTGGCGACAGGCCTTCTGATCCTGGTCGCCGTCAGCGCCTTTGGTGCGCTGTGGTTTAACGCCCCTGAGACAGACTGGCAGCAGATCCGCGATGACAGCTACCTGTGGCATGTTGTCCGTTTCACCCTCTGGCAGGCCTTTTTATCCGCCGTGTTCTCCGTGATCCCGGCGATTTTTCTCGCCCGCGCACTGTGGCGGCGGCGCTTTCCGGGACGGATTCAATTTCTGCGCTTATGCGCTATGACGCTCGTGTTGCCGGTACTGGTCGCGGTGTTCGGTATTCTGTCTGTTTACGGGCGTAACGGCTGGCTGGCACATATTTCAGATTTTCTGGGTCTGCACTATTCTTTCACGCCTTATGGCTTACAGGGCATTTTGCTGGCGCATCTCTTTTTTAATATGCCGCTCGCAACCCGCATGCTGTATCAGCAGCTCGACAGTATTGCCACCGAGCAGCGCCAGCTTGCCGCGCAACTGAATATGAATGAGTGGCAGCATTTTCGCATTGTGGAGTGGCCATATCTGCGCCGGCAACTGCTGCCCACTGCCGCACTGATTTTTATGCTCTGCTTTGCCAGCTTTGCTACTGTGCTGGCACTCGGCGGCGGCCCGGCGGCAACCACTATTGAGCTGGCTATTTATCAGGCGCTGAATTATGACTTTGATATTGGTCGTGCTGCATTGCTCGCACTTATTCAGCTTACCTTCTGTATCGGGCTGGTGCTGGTAAGTCAGCGGCTCTCAGGGCATTTTTCGGTTGGCTTTACCCAATCACTGCAATGGCGCAATCCGCAGGATACCCTGCCGCGTAAGCTGGCCGACGGCGCTATTATTCTCTGTGCTCTGCTGTTTCTGTTGCCGCCGTTTTTTGCGATTATTGCTGACGGACTGAACTCCGGACTCCTGCGGGTATTGCAACAACCGGCACTCTGGCGGGCTTTCTTTACCTCTCTGGGAATTGCGCTGGCTTCCGGACTTATCTGCGTAGTGCTGACCATGATGCTGTTATGGAGCAGCCGTGAGCTGCGCCTGCGCCGGGCAGTCAGAGCCGGGCAGGCGATGGAGCTTTCCGGATTGCTGATCCTCGCCATGCCGGGTATTGTGCTGGCGACCGGGTTTTTCCTGATCCTCAATAACACCACCGGCACCACTGATTTGGGGGCGATCCCCTACGGATTAGTGATTCTGACGAATTCCCTGATGGCTATCCCGTATGCTCTGAAAGTACTGGATAACCCGATGCTGGATTTGGCCGAACGCTATAATCCGCTCTGTACCTCACTGAATATTGAAGGATTTAACCGCCTGCGGCTGATTGAGCTGCGCGCCCTGCGCAACCCGCTGGCGCAGGCGCTCGCCTTCGCCAGTGTACTGTCTGTCGGGGATTTCGGGGTCATCGCCCTGTTTGGTAATGAAGATTTCCGCACATTGCCCTTCTATCTTTATCAGCAAATTGGCGCTTACCGCAATGCGGATGCCGCTGTAACCGCGCTCCTTTTATTATTACTGTGTTTCGGGCTGTTCAGTCTGCTGGAACGCTTACCGGGAAAACGTCCATGATCCACTTAAACAGGGTGTATTACCCGTATCAGCAACAAACGATGGAATTTGATTTTACTGTGGAGGCCGGTGAAAGAGTGGCGATCCTCGGTCCCAGCGGTGCGGGTAAAAGTACATTGTTGTCGCTGGTTGCCGGCTTTCAGTTTGCCCGGAGCGGGACTATCCGCCTCAACGGCGGCGATCACACCCGCACCCCGCCGGCAATGCGTCCGGTTTCCATGCTGTTTCAGGAAAATAATCTGTTTGCACACCTGACTGCCGCACAGAATATCGCCCTGGGGTTTCACCCCGGTATGAAACTGAACACAAAACAGAAAACAGAACTGGCTCAAATTGCAGAGCAGGTTTCCCTCACTCCGCTGCTCAGCCGGCTGCCCTCTCAATTGTCCGGCGGGCAACGCCAGCGCGTGGCGCTCGCACGGTGCCTGGTGCGCTCACAGCCCATCCTCTTGCTGGATGAACCTTTTTCCGCGCTGGACCCGGCACTGCGCAATGAAATGCTCGCGCTGCTGGAAACTATTTGTGAAACCCGTCAGCTTACCCTGCTGATGGTGTCACACAATCCGGATGATGCCGCCCGCATCGCATCGCGCGCAATGGTAGTCGATGTCGGACACATTGCCTACGACGGCTCCACCGCAGCGCTGGTCAGCGGAGAGGTTCCGGCAGCCCGGATCCTCGGTATCAGAAAGTAATCCGTTTCGCACATAAATACTGTATATAATCACACCTCTCTGATATAGTTATTTTTTATTCAGCAGAACGGATAAACAGTGATGACAGGGCTGGAGAACACTACCTCCCGTCAGGTGGCGGCACCGGCGGAGGCCGGTTTTATACTGACCCGCCACTGGTCAGACACGCCACGCGGTATTGAAGTCAGCTACTGGCTGGCGACAGATAATGGCCCGCGATACGTCTCTGTGCCGGTACAGCAGGCGGTCGGGTTTGTTCCGCACCGCGAGCTGGCAGAAAGCCGTCCGTTTATTGATAGCACGCCGGGTGCAATACTGACGGAACGCCCCCTGCGCGATTTTCAGCGTGATGCGGTCAGTGCCGTCTATTGCCGTCAGTACCGGAAGTTACAACAACTGGAAAAACAGCTGGGTGAAATGAATCTTCATCTCTATGAAGCCGATATCCGCCCCTGTGAGCGCTATTTAATGGAGCGCTTTATTACAGCATCCGTCTGGGTCCGGCCGCAACCCGGCGGTCATGTTCTGATGAAACCACACCCGGATTACCGCCCTACACTGAAAATTGTCTCTCTGGATATTGAAACAACTGAATTCGGGGATCTCTATTCTATCGGGCTGTCCGGCTGCGGGGCGGATACCGTGTTTATGCTCGGTCCGGAAAACGGCACACCACTGACCAACCCGGATTTTACCCTGGAATATGTCCCGCGCCGCCCGGATTTACTCCACCGCCTGAATCAGTGGCTGGCGGAGCACGATCCGGACATGATTATCGGCTGGAGCCTGATCCAGTTTGATCTGCGCGTCTTACAGCAGCATGCGGAAAAATATCAAATCCCGCTGCTTTTCGGGCGTAATAACACCCCGCTGTCATGGCGGGAGCACGGTTTCAAGCCGGGACAATTTTTTGCCGGTGCGCGCGGGCGGCTTATTATTGATGGCATTGATGCCCTGAAAGCGGCAACCTGGCAATTTCCCTCTTTCAGTCTGGAAGCAGTTTCACAGACGCTGCTCGGCGAAGGCAAAGACAGTGACACGCCGTATGATCGCATGGATGAAATCAACCGGCGCTTTCGTGAGGATAAACCGGCACTGGCGCGTTACAATCTTCAGGATTGCCGCCTGGTGATGCGGATTTTTGAACACACGCATCTGACCGAATTCCTGCTGGCACGCGCCGCTGTCACCGGACTGGCAGTGGATCGCATGGGCGGGTCTGTTGCAGCATTTACCCATCTTTATCTGCCGTCAATGCACCGCAAAGGCTATGTGGCCCCGGATCCGGGCGAAAAACCCGGTGAGCCAATCCCGGGCGGCTTTGTGATGGACTCTCTTCCGGGTTTGTATGACTCGGTTGTTGTGCTGGATTTCAAAAGCCTGTATCCCTCTATTATCTGTACCTTTCTGATTGACCCCATCGGCATGGTGGAAGGACTCGCCGCACCGCAGCCCGCCGTTCCGGGTTTTAAAGGTGCCTGTTTCTCCCGTGAACATCACTGCCTGCCTGATATTGTCAGCCGTATCTGGCGTGAGCGGGATATTGCCAAACAGCATGGCGACAAGCCCCTGTCACAAGCACTGAAAATTATTATGAATGCCTTCTGCGGCGTGCTCGGTGCCGTCGGATGCCGTTTTTATGATCCGCGTCTGAGCTCGTCTGTGACCATGCGCGGGCACGATATTATGCGTAAAACCCGTACCATTATTGAATCACTCGGCTATCAGGTTATTTATGGTGATACCGATTCCACCTTTGTCTGGCTGAAAGGTTCACACAGTGATGCGGATGCTGAGCAAATTGGTCGCCGGCTGGTGGAGGAAATTAATCTTTGGTGGCGCAATCATCTGAATGATGAATACGGCCTGACATCTGCGCTGGAAATTGAATACGAAACACATTACCGCCGGTTTCTGATGCCGACCATTCGTGGCACAGAACTGGGCAGCAAAAAACGTTACGCAGGGCTGGCGGGAGATACACTGGTGTTCCGCGGGCTGGAAACCGTGCGCAGTGACTGGACACCTCTGGCACAGCATTTTCAGCAAACACTGTACCGGCTGATTTTCGATAAAATGCCGTATCAGCAATTTATCCGTGATTATGTGCGCGACACCCTCGCCGGACGTTATGATGACCGGCTGGTTTACCGCAAACGCCTGCGGCGTCCGCTGGCAGATTATCAGCGTAATGTGCCGCCCCATGTCAAAGCAGCGCGCATTGCAGATGAGTATAATATCCGCATGAAACGCCCGCAGCAGTACCAGCGGGGAGCGCGGATAAGTTATATTATTACCCGCACAGGACCGCAGCCGCTGGAAATACTGACAGCGCCTGTGGACTATGAGCACTATATCAATAAACAACTGATGCCGATTGCAGATGCCATTTTGCCGTTTATCCAGGATGACTTCACCACACTGTTAACCGGGCAATTATTGATGCCGTTTTAATTTTGCCATTTTACAGGTGACGATGCGGATCTTATGGATTAACATAGCGCCCCTTTACTGCTTTTAACACCGGGAACGGAGCACTGCAGCAGACGCTGAGTTCCTGACTGACAGGTGTTTTTCCGCCGGCGTGATAATTACGTAGCGCTGCCGGTAATGATAGTCACAGCATTCATCAAACTAGCCCTGAATAATAGAATCGAGCCCAAAAATATGCCGTTTACTCTTGGTCAACGCTGGATCAGCGATACTGAAAGCGAGCTGGGATTAGGTACTCTTGTATCTGTCGACGCCCGGATGATTACCCTTCTTTTCCCTGCTACCGGTGAAAACCGTCTTTATGCTTCTGCCGATGCACCTATCACCCGCGTGATGTTCAACGAAGGGGATACTGTCACCAGTCATGAAGGCTGGCAGCTCAGTGTGACCGCCGTTGAAGAGAACGACGGACTGTTAACCTATATTGGTCAGCGTACCGATACCGGCGAAGAAAATGTCTGTCTGCGTGAAGTCTTTCTCGACAGTAAACTGACATTCAGTAAACCACAGGATCGCCTGTTTGCCGGTCAGATTGACCGGATGGATCGCTTTTCACTGCGCTACCGCGCGCGTAAATTTCTGAGCGAAGAATATCGCCGCACCACCAGTGGCCTGCGCGGGATCCGCGCCAGTCTTATCCCGCATCAGCTGTTTATCGCCAACGAAGTGGGCAAGCGCCATGCGCCGCGGGTCCTGCTGGCAGATGAAGTCGGTCTGGGTAAAACTATCGAAGCCGGGATGATTATCCATCAGCAACTGATGGCAGGACGCGCTGAACGTATCCTCGTCGTTGTACCGGAAAGCCTTCAGTACCAATGGCTGGTCGAAATGCTGCGCCGCTTTAATCTGCGCTTCTCTCTGTTTGATGACAGCCGTTACACCGAAGCTCTGAACCAGAGCGATAACCCGTTTGATACTGAACAACTGGTGCTCTGCTCACTGGATTTTGTCCGTAAAAGCAAACCGCGCTTTGAGCATTTATGTGACGCGGGCTGGGACATGCTGGTTGTGGATGAAGCACACCACCTGGTCTGGCACGAAGAGTCGCCAAGCCGTGAGTATCAGGTCATTGAAACACTGGCAGAAATTACACCTTCAGTACTGCTGCTGACCGCCACCCCGGAACAACTCGGTATGGAGAGCCACTTTGCGCGTCTGCGCCTGCTGGACCCGAACCGTTTCCATGACTTCCCGGCTTTTGTTGCCGAACAGCAAAAATACCAGCCGGTCGCCGATGCAGTAGCCGTGCTGCTTGAACGCGCACCACTGACCAAAGATCAGCAAAATGCGATTCATGAGCTTATCGCTGAACAAGATATTGAACCGCTGCTCAAAGCCGCGAATACCGACAGCGAAGATGGCGATAACGCCCGTCAGGAGCTGACCCGGATGCTGATGGACAGACACGGCACCAGCCGTTTACTGTTCCGCAACACCCGCAACGGTGTGAAAGGCTTCCCGCGTCGTGAACTGCGCGCCATTAAAATGCCGTTACCGGCACAATACCAGACGGCCATCAAAGTCGCCGGTATCATGGGCAGCAAGAAAACCACTGAAGTCAAAGCGCGCGAAATGCTCTATCCGGAGCAGATTTATCAGGAATTTGAAGGCGAAAACGCCACCTGGTGGAACTTTGATCCGCGCGTCGAATGGCTGCTCGGCTTCCTGCTGGCAAACCGCAATGAAAAAGTGCTGGTGATTTGCGCCCAGGCGGCGACTGCCCTGCAACTCGAACAGGTCTTACGTGAGCGCGAAGGTATTCATGCCGCCGTATTCCATGAAAACCTGTCATTGCTGGAGCGTGACCGGGCAGCGGCCTGGTTTGCCTCCGAAGAGAATGGCGCACAGGTGCTGCTCTGCTCTGAGATTGGCTCGGAAGGCCGCAACTTCCAGTTTGCCAACCAGTTAGTGATGTTTGACCTGCCGTTTAACCCGGATCTGCTGGAGCAACGTATCGGGCGTCTCGACCGTATCGGGCAGAAACGGGATATTCAGATAAGCATTCCGTATCTGGAAAATACCGCGCAAGCCGTACTGTTGCGCTGGTTCCATGAGGGACTGGATGCGTTCGAATATACCTGTCCGACCGGGCGTTCTATTTATGATCGCTATTACGATACGCTGATAACCATGATGGCGAACCCGACGGATCTTACCGGGTTTGATGATTTCATTACCGAATGCCGCAAAACCCATGATGTTCTGAAACAGCAACTGGAACAGGGCCGTGACCGCCTGCTGGAAATGCACTCCAACGGTGGCGAAGCCGGAAATGACATTGCCGCACAAATAGCCGCGCAGGATGATGATACTGAACTGGTAACATTTGCGCTGAATCTGTTTGATATCGTCGGTATCAATCAGGATGACCGCAGCGATAACATGATTGCCCTGACACCGTCCGATCACATGCTGGTACCGGATTTCCCGGGTCTGCCGGAAGATGGCTGTACGGTAACCTTCAAACGTGAGCAGGCGCTTTCCCGCGAAGATACTCAGTTTATCAGTTGGGAACACCCGATTATCCGCAACGGACTGGATCTTATTCTGTCCGGTGATACCGGCAGTTGTGCGGTTTCAGTGCTGAAAAATAAAGCACTGCCGGTCGGTACGCTGCTGACTGAACTTATCTATGTGGTGGAAGCTCAGGCACCGAAAAATCTTCAGCTTACCCGTTTCCTGCCGCCGACACCGGTTCGCCTGCTGATGGATGCTAAAGGTAACAATCTCGCCGCTCAGGTGGAGTTTGAAAGCTTTAACCGTCAGTTGAATGCAGTGAACCGCCATACCGGCAGCAAATTTGTCAATGCTGTGCAAAGTGATGTTCATCAGGTTCTGCGTCAGTCAGAAGACGTGATTGCCGTTCAGGCGCGTGAGTGTATTGATGCCGCAAAAGTACTGGCTGATCAGCATCTGACACTGGAGCATAACCGCCTGCTGGCACTGAAATCCGTAAACCCGAATATTCGTGATGATGAAGTTGATGCAATTGAAGAAGAGCGTCAGCAGATCCTGTCACACCTGGATGAAGCTAACTGGCGTCTCGATGCTATCCGCCTGATCGTGGTTTCACATCAATAACCCGCTGCCCGGCAGTGACAAACTGCCGGGCACCTCTCATCTGGTGACCCCATGCTAATGGAACCCTATAATCCGCCGGCTGATCCCTGGCTGGATATTCTCTTTCAGGATGAGCACATCATCGTGGTGAATAAACCGAGCGGACTGCTTTCCGTGCCCGGTCGTGCGCCGGAACATAAAGACAGTGTGATGACGCGGATTCTGCGGGATTATCCGCAGGCAGAGTCTGTTCACCGGCTGGATATGGCTACCAGCGGTATTATTGTAGTTGCCTTAACCAAAGCGGCTGAACGGGAACTGAAGCGGCAATTCCGTGAGCGTGAGCCGAAGAAGACCTATCTGGCCCGCGTGTGGGGCAGAATAGAGGAAAAAACGGGAATAGTGGATTTACCCCTGATTTGTGACTGGCCGAACCGCCCGAAACAAAAAGTGTGTTTTGAAACCGGAAAATCAGCGCAGACCGGCTATGAAGTGCTGGAATATGAAGCACACGCCACCAGGGTAAAGCTATCCCCTGTTACCGGACGCTCACATCAGTTACGGGTTCATATGCTGGCAATCGGGCACCCGATATTGGGTGATCGCTTTTATGCGCATGATGAAGCAAGAGCGTCAGCGCCCCGCCTGCAATTACATGCGCAGGCGCTGTCAATCACGCATCCGGCGCACGGAACGCCGCTGAATTTTATCTGTGAAGCTGATTTTTAATGAAATAACACGGTCACCGAATTCAGTGAGGCAAGAATCAGGCAAAGTGCTAACCCTGCTACTCCGATAAGAACACGGGCATTGGCCATGGATCATATCCTTAACATATTTAATAAAATATTTACGTGGATTTTCGACTATGATCGTCAACTACGGTTATATTTTATAGCAATTATATGAAAAGAATATGATCCGCCCGGCACTTCATTAATAACCGTGATTAACCCAGTAAAACACAAATATACAGCACTATTTAAAGCCTTTCTCTTTTTTAATGAGATCATATGCGGCTTGTATAGATTGTGCTTTCTCCTTTGCCAGTTCCATCATTTCCGGTGGTAAACCTTTTGCCACCAGTTTATCCGGATGGTGCTCACTCATGAGTTTGCGATAAGCACGCTTGATAACCGTGCTGTCATCGCTTTCCTGCACACCGAGCACCCGGAAAGCAGCCGCAAGGTCTGCACCCTGTGTGTGATAAGTGCCCTGCTGAGAGTACTGCTGATACCCGCCCTGTCCGCCCCGGTGCATTTGCCCCTGCATCATTGCCAGCACAGTTTCAAACTGATGGCGCGCAATGCCCAGCTCTTCAGCAATAACCAGAAGAACCTGGCGCTCGTTCGGGTGTAATTCACCGTCACCAAACGCGGCCTGGATCTGAATCTCAAGAAACATGCGCAGCAAATCAGCGCGTCCGTAACAGGCACGGCGCAGTTGCCGAAGTGCATCACGCAGCGGAAAACCCGCCGATTTTCCTTCACGGAAGGCATTTTGTGCCTGAATCCGCGAGTCACCGTGTAACTGCATCCGGTCCATCAGCGCGGTCGCAAGATAGATATCGGACTCTGTCACCCGGCCTTTGGATTTGGTCAGATGACCTAAAATCTGAAATGTGGTAATGAAAAAAAGCGCCTGCCGGGACTGATTGTTGGTAAAGGAGCCGTTTCTCTGTTGTGAGCGGACTTTATCAATCGCATGACCTATAAGAAAGCCAAGAAAAATGCCCCAAAAACCGGCGCCGGACATCATGCCTAATAAAATTCCGATGATTTTTCCCAAATAGTGCATATACTCCTCAATTCGACAATGCCCTTGACGCAATTTTGCATTATCATACTACCCATTCTGTACGATGCCTAACGCCATTTAGACACGGAAACGCGTTTCACCTGCGCCCTTTTTCCGTGTAAATTAAGCTTTTGGCGTTCGGGCACTGTGCTACCGAGGACGGAATTGCAGACATACTTATGAAGAAGAGTTATCCAACACTGCTGGCCACCATCATCTGGGCCGCATTATATAGTCAGGCGGCGCACGCCACTCTTGCCGAGCAATGTATGCTGGGCGTCCCGGTTTATGATGAACCAATTGTCGACGGTAAAGCCGGGGACTTCCCTGTCAATATCAACGCGACAGGTATGTCAGGACAGTATCCGCACGCGGTAAAATATACCGGCGATGTGAATATTCGTTCAGGTAACCAGAATCTGAAAGCCGATGAAGTGGAAGTCACACAAACCGGTGAAGATACACCGAACCCTGTGCGTATCGCGACCGCAACCGGTGATGTGAACTATTCCGATCCTCAGATCCGCCTGAAAGGGCCTAAAGCCTGGCTGAATCTCGATAATAACGATGCTGATGTTGATCAGGGTAATTATCAGATGGTCGGCCGCCAGGGGCGTGGTGAAGCGGATAAAATGAAGCTTCGCGGTGAAAACCGCTATACCATCCTGGAAAACGGTATTTTTACCTCTTGTCTGCCGGGTAATGACAGTTGGAGCGTCAAAGGCTCCGAAGTCGTTATCGACCAGGACGAACAAGTGGCTGAAATCTGGAATGCCCGCTTCCGCATCGCCAATGTCCCGGTTTTCTACAGCCCGTATCTGCAATTGCCTATCGGGGATAAACGCCGCTCCGGTTTTCTGATCCCGAACGGCAGCTATTCAAAATCGTCAGGGCTGGAATTTACCCTGCCGTATTACTGGAATATCGCACCGAATTACGATGCGACTATCACACCGCACTACTTCAGTAAGCGCGGCCTGAAAATGGATAACGAATTCCGTTATCTGACCGGTCTCGGCAGCGGTACGCTTGCGTTTGACTTTCTGATGGATGACAAGCAGTACCGTGATGACAAAAAAGCGGCATCAAAAGAAGAGTGGTCAAAACGGGCGTCAGACGACCGCTGGTTACTCTACTGGGGTCACAGTGGTTCATTTGCACAGGATTGGTGGTTCTCATCGGATTACACCAAGGTCAGTGATTCACGCTATTTTACTGACTTTACCTCCGCATACGGTAACTCAACTGACGGCTATGCCACGCAGAAATTAGCCGTCGGCATCCGTAAATCAAACTGGAACGCGACGGTTACCACCAAACAGTTCCAGATCCTGACCAATAATGACAATGCGACCTCGTATCGTGCAGAGCCGCAGTTAGATCTGAATTACTATAAAAGTGACCTCGGGGTCTTTGATTTCCGCGCATACGGTCAGGCTGCCCGCTTTACCAGCGTGGGCAAAAATAACCCTGATGCCACCCGGGTACATGCCGAACCGACAATCAGCCTGCCGCTGTCTAACGGCTGGGCAAGTTTTAATACTGAAGCCAAGCTGATGGCAACCCATTATGATCAGGATATTCCTGAATCTTATGGTGGCAAAGCTGAGCTGGAAAAAAATGTTACCCGGGTTCTGCCGCAGTTTAAAGCTGATGCAAAAATGATTTTTGAACGCCCGATGTTCTTTAACGATACCTTTACCCAGACGCTGGAACCGCGCGCACAGTACCTGTATGTCCCGTATAAAAACCAGGATAACATCAATAACTTCGACTCCACGCTGCTGCAATCAAGTTACAGCGGATTGTTCCGGGACCGCATGTACAGCGGACTGGATCGCATCGCATCCGCCAACCAGGTGACAACCGGGGTAACCAGCCGGATTTATGATGATGAATTAGTTGAACGTTTTAATGTTTCTGTGGGTCAAATCTATTACTTTGAACGTCCGAGAACCGGCGATTCACAAATCACGGTTATCGATGAAAAAGATAAATCAGGCTCGATGGTCTGGGCAGGTGACACCATGTGGCGCTATAACGACAACTGGGGGCTGAAAGCCGGGCTTCAGTATGACCGCCGTCTGGGCAGTGTCGCAATGTCCAACGCCACGATGGAATATCGTAAGGATGCCGAGCGCCTGATTCAGCTAAATTACCGGTATGTGGATCGCGATTATATTCAGGCAATGCGCCAGAATGCCAAAAATGATGGTGAATATGTCTCACCGGCAAACCAACAGGGTATTTCACAGGTTGGTGTGGTCGCAAGCTGGCCTGTCGCGGAGCAATGGGCATTTGTCGGTCAGTATTACTATGATACCAAAGAGCAGCAACCGGCCAGTCAGTTAGTCGGGCTTCAGTACAATACCTGTTGCTGGGCAGCCAACGTCGGTTATGAACGTAAAATCATCGGCTGGAAAAATGAAGCCAGTGAATACGATAATAAATGGACGTTTAATGTCGAATTACGTGGTCTGAGCAGCAATTACAGTCTGGGTAGTCAAAAAATGCTTGAACGCGGTATTCTGCCGTACGTTCCGGCCTTTTAACCCTACCCAACGTCATTCAGGATGCAGGCAGGCGGCAAGGGAAGATAGACGGGGAGCATACATCAGTATGTAACCCGGCTGGCTTCCCTGCGCCAACGAACCTGCAGTTTGAATGAATAAGGGTATATCGGTTGATACTATTTTCACCTGCCGTGCGATAGCACGGCTACTCGAAACATGATGGGATATATATGAAAAACTGGAGAACACTCATTCTCGGCCTGATGTTCACGGCAAGCACTACCGCGTTTGCCGCGCCACAGCAGATGGACAAAGTCGCCGCTGTGGTGAATAACGGCGTTGTTCTGGAGAGTGATGTAAACAATATGCTTCAGACCGTTGTCGTCAATGCCAAAAATGCCGGTCAGCAGGTTCCGGATCAGGCAACTCTGCGTCAGCAAATTCTTGAGCGCCTCATCATGGATAATATCGTGATGCAGATGGCCGGACAGATGCAGATAACCATCCCGGAACAGGCTATTGATGGTGCAATTGAAGATATCGCCCGTCAGAACAACATGTCTTCCGCTCAGATGAAAGAACGTCTGAAACGTGATGGCATGAGCTATGACAAATACCGCAGCGAAATCCGCAAAGAGATGATGATGGCGGAAGTGCGTAATAACGAAGTACGCCGCCGTGTGGTCATTTTACCGCAGGAAGTCGATGCGTTAGCAAACCTCATCAGTGCACAGAATTCAGCAGATTCTGAGCTGAACATCAGCCATATCCTGATCCCGCTGCCGGAAAATCCGACAGATGCACAGATGAATGCTGCCAAAGAAAAAGTCTCTGTGATTATGGGCGAACTGCAAAAAGGCGCTGATTTCGGTAAACTGGCTATCACTTATTCCGCTGATCCGCAGGCACTGAAAGGCGGTAATATGGGCTGGAGCCGTTTACAGGAACTGCCGGGTCTGTTTGTTGAGCGCCTGCAATCCGCTAAAAAAGGTGAGATTGTCGGACCTGTCCGCTCCGGTGTTGGTTTCCATATTCTGCGGGTAAATGATATGCGCGGAAACAGTCAGCCAATTTCGGTGACTGAAGTTAAAGCCCGCCATATTCTGATCAAACCATCACCGATCATGACGGATGAGCAGGCACGCAGCAAATTACAGCAGATAACCAATGATGTAAAAAGCGGCAAAACATCCTTTGAGGATGCGGCAAAACAATTCTCTGAAGACCCGGGCTCTGCCCTGCGTGGTGGTGAGTTAGGCTGGTCAATGCCTGATGTTTACGACCCGGCTTTCCGTGACGCATTAATGAAACTGAAAAAAGGCGACCTGAGTCAGCCTGTCCGTTCTTCTTTCGGCTGGCACCTTATCCAGTTGGAAGATACCCGCAATGTGGACAAAACCGAAGCGGCTCAGAAAGATCGTGCCTACCGGATGCTGTTTAACCGTAAATTCAGCGAAGAGTTACAGAGCTGGATGCAGGAACAGCGCGCTGGCGCTTATGTGGAAATTTTAGATGGCAGTAATAAATAATCTGAAGCCCGTTGTTATTACCCCCGGCGAACCTGCCGGGGTGGGTCCTGACCTGACAGTCGCGCTGGCACAGCGCGACTGGCCGGTAAAACTGGTTGTGTGTGCCGACCCGCAATTGCTGCTGCAACGCGCACAAAACCTGTCGCTCCCGCTTACACTTGAACCTTATTCACCTGATACCGCGCATCAGCCGCAACGTGCCGGTACACTGACGATCCTGCCTGTCACACTGAAAGCCCCTGTGATTGCCGGTGAGCTCAATGTCGCCAATGCACCCTATGTAACTGATACATTGGCACGAGCCTGCGACGGGTGTTTACAGGGCGAATTCGGCGCACTGATTACAGGACCTGTTCATAAAGGCATTATCAATGATGCCGGTATTGCATTTATCGGGCATACCGAATTTTTTGCCGATCGCAGCGCCTGCAAGCGTGTTGTGATGATGCTTGCCACCGAAGAAATGCGTGTGGCGCTGGCAACGACCCACCTGCCGATTTTACAGGTACCGGGTGCCGTGGACAGAACCTGTCTGCATGAAGTAATCACTATCCTTAATCATGACCTGCGTACCAAATTTGGTATTGCGCATCCGCATATCATCGTCTGTGGTCTGAACCCGCATGCCGGTGAAGGCGGTCATATGGGGCATGAAGAGATTGATACCATCATTCCTGCACTGAATGAATTGCGGGCACAGGGTATTGATTTAGAAGGTCCGCTGCCTGCCGATACTCTGTTCCAGCCAAAATATCTGGAGCGCGCAGATGCCGTTCTCGCGATGTATCACGATCAGGGGCTTCCTGTGCTAAAATATCAGGGATTCGGTCGCGCAGTGAATATTACGCTGGGACTGCCGTTTATCCGGACGTCGGTTGACCACGGCACCGCTCTTGAGCTGGCAGGCACCGGAAATGCAGATGTGGGAAGCTTTATTACCGCATTAAATTTAGCCATTACAATGATTAAAAACAGTCAATGAATACACGAGTCCATCAGGGGCATTTTGCCCGCAAACGTTTCGGGCAGAACTTCTTAACCGATCAATTTATTATCGACAGCATTGTTGCATCGATTAACCCACAGCACGGCCAGGCAATTATTGAAATCGGGCCCGGGCTTGCGGCATTAACCGAGCCGGTCGCAGAGCGCATGGACAAAATGACGGTCATTGAAATTGACCGTGATCTGGCTGCGCGCCTGGCAACCCACCCGTTTTTACAAAGTAAACTGACGATTATTCAGCAAGATGCTATGACCGTAGATTTTACTGCCCTGGCAGAAGAACGCGGTCAGCCACTGCGGATATTTGGCAATCTGCCTTATAATATCTCCACCCCGCTGATGTTCCACCTGTTTACCTTTACCAATGCTATCAGTGACATGAATTTTATGTTGCAAAGAGAAGTCGTTAACCGCCTTGTAGCAGGTCCCGGCAGTAAAACATACGGTCGCCTGAGTGTTATGGCACAGTATTACTGTCAGGTTATCCCGGTACTCGACGTTCCGCCGACTGCGTTCCGTCCGGCGCCAAAAGTGGACTCCGCAGTAGTGCGCCTTATTCCGCACCGTGAAAATCCGTACGGACTGAAAAATATTGCCTTACTCAGCCGGGTTGCCACACAAGCATTCAACCAGCGCCGTAAAACGATCCGCAACAGCCTGGGTGATCTGTTTACTGTTGATACACTGAAAGAGCTGGGAATTGATCCCGCAACCCGCGCGGAAAATATCAGTGTCGCGCAGTATTGCCTGATGGCAAATTACCTGGCGGATAATCCCGCCTCATAGGGGATACATGATGAATAACGACCCGAAAATTTGTATTCAGGTTCAGAGTGTTTATATCGAAAGCCAGTCTGAGCCGGACGCTGAGCGCTATGTTTTCGCATATACCGTTTCTATCCGGAATCTGGGTCGTCATGCTGTTCAGCTCATCAGCCGCTACTGGCGTATCACCAACAGCGAAGGCCGCCAGACTGAAGTTCAGGGGGAAGGCGTTGTCGGGGAACAACCGGTTATTGAGCCGGGTGAAGAGTATCGTTACACCAGCGGAACTGTTCTGGAAACACCGCTGGGCACCATGGAAGGTTACTACACCATGGTGGATCACAAAGGTGAGAATTTCATCAGTGAAATTCCTGTTTTCCGGCTCGCAATTGCAACTTTTATTCATTAATCCGCTATGGCAACCTATCTTATCGGCGATGTTCACGGCTGTTACCGTGAACTTCGCGCATTATTGGATCAGGCAAGTTTTGATCCGCAAACAGATACTCTGTGGCTGACCGGCGACCTTGTCGCCCGCGGCCCGGATTCTCTCAGTGTTCTGCGTTATGTGAAAAGCTTAGGCGACAGCGTGAAACTGGTGCTGGGTAATCACGATCTGCATTTATTGGGGATCTACGCAGGTATCAGCCGCAACAAGCCGCGTGATCATTTAAATACCCTGCTCAGTGCACCGGATCTGGATGAATTGATCAACTGGCTGCGCCGTCAGCCTCTGTTGCAGATTGACCATGATAAAAAGCTGGTGATGGCTCATGCCGGTATTACGCCGCAATGGGATCTGGAAACAGCGGCCATGTGTGCGCGGGAAGTTGAAGCAGTACTCAGCAGTGATACCTATCCGCTGTTTATTAATGCGATGTACGGTGATTTACCGAATGACTGGTCGCCATCGCTGACAGGCCTGGCGCGTCTGCGTTTTTCCACCAATGCGATGACCCGGATGCGTTATTGTTTCCCAAACGGGCAACTGGATATGGTGTGTAAAGATAAGCCGGATCAGATATCCGCACCTTTAAAACCTTGGTTTGCACTACCGTCAAAATTACCGGAAGATTACAGTGTGGCATTTGGTCACTGGGCATCTCTGGAAGGTAAAGGCGCGCCACGTAACGTATATGCTCTGGATACCGGATGTTGCTGGGGCGGACAACTTACAATGCTGCGCTGGGAAGATCGCTGTTATTTCTGGCAGGAATCCTTTTCTCCGCGTGATGATGATGGCGAATAATGTTTTTGCCTGTCCCTGAAAATGGAAAAGCAGAGCCGGTGCTCTGCTTTTTTATTAACATTATTTATCAGAAAATATGAATCAACTGATTAATCAGCTTTTGCGGCGCTCAAGAATTTCAAAGCAAAAACCGTGTGAGTTAGCGTCATCCGCATCATGGTATTCCATAAATGTAGAATCCCACTCATCAGGTTCATAATCCGGGAAATATGTATCACCGCTGACTTCAGCATCAACATGCGTCAGGTACATACGGTCTGCCAGTGACAGGAATTGTCCGTAAACTTTACCGCCACCCATTACCATGATTTCGCCGTCAGTTTCCTTCTGTGCAATCGCCAGTGCTTCTTCAACAGACGTTGCCCAGACAACACGGTCATCATTTCCCGGAGTACGGCTCAGAACAATATTGAGACGATCAGGCAGAGGACATCCGATAGATTCATAGGTTACCCGTCCCATGATCACCGGCTTATTTACCGTATTACGTTTAAACCATGCCAGATCTTCAGGCAACGTCCATGGCATCGCATTTTCCATGCCAATAACCCGATCCATAGCTAATGCGGCGATCAAGCTAATGTTCATTCATTTCACCTTAGGGCTGAGAGAAATTTTGTCGTCACTATACGTAAACAACTCAATACAGTCGACTGAATTCAGTGTTTCATCAATACAAATAATTTATTTATCTTCACACTTGCAGATGAGTCATACTTTTACTCTGCGTACCGGTCTTTTTCAGCAAGGATATCCCACATATATGATACTCTTCTGATGGTTAAAATGCTGCCCGCTGCCAATTCATCCCCTGAATATTTCTATTGCGGAATTTTTACACAAGCAGCGGATGTCAATTCAGGTTTTGGTGAAAAACTCTGGTATGCTGATTATACAGAGTGCTCCGGTACGCCGGGATCTGCAAGAAGTCAGAAATACAGAAATAAAGTACCCGGCATCGCCCTTATGGGTACTGGTGTCCGGGCTGCCATGGGCTGATAATAATGACAACACATAAAAAACATACATTCCAGCCTGAATTTCAGGCAGTTATACAGGATGCAGTGCAGTCACTGCGCGCCTCATTATCCGGGACATTGCACAGTATTTACGTATACGGCAGTGTGGCAGAAGGGCGTGCCGTCCCCGGGCGGTCAGATCTCGATCTGACACTGGTACTGAACTCGTCACTGACCTCTGCTGAAAAATATGCACTCACCTCTCTGGATACGGCATTAACCAGCCGGCACCACAGTGTGACAAAAATTGGTTTTGATACCGGACTGCTGACTGAAGCCACATCACCGGCACAACAGGCGGTCTGGTCTTACTGGCTGGCAAATTTCTGTCTGCCGGTGTATGGCGAAGATCTGACCCTTCAACTGCCTCCGGTATCCCTGAACCGGGAAATTGTTCACGGTATAAACGGGGATTTCCCTGTGCTTGTGCGCACCAATCTGATGCAGTTAGAAAAGAGACCGCCGCTCAATGAGATCCGCCGGATAAAACGGGAAACCGCCAGACGGCTCCTGCGTGCTACCGCCCTTTTGTGGCGGGATTACTCATCATGTACTTATCCGCTGCCGCTGGTGCTGATGGCAGAAAAAGCCGCCGGTTTATATCCGGACAAATGCCATGCACTGAATTTCCTGCTCAGGCAGGCGGAAGAACCGGATACCGCAATCACACATTTTAATGTGGTTGCCGGAACATTTTCCCGCTGGCTGCGGGAAGAAGAGAAACGGCTTTTAGGTCGCTGAATTCATAAAAAAACCGCTGAAAAATCAGCGGTTTTTTATAAGCTCGTCTGTCATTGTTAATTATTAATACTGGCTGACAGCCTCAATCTCCAACTGTCCGATAACACCGCGGTCAGCCTGCTCAAGGAACTGGCTGTAATAGAAGAACGGAAAATGGGAATAAGATGGCTGCATCATCTGCACCAGTAACTCTGTGCGTCCGTTAATCCAGACCGTATCTTTCCAGCCGTAATCCTGCGGCGACGGTGACTGGCCATCATGATTGATCACTTTAAAACGGACACCGCTGATATGGAATGGCTGCGGCGTATCAGTGGTAACAATCCAGCGCTCCCAGTTACCCTGCTGCGTACGGATATCCACCCGGCTCATGTCCCACATTGCACCGTTAATTGCCGGCGGTGAAAGGGTTAGTGCGATATCACGATTGCGGACACCCGTTGTAATCTCAGTCGGATCCTTAATCAGTGTTGCCGGCAAATCATCAGTTACCAGTGAAATCAGCCCGGTGGCTTTTATCGTCAGAACATTGGTATTCACCAACGTGTTTGATGTCTCAAACAAACTTTTAAAACGATCTGTCAGTGTTGCGGATTCCCCCGCCGTGATAGTCAGTGTTTCTGTTTTCGACATGTCTATCAACACTTCACGCCGCTCTCCGGGAGCGAGGCTCAATACCTCAACCGCTACCGGTGACGGCAGCAGTCCCTGATCGGATGCAATCATATAGAACGGACGACCATCACTGAGTTTCAGTTCAAAGCGACGTGCATTGGCAGCATTAACCAGGCGAAACCGGATCCAGCCCTTTGAGACTTCGAGATACGGATCTTCCGCACCGTTCACAATCAGGCGGTCACCGATAAACATCTCATTACTGTCTGTGCGGTACTCCGGTGAACCAAATGAATCCAGGCGCTTATCCTGTATGATCAACGGAAAATCATTCACCCCGTACTCTTTCGGCAGAGGCAAACTGCGGCTCTCTTCATCATCCACAATCCACATCCCCGCCAGTCCGTTATAGACATGCGGCGCCATACGATTAGGTGTGTTAGCGTGATACCAGCAGGTGGAGGCGGGCTGACGAACCGGGACAACCGGCGACCATTCTGTATTCGGGGAGATAAGACGGGCAGCACCACCGGACACCGTTCCCGGTACCAGCAGACCACTGACATTCACGGAGACAGGCTCAGAAAGCCGGTTACTGTAAATCATTTTGATATCATCGCCGTCGCGCACACGGACAGTGGGGCCGAGATAGCGGCCATTGAATCCCCAGACTGTTGCCTGGTTTTTGCCGTTAAACGACCAGTGTGTGCGCTGCATTGTCAGAAATAACGGCTGTCCGTTACGACTTTCCAACAGCGGCGGAACAGGTAATGGTTGGCTGCCACCTTCATCAGCAGCACGGACAGACAAGGGCAGTGATCCCAAACACACCGCCAAGCCGGATGCTTGAATAAACCGACGCCGACTTAGTGTCATAACATCTCCGGGAAAAACGTTTCCATGGTTACTACGAATGTTGAAGTGCGCCCGTATGCCGGTGAGCAGACAGATTGATCCGTGTTATATCTTAATGAAGTGCATACGCTTAACAACGGAGTGTTAAGCGTATGATATAGCGAATGAAGAGCAATTCCTAAACTTATCTATGATAAGTTGTAAAATAATAAGACCGGTATTTTCTGTCTGTCCGGACAATTATGGATATCAGTGATGCCTGATACCCATTTTTTTATCCATTTCAGCCACTTCCTGATCCAGTTCTGCTACCCGTTTGACCATCATCTGACGACAATCTTCAGCCAATTCACGGACTTGTTCACGGGTATATTTTGATGTATCGATCGCCGGCAGCATTTCCACTATGACCACGCCGTTATTGCGGCGATTCAGTTTAATGCGCCCTTCTGTTGTGGATACACACACAGGGATCACCGGAACACCTGCGGCGATGGCAGCGTGAAATGCACCTGTTTTAAAGGGTAACATGCCACGTCCGCGGCTGCGGGTGCCTTCCGGAAACATCCAGACCGATATATTGCGTTTTTTAATTTGATCCGCAACCTGGCTTATTGTGTTGTGTGCTTTGCTGCGGTTTGCGCGGTCAATCAGAATATTTCCGGAGAGCCAGTACAACTGTCCGAAGAACGGGATCCAGATCAGGCTGCGCTTACCGACTGTCACAGTGCGCGGCTGTACCGCGTTTGACATGGTTGCCATATCATAGTTGTTCTGATGGTTAGCCACATAAACACAGGAGCCGGCTGATTTGATATAGTCCGGAATACGGTACACAACCTTGATCCCGAAGATATAAGACAGTTTTCCGTACATGTGGGAGAAGGTCATCACATGTTTCGGATTACGCGGGCTGGTCAGACAGATAAGGATCCCCGCGATACTCCCGATAATACAATAAATTACAGCAATAATAATACGTAAAATGGCTAACATGCGTCCTCCGCAAAATGGCCGTTCAGAAAAACCGGGGCCAATTGCCCCGTGAATACGATAACTGACGAAGCCCGGTTATCAGGCTTTTTTCTCCGGAATAACAATCTCAACCCGCTCAATCTTTTTCTGCATCCCGCGCGGTAACGCAGTACCACGTCGTCCCCGTTCAGCCCGGAATTTCTGTAACTCTTCCGGACGCATGACCAGCTTACGTTTACCGAAATGCAGCGTCACACTTGCGTCAGCCGGGATAACAAACAGATGCGCCAGCCCGTCTTCACCGGCAGCCGCCGCCGCAGACGTAATGGAGATAATTTTATTTCCTTTACCCTTAGATAACTGCGGCAGGTCGCCCACAGGGAATAACAGCATCCGCCCTTCCTGTGAAATGGACAGCAGAAGATCGTTCTCTTCGTCATTCACTTCTATCGGCGTCATGGCTTTCGCGTTATCCGGCAAGGTTATCAGCAATTTACCGGCTTTATTTTTTGCCACCAAATCACTGAATGTACAGATAAAGCCATAACCGGCATCCGATGCCATCAGGTATTTCTGAGTATCATTATTCATCAGAACCTGTTCAAACACAGCACCCGGCGGCGGTGTCAGTTTACCCGTCAACGGTTCACCCTGACCTCTCGCAGAGGCCAGTTCCAGCGGATCAAGAGAATAGCTGCGCCCGGTTGAATCCAGGAACACCACCGGCTGATTGCTCATTCCTCTTGCCGCGCCAAGGAAATTATCTCCCGCCTTATAGTTCATTCCGGACGGATCGATGTCATGCCCTTTGGCACTGCGTACCCATCCCATCTGAGATAACACAACCGTGACCGGCTCAGACGGCAGAATTTCATGCTCGCTCATGGCTTTTGCTTCTTCGCGCTCATTCAGCGGAGAACGACGATCATCACCATACTGCTTCGCATCATCTTCGATCTCTTTTTTCAGCAGCGTATTCATACGCCGCTCAGAGCCGAGGATCGCCTGCAATTTGTCGCGCTCTTTAGCTAACTCATCCTGCTCGCCACGAATTTTCATCTCTTCGAGTTTGGCTAAATGGCGTAATTTCAGCTCAAGAATCGCTTCTGCCTGGGTATCACTCAGTGCGAAACGTTCCATCAGTACCGGTTTTGGCTCATCTTCTGAGCGGATAATCTCAATCACTTCATCAAGATTGAGGTACGCCAGTAATAAACCATCCAGAATATGCAGGCGGCGTAACACTTTTTCCAGGCGGTGATTCAGGCGGCGGCGCACAGTTTCGCGCCGGTAAGTCAGCCACTCAGTCAGCACCTCAACCAGACCTTTCACCGCAGGGCGGTTATCCAGGCCAATCATATTCATGTTGACGCGGTAGCTTCTTTCCAGATCGGTGGTTGCAAACAGGTGAGTCATCACCTGATCCAGATCGATCCGGTTACTGCGCGGCATGATAACCAGACGGGTCGGATTCTGATGATCTGATTCATCACGCAGATCGTCGACCATCGGCAATTTTTTCGCCCGGATCTGAGCGGCTATCTGCTCAAGAATTTTTGCACCGGAAACCTGATGCGGCAGTGCGGTGATCACCGCATTACCGTCTTCGATAGTCCAGACCGCGCGCATACGCACAGATCCGCGCCCGGTTTTATACATCTTACGGATATCATCCGGGCTGGTGATAATTTCAGCGTCTGTCGGATAGTCCGGTCCCGGAATGTAGCTCATCGCTTCATCAAGGGTCAGGGACGATTTATCAATCAGCGCCAGCAGCGCATTCGCCACTTCACGGACATTATGCGGCGGAATATCTGTCGCCATCCCGACCGCAATCCCGGTGGTACCGTTCAGCAGAATGTTCGGCAGGCGCGCCGGTAACATTTTCGGCTCCTGCATGGTGCCGTCAAAGTTCGGCACCCAGCTTACCGTACCGTGTCCCAGCTCACTGAGCAGCACTTCTGCGTATTTTGACAGGCGGGATTCGGTATAACGCATCGCGGCGAAAGATTTAGGATCGTCAGGCGCACCCCAGTTTCCCTGTCCGTCCACCAGCGGATAACGGTAAGAGAACGGCTGTGCCATCAGCACCATCGCTTCATAGCAGGCGCTGTCTCCGTGCGGATGGTATTTACCCAGTACGTCACCGACAGTACGGGCCGATTTTTTATATTTGGCTGAATTACCCAGCCCCAGTTCAGACATGGCATAAATAATGCGCCGCTGAACCGGTTTTAAGCCATCGCCGATAAAAGGGAGCGCCCTGTCCATGATGACGTACATGGAGTAATTAAGGTAGGCGTTCTCCGTAAAGCTATGAAGCGGCTGGCGCTCCACTCCGTCCTGAGTTATTTCACTCATTCACTCTGTTCCTCTGACCTTTGTGCTGTCACGGGGGTAACATTACACATCTAATTCCACCCGATCGCCTTTTTCCTGCAACCAGTTACGGCGATCTTCCGCACGTTTTTTGCCCAGCAGCATATCCATTACCGACAGTGTTTCCTGAAAATTCTCCTCACTGATAGTGAGCTGAACCAGGCGCCGGGTATTCGGATCTAAGGTCGTTTCACGCAACTGCCCCGGGTTCATTTCACCCAGGCCTTTAAAACGCTGCACATTTGGTTTGCCGCGCTTGCGGCTTAATTTATCTAAAATGGCATTTTTTTCGTTCTCATCGAGCGCGTAATGCACCTCTTTACCGAGATCGATACGATAAAGCGGCGGCATCGCCATATAGATGTGACCGGCTTTAACTAATGACGGGAAGTGACGGACAAACAGCGCACACAGCAAAGTGGCAATATGCAGACCATCGGAGTCCGCATCCGCCAGAATACAGATTTTGCCGTAACGCAGTGTCGTTAAATCATCACTGTCCGGATCGATACCGATCGCGACTGAAATATCATGAACTTCCTGTGACGCCAGCACTTCATCGGAAGAGACTTCCCAGGTATTGAGGATCTTACCGCGCAGCGGCATGATCGCCTGAAACTCGCGGTCGCGGGCTTGTTTTGCCGAGCCGCCTGCCGAATCCCCTTCCACGAAGAAAATTTCGGTCTGATTCATATCCTGGGAAGAACAGTCCGCCAGCTTGCCCGGCAGCGCCGGACCGGAGGTCAGTTTTTTACGCACCACTTTTTTAGCGGCGCGCAGTCGCCGCTGCGCGCTGGCAATCGCCATTTCCGCGAGCTGCTCTGCCACCTGAACGTTTTGGTTAAGCCACAGACTGAACGCATCTTTCACCACACCACTGACAAATGCAGCGCACTGGCGGGAGGAGAGCCGCTCTTTGGTCTGACCGGCAAACTGCGGATCCTGCATTTTTACTGACAGTACATAGGCACAGCGCTCCCAGATATCATCCGCAGACAATTTCACGCCACGCGGCATAATATTGCGAAATTCACAGAACTCGCGGATCCCGTCCAGCAGCCCCTGGCGCAAACCATTGGCATGTGTGCCGCCCAACGGGGTAGGGATAAGGTTCACGTAACTTTCTGTCAGCAGCTCGCCACCTTCCGGCAACCACAGCAGTGCCCAGTCCGCAGCTTCATTATCACCATGGTGTTTTCCGGTAAATGCCACGTCCGGTAATGTGACCAGTCCGTTCACATTTTCCATCAGATAGTCAGTCAGTCCGTCCTGATAGCACCAGCGCTGCTGCGTATCATTCACATTATCTTTGAAAAGGATCTCAACGCCCGGGCACAATACGGCTTTGGCTTTCAGGAGATGTGTCAGACGGGAAACGGAGAAACGCGGGCTGTCAAAAAACTGTTCATCCGGCCAGAAATGGACGCTGGTTCCGGTGTTGCGTTTGCCGCACTGTCCAATCACCGCCAGTTCGCTGACTTTATCGCCATTTTCAAAGACAATCTGATATACCTGCCCGTCACGGCGGACAGTCACTTCAGTGCGTTTTGACAACGCATTGACCACGGAAATACCAACGCCGTGTAATCCACCGGAGAACTGATAGTTCTTATTGGAGAACTTACCCCCGGCATGCAGACGGGTCATGATGAGTTCCACCGCGGAGACTTTTTCTTCCGGGTGCAAATCCACAGGCATTCCGCGCCCGTTGTCGATAACTTCAACCGACTGGTCTTTGTGTAAGATAACCTCGACGGACTTAGCGTGACCGGCTAAAGCCTCATCGACGCTGTTGTCGATAACTTCCTGAGCCAGATGATTCGGCCGCGTCGTATCCGTGTACATTCCCGGACGGCGGCGGACAGGCTCCAAACCACTGAGGACTTCGATATCCTCTGCGTTATAAGATGATTGCGTCATGTTGGCTTATCGGTTATTAGCTAAAAAATAAACAAAATTCGTGAGTGATACTGGCGATAATACCAGTCACAGGGAAATTAAAACATGGTTTTCAGTTATTGCCGAGTCCGAGAAAATTAATTATCTGCGGAAAATACCGGGGAAAACCCGTAAAAGCGTGGCTTCCGCCGGGTTCAATCGTCTGTTTGCATGCCACCAGATGCGTGACAGCCTGACGGTAATCAAGAATTTCATCGCCGGTCTGTTGTAATAACCAGATTAAATCCGGTGATTCAGGTGAATCAACATACACAGCCCGTAAATCCTGCATGTGGCGGGGCTCAAGTGTGTAACGTTCATGTGTATAGGGATTAACATTTTCCCCTAAATAATTTTGTAATAATTCAAAAGGATAAACCGCCGGATTAACAACCACTGCGGGCACATCAAATGTTTGTGATAACCAGATAGCAAAATAACCGCCCAGAGAAGAGCCGACAATTCCGGTATTTTCACCGGCCAGAGAGCTCATCAGGTTTTCCAGACAGAGGGTGGCCTCATCCGGATAGCAGGGAAGTTGCGGGATAATCATCCGGATCTCAGGGTGATGTTCTGCCAGCCAGGATTTCAGCATCATTCCTTTCTCTGACAACGGAGAGCTGTTAAAGCCGTGCAGATACAGGAGTGTGGCCATCAGTAACCTTCCGAGCCCAAATCAGGGCTGAATTCGTCGGTATCCAGGCGATGTACTGTTGTTTTCAGTGCCGGCAGTTCACCCGTGGTCAGTTCCAGATAACGCCAGCCCGGTGCCACAGTATCAAGCGTAAACGTAGTGCAGTGCGGTTTAAACTGAACACAGGTTGACGGTGTTGCCAGCACGCGCATACCGTTCCATATCATATCCAGATCCTGATGAATGTGTCCGCACAAAATCGCATCAATATTCTGATACTTCACCAAAACATCAGCCAGCTCATGTGAATTGCGCAGACTGTGCTGATCAAGCCAGGTACACCCGGACGCCAGCGGATGATGATGCAGCATCACAACCGTATGACGATCACGATATTGTGCCAGGCGCTCATCCAGCCACGCAAGCTGATACTCACTGAGCTCACCGTGCGGTACGCCCTGCACCTGACTGTCCAGCAGCAGTACCTGCCACTGTTTACCTAATAAAATATGTTTGGCGGGGTTGATACCGGCGTCAGCCAGTTCTTTTGCCATTGACGGCTGATAATCATGATTTCCCGGCAGCCAGACACAAGGCGCCGGTAAACGGGCAACACCCTGCGTAAACCGCTGATAGGCACGGATGCTCTGATCCTGAACCAGGTCACCGGTCGCCACAATCAGGTCGGCAGGCAGTTGCTGCTTTTTGATAGCATCAAGCACGGCGTGATAACTGTGCAGGGTATTAATTCCTAACAATGTCTCAGTTTCACCGGCAAAAAGGTGCGTATCTGTAATCTGTAAAATTCTGACCGCAGCGCCGTCAGCTACGGTCAAATGCAACGGGATTTCCAATCGATGTCCTTGTTATTTTAACAACTAACGCATAATAATAACGTGTTTTAGCTGAAGAGATCTGCAATCCCGCACACAATTCCCCGGTCTGAGAAAAAAATCCGGGTTATTTATCCCGCCAGCTTGCTCGTATACCCTCATAGTGCAATGCAAGCCACTGAATTGCAATGACAGTTGCTGCGTTATCGATCACACCTTTTTCAATCCACTGATATGCCTGTTCACGACTGACAACATGCACGCGGATATCTTCGTTTTCCTGCGCCAGACCATGCACACCTCCGGCTGTACGACTGTCAGCTTCACCGATATACACATACATCCGCTCAGAGGTGCCACCGGGACTGGATAAATAGCTCAGGGCAAACGTACAGCGCCCGATGTGTACCGAAGCCTCTTCCATAGCTTCCCGCCGGACAACCTCTTCAGCAGACTCACCCGGTTTATCAATCATACCGGCGACGGCCTCCAGCAACCACGGCGTGCTGCTGCTCTCTATCGCCGGAAGGCGGATTTGCTCAATCAGAATGACTTCGTCACGCACAGGATCATACGGCAGGATCACCCCGGCATTGCCTCTTTCAAATACTTCACGGCAGATTTCCGGACTCCAGCCGCCGTCAAACAGGCGATGACGGAAGCGGTACTCATTAATCTTAAAAAAACCGGAAAATACGTTTTTTTTGCTGAGGATCTCCACATCTTTGTTACCAAAAGAAAAAGGTAATTTCGGTTCATCTGCCATATTATTTTCTCCGTCACTAAATCAATTCTTTATGATAAAGGAGTTTTTCATCATTTGAGATAAAGAAATTTTCAGGACAATGAGGTAAAATTAATCTAATTTAACCCGGATGGCACAAACAGCTACCTTTAATAGTAAGTTGACTCTGCTAGAATTAAAGTCATTTGAAGCTTCCCGGGAAGCAACTAACAGATTATCGCTGTGCAAAAGGAATCCTAATGAAGAAACTGCTTTCTCTTCTCATTGCTGTGAGTGTGGCAGGTTTCAGTACTGTTACTCAGGCTGAAGACCTCCTCCAGGTTTATCAAAAAGCAAAAGAGACGAACCCGACCCTGCGTCAGACTCAGGCTGAACGTAACCAGGCCTTTGAGAAAATTAATGAGGCACGCAGCCCGTTACTGCCGCAGTTAGGTTTAGGCGGCGGTTATGAATACGGCAACGGTTACCGTGATCTCCGGAACCAAAACAGCAATACACTGAATGCGCAGCTGAAATTAACTCAGACTATTTTTGATATGAGTAAGTGGCGTCAGCTGGACTTGCAGGAAAAAACTGCCGGGATCAGTGACATTACATTCCAGAGCGCACAACAGCAGCTGATTGTTGATACCTCTGTTGCCTATTTTAATGTTCTGCGCGCACTGGATACACTCTCTTATGTGCAGTCACAGAAAGAAGCGGTGTACCGCCAGTTAGATCAGACCACACAACGCTTTAATGTGGGTCTGGTGGCAATCACTGACGTTCAGAACGCCCGTGCCAACTACGACAGTGTTCTGGCACAGGAAGTATCCGGTCGTAATGATGTTGAAAATACGATTGAACAACTGCGTCAGGTGAGCGGAATTTATTACAGTGACTTAGCGTCTCTGGATGTTAACCGGTTTAAAACCAGTGCACCGGATGCTATCGAAGTGCTGCTCAAAGAAGCGCAGGAACGTAACCTGAATCTGCTGAGTGCCACTCTGGGCCGCGACCTGGCAAAAGAACAAATCAGCATGGCGCAATCAGGCCACTACCCGACTGTTGAACTGAGCGCGGGTACTGGTGTAACCAATCAGGATTACAGTGGCAGCAATAATATTCGTGCGAATAGTTACGCTGGTCAGAGTACCATCGGCGTAAATGTCAATATTCCGCTGTATACCGGTGGTATGGTGTCTTCTCAGGTGGATCAGGCTCAGTATGGTTATACTGCCGCCAGTGAAAAACTGGAAGCGACGCTGCGTCAGGTTATTCAGGTTACCCGTTCGTCATACAACAATATCAATGCATCTGTCAGCAGTGTTAACGCCTATAAACAGGTTGTCACTTCTGCGGAAAGCTCCCTGAATGCAACCGAAGCCGGTTATCAGGTAGGTACACGTACTATCGTTGATGTGCTGAACGCGACCACAACGCTGTATGAAGCGAAGAAAAGTCTGTCAAATGCCCGTTATGATTATCTGATAAGTCAGCTCTATATCGGTCAGGCACGCGGTACGCTGAATGAAGAAGATGTCCTGCGCCTGAATCAGGTGCTGGGTAAATCCATTCCGACGGCGCCCTCTTCTGTGACAGGTAAAACAGCCAACTAAGCATTTTTATCTTCATCATAATGAAACCCGCTCACCGGCGGGTTTTTTTATACTTTATTCTGGTTAGTGATAACTTATCCGCGAAACAGGTAAAACATCCGGTTTTATCCGGAGAACCGGAGGGTTATTACCCTGAGTGATATTTTTCCGGTATAAAAAGACCTTAACCGGCGCGCATCTTCCTTTTCTGTTAATCTGATTTAATCTGCATCAATCGCAAAAAACAGATTACTGCTTTAATTTCACACAGTTTTCCCCTATCCTAGACAGCAATTACCTCTTATGAAACCGTTTACGGATATAACGACAATGACAATAAAACGCACAAAAAATATTAACCGCGACGCTTTCCGTAAAACCTGGCGTCAATATCGCTTAGCCCCGGTTGCTGCCGCCGTCGGTGCTGTTCTGATGCTGGCTGCCTGTGATGAAGCCGATGAAACCGTCGCGCTCTACACCACAGCAGAACAGTGCACAACAGCAAACCCGGGACAGGCCGGTGAATGTACTACCGCATACAATAATGCCGTTCAGGAAGCAGTAAAAACCGCCCCGAAATATGCAACCCGCGAAGATTGCGTAGCTGAGTTCGGTGAATCCCAGTGTACTCAGGCTCAGGTGCCTACTGAGCTGGCAAATAATAACCAGACTCAGCAACAAGAGCCTGCACAGGCTTCCGGTGGTTTCTGGATGCCGCTGATGGCCGGTTATATGATGGGTCGTATGATGGGCGGCGGTGCTGCATCCCAGCCACTGTTCACCTCACGTAATGCGGCAAGCCCGGCAAACGGTAAGTTTGTTGATGCAACCGGTAAAAACTACGGCTCCGCAACCGGCGGACGCTCTGTGACTGTACCGAAAACCGCGATGGCGCCAAAACCGGCGACCACCACAACCACAACCCGTGGCGGGTTCGGTGACAGTGTTGCCAAACAAAATACAATGCAGCGCTCATCCGGCAGCAGCTCTTCTTCACGCTCAATGGGTGGCTGATTAGCCATGAAACGAGTCCCGATTAGCGAGCGCCCGGACTGGCGTGAGAAAGCCGATGAATTCGGCTTTCATTTCCATACTATGTACGGCGAGCCGTACTGGTCAGAAGATGCCTGTTATCAGTTCTCTTTAGCACAAATCGATGAAATCGAAGAAGTGACCAATGAGCTGCATCAGATGTGTCTTCAGGTGGTGGATAAAGTCACACAAAGTGATGAACTGATGGCCCGTTTTCAGATCCCGAAACACTGTTGGGATCTGGTGCGCGAATCATGGGCAACCCGCCAGCCTTCTCTTTATTCACGTCTTGATCTGGCTTACGACGGTGTCAATCCGCCTAAGCTGTTAGAAAACAATGCCGATACGCCGACATCTCTGTATGAATCCGCTTTTTTCCAGTGGATCTGGCTGGAAGATCAGATTGCGGCCGGTAATCTGCCGGAAAATGCCGATCAGTTTAACGGCATCCAGGAAAAACTGATTGAGCGCTTTGGTGTATTAGCCGAAGAATTCGGATTCCGTTATCTGCACATGGCCTGCTGTCAGGACTCTGTGGAAGATCGCGGCACTATTCAGTATTTACAGGATTGCGCGCAGGAAGCGGGGATCACCACTGATTTCCTGTTTATCGAAGATATCGGGCTGGGCGATCGCGGTGAGTTTACTGATCTTCAGGATCAGATAATCAGCAACATGTTTAAACTCTATCCGTGGGAGTTTATGATGCGCGAGATTTTCTCAACCAAGCTGACAGATGCCGGTGTACGCTGGCTGGAGCCGGCATGGAAGAGCATTATCTCCAATAAAGCCCTGTTGCCGCTGCTGTGGGAAATGTTCCCGGATCATCCGAATCTGTTACCGGCGTATTTTACTGATAAGCCGTATCCGGAGATGGACAGCTATGTCATTAAGCCGCTGTTCTCCCGCGAAGGGGCGAATATCCGGATTATTGAGAACGGAAAAGAGATAGCAGCCGCTGACGGCCCGTACGGTGAAGAGGGGATGATTGTTCAGCAGTTCCATCCTCTGCCGAAGTTCGGCGACAGCTACACACTCATCGGCAGCTGGCTGGTGAATGATGAATCCGGCGGTATCTGTATCCGTGAAGACAGAGCACTGATAACGCAGGATCTCTCCCGTTTCTATCCGCATATTATTATTGACTGACGAATAGTATTCAGCTGATACAAAAATCCCCGGCACATCTGATGTACCGGGGATTTTTTATTAAAGGTCGTTAACCAACCTGAACTGATAACATACTCAGTGATGCAGATTCTATTCCGTCGACAGTGACAGTTACCGGCTCGGCACCTTCGCGCATGCCCAGAATATACAGCAGCGGCAGGAAGTGCTCCGGTGACGGATTAGCACGTTTGCCGTCTTCCCGGTCAAGCGCATTAATCAGCGGATGCGGTACAATTTCGCTGTCCAGATTATCCCGCACAAAGGTATTAAAGCTTTCCGCCCACGGATAAGGTTCAGCCTGCGCATTCTGCCAGTCCATTTCCCGCAGATTATGCACCACATTTCCGCTGCCGAGCACCAGCACACCTTCATCACGCAGAGCCGCCAGTTTTCGTCCGGTATCATAATACCATTGCGCCGGTTTGCTGCCGTCGATACTCAGCTGAACCACCGGGATATCCGCATCCGGGAACATTTTAACTAAAATCCCCCAGCTGCCGTGATCAAGTCCCCATTCGCCGTTATCTTCGCCGATATTATCCTCATTCAGCAAATTTTTAACCCGTTCCACCAGCGTCGCCGATCCCGGAGCAGGATATTCTGTTTCCTGTAAGGCCTGCGGGAACCCGCGAAAATCATGGATAGTGCGCGGGTGTGAAGCGGATGTCAGCCATGAACCCTGTGTATACCAGTGTGCTGACACCACAAGAATAGCAGACGGACGCGGGAGTTGTTCTCCCGGTTGTCGCCAGGTTTCAGTATAGCGGTTGGTTTCCAGGACATTCATCGGGCTGCCATGACCCACAAACAGAGCCGGTAATCGTTTCATTGTTAACCTCGCATAAAATTCGTTCACTGAGATCAGTGTATGCCATTTAACGCGCAATCACGCGGGGTAATCATGATGAAGTTATTCAAAAAATATGATAAAAAAAATGCCGTTGACAAACCAGCAGGGTTTGGCGACGACAAATCAGAGGTTGTAAAAATAAACCAGGAAAATCAATATATTGATTTTCGGCTGATAACACAACGTGTGAAAAACCACGTTTTTTTCGCGCGTTGTCGATATATTAATGCCGCTGTGTCAGCAGCGGCATTTAGTAAATTTCAGTATGTTCAGTTACTGACCCTGTTATAGCTGACCTGTTTATAAATGAATGGTCAGACCGCTTTTGCCATTAACTGCCCGCGGTACTGCACCAGGTCATCAATTGTCACCACCGGCATATCATGTGCTTTCGCAAAGGTGATAACTTGTGGCGCGCGCGCCATCGAGCCATCATCATTGGTCAGTTCACACAGTACACCGTACGGCTTCAGCCCTGCGAGTGTCGCCAAATCAACCGAGGCTTCAGTGTGACCGCGACGGGTTAATACTCCGCCGTTCTGTGAACGCAGCGGGAACACATGGCCCGGGCGATGCAGATCAGCAGGTGTTGCGCCATCGGCAACGGCAGCACGGATAGTGGTGATGCGATCAGCGGCGGAAACGCCGGTGGTAACACCGCGTGCCGCTTCAATTGTTACTGTAAAACCGGTTTTAAACTGACTGGAGTTGTTTTCCACCATCATCGGCAGGTCAAGCTGCTGACGGCGTTCGTCAGTCAGGCACAGACAGACAATGCCACTGCCGTGACGGATGGTCAGTGCCATCTGCTCAACAGTCATGGTTTCGGCGGCAAACACCATATCGCCTTCGTTTTCGCGGTTTTCATCATCGAGCACCATAACACCCCGTCCCTGACGGATAGCTTCAATGGCTCGTTCTGCACGTTCAATCGGATTACCGTAATCTGAAAGTAGCGTCTGATTCATGGTAAATAAACCTCATCGTAATTAAAAATGATTACCAGAACCAGGGCAGTCTTAGGAGTTGCATACATATCATAAAACAAACCATAGCAGGCAATAACCTGTACAGATCAGTATATGAATATGCTATCGGACGGGCACATAATGCCCGGCTGATGCTGATTTCTCTCCCATCCGGACTTTAACCGTCGGCCCCGGAATTACACCGGATCTGCTGACCTTCACGTGAGGTGAAGCGCTCGCGGGCTTCATTCGCAATGGAATGTTTACCGCCGGTGGGGACTTTCACCCCGCCCTGAGATAGCAGGATCACTATACCTCCAACAGGTAAGCCCGGCCAGCGGTTATTTTTACAGGAAGCTCAAAATGAGAACTCAGACTGGTTCAAAATCCCGTACCGGGTTACTATTTGCAACATTAAGACTCTCCGGCTCATAAAGGAAAAATCATGATTGACCCGAAAAAAATTGAACAAATTGCCACACAGTTGCAAAGTGCGCTGCCGAAAGGCGTGCGGGAGATCGGGGCAGATATTGATAAAAAAATGCGGGCAGTTTTGCAGTCTCAGCTCGGTAAGCTGGATATGGTTAACCGCGAAGAGTTTGATGTACAGACTCAGGTGCTGTTGCGCACCCGCGAGAAACTGTCTCAGATGGAAAAACGTCTGACAGAATTAGAAACCCGCCTGTCGGCGAAAGACGGCGAGTAATAACAACAGGTGATACACCGCGTGTATCGCCTGTTTATAAGATGCAACCAACGAACCTGCCGTTTGAATGAACCGGGGTATATACCCAACGTCATTCGGGATGCAGGCAGGCGGCAAGCTCCGACCGCCGGGGAGCATACATAAGTATGTGACCCGGCGGGCTGAGCGTAGCCAACGAACCTGCAGTTCGAATGAATAAGGGTATAATCAGTCAGTTATTTTGATTTATTGATCGCGTTAATGATATTGGTGGTGGAAATGCCATCTTCAAAATTGAGCACTTTCACTTCTCCGCCCGCCGCCCATACTTCTTCACTGCCGGCGATATCTTCAGGGCGATAATCCCCGCCTTTTACCAGAATATCCGGCAATACGGCGGCAATCAGGCGCTGCGGCGTATCTTCTTCAAACGGAACCACCCAATCCACAGCACCCAGCGCGCCAAGCACAATCATACGCTGATCCAGCGGATTGACCGGGCGGCTTTCACCTTTCAGGCGTTTGGTGGAGGCATCACTGTTCACTGCCACAATCAGGCGATCGCCCAGTTTGCGCGCGTTCGCCAGATAGGAAACATGTCCGGCGTGCAGAATGTCAAAACAACCGTTGGTCATCACCACTTTTTCACCGCGCTGACGCGCTGCGGCAACAGCCTGATGCAGTTCATTTTCTGTCATCACACCAAACCCGTTTTCACTGCGTCCGCGTACGGCATTTTCCAGTTCAACCGGGGATACGGTCGAGGTCCCGATTTTACCGACTACCACACCGGCGGCAGCATTTGCCAGCGCACAGGATTCATCCAGAGTTTTTCCGGCAGCCAGAGAGGTCGCAAGTACACCGATCACCGTATCACCGGCACCGGTCACATCAAACACTTCCTGCGCCAATGTCGGCAGATGTAATGCAGGCATTCCCTGACGCAGCAGGCTCATTCCCTGCTCCGAGCGGGTGATAAGCAGTGCCTGTAAATCAAAATCACGGATAACCTTCAGACCTTTCTCTTCAATATCCGCATTATCTGTGCATTTCCCGGCGACGGCTTCAAATTCAGACATATTCGGTGTCAGCAGGGTTGCGCCGCGATAACGGGCAAAATCGGTTCCTTTCGGGTCGATCAGAACCGGAACACCTGATTTGCGCGCCAATGCAATCATCTCTTCGACATGGGCAAGCGCGCCTTTTGCATAGTCAGACAGCACCAGGGCGCCAATGTGCGGCAGCGCCTGTTCAATACGCTCCAGCATCGGCTGCGGATCAACATCGGCAAATCCTTCTTCGAAATCCAGACGGAGCAGTTGCTGATTACGCGATAACACCCGCAGCTTGGTGATGGTCGGGTGTGTCGGCAGCCCGACAAAATCACAGCGTACATTGACTTCATTGAGACGCTCAGTCAGAGCGCGGGCAGCATCATCGATTCCGGTTAATCCGACCAGGCGGGAATTAGCCCCCAATGACGCGATATTCATAGCGACGTTGGCCGCACCCCCCGGGCGCTCTTCAATCTCAGTGACTTTTACCACCGGCACCGGTGCTTCCGGGGAGATCCGGCTGGTCGGGCCGTGCCAGTAGCGGTCTAACATCACATCACCGACGACTAAAACAACTGCCTTCTGAAAATCCGGGAGTGTTACTTTCATCCCCTGCTCCACCTTATAAATAACGAAATTATTGCTGATATTATCACAAACACGCCGCTGAACAGAAAAGCCTGTATCACAATTTCTGTCCCGTGGGGCGGGGCTTACTCCCCGAGCCAGTGCTGCCAGCAGTCACGGACAAATTGACGCTGTGAGGCAAATTCTGTCTGCGGTACCACGCCGGATTTTTCCTGTAACGCCAGATGATGCAAAGTATCGCGCATTGTGGTGTAGGCCGCGGTCAGTTGTTGCGCGTCATCTTCCGGCATCACGTCATAGTTTGCCATCAGTTCAAAAATCCGCACATTATCAGACCAGCGCGTGAGTGCCGGGGTCTGCGGCGCAAATCGCAACACCAGATACTGCGCGATAAACTCAATGTCAGTGATCCCGCCCGGATCCAATTTAATATTAAATACCGCACTGTCACGCCCGCCCAGATGCTGATACATTTTTTCACGCATCTCGCGGACATCCTGTTTCAGTTGTGCATTATCGCGCGGGCGGCACAATATCTCACGACGGATAGCATCAAACCCGGCGGCAATCGACACATCCCCATACACCTGGCGGGCACGGATCAATGCCTGATGCTCCCACGTCCAGGCACTGTTTTTCTGATAATCCGCAAAGGCTTCCGGGGTACTGACCAGCATCCCGGCTTCACCGGACGGGCGCAGGCGGGCATCCACTTCATACAATACGCCCGACGATGTGCGGGTACTGAATAAATGCATAATGCGCTGTGCCAGTCGCAGATAAAACTGGCGGGCATCGATTTCACGCGGTCCGGTGGTCTGCGTCCCTTCCGGACAATCCAGCAGAAAGACCAAATCGAGATCGGAACTGTAACCCAGCTCCCAGCCGCCCAGTTTGCCATAGCCAATCACGGCAAATCCTTTGTCTCCATTATTGCGGATCAGATGTGCCGGCTCGCCGTAGCGTTTGACCATCTGTATCCATGCCTGCTGAACCACAGCGTCAATCATGGCTTCCGCCAGATACGTCAGATGGTCGCTGACCTTCATGACCGGCAGGACACCCGTGATATCTTCCGCTGCAATGCGCAATAATTGTGCCTGCTTAAACTGACGCAGTGCTTCAAGCTGCTGTTCTTCATCCTCTTCCGGCACCCGCATCAGATACTGGCGCAGCTCATCACGGTACGCCGTCAGCGGCAGAGGCTGATAAAGAGATGCAGGATCCAGCAGTTCATCCAACAGCAGCGGGTGACGTGCCAGTTGTACTGCAATCATCGGGGATGCTGCACACAGCCGGACAACGTGGGTCAGAACCACATCAGATTCCAGCAGCAGTTCCAGGTAGGTCGTGCGGCTGACGATGCCGAGCAGCAGCGGAGTCAGTCGTTGTAAAATAACCTGAGCATCCGGCTGTTGTGCCAGTTTTGCCAGCAGTTTGGGTAACAGTTGATCAAGCACATCACGCCCGCGCGGCCCGATGGTCCGTTTACCCAGATCCCGGCGGAACAGCTGTAAATCGGCCAGAAACTGAGCTGACTGAACTTCATCGAGAGAGAATATGGCTGTAATATCAGTCAGTTCCGGTTCGCTCTCCCACAGGGCAATAAAGGGCTGCAATCCGGTTTCATCTTCACCGGCCTCATCATCCTCACCAATCAAATCAGTAAAAATATGATGAACCCCGGTCATTTTTTCATTCAGAACGGTTTCCAGCGCCGCCCACGACGGCGCATCCATTCCATGCGCCAGCCGTTCTTTATCCAATTCCGTATCCGGCAGTGTCTGAGTCTGGTTGTCATCAATCGCCTGTAACAAATTTTCCAGACGCCGCAGATACGCGTAAGCATCCAGCAGCAATGCCACCTGTTCATCACTGAGCAGCCCCAGGCGCGCAATTTCAGCCAGTGCTGCCGCCAGTGATTGTGTCTGTAACCCAGGCTCCCGTCCGCCACGGATCAACTGAAAGACCTGGGTGATAAACTCGATTTCCCTGATCCCGCCCGCACCCAGCTTGATATTATTTTTCAGCCCGCGCCGCCGGACCTCTCTGCCAATCATACTTTTCATGTTACGTAGCGACTGAATGACACTGAAATCAATATAGCGGCGGTAAACAAACGGGCGCAGCATTTTACGCAGCACATCACTGTATCCGCGGTCGTCGTGCCCGAGAATACGCGCTTTTACCATCGCGTAGCGCTCCCAGTCGCGCCCCTGTTCCTGATAATAATCTTCCAGAGCAGAGAAACTGAATACCAGTGGCCCGCTGTCACCAAACGGGCGCAGGCGCATATCCACGCGGTAAACAAAGCCGTCCGCCGTCAGTTGATCCAGCATTTTGATAATTTTTTGCCCCATCCGGGTAAAAAACTGTGCATTTTCAAGCTCGCGGCGGCCACCTTGTGTCACGCCGTTTTCGGGATAAGCAAAGATGAGATCGATATCTGAGGAGAAATTCAGTTCACCACCGCCGAGCTTACCCATACCGAGGATCAGCAATGGCATAGCTTCGCCGTCAGCGGAACACGGCGTTCCCCACTCCGCGCAGCAGCGCTGATACAGCCAGTCGCGGGCGCCGATAATCAGAACCTCCGCCAGTTCACTCAGCTGACGCAATGTGGTATGAACCGGGCTCTGACGCAGGATCTGCATCCATGCAATGCGCATCAGCATCTGATGACGGAACAGGCGCAGTACCCGCATAACATCCTCTTCCTGAGTGATACCTGCCATCGCATCCGCCAGCCGGGGCGCATAATTTTGCCATTCATCCGGCTGCGGCGGCTGGTTTCTCAGAGCCTGCAACCAGTCAGGGTGGCAGATACACAGCTGTGCCACAAAGTCACTGCCCGCAAAAACACACTCTTCCTGTGCAGAATACGGGGCCAGATTTGCATCAAGCCGGGCGGAAATCCGCTCAGCCTGTTGCCGGAGTACCGGAGTCAGCGGCAGCATCAATGTTCCTTTTGTCATCAGATTCACATTACAGGGCAACATACCCGTAAATTATATGGCGGGTTCCGCCATCCATAGTGCGAAAATCCATTGCGTGAAAGCCAGTTTACACTGCAACCAGGCTGGACTGAAACAGACATCAGACGCGTTTGCCGCGGTCCCGGAGAGCGCAGCGGCAATGTCTGCCAGCGGGCAGTCACGGACAAAATCCGGGACCGAGCCCGGATAAATATCCGCAAGACTCATCAGTTGTACAACTGTCTGCTGCAATGCGGGCAGTGCGTTGTCTGTATCCAGTAACCACGCCTCTTCCAGGCTCTGCCATTGTTTAATCAGTGCGGTGAGCACATCCGCCACAGCTGCCTGCAGATCCGGTGCTGTTAATAACGCCGGCAGCACCGGTTTTGGTGAGCCCTGTACCAGCCAGTAGCCCCGCGCAGCTTTACTGCGTCCTGCGAGACGTAATCCCGCCAGAGGTGCCAGTACTTTTGCCGCCAGCAGCAGATCCCCGACTGTCCCTTCTTTCAGCTCCAGCTCAAATTCACAGATAGGGGATTGTGCATCACCCGCCACTACACTGCCCTGATCCAGTACGGCTTCCACCAGACTGTTATTAACAGTAAGCAGCCACTTTTCACGGGCAAAATCGGTGGAAAAACGGGTACTGAGTGCAGATTGCAATGCGGTCACATCCGTTTGCACCGGCCAGACATCCGCCGGCAATGCTGATAAATCAAGCTCCTGCAGGGAAAGCGGAATATTATATTCCGGACGCTGATGCAATCCGCCGAGATCATTTCCCGCCGTTTTCAGTGTCATTTCATATTCCGTATCACAACCGCGGATCCGCAGGCCCATATCCCACCCGCGCAGCGTGTCGTCAGCAGTTTCAAAATAGCGGTTAGTCAGACGGACAGCCCGGAAATGCTGATGAGGAAACACCGTCAGTGCGGCTATCGCCGCGGCGATAGCCTCCGGCTTTACTGCAAATTTAAGTTCTGTTTCGTAAGTGTTCATAAACTGTCCCGTAATCTCACTCAGATGATTATATTAACTTTATTTATTCATTTATGATGAAAGTGCCTTTATCGCACCATTAATCACCGGATTTTTTGCTGTTTATCGACGTTATGCCATTTTTTATTCCGCTGTTAAGAATGTTCTCATGGCTGTTTAACGTTTGCACCCGCACACTTAACTCATTAGTATGCTATTTCATAACCAACGAATGATAAGTCTATGACGATGAAAAAACTCGCCTTATTACCTTTGTTCTTTGCAGCCCTTGGCAGCCTGACCGCATATGCTGAAGAAACCCGCTATGTGTCTGATGATCTGTCCACTTATGTTCACAGTGGTCCCAGTGCCCGTTATCGTATCGCAGGTTCACTGAATTCGGGTGAAAAAGTCACCGTAATTAATGTGAATAATGAAACTGGTTTTGTCCAGGTCCGCGACAGTAAAAACCGCGATGTCTGGCTGCCGAAAGAAATGCTGAGTGCCACGCCAAGCCTGAAAGAGCGTGTCCCGGCAATGGAAGAAGAAATAAAAACACTGCGCGGAAAACTCGCCAATATCGACGGGACCTGGAATGACAAGACCTCCGATATACAAAACCGCGTGGCCGCCAGTGATGACATCATCAATAATCTGAAAAAAGAGAATGACAGCCTGCGTAACCAGGTCGTGGTCGCGAAGAAAAAACTCGATGCTATCAGTGTCCAGTTAGATGATAAGCAACGCGATATTATCCTGCAATGGTTTATGTACGGTGGCGGTGTTGCCGGTGTAGGCCTTCTGCTGGGTCTGTTACTGCCGCATATGGTTCCCCGCCGGAAGAAAAAAGATCGCTGGATGAACTGATGCCGTATCAGTTCAGGAGGTTATAGTGGAAATTTACCTGGTCGGCGGAGCGGTCCGCGACACCCTGCTGGGACAGCCTGTTACAGATAAAGACTGGGTTGTGGTCGGTGCCGCACCTGAGACAATGCTGGCACAGGGCTATCAGCAGGTCGGGCGGGACTTCCCGGTATTTCTTCATCCGGTAACACGGGAAGAATACGCACTGGCGCGCACGGAACGAAAAACGGGTGCCGGTTATACCGGATTTGCCTGTTACAGCGCGCCGGATGTGACGCTGGAAGACGATTTACAGCGCCGTGACCTGACCATCAATGCGATTGCACAAGCAGCTGACGGCACACTGTATGATCCGTACCGGGGTACGGACGATCTGCGAAACCGGATTTTGCGTCATGTCTCTGATGCTTTCACTGAAGATCCGTTGCGTGTTCTGCGCGTGGCGCGCTTTGCTGCCCGTTTTACCGCGCTGGGTTTTACCATTGCACCGGAAACCCTGGCGCTGATGACCACCATCACTGAACAGGGCGAACTGACTCACCTTACTGCCGAACGGGTCTGGAAAGAGACAGAAAAAGCGCTGAACAGTGCACATCCGGAGATCTATTTCTCTGTACTGCGCCGCTGCAAAGCCCTTGCGGTTCTGTTTCCGGAACTGGATGCACTCTACCGGGAAACTGACGGACAAACAGATTACGGCACACTGACTGAACAGGCATTGCAGCAGATAACCACGCTGACTGGCAGCACAGAGATCCGCTTTGCCGTCTTATGTCTGTATCTGAGTCATAAGGGGATGACAGAAGGCGTTGCCGCAATTAAGGCGCTGTCAACACGTTTGCGGGTACCAAACCCTGCGCGGGATCTGGCGCTGCTCTCAAGTCGTTTTTATCACTGTGTCCACCGCATCAGCCATCTTAGTGCAGATGATATTATTACGCTGTTTGACAACCTGGATGCCTGGCGGAAACCGGAACGAATTAAGCAGCTTGCCCTGGCAGGTGAAGCAGATTACCGCTGCCGGATGTCACCCGGGACTGATGATTATCTGCCGGGACAGCTGTTATCTGACGCATTTGCTGTCGCGCAGCAGGTTGCTGTCAAACCGGTTATCGATGCTGGCTTTAAAGGGGCAGATATTAAAACAGAACTGACCCGCCGACGCATTGATGCCATCAATGAATGGCAACAAAAAAGCCGCTGATATCAGCGGCTTTTCAGTCATTTAGCTGCGTTATTGCTACGTTATTTATCCGCAGACTCCATACCGACTAATCCGACTTTCAGATACCCCGCTTTACGTAAGGCATCCATAATGCCCATCAGGGTTTCATAATCCACGGTTTTATCCGCCTGGAAGAAAATCGTCGTTTCTTTGTTCGATTCTGTGGTTTGATCCAGAATCTGAGCCAGTGTCTCTTTTGTGACTTCCTGCTCACCAACCAGCAGCTGATTGTCGGCTTTCACTGTCAAAAATACCGGTTTTTCCGGACGCGGCTGTGGTTTTGCCGTTGATGCAGGCAGATTCACTTTGATATCAACCGTTGCCAGCGGAGCCGCTACCATGAAGATGATCAGCAGAACTAACATCACATCAATGAATGGTGTGACGTTAATTTCATGCAATTCGCCGCTGTCATCAAGATCTTCGTTAAGACGCATTGCCATCAGTCATTACCTTGCTTTGCTGTCAGCCAGATCCAGGTCACGACCCAGCCATAAAATTGTGTGAGCCGCCGTGTCACCCAGATCACCACGGAAAGACGAGATCATACGGGCAAAAATATTATAAATAACCACCGCAGGAATAGCCGCAACCAGACCTAATGCTGTTGCCAGCAGCGCTTCAGCAATCCCCGGGGCAACAACGGCCAGGTTTGTGGTCTGGGAGTGTGCAATACCGATAAAGCTGTTCATGATCCCCCAGACGGTTCCGAACAGACCCACAAACGGCGAGATTGCACCAATGGTGGCCAGATAACCGTTACCTCTGCCCATGTGACGGACAACCGCAGCAACAATGCGCTCCTGGCGGAAAATTACGCGATCTTTGGTGCCGGCAGGATCATTACTTTTCTCGGACAGTGTACGTTCTGTCACAGCATCCTTCACCAGCATCCCGGTAATACTGTCTTTCCCGAAGGTTTCAGCAATTTCGGCAGCTTCATCCAGAGAGCGCGCACCTCTCAGTGCCTCGGCCTCACGGCAAATCCGGCGGCGTGACGTGATAAGGTTATACCCTTTGGAAAAGAAAAGTGCCCAGGTAATTATTGATGCAATAATAAGGCCGATCATTACCGTTTTAACGATAACATCCGCTCCCTGGTACATTGAAATAACAGACAGTTCTGCGGCAAAACCCCGGTTATTGTCTGACGGTGCTTCTGTCAGAGTGCCGGTGGTATCCGGAACAGAAACGTCTGTAACCGTACCTGATGCGGCCGGTTGCTCAACCGCAGCGCCTGTGGCATTACCGGCGGCAGATGTCTGAACAGACTGTCCGACGGCGATGGCCGGGCTGTTTGCTGTTGTGGCTGGTGGTGTGGCAGTATTATCCGCAAACGCACTGCCGGTTAAACTTAACGCCAATAGAACAGAAACGGTCAGATTACGCATCAGTTGGCCTTCAACTCTCTTTTGTTATGAACTATTTTTCAGCAAAAAATAAAATATGTTATTCATCGCTACCCATAAAACGAAACCCGCTGATCATACCAAATCTTGTGTGATTTGATAGTAATTATCATTACCGTTTACCAAAAAAAAACCATTTCCTGTTAAAATCACACACGAAAAGCTAAGTGTTTACATCAGTCTGCTGACGAAACGGTCTGGTTTTTGTGCTCTTTATACCGTCAGTGAATCAGAATAAAAACCCGATCAAATCAAACGACTGTTCTTTTTTTGCGATACACTATCTGCATTATGATTCCGGATCTCGTTTTACAGGAAACCTCATGCATAGTTTATCCGAGATTGTGAGCGCGCTCTGGTCGCACGATTTCGCAGCCCTCTCCAACCCCGATGTTATCTGGCTGGTTTATGCCATTCTCTTTACCGTGATTGTTCTGGAGAATGGCGTGTTACCCACCGCCTTTTTACCCGGCGATACCCTGCTGATATTGTCCGGGGCGCTGATAGCCAAAGGTGTGATGGACTTTTTACCGACACTGGCGATTCTGACTGCCGCCGCCGGTCTGGGCAGTTGGCTCGGATTTGTACAGGGGCGCTGGCTGAGTGACACTAAGACCGTCAGGCGCTGGATGATGCAAATACCGAAAAATTATCATCAGAAAGCGGAGGTTTTGTTTAACCGCCACGGACTATACGCTCTGCTGATTGGCCGTTTTCTCGGTTTTGTCCGCACACTGCTGCCACTGCTGGCGGGATTATCCACCCTGCCGAACCGCCGGTTTCAGTTTTTTAACTGGATCAGCGGATTTCTCTGGGTAGCCATCATTACAACATTTGGTTATGTGCTCAATCAGATCCCGTTTGTAAAGGCCCATGAACAGCTGGTGATGACCGCACTGCTGCTGATCCCGGTTTTCTTCCTGGTTATCGGTATTCTTGCCTCTGCGTATCTGTTTATCCGGCATTACCGCAGACGCCGCGCGCTGCTTAACCGCCGCCACCGGCGCGCACACAAAAAATAATCTGAGAGCTCCTGCGGGAGCTTTTTTGTCTGTCTGCCCACTGATATTTACAGCGCATATTCAGATTCAGCATCACACCTTCGCTGAATTACACTACACTTAGTGGTTATCCGCCCCATTTTTCCAAATCATTCACGGAGAAATAATGAACAACTTTACACTTTATACCCCGACTAAAATCCGCTTTGGTAAAGGCCAAATCGCCAAACTCAGCAGTGAAATTCCGAAAGACGCAAAAGTACTGATGCTGTACGGTGGCGGCAGTATCAAGCGTAACGGTGTTTATGAGCAGGTTATAGGGGCGCTGGATGGCTACGATCTTCATGAATTTTCCGGGATTGAACCGAACCCCGCTTACGAAACACTGATAAAAGCCGTCGCGTATATCCGTGAAAACGGCATTAATTATCTGCTGGCAGTCGGCGGCGGCTCGGTTATTGACGGCACAAAATTTATTGCCGCAGCGGTGGATTACCCGGGTGACCCGTGGAAAATCGTTACAAACGGCGGGCAGGATATCCGTAGCGCACTGCCAATTTCCTGTGTTCTGACACTGCCGGCAACCGGCTCTGAAACTAACTGTTTTTCTGTGGTCAGCCGCCGGGAAACCGGGGATAAACAATCATTCGGCAATCCGCTGGTGCATCCGAAATGCGCGATACTTGATCCGCAGACCACCTTTACACTGCCGCCACGCCAGACGGCAAACGGTGTGGTTGATGCATTTATTCACACCCTGGAGCAGTATCTGACCTACCCGGTCAATGCGAAAATTCAGGACAGGTTTGCGGAAGGCATTTTACTGACGCTGATTGAAGAAGGCCCGAAAGTACTGGCAAATCCGGATGATTATGACAGCCGTGCGAATGTGATGTGGGCCGCAACCCAGGCACTGAGCGGATTGATCGGTGCTGGTGTGCCGCAGGATTGGGCAACCCATGCACTGGGACATGAAATTACCGCTCTCCACGGTCTGGATCACGCACAAACACTCGCGATTGTGTTACCGGCTCTGCTGCATGAAAAACGCAAAACCAAACGGGAAAAATTATTACAGTATGCAGAGCATATCTGGCATCTGACTGATGGTTCTGAAGAGAGCCGGATAGAGTGTGCGATTGAAGCTACCCGCGTCTTTTTTGAAGAAATGGGGGTGAAAACCCGCTTTTCCGATTATCAGATAGATGACAGCGGGATCCCGCAATTAGTGGCAAAGCTTATCGAACACGGACAGACTGCATTAGGTGAGCAGCAGGATATTACGCCGCAAGTCAGTGAACGAATTTACCGTGCTGCCGTCTGAAACATCTTTAACGTTTATTACCGGAGGTAACATGAATAAACCCGCACTAATTACCTTATCCGATGGTCATTTGATGCCACAACTGGGATTAGGTGTCTGGAAAGCCGGTAACGATGAGGTGGGCGTTGCTGTCAGCACCGCGCTGGAAACCGGCTATCGTCTGATTGATACGGCTGCAATTTATCAGAATGAAGAAGGTGTCGGTGACGCGCTGAAATCCACTACGATTCCCCGTGATGAACTGTTTATTACCACAAAGTTGTGGAACAGTGACCAGCAGAACGCCGGAAAAGCACTTGAAGAGAGCCTGAAAAAATTACAGCTCGATTATGTCGATCTCTATCTTATCCACTGGCCCGCTCCGGCGGCCGATCACTATGTCAGTGCCTGGGAGCAATTGATTGAGCTGCAAAAATCAGGTCTGACCCGCAGTATCGGCGTGTGTAACTTTGATGTCGGCCATCTGCAACGCATTATCCATAAAACCGGCGTGAAGCCTGTGCTTAACCAGATTGAGCTTCATCCGCTTTTGCAGCAGCGCGAATTGCAGGCATGGAATGCAACTCACTCTATCCATACTGAGTCCTGGAGTCCGCTGGCACAAGGTGGCGAAGGTGTGTTCGATACAGAGATAATTCAGTCGCTGGCAGCAAAATACCAGAAAACCCCGGCACAGATAGTGATTCGCTGGCATTTGGATCGCGGGCTGATTGTTATTCCGAAATCAGTCACACCGATACGGATTCAGGAAAATTTTAATGTCTTTGATTTCCGACTTGAGAAAGAAGAGCTTGCCCTTGTTCAGCAACTCGATACCGGGACGCGCTTAGGGCCGGAACCAAAAGAATTCAATTAATTATACCCTTATTCATTCAAACTGCAGGTGTGTTGGCTACGCTCAGCTAACCGGGTCACATACTAATGTATGCTCCCCGTTTATCTTCACTTACCGCCTGCCTGCATCTTGAATGACGTCGGGTATATATTATTATTTAAAAGTCATTGATATTATTTTTATCGATGACTTTTTATTTTGGTTATAATATAGAGGCTTATTCATCCAATAAAAAAGGGAAATATACCAATAATTGATATATTTCCCAAAGTATGGCAAATATAGCAGGAACAATTATCTCAAATGCAGTAAACCTGTCATTCTCATAAAACATTATACCCGTCAGATTTCAGGATGTATGAGTCCCAAATTATGCAGGGTATATATTCCTGTTAAAAAACAACCCAAAACGCCAATTTGAAAGGAGGAGTATATACCCGACGTCATTCAAAGTGCAGCCAACAAATCTGCGAATTGAATGAATAAGGGTATGAAGAACATGACTATTCAGTCACCATCACACAGCATTACCACTCAAGGTTAACTGCCATGTTGTACATCACATCGTTTGAATCGGTGTATGAAACACCCGTTTTCATCGCGATGTTCTCGTTGAACCGGTAACCGGTTCCCACAGCCACTGCCTGGGTGGAGTTGTATCCTCCCATCGCTGCCGTGATATTCATTTTTCCGATACCGTATGGCTGGAACAAACCATTAAGTGCCGCATTGGCCGCTAAGCCATTATCAAGACGTTCATTGGTTTCCCGCAGATCGTTTTCCAGACCGCGTAAATCCTGTCGGTTTTTCAGCATATCAAGCGCATTTTTCTCGATTTTCACTGTATGTTGATCAATATCTTTTCTGTTCCCGGTGGCAACGTTATTGGTTACATTGGCTTTTTTAGATGCATTACTAACCCGGGTATTCAGTGCATCAACGTCAGCTTCCAGGCGGGTTGTTGCATCCATAATTACACCTGTAACCACTTTTGCTGATTCTATTGTTTTTTCCACTTCCTGAACAGCAAACTCAGTGTGATCGGCCTGACGCTTAAGAGGCTCAATCACATATTCATCATAATCACCCAGGCTATCTCTTACATTATCTTTAATCATACCGGGAATAGTGCCGATAAGCATATTATTATGCAGTGATTTTCGCGTGGTAATGTCCAGTTGAGTATCCAGTTGCTGTGTTTTACTTTCTAATGACTCTGTACGCTGCGCTAACGGTAAAACCTTCTGTTCAAATACTGAGGTGATATGCTCACCAAATTTTTCGTCAACGACTTGCGGCAAGACAGCATCAACATAATCAGGAATAACACTTCCTCTTACATCGTCCATAACCGCATCAATTCTATGACTGTTTTTATCCACCATCTCACTGACAGATGTTATTTTATCATCCAATTTACTATTATCACTAATAGCTAATCGCTGATTTTTGGTAATATCATCCTGAGCAATACCTATACTTTCATTATTATCTCTGATATTTCTTCCGAGATAATTAACTATATAATCTAATTCAGATATACCAACAGCACGATCACCATTTGTTTTTTTATCTGCAAATGTTACAGGATTATCATAATACAAAGAAGTCGTTATAACTTTAGTTATTTTTTTTTCGTTCTGTCGTTGACCATTATGTTCAGCATCTGTTGCATGCACAATTAAAGGGGCAATAATTAAAGCTAATAAATTTTTTTTCACAGGAGAATCCTTATATCTGGTTAGAATTAACTTCCCAAAGTATACCTCCAGTCACTGATAAAAAAATAAACAGAAACTAAACATAAAAAAAAGCAAATTAGATAATTAACATACTAATTTATATTTAATCTAATAGGGTTTAATTATAAGCATATAAAATAAGAAACCCGCCGTAGCGGGTTTCTTATTTTACTTAATCACTTTATTTATTTTTAATCTGGCGGTGCATTTCCTGTACTGAAATAACCCGGTCTGTCGGATCCATATTCAGTGACAGGGTTGTGGCAAACCCACCGTTCATTGTGGTGTCATAATGCACTTTGTATTGCAGGGCACTGCGGCGGATAACTTTAGAGTCCTCAATTGCCTGACGACCTTCAGTAGTATTCACGATGTAATCGTATTCGCCGTTTTTAATTCTGTCCTGAATATGCGGGCGCCCTTCATGCACTTTGTTAACCAGGCGCGGATTAATTCCGGCTTCGCCAAGCACAATCGCCGTACCGTGAGTCGCATCCAGTTCAAAGCCCTGTTTCAGCAGTTTCGCCGCGAGATCCACCACCCGGGCTTTATCCCCTTCGCGGACAGAAAGCAGAGCACGACCTTTCTTTTTCAGAGCGGAAGAGCTGCCGAGCATGGCTTTGGCAAAGGCTTCCGCAAAGGTGCGGCCTACGCCCATCACTTCACCCGTTGAGCGCATTTCCGGCCCTAAAATCGGGTCTACACCCTGGAATTTATTAAACGGCAGAACCACTTCTTTGACCGAGTAATACGGCGGGATCACTTCTTTTGTTACGCCCTGCTGTGCCAGTGTTTGTCCTGCCATGACACGCGCCGCCACTTTTGCCAGCGGCACACCGGTCGCTTTTGAGACAAACGGGACAGTACGCGCCGCACGCGGGTTTACTTCAATCAGATAACTTCGTTATCTTTTACCGCAAACTGGGTATTCATCAACCCGCGCACACGCAGTTCCATCGCCAGTTTTCTGACCTGGTCGCGCATTACATCCTGAATTTCCTGACTCAGTGTGTAAGCCGGTAAAGAGCATGCAGAGTCGCCTGAGTGAACACCCGCCTGCTCTATGTGCTCCATAATGCCGCCAATCAGCACCTGTTCACCGTCACAGATAGCATCCACATCCACTTCAATCGCATCATCCAGGAAGCGGTCGAGCAGTACCGGTGCATCATTTGACACACTCACGGCGTTCTGGAAGTAACGGCGCAGGTCAGTTTCGTCATAGACGATTTCCATTGCGCGCCCGCCCAGCACATAGGAAGGGCGCACCACCAGCGGATAACCAATCTCTTTTGCGCGTTCAGCCGCCTGCTCAATATTAGAGACAGTCGCATTCGCCGGTTGCTTCAGCCCTAAGCGAACAACAGCCTGCTGAAAACGCTCGCGGTCTTCGGCGCGGTCAATCGCATCCGGACTGGTACCGATAACCGGCACACCGGCAGCTTCAAGGCTGCGCGCCAGTTTCAGCGGAGTCTGTCCGCCGTACTGAACAATCACACCGGCCGGTTTTTCAACCCGTACAATTTCCAGCACATCTTCCAGGGTTACCGGCTCAAAATAGAGACGATCTGAGGTATCATAGTCCGTGGAAACCGTTTCCGGGTTGCAGTTCACCATGATAGTTTCGTAGCCGTCTTCGCGCAGCGCCATGGCGGCGTGAACACAGCAGTAGTCGAATTCAATGCCCTGACCGATCCGGTTAGGCCCGCCACCGAGGATCATGATTTTCGGTTTATCATCATTCGGCTGTGCTTCGCACTCTTCTTCATAAGTCGAGTAAAGGTAAGCCGTATCTGTCGCAAATTCTGCCGCACAGGTATCCACCCGTTTGTATACCGGCCAGAGCTGATAGCTGTCACGCAGTTTGCGGATTTCCGTTTCCGCGACACCCACCAGCGTTGCCAGGCGGGTATCCGCAAAACCTTTGCGTTTCAGGTGACGCAGAAATTCCGGTGTCAGCCCGTTAACACCGACCTCAGCCACCTGCTCTTCCAGACGAACCAGTTCTTCGATTTGAACCAGGAACCAGCGGTCAATATTTGTCAGATTAAAAACACCATCGACAGACAATCCGGCACGGAAAGCATCCGCGATATACCAGATACGCTCAGCGCCTGCTTCTTTTAGTTCGCGGCGGATTTTTGTCAGTGCATCCGGTTCATCCAAATTGACTTTCGGGTCAAACCCGCAAGCGCCGACTTCCAGACCACGCAGGGCTTTTTGCAGTGATTCCTGAAACGTGCGCCCGATTGCCATCACTTCACCGACAGATTTCATCTGGGTGGTAAGACGGTCATTAGTACCGGCAAATTTTTCAAAGTTAAAGCGCGGGATTTTTGTCACAACATAGTCGATGGATGGCTCAAACGACGCCGGTGTCAGTCCGCCGGTGATGTCATTTGATAATTCATCGAGGGTATAGCCGACCGCCAGTTTTGCCGCAATTTTTGCAATCGGGAAACCGGTCGCTTTTGATGCCAGAGCGGAAGAGCGGGAAACACGCGGGTTCATCTCGATAACAATTAAACGTCCGTTTTTCGGGTTTACCGAGAACTGAACATTCGAGCCGCCGGTTTCGACGCCGATTTCACGCAGCACTGCCATCGAGGCATCGCGCATGATTTGGTATTCTTTGTCTGTCAGAGTCTGTGCCGGTGCTACTGTAATGGAGTCGCCGGTATGAATCCCCATCGCGTCAAAATTTTCAATGGCACAAACGATAATGCAGTTATCGTTTTTATCGCGCACCACTTCCATTTCATACTCTTTCCAGCCAATCAGTGATTCATCAATCAGCAATTCATTGGTAGGAGAGAGATCCAGCCCGCGTGTACAGATTTCTTCGAATTCTTCGCGGTTGTAAGCAATACCGCCGCCGGTGCCGCCCATGGTAAATGACGGGCGGATAATGCACGGAAAACCGACTTCATCAGTCACCGCGAAGGCTTCTTCCATCGTGTGTGCGATGCCGGAGCGCGCAGTGTCCAGCCCGATTTTTTTCATTGCGATGTCAAAACGACGGCGATCTTCTGCTTTATCAATCGCATCGGCGGTGGCGCCAATCATTTCGACGCCAAATTCTGCCAGCACACCATGGCGCTCAAGCTCCAGCGCACAGTTCAGTGCGGTCTGTCCGCCCATGGTCGGCAGCACTGCATCAGGGCGCTCCTTTTCGATGATTTTGCGCACCACTTCCCAGTGAATTGGCTCGATGTATGTCGCGTCCGCCATTTCAGGGTCGGTCATAATGGTTGCCGGATTGGAGTTCACCAGTACAACACGATAGCCTTCCTCGCGCAGCGCTTTACACGCCTGTGCGCCGGAGTAGTCAAATTCACACGCCTGGCCGATAACAATCGGACCGGCGCCTAAAATCAGGATGCTTTTAATATCAGTACGTTTTGCCATTTTTTCTGCTCCTGATTAGTGACGGGCGTTTTTCATCAACTCAATAAAGTGGTCAAACAGCGGTGCGGCATCATGCGGTCCCGGGCTGGCTTCCGGGTGTCCCTGGAAGCTGAATGCCGGTTTATCATTGCGGTGAATACCCTGTAATGTGCCGTCAAACAATGACTTATGTGTCACGCGCAGCGTATCAGGCAATGTTGCTTCATCCACAGCAAAACCATGATTTTGCGCGGTGATCATCACCACACTCTTTTCAAGATCTTTGACCGGATGGTTACCGCCGTGGTGACCAAATTTCATTTTGATGGTTTTTGCACCACTGGCGAGTGCCAGCAACTGGTGTCCCAGACAGATGCCGAACAGCGGAATATCGGTTTTCAGGAAGCTGCGGATAGCGTCAACAGCATAGTCACACGGTGCCGGGTCGCCCGGACCGTTGGAGAGAAAAATACCGTCCGGTGCCATTTTCAGCACCTCTTCCGCCGGAGTCTGTGCCGGAACGACGGTCAGACGGCAACCTCTGTCCACCAGCATCCGCAGAATATTGCGTTTGGCTCCGAAATCGTATGCCACCACATGAAATGGCAGTTCATCTGTGTTTTTATCTGCAGGCAGGCCACCTTCCAGTGTCCATGAACCCTGAGTCCAGGTGTACGGCTGACGGGTAGTGACTTCTTTCGCCAAATCCAGTCCGTTCAGACCACTGAAACTCTGTGCATTTACCAGTGCCTGTGCAGCGTCCGGGTGTTCTCCGGCAATAATACAGCCGTTCTGTGCGCCTTTTTCGCGCAGCAGGCGGGTCAGTTTGCGGGTGTCGATATCAGCAATGGCCACTACATTGTGGCGCTTCAGGTAATCAGACAGGTTCTCTTCACTGCGGAAATTGCTGGTGATAAGCGGCAGGTCGCGGATTACCAGACCCTGAGCATAAACACCTGAGGATTCTTCATCAGCACTGTTAGTGCCGGTATTGCCGATGTGGGGATAAGTGAGAGTGACTATCTGGCGGGAATAAGAGGGGTCGGTAAGAATTTCCTGGTACCCCGTCATCGAGGTATTAAAAACAACTTCGCCGGTAACGGCTCCCTCAGCGCCGATGGCGCGCCCGTGAAATGTGGTTCCGTCTTGCAGAACCAGGATCGCTGACTTAAACAAAACACCCTCCGGAAGAATAATAAATCACATTTAATGCATATTAATTCAGAATCGGGCTATAAAGCAATGCCGGAATGAACTTTTAATCAATTTTCGGCAAATTGGGCGCATTCTAAAGAGCCGGCGGGCTGTTGTCCAGAAAAAAAATGTTTTTTTATCTATTTTTAATCATCATGACAAAAAAATCAGCAATCAGGGCAATAACATTACCTCATAATGGGATTTAAACTGAATTTTGTATGACATTAATGAAAAAACAAAGGAAAGGCAGAAAAAGTATAACAAAGGGCATAAACAGGTATGAAAAAAAGACAATAATGATATATATCTTATAAAAACACGCATTTAACTATAGAAACAAATAAAAAATAAATATCAGCAATTTTTATAATTTAATTGCTGATATATCAATAAAATAAAAAACAATATTAATTACAAATCATCAAGACCAAGCACGTCTTTCATATTAAATAATCCGGATTTTTTATCACTTAACCAAAAAGATGCCTTTACTGCACCATTTGCAAATGTCATCCGGCTGGATGCCTTGTGACTAATCTCTACGCGCTCACCAATATCCGCAAACATAGCAGTATGCTCGCCCACAATATCACCGGCACGGACAGTGGCAAAACCGATACTGTGACGCTCGCGCTCTCCGGTATAACCTTCACGACAATATACCGCGCAATCTTTCAGATCACGACCCAGCGCACCGGCAATTGACTCTCCCATCGCAAGTGCAGTACCGGATGGCGCATCCACTTTATGGCGGTGATGTGCTTCAATGATTTCGATATCGGTATAGTCGCCCATCACTTTGGCTGCTTTTTCTAACAGTTTCAGGACTAAATTGACGCCAACACTGAAGTTTGCTGCAAAAACAACAGGGATCTGCTTCGCTGCCTGCGCAATAGCTGATTTTCCCGCATCATCAAAACCGGTGGTGCCGATAATCATACCTTTGCCGTGTGCCGTACAAAAAGCCAGATGCGCAAGTGTGCCTTCGGGCCGGGTGAAATCGATCAGGATATCAAAGTTATCTTTCTGACTGTTCAGATCACTGGCCAGTGTGATCCCGTTATGTCCGATCCCCGCAAGTTCACCGGCATCGGTTCCGGTAAGTGATGACCCTTCACGCTCAAATGCCGCGCCCAACACCACATCATTACTCTGTGCAATCGCCTGAATTAACTGCCGTCCCATGCGGCCTCCGGCACCGACAACAGCGACCCGTGATTTACTCATGTTGTTATCCTCAGTTGTTTTATACCCTTATTCATTCAAACCGCAGGTTTGTTGGCTGCGCTACGCCCGCCGGGTCACATACTAATGTATGCTCCCCGGCAATCGGAGCTTGCCGCCTCCCTGCAACTTGAATGACGTTGGGTATATATATCTGTGTACCGGCAGATTAACGGGTGTCTGTGATGATTACCAGTTACCTGCTGTTATCATCAGAAAATCACAATATTGCCCGCAGATTATCAGTAAAACTGTATTTCCCCGGTTTCAGGCAAAAAAAAGCAGAACCTGCGTTCTGCTTATTTGTATCAGACTTCTTTAATATCGACCCGCAGCTCTTTCGGCACCTCGAAGATAATATTCTCTTCGCGGCCTTCCAGTTGCCGGACATCATCCGCGCCCAGTTCCTGTAAACGGCGGATCACCTGCTGAACCAGGACATCCGGCGCGGAAGCACCGGCAGTCAGCCCGATAGTATCCACACCCTTCAGCCAGTCAGGGGAGATATCATCCGCAGAATCAATCAGATAGGATGGTTTACCTACCCGTTCAGCCAGTTCGGCAAGACGATTGGAGTTTGACGAGTTTTTTGATCCCACCACCAGCACCAGATCGGCTTTTCCGGCCAGATCCCGCACCGCTTCCTGGCGGTTAGTGGTTGCGTAGCAGATATCATCTTTGCGTGGTCCGATAATCTTCGGAAAGCGGGCATTCAGAGCATCAATCACTTCAGATGTATCATCAACGGACAATGTGGTTTGCGTCATAAAGCTGAGGTTGGCCTCATCTTTAACCTGCAATTTCCACACATCTTCCGGGGACTCCACCAGATACATGCCGCCTTCCGGGTTACTGTATTGCCCCATTGTCCCTTCCACTTCCGGGTGGCCGGCGTGGCCGATCAGAATCGCTTCTTTGCCTTTGCGGCTGGCGCGGGCAACTTCCATATGAACTTTCGTTACCAGCGGACAGGTGGCATCAAACAACATAGTGAGATTACGGGAGCGCGCTTCCTGGCGGATCGCCTGCGACACACCGTGTGCAGAGAAGATAAGGATAGCGCCGTCCGGTACTTCTGCGATTTCTTCAATAAAAATCGCCCCACGCTCACGCAAATCATTCACCACATAGCGGTTATGCACAACTTCATGGCGGACATAAATAGGTGCGCCATACAGTTCAAGTGCTCTGTCCACAATACTGATAGCACGGTCAACCCCCGCACAAAAACCCCGTGGGTTTGCCAGTAAAATACGCACGTTCAGCCTCCGGAACATCACCCTGACGGGTAATAAAACAAAAAATCAACATTTGCGCAATACTATACCAGAGCAGTCACTCTGGCCGTAATGCTAATTATCGCTATACCCTTATTCATTCAAGCTGCAGGTGCGTTGGCTACACTCAGCCCGCCGGGTCACATACTAGTGTATGCTCCCCGTCTGTCTTCCCTTGCTGCCTTCCTGCATCTTGAATGACGTTGGGTATATAACCTTTATTCATTACTCATTCAAACCACAGATTCGTTGGCGGCATCCTGAATGACGTTGGGTATATATGAATTATTCGGTGACTTCACGGACAATTATGTCAAACGTGATGTCCTGCCCGGAAAGAGGGTGGTTGAAATCCACTTCAACGGACTCATCCGAGACGGATTTGACAAGTCCGGGCATTTCGCTGCCGTTCATCGCACTAAACAGCATAATTGTGCCGGTTTCAGGTAAACCAGTCTCTGTAAAATCAGCCGGAGAGAAAAATTGAATAAGATCCGGGCTTGGCTTGCCGAAAATAGTCTCACCGGGCAGCGTGAAGGTTTTTTTATCCCCGGCTGACAACCCGAGCAGTTCCTGCTCGAGTTCCGGTGACAAACTGCCGTCACCCAGGCGGAACAGTGCCGGCTTACCCTGTGCTTCTGTGGAGTCGGCAACGGAACCATCCGCCAGTTTTAAGGTGAAATCCAGTAATACGCTGTGATGTTTTTCTGCCTGCATTATTATTATCGCCTCTGTACCAGATAAAAAATATCCGCCGGAAGGCGGATATTTTCTTAATCAATCAGATGATGGTGTTTTGCTTTCCGGTTTATCTTCCGGCTTATCTACCGGTTCAGCGTGCTTCTTACCATCCGGAATAAAGCTTTCGATGATAATCAGCCCCGCCCCGATGATAATCCAGGAATCCGCCAGATTGAATGTCGGCCAGTGCCAGTCACCGACATAAAAATCGATGTAATCCACCACAAAACCGTGCATCAGGCGATCGAGTAAATTACCAATCGCCCCGCCGATAATCAGTGCATACGCAATATTGCTGATTTTATTGCGCGCACTGGTGCGGTACATCATCACTAACAAGGTGACGGAAATACCGATTGCCACGACTGTGAAGAACCAGCGCTGCCACCCGCCCTGTGAGGCGAGGAAGCTGAATGCGGCACCATAGTTGCGAACATAGGTCAGATTAAAGTACGGGATCAGCGGTGAGGATTCATGCAGCCCGAAATTCGATAATACGAGCTGCTTCGAGATGATATCCAGCACCAGAACCAGTACAGAGAGCCATAACCAGCGCAATCCGGTAGAACACAGTGTTTTTTTCATTTATCAGGCAAACTTACGTTCTTCACCGTTTCCGGCTACGTTAGTGACACAGCGACCGCACAGTTCCGGATGTGCACTGTCCTGACCAATATCAGACGCATAATGCCAGCAGCGCGGACATTTACTGCCTGCCGCTTTATTAAAGCCGATGCGCAGACCGTCCAGCTCACTGTTTACCGCACTTTCCGGTGCATCAGACAGCGGTTTCACATCTGCCTGAGAGGTCAGCAGCACAAAGCGCAGCTCGTTACCCAGTTTGTTAAGTTTCGCTGCTAATGCATCATCTGCATACAGCGTCACCGCCGCTTCGAGTGAACCACCGATAAGTTTATCCGCACGCGCCTGCTCCAGCACTTTATTGACTTCACCGCGCACCGCCAGCAGCGTTGCCCAGTAATCATCATTCATGCTTTCCTGTTCGTTCAGACCAAACAGGCCGTCATACCACTCTTCGGTAAAGACATACTGCGCACGTTTGCCCGGCATCTCATTCCAGATTTCATCTGCCGTAAAGGACATGACCGGCGCCATCCAGCGTACCAACGCTTCAACAATGTGATACAGCGCGGTCTGGCAACTGCGGCGTGCCAGTCCGTCACTTTTCGCGGTGTACTGACGGTCTTTGATGATATCCAGATAGAATGACCCCATCTCAACCGAGCAGAACTGCATCAGACGCTGAACAACTTCATGGAAATCATAGGCTTCATACGATTTTAGCATATCATTCTGAGCTGCAAGCGCACGGCCCACTGCCCAGCGGTCTGCCACAATCATCTCTTCCGGTTTCACCATGTCGGTTTCCGGATTGAAACCATTAAGGTTTGCCAGCAGGAAACGTGCGGTATTACGGATTCGGCGGTAAGAATCCGCAGAGCGCTTCAGAATTTCATCAGATACGGCGATCTCGCCCGAATAATCTGTTGATGCTACCCACAGACGCAGGATATCCCCGCCCAGTTTGTTCATCACATCCTGCGGACTGACTGTATTGCCCAGGGATTTGGACATTTTACGTCCCTGACCATCGACAGTGAAGCCGTGAGTCAGTACTTCGCGGTAAGGCGCTTTGCCTTTCATCGCAGTAGACAGCATCAGTGAAGACATAAACCAGCCACGATGCTGATCCGAACCTTCCAGATAGATATCCGCAGAATTGCCATGGAATTCAGGGCGTGCGTCAATCACAGAGGAGTGTGTTGATCCTGAGTCAAACCAGACATCCAGGGTATCCGGCACTTTTTCATAGATATCAGCGTCATCGCCCAGCAGGTCACGCGGATCAAGATCCCACCATGCCTGAATACCGTGCTCTTCCACACGTTTGGCAACCGCTTCCATCAGCTCTAATGTGCGCGGATGCAGTTCCTGAGTCTCTTTATGAACGAACAGGGACATTGGTGTGCCCCATGTGCGCTGACGGGAGATACACCAGTCAGGGCGGTTTTCCACCATAGCGGTAATACGTGCTTCACCCCAGCCCGGGATCCACTTAACGCCTTTGATTTCACTCAGCGACTGCGAACGCAACCCATTGATATCCATCCCGATAAACCACTGCGGCGTGGCGCGGAAGATAACCGGTGTTTTATGACGCCAGCAGCACGGATAGCTGTGAGAAATATTTTCACTGTGCAGCAGTGCACCTTTCTCTTTCAGCAAATCAAGGATGATATCGTTGGCTTTCAGCACAAACACGCCATCGAGTGACGGATAGGTTCCGTTCACATAACAACCGTTCGGACCAACCGGATTGGCAGTTTCCAGACCGTATTTCTGACCGATAACATAGTCATCAGGACCATGGCCGGGTGCTGTATGAACCGCCCCGGTACCCGCTTCCAGTGTAACGTGGTCACCCAGAATTGCCGGAACATCAAAGCCCATAAACGGATGATTAAAGCGCAGCAGTTCCAGGTCACTGCCTTTGCAGTCAGCCAATACGATCCAGCTTGTAATACCGGCGCGTCTCATGACACTTTCAATCAGGTCGGCTGCCAGGATAACCAGTTCGTCATTAATACGGACTAACTGATAATCAAATTCCGGATTCAGTGAAATAGCGCGGTTCGCAGGTAATGTCCACGGTGTGGTGGTCCAGATAACCAGCGACAGCGGCAGACCTTCGTTTCTCACACCAAATTTGGCACAGACAGCATCTGCATCAACGGCCGGGAAGCGCACATCGATGGATGGCGAGGTTTTGTCGTAATATTCGACTTCCGCTTCTGCCAGAGAAGAGGCGCAAGATGTACACCAGTGAACCGGTTTTGCCCCTTTCACCAGATGGCCATTGGCAATCACTTTTGCCAGTGCGCGGATAATATGGGCTTCAGTTTTGAAATCCATCGTCAGATACGGATGATCCCAGTCGCCCAGCACGCCTAAGCGAATAAAGTCCGCTTTCTGACCTTCGATCTGCTCTTTCGCGTATTCACGGCAGGCAGCACGGAACTCAGCCGGAGTGACTTTGTCACCCGGTTTGCCGATAAGCTGCTCTACTTTATGTTCAATAGGTAAGCCGTGGCAGTCCCAGCCCGGGATATACGGGGAGTCAAACCCTGACATGCCTTTGGATTTAATAATAATATCTTTGAGAATTTTATTTACTGAGTGACCAATATGAATGCTGCCGTTTGCATACGGAGGGCCGTCATGCAAAATAAAGGTTTTTTTACCTGTTTTCGCTTTACGGATCGCCTGATACAAACTGTCTTTGTACCAGCGTTTGAGCATATCAGGTTCGCGCTTTGCTAAGTCCCCGCGCATCGGGAATCCTGTTTCCGGAAGATTCAGGGTATTTTTATAGTCACTCATCAGTTTCTCAGTTCCACTATTATTCCGTTAAACACATAACGAGGGATGCAATTGTAAGAATTCCCTTGCCGCAATTTCATCCTGTGCGATTTGCGCTTTCAGCTCATCAAGCGAGGCAAACCGCTGTTCATTTCGTAATTTTTTGCGTAATACCACATCCGGATGCTGCCCGTATAAATCCATAGCAACATCAATCAGATGCACTTCCAACTGCCGCTCTTTGCCCTGCACTGTCGGGCGGGAGCCGATATTCGCCACCCCCGGAAGCGGTTTCGGTCCGAGGCCGTAAACATCCACCGCATAAACACCGCTGACCGGTGCGGTCAGGCGTTTCAGGGGAATATTGGCGGTCGGAAACCCGATTGTGCGCCCGAGTTCGTTGCCGTGAACCACCCGCCCGCTGATACGGTAGGGATGCCCGAGCAGCGCTTCGGCCTGCGCTAAATCATCACATTCCAGCGCACGGCGGATAGCTGTACTGCTGATCCGTGTGCCGTTATCACAGAAACTTTCTGTGCTGCGCACGGTAAAGCCAAACCGTTTACCCGCTTCACATAACCCGGCAAAATCACCCTGCCGGTTTTTTCCGAAGCGGAAATCGTCCCCGACGACCAGAAATTTCACTCCCAGTTGTTCAACCAACAGGTGTGAGATAAAGGCTTCCGGCGTCAGCGAGGCAAACTGTTTATTGAATTTAACACACAATAAGTAGTCCGCACCGTAGTGTGCAAGATATTTTACCTTATCGCGCAGCCGGGTCAGGCGTGCCGGTGCTTTATCAGGCGCAAAAAATTCCGGCGGCTGTGGCTCGAAGATCATGACGACCGACGGCAATCCCAGGCGCTTTCCTTCTTGTGCCAGATGTGACAGTAATGCCTGATGCCCGCGATGAACACCATCAAAATTACCAATAGTCAGCACGCATCCGTGATGTCGCGCGCGAATATTATGAGTACCGCGAATTAGCTCCATAGCAGGCTCAATACAGTCAAAATTAGGTCGATTATACCTTGTCCGCCGCGTGAGGTTAACCCACTATTACGGTTGAATCATGAATTCTCTGTATGAAAAGCGATACGTCCGCCTCCCGGGATACCGAAAAACACTTTTTTCATCAGAATGTTGTCTGTCGCGTGACTTTTTTCGGGGGAAAGACTGTATTCCCGCAGAGTAAACTGATAAAATCCCCGCCCATCACAACGTACATTTGCGTCGCTGTACAACGACGCTTATTTGCACAAATCCATTGACAAAATAAAGTTGAGCAGGCATATTCCTCCACCTTTGTATTGTCCTCGAAGAATATATTTGGGAGTTGGACCTTGGCTAATATCAAATCAGCTAAGAAACGCGCCATTCAATCTGAAAAACGTCGTCAGCATAACGCTGGTCGTCGTTCGATGGTGCGTACCTTTATCAAGAAGGTTTACGCTGCTATCGCCACCGGCGATAAAGAAGCTGCTCAGAAAGCATTTAATGATATGCAACCACTTGTGGACCGTCACGCTACTAAAGGCCTGATCCACAAAAACAAGGCTGCCCGTCATAAGGCAAACCTGGCTGCTCAGATCAAAGCAATGTAATCTGTATGCAGACATAAAAAAACCGGCTTTTGCCGGTTTTTTTATGTCTTTTTTTTGGCTAATCGAGCAAAATTCCCGTCTCAACCGATTGTGAACCGCTGAACAGTGCAGAAAAATCCTTATTACAGACCCGCTGAACTGCCGGGTGCTGGATCATCCGTTCTGCAAAAATCACGTAATACTCTTCTTTGATGGTATCCACCGTGCCCAGTTCCACAATGTCACTGTCAGCAAAAATCCCGTTGGTATAGAGTGACGGCGCCACAAAAATAGCATTGTGATACATACCGAAAGCTTTCATCAGCGCGGCATCATCAAACTCACCTAAAATTTCCACTTCCAGATTTTTATTGCGGATCCACGTCAGCAACTGACGCCCCAGCATGGAACGACGGCCGGGTACCAACAGGCGGCGCTCTTCCAGGCAGGCGGGAAAAGGCTTCTGCGGTGCGGGCTGACGGCAGAAAAAGCTCATACTGCACTCACCCAGTTTGACCGAAAACAACCCTTCCTGCTGAGTGGAATCCACCGGACAATCAGACAAAATCATATCCAGTTTATGCTGGCTCAGCTGTTCGAGCAGCATTTCATGGGTAGATTCAAAACAGCGCAGATGAATTTGTTCCTGCTCCACAACCGCTGTTTCCAGAACTTTACTGACCAGCCGTTTTGACAGGGCATCAGCGACGCCGACATCAAACAACAGATTGGATTCCCGGCTGTAAGTGACAATATCCAGCATTTCCTGGCTGAGCATAAACATTTTATCCGCATAGCGGAACACCAGTTGCCCCAGCTCTGACGGAACAAGCCCGCGGCCCTGTCGTTTAAACAGCTTGCCGTCCAGACGCTCTTCCAGTGCTTTGATTTGTCCGGTGATGGTCTGTGGTGTCAGGTACAGGGCTTCTGCCGCACCTACCACTGAGCCTTCTTTGCAGACATGCCAGAAATAATAGAGGTGATTGTAGTTTAAATGGGAGACGCGCATAGTTTTTCCCGACACGTACCTTATCTTTTTATGATAGTTAACACGGAAATTCCGTTGTATTCACCGGCCGGGAGGCCGGTGAATAATCAATTACCGCCGGACAGTTTTCTTCGGTAACACTGAGTGCAGTAAAAATAACCCGGTGACCGCCGCCATTGTGGAACCAATCAGAATTCCCAACTTAGAGTAGGTGTTAAACGCTTCCGGTAGTCCGTCAAATGCCAGTCCCGCGATAAAGATTGACATAGTAAAACCGATCCCGCACAACACTGATACCGCAAATATATGGTTAAGAGTAATCCTCTCCGGCAATTTTGCAAAGCCCAGTTTTACCGAAATCAGACACGCCGTGAAAATCCCCAGCGGTTTACCGATAAATAATCCGAGTAATATTCCCAGCGGCAATGCTCCCGTCAATGCATCCATTGAAATGCCCTGTACGTTGACGCCCGCATTCGCAAACGCAAACAGCGGCAGGATAAGATACGCCACCCACGGATGCATAACATGCTCCAGCTCTTCAGACGGAGAGTGTGTACCATCTTTGCTGCGCAGCGGGATAAGGAACCCGACAATCACCCCGGCCAGCGTGGCGTGGACACCAGATTTCAGAATACAGACCCATAATATCAGTCCCGCAACCATATGCGCCGCGGTATTGTTAACATTGCGCCAGTTCATCAGGCACAGCACCACAACCATTAATGCTGCCAACAGCAATGCCGTGAGCGATACCGTTTTGGTATAAAATAAGGCAATAATCACAATGACACCAAGGTCATCAATGATTGCCAGCGCCAGCAGAAAGACTTTCAGTTCTGTCGGTACCCGCTTGCCCAGCAGTGCCATAACACCGAGTGCAAAAGCGATGTCGGTTGCCGCCGGTATTGCCCAGCCCTGACTGGCTGCGGGATCAGTCCCGTTGAACAAAAGATACACCAGCGCAGGGGCAACCATGCCGCCAAGTGCGGCAATCGCCGGAAACATCGCTTTGTCGCGTCCGGCCAGAGAGCCGACCATCAGCTCCCGCTTAACTTCCAGCCCGACGACGAGAAAAAATATCGCCATCAGAGCATCGTTAATCCATAATAACAATGGCTTATCAATTTCCAGTGCGGAAAATTTCACGGCAACCGGAATATCAAGGAACTGCTGATACACGACCGATAACGGCGTATTCGCCATTATTAATGCAACCAGAGCTGCAATAATCAGCAGTATGCCACCCGCGGCTTCAAGTTTTAAGAACTGTCGGATAATTGCTGTCATAATTTAACTCCGCTCACATAGCCGATGTTTACACGATCGACACTAATATTATTGACGTTAATACTATGCGAACTATTAGCTCGAAAAAAGTAGATTATTTATCATATAAACATCGGTTTTTTCGATTCAAATGATATTTGCATCACAGAATAATCTTAAATAAAAATATTAATTAACATTAAATAAACACGTAATGATAGTGATGAATAGCTTTTTATTCATCGCATTGGCTGATATTTTAATATCAAACCACTCTTACCCTGAATAGAAACAGGTTGTTTTATGTCCGCCACGCTGTTTATTGCCGTTCTGTTTGCCGCCATTTTCCACGCAAGCTGGAATGCGGTGATAAAATTTGGTCAGGACAGGTTTCTCGGCATCGCCGTCATGACGATTTATTCAGGTCTGGTGTCTGTTCCCGCCCTGTTCTGGTTAGGATTGCCCGATGCCGCGACACTGAAATGGCTGGTACTCTCCGCACTGTTTCATATCGGTTATGCTGTCTGCCTGAGCCGGGCGTATGCGCGCGGGGATCTCAGCCAGATTTATCCTGTCTCACGCGGGTGTGCGCCCTTACTGACCACGCTTTTTGCCATCACGTTGTTTGGTGAGCACCTGGCGTGGCTCTCATTTGCCGGTATTATGCTGATTGTATCCGGTGTTATCCTGCTTGCTTTCAACCGTCGCTCACCGTCACATGCCCGCACCGGGCTGGTTTATGCCATTATTACGGCCTTTTTTACCGCCTGTTATACCCTTTCCGATGGTTTCGGGGCACGCAGCAGTTCAGATCCCCTGACCTATATTTTCTGGCTGTTTGCATTAAACGGATGTGTGATGCTGATATTAGGATTTGCCCGCTACCGCCATAATTTTACGCGAAACTTTTTGCGCTACAGCAAGCCCGGGCTTACCGGCGGCATATTGCAGATATTCAGTTACGGCATCGTGATTTGGGCAATGGGGCAAGCACCGATTATGATTGTCGCTTCATTGCGGGAAACCAGCGTACTGTTTGCCTTACTGATTTCTGCTTTTTTCCTGAAAGAACGACTGACACAGGCGCGGATAGTTGCCGCCTGTATCATTGTCGCAGGCGTTATTGTGATAAAACTGGGAAGCTAGCGCTTACTCTCCTGCCCGTACAGCCCGGCCAGTGTCTTAAAATCAATCTCTCCGGGCCTTATCTCAACAGGGGTTTTAATAAAAGGTTTTGCCCTGTTAATCACCGGTTTTTGTTCCTGTCCGGTGATTTGGTCTTTATAAAATTTCAGCTGTATCAGCATATCAGCTAATGCCGGCTGCTCATTTTTCCCGGCGGCCTGAACCGCTTCATTAAGATCCCTGTTTGCCGTCGCCGCTATATCTCCCGCAGCCAGGTACGTGTTGAATGTCGCTGAGTGTTGTTCCGCATTTTGCTGCTGTATCGCCTGTTCACAATTATTCTGAATTTTTATCAGATAACTGTTCTCCGGTAATACCGACTGAAGATTCACCAGACTGATATATGCTGAAAGATACGTTAATGGCGCAGTATCGATAAGCGTCATATCAATATCTGCCAGCTCTGTCAGTACAGATACATTCCCCGCCCCTATCAATGCCGCTTGTGTTGCATCACACCTGAACAGTATTTCTGAGGTATTTTGTACACCAAACACTAATAGTCCGATCAGATTGTTATTTTCACATCCTGCGGTACTGCTGATAAATCGTGTGACAGAAACATCCTGCACGATTGCAGGTGACTGCGTAATATTATTCATTTCGTTACCCTCATGATGATCACAGAGGGAACAGTAACGAAACGGGATAAAACAACTTTTATAAAGCGCACAAAAAAACCGGCCGGAAATAATATTCCGGCCGGTTCAGTTCTTATCGGAATCTGACTTACTTCGTCAGATCATCAAAGAATTTTTTCACCCCGTCGAGGAAGCGTTTTGCTTTCGGGCTGTTGTTGTGACCACTCTGGCCTTCCACCGATTCACCGAACTCACGTAACAGTTCTTTCTGTTTTTCGCTCAGTTTAACCGGCGTTTCAACCACAACACGGCACATCAGATCGCCCTGCATTCCGCCGCGCGCCGGTTTAACACCTTTGCCTTTCATGCGGAACTGCTTCCCGGTCTGGGTTTCAGCCGGTATTTTGAGCTTAACGCGCCCGTCCAGTGTCGGCACTTCGATTTCGCCGCCCAGTGCTGCAACGGAAAAACCAATCGGCACTTCACAATAGAGGTTGCTGCCTTCGCGCTCAAAGATATTGTGCTGGCGAACGTGGACTTCAACGTACAGATCGCCCGCCGGTGCCCCCATTTCGCCTGCTTCGCCTTCACCGGTCAGACGGATACGGTCGCCGCTGTCCATCCCTGCCGGAATTTTGACTGACAAGGTTTTATAGCGCTCAACACGACCATGACCATGACATTTGTTGCACGGATCTTTGATGATCTGACCGCGTCCCTGACACGTCGGGCACGCCTGCTGAACCGCAAAGAACCCCTGGCGCATCTGCACCTGACCCATACCATGACAGGTCGGGCACGTTTGTGGGTCAGTGCCTTCTTTCGCGCCGCTGCCGTGGCATTTATCACAGGTTTCCAGCGTCGGAATACGGATCTCTTTGGTCACACCACGAACCGCTTCTTCCAGTGTCAGCTCTATGCTGTAACGCAGGTCGGCTCCGCGCGATGCGCGCTGCTGACGGCGTCCGCCACCGAAAATATCACCGAAGACGTCACCAAAAATATCACCGAAATCAGCGCCGCCGAAACCACCTTGTCCGCCGCCGCCCATTCCGCCTTGTTCAAATGCGGCATGACCATACTGGTCATACGCAGCACGCTTTTGGCTGTCGATGAGAATTTCGTAAGCTTCTTTGACTTCTTTAAATTGCTCTTCTGCGTCTTTATCGCCCTGATTACGATCAGGGTGGTATTTCATTGCAAGGCGCTTATAGGCTTTTTTAATCTCTTTTTCATCTGCTGATTTAGAGACGCCCAACACCTCGTAGTAATCTTTTTTTGCCATCCGTTTTGTCCCTTAACACACACGCACACGGGCGCAGAGTTTCCTCAACGCCCGTGTGGGTTTTCAGTGATTAGTCTTGTCCATCACCGCGCCCGCTAAGGGCCTTATTTTTTGTCTTTGCTATCATCAACTTCTTCGAATTCAGCATCGACAACATCATCGTTCTGACCGGCATCCTGCGCGGCGTCAGCACCCGCAGCACCTGCCTGAGCCTGCTGCTGAGCCATTTCCATCAGCTTGGCAGACGCGTCGATCAGCGCTTTGGTTTTCTCTTCAATAGCGGCTTTATCTTCGCCTTTAACTGCGATTTCCAGCTCACTCAGTGCCTGCTCGATTTTAACTTTATCGTCGCCCGGCAGTTTGTCGCCTGCTTCTTCAATCTGTTTGCGGGTTGCGTGAACCAGTTGATCTGCCTGGTTACGAACCTGTACCAGCTCTTCAAACTTACGGTCAGCTTCGGCGTTAGCTTCAGCATCACGAACCATTTGCTGGATCTCTTCTTCATTCAGACCGGAAGAGGCTTTGATGGTGATGTTCTGCTCGCGTCCGCTATTTTTATCTTTAGCAGATACATGCAGGATACCATCCGCATCAATATCAAATGTAACTTCAACCTGCGGCATACCGCGTGGTGCCGGCTGGATACCGTCTAAGTTAAACTGACCCAGTGATTTGTTATCAGATGAACGCTTACGCTCACCCTGTAACACATGGATAGTCACCGCAGACTGGTTATCTTCCGCTGTGGAGAACACCTGGCTGTGTTTGGTCGGGATAGTGGTATTTTTGGCGATAAGCGCCGTCATCACACCACCCATGGTTTCGATACCCAGTGACAGCGGAGTAACATCCAGCAGCAGAACGTCTTTCACTTCGCCGCCTAACACACCACCCTGAACTGCCGCACCAACAGCAACGGCTTCATCCGGGTTCACGTCTTTACGTGGCTCTTTACCGAAGAAATCAGCTACGGTTTTCTGAACCATCGGCATACGGGTCTGACCACCAACCAGGATAACATCCTGGATGTCACCAACAGACAGGCCGGCATCCTGTAATGCAACTTTAACCGGCTCCATAGAACGCTTAACCAGGTCTTCAACCAGTGACTCCAGTTTTGCACGGGTCACTTTAATGTTCATGTGTTTAGGACCAGACGCATCCGCCGTGATGTACGGCAGGTTGACGTCGGTCTGCTGCGCGGAAGAAAGCTCAATTTTTGCTTTCTCAGCCGCTTCTTTCAGACGCTGCATTGCCAGCGGGTCGTTACGCAGATCGATACCCTGATCTTTCTTAAATTCTTCAACCAGATAGTTGATCATGCGGCTGTCGAAGTCTTCACCACCTAAGTGAGTGTCACCGTTCGTTGCCAGCACTTCATAGGTTTTTTCGCCATCAACTTCATCGATTTCGATGATAGAGATATCGAATGTACCACCACCAAGGTCAAATACCGCGATAGTGCGGTTACCAACTTCACGGTCAAGGCCGTAAGCCAGCGCTGCTGCCGTTGGTTCGTTGATGATACGTTTTACATCCAGACCTGCAATTCGCCCTGCGTCTTTTGTTGCCTGACGCTGTGCGTCATTAAAGTATGCAGGAACGGTGATAACTGCTTCAGTTACCGGCTCGCCGAGATAGTCTTCAGCGGTTTTCTTCATTTTTTTCAGCACTTCAGCTGAAATCTGTGGTGGTGCCATTTTCTGGCCTTTCGCTTCCACCCATGCATCACCGTTATCTGCGCCGACAATTTTGTACGGCATGATATTCATGTCACGGCTGACTTCTTCTTCATCAAAACGACGACCAATCAGTCGTTTGATAGCAAACAGTGTATTTTGCGGGTTAGTCACCGCCTGGCGTTTTGCCGGCTGTCCGACTAAAATTTCACCATCGGCGGTATACGCAATGATTGACGGTGTTGTGCGATCGCCTTCCGCATTCTCCAGTACACGAGCTTTGTTGCCATCCATAACAGCAACACAAGAGTTAGTTGTACCTAAGTCGATACCAATAATTTTACCCATCTAAACGCCTCCGAATAATTCTGTTCTGCCTTACGCTACGATATATATGAGGTTCGATTTTCACTTTTCAAGAAAAAATTTTCGCCATCCCGGACCCGGATTCTCCCCTGACGGTACAGGACATCCGCAACGCTAAAAGAAATTCAACTGAGATTCAGTTTCCGATGACAACTAGATGGGGTCATAAATGTATTCATCAAGGGTAAAACAGAAAAAAAACAGATTTTTTAAAAGAAAATGATCAATTGCTGAAAAATGCCGCAATAACCGTGTTGTCATTGCAGCATATACGCTAAATAATTCGGGATGCCTGCAGGCGACAAGCTCCGACCGCCGGGGAGCATACATCAGTATGTGACCCGGCGGGCTTCATGCCACCAACGAACCTGCAATTTGAATGAATAATAAAAGGTATATACTCTAAATAATTCGGGATGCCTGCAGGCGACAAGCTCCGACCGTCAACACCCAGGCATCCTGAAGTATGACGAGTATCAGGAACTAAGCACCACCATCCGCCGGTATACTGTGGCTTTGCGCATATAAAGCCCCGTGAATAAACCAATCAGTGACAATCCCGCCATATAATAAGCAGGTGCAAGAGGCGTCCATTTCAGAAAGAGCGTCACCACAACAGGCGTCAGTCCGCCAAAAATGGCGTAAGAAACATTATAGGAAAATGAAATGCCGCTGAAGCGGATTTCAGCCGGGTAGCTGTTAACCAGAACAAACGGTACCGCGCCAACAACGCCGACACTGAACCCCGCCAGCCCGTAAGTCAGTGACAGTGGTGTTCCCGGGTCACCGGCAGTCAGATAAAAATAGCCCGTACATGCCGCCAGCAGAATACTGCCGCCAATAAAAACAAACGCGGCGCCCAGTTTGTCACATAAGAATCCGGCAACCAGGCAACCGGCACATAATGCGAGGATCGCGGTCATATTGGCGACTGAAACCACCGCTTTTGCCAGCCCGAATTCTGTCTGCAAGTATGCAGGCGTCAGCAGGATCACCACCACCACACCGGCAGACAGCAGCCACGTCAGCAGCATTGAGATAACGATTGCTTCCCGGTGATCCGCAATCACGGTTTTCAGCGGCAATTCTTTCGCTAATGCTTTCTGTTTCTGCATTTCCTGAAAGACCGGCGTTTCCGCTAACCAGCGGCGTAAATAGAGTGCGACAAACCCAAAAATACCGCCGAGGAAAAAGGGTACACGCCAGCCCCAGCTCAGTTGCTGCGTGTCAGTAAGCTGCGTCGCTATCATCATCGCCACCAGAGAGCCGAGGAGGATCCCGACCGTCAGCCCGGCGGTCAGCGTGCCGCAGGCAATACCAATGCGGTGCTTTGGTACGTGTTCGGAGACAAATACCCACGCCCCGGGAACTTCCCCGCCGATAGCCGCACCCTGCATAATCCGCATCAGCAGAAGCAGTACCGGGGCGGCAATACCAATGGTTTCATAGGTCGGCAGCAGGCCGATACAGAGCGTCGGCACCGCCATCAGCAGAATACTGAGAGAGAACATCTTTTTGCGCCCGACAAGATCGCCGAAATGCGCCATCACAATGCCACCCAGCGGGCGCACCAGATAACCGGCGGCAAAAATTCCGAAGGTTTGCAACTGTACCAGCCAGCCGGGAATGTCCGGCGGAAAGAATAATTGCCCGATGGTAACCGCAAAAAAGATAAAGATGATGAAATCGTAGAATTCGAGTGCGCCGCCCAGAGCTGCGAGAGAGAGCGTTTTGTAATCCTGCCGGTTCAGCGTCCGGAGAGCCGTTTGAGCCATGAGTTCACCTTTCCTGTCTTTACATTGCTGTGATTTTTACTTTACATAAGTAGGTAACCGCATCATAGGACAAGAAAGGTGCTCAGGGGAACGTTTTTTATTTTATGCTGAATACCCTGAATTACTGTGGCTTTATGGCTGATTTAGGACGAAATGCCGCGACAACCTGAGGGTCAGTTTCAATATAGGGACCATCCAGCAACTGTATACAATACGGTACACTGGCAAAAATACCGGCAACCGTGACGTTTCCGCTTTCATCTTTCAGCCCTTCCAGGGTTTCTGCAATGGCTTTCGGTTGACCGGGCAGATTTAGGATCAGGGACTGATTGCGGATCACGCCCACCTGACGGGACAGGATAGCCGTCGGTACAAATTTCAGGCTGATCTGACGCATTTGTTCACCAAACCCGGGCATTTCGCGATCGGCGACTGCCAGCGTTGCATCCGGGGTAACATCGCGTCTGGCAGGTCCGGTGCCGCCGGTTGTCAGCACCAGATGGCAGCCAAATTCATCCACCAGCTCACATAGTGTCTGGCTTATCATGGTTTCTTCATCCGGGATCAGGCGGGTTTCTGTCTGAAAGGGCGTGGTGATGGTTTTTGCCAGCCATGCCTGTAAAGCCGGGATACCTTTGTCTTCATAAATACCACCGGATGCGCGGTCAGAAACCGAGACAAGACCGATGCGCAACACATTATTCATAATTACCTCTGCGTCATTTTGACTCCGGCGCCAGCATAGCATTGGTGCCGGAAACAAAAAAGGCAGCCAACCGGCTGCCTCTCACAATCATGCTGTTAATCAAACATTACAGCAGATCGGCGATCATTTTTTCCAGTTTACCCTGGTCTACTGCAAACTTGCGGATACCGTCCGCCAGTTTCTCAGTTGCCATAGGATCACTGTGATGCGCCCAGTAGAATTCAGCTTCAGTCAGTGGCGCAGGGCGCGCTTTAACGTCACCTTTGTACTCCAGTTTACGCTCAACAGCCCCGGTCGCTTCTGACAGCTCTTTGAGCAGTGCAGGTGCGATGGTCAGACGGTCACACCCGGCCAGTTCCAGGATTTCGCCTGAGTTACGGAAGCTCGCACCCATAACCACGGTTTTGTAACCGTGCTCTTTATAGAAATTGTAGATTTCAGTAACAGAAATCACGCCCGGATCTTCTGCCGGAGCAAACTCTTTTTTGTCGCCGTTAGCTTTGTACCAGTCAAGGATACGGCCGACAAACGGGGAGATCAGATACACACCCGCTTCTGCACAGGCGCGCGCCTGGGCAAAGGAGAATAACAGTGTCAGGTTACAGTTGATGCCTTCTTTTTCCAGCTGTTCTGCCGCGCGGATCCCCTGCCAGGTAGAGGCAAGTTTGATAAGGATACGGTCATTGCTGATACCGGCATCGTTATACAGTTTGATCAGACGTTTTGCTTTGGCAATACTCGCCTTGGTGTCATAAGAGAGACGCGCATCCACTTCTGTTGAGATACGGCCCGGGATCAGTTTGAGGATTTCCAGACCGATATTTACCGCCAGCTTATCACCGGCATCGATAATCTGCTGTTCACGTGAATCACTCTGCCCGCGCGCCCAGGTTACCGCTTCATCAATTAACTGACGGTATTCAGGGATTTGCGCTGCGTTGAGGATCAGAGAAGGGTTAGTGGTGGCATCCTGAGGCTTATAAAGCTTCATTGCTGCAATGTCACCGGTATCGGCCACGACCGTGGTCAGATTACGCAGGGAAGTCAATTTATCGGTCATTTTCGTCTCTCATCTTATGTCAGAAGATACTCTAAATAATTCGGGATGCCTGTAGGCGACAAGCTCCGGCATCCTGAAGTATGACGAGTATAGATGGCAATATGCCGCAACTGCGTTTGATAATATCACGGTCAGGCTGCTGCGCAAGCAAGGAAAATCCGTATCACCGGAGCCTGTTTTTATCTAACCATCTGTAATTATGATAATTTCATCTAATCTGCACTGTTCCCCTTTCCGGCTATTACTGTGATTTGCCCGTTGCTGTATTTTTTTTGATAGAGTAGAGCGCATAATGATGAAAACAGACCGGAGCCGACTATTATGCTGCTGACGATTTCCCCTGCCAAAACACTCGACTATGACAGCCCGCTGACCACTCAGCGCTATACACAGCCTGAGCTGCTCGCACAATCAGAAGAACTGATGCAAACCTGCCGCAAACTGACACCGGCGGATATCGGCTCTCTGATGCATATCAGCGATAAACTCGCCGGTCTGAACGCTGCCCGTTTCGGGGAATGGCAGCCGGATTTCACGCCGGAAAATGCACGCCAGGCGATCCTTGCCTTTAAAGGGGATGTCTACACCGGCATGCAGGCTGAAACTTTCAGTGAAGCGGATTTTGATTTTGCCCAGCAGCATCTGCGGATGCTTTCCGGACTCTACGGTGTGCTGCGCCCGCTGGATTTAATGCGCCCGTACCGCCTGGAAATGGGCACAAAGCTGGCTAATCCACGCGGAAATAATCTCTATACTTTCTGGGGCGATATCATCACTGAAAACCTCAATCAGGCGCTGGCGGCACAGGGTGATAATGTTCTGGTGAATCTGGCCTCTGATGAGTATTTCAAAGCCGTGAATCTGAAGAAACTGGATGCAATCATGATTAAACCAGTCTTTCTCGATGAGAAAAACGGCAAATATAAAGTGATCAGTTTCTATGCGAAAAAAGCGCGCGGGCTGATGAGCCGCTTTATTATTCAAAACCGCCTGACGCAGCCGTCTCAGTTGCCTGATTTTGACCTGGATGGTTACCACTTTGATGAACATCAGTCCACTGAGCGGGAGCTGGTGTTTACCCGCCCGGAACAGTGATTATCGATTCCGGCATGTAAATTAATAAAAACACCCGCGCTGATAATTATCAGCGCGGGTGTTTTTTACCGGTAAATAAAAATATTACGGCTTCACTGTCTTCAGTAAATAGTCACGCAGTGCTGCAAAATCGGCCGGTAATACCGCAGAGAGCAGCGGTAAATCTGCCCGCTCAGCCAGTTCTGCCGGTAATGGCAGTTTTTGGTCAAGAATGGCTTCCACGCTCTCCAGGAATTTTGCCGGATGTGCCGTGCCGAGGAAAATGCCGTATTCACCCGGTTGCAAATCCTTGCGCAGCAAGCGATACGCAATAGCGGCATGCGGTTCAGAAATATAGCCCTTTCCTGCCAGTTCACGCATTGTTTCACGGGTTTCATCATCATTTACCGCACCGGAACGCAAATCTCGCAGTGACCAGCCCTGACGCGCAAACAGCGCTTCAATCCGCGGCCAGTTATTCGGCTGGCTGACATCCATCGCATTCGACAGTGTGGCAACCGTCACCGCCGGTTTCCACTGTCCGTCAGCCAGATAGCGCGGCACGGTGTCATTGGCATTGGTGGCGGCGATAAAACGCTTCACCGGCAACCCCATTGCTTTTGCCAGAACACCTGCGGTCAGGTCACCGAAATTTCCGCTCGGGACAGAAAAGACCAGTTCGCCGCGTTTTTCCGCCGGAGCCTGTGCCACCGCTTCAAAGTAATAGCAAATCTGCGCCAGCAGGCGGCTGATATTAATTGAGTTCGCCGAATTGAGATGCAGAACCTGTTTCAGTTCTTCATCATCAAACGCTTGTTTTACCAGCGCCTGGCAGGCATCGAAATCATCCTGTACGGCTACCGTATGAATATTTTTACCCAGGGTGCAGAACAATTTTTCCTGTAGCGGGCTGATTTTTCCCTGCGGATAAAGGATAACCACCTGCACATTTTTCAGACCATAAAAGGCATGTGCGACTGCCGCCCCGGTATCGCCGGAGGTTGCGGTCAGAATAGTAACGGGTTTATCACCGGCAACCGCTGCCAGTGCCTGCGCCATAAAACGCCCGCCAAAATCTTTAAACGCCAGGGTCGGGCCATGGAACAGTTCCAGGCAGCTCACATCACTTTCCACCGGTTTCAATGGTGCCGGGAATGCAAACGCGGCACGGACACGCGTATCCAGCTCAGCCCGGGGAATTTCATCACCAATCAGTGCATGCAGAATAACCACACTGCGGCTGACAAAATCCATTGCCAGCAGGTTATCCATCGCCTCAGAGTCAAAGAACGGAAGGTCACGCGGGAAAAACAGCCCCTGACCACGCCCCAGACCCTGTTTTACCGCCTGTGCAAAACTGACTTTCTCACTTTCGTCTTTTAAATTGTACAGTTCCATTTTTTAACCTTATGCACTCACTTGTCGTGCGCCCGCGAGATCCAGGCGGCACAGATGAACAAACCCTTCGCTGTTTTGCAGATATTGCGTACTGAATACATCTGCGGCCTGCTCTGCCGCCGCTTTGTTATCACAAACGGCAAACAGTGTCGGTCCGGAGCCGGAGATCCCGCAGGCTTTCGCGCCGCAGGACATAACCTGTGCGCGCACAGCATCAAAATTCGGTAATAACTGCCGGCGGTACGGCTCGGCAACCACATCGCGGATCATGGATGCCGCCAAATCCGCCTGCCCGGTGTGACAGGCGTGGATAAACCCGGCCAGGTTGCGCCCGTGATCCACTATGTCAGCCCGGGAATACGCCGCCGGTAAAATCGCCCGCGCCTGCGCCGTGGAGACTTTAATACCCGGATACGCCATCACCCAGTACCAGTTATCAAAACACGGCACCGCCTGACTGACGCTGTCCGGCGTTTCAATATTGAGCTGTAACCCCCCCAGGAAGCACGGCGCAACATTGTCATAATGTACACTGCCGGAGATGCGCCCTTCCATCTCGCCCATCAGGCGCAGCAGCGTCATATCATCCAGCGGCCTGCCGGCGTAATCATTCAGTGCAACCAGGGCTGCTACAACGGAACAGGCGCTGGAACCAAGCCCGGAGCCAATCGGCATATTTTTTTCCAGTGTCATCGCCACAGGTAGTACATCCCCGATCACTTCACAATAACGCTCCCAGCACTGGTAAACGATATTGTGCTTCGGGTTATCGGGCAGTTTTTTGACAAACCGCCCGCTGTTTGTCAGTGAAAACTGCGTGGCTTTTGCAACAGAAACACAGTCACCGAGCAGTTCTCCGCTGACCGGAGACACTGCCGCACCCAGCACATCGAACCCCACACTTACATTCCCGATTGACGCCGGTGCATAAATTTTAATCACCCGTTACACTCCCAGTTTCCATGACATTGTGCGCAACACATCTGCAAAAATCCCGGCGGCTGTCACATCATTACCCGCACCGTAGCCGCGCAAGACCAGCGGGATCGGCTGATAATAGCGGGTGTAAAATGCCAGGGCGTTCTCGCCGTTTTTCACTTTATACAACGGATCGTTACCATCCACATCCATGATTTTTACCTGACAGCAGCCGTTATCAATCACGCCAACATAACGTAAAACACGTCCGGCTTCTGCAGCCTGAGCCACACGATCAGCAAAGGCGGCATCAAGAGAAGGCAGATTGGCCATAAACGTATCCACATCACCTGTGGCATCAAAGTCCGGCGGCAGAACTGACTCCACCTGAATATCAGAGAGCTCAAGCGCAAGACCGGTTTCGCGGGCGAGGATCAGCAGCTTACGCGCGATATCCATGCCGGAGAGGTCATCGCGGGGATCCGGCTCCGTAAAGCCTTTTGTTTTGGCGATAGCCGTTGCGGCTGAAAGCGACATTCCCTCATCGAGCATCCCGAAGATAAATGAGAGCGAGCCGGAAAGAATACCGTTGAACTGCACTAATTCATCCCCCGCACTCAGCAGGTTCTGAAGGTTTTCAATAACCGGTAATCCCGCACCGACGTTAGTATCATAACGGAACTGGCGTTTTGACTGTGCCGCCGCGCGGCGTAATTCATGGTAGTAATCCATGGATAATGTATTGGCTTTTTTGTTCGGCGTGACCACATTAAACCCGTCTTTCAGGAAAGCCGAATACTGGCGGGCAATATCCTCATTTGATGTACAATCCACAATCACCGGATTCAGAAAATGGTACTCTTTTTCCAGACGAATCAAGCGACTGAGGCTGAACGGCTCTTTTGCCTGCGCCAGTGCCGGACGCCAGTCCTGCAAATCAATACCGCGCATATTTGTCAGCATCGCTTTCGAATTAGCTATTCCGCACACCCGCAGATCAATATTGCGCGCTTTCAGCCACGATTGCTGGCGGTGAATTTGCTCCAGCAGCGCACTGCCGACTCCGCCGGTACCGATAACAAACACTTCCACAATCCGGTCAGTGTTAAACAGCATCTGGTGACAAAGACGAACACCCGATGCGGCAAGGTCATTATCCACCACCGCCGAAATCGAACGCTCGGATGAGCCCTGGGCAATCGCGATAATATTGATATTGGCGCGGGTCAGTGCCGAGAAGAAACGGGCGGAAATTCCCTTGAGCGTGCGCATACCGTCACCGACCACAGAGACAATCGCCAGGTTATCCAGCACATCCAGCGGATCCAGCACGCCCTCTTTCAGCTCAAGATAAAATTCCTCTTCCAGCGCCTGCTGAGTGCGGACTTTGTCTTTCTGAGTCACACAAAAACTGATGCTGTACTCTGACGAAGATTGCGTGATCAGGACAATTGAGATATTGCGCCGCGACATCACAGTAAATACACGCGCCGCCATCCCGACCATGCCTTTCATGCCCGGACCGGAGACATTAAACATCGCCATATTGTTGAGATTAGTGATCCCTTTCACCGGTGTGCTGTCATCGCGCTGACCATCGCCAATCAGTGTGCCGGGCGCTTGCGGGTTAAGGGTATTTTTGATCAGGCACGGGATCTGAAATTGCGCAATCGGCGCAATAGTGCGGGGATGCAGTACTTTTGCCCCGAAATAAGAGAGCTCCATCGCTTCCTGATAAGACATGCCTTTCAGCAACCGGGCGTCCGGGACAAAGCGCGGGTCACAGGTATAAACGCCATCCACATCGGTCCAGATCTCGCAACATTTGGCACGCAGACAGGCAGCCAGAACAGCCGCAGAGTAATCAGAGCCGTTGCGCCCCAGTACAACCAGCTCGCCCTGTTCATTCCCTGCAGTGAAGCCCGCCATCAGCACAATATGATCCGCCGGAATATTCAGTGCCGCTATGCGTTTGGTGGATTCATTGATATCAACTGTCGATTCAAGATACGCGCCGACCGCCAGCAAGCTTTCCACCGGGTTGATCACCGTCACTTTGTGCCCGCGTGCTTTCAGCAGTGATGCCATCACCGCAATAGAGAAGCGCTCACCGCAACTAATCATATTCGCGTTGATGCTGTCCGGGCACTGCCCCAGCAGGGATACACCGTGCAGAACCTGTTTGATGCGGCTGATTTCCTGCTCAGTTTCACTCTTCAGACGGGCATATTCAAACCCGGGAACAGTGGCGTTCAGCCCGTCCAGAATACTGTTCAGAATAGCGTCTGCATCGTGTACCAGCGTGTGTGCGTCCTGACCACTGACGGTCTGCTCTACCATCGCCACTAAATAATTAGTTATTTTTGCCGGTGCGGAAAGCACCAGCGCAACCTGTCCCTGTGCGAGTTTTTTCTCTGCAATTCCCGCGATGTTAAGCATACGTTCCGCGTTTGCCACGGATGTGCCGCCAAATTTAAGTACACGCATGTGTTACCTGCTCCTGCCGTTTTTAGTCCAAAAAAAAAAGCCCGCACAATTTTTTGTGCGGGCTTTTTTCGTGATTCAGATATGCGTCAGCCCGCACCGCCGGTGGTAATGGTGGTGGTGGTCGTAATAATAATCATGTTCAGGCTGTGATTACGCATTGAGTTCCTGTCCGTCCTTTATCTGGTTTACCCTATTACGGTTAAAGGAAAGGCAGGTTGATGTCAAATTATTCTTCAAAACAAACTGAAAAACCGGACTGTCCGGCTCCGGTTGCATAACATATTAAAAAGAGATTCCGGTAAATTCGCACTGCCATTTACCCATAAACCGGAATTTAATTTCATATGATGAGGATTTTTTATTTTTTTAAACTTTTCTTACGCAAGTTGCATTTTTCGCCGTTTACCCGGAAGAAAAATGTACAATAATCAGACATGTCAGATATACTGCTTAACATTGTATATCTATTTATTTGACAATCATTAAAACTAGCAATTAACAATTGAAGAATGTGTTAACGTGCTACAATTGATTTTGATATGTATCAACAAAGGTTAGTTTTCCAGATGGTAAATGAATGGGTTGCTGTTATATTGGTGTTAATAGACTAATATTGGTACGAATCGTTTCAATTCTTTACTTTTTGAATTGAGTGATTGTAAAAACGCGGTCTGAACCAGATTTTTTTTCTGTTCACAGGTTTCGTGTCAGACATAACCAAAACTACACCGACACAGAAAGCCCGGGCAGATAATCCAATTTCTTATAATTCTAAGTGATTTAGGTAGCGACTATTATGCAAACCCCGCATATTTTAATTGTTGAAGATGAGATCGTCACACGTAACACTCTGAAAAGTATTTTTGAAGCAGAGGGTTATGTTGTACATGAAGCCACTGACGGTGCAGAGATGCATAATGTACTGTCAGACCATGATATCAATTTAGTTATCATGGACATCAACCTCCCGGGAAAAAATGGTCTGTTATTGGCGCGCGAGCTCCGTGAACAGGCAAATGTGGCATTAATGTTCTTAACCGGCCGTGATAATGAAGTCGATAAAATTCTCGGTCTGGAAATTGGTGCTGATGACTATATTACCAAGCCGTTTAATCCGCGCGAACTGACTATCCGTGCACGCAACTTACTCTCCCGGACCATGAATCTGGCCGGTGGCAGTGAAGAGCGCCGCAGTGTGGAAAGTTACAAGTTTAATGGCTGGGAACTGGATATTAACAGTCGTTCATTAATCGGGCCGACCGGTGAGCAGTATAAGCTCCCGCGCAGTGAGTTCCGTGCCATGCTGCACTTCTGCGAAAACCCGGGCAAAATTCAGACCCGTGCTGAATTGCTGAAAAAAATGACCGGCCGTGAACTGAAACCGCATGACCGGACTGTGGATGTCACTATCCGCCGTATCCGTAAGCATTTCGAATCCACACCGGATACCCCGGAGATCATCGCTACTATCCACGGCGAAGGTTACCGGTTCTGTGGTGATCTCGAAGAGTAATCTTCTGCCACAGCAGTAACGTAATATCAGCCCCGGTGCCGTGCTGCGACACCGGGGCTTTGTCACATCTGCTATACCCTTATTTATTCAAAATGCAGGTTCGTTGGCTGCATCCTGAATGACGTTGGGTATATAAGTAATGGAACAAATTAGTTATTCCACGGCATTATCGGTACGGCACTCAGTGCATTCTTTGGCGAGCCGTCAACGACTTTATCCGAATAAGTCAGATAGACCAGTGCGTGACGTGCTTCATCATAGAAACGTACAACCTGTAACTTCTTGAATACCATAGATGTTCTTTTCTGGAAAACAACCTGCCCTTTGTCTTTTTTACCTTTTTTCACTTTATCACTGACCGTAACCGGTCCGACCTGCTGGCAGGAAATTGCAGCATCTGAGGTATCTTCAGCCAGTCCCAGCCCGCCTGTAAATCCACCGGTTTTTGCACGGCTCAGGTAACAGGTGATATTTTTCACATCCGGATCATCAAATGCTTCCACCACAATTTTATGGTCAGGACCAAATATTTTAAATACGGTGTCCACCGAGCCAATTTCTTCGGCATGGCTCAAAAAGGATAACGAACTCAATGAAATAGCTGTAATAATACACAGTAATGATTTATTTGTCTGATTCATAATGTTGATAGCCCGAGAAAATCATTTGAAAATTATATGATTTTAAAGATAATTCATATTGTCGTTTTATGATAGTCACAGCACTCTTAAAATATTCTCCGGCCAAAAGTAATAATGAGTAAATGATTATCTCGCTGATAATTAATCAGGTTAGAATATTATTCGTTATATAATTTCATAACGTCATCAATCCAATAAGGGAGATGTATGGATCAGACCAGCATCATTCGCGATTTACTCCGTTGGTTAGATGAGCACTTAGATCAGCCGCTTTCTCTCGATAACGTTGCAGCGAAGGCAGGCTACTCCAAGTGGCATTTACAACGTATGTTCAAGGATGTTACCGGCGAAGCTATCGGGGCTTATATTCGCGCCCGTCGCCTGTCCCGTGCAGCTATTGCTCTGCGCCTGACAGCACGTCCGATTTTAGATATCGCACTTCAGTACCGCTTTGACTCACAGCAAACGTTCACCCGTGCATTCAAAAAGCAATTTAATAAAACACCCGCACTGTATCGCCGTCTTGACGAATGGTGCTCTGACGGTATCTGCTCTGCTATTTTGCTCAATGATGCCCCTATGCCGGAGTATGAATTTGTCACATTCCCGCCACGTACGGTGATAGGGATAGAAAACAACTGCTCCCATCGTCTGGAAGACTGGGCTACTTCCTGTACACACATGCGTCAGGAGTTCTGGCTGCGCTATATTTCTGCGGCAAAAACTATTCCGGACTATGTTTACGGGTTATACAGCACGTCCCGCAATCCGGATAAAGAAGATGAGCAGAGCGTCAGCTATACCACGGCTGTTGATAAAGAATCTGCTGAATTCACAACCCGGGAAAATCTCAGTGAGCTGGAGATGCCCGGTGGCGAATATCTCTGCTTTACGTTTAACGGTATCCCTTACCGTGGCGCTATGCAGGAGTTTCTCTTCACAATTTACGGACAATGTGTACCGCGTCTGGGGATCACCCGCCGCAGAGGGTATGATATTGAGCGTTACAAGCTGAGAAAAGATACGGATGTTGTGAATGCAACTGATGTCGATGAAGCTGACCCGCGCAATCATATTGAAGAGTTTAAATACTATATTCCTGTCCGGCACGATCCGCAGTAATGACCTTCCGATCCCGCTGAACACATGCCGCTCCGGGCGGTATCTGTTCCTCCGGGAGCGGCATTCGTTATGTTACCTGTCTGTTCAGCGTTGCACTTCATCCAGTGCCGCTTGTGTAAGATGCGTGGTATCCCCCGCGGTCTCCACCACCCAGCCATCTGCCAGCCACGGGCTTTCCTGGTATTCCAGTACAGACAACGAACAGTTGCGCAGGCGCAGACGACGCTCCGCGTATGGCGGCAGTCCCATCACCGAGCCAATCAGACAGCCAAGCGCAATACCGTGACTGACCAGCAAAACCCGGCTGCCTTCCGGCAAATCACGGGTGCTTTCCAGAGCAGCACGCATACGGCTTTCCAGCTCTGTGAGTGACTCCCCCTGAGGAATACGTCCCTCTTCTGCACCGTTGAGCAGGCTCTGACGCCAGCCCTCTTCTTCGGCATTCAGAGTATGGATCTGACGTTTTTCCAGAATCCCCATATTCAGCTCACGCAGACGCGGATCTGCAATCACATCACAGCCGCAGGCATCTGCTATCAGTTGCGCAGTCTGTTGTGTACGACCCAGATCACTGGCAATAATATGTGTGATCCCTTCATTTTTAAGACGCGCGGCAACCTGCCCGGCCTGATCAATACCACTTTGCGTTAACGGGCTGTCGGAATGCCCCTGGATACGGCGCTGAACATTCCATTCGGTTTCACCGTGACGGACAAGAAATACCTGTGTCATAACTATCAATCTCTGCTCTTGCTGTGTGGAAGTCTGATTACCCCGTTACCATACCGTAAAAGTATTCACCTGATCACGCTTTATCCCGTAAACAGATAGCCCCGGCGGTATCGTCCGCCATGAGGAGGGTAAAAAATACTGCGGAAAGCCGCTAATCTTCGCTATACTGCGCCAAACAAAATAACGTGGGTAGTTTAATTATCATGTTTCATATTATCGCAGCGACGACTAACCCGGCTAAAATTCAGGCAATCCGTGCCGCTTTTGAAGTGGTTTTAGGCAACGGAAATTTTGATATTGAAGATGTGAATGTGGACAGCAGTGTGCCACAGCAACCCATCGGGAATACCGAAACCCGTACCGGTGCCCGTCAGCGCGTAAATGCCGCTCGTCAGGTAAGACCGGAAGCAGATTTTTGGGTCGGTGTTGAAGCCGGTATTGACGGCGATATGACCTTTGCCTGGATTGTTATTGAACACCAGCAACTGCGGGGCGAATCGCGTTCAGCCAGTCTGATGCTGCCGGAAAAAATTCTGGCGGGGATCCGCGAAGGCCGCGAGCTTGGCGATGAAATGGCGGATCTGACCGGCGTAGAAGATATTAAACAAAAAGGTGGCGCGATTGGTTTCTTCACCGGCGGCGCACTTACCCGCACCAGCGTGTATGAGCAGGCAACCATCCTGGCTCTCGTCCCTATCCAGCACGAAATCTACAAGTCACTGAATACCAAAGAAGAAAAATAAAAAAAACCGGACCGGTAACAACCGGCCCGGCGACTTTTCCCGCAGCGTTGACTTTTTCCACACCTTTATCGTTGTGCAAGCCACTCTTCCCGTGTGATGCGGCTGATATGCTCAGTCCTTCTGTCCTGCAAAAACGAATTATATTTGTTTTCTTCAGTATGATGATGACGAAAGCCACATTTAGTCTGTGCGCGCTGTGATTGCACGTTATTATCGAAATATCCGCACCATAATGCATCCAGCCCCACCGTTTCGAAGGCATGGCGCATCACTTCTCTGACCGCTTCCGGAATCAGCCCCTGTCCCCAATACGGAACACCAATCCAATACGCGATTTCGCCTTCACGCTGACTTATCTCAAAATTGCTGTTTTCACCGATCAGGATCCCGACACAGCCGATTGCCCGCTGATTTTCTTTCAGCACAACAGCATAGACTTCATCGAGATTAAAAACGGTATTGATTACATCGGCACTCTCTTCAACACAACTGTGTGGCGGCCAGCCGGCGATCGGTCCGACGCGGTCATCTTTTGCCACCTCATATAAATCGGCAGCATCCGTTTCTGCCCACGGGCGCAGGATCATTCGTTCTGTTTCTAATTTCATATGGCTTACCTTAGTTCAGTTATACCCTTATATATTCAGCCGGAGGGCTGCTGTTGACGGGATGCAGTGTAGCGGCTGAACAACCGATGGATAAGCAACAAACCTGCTCATTTTCGGTACTTTTGAAAACTATTGTGATAAATTTTCATTTATATCTGCAATACTAAGGTGAAAATGGAAACTCAAGAAATTCTGCTGACCAGTAAAATCCCTGCGCTGACAGAAGAAACAGACTCTCTGCTGACAGGCGAAAGCACTCTGGCGGAAAATACCGGTGCTCCGCTGACCTTCGGAAAAACCTATCTCACGCTGATGATTTGCCTTGAAGGGTGTGCGCACATGAATATCAATTTCAAGTCGCATGCTGTCTGCCCGGGGAATATCCTGGTACTGGCGGAAGATACTATTGCGCTGATTAAAAAACGCTCGCGGGGGTTCCGGGTCTTTTTCTGTCTGATGCCGAAATCCTTTTCAGCTGAGGTCGCGTATCTGTTACCCAACCCGCTATTTTTATTTTTGCATGAATACCCGCGCTGTATTCCCTCACCGGCAGAAAAATCCCTGCTGACTGTATGGCTGACGCTGATGCAGGATCTCACCCGTAACAGTCCGGTTTACCGGCATATTTCGCAGCGCAATCATTTACAAAATCTGTTTTTACGGATAGCGGAAAGAATGCCGCCGGATGCGCCGGCAGTGGTTCAGGTTTATGGCAGAAAGGAAAAATTATGCTGGCAGTTCTGGGAGTTGGTCGGGCAGCACTGTACCCGGCACCGGGATGTTAAATTCTATGCGCGGCAATTAAATATCACGCCGTTTTATCTTTCACAGATAACCGGCACCTTTTTTAATGATCCGCCCAAGGCACTGATTAACCGGCAGGTTCTTCTTGAAATTAAATCACTGCTGCGTCACAGCACCTGCTCTGTTGAACAGATAGCGGACAAGTTGAATTTCAATGATCCGTCCTATCTGTGCCGCTGGTTCAGGCGGGAAACCGGGGTTTCCCTGACAGACTACCGGCGGGAGAATAAAGGGTGATTACTCACCCTTTTTTTGTCATCAGTTCCTGTTCCAGCCAGGCTTTGACCGTTTCCGGTGCATACTTCAGGCTGTTGGAGCCGCGGGTAATGGTGGCAATCCCCACGCCTAATTCATTTTTAAGCTCGCGCTGGCTCATTTTACCGCGCAGCAATTCTTCCACAATACGGACACGGGTGCCCAGAGCGGTGCGTTCATCAGGTGTAAAAAGAAGCTGAAAAATATGGGATTCAATATCCTGCGAATATGCGTTACGCAATAGCCGGACAAAGCGCTGCCAGTCACTGTTCTCATCGGACGCGCTGTCCTGAAGGTGTTCTGCTGTCATGTGTTACCCCATATTGACCGGGAGTACAAAATATACTCATTAACTAGTACGGACAGGATAGCACATGCCCGGCACAGCTGTCTCCTGCTGTGCCGGGCAGAAAAAGCAATCAATAACGCATTGATTTTTCAGAAGGTGTAAGAACATCCGCAGGTGTCTGACCTTTCAGGAAGTTTTGATAAAAAATATCAAATGCCAGCACATTTTTCACATAACCCCGGGTTTCAGCAAACGGGATAGTTTCCACAAATGCCACCGCATCCAATCGTCCACCGCTGTTACTCAGCCAGCGGTTAACCCGGGACGGACCCGCATTATAGGCCGCACTCGCCAGGATCCGGTTCTGACCAAACTGGCTGTAGACGCTGTCCAGATACGCGGTACCAATCTCAATATTTTTACGCGGGTTTACTAACTGGCTGGTGTTAGTGTAATCGATAATTCCGCTCGCTTTGACTGTATGGCTTGCCGTTGCCGGCATCAGTTGCATCAGCCCCGTTGCACCGACCGGTGAACGAGCCTGCGGGTTCCAGGCACTTTCCTGACGCGCTATTGCCATCGCGTAACTTCTGGTGATGCTTTTATTCTGTGTGAACTCATCAAACTCACTCAGCCACGCCAGCGGGAAACGCTCTTCCAGATGATCCCACAACTTGCCGTTAATGGTTGCCAGTACACTCAGATCCGCCCAACCCTGTTCGAGCGCATAGCGTGCCAGTTGTGCTTTACGCGCCGGTGGCTGACTATCCACCAGATTCAGCCATTCAGTGCGCGCCTGTCCTTCCAGCTGCCAGTACAGCAACTCACTGACGCGTTGTACTTCCGCCTGATTGCTGATGGTATAGTCCGGTTTATCTGCGGCATTAATCAGCATGACATAAGGCTTGCCCAGGTGCTGAGCCGCTACCATCGGATAGAAACCACGCCCCTGGGTAATTTTTTCCAGAATGGCATCTGCCGCGGCCTTATTTCCGCCTTTTTCCAGCAGAATCGCGCGCCAGTATTGCCACTCTTCTTTTTGCTGAGCCTCTGCCGGTAACCGGGTCAGCCAGCGATCTAAATCACGATCATCAGCATTGCCCAGCGCCAGACGCACCCGACGCTCACGCAGTGTGACAGAATCCGTTTCCTGAATAACATCATCACGCCACGCCGCCTGCTCTGTTGTTGCATCGCCCATGTATTGCCACGCGATCGCATCTTTCAGCTGCTGACGCTCGCTGTCATTCATTTTCTGAGCGCGGGCGACACTGCTCAGACCCGCACGGGCTGCATCAGGTGATTTGCGGGCATAGGCCGAAAAAGCAGAAATAGTTGCCTGGCGTGTAAAATCGGTCGGATTGATTTGTGCAAACGTCACCACCGACGCCGGATTTTTTTGCAGATCAATCAATCCGTTACTGATGGTTTGATATTGCGGCGGCAACCGTTTTGCCAGATAACTGACCATGGAAGTATTGCCGGACTTCAGCGCCAGACTGATGCGCTCAAGCACCCGTTCCGGTGTCAACCCACCGGTCTGCTCCCAGACATCAAATAATTTATCGCAGTTTGCCGGCAGCGAGTTACCGGACAGCCAGACAGATTTTGCTCCGTCCAGCGCAACCTGCCGGTTACCGGTCTGCCAGTTCGCATAATAATAATCACACTTCGCCCCGGCCGGTTTTGGCACCGTCGTGCTGAAACTGACCAATCCCTGCCAGTCATTACGTTTTGCCAGCTCACTGATAAATTTATTTTTCAGGCTTGCCGCAGAGGGCAGGTTAGGATGAGTCGCTGTAAATGTATTGACCTGATTACTGGTCAGCAGGCTCATATCCTGTGTCAGTTCGCGGTATTCCAGATACGGATAAAGCGGGTACTCTTTCAGCATCGGCATCAGGCGTTCGACCTCTGCCATATCATTGGTATCCCAGGCGGATTTTACTGCCTGATAGCGTATACGCTGTTCACCCAGTGAATCTGCTGATGCCGGTACTGAAAATATCAGTACACCAAGGGCTGCCACGCCCGGCCACACACTTTTCCTCATCATCTTCCCGTCTCCTTAATTACCGGTTACCTGCTCAGGCATTCTCTCAGCCCTTTGACCATAAAAAATACAGTAAGTGCAGGGAATGTATTAAATAAATAATACCTTGCTGCCAAATAATATTACACAGGTGCGCAATTTTAGTTACCAGATACAGAAAACAAATACAAAATGATAAAATGCCGAAACTCGGAGTTGTATCTTTATTTGCCCTTAGGTTACAGAATATACCTCTGATTATTCTTATTATGCATTCCTCTTACAATAAAAAATGGTATATTATCCATACGGCAGCGTTATCATCTGGATCGGAGACTATTTTTGATATATAGTAGGAACAATTCTCAGCATCACAGATGTTAAATAATTTCGGATATGGGTAACCGACCGGATCATTGTGCCGGTTAGCGGTGTCCAAAATACTACCTATAAAACTATATAAATCGTGAACATACTTAGACGACTGCGGTCGTCTTTTTTTTTACCGGCAGCCCGGCCTTGCTTTTTCAGACCTGATACGGGAAGGTAAACACGGGATCGTCACAGCGTGACCGGAATAACACCGACTGACGATGAGAAGTACACCGAACCATGCTAAAATCCCGCCTCAGAAATCATAATGCCTCACAGATGCCCGACTTATCATAAACCATTAAATAATTTACTTATTTTTCAAAAAGGTATACACATTGGCTCAATACGTCTATTCGATGCACCGCGTCGGCAAAATCGTGCCACCGAAGCGTCATATACTGAAAAATATTTCACTGAGTTTCTTTCCCGGCGCAAAAATTGGTGTTCTCGGCCTGAACGGTGCCGGTAAATCAACGCTGCTGCGTATCATGGCCGGTATCGATACCGACATTGAGGGCGAAGCCGCCCGCAGCCGGGACTGAAAATCGGTTACCTGCCGCAGGAACCGAAACTGAACCTGGAACATACTGTCCGCGAAGCAGTTGAAGAAGCGGTCGGAGAAGTAAAACATGCACTGACCCGTCTGGATGAAGTGTACGCTCTGTATGCTGATCCTGATGCGGATTTCGACAAGCTCGCCAAAGAGCAGGGTGAGCTGGAAGCGATTATTCAGTCACATGATGGCCATAACCTGGATAACCAGCTGGAACGCGCGGCAGATGCCCTGCGTTTACCGTCATGGGATGCCAAAATTGCCAATCTGTCCGGGGGTGAACGCCGCCGTGTGGCAATCTGCCGTCTGCTGCTGGAAAAACCGGATATGCTGCTGCTGGATGAACCGACCAACCACCTGGATGCTGAATCTGTTGGTTGGCTGGAGCGCTTCCTGCATGACTATGAAGGTACTGTTGTGGCGATTACCCATGACCGTTACTTCCTGGATAATGTCGCAGGCTGGATCCTGGAACTTGACCGCGGTGAAGGTATTCCGTGGGAAGGTAACTACTCCAGCTGGCTGGAGCAGAAAGATGCGCGCCTGGCACAGGAAGCGTCATCTGAAGCCGCCCGCCGTAAATCTATCGAGAAAGAGCTGGAGTGGATCCGTCAGAATCCGAAAGGCCGTCAGTCCAAAGGTAAGGCGCGTCTGGCCCGCTTTGATGAACTGAACAGTGTCGAATACCAGAAACGCAACGAGACCAACGAACTCTTTATTCCGCCTGGTCCGCGTCTGGGTGATAAAGTGCTGGAAGTGGAAAATCTGAGTAAATCTTATGATGACCGCACCCTGATCGATAACCTGAGTTTCTCTCTGCCGAAAGGTGCGATTGTCGGGATTATCGGGCCAAACGGCGCGGGTAAATCGACGCTGTTCCGCATGATAAGTGGTCAGGAACAACCGGATTCCGGCTCTATCTCCCTGGGTGATACTGTAACCATCGCCTCTGTCGATCAGTTCCGTGACGCCATGGATGATAAGAAAACCGTCTGGGAAGAAGTGTCCGGCGGGCAGGATATCATGCGTGTCGGTACAACGGAGCTGCCGAGCCGTGCCTACGTCGGGCGCTTTAACTTCAAGGGTGTTGACCAGGGCAAACGCGTGGGTGAACTGTCCGGTGGTGAGCGTGGTCGTCTGCATCTGGCGAAGCTGTTGCAGGTCGGCGGAAACATGTTACTGCTCGATGAACCAACCAATGACCTGGATATCGAAACCCTGCGGGCGCTGGAAAATGCCCTGCTGGAGTTCCCGGGCTGCGCCATGGTTATTTCCCATGACCGCTGGTTCCTTGACCGTATCGCCACTCACATCATCGATTATCAGGATGAAGGGAAAGTGGAATTCTTTGAAGGTAACTTCAGCGAATACGAAGACTACAAAAAACGGACACTCGGCGAAGCCGCACTTCAGCCGCACCGCATGAAGTACAAGCGTATGACCAAGTAACCGGACGTTCTCAGAAAAGCCGCGCCATGAAAATTGCGCGGCTTTTTTTGTATCCCCGCACGCATTGTACAATAACCTGTACCTGAAAGGCCGGCAAGCTATACTCTTTCTGTACAGAATTCGTACATAAGGAATCAATATGAAAACATTAACATACAGTGAAGTGCGGCAAAATCTCACCGCTGCGATGAATGAAACAGTGGATGACCGCATCCCTATTTTGATCACACGGCAGAAAGGTACTGCATGCGTGTTATTATCACTTGATGAATATCAGTCTCTGGAAGAGACCGCCTATCTGATGCGCTCACCTAATAACGCACGGTTTTTAATAGATTCCATTGATGAATTAAATGCCGGAAGAGGGCTCAAAAAGGAAATCAATGAATGACATTGACGTTTTCGTCTCAGGCATGGGAAGACTATCTGTACTGGAAAAACACAGATAAAAAAAACGCTCAGACGTATCAATGAATTAATTAAAGCCGCACAGAGAACACCTTTCACAGGCATAGGAAAACCGGAACCACTGGAGAATAATCTGTCCGGCTGGTGGTCACGGCGGATAACGGAAGAGCACCGGTTAGTTTACCGTGTTACTAACCAAGGTGTTGAGGTGGCGGCCTGCCGGTATCACTATTGAAAATGCCGCGCAGTAAAGATTGCGCGGCATCGGGGTTGGATTACTTAATGATACAGATACTACTTTGTAACGTTTGTAACGGATATTACATTAAACCTGATATTTATGGTGCAATAAAAGCTGATTCACTAACTACTTAATACTTACGCTTACCGCTTTCTACAACATTCCGCGCGTGATAATTCAACTTCTTCGCGCAATCAGTAAAGGGATCCTTTACTCTTCATCTTTCCTCCCTTTGTGACCCTGAATTCTGTCGGACGATGTGTTTTGTCCTTATGATTTCAGTATAGACGGGGAAAAAAATCCTGCACAGAAATCCGATAAAAAAATCAATATTGATACAAAACTGTTATCTGCATCAACTATTCGTGCGATCACCATCGGACTTCCGGGGTATCCAGCATCAGCAGGCGCTGTACCAGCTCCACACACTCGAGAAAACGGGTGTCATAATCGGAAGAGGTTACATGAACAAATTTGATACCGTTATCTCTGAGCATCCCGATAAGCAGTGTCTGAAACGCCATACGGTCATTATCACTACCCAGGCTGCGTAAGCCATCTGCTACCCATGGCGTGTTATTTTCCAGCAAAATAACCAGGTCAAACCGGTACTCGGCAATCAGGGCCTGAACGAACGGATGATCTTTACCTTCATAGCGCCGGCAAAATGCCTGAGTGGTAACAAAATCCGTATCCACAAATGCGACTTTATTCGCATATTTAACTGCAAAATCAATATATTGTGCATGACCTAATGCAATTTTATCATAGTCTGAATATTGCAGCGCCATTTCATCCCCGCCCAGATGAGAGAAAACATAGTCACGTCCGTATTCCCATGCACTGGTGGTGTTAAACATATTTGCCAGTTTGTTAACCAGGGTGGATTTCCCGCTGGATTCTCCGCCGAGCACCGCAACCGTGCGCACAAAGAAAGGTTTAACCTCTGTCGGAATGTAATCCCAGTAGCGGAAAGGCGCCTGACGGATCTGGCGTCCGCTGATATTCATAAAGCTGCGCTCCGGATCGATCAGTACCGTTTCAATACCAAACGATTCGCGGTAGCGCGGAACATCCGCTTTTTCACCTGAATAAATAAAGTCAGGAACAATGCCTTTCTCCTGCATAAACTGACACACACCCTGACTCCAGTGCTCCCAGCCGTGTGGATACGGGTCATAAGCATGTTCATCAAAGGAGTGGATGCGGATATTTTTCTGATATTTAAACGTCTGTAACAACCAGCGCAGGCGATCGCTGACCGTCGGCTGCTGTGACATCGAACTGTTGATAAACAAAGCCTTATCACGCGGCTCATCATGACAGAGGATGACATGCAGCTCATCCACCTGGCTGCATGCCCGCTGGATAAGATAGATATGTCCGGTGTGCAGCGGGTAAAATTTACCGAACACCACACCGACACGTTTTTTTTTGCAGCGGATAATCCAGCCCCAGCGCACTGTGCAGATCAGCCATTTTCTGTCCGCCCGGGCTTTTGATTTTGTTGTTAATAAGCTGGCTGAGATAGCCTTTGGTTACACCGCACTGGTCTGCCAGTTGTTGCAGGGTCAGACCCGCCTGTTTAATAGCATGTTTCAGATAGGAAAAATCAGTCATTCACGCCTCTCTATTCCAGCTCATCCAGAACGGATAATGCATCTGCCAGTTTTTTCACGCCGAACACCTTCATGCCCGCAGGCGGGTTTTTCGGACAGTTGGCATTCGGTACAATCGCCCGTGTAAATCCGTGTTTGGCGGCTTCGGCAATTCGCTCCTGTCCGCTCGGCACCGGTCGGATTTCCCCGGCCAGCCCGACTTCCCCGAAAATAACCACATCACGCGGGATAGGCCGATTACGGAAACTCGATACCAGCGAGAGCAGCAATGCCAGATCCGCACTGGTTTCTGTCACTTTCACCCCGCCGACCACATTGACAAAGACATCCTGATCAGACATCTGCAACCCGCCGTGACGGTGTAATACTGCCAGCAGAATAGCCAGCCGGTTCTGCTCCAGACCCACAGCCACACGGCGCGGATTTGACATCATCGAGTGATCCACCAGCGCCTGAATTTCCACCAGAAGAGGACGTGTTCCTTCCCAGACCACCATCACTGAACTGCCGGAGGTAATTTCATCGCCCCTGCTCAGGAAAATAGCGGAGGGATTACTCACCTCACGCAACCCCTGCTCTGTCATCGCAAAAACACCCAGTTCATTTACCGCACCAAAGCGGTTTTTGTGGCTGCGCAATGTGCGAAAACGCGAATCTGATTCACCGTCGAGCATCACCGAGCAGTCAATACAGTGCTCCAGCACTTTAGGCCCCGCCAGTGAGCCGTCTTTGGTCACATGGCCCACCATGATAATCGCCACGCCACGGGTTTTGGCAAAGCGTGTCAGGTAAGCGGCGGTTTCACGCACCTGCGCCACACTGCCGGGCGAAGACTGAATATCCGCCATGTGCATCACCTGAATGGAGTCGATCACCATCAGCTTAGGCTGTTCCTGATCTGCAATCAGGCAAATTTGCTCAATCGCTGTTTCTGACAGCATATTGAGATTGTCCATCGGCAGCGTAAGACGATGAGCGCGCATCGCGACCTGCTGTAAGGACTCTTCCCCGGTGACGTACAGGGTTTTCATCTGTGAGGCGAGCTGGCACATAGTCTGTAACAGCAGGGTACTTTTCCCTGCACCGGGATTCCCGCCGATCAGAATCGCACTGCCGGGCACCACACCGCCGCCCAGTACGCGGTCAAATTCTTTAAAACCGGTAGAGAAACGCGGCAGCTCTTCCAGGCTGATATCAGACAGTTTCTGAACTTTGCTGATCCCGCCCTGCCCCGCATAGCCGCTGAGGCGCTCTGCCCGCGCCGCAGAGGTCGATGAGGCAGCCGCAAGCCGGATTTCTGTGATAGTATTCCACGCCTGACACGCGGTGCACTGCCCCTGCCAGCGGGGATAATCTGCTCCGCACTCATTACAGACAAAGGCGCGTTTTGCTGGTTTTGCCACTCGTGACCCCGTAATAACTGATTAATTAACGTTCTTCGTGTTTCAGCCCGCCGCTCAGGGTACACATCACCCCCATCAGGTCGGCGTGACGAATAGCTACTTTTGCCCGCGCATAGACTTTCGGCTTGGCATGAAACGCAATACCAAGACCGGCTTTTTTCAGCATTTTCAAGTCATTAGCGCCATCACCAATCGCCACTGTCTGCTCAATCGGGATATTAAGAAACTCTGCCAGTTTGAGCAGCGCCTGAGCTTTGTATTTTGCATCCACTATGGGACCTTTTACTTTGCCGGTCAGCTTGCCGTCTTTGACCTCCAGCTGATTGGCATACATCGCAATCAGGCGCAGAGAGTCTTTCAGGTGATTGGCATAAAAGGTGAAACCGCCGGAAGCAATCGCCACATGCCAGTCCATTGCCTGGAGTTTGCGCACCAGACTGGTCAGCCCCGGCATCAGCGGCAGGTTATCCAGAACCTGCTGTAAAATGTTGGCGTCCGCGCCGGCAAGCAGGCCGACACGCGCTTTCAGGCTTTCGCTGAAATCCAGCTCACCCAGCATGGCTCTTTCTGTAACATCAGCAACTTCATCACCGACGCCCGCCAGACGGGCAATTTCATCAATACACTCAATCTGAATCGCGGTGGAGTCCATATCCATCATCAGTAAGCCCGGTGAGCGCAGTTTCGGGATATTGCCTAATGGTACGACATCCATCTGAAATTCATCTGCCACACGTTTAATGCGTCCGCTCAGACTACCCGCTATCCGCACCACCTGATAATCATCAATCCGCCATGATGACACCACCACGATAGCCGCGCCCAGACGATGCTGAAAGTCGCTTATCCGTGCTTTGTCCAGCCCGCGCCCGTATAACAACCAGCCGCTGTCACCCGCCCGGTAGTCCAGCGGCATCACTTCGTCGCCGCTCAGAGAGAGCGGCAGACCCGGCCACTTATGGATCTCATTCGGCAAATAACAGTAGGTCAGACTCGTCGACATCAACAGATACTCCTATAATCTCTGATAATATTCATGATGGTAGCGGACAAAAATGTGGGTTTCCGGCTATCCTGACAGCATCGCTTCTGGCAATATGATGATGACAAGAGAAAAACGGATAAAAAATGGCCAAAACGAAGTTAACATTCCGGCTGCATAAAACAGCCATTATTCTGATTTGTCTCGCCCTGATGGTCTGCCTGTTACAGGGCGTTTCCTATTTCAGCCGCGTGCATCAGCAATCGTCTATGGAACAGTTTAATGAACTGGCCTATTCGCTGGCACAACAAGTGGCATTTAACCTTTCCGATGCTATAGACGATAACGGGAAAGTTCTCAATAAGAAACAGATCACGGCAAATTTAGCGCAACTGACAACAAACAGCCGCATTCTGGATGCCACAGTGTATCAGGATGACGGGGTTCAGATAGCCACAACCGGCGAAAATATTACAGTCCGTGACCGGCTGGCGCTGGACGGACAAAAAGCAGGCAGCTATTTCAATCATCAGATTGTCGCCACCATTCCCGGGAAAAACGGGCCGAAAGGCTTTTTGCGCCTGACTATCGACACCCACCGCCTGGCGACAGAGTCCACACAGGTGGATAATACCACCAACCTGCTGCGTGTGATGTTACTGCTGGCGCTGGCGATTGGTTTTGTGCTGGCAAATAATCTGCTGCAACTGACTCCAAGCCGCTGGCAGCAGTCACTTTATCTCCTGACCGCCAATCTGAAAAATGATGAAGAAACACCGGAGAAGAAGCCGGAAGATAAGAAAGAGTAACGCTACCGCTGCTGCAACATCTGCCAGGTGAGCAGACCGAGGTAAGTCATCAGCAGGGAGCTTGCCACGTGCAGCACAATCTCTGCCATACCGTGATGAATGCGCCCGGCCTGGAACGCCTGGACGATTTCCAGCGAGAAGGTGGAGAACGTAGACAACGCCCCGCAAAACCCGGTGACAATAAATAACCGCCATTCTGCGGGCAGTGTCGGGTGTGAGGCGAAAAAGGCCACCGCCAGCCCGATAATGTAACCGGCGATAATATTCGCAAGATATGTCCCCAGCGGCATCATTGCCAGAACCGGGTTAAATTTATTACTCAACACCCAGCGACCGAGGCCGCCGAGTACCGATCCCGCGGAAATACTGAGGATCACATTCAACATAAAAAACCTTATTTAAGTATCTGCTTTGAAATATCAATTTGTACCAGGCCACACACCTCATCCAGCAGTTTGATCACTTCCACACTCATCCCGACCATCATGGCATCGGACGTGTTGCTTTCCGGCTGTGCATTAATTTTCTGGTGCAGCTCATGTGTGGTCGCCCGCAGTGCCTGAAGGCGTGTAAGTTTATCATTATCTTTCCCCTGCACAAAAATATCCGCGAGGATCTTCATTATTGCACTGTTGCTTTTCTGCAACTGCACAATGTACGGATTTTCTGTATTCAGTGCATGGCTGAAATAGTCTTTGCTGAATGTATCGGTCAGCAGTTCGAGGATAGCAACCAGCCGCCGGATCCGCCCGTGAATGGCAGAAAACGTCGTCGCCGGAACATGGGTTTCTTTTGCCGACGGTGCAATATAGGTGTTACAGGCAAGCAATGTTGATAATGTGTCTTTAAGCTGATTATCCCACTTATCCGGATCAGTGACGGTCAGTTTCATAATGTGCTCATCATAAAGCCTGGCCGTGTCATGCAGAATTTTACTGATATTCATGCGCCAGAAAACAAAGCCTTTCAGCGGCAGGATAGCCGAGAAAACCAGCGCCAGAACAGAGCCGCCGACCGTCTGTGCCGAGCGGATAAGTGCAGAGTCCATATCTCCGACCGGAGCGGTGGCAACAATACTGATGGTCATGCCGATAAGCATCCCGACATACATATTTTTGCCCAGCGCTATCAGCCCGCAGATAAACATCGCGACTGTCGCCAACGCCAGCATCAGCGGGAAAGAGTGGGTTTCTGTATACAGCAGCAACATCCCGGCCAGTGAGCCGATAATCGTCCCGAGAGTGCGCTGCATGGAGCGGATCAGCACATTTCCCCAGTACGGCATCGGCATCAGGATAGAAATGAGCGTCATGATGATGTAATCGAGTTTATCGCTGTGCATTTCCCGGAACACCAGAAATGTCAGAGTAAAGGCCAGCGCAATACGCATGCCGTGCAGTTGCTTAAACCGGGTATAGAAGAATAACTGAGCCCGGGAAATCCCGTGGCTCAGATTAATGTTTTTATGTTTATGTTTCACCGGCAGATCTGCTTACGGCGTTTTGGCTAATAAAATATCAGCCATGACATTGTTATCAATATTTTCACCGCACAGCATTTTCATCAGCACTTCACTGCCGAGCTGTGACAGGGAAAATGACATGTCTGCATGCAGCAGGCGCATTTTGCCGCGGTTCTCTTCCTGATTGACAATGGTCACTGTTTTCACCCCTTCACCGGCAAGCTGTTTCACTGCCAGCAGAGTGAATGTGTTGTCCGCATCACTGTCACTGACCGCCATAACACAGCGCGCATCTTTCACATTGGCGCTGCCCAGTGTGGCTGCATCTGCACTGTCACCGATGACACTGATGGTGCCGTCCGGGAAATTGGCTTTCTGATCAGCCGTACAGATAACAACCGCTTCCAGGCTGCGTTTTTTCAGTCCTTTATAAAGATTGACCGCCAGCGGGTTCGCGCCGATGACAACATAGTGCTCTTTCATGTGTAACAACCTCTTTTTGACGATCTCACGCGTGCCGCGCAGAACAACACCCACAATGTAGACAATGGATGTGGTAAAGATAGTGATCCCGAAAACAACCACAGTCAGGGTAAACATCCGCGCTTCAGTGCTGATCGGGATAATGTCCCCGAACCCGACCGTTGTCATACAGACCAGGGCAAAATAGAACGCAGAAGACACATCGGTGACGTGCGGCTGGAACTCGTTGCCGAGATACAGTGTGCCGAACACAGAATAGACTACCAGCAGGATCACACTGCTTATCGCAACAACTCCGGCGCTGGTCAGACTGTGAAGCGGGAATTTCCGCCACAGACAGCCGGAAGCAATCAGAAGCGCCAGAGAGAAATAGCCCTGCCCGGAATACTCACGCGCCAGCCCCAGATCCATCAGCGCCATGATCAGCAGAATAAACAGAGAGAACAGCCACGCGATACGCGCTCCGGTCAGCATCAGCAGTGACAGCAGCACCAGCAGTAATCCCATCATAAAGCGGGGAATATCCAGCAGCTTCATAAAGCCGAGGGATTGCAGCCACGCGGTGAAACCGCCATTCTGCCAGGCTATATCGCCGGTGTAAGAAAACAGAACCGGCGACAGGATCATTATCCCGTCAGCCAGCAGCAGTAACGACAGGATCACTCTCAGATTCAGCAATCCGCGCACCCCTGCCATTAATTTATTCATCAGCATATCACTCCCCTTTTACTGACGGTGTTCCGGCATAATATCCTGATTAGGAACAAGAAAGAGCCAGGATGCCAGGACAAACGGCATTGTCAGTGTCGGGATACCGAATGGTGTTAATACCACGTCCAGCGCCCCCTGCACAAAAACCGTAAAAATCACGCCCACGATGGTATAGACCAGCACTTTGAAACTGGGTTTATTAAAGGTCGATCCCAGTGCGATCGCCGTTAATACGGCACTGAAAGAGTAAAGCCCGGTGTGAACACTGCCGAAATCTGCTTTCAGGAAAGAGGCAACGCCAAAGGCCAGCAACGATCCCAGCACAGCAAAGACCGCCGCCCACAGAGAGCTTACCGCCAGCCCGATAACAAACAGCACGCCGACAGTGATACTGCTCAGCAGAAATACTTCCGATACGCCACGGAAGATGTCCGGGAGAAGATCAGAGTACGGAATACCGTCAACGGGAGCCACATACTGTGCAGGCAGTGCAGGTTCCGGCAGGCTGACGCCTTTGATCCCGAAGAAACTGTAACTTGCCAGCAGGATAGTCCAGGTCACCAGTACAAAAGGTGCGGTGAGAGCAGCAACTTTCCAGTTTTTCAGGAAATCCGTCAGGGAGATTGTGGCTATCACCGCGACAATACTGCCGAGGACAATGGATGCCCACATAAACGGGGTGTTTTCCAGAAAAGTCGGCAACGCCACCCCGACCAGGCAGCCGTTGTAGCCATACAGCCCGGCGCTCAGTGAGCCGGTATCCAGTTTGCTGATATACGCCGTCAGTGTTGATACCACTGTGCCCAGCAGACAGCCCCAGGCAACTGCCGGAAGACCTTCACTGTATGCGCCGGCAAAAATGGCCGCAAAAAAGAATAATCCGGTCAGCGGGTTATTCTGAAACATCACCTGCGCGCAACCGCGCAACGTGATATCAATAAAATGGATGGCAGGATTGGAGCCCGCCAGTTTATTCCAGCCGTTCAGACTGATTGTTGAATCTGCCATGGTTTTGCTCCTGAAAGTGAACCATACAAAGGGATTGATTATGACCGGCACAATCAATCCCCTGAGTAACCACCGATGGCGCGTCAGCGCCACAGGAACGGCTTTTGCAGTGTTATCCCGAGGATCTCTTCCCGGGCTATCTGCCAGAAGTAACGAACCGCTTCTTTGGTTTTCGGGCTGTCCACGCCCAGCACTTTAAACACCAGCCCGCATTCATTGGGTAATTGTGTTGCCCCGAATGCGACCTCTTCATCGGTGTTATAACGCGCTTCCAGACGCTCAAGGATCCGGGCATGATGCTCTTTCGGGGTCAGTAAAATGACATTACCGAACACATCAAATCCGCCCATCACCCCCACCACATTCAGCGGCTCTTTTTTAGGCTCCAGCACATATTTCTCAACGAATAACTCTTTTCCGTCAGGATCTTGCGCGCGGATCTTTGAGGAGAAAATATCAAACCCGAACTGCTCGTCAGGATGGTGATATTTCCGCCCGGACATCAGGATCTCGGAATAGATCAAGGTTGCCGTCGGATCAATCGTGATCTGCGTGTCTGTAATAAAACGCGCCGTACGATGCGGAATTATCGGATCAGGCAAAAACTCCAGATAGCCGCCCGCTTCCACCACCACATTCTGATATTGGGTGGCGTAGTTCGCTTCCATCATGTGGATTTTGGTGGCGGATTGCGTAGTGACATGCGCACACGCCCCCTCCTCCACAATCAGATCCAGCGCCTGCCGGTCGCCCTGTAACAGGCAGCCGGAGGTTGAAATCATGGTTACGCACGGCATTTGCGGCATCAGTTCGTCCCAGTACAGCGCCCGCTGTACCAGAGACGGCACCCGGCGTTCCATTTCCGCCAGTTCGCTGCGGTATTCCCGTTTGGCAAACCGCAGTTTCAGATAACCGCTCTTTCCGATGGCACCACTTTGCATCTGCTTCGGCTCATCCTGGTAAGGCACCATTTCCGGCGCCTTTTCCCCTAAGAGATGAGCCCGCAGACGTGTTGGCGTCCCGGTAATCTCAGCCCTCAGTTGTGTCATGCTTTTGCTCCTGCCGCCTGATGTGTAAACAGGAATTTGTCCATGATCATGTCCACCAGCTCAACAACACCTTCGCCGGTTTTGCAGTTGGTCAGGATATAAGGACGGTTGCCGCGCACCACTTTAGTGTCGCTTTCCATCACATCAAGACTTGCTCCGACATACGGTGCAAGATCGATTTTATTGATAACAAGGATATCTGCCTGCACCAGTCCCGGGCCATTTTTGCGCGGAATTTTCTCGCCTTCGGCCACATCGATAACATAGATGTAGAAATCCGCCAGCGCCGGGCTGAAGGTCAGTGTCAGGTTGTCGCCGCCGCTCTCAATCATGATGACGTCACTGTCCGGGAAGCGCTCTTCCATATCTTCCACCGCGGCAATGTTCATACTCGGATCTTCACGCACCGCAGTATGCGGACAAGCGCCGGTTTCCACACCAAGAATTTTTTCTTCGTCGAGGATCCCTTTCAGGGTGCGTTTGACTTGTTTTGCATCTTCCGTGGTCACAATGTCGTTAGTGATGATTAAGGGTTTGATCCCGCGTTCAATGAGGATCGGGGTGATCACTTCAATAATGGCCGTTTTACCTGATCCTACCGGGCCACCGATTCCGATCCGTGTCATTTTTTTCATGAATAACTCCCTAAAAATAAGTCAGCCGCCTGTCAGTTCATAAACAGGCGGACAAAAGATTTGGTATGAACCGCTGCAAGGACATCAATGACCGGTACATACGAGGACATCTGTTCAATATCTCCGCAGGCCGCGATATCACAGAACGCCTCAATATCGTTGTTCAGTTCGAATAAAATGTGCTGTGTTTCAAAGTGCGTGATCCGCATCAGGCGCATTGCCGCACTGAGGATGGTCATCGCAATTCCGTACTGATGCATCACCACCACTTCGCGTTCACCGATCCCCTGCACAGCCATCACCATCGCCTGGGTGACCGGCTGCGTTCCGGGCGTGGCACCGCTTTTAATCTGTGCCAGCCACCAGGAAATAGTCGGATTATCAAAAATATGGATAGATATTTCTGCCAGTTTTTTGCCCATCCGCGTTGCCATCAGGCGGGCTTCTTCATTTAGTTTGCGGTTATTAACCGCCCGGTCCACCCGCATAATGGCCTCATTATCTTCTGCCATTACTGCGCGGTGTGCCGCGACAACGGCAATGCCGTCACCGTTTGCTGCTTGTTTCAGTGCTGTGCGGACAAAGCCTTTCAGCGTTTCTGCATTGTGCACAACGCCTGTCTGGATAGCCGATTCCACCCCGTTTGAGAAGGTAAAGGCACCGACAGGAAGTGCAGAATCACCAAACTGCATGATCCGGATAAGATCAGACGCTTTCATCTTACTTACCCTCCTGTCTGGTTGATCAGTGCTTATGGTCATGATCGTGGTCATGCCCGTGACCATGATCGTGATTATGATCGTGGCTATGCTCGTGACTGTGTCCGTCCCCGTGATCGTGGCTGTGAGAATGCCCGTGATCATGACGCGGGTGATGAGCAACATGCACATGAGTATCTGTTTCTTCAGCACCACCAAACAGCAGACGCGATTCTGAATTTGTCAGGATCGGCAGAATAGTTTCACCTTTTACAAAGGCAAATGTGTCATTGCCGAAGTTATGAGTGCGCATGACCGATTCCATCACTTTTTCACTGACCGTCAGCGGAACATAGACTTTGTTTTCTTTAATCACGGCTTTCCAGTGCTGGTTGCCGAGCGCATGTCCCAGTTCGAAACTGATGCGGATTTGCTCTGACGGCGTACTGCCCTGCAGACGCTGAAGATCAATGACCATCACATCGCGCAGATCAATCTGAACCACCACCATGGTATTTGTTGCATCATCGGTATAGATAACATCGCCATCAGACAGCAGAACATTGCGATCCAATGCTATCCCGAGATCCAGCCCGTTTTGGGTATGCTTACGGCAGCGACTTTTCTGCGCTTCCCGCTGATCGAGGAGAAGCATATCCACTGTCATTTCGTTCGCTTTTTCAGCCCACGCCGTTTCTTTTTTGACGTTACCGAGAATGTGCTCAATGAGGATCATGGAATTACCTTTTTATTATGCCCGGCAGGCAAATATCTGCCTGCCGGGGTATCAATCAACTCTGACGTTGTTAACCCGGACGTTGTTAACCAAAGAAATAACGCTGGTTCATCGCTGCCACCGAAATCGGCTGACAGGTTGCATGCTCCCCGTTCACTTTCACGGCGAAGGTTTCCGGATCCACTTCAATATCCGGCATCTCACCGTTACGGACCAGGTCACGCTTGGATGTTGTCCGGCATCCCTGAACCGCCACAACCTGACGCTCCAGACCCGCTTTCTCTTTCACGCCGTCATCCAGAGCTGCCTGAGATACAAAGGTCACACAGGTATCCTGCAGGGTTTTACCCATCGCACCAAACATCGGACGATAGAAGACCGGCTGCGGTGTCGGCAGAGAAGCGTTAGGATCACCCATTGCCGCCCAGTTGATCATGCCGCCTTTGATAACCAGTTTTGGTTTGGCGCCAAAGAAACGCGGATCCCACAGTACCAGATCCGCCATTTTGCCCACTTCAATCGATCCAAGCACATGACTAATCCCCTGCGCGATCGCCGGGTTGATAGTAATTTTTGCCACATAGCGCAATACGCGGAAGTTATCATTCCCCGCCGCATCTTCAGGCAGTTTGCCGCGCGATGCTTTCATCGCATTTGCCGTCTGAACAATGCGCAGCCAGTTCTCACCAACGCGCCCCATCGCCTGAGAGTCACTGGAGAACATGGAGATTGCCCCCATATCATGCAGGACGTTTTCTGCGGCAATAGTTTCCGGGCGCACACGACTTTCAGCAAAAGAGACGTCCGCAGGCACGTTCGGGTTCAGGTTATGACACACCATAATCATGTCGAACAGTTCCGCCTGGCTGTTGACCCCGTATGGCAGTGTCGGGTTCGTTGAGCTCGGCAGCACGTTTGGCTGGCTGACTACTTTGATAATGTCAGGAGCGTGACCGCCGCCTGCGCCTTCTGTGTGGTAAGTGTGAATGGTGCGGCCTTCAAAGGCTTCAATGGTATCTTCCACATAACCGCCTTCGTTCAGGCTGTCGGTGTGAACGGAGACCTGGATATCATAGTCATCAGCCACACGCAGGGCATGGCGCAGTGAGTTGGATGTCGCACCCCAGTCTTCGTGAACTTTCAGACCGGCAACACCGGCAATAATCTGTTCAACCAGCGGATCACGGGCAAACGAGTTACCTTTACCCAGCATCCCGACGTTAACCGGCAGACCTTCCAGTGAGCGCAGCATGGCGCGGATATTCCACGGCCCTGCGGTAACGGTTGTCCCGTTGGTGCCGTCTGTCGGCCCGATACCACCGCCGAAGAAGGTGGTTACACCGTTGGACAGTGCTGCATACGCCTGCTGAGGTGAAATCAGGTGAATGTGTGTATCAATACCCGCCGCGGTCAGAATAAGATGCTCGCCGGAGATGGCATCTGTTGACACACCGGCAACCATCCCCGGGGTAATACCATCCTGGAGATTCGGGTTTCCGCTCTTACCGATACCGACGATTTTGCCGTCTTTCACACCAACGTCTGCTTTGATAACCCCTAATTTGGCATCAAGAATCGTCACGTTAGTGATAACCAAATCGAGTACACCATTGTCACTGGTCAGGGTGTTGTTTGCGCCCATCCCGTCACGCAGGGATTTACCCCCGCCATAGACAGATTCTTCACCGTAGCCGCGTAAGTCTTTTTCAATTTCGATATAGAGATCGGTATCACCCAGGCGGATTTTGTCCCCTGTGGTCGGTCCGAACAGACCGCAATATTCTTGTCTGGAAATCTGTGGCATAACATGTTCCTTTTTATTCAGGATGCTTTCGCATCACAGCCGGGAAATCATAGGTACGGAGAATTACTTTTTCTCTTGCGCTTTATGGCTGAAACCCCGGGCAACCGCATTGTTCAGTGCAATCACTTTTGCCGGACGTTCGCTGCTGTTCACATTTGTGCCGGTCCAGCCGTCCACCAGGTTGTTGAACCCGTAAACTGTCTGTTTGCCGCCGTAAGGAATAAGGGATACTTCTGTTTCATCGCCCGGTTCAAAACGGATAGCCGTCGTTGATGAAATATTCAGGCGCTTGCCGTAAGCCGCTTCGCGATCAAATTCCAGTGCATGGTTAACTTCAAAAAAATGAAAATGAGAACCTATCTGGATAGGACGGTCGCCGGTATTGCGAACCTTGATTTTTGTTTCCGGTTTGCCGGTATTAAATTCAATCGGGGTATCCGCAAAAATGACACCGCCTAATGGAGTGGGTTGTTTTGTATTGCTCATGATAAGAAACCTCACCTTTTTGCTATGCGTTTACTTGATTGGGTTATGAACAGTGACCAGGCGGCTGCCGTCGGTAAAAATAGCTTCAACCTGAACATTCGGGATCAAATCATCAACGCCTTCCATTACATCGGCTCTGGTCAGAACCGTGGCGGCTTCCTTCATCACATCTTCCACTGTTTTACCGTCCCGGGCGCCTTCCAGAGCAGTCACCGTAATAATGGCGACGGCTTCCGGGTAATTCAGTTTTACGCCCCGGTCCCGGCGTCGCTGTGCGACATCGGCCAGGGTATAAATCATTAGTTTTTCAACTTCTCTCGGGGTTAATTGCATAGTGCCTCCACAATGGATTGAAAACAGACTATTGAAAACAGAACCATAAAAATACGGGAGCGGAACTCTTTATTCATCCGTATCACCGTAGTTTCCGTTTTTTGTTTCAGTGCATATCCGCCTGAAATAAAAATATTTTATCTTTCAGGCACAACACATCACTGATCGCCGGACACGCGCGTACGCACCACCGGAAATACTGATAGCGAAATATGTAACCAACTAATTAATAATAAAAAATAAATCATTCACCGCTGTTCTCCTTATAAGAAAACGAGGTTTTGATTCCTTTTCAGATTATACGGCGCTTCCGTTACCGCATATAAGAGAATAAATATTTGTCACTGTATTTAAATGTAAAATTTTACGTTGCGCTGATTTTCAGCGAATAAAACAGTAATACTCATATCCGGATAAAATAAAGCATATTATTACATCCGGATCGCCGGTCATTATTATTGGTGCCACTGCCGGTTCTGTTTTGTACCATTGAGAAAACGATGCTCCGGTAATGCATCCCATAACGATTGCAGCCACGGGCTGCCTTCTCCGCTCAGCAATGCCTGTGAGGTCAGCGTTTCCTGTAAAACCCCATGACGCAGAACGGCTATTCTGTCAGCAAAACGCGCCGCCATTGCCAGGTCATGTGTAACCCACAACACACCACGCCCGTCTGCGCACAATACTTTCAGGTGCGCGAGCAATTGCCCTGCATGTTCATCATCCAGCCAGGACGTTATTTCATCCGCTAAAATATACTGCGCGCCGGTCAGTGTTGCGCCACAAGTCAGCACCCGCTTAGCCATTCCGCCGGACAGCCGGTTCGGAAATGCATCCGTCAGCTCCGGGCGCAGATTATAACGTTGCAGCTGACGCGCCACATCATGCATTTTTACGTGCATTCCGCTCAGTGTTGCCGCGCGTTCAAGCTGCGGGCCGACACGCACCAGCGGGTTCAGCGCACTGACACCCTGAGGCACATAACACAGGGTATTTCCGCGGTGACGCTGTTTTGTTGCTTCCGTCAGCGTTTCCCCTGCCAGAGAAATGGCACCGCGGCAGCGCATATTGTCCGGCAGTAATCCCAGCGCACTTTGCAGTAACAGGCTTTTACCTTCACCGCTGCTGCCAATCAGTGCCACCAGTTCTCCCGGATGGATAGTCAGGGAGATATCCGTCAGCAGCGGCTGCCAGCGTTTTTTTTCTCAGCCAGTTAAACTGAGCGACATCAATAGCAAGCTGATCAAATTTCAGCATTATGCGATCCTCAGCCAGAGCTGTTGTAACGCTTTTGCAAACTGGTCAAACAGTAAGACCAACCCCACCAGCACAAACCCCGGGAAGAACGCCAGCCACCAGGCACCGGTACTGAGATAGCGCAGCGCATCTGATAACAAAATACCCAGCGATGCTTCATGCGGTGCCAGACCAAAGCCCAGAAAACTGAGCGCTGCACTGTGCAGTACAGAGTGCGGGAACATCAGTAATGTGCCGACAATCCACTGCGGTAATAACATTGGCAGATAATGATGACGCCAACAATACAGTCGCGAATTTCCCATGCGCTGTGCCAGCATCACATAATCCGTTTCCCGTACCCGCAAAATCTCCGAGCGCAGGATCAGGGTCAGTTTCGGCCAGTGCGTCAGGGCTATCGCCCAGATAACCCCGGCTTTCCCGCCGCCCAGCGTGAAGCAGATTAAAATCAGTAACAACAGGTGCGGCAGTGCCAGCAGGGCATCAATCACACCACGGACCAGATAATCTGTTCCCTTGTTCACCGTGGACAACCCTGCCATGGTCAGCGCCACCAGGCCACTGGTCATAGCGGAAATCAGCCCGATTTGCAGGCTGGTCGCCATTCCCTGAAAGGTGCGATCCCACAGGTCGCGCCCCAGGCTGTCCGTACCAAACCAGTGAGCGGCAGACGGCGCCTGACGCCGCGCCAGGAAGTCCATATCAATATCAAGATGCGTTATCCAGATGGCGTACACGCCCAGCAGGACAAGCATCAGTAATGTGCCGGTCAGTTTTAACAGTGCGCGGTTCGGGTTATAGGTCATGATTCGCGGATAACCCCCCGGTTAATACGGCGCAGCAGAATATCCGCTGTGCTGTTCCCCATAAAAATCAGGATCGCGCAAAACATCACAATGCCCATCAGTAACGGGATATCTCCCCGTAAACCCGCATCTATCGTAGCCTGCCCCAGTCCGGGATAGGCAAATACTTTTTCCGCCAGCAGTGAGCCGCTCAGTAACTCCCCGACAGACGCAAACTGCAAACAGAGCGCCGGTGTAATCGCGTGGCGCAGCACATGAAATTTAATCATCGGCCAGCCTTTATCCCCCTGCGCTTTTGCGTAGTGGATAAATTCAGTGCTCATCACTTCAGCCACTTTTGCCCGCGTATGCAGCGCAATATTTCCGACACCCAGCAGCCCCAGCGCCAGTACCGGCAGGATCAGATGGTGAACCTTCTGTCCGAATGTTGCACTGTCAGCATCCTCGCCCATCGGCCAGGCGCAGCAGACCGGTGCCCATTGCAGGGAAACCGCAAACAGGGACAATAACAGCAGCCCTATCCAGAATGTCGGGATCGAGGCCAGCAGATACGCAAATGCTGAAATAATCTTATCCGGCCAGCGATTCAGATACCGCCCGGCCACCAGACCCATCAGCAACCCGGCAATACCGGAGAAAAGCCAGGCGCTGATAAGCAGCGCCAGTGACGGCCCCAGCCTTGCTGAAATCACCTCAGACACCGGCGCGTTATACAGCATCGAATACCCGAGGTCACCGCGGATCATCTGTGAAAACCAGATCCAAAAACGCTGCCACAGCGGTTGATCCAGCCCCCAGCGGGCGGCGATCACCGGATATTGCTCCGGTGGTACGTGCAATAAATCGTTTCCGATATAGGCACGTATCGGATCTATCGGTGAATAGCTGAGGAGGATAAACACCCCCGCAGCTGTCACCGTCAGCAGACAAACAAACCGCACAAAAAGAAATAGGGCACTGCGCATTATTTACAGGTCCAGGCCCAGTCATCCACGCTGTTTAACAGTGACCACGAGCCGTGTATTTCCGGCGCACCTGTGCCAAGTTCCACACAATTATTCACAACATAGGTATGCTGAACATTGAGTAACCATGCCCAGGCAGCGTCACCTTTAATCCCGGTACCGGTTTTACCGTTCCAGTCCACCTGCTGCCAGACAGGGATCGCTTGTTCCTGATCGGCGGCACTCATGGCTTTTTCCAGGATGGCATCCACCTGCGGATTTTTATAGTAGCCCGGGTTGTAGAACTCCACACCGGCGGCCTTGCTGCTGTAATGATGGACTAATTCCATCGGATCCAGACTGCCCCAGCCGAACAGTGTCGGGTTCGAATGCATATGGCGTTCAACGGTTTCCCAACTGCCGGATTGTAAATCCAGTTCGATTCCGATTGGTTTCAGGAATGCACGCAGCGCCTGGGCCAGGTCACGGCGGGTAGTATCTCCGCTGGTGTACCACAGAGTCAGCTTCGCGACTTTTCCGTCTTTTTCACGCAGACCGTCTTTGTTCAGTTTCCAGCCGGCCTCTTCCAGAATCTGTTTTGCTTTTTCCGCATCACCATCTTTAAATGCAGCGTCCGGATTATTCCACGGCAACCCGTGAACCCCGGTAAAGGCAGGGACGGCATAGCCTTCCATCACTTGTTCCGCCAGCAATTTACGGTCAATCGCATAGTTAATTGCTTTACGGACAGCCACATCAGAGGTGATATCGTTTCCGATCGGATTACCCTGCGCATCTTTTTCGCCGGCTTTCGGAATAGGGAACACAATGCCGCGGTTTTCCACACTGGCGCGTTCAACCAGCTTCATGCCCTTAACATCCCCGGCGGTCGCTGCGATCACCGGCGGAATACGGACAACTTCGAGCTGGCGGCTTTGTGCTGCGGCAAAGGCGGCATCTTCATCGAGGAAAACAAAAATCAGTTTATTAAAGTCATTTTTCGGTCCGGCGTAGTACGGGTTGGCCTCAACAATCAGTTGCTGACCAGGCTGGAAACTGACCAGACGGTACGGACCCGCACCGATTGGTTTCTGAGCATATTGTTTGGCGTCGTATTTATCAGCTGAAACAATCCCCAGAGAGCCTAAGACATTAATAAACGTACTTTGCGGAGCGGAAAGGGTAATTTTGACGGTTTGCGGGTTAATTTCTTCGGCTTTGGCGAAGTTCCCCATATCGATTTTGCCACCGCTTGCTGCCGCATTATTATAAGTAAATACGACATCTTTCGCGGCCAGCGGAGAGCCATCCGAGAATTTCAGGTCTTTTTTCAGCGTCAGCGTCCACTCTTTTCCGTCATCACTGTGGGTATAGTTGTCCAGCATATAGCTGTGCCAGGAAAGATCGGCCTTTTGTTTCAGTAACGGGCTGTGCAGTAATAAATAACTGCCGTGGCTCCAGCCGAGCATCGGGTCAAACCCTTCGGTCGGCTCCGCGCCGATAGCCAGCCGTAATGTATGACCGGTGTTTTCTGTCGCAGCCAGTGCAGAAGCACTGATAGCGGTACCTAACAGCAGAGAAACGAGTGTTCGTGCAAAAATCGACTTATTGATCATTATTTATCCTTACCTAACTAAAATTCACAATTTTTAATTAATCCGGAATTGCGCAAAATTACCTATACAGAAATGAATCCGAGTGTACAGAGTTTATACCTCTGAAGCTCAGTCTGAAAATGATGCATATTAATGAATCATCGTAAAAATCAGATTTCTTATATATTAAATTCTTTTATTCGACATGCCTGTCAACGGGTAACAACACTACCTGTTTTCCTGATAATTTCGCCCTGAAATAACAAGTAACACCTGACACAAATACCGGGTGAAAACACTGACTTCCTACTGAATTAAATCAGCATAATGCCGGGTTCCCACCGATATCACATGAACATAAAGTGACACGCTCTGCAGTGTAACATACTCTTTTTTATATTCACCCTTGGTGTATTTGCCACCAAAAACATAAATATCTCTAATTAATATTGTGTACTCATCTCCGGTTTATTCTGCCGGCATTGCACTTTCTTCAGATATACACAGGCTTTACCGATACAGTTACGATATGAGTAACTAAAACTCATTTAGATAAATTAAGAAAACCCATAGAAAAACCGAAAGATTGATGAAGAAAAGCTGATGTAAGAAGGGAAAAATACAGAAAATACAGACAATTCCTAATTATAACCACGTAATTTCGGGAATTGTCTGCTGGTTACAGGTAAAAACCAATAGGGGTCACTATCTCAATATGCCCGTCACGGATACGGTCATGCGGCGGTAACGGAAAAGGCGCTGCCCGCTGAACAGTGGCAAGGGCTTCTTTGTCCAGCTGTGTTGTGCCGGAAGAGTTAACCAGTTCAGCTGAAATCACATTTCCCTGTGTATTCAGGATAACTTTTACATGGGAAACCCCGGTCGATTTATAACGCAACAATGCCCGCGGGTAGCGTTTGTATTTCGCCAGATGTGTATGTACCGCACTTTCCCAACCGGTACTGCCGCTGACGGCTTGTGGTGCATAACTGGTAAAATCAGCACGGCTGGCAGAACTGTCTCCCTGACGCGGTGCCGAGGTGCTCTCCGCCATCACAGGCGAAGGACTTTGTATTTCCGGTGTTTTCACGACAGTAACCGGCTTTTTCTCTGCTTTTTTCTTGGGTTTTTCTGCTTTTCGCGTCCAGGTTCCCCGGTCAGATTGTGCCAGTTTATCGGTCAGTGCCTCACGCTCCGGCTCGGTTACCGGCTGTGGTGCCGGTTGTGACATTACCTGTTTTATACCTTCCGCTTTTTCCGGCGGTGCGCTTTCCAGCTGATAAATCCCCGCGGTCAGTTCAAACGCCGGGGGCAACATTCCTTTCTGTTCTTCAGAAGAGAATGTCAGCCAGCCCAGAAACAGCACCGGCACAAGCGCATGAACCCCCAGACTCGCAACCATTGCGCCTATCGGATATCGCCTGTTTTGATAACAGGATGCAGCCACATTCAACATCACTCAGCTCACTTTTTTAATCGTTATTTACGTATTTCAATTTATAAAATTACAGGCATAATGATAATGCAAATGATATTCTTTTTTATTATTAATAATAATTCTAATAACAACAATAAGATTTTTGGATTTTTCCAAGCCGTGCGTAATGATCCCTTCATTTACAATCACGTTGATATACACCAGAGAAATGACAACTGAAAAATCGGTAAGCAGGCTGATCGCCGGCGCCTATCACTCAACCTATCATCAGCTTGTCCGCTTCTTCCACAAGCGGCTGGGCAACAGTCAGGATGCCCGCGATCTGTCACAGGATGTATTCGCACGCTGGCTTAAAGGCGGCGGGGACACTTCTGTGCAGGAAACCCGGGCGTCTTGTTTAAAATCGCCAACAATGTGCTGGTCGATCACTGGCGTCACAGCCAGCGCAAAGGCCGTGATCAGGTAAGTGAATGGGATGATTCACAGGCGGCTGATATTGCACAGGATAATGCAGATCCGCAGGTACAGCTTGAGCATCAGCAGCGCCTGACGCGGCTGTACGAAGTGTTAAACCAATTACCTCCCCGCCAGCGGGAAGCGTTTGTGCTTTACCGCTTTGACGGACTGTCACAAAGTGATATTGCGGAACAAATGGATATCTCAGTCAGTATGGTGGAAAAACATATTGCCCGCGCCCTGCTGCAATGCAAGCGCGCCATGAACGCCGGAGAACAGAAGGACGGATAATGGCAGATACCGCGCAGGAGCAGGACGAACGGGATGATGCCGCCGCGCTGTGGTTCACGCGCTGGCACAGTCAGAGCATGAACGCACATCAGCAGAATGAGCTGCGCTCATGGCTGGCGGCATCCCCTGAAAATCAGCAGGCATTTGATGAGATGGCGCAGATGTGGAGTGATATGTCCTCTCTGCCGCGCCCGGCGGTTGCCGCAGAAAAACCTGTCCGTACTTTTTCCGTTCTGCGCCCGCTGCGCCACACACTCGCCGGTTTTTTTATCCTGATCATGCTGTTTCTGCCTTACAGTCAGTTACCTGCGCTGCTGATGGATAACCTGACGCTGGCCACCACATCAGATAGTAAATCCATGATATTACCGGATGGCAGCCGGATCTTTCTCAACCGCGACAGTGAGGCCGACATCGCTTACGAGCAGACACACCGGCGCATCACACTTGTCCGGGGTAATGCCTTTTTTCAGGTGAAAACCAATCCCTGGCGGCCTTTCATCATTCAGGCAGACGGGCGGGAAATTACTGTTGTCGGGACCGAATTTGATGTCCGCAAACAGGGCACTGAAATCACCGTATCCGTTGCCCGCGGCATTGTTGCCCTGCGTGATGCAACAAAAGAGAGCCCGGTTTATCTGAGAGCCGGTGATGAAGCGGTCAGTACGGCGCGCGGACATAAACCTGTCATCCGCCATATCCTGCCGGAGCTGGCCGGAGAGTGGCGCAACGGACAAATCAGCCTGACCGATATGCCTCTTCGCGACGTGGTTTCCCGCCTCGCCCCTTATCACAACCGCACCATTTCACTTGCTGCCAATGCCGGAGAGCTGCGCGTCTCCGGGCGGGTCAATATTGATGATGCCGGATCCTTTTTTACTGCCCTGCCGCAGGTTCTGCCGGTCAGCGTGACAGAACAGCCAAATGGCACGCTGTTGATTATTAAGAATAATAAAAATAAATGAAAAAAAGAATGATTCGCAGGTGAGGATAATTATCATTTCCGCGTCTTCTGTCATAGGGGATACCTATGGCATATTCGGAAATAATAACAATGACAATAAAATCTTCACCATACACCGCAAAAGCACTGCGCTCAGCCATTGTGCTGGCACTCGGGCTGGCGGTGACACCACTGGCAGTGGCCGATATCACGCTGGATCTGCCGGAACAGGCGCTTACCAGCTCACTGAACACCATCGCAAAACAGGGGCAGATCCAATTACTCTATGATGCCGGTCAGTTAAACGCCTTGCGCGCACCGGCACTCCACGGCAGCTATTCACCCCAAACGGCGATCCAGACTCTGCTCGCAGGCTCCGGCCTGACCATGGTACAGACCGGAAGCAGTTTTGTTATCCGTCCGCTGACCACCGGCGGGGATACCATTCTTATCCCGGAAACCCGCGTGCAGGGTGAAATGGCGTATCACCCGGCAACCGATGTGATGTCGGCTCCGCAATATATTACGTCAGAAGAGATAAGCCAGCGCAGTACCGGCGACGGCAACGTGACAGAATTGCTGCGTACGAACCCGGCGGTACAGTTTGCCGGAAACGACAGCTCTTCCCTCAATCAGGGTGAAATCAAACCGGCGCGTATTTCTATTCATGGTGCATCCAGTTTCCAGAATGCGTATAAACTCGACGGCATCAGTTTTAACAACGATTTTGACCCGGCAAAAAATACACTCGGTGAAACCTCCACCCGCGTGGATACCGGCGACCAGGGACTGTATATCGACAGCCGCCTGATCGACAGTGTGACGGTTTATGATAATAATATCCCGGTGGAATTCGGCGGATTTACCGGCGGCAGCGTGGATGTCACCAGCCGCCGCTGGAACGGTGAAAATAGCGGACACGTGTATTACCGTACTACCCGCTCCTCCTGGAACACCTTATTTGAAGACTCTTCGCAGCCGATTGATTCATCCAAAAATGACATCAGTAACCCGGCTCGTTTCCAGAATGAATATAACAAACAGGATTTCGGTGGCTGGTTTGAAGTCGGTGTGACTGAAAACAGCGGTCTGACCGTTTCTGCGTCCCGCCGAACTTCCGACATTCCCGCCAATACCTCGGTGCTGATGGCGGTAATGGATGGCGACACGCTTGTCGGTTATGATTTCGATAAACGCAAACGCAACCAGAAACGCACCTCCGATAACCTGTTTGTAAAATATGCAATGGATATTTCCCCGGTGACAACCGCGGATATCTCCATGAATTATTCCGATTATAAATCCCGTCTATTTGCCTCAAACATTGCCAACTCCGGTTATGACAATAACCATAAAGGGTTAGGATTCACCAGCGTCCTGAAACATCAGACCAGCCTGGCGGATCTGGAATTCACCCTGGGCTATCAAAAACTGAAAGATGACCGGATAAATGATGAGCAGCACTTTTATGAGCTGAAAGATATATTACCGGACGGCAAAACCATTATTAACACCAAAATGGGCGGGCTGGGCGACCTGCGGACAGAGCAGGATAATGTCACCACCAAAGCCGTTGCCCGCTTCCTGCAATCAGAAGGTTGGGGCATGACACACCGCCCGACACTGGGAATGGAAACCACCTACACCAAAGGTCGTTATATCCGTGATAAATCGCACTATCACACCAGTGATGACTACGCCACTTATGCAGGAATGGGTATGGACATAACTAACATTCACCGTTTCCTGCCGGGTACCGCATCCGTCAGTTATAACAACTATTCCCTGTTTGCCGATGACAACATTGAGATTGGCCGCCTGACACTGCGCCCGGGTATTCGTGTTGATCGTGATGATTTTGTGCAAAGTACCAATATTGCCCCGCGTTTAGCGGCAACCTATGACCTCTTCGGTAATAAAAATACCCTGCTGATCGCCGGTGCCAACCGCTATTACGGCCGTTCGATGCTGACGTATGCACTTTACGGCGCGCAGAATGCCGGGCTTGAAAAATGTTATATGTGTAATTGGAACGAAGAATGGGTTCCGACTAATGATTTCGAGGGTCTGGATTCACTGAAAACCCCGTATAACGACGAAATTTCACTCGGTCTTCAGCAGGAAATTCTCAGCACCACCTGGCGTCTGACCTATGTCCACCGCGAAGGCTATGACGAAGTGCGCAGCCGGACAAAATACGAAAACTTAACCGGTCCGGACAAATACAGCGACAAAGGAAAGATCCGCACCTTTGATAACGCCGGACGCAGCAAGCACGACTCAGTCACACTCGCCGTCAGCAACAGTCAGCCGTGGGAATGGGCGCAGGCATCTCATGTTTTCTCTTCCTCCGTTGTCTGGCAGCAGACCAAAAGCAACTTCCCGTCTGACCAGGGTTATGCGTTCTTTGAACCGGGCTCGGCAATTAACTCCGACAAAGTTATGTATGGCGGCAAGGTGATTGATGTCAGCGATCTACCGGCAAGTAACTTCAATTCACCGCTGAAACTCAATGTTGAACTGACCAGCGACTGGGATAACTACGGCGTTTCTTTATATAACCGCCTGCAATGGTGGGGTGCGCGCAGCCAGGCTGTCCGTCATGAAAACGAAATTATCCGTGATCCTCAATACGGTGAGTTACGTGTGTATCAGAAAGAAAACTTTGCCTCTAAATTCACCTGGGATACCCGCGTGAACTGGAAACCGGAGTTTGCGTACGGCGCATCAGTCTCTGTTGAAATCAATAACGTACTGAATAATAAAAATGTCGCCGATACCTTTATTTACGGCGGAAACAGAGTGATTGCCTACGATCCGGGCCGTCAGTTCTGGTTACAGATGAATTACGATTTTTAATCTGAGCATGTGAGCAATGTCTCTTAACTTTATGAATAATAAATGAAAACAATAAAACACTTTTTCTGGTTGGTAAAACCGTTCTGGGGGCAGCGCGCTGCCCTGTTTTGCTGGTTCTTACTGTTACTCTCCCTCGGGCTGACACTCTCCTCCGTCTGGTTCAATATCCGCATGAACCAGTGGAACGGGGATTTTTATAATGCATTACAAAAGCTGGATGGTGCGGCGCTGTATCAGCTTATCAAATTCTTTGTGATCCTGGTCAGCGGGCTGATACTCGTGGTGGTGCTCGGTACGTATTTCCGGCAAAAACTGGCTATCCGCTGGCGGGAAGGCATGACAGAGCAGATCCTCAGCCGCTGGTTGTCGCCGCAGAGCCGTCACTATCTGCTGCGCCTTACCGCACAGGAGCCGGATAACCCGGATCAGCGTATCGCCGAAGATGTGCGGCTGCTGGTGGAGTCCACACTCAGTCTGTTGATTACCTTTCTGCACTCGCTGCTGACCCTGGTCTCTTTTGCCGCGATTCTCTGGCAGCTTTCCGGCAGTATTCTGCTGTCTGTCGCCGGTCACGACTGGCGGATAGACGGTTATATGTTCTGGGCCTGTATTGCCTATACCCTGGTGGGGATCGCGCTGACACAGCTTATCGGCGGCCCGCTGCGTAAACTCAATATGGAAAAACAGCAGCGCGAAGCGGATTACCGTGCGGCGCTTATCACCCGCAAGCAGCATGGTGATGCCATAGCCGGTCAGCGGGGCGAAAACAGGGATAAACAGCAATTGCTGTCACGCTTTGCCCGCGTCGCGGCAAACTGGAACCAACTGATCCGCTGCGAGCGGAATCTGTCATTCTATACAGTGGGTTATCAGCAGGTTACCGCGCTTGCGCCAATTCTGTTTGCTCTGCCGAAATTTCTTGCCGGTGAACTGATGCTCGGCGGGCTGATGCAGCTGCGTCAGGCATTCAGCAGTGTCGCCACATCCCTCGGCTGGTTTATTTTTGCTTATAAAGAGATTGCCGCCTGGCAGGCGACCGTGACCCGTTTGTATCACTTTGTCCGTCTGCTGGACAATGACACAACATCTGATATCACACAGACAAATCATGCCTCTGTGCGGTTGGACGCCACCACCGATATTCTTCTTCAGGACAATACCCTGCTGTTGCAAAATTTCTCTCTGTCACTGCGCGCAGGGGAATTTGCCATTATCAGCGGACGCTCCGGATTGGGAAAATCCACTCTTTTGCGCACCCTGAGCGGGCACTGGCCATATTACCGGGGCTCAATCAGTCGTGAGCAGGATGTACTGTGGGTTCCGCAATCAGTTTATCTGCCTTCAGACACCCTGCGATCTCTGCTTGCCTATCCGCTGCCGGCGGCGCAATTCACAACAGCGTCTTACCATGATGTGCTGGCTGCCGTCGGGCTGGAAAAACTACAGCCACAGCTCGATGTTGATACCGACTGGCGTCAGCGCCTGTCCGGCGGAGAGCAACAACGCCTGCTGTTTGCCCGTCTGTTACTGAATAAACCCCGGCTGATGCTGCTTGATGAAGTGACCTCTGCTTTAGATGATGACTATGCCATCCGTATGATCCGCCTGCTCAGGCAGCGCCTGCCTGACAGCACTATTTTACTGGTCAGCCACCAGCGTTTTCTTCAGCAGGAGGCAGATCAGGTGATCACCCTCAGCGCCCCTGCCACAACCCGTACATCAGGAGTCAGTTATGCGTTATAAATTTATTATGGCCGGGGTGGCACTGACCCTTACCGGCTGTGCTGCGGTTAATAATAGCGGCGCAGATAACCGCCCGCTGGCACAGCGCAGCGATTTACAACACATCCGCCTGGCGAACGGCATGAATGTGTATCTGCTCTCAAGGGCACAGCCCGGTGTTGAACTGCGTCTGCTGGTAGAAAGCGGATCGTTGCAGGAAACAGAAGAACAGCGCGGTCTGGCACATTTTACCGAGCACATGGCGTTCAAAGGCACCACCCATTTTCCTGACACACAGAGTTTTAAACAGCTTGAAAAACAGGGGCTTAATCTTGGCAGCCATGTGAACGCCGCCACCAGCCTCAACTCCACTGTCTATAAATTGTCATTACCGCAGGCCACTCCCGCGCAGGTTGAAACCGGCTTACAGGTACTTGCCGACTGGGCGCAGGGCATGACATTCGACCCGGTTGCCTTTGATAAAGAGCGTCCGGTTATTATTGAAGAGTGGCGTCTGCGTCAGGGGATCGGTTTTCGTATTAACAATGCGCTGGAACAGCTTCGCTACGCGGGCAGCCGCTATGCACAGCGTGATCCTATCGGATTATTGGACATTATCCGCAATACCCCGGTCAGTACCGCAAAGGACTATTATCAGACCTGGTATCAGCCGCAGCGTATGAGCCTGGTGGTTATCGGGCAATTTAATCATCACGATGTCAGTGAACTTGCGAAAACCTATTTTAATCAGCCCGCACAAACCACTGCCGCACAGGATGACCCTGCATGGCAGCACTTTGCGCCGCAGCCGGATCTGCTGGTAAAACCGGTCTTTGATAAAGAGCAGGGGCAGCGCATTATGCAGTTTGCGCTGCAACGGGATATCCGCGCACCACTTGATACCCGGCAGGGACAATATGATGATTTACTGGATAACCTCTGGGTCGCTATCCTCAACCAGCGTCTGACGGCACTGGTGGACAACGGGCAATTACCGTCTGCCAGTATTAACCCGCAGGGCGCCATGCTGGATAAAAAACGCCTCCAGCAGCTGATGATTATCCACCCGCAAAACGGCGATTACCTCAGCGGTATCTCTCTGCTGTGGACTGAAATTCAGCGCCTGGCCACTCAGCCGGTGACACAGGCAGAGCTGGATGATGCAAGACAGAATCTGCTGGCAAAACTCAGTCAGCAGGCCGCCGGGGAATCCCGCTACGGTAATGATTATCTTGCTGATAATATCACGACCGCTCTGGAGTACCGGATGCCGGTGCAGGACAAGCGCCAGCAACTCACCACAACATGGGAACTGATTAAACCGGTCACACCGGACACACTGAAAAACCATGTAGCAGGGTTCCTGCAAACATCCTCACCCCGCCTGGCGATCATCGGTCCGGATAGTGAGAAATCTCAGTTTAACGAAAAAGCATTCACAGAGCGCTGGCAGCAGATCCGTAAATCCGCACCCGGTCCTTTCACTCTGAAGGTGCGGCAGGTAGCGCTGAATGTTACCCCTGCCGGACAGGGCACTATCGTGCAGGAACAATCTCTGCCGCTGCCGGCAACCGAATCCTGGCAGTTATCTAACGGGATGCGCATTATTGTGCATCAGGATAAATCCCTGAAAGACAATATTCAGATAAACCTGCGTATTCCGGGCGGCCGCTCACTCGAACCGACAGGTCAGGAGGGATTAACCGAGTGGGCGCTGAAACTGCCGGAAAGCAGCGGTTACGGGGAGTTGAGTGCACGGGAGCTGGCGCTGTTCAGTAAACAGCACAGCCTGACATTACGTCCGTACAGCGAATTGCTGAACCACGGTTTCCGTGGTGAAGCCCCGCCGGAAGAGCTGGATACACTGCTGAAATTATTGCACCTGAAAATAACCCAACCACAGTTCAGCGGTGAAAAACTGCTGCGTAATCAGCAGGCGACGCTGGAAAGTCTGAGTAGCATGCCGGTTGAGCGCCGTTTTCTCGATGCTATCAATCAGGAAAGCCATACCAATGGCGGGCGTCTGGTTATCAATGAAAATGGCGGATGGCGTCATTTTACCGCAGCACAATTGCAAAATAATAATCACCTCCTGCTCAGTCCGGTACAGGATATGACACTGGTTATCAGTGGTGCTGCTGATAAAAAACAGATTAAACAGTCCGTCGAAAAATGGATAGCCGCCCTTCCGGCATCCCCGCAGCGCCTGCAATGGCGTGACCCGAAAATCGCACCAAAGATGGAACCACTCAGCCGCACTTATCCGATTGCCAGTTCAGACAAAACCATGGTCAGCATTCAGTATGCGGCCCCGGCACAATGGTCACAGAAAGAAACACTGGTGCTGCAACTGCTCGACAGTGTTATCAGCCGTCAGTTACGCAGCGCATTACGTGAACAGGCGGGCGGGATTTATGCTCTGAGTTTTTCATCCATGCTGGCAAAACTCCCGGCACCGTATTACAGCGCCCGGCTGAACTTTACCACTGATCCTCAGCGCGCAGCTGAAATGACCACACTGAGCCGTAATGTTCTTAACACCCTTAAATCACAGGGCGTTCCGGAAGAAGCGCTGAAAGAAGCCAGAGCAAACTGGTTACTGGAAAAACAGCAGGTTTATCAGAGTGCCGCATTCTGGACTGAATCCCTGGCACAAATTGCCGGTGATGATAATAATTTTATCCGGATAATCCAGGAAGAAGCGTTAATTAAAAATATAACGACAGATGACCTTAATCAGGCATTATCCCGTTACAGCGGAGAGAATGAAAAAGTATTTATGCTGACACCGCCATAATATATACAGAGCCTCTTGATAGAGGCTTTTTTATTATTTAATCTAAAATACAAAAGTAACAATAGTTGTATTTAAATATGACAGTTATTTGTTATGTGATATATATCAATATTATCATCGGAATTAACACTACACACACCAACTCTCTCTGTTATTCTCTTCGCGGGTGCCTGATTCTGTCCGGATCAGGTTATATTTTCCCTGTTCCGGTCAGAAGAAAGCCCCGGTTACGTTTTTCAACATAAACCGAGGCCGATTCACTCACCTGAACAGTAGTGATTCTGCCTCCTTCACTTTTAGGAGTCAAGAGAAATGACCAGACTACCCGTTAAAGATTCAACTGTAATTACAATGACTTTAATTCTTTGTATTACATTTTCACTCAATAACACCGGCTATTTTTCGTTGTCAGTGAGTGACGGTAATATCCTGGTTCAGACACAATCACCTCATAAAGGTAATTAATGCTGAGGGGGGAGAAATCCCCCCGTTTCTCTCTGTTACAGGTAGCAGTAAATCAGGCACCTTATTTTTATTATCTGTAAATAAAACAATTAACTTATGGCACTATTATTATGAAACTCCCATCATTATTACATTCTTTTATTAAGAATATAGAACTGACTAAATCAGATACAATGGCAATAATAGCTACAATAACAATATGTTTTACTATTATTTTATCCTCAATTTTAAAAAACAATGAAATACGTCTATTCTTACTGAGTGACGGAAGTTCTGACGTTAATATACGTTATATCTGCGCAGACAATTAATAAAAAAAACCTCTGCGGGAGAATAACACCGGCAGAGGTTTTTTATTATGATGACGAAAATAAATTACTGTTTATCGCCCAGTAATACTGATTCCAGTGCAATCGTAATCATTTCATTAAATGAAGTCTGACGCTCATCTGAAGGCAGATTATCACCGGTACGGATATGATCAGAAACAGTGCAGATAGTCAGTGCTTTCGCACCAAACTCAGCGGCAACGCCGTAAATACCGGCCGCTTCCATTTCCACACCTAAAATACCGTATTTTTCCATCACATCAAACATCTGCGGATCCGGCGTATAGAATAAATCAGCAGAGAAAATGTTCCCCACACGCGCAGGAATACCCGCTTTTTCTGCGGCATCAACCGCATTACGCACCAGACCAAAATCGGCGATTGCGGCAAAGTCATTATCTTTAAAACGCAGACGATTTACCTTGGAATCTGTACTTGCGCCCATCGCAATAACCACATCGCGCAGTTTGACATCAGGGCTGATTGCCCCGCATGAACCGACACGGATAATAGTTTTTACGCCAAATTCAGTAATGAGCTCTTTTGCATAAATAGAGCAGGATGGGATCCCCATTCCGTGACCCATTACTGAAATACGGCGGCCTTTATAGGTTCCGGTAAAACCCAGCATGCCACGCACATCATTAACTTGTTTAATGTCGTCTAAGAAATTTTCTGCGATATATTTCGCCCGCAGCGGATCGCCGGGCATCAGAACAACATCTGCAAAATCACCCAGTTCGGCATTAATGTGAGGGGTAGCCATAAGAAATTCCTTTCAGTAAATCGCAAAGGGAAAGGGCAGGCAATCGCTGCCTGCCCGAAAGAAGTGACACATTACAGCATGTTTTTACCATAATCCATCGGGGATAAATTAAAATAAGACGCGACAGTCTGCCCGATATCAGCAAAGGTTTCGCGATATCCCAGAGAACCCGGTTTTACTTTTGGTCCGTAAATCAGAACAGGGATATGCTCACGCGTATGATCTGTTCCCGGCCAGGTCGGATCACAGCCGTGGTCAGCGGTGAAGATCAGAATATCGTCTTCTTTAACCAGCTTCAGCATTTCCGGCAGGCGGCGGTCGAACAGTTCCAGCGCTGCTGCATAACCCGCAACATCACGGCGATGACCATAAGAAGAGTCAAAATCCACAAAGTTGGTGAACACGATCGTGTTATCACCCGCCAGCTTCATTTCTTCCAGAGACGCATCAAATAATGCATCAATTCCGGTCGCTTTGATTTTCTTCGTGATCCCGACATGGGCGTAGATATCCGCAATTTTCCCGATAGAAACCACTTCACCCTGCTTTTCTTCCACCAGCTTTTGCAGCATGGTCGCAGCCGGTGGCTCTACCGCGTAATCATGGCGGTTACCGGTACGTTCAAATGAACCGGCTTTTTCACCCGTAAACGGACGGGCAATAACACGGCCAATATTATAATCACCCGCCGTCAGTTCTTCACGGGCGATTTCACACAGCTCATACAGTTTTTCCAGGCCATAGGTTTCTTCATGGCAGGCAATCTGGAATACGGAGTCTGCGGAGGTATAGAAAATCGGCTTACCGGTTTTCATGTGCTCTTCACCGAGCTTATCGAGGATCACAGTACCGGATGAATGGCAATTTCCGAGCCAGCCCGGTAAATTGGCACGCTTAACCAGTTTATCCAGTAATTCCGGCGGGAAGCTGTTTTCTTCGTCTTTAAAATAGCCCCAGTCAAACAGAACCGGTACACCGGCAATTTCCCAGTGACCTGACGGCGTGTCTTTACCGGAAGAGAGTTCGCCCGCATACGCGTAAGCGCCGATAATGTCTGCATTTTTATCCAGACCTTCCGGGAACGTACCGGTGGATTCTTCCGCCGCTTTACCCAATCCCAGGCGGGACAGATTAGGCAGATGCAGCGGACCTTTACGTCCTTTATCTGCATCACCACGGGCACAAACCTGTGCGATATGACCTAACGTGTCAGCACCGGTATCACCAAAATCAGCCGCATCATGTGCAGCACCAATACCGAATGAATCCAGTACCATAATAAACGTACGTTTCATAATTTTCTCCTGTGACAGATCACGTCAGAATGCAGGCTCCACGTGAATAACAAAATCGTTTTATCCGCCTATCCGGCGGTAAATCAGCGGTGTGTCCGCAACCGGATGCTCACTGAGAGTGATAGCCTGACGCACAGTCTGAGCCGCCTCATGCCACTCTCTTTCGCTGTTTGCATGGATCATTGCCAGTGGTGTCTGACCATCTGCAACGGTATTTATCGCAGCAATGTCACTTAGCCCGACGCTGTAATCAATCGGGTCACTGGCTTTGCGGCGTCCGCCGCCTAATGATACCACCGCCATTCCCAGTGCCCGGGTATCCATGGCAGTCACAACACCTTCGGTTTCAGCATAGACCGGTTTACTGAGAACTGCTGATGGCAAATAGTGCGAATAACGTTCAACAAAATCAGACGGGCCGCGTTGCGCTGCCACCATCCGTGCAAAGACTTCCGCAGCCTTACCATTATCCAGTACGCGCTGTAATTTTTCTTCCGCGTGTGTGCGATCGTCGGCTAATCCGCCGGAAACCAGCATCTCAGTACACAGTGCCATGGTAACTTCATAAAGACGCGGATTGCGGTATTCGCCGGTCAGGAAACGCACGGCTTCACGCACTTCAACTGCATTTCCCGCGCTGGATGCCAGCACCTGGTTCATATCCGTCAGCAGTGCCGTTGTCCGGCAGCCCGCACCATTTGCGACCTGTACAATCGCCTGTGCAAGCTGCTCTGATAATTCGTATGTCGGCATAAATGCACCGGAGCCGACCTTCACATCCATCACCAATGCATCCAGACCTTCGGCTAATTTTTTACCGAGGATCGAGGCGGTGATAAGCGGGATAGAATCGACTGTTGCCGTGATATCGCGGGTAGCATAAAAGCGTTTATCCGCCGGTGCTAATGAATTTGTCTGACCGATAATCGCAACACCGGTCTCTTTAATGATACGACGAAAAGTTTCATCATCGGGAAAAATATCAAACCCCGGAATCGCTTCCAGTTTATCGAGTGTACCCCCGGTATGACCCAGTCCGCGACCGGAGATCATCGGAATAAATCCGCCACAGGCTGCAACCATCGGACCTAACATCAGAGACGTCACATCCCCGACACCGCCTGTGGAGTGTTTATCCACAACCGGGCCCGGTAAATCAAGGCTTTTCCAATCCAGAACAGAGCCGGAGTCCCGCATCGCCAGTGTCAGAAAAACACACTCCTGCGGGTTCATATCATGGAAATAAATGGTCATTGCTAGCGCAGCAATTTGTCCTTCCGAGACGGAATTATCGCGGACCCCGTTGATAAAGAAACGGATCTCTTCATCTGACAGAGGGTGCCCATCCCGTTTTTTACGAATAATTTCCTGAGCCAGAAACACAGTTATCTCCTTAATACCGGACACGTACCGGACACATACCGCCGGACGTTAATCAGAAAAACGGACAGCGAATGCTGTCCGTTAAGAGTGATTAATACTTGCTGTCAGATTTGGCGTCAGCGTAGCCCAATGCATTGAGCAGGCTGGCTAACAGGCTGGATGCGCCAAAACGGAAATGGCGGGAGTCTGTCCAGCCTTTACCCATAATACGGTCAGCCATTGCCAGATATTGCGCCGCTTCTTCAGCAGTACGGACACCACCGGCAGGTTTGAAACCAACGGTTTTACCGACACCCATGTCGCGGATCACGGTCATCATGATTTCTGCGGTTTCAGGCGTGGCATTAACCGGCACTTTACCTGTGGAGGTTTTAATGAAATCGGCACCGGCTTTGATTGAGATTTCAGATGCCTGACGAATTAACGCAGGGTCTTTCAGCTCACCGCTTTCGATAATCACTTTCAGCAGCACGCCCGGATGTTTCGCACATGCGTCTTTACAGGCTTTCACCAGATCAAAACCGACCTGAGCATTACCCGCCATCAGCGCACGATACGGGAACACAACATCCACATCATCTGCGCCATAAGCAATAGCCGCATTAGTTTCAGCCAGGGCAATCTCAATATCATCATTACCGTGCGGAAAGTTAGTCACTGTTGCGATACGGACTTCCGGTGTGCCCTGCTCACGCAGAACTTTACGTGCCAGCGGAATAAAGCGGGGATAAATACAAACAGCCGCAGTCTGTCCTGCCGGGCTTTTCGCCTGATGACACAGAGCGGTTACTTTCGCATCAGTATCATCATCATTCAGGGTAGTTAAATCCATTAAGGACAGCGCATGCTGCGCTGCAGCGGTTAAATCGGTCATAAAAACTCTCCAACGGTACCGGTCTGTTCCGTTTCCGGACAGACACAATGTCTGAACGATGCAAAATGTGTTGGCGAGCGGGACTTGGTTCCGTGAAGACGTTGCCTCTCTTGCGATAACGCTAACGCTGAGATCCTTCTCACCGCGCTGTAATACAGGTGACAGTTATAAGACAGTCACCGAATCCATTACATGGTATCCATGCCTTATTGGAGCATGTCTTGGCGCTATAATACGTGCCTTTCATCACGTTTATATAACAGCATTTACATCAATACATATAATTATGTGATAAAAATCACACCAATAGGGCTATATACACAAAACAGCTGTGCATATTCGTTGAACAGTATAGCGCAGGTAACGGGTAAACAGGGAGAGACAGAAAGGCAAGTACACTGAATCAGTGGGCGGAAAAAGAGTATACAGGGATATACCCTTATTCAGAATGCAGTTTGAATGAATAAGAGATATACCCAACGTCATTCAAGATGCAGGCAGGCGGCAAGCTCCGACTGCCGGGGAGCATACATCAGTATGTGACCCGGCGGGCTGAGTGCAGCCAACACACCTGCAGTTTGAATGAATAAGGGTATATAGCACAGGTGAATAGGTATCACCTGTGCTGATAAACTAATTACAGTGCCAGGAAGAAACCGGCAATGGTTGCACTCATTAAGTTAGAGAGCGTACCTGCCATCACAGCTTTCATACCTAAACGGGCCACATCTTTACGGCGCGTCGGTGCCATACCGCCCAGACCACCCAGCAGGATAGCCACGGAAGACAGGTTTGCGAAACCACACAAGGCAAAGGAAATAATTGCTTTGGTGTGATCTGACAATGGTTGCAGACCTGCGGCGATCACCTGTGCATCCGGCTTCATATATTCACCGAAATTCATAAAGGCAACGAACTCATTCACCACCACTTTCTGACCGATGAAAGAACCGGCGGTCATCGCTTCACTCCACGGTACACCGATGAGGAATGCGATTGGTGAGAACAGCCAGCCGAGGATTAACTCCAGTGACAGCTGCGGATAATCAAACCAGCCGCCGACACCACTGAGTATTCCGTTCAGTAATGCAATCAGGGCAATAAAGGCCAGCAACATCGCACCCACGTTCAGGGCTAACTGCATACCGGCAGATGCGCCACTTGCCGCTGCATCAATAATATTTGCAGGGCGCTCTTCCTCTGATTCCAGGAGAGCTTCCGCTTTATCGTCAAACCTTTCGGTCTCCGGCACCATCAGTTTGGCAAATAATAATCCGCCGGGTGCTGCCATAAAGGAAGCGGCAATCAGATACTCAAGCGGTACGCCCATCTGTGCGTAACCCGCCAGAACGGAACCGGCAACCGATGCCAGACCACCACACATTACCGCAAACAGTTCAGAGTTGGTCATACCGGCAATATACGGACGAACCACCAGCGGTGCTTCTGTTTGTCCGACAAAGATATTGGCTGTTGCAGACATGGATTCCGTGCGGGAGGTGCCCAGTATTTTCTGTAAGCCGCCACCGAGAACTTTAATAACAAGCTGCATGATACCGAGGTAGTACAACACCGCGATCAGAGAAGAGAAAAAGACAATAACCGGCAGAACACGCAGTGCGAAAACGAACCCGCCGCCGCCGAATACTTCAAACATTTTAGGCGAAACCAGTCCACCGAAAATGAAATCCATCCCTTTCTGCCCGTAGCCGATAACACTGGCAACGCCGTCAGACATGCCGAGAAGAATTTTCCGGCCCATCGGAACATAAAGAACTAATGCCCCGATCAGCACCTGAATAATAAATGCACCAATGACAGTACGGAGTTTAATTGCCCGGCGATCACTGGAAAACAGCACTGCGATAAAAACCAGCACTGCCATTCCGACCAGACTCATGAGGAGTTGCATGGAAGTATCCCTGTTCACGATTGTGTAGATTAATAGCCTGATTTTGCATGCAGCTCAAAAAATAAGGCCGTGTGGCGCTGATTATACCCGGTCGCTCCGGCTAACAACCAACATGCGTCACAAATAACGACTGAAAAAAGTAACAAAAAATACAAAAATATGATGACAATCACATTATTCAACTGTTTTTATCTGAAAATGGCCCGGAGGGATAAAAAACTGCCGGAAATTTAATCAAAAAACGGAGGCAAAATAATACCTGATCACACACATACATTATTTTGTATATTTTGACACACAACATGCGTATCCGCACAGAACAAAATTCCGGAAAAATCGATTCAGGAGCCTGAAAGAGATGATTACAAAGAAAAAAGCCGGCAGCTGTTGTGATAAATCTGAGCAGCAATCTCATCCGGGGATTCTTCCCGCAGGGAACAAAGTACCTGAAAAGTACTGACAATCCGTTCAGGGCGGTTTGGTTCCCCCTGAAATCCGCTCAGTGGCATATCCGGCGCATCCGTTTCCAGCAGCAGGGCTGTCAGCGGAAGCTGTGCAATCGCTTTACGTGTTTTCTGCGCACGTTCGTATGTTATCGTCCCGCCCACACCAATGTAATACCCCAGTTTTACAAACGCCTGCGCCTGAGCAAAACTGCCGGAAAAACCATGAACCACGCCCCGCCGGGGAACCGGATGGCGTTTTAAAATAGCCGCAAGTGTGTCATGGGTTTTACGTGAATGGAGTATCACCGGGCGATCTGCGCGTGCAGCTAACTGTAATTGCGCAATAAAAAATTCAAGCTGTTTTTCCCACTGCGGCGACGCCATATAACGATCCAGGCCAATTTCACCGACAGCAACACATTCCGTACCGGCCTGCATTATAAGGGTTTCAAGCTGTTCCAGATGCGCCTGCGTGTGTTCGGCAATATAAAGCGGATGCAGCCCCAGCGCGGCATGCAGACGGGGAAGCGCATCCGCGGATGTCCGGCACAGAGTGGTGACCGTTTCAACATTCCAATGACTGACTGACGGAATAATGATATCGGTCAGTCCGGCTTGTGCGGCATTGGCTTTATGGCGGGGTAAATCATCCGTGAAAAAAGGGAAGTCAAAATGGCAATGTGTATCGATAAATAACATTGCGGCCTCTTAATCCAATAATTCATTCGGTGAATGCAAGATGGCAGCGGAACCGTCCGTTTCCGGCAACAGCACGTCATTATCATTGGATGCAACCGGAACCCGCAGAACTGATGTATGCATCGGCTGATGTGATGCCCAGCGCTCCCCGAGGGTCGCAAGAAAATACCGCCCGCTGCGCCGGCCCAGCCGGTAATCCTGCATCAGCGTATTCACCCTGCTGCCCAGCGCATTACTTGCCAGTGGTGAACGTGGATAAATTTCAACAATTTCAACACCATCAGGTGGTGACTCAATAAATTTCTGCGTCCGGTAATAGCTGACAGCATGCTGTTTCATCATCGCCACCATGTGTTTCAGATTACTTTTTTCCAGCCAGCGCTCCATCCGCTTCACCCATTCAGGTGTGTAGTAGAGCTGTGACGGCACGGTCCGGATCACCACAATACGGGTCGCACCACGCCGCCACGCCTCAATAACCGGAACCGCATCACTGATCCCGCCATCATGATAAGTGACACCATTAATCTCCACGCCTTCGCGGTAAAATCCCGGAATAGCACTGGAGGCTTTGATGATATCCAGCCAGTTTTCCGCGTGAGGACTGAAGTAATCAGCATGCAGATTATCCGCCCGGCTGGCACACATGTAAAACGCCTGCCCCTGCTCAAAACGCTGCAGTGCATGAGTGATATCAAGAGGGCATTCAACGGATGTGGCAGAAATCAGCCAGTCGAGGTCGATCAGATGTCCGCCGCGGATAAACCGCAGCGGATTAAAGAATTGCTTATCCGTTGTGTAACGGGTAATAACGTGACGGGCGTAGCCACGCTGCCCGCAAATATAAGCAGAAAGGTTCTGCGCCCCGGCAGACGTGCCCAGCAGCAGATCAAACGGATTAAATCCATTTTTCAGAAACTCATCCAGCACACCGGCGGTAAAAATACCGCGCTGACCGCCGCCTTCACAAACCAGCGCCAGTTTTCCGGTCGCCAGCAGCGGGTCAGGCAACCATGCCAGCGGTGCAATTTTTCCCGGTGTAACCGGAATATAGGTTCCCATATTCTTTGTCAGCTGAAATCAGACAGAAACTTATTTATACTGACCAATACTGACTTCAACAGCACGGACACCCGGTACATTTTTTGCAATATCAATGATTTGCGCGCGTTGTGCGTCTGTCGTCACGAAACCGGAAAGATACACAGTCCCGTTGATGGTTTTCACTGCAATATCATTACTGTCAATACCGGACGCATTTAATAACTGCCCGCGGATTTTTGCTGTAATAGTACTGTCATCCACCAGCAGAGAGGCATCTTTAACTGTACTGTCGAGTTTCTGCTCTGCTTTTTTACCAAAGGATTCAACGGACTGAGATGCATTATCCCATGTCTGCCCGGCTTTTTGAGTCAGAGAGCTGTCTGCTGCAGCATAAGTACTGAATAATGCGCCGCTGACCAGCAGGATACTCAGTGATTTCAAATTCAGATGCGTTTTCATGTCCTCTCCTTTTCAAAATAATCGCAAGATGATGCTTAACCATACCCCGGATATACATTAGTTAATACTACGTATCCGTCAGTATATCTTAACAATAGCACGGATGATTAATGTCAGTATCCGGTAAAAGTATGTAATACGGAATAGTCCTGCATAGTCCGGCAGGTAAAAAAAAATGCGCCCGCAGGCGCATTTTTCATCAGTGTTCGCGGGTTTTATGAAAACTCACATCCGGATAACGCTCACGGGTGAGATTCAGGTTTACCATAGTCGGGGCAATATAAGAGAGGTTGTCACCGCCATCAAGCGCCAGATGCAGTTCGTTCTTGCGTTTGAATTCTTCCAGTTTCTTCACATCATTACATTCAACCCAGCGCGCCGTTGAGACATTGACCGCCTCATAAATGGCTTCCACGTTGTACTCGCTTTTGAGGCGCGATACCACGACATCAAACTGAAGCACACCCACCGCACCAACGATAAGATCGTTATTTGTCAGCGGACGGAACACCTGAACTGCGCCCTCTTCAGATAACTGAACCAGCCCTTTCAGAAGCTGTTTCTGTTTCAGCGGGTCACGCAGACGGATGCGGCGGAACAGTTCCGGTGCGAAGTTAGGAATACCGGTAAATTTCAGCAGTTCACCCTGGGTAAAGGTATCCCCGATCTGAATCGTTCCGTGGTTATGCAGCCCGATAATATCGCCCGGGAAAGCGGTTTCCACATGCGCACGGTCGCCGGCCATAAATGTCAGTGCATCCGCGATCACCACGTCTTTCTTCAGACGCACCTGATGCAGTTTCATGCCTTTTTCATACACACCGGAAACGATACGCAGGAATGCCACGCGGTCGCGGTGTTTCGGATCCATATTCGCCTGAATTTTAAATACAAACCCGGTAAATTTATCTTCCTGCGCAGTCACTTCGCGGACATCAGCCTGACGCGGCATCGGCGTCGGTGCCCATGACACCAGACCATCCAGCATGTGATCAACGCCAAAGTTACCCAGAGCCGTACCGAAAAAGACCGGCGTCAGTTCACCGGCAAGAAACAGCTCTTCATCAAATTCATTTGATGCGCCCTGCACCAGTTCCAGCTCATCACGCAACTGACCGGCAAAATCTTCACCGACAGCCGCATCCAGCTCAGGCGAGTTCAGCCCTTTAACAATACGCACGTCCTGGATAGTGTGCCCCAGCCCGCTCTGATACAGATAAGTTTCATCACGATACAGGTGATAAACCCCTTTAAACGCCTTACCGCAACCTATCGGCCAGGTGATAGGTGAACAGGCAATTTTCAGCTCATTCTCCACTTCATCCAGTAACTCCATCGGGTCACGGATCTCACGGTCAAGCTTGTTCATAAACGTCAGGATCGGCGTATCACGCAGACGCGTAACTTCCATCAGTTTACGGGTCCGGTCTTCAACCCCTTTTGCCGCATCGATTACCATCAGACAGCAGTCTACGGCGGTCAGTGTGCGGTACGTATCTTCGGAGAAGTCTTCATGCCCCGGGGTATCCAGCAGGTTTACCAGCGCATCCTGATACGGAAACTGCATCACTGATGTGGTAATGGAAATACCACGCTGTTTTTCCATTTCCATCCAGTCAGATTTTGCATGCTGATTAGAGCCACGACCTTTGACGGTACCGGCTTTCTGGATAGCGTGTCCGAACAGCAGGACTTTTTCGGTAATGGTTGTTTTACCGGCATCGGGGTGCGAAATAATCGCAAAGGTGCGGCGCTTGGCCACTTCCTGTAAAAAAGTATTAGTCGACATCAAATTGTTCTTCTGGGGCTGTGAGGTCAAAACACACTGGTTTTCACCTCTGATTTCTCATTAATGATGCTTATTTTCGCCCGGTTTGCCCCCTGAGACAACAAAAGCTTCTGATTGCCGCGCTATACTCTGAATAATCAGGGATGCACGGGTGTATCAGCCATCCAGTAAGCAGATACATGCCAGCGCATCACTCATCTGACACGTTTCCATCAGAGCCAGTAATTCAGTATTAATGTCTTTCATATGCATTTTCAGTGAAAAGTAGGCACTCACCACTAATTGCACATCCGTTTCCGCTACCATGCATGTTTCTGTTGCCGCCAGAGCAGACAGGTTTGTACGCAGATAAAAGTAATCCATCACCAGCAAACTGAAGTGCGACAATGCATTTTTTTCACCCGCGACCTTTTGGCTGAAATTTGCCACATGAGGAAACTGACTGTGATACAGCAGATAAGCAAAAAGATTGCGCAATGTGTGTGGTTCGCTCAGGCAGGAGTCCTGCATCAGGGCTTTCCATCCGGTCAGAAGCTGTGCCATATTCTCTTCAGTACGCTCAGGTGTCTGATTTTCATCCAGTTCCAGCTTGTTCAGCGTATTAATATAGGTTGAAAGTAAAAGAGTACCGCTGCGGGACAGCCGCGGGATAAATTTGCCGTAAACACCCAGAACAGCAACCTGAAAACTAACCGGATGCGGCAACGCTCTGCGCTCTGCCGCCAGATCACCATTTTCAGTCGCCGCGAGTAAAAATTCATACACGCCCTGAATACGATCAAAATTGGCTTCAATCTCATAATTTAATTTGTCGATAAAGATAAGCAACTGCATGACAGCATAGAGATTATCTTCAAATTCAGATGACTGCGCCTGAACCAGATTCAGACACCAGAGGTACATCAGATATTGTGGATCGGTCAGTGCTGCGTCTTGCGTGGCTTTTTTCAGATACTGGTCTTCTTCCGTCAGTTGCATTGCATCGGCGGAAAACAGCAGTTGCCGTACCACTTCCGGGCAGGAGAGAGATAGACGCTTAAAGGTCGCATTCTGATATTTCACCTCACTGCGCGGATAAATGCGACAGGTACGGCTCATCGCAGACGGACCCAGTTTGCTGTAAATATTGCACAGCCGTTTTTCGGTCAGAAACGGGCATTTTTTCTCATCTGTCAGACGGATAAATGCATAATCGCCACCACTGTCAGATTTGAGCACATGATCGTGTGAAATCTGTTTAATTTCAATACTTTCAGCACTGTGATATTTTTTATAGGTTTTTTTATCAATACTGATAAGCCAATCCTGACAGCAATGAGAAAGGCAGTCAGAACCAACACACTGAAAGCGTTTGATAAACATCGGTGTAATAATTTTATGAATAAACATGGCGAGGCGCACCCGTGATGAATGTATCTCATCACGGTAACACGCAAAAATTTGCTGAAAGGGATGAAAAAAACGCCGATTTATCTGACTTATTACCGTATTACATCCCGATATCAAGAAAAAGCGCCATAATTAGTGCATCCTCTTTTCCTTGCTTAGCCGGATAATAATTTTTCCGCACTGATACTTCATTGAAGCCCAGAGATTCATACAGTGCAATCGCCGGACTGTTGGATGCCCGGACCTCCAGCCAGAGTGTGACGATGCCTTTCTCTGTCAGATCCTCAATCACTTTCATCAGCAACTGACGACCATAGCCTTTCCCCTGATGTTCCGGTGCAACCGCGATATTAAACAGCGTGGCTTCATCAAGAACCGTCTGGTTAACGGCAAACCCCGCCAGTTCACCATCGGCTTCCAGCCTGAGATTGTGGTAACGTTCGCCCTGATTGCTTTTAAATGTACTTTCACTCCAGGGATAGGCGTGTGCGGCCTGTTCAATGCGAAACGCTGCATCGAAATTATCAGGAAGCAGCGGTAATATTTTGATCATATTGATAAATTTGTGTCCATAACCCGCGTTTCGCCTGCACATCCTGATACAGATTGGCAAGTGACGGAGTGTGTAATAAAGGAAGTGTATCCGGTAAGTCTGCATCAACGCCCGGTAACCAGCACAGGCAGGATGTCTGTTCCGGAATGCTCTGTATATTCTCAGGCGCGATGCAATAAACGTCATCTGCCGTGATATTCAGACAACGAAATATATCGCTGAATAAATCACAGGTGAGATCTGTCTGCTCATCGGTTATGATCAGCAGGCGTGCCGAAGCCGGGATCTGTACCGACAGTTCCCCTTTCAGGCGCTGTGGTTGCCGCAGCGTCCATTGGGTAATCCCCATCTGAGCCAGCATTCTGTCTCGTCGCGTCATAATGTATCCCTGAAAGACCAAACGACCGTATAGTAGCAAAGCGCGCTGCATGCGCCAATGCTGTCAAATCATGATTTACAGGAGTTAACGGATGTCCATGCTTACCCCGGCCAGTGAAGTTATTTTACGTCACGCAGAAGAATTTACCGAGAGCCATGTCCTGCTTGCCGGGGACATTCAGGATCTTATTGCAGCTCAGCTTACTGCAAAATCAGTGTATGCCAGCACCACACAGTATCATCAGTGGCAGGCGATGCACCCGCAGCTTGGTGATAACAGCGCGTTTGAGCTGACTGTCAACGCTGAAGCAGCGGCACGTTGCGATACCCTGATCTATTTCTGGCCGAAGAGCAAACAGGAAGCCTTATTTCAGCTGACACAGATTTTCTCCTGCCTGCCGGTCGGCAGCCACGTGTTTATTGTCGGGGAAAACCGCAGTGGTGTGCGCAGTGCTGAAAAAATGACGGAGGCATTTGTCTCCCTGCACAAAGTAGACAGTGCCCGCCGTTGCGGTCTTTATTACGGCGAACTGACGGCTGCTGCTCAGTTTACGCTGACTGACTGGCTGAAAGAATATCAGGTTGGTGATGCAAACATTGCCACACTGCCGGGCGTATTCAGCCAGGATAATTTTGATAACGGCAGTGCCCTGCTGACAAACGCGCTGACCCGTCCATTGAGCGGAAAATTGCTTGATATCGCCTGCGGCAGTGGTGTTATTGCCACCGTACTGGCAAAACGTAACCCGGATCTTGTTCTGACGCTCAGTGATGTGTCTGCCGCCGCCCTCGCTGCAAGCCGCGAAACACTCACCCGTAACCAGCTGGAAGGTGACATTATTGCCAGTAATGTCTATTCTGACCTCAGCGGAAAATATGACTGGATAGTCTCTAATCCGCCGTTCCATGACGGACTGAATACCAGTTACAATGCAGCACAGCAGCTTATTACCGGTGCTAAAGCGCGCTTAAACCGCGGCGGGAAAATCTGTATCGTGGCAAATGCCTTTTTACCGTACCCGGCACTGCTGGACAGCACGTTTGGTCAGCACCAGGTTCTGGCACAAACCGGAAAATTCAAAGTCTATCTGGCGACAAATGCCTAATAATCACGCGAAGTCTTCAGGTTCCGCAAAAAAATATTGACGGCACGGATAAAACCGCTAAAATCCGCCTCCATGCTATCGGTACAAGATAGTTCTGGTTTGCGAGGATGGCGGAATTGGTAGACGCGCTAGCTTCAGGTGTTAGTGTTCTTACGGACGTGGGGGTTCAAGTCCCCCCCTTCGCACCACTGTTATTACACACTCATTACGCGCTCTGCGTACACAGATCCAATTCTGTTATCTCCCCCGGCTATATCCTCAGATGCTCGAACCAGAGCAGACTTCCCAGAACAAATGCAATGCCTGCCGGTATCAGCAGGAAATGACGCAATACGCGGTTATATAACATCGGCATTGTCAGCAACATGACGACCACCAACGCAATGCGTGCTGCGTCCTCTTCATGTCCCGGCGACAGAAACAGCAACACCGGAACCAATGCAAGCATTACCCCACCGACACCGGTAATGTGCTGCCAGAAAAATGATGAAAGCGAGTTTTTGATTTGCATGACACCCACCCTTTACGATAACGCAAATGAGAACAATTCCCGTTATCATAAATAGTCTGCCGGATGTTGCAAGCCTTTTCAGTCTTAACATGCAAAAAAGGCATATAACTATATGCCTGTAAATCATATACCTATAAACTATGTATCTATAAATTAAACAGCACAACTCCCTGAGTTTCAGGGTGTTCCGGCAGTCTCATGAGACGTATCATCATTTGCTGTTTCGCTTCTTGTATCGGCTACACCTTCCAGCACATGATACGCCACAGAGCAAAACAGAGAGTTCAGACGCTTCATATCACCCAGTAACCCGATATGTAAACGGCTGCTGCTCATACTCTGCATATTATTGACATGCAGGCGCTCCACATGCGCAAACGAGTAACGCTGATTCAGCAAACGGAACCGGTGTTTTGCCCGGCGCAAACGCCGTGCGTTATCCACATCTGCGGACACAAACACCGACATCGCCAGATTGAGATTATTTTGCAGCCGCGACATCATGGTAGTCAGTTCACTGTAACCATCTTTCGAGAAAATCCGCTGCGGATCGGCGGTCTGGTTTGCAACATCATGTGCCATACGCGCAATAATTGATGAAGACTGCTGTAAACTCATCGCCGTATCAATAACTTCTGCCCAGCGGCGGGAATCACTCTCTCCCAAATCAGCCTGCTGCAATTGCGCCAGATATAATTTTATACTGCTGTGCAACAGCTCAGCTTCATCTTCCAACTGATTAATCAGCCGTTTTTGTTCACTTTTCCCCGACAGCTGACTATCAAAGCGCTGTAACATCTGCTCAATAACATCACCCAGCCGCAGCGTTTCCCGCACAGAATTTGCCAGCGCAAGTGATGGAGTATCCAGCGCGCTCTGATCCAGATAACGCGGAGCGATACTCTGCGTATCCACCGGCGGTTCGGCTATCAACAACCGGCAGAATCGGGCCATTGGTTTAACCAGTGCCAGCATCAGAACACAGCGGACAAAGTTATAGACGACATGGAAATAAATCACCACTTCTGCCGCCGGCAAATTGTACTGCGCTATCCGGACTGACAGAGGCTGTATCCACGGCAGCACCAGTGCGCAACCAATAAGCTTGAACAGCATACTGCCGAGCACCACCTGGCGGGCAACCGCATTCTGTCCGCGGCTGCTCAGCAGAGCAAGAAACCCGCTGCCGAGGTTTGACCCTATCACTATTGCCAGGCTGATATGCAGCGGCACCAGCCCGGTGGCGCTCAGAGTGGCGGTCAACAGCACGGCGGCAAGGCTTGAATAGCTCACCATCGCAAACAGTGCGCCCACCAGCAGTGCCAGCACCGCATCGCCGCTGAGGGAGGTGAAAATTGCCTGAACCGCCGATGCCTGTGTGATAGGCTCTGCGGAGGAGACAATCAGCTGCAGGGCAAGGATAATCAGCCCCAGACCTATTCCCACGCGACCCAGTTGCCCGGTACGGCTTTTCTTCTGACTGAGAAACGTACTTACCCCCGCCAGGATAAGCAGCGGCGACAGCAGGAAAGATCAAACGTCAGCACCCGTGCCATCAGTGCGGTACCGACATCGGCTCCCAGCATAATCACCAGTGCGGGCGGCAGTGCAATCATGCCTTGCGCCACAAAAGAGATCACCAGCAATGCCGTGGCATTACTGCTCTGAACCAGGGCAGTTACCCCCAGTCCGGCCAGAAATGCCCGCGATGTTTTCCGGATACTTTTTTCCAGCAGGCGACGTAAATCAGCGCCGAAAACCCGCATAATCCCGGTGCGCACAATATGCGTTCCCCAGACCAGCAACGCCACTGATGAAAGAAGATGGAGTAATGTCAGCATAGTGTTCCCGTTATAACGATCAGATAAACGGTATATCACAAAGTCACCATGTGATAATGATAAAAAACACCGTCGCTATCAGAAAAAAATATCGCATAAAACACATAGTTTTACGGAATAAAGCGTGCCGCCCCGGAGCCGGGACATCAGAATAGTATATCTGATGTAAAATATATTTCAAAAATCATCATGTTACAAACAATAACAAAAAAACCACCGGCACATAGTACCGGTGGCAGCCACTGCTGAAATCAGCAAAACAATCAATATAAGAAATCAGAGCAAAAAATTGTGAATATCAGTTGATATATACCCAACGTCATTCAAGATTCAGGAAGGCGGCAAGGGAAAACAGACGGGGAGCATACATCAGTATGTGACCCGGCTGTCCTCGTTCTGCCAACGAACCTGTAGTTTGAATGAGTAAGGGTATAGGTTACTTCAGTTCCATTGCTTCACGCATAGTGAAAAACAAATCAGTCTGATCCGTTAAACCGACCACATTCGCCGCCCCCGGTCCAAATGCCGCTATACGCAGCTGCGAGCCGGTATGCTCCTGCGAATCTGATTCTGAGTTGCCGTAGTTCACTGCCATCACGCTGCCGTCTTTGGTCATCAGAGCCTGAGTCAGGCCCGGTGATACCACATCGGCTTCGATAATCTGGCTGGAATGCGCATGGTCAGCGGTCACAATCACCAAGGTATCACCGTGCTTCTTCGCATATTCCATACCAATTTGTACTGCTTCATCCAGCGCAACAGTCTCACCAATCTGGCCACAGGCATTTGCCGCGTGATCCTGTTTATCGATTGACGCACTCTCAACCTGTAAGAAGAAACCGTTTTCATGACTTTCCAGCAGATTGATCGCTTTTTCTGTCATCTGAGCCAGTGTCGGCGCATTCGGATCCAGTTTGGAGTTTGGTTTACACTCAACAACTGCTTTATCCAGATTTCCGCGATAAGAGGCTTTCGGCCCTTCCCAGGCAACCGCCATATTGCCGTCACTGAATAATCCCAGCACCGGTTTATCCTGATTTGCCGCTTTCACTTCCGCCAGAGATTTTGCGTCTTTTACAATGTGATACCCACGAATAACTGCCTGTTCTTCCAGTGTTTTTCCTGAGTATTCACCCGCTTTGGCGGTTTGACCGAAACTTTTCGCACCGCCGCCCAGCGTAACATCGGCACGGGCATTCAGTAACTGCTCACTGATAGAGCCCAATCCGCCGTTTTCCAGGGCGTCCGGTGTACAGCGCTCTGCCGTTTCTTCCGGACCATAGCATTTACGCTGGCTGATATGAGAGATGAGTGCAGCCGGTGTCGCATCCTGAATTTCAGAGGTTGTGACGTTGCCGGTCGCTTTGCCGTTTTTCTTTGCCAGTTCGAGGATGGTGGTGTGAGGTTTGCCATAAACATCAATGCCCAGCGCACCATTGTAGGTTTTAACACCAGACGCCCAGGCAGTTGCTGATGCGGCAGAATCTGTAACATAATTAGGTTTCTGTGTTTTTTTATCCAACGCATACGTGGTGTACTGCCCGGTCAGCGGCAGGGCATCAATCCCTTTAAACACACCGCCCGCGCCTTCGGCATAGTTACGGGCAACCGTAATTTCGGAATCTCCCATGCCGTCACCGATAAACAAAATCACATTTTTTGCTTTGGTCTGACCGATGGCCGCATTCAGTGCTTCGGTCTGATCGGATGTCAGGCGGCGCGCACCGCCAAACTCCGTAATATTTCCTTTGGCAGCGCGATCCTGCGCCATAATAGTATCTGCATTTCCCGCCGCAACTGCCGGCAGCGCAGAACCTGTTAACAGAGCCAGAACGGCAACAGCAACCCGTGTTTTAATCATCGCATGAAGCATCAGCAGGATCCTTGTCATTAAATAAAGTCGTCGGTTATCAACGCAGGGAAGCTTAGGCTGCTCAGATGACATTAACGTGACACTATTATGACTTCCTGGTGTCAGTCAGCGTTTGTAAGCCGTAAGTTTATTAGTAATTACTAACTTCAGGGCTCACCACTCAGCCGCCCCCCCCAGGAGACTACCAAGAATAGTCCGACACATTGCCAAACAGACCTGACGAACAGCACAATATAAGAGCAGAGCCAGATATCAGTATCATTAAGACGCGCCATAGAATAAGGCTGTCCGCCGGTTGAGAGAAAATACCCTGCTCTGGCGGATACGGATAGTTAGTAAGTGCTAACTTCCATTTGCCACCCGGTATCCCCGGGGTGAATACATCCGGGTATCAGACTGCGCCATCTGTAAGTACGCCTGTCCGTGCTTATCAAATAGTCCCGTTATAATGTCAGTCTGGTTTTCATCCGTTACGTAAAGGGGCTGACAAGAAGAAGAGAAAGAAACTGAAGCCCGCGCGGAAAATGTAAGATCTGCAGCTCACACCGCCGCCAACCTGTTCAGCAACGGTGCATCCGGTGTGCGATCCTTTGCTACCGGAGAACGGGGGGATTCACCAACAATCCACAGAGAGGTACACACTTTCTCAAGCAGCGCTTTATTGTGGCTGAACACAATTAGTCCAAGCGGGCGTCGCTGTGACTCATCTATCAGGACCTGCCAGATCTGCGCCTGAATATGGGCATCCAACTGTGCCGTCACCTCATCTGCAATCAAAAAGCGGGTACGCGGGTCTAACGCACGCAGCAGCGCAATACGCGCCAGTTCCCCGCCGGATAACTCATTCGGGCGGCGCAACAACCACTCCGGCTCAATACACAGTTTATCCAGCCATTGTGCATCCGGTTTCCACGCATCATACAACCCGGCACCGGTAGTACGGTAAGGATTAAAGCACTTCTCCGGATGCTGCGGCACCAGTTGGACAGGACAATAGCCGGACTCCGGAACAGGCTTTCCGTCAAGCAACAATTCACCGGAACGTGGTTTTTGCCACTGAGCAAGAATTCGCCCCAGAGTCGTTTTTCCGAAACCACTCGGCGCTGAAATACCAAAACGCTCACCTGCATTCAGCCGGAAAGAGAGGCTCTCCCATAATGTTTTACCACCCTGAATCACCTGTAAATCACGGATTTCAAACATACGTGCTCCTGTGGACTGATTTATCTTATTATCATAGCAACTAATTTCCGGTACACACATGGCTTTCCGTCAGCAGCCCGATACAATCTTGTGCACCGCGTTTAAGCACATCCCCTTTCCGGCTGACAATGTGCACCGGCAGTACCAGACCATTGCGGGTATTGCGGAACGATAAAATTTTCAGCGAACCGGCAGCAACATCAGCACGGATCAATGATTCCGGCAAATTACCCCAGCCGATCCCGGCCTTAACCAGTCCGAGTGCCATAGCAAAATTATCCGTTTGCCAGGTTTTCGTCGCCATCTGTGAGCGAACGTCACTGAGAGAATGGTGAAGACTGGCAATAACAATCTGCTTTATCTGTACCAAATCTTCAATATAAACAGATTGTTGCTGTGACAAAGACGGATGTGCGGCTGAAATGGTTGCCACCAGAGATTCATGACCGATACAGTGAAACTGCTCACCAGGATCCACATACAACCCGCCGAAAACCAGTGCCAGTTGAATCCGCCCCTGATGCAGCAAGGGTAAAATATCATCCTGCGATCCGGATAAAATTTCTGTTTTCAGCAACGGATAGCGCTGATTAAGTATCTGCAATGCCGCAAACAGACAATCCGGATTTACACAAGTCGCTACCCCGACCGCCAGTGTACTCTCCACATCCTGCGTCAGCTCACGGGTAAAAACATTAAGCTGATGAATCTTATCGGTTATTTCTCTGGCATAGGGAGCCAATGCCAGCGCTCTTTCTGTCGGCACCGGTGCCCTTCCATTCCGGTCAAACAGAGCAAATCCCAGCTCAGCCTCCAGATTACCGATAGCCATACTTACCGCAGAGGGCACCCTGTGCAAGGCCCGTGCTGCCGCTGAAAATGATCCCTTCTCCAGCACCGTCAGAAAGAGCTGTAAATTATCACTGGTAAAAGGCATTCATTCCCCCTTCTGTCAGAAAAACTGATAGTAGCTGACTTTTATTATCATCTCTATTGATTTAATTTTGCATTCCGGTTCACACAGCAAAAGAAACAGGATGAAAAAAACATGCAGGGTTTAAAACGAAAAATAGTCTTTATTACCGCCTATGAAGTTATTGGCTGGATGATCTCCTCTCTGGGACTGGCGTTACTCTCCGGCAATTCTGCCGGTGTTACCGGCCCGTTGGCACTGGCTATTACCACTATTGCAGTGAGCTGGAATTTTATTTTTAACAGTTTGTTTGAATATTGGGAATCCCGTCAGATATCACACACCCGGACACTGCGCCGCAGGCTGGTGCATGCTGTATTATTTCAACTGACACTCGTGGTATTCCTTATTCCGTTAATTGCATGGTGGTTATCTGTTAGTTTATTACAGGCGTTCCTGCTGGATTTCGCATTAATTATCTTTATTCCGATTTATACTTTTTTCTTCAATTGGGTATTTGACAAAATATTTGGTGTCCCGAATTCAGCCCGTCCACGACAGGAAAAAATTCTTCTCTGACGTAATAATAAAAGCCATACCGACAATAGTATGGCTAAATATAGTACGCAAATAAAAAGCCAAAAACTGACTTTTAATCCGATATATGCGTTGACAGGTGATTCTGCTTTGTCACCGTGACTATACCCTTATTCATTCAAACTGCAGGTTCGTTGGCGGCGTGAATGACGTTGGATATATAACCCGGACTCACGGAAAGCATTATATCCGGCACTAACGCTACTGTGGTACCCATCTGATATTTCCCGGTTACAGACTCATCACCATTAGAAAATACTTTTCCATTCAATGCTTCTTTATTATTTTTAATAAATTCACCACACTATTAGCTCCGGTCAGTTTAAATTAGTTATTATTTTTATTAATTTCAATTAACCCGACTACCGGGTCAGGATTAATAATTTCTTTATCCACGCCCTGAATGTTTACTTTAAAATCACCGGTTACATTGTTTATTACAACTAGTTTATCACTGACATCGTCTGCTATTTGCGAATGAAATGAAATATATCCGTTTCCGGTACTCACTTGGTAATGGAATATCCTCTGTGTTATTTGTCGCTGTTACGTAATCAGGGATGTGGTGCTTTCTGACACGGACATTTAATTTACCGTCAGCAGCGCAAAATAGAAACCGTTGTTTCATTCACGGAAATTTATTCATAAAAGTATCGGGATTTACTGAATCAGGTCAGGATTACAATGGCAGAGGGTTATCAGAGCAGGTGAAAAATAGCGATGATGTTGTTTATTCAGAGGTTTTTATAACATTCAGGCGGAGTATTGATTTTTTTCGTCCAAACGCAAAAAAGCCACCCAAAGGGTGGCTTCTCGGCTTAAATAATAACCTGGCGGTTCCCTACTCTCACATGGGGAGACCCCACACTACCATCGGCGCTACGGCGTTTCACTTCTGAGTTCGGCATGGGGTCAGGTGGGACCACCGCG
>NZ_LZEX01000043.1 GCF_001676055.1 Morganella psychrotolerans | reverse complement strand
TATCGATCTGATCGAATGCACGCGCAGAACCACCGTAGGTTTTAGCCAGAACGGTAGTGATTGCAGCTGTCAGGGTAGTTTTACCGTGGTCAACGTGGCCGATAGTACCAACGTTAACGTGCGGTTTTGTACGTTCAAATTTTTCTTTAGACACGACTCTATTCCTTATGGAGTCCCTTCTTCATTGTGAGAAGGGACTGAAATTAACGAGTTAAACCGGTAATAACCGATTATTTTGCATTACGCGCTTCAATGATAGCCTGAGCTACGTTGTTTGGCGCTTCATTATACTTCAGGAATTCCATGGAGTAAGAAGCACGGCCCTGGGTCTGTGAACGCAGGTCAGTTGCATAACCAAACATTTCAGACAGTGGCACTTGCGCACGGACGATTTTACCGGTAGGCATATCATCCATACCTTCGATCATACCGCGACGACGGTTCAGGTCACCAATTACATCACCCATGTAGTCTTCCGGTGTTTCCACCTCAACTTTCATGATTGGTTCCAGCAGAACAGGTTTCGCTTTTTTGAAGCCGTCTTTAAACGCCAGTGATGCAGCCAGTTTAAACGCCAGTTCAGAGGAGTCGACATCATGGTATGAACCGTAGTGCAGACGAACACCCATGTTTACAACAGGGTAACCTGCTAACGGACCAGATTTCAACTGCTCCTGAATACCTTTATCAACTGCAGGGATGTATTCACCAGGAATTACACCACCTTTGATTTCGTTGACAAATTCGTATTCCATGTTGACGCCGTCAGCACCTTTCTTGTTCAGTGGGTACATGTCGATAATAACATGACCGTACTGACCACGACCGCCTGACTGTTTCGCGTGTTTACCTTCAACGTCAGCTGCTTTAATAGTGATCGCTTCACGGTAAGCAACTTGTGGTTTACCCACGTTCGCTTCAACTTTAAACTCACGACGCATACGGTCAACCAGAACATCCAGGTGAAGTTCACCCATACCTGCGATGATTGTCTGACCTGATTCTTCGTCGGTTGATACACGGAAAGATGGATCTTCCTGCGCCAGACGGCCCAGTGCGATACCCATTTTTTCCTGGTCAACTTTAGTTTTTGGTTCAATAGCAACAGAAATTACCGGCTCAGGGAACTCCATACGTTCCAAGATGATTGGCGCATCGATGGCACACAGAGTGTCACCAGTCGTTACGTCTTTCAGGCCGATTGCTGCTGCAATGTCACCAGCGCGAACTTCTTTGATCTCTTCACGCTTGTTAGCGTGCATCTGAACGATACGACCAAAGCGTTCTTTTTTCGATTTAACCGGGTTCAGTACGGTATCACCTGAGTTAACAACACCAGAGTATACGCGGAAGAACGTCAGGTTACCCACGAATGGGTCGGTAGCAATTTTGAATGCCAGCGCAGCAAACGGGTCTTCGTCAGTTGAATGACGTTCCGCAGGCGTGTCTTTACCATCATCCAGAATACCTTTAATGGCAGGTACTTCTGTCGGAGATGGCAGGTACTCAATAACTGCATCCAGCATTGCCTGAACACCTTTGTTCTTAAATGCAGAACCACAGGTAACCAGAATAATTTCGTTAGCCAGAACGCGCTGACGTAAAGCTGCTTTAATTTCAACTTCAGTCAGTTCTTCGCCGCCGAGATATTTTTCCATCAGTTCTTCTGATGCTTCAGCTGCGGCTTCAACCAGATTCTGGTGCCATTCTTCAGCTAATTCCTGCAGGTTTGCAGGGATATCTTCGTAGACAAAGCTTGCGCCCTGATCTTCTTCACTCCACTGAATCGCTTTCATTTTGACCAGGTCAACCACACCGGTGAATGACTCTTCAGCGCCGATAGCAATCTGAAGAGGAACCGGAGTTGCCGCTAAGCGGGTTTTGATCTGATCAACAACTTTCAGGAAGTTTGCACCCATACGGTCCATTTTGTTAACGAACGCGATACGTGGTACATGATATTTGTTCGCCTGACGCCATACGGTTTCAGACTGTGGCTGAACACCACCAACAGCACAGTAAACCATCACAGCACCATCAAGAACACGCATGGAACGTTCTACTTCGATTGTGAAGTCAACGTGCCCCGGGGTGTCAATGATGTTGACGCGGTGTGGTTCAAATTGTTTACCCATACCGGACCAGAACGCAGTGGTTGCTGCGGAGGTGATAGTAATACCACGCTCTTGTTCCTGCTCCATCCAGTCCATTGTTGCAGAACCTTCGTGAGTTTCACCAATTTTATGGTTCACACCTGTATAGAACAGAATACGTTCTGTGGTGGTGGTTTTACCGGCGTCGATATGTGCACTGATACCGATATTACGGTAACGTGAAATGGGTGTTTGACGAGCCATTATTTCCTCTCTTAGGTCGTTCGTTTGATTTGGTCGGGCAGCCAATTGGCTACCCTATACACAATTCGCTACCGTTTGATTACCAACGGTAGTGTGCGAACGCCTTGTTAGCTTCTGCCATACGGTGAACGTCTTCACGTTTCTTAACGGCAGTGCCTTTGTTTTCAGCTGCATCGGATAATTCATTTGCCAGGCGCAGAGCCATGGATTTATCACCGCGTTTACGGGCAGCTTCAACGATCCAACGCATTGCTAACGCATTACGACGGACCGGACGAACTTCAACCGGAACCTGGTAGGTAGAACCACCGACGCGACGGGATTTAACTTCCACAGTCGGACGGACGTTATCCAGCGCTAATTCAAACGCTTCCAGGAAGTCTTTACCAGAACGCTGAGCCAGGGTATCAAGCGCGGTATAGACAATTGATTCTGCAGTAGATTTTTTACCGTCTACCATCAGGATGTTTACAAATTTAGCCAGCAGTTCTGATCCGAACTTAGGATCCGGCAGAATTTTACGTTGACCAATTACACGACGACGTGGCATGGAAATACTCCGTTGTTAATTCAGGGTTGTCCAAAACTCAATGAGTTTATTTGACATTAATGCGATAAATGTTTGGCCTTACTTAACGGAGAACCATTAAGCCTTAGGCTTCTTCACACCGTACTTGGAACGAGACTGTTTGCGGTCTTTAACACCTGAACAGTCCAGTGCGCCACGAACTGTGTGGTAGCGAACACCTGGTAAGTCTTTAACACGACCACCACGGATCAGGATCACGCTGTGCTCCTGCAGGTTATGGCCTTCACCGCCGATGTATGAAGAAACTTCAAAACCGTTGGTTAAACGAACACGGCAGACTTTACGCAGTGCTGAGTTAGGTTTTTTAGGTGTGGTGGTATATACACGGGTACATACGCCACGTTTTTGCGGGCAGGCTTCCAGTGCAGGAACGTTGCTTTTCACAACTTTCGAGCTACGGGATTTGCGAACCAGCTGATTAATCGTTGCCATTATAAAAAAAGCTCCTGGTTTTTTGCTTCGTAAACACGGATTTGTACCTCGTATCTGTCAGAGACAAAACACGAGGACGCGAAATTTTATTGCTGACGCAACAGGGTGTCAAGAAATATACAATGATATTTGCTATTCCCACGCAAAATGCTGCGTGTGTATGACAGTAAGTTCAATAAAACCATTATAGTCTATGATTCTTACTTTGCCGGAGAGGTACGGTAATAAACCGCGTGCTTGCGCATCCTCCCGCAGCACACAGGGAATATGACCCGACTGAATAAGCGCCGGCAACAACGGATTTTCGTTCGTTGCTGCTATTACGCCATCTTCGGTAAACAGGATGTCATCCCCGGGGGACAACAAATTCAGTAATGATTGAATATCAGTACGAAATGGCGATTGGCTGACAGTATATAGCATCTTGCTCACCGTAAGTAGATCAAAATGACAGAACGATATCGAATGTCGCCAGTTTGCGGGCAAACTCTGCTGAATCCAGACAGGTTACCGGAAGAATATACGGCGTTTCCGGTGATAATCCGCGGGCAGCCATATCCTCAGCACACACATAATACTCATCGATATCATAGAGCGGCAGCACTTTGAATGTCGCTATATAGTCGCGGGCCAGGATCTGCTCAGGCTGTTGGTCGGGTAATAATTGCCAGACACCGTCAGAGACAAAAAAAGCAGCAACCTGCTCAGTATAATTACTGGTTGCCAGCAAAGCATCCAGTCCTTCCCTGCCACCACTGCTGCCGTGAGGTGCATTTTTGAAAACAAACGCAATACGTTTCACCGGCTCTCCTTAAAACTGGATCACGCGATCACAAGTTATCATCGCTTCCGCCAGTGTCCCCAGGCCACTGAGTGCAAATCCACCGGCAATGTTAGCGCCGGCCAGTGCCTGAGATTGTGCCTGCGCTTCATCTGTCACACCACGACGCAGCGCTGCCGCCACACAGACGGACAGTGTAAACTGCCCTTGTGCGGCAAGCTGCTGCCACCGGCGCACCATGTCGGTTTCATCATTCGCCGGTGAGGTCAGCTCATTAGCATTACTGACCCCTTCGCGATAAAAAAACACACACTGAATGCGGTGTCCCGCCGCCAGAAGATGCTGCGCAAACAATAATGCGCTGCCGGCGCGCTGTGTACCGTAAGCCGGACCGGTAACCAGCAGGCAGTAAGATAGCGGAGTCATTTTGTCTGTGCGCCTTACTCGCCGTTTTTAAACTGACGGATGTACAGATAAACGGTGTGCTTGGAAATATTCAGACGCAACGCAACAAGGTTGATGGCATCTTTAATATCGAATATTCCTTTTTCATACAGATTCAGCACAACTTGTTTGTTCTTTGCATTATTCGCCACGTTACGGTCAGCATTGACCTCTTCGATGGTCTGTTCCAGCGTCTGGGCAACCAGGTCTTCAACAGAAGAAGCAAAGTTCACGTTGGATGTTTCTTCTGCCAGTTCTTTTGGCATAAACGTCTGCACAATTTGTGAGAACGGAACATCCAGGTTCATATTAATGCATAGTAACCCGATGATACGACGGGATTTATTTCGGATAGCAATAGTCAGCGATTTCATCAGCGCGCCGGTTTTTGCCCGTGTAAAATACGCTTTTGACGTGCTGCAATCTTCATCGGTAATATCATGAAGCATACGCAGAGCAAGATCCGTTATCGGAGAACCGACTTTGCGTCCGGTATGATGGCCGTTTGCGATCTTCACCGCTGAGCGCTTCAGGTCTTCCAGAGAGTGGAGAACGATTTCACAGTGCTCACCGATGAGTAGCGCGAGGCCATCAACAGCTGCTTCATAGGATTTCAGGATTTCATAGTCCGTTTCAGTAAACGGATGATTTACGATGTAATCCGAATCATTGTCATTAAATAATACTGGGTTAGACATTTAATACACCACTCTTTGTAACGTGTGAACGTCGTTGGTTTTACTCATCTGTAATCTTTCACCGCTGGAGGAGGATTACCCTGTCAACATGTTATAAATTATATACCCGAATTTGTCCGGGTGCAGGAAGGCGGCAAATGACGAGTTTCCCGTACTGCACAGATACCCACTATAGTGTTATAGCGAAAAACAGACAGTTTTGCGCCTGAGGTGATCAAATTCTGGTAAAAAATATAAAAAAAAACTAAAGGTCTTGCAAATATTTCATGAAACGGGGATGTATACCCTTATTCATTCAGGATCCGGCCAATAAACCTGTAGTTTGAATGAATAAGGTATATCAGAAACAAAAACCCGCACAATAATGTGCGGATTTCTTACAAAATGACGATTGAAACCGGAATACTTATTTTGATGCAGGTTTGATATCCAGTAACTCAACATCAAAAATCAGTGTGGCGTTCGCAGGGATCCCCGGGACACCATCAGTACCGTAAGCTAACTCCGGCGGAATGACGAATTGCGCTTTGCCGCCTTTCTTCATCTGCTTCAGTCCTTCAGTCCAGCCTTTAATCACGCTGTCCAGGCGGATAGTCAGCGGGTCTTTGCGATCATAAGAGCTGTCAAACTGGGTGCCGTCAATTAACGTCCCTTTGTAATGGACAACAACGGTATCAGTCTCTTTCGGTGATGCACCATTACCTTCTTTTTCTGTTTTATACAGCAGACCGGTTTTGGTTTTCACTACGCCTTTTTCTTTGGCAAATGCTGCGCGGTATTTATCACCGGCCGCTTTATTTTCTGATCCCTCACGTGCCATTTTTTCCTGAGCAGCACCTTTCACCTGCTCTTCGAAACCACGCAGAGTCTGATTAATTTCTTCATCACTCAATTTGCTTTTATCGTTAAATGCATCCTGAACACCCGCCATCATCTGGTCGCGATCAAGATCCAGACCAATAGCTTTTTGTTCACTCAGTGCATTTTCCATATAACGGCCCAGGGATGCGCCCAGAGCATAAGCATTCTGCTGACCTGCTGTTTTAAATGCGCTGTTAAGTTTTACTTCTTCTTTTTTGGGTGCGGTATCCGCATAAGCCTGCGACATACCTAGTGTCATCGCCAGCGAAGTTGCGACAACAGTCGCTTTAAACAATGATTTCATCCTTTTCTCCAATCAATTTTGCAACAATTGCAAGAAGTACCGCTTAGCGAAACACGCCAGAGAGTAGTTGCAGCCGCCACCGGGCGACATCATAATGTCACAGTGTTGTGATGCTGAGACAACCTTAGCAAAAAGAGGTTTCATAGTAACCCCCCAATAAAAGATATCCACTCACAGTAAGCGTATTTCACAGGGATATTACATATTTTTACACAGTCGGCACCGCCTCAGACAGGAGAAACTCCATGGATTTTCACGAATTAGAACAGCGCCTCGAACAGCTTGAGACCAAAACGGCTTTTCAGGATCTTACCATTGAGGAGCTGAACCAGGTCGTCACGCAGCAACAGATGGATATCACCCGGCTGAATGAAACGCTCCGCCTGCTGAGTGAACGCCTGAAAGCAACGCCCGGCTCAAATGTTGCGCCACTGTCGGAAGAAGTTCCGCCACCGCACTACTGAGTAAGTGACAGGCAGAAAAAAAGCGCATCAGAGTGCGCTTTTTTTATCCGGCTCAGCCGCGGGTTATCAGTGACAACCACAACCGCCGTTACCGTGACCTTTACCGTGGCCTTTACCCTGACCACCGCCACAGCAACCGCCTTCTTCGCCATGTTTATGATCGTGGTCGTGGTCGTGATCGTGGTCATGATGACCGCCGCCGCAACAACCGCCCTCTTCGCCATGATCGTGGCCGTGATGACCGCCGCCGCAGCAACCGCCCTCTTCACCGTGACCGTGACCACCGCAGCAACCGCCTTCTTCGCCTTCGCCGTGAACATGTCCGTGCTCCAGCTCTTCTGCTGTTGCTTCACGCACACCGATCACTTCGACGTGGAATTTCAGGTTCTGACCTGCCAGCATATGGTTTCCGTCAACGATAACTTCGTCGCCTTCAACACCGGTGATTTCAACCGGCACAGGACCCATATCGGTATCAGCCAGGAAACGCATGCCGACTTCCAGCTCTTCAACGCCCATAAAGACATCTTTCGGAACGCGCTGTACCAGGTTTTCATCATACTGACCGTAAGCGTCATTTGCGCCTACATCAACATCAAAAACATCACCGGCAATACGGCCTTCCAGTGCACTTTCCAGCCCGCTGATCAGCGAGCCGCGACCGTGCAGATAGTCTAACGGAGCACTTGCCGGAGACTCATCAACTAATACGCCGTCTTCTGTTCTTACCTGGTAAGCTAAGCTCACCACCAGGTCTGTTGCTACTTTCATGGTATCTCCTACATCTGCGGGGATAAATTTTAATTAACGCGCCGATTGTAGCGGAATTTCCGGGCACTGTATCTGTTTTGGGACAAATTCCCCCAAATTCTGTCAGAAAAATGGCTGCTCATTATTCCTGCGGCGTGAAAATACCAATAACCTGTTCATCTTTGCGCACATGAGGGTCAACACGGGCATCTGTCTGCCTCTGCATGTGCCCGCACTGCACACACTGCACCACATCCACACTGTCCTCACGCCACATCGCCAGGGTATCCGCTGCCTGACACTCAGGGCATACAGCCCCTGCAATAAACCGTTTACGATTTTTCACACTCCGCTCCTGTCATCTGTCCGTGCTTTGCCCGGAGAGTCATCAATACTGTTCCAGCCGTCCGGCTGACCTTGTTCCCGCTTCATTTCATTGCTGAACAAATTTTCCAGCTCGCGGCGGGCTTCTTTCACACGGGAAACATGCGCGATCTCTTCCTCTGCCTGCGGGATAAGCTCACGCAGCAACTGCATATCCAGACGGCGGAATAACTGCTGCGCCCGGTAAGCTTCTGCCGGATGGACACCCAGCCCGGTCAGGGCTTTGCGAGCCAGTTCCAATGCCGAGGAAAATGTCTCACGGCTGAACTGCGTCACACCATGCTGTAACAGCTCATGTGCCTCGACCCGTCCCCTGGCACGTGCAATAATTTGCAGGTGCGGGAAATGTTCCTGACACAGTTGCACAATCGCCATGGTGTCTTCCGGTTTATCACAGGTAAGCACAATGATTTTTGCATTTTCTGCACCGGCGGAGCGCAATAATGCGAGCTCAGTGGCATCACCGTAATACACTTTATAACCATAGCGGCGCATGGCGCTGACCGCACTGACATCTTTTTCCAGCACGGTCGGGTGGATTTTATTTGCCATCAGCAGGCGGCCGACAACCTGCCCCATCCGCCCGAAACCAACCAGAATCACATGCGGATGATTATCCTCCACAAACGGTGTTTCGTCTGTGCCCGCGCCCGCATTGTAACGACGCGCCAGGATCACATCGATTCCCTGCATCAGCAACGGCGTGGTCATCATGGAGAGCGTAACCACCACCAGCAGCAGTGCCATCTGGTGATCTGTAATCACACGGCTCGCCAGTGCGGCGGAAAAGAGCACAAACGCAAATTCCCCGCCCTGGCTCAGCACCCCGGCAAATTGCAGGCGCCCGCTCCGCCGGCAACTGAGGCGTGCCAGCACATACAGCACCAGCATTTTGACACTCACCAGCACAATCACACCCAGCAAAATTTGCGGGAGATATTGCCACAACACACCGATATTCAGCGACATCCCGACAGAGATAAAAAACATCCCCAGCAACAGACCTTTAAACGGCTCAATGGTGATCTCCAGTTCATGACGATATTCCGTATCCGCCAGCATCACCCCCGCGATAAATGTACCGAGCGCCATGGAAAACCCGAGCTGCTCCATAAACACCGCCGACCCGATAACCACCAGCAGTGACGCCGCGGTAAACACTTCACTGACACCCGATTTTACCACCAACCGGAACAACGGACGCAGCAGATAACGCCCGCCGACCAACAGTCCGGCGAAAGCCAGGATTTTTATACCGATGCGATACCAGTCACTGCCCGCTGCTTCCCCGCCCAGCAGCGGAATAACCGCCAGAATGGGGATCACCGCCATATCCTGAAACAGCAATACAGAAAAACCCAGCTGACCACTCTCATTGTTGGTCATGCCTTTTTCATCCATCAGCTGTAATGCCATCGCGGTGGATGACATCGCCATTCCCAGACCGCCGACGACTGCCGCCTGCCAGGAGAAATCGGTCAGATACAGCAAAATACCCAGGATCAGTGCGGAGAAAACAACCTGCGCCGTCCCGGTGCCGAAAATAGAGCGCCGCAGTTTCCATAACTCACGCGGGTTCAGTTCCAGCCCGATAAGAAACATAAGGAAAACCACACCCAGTTCTGAGAAGTGCAGCAGTTCATTAACGTTCTTAATAAAACCCAGCCCCCACGGACCGATAGCTATCCCCGCCAGCAAATACCCCAGAACAGCGCCGATGCGCAGCCGTTGTGCCACGGGCACCATAATGACTGCTGCCGCCAGAAAAATAATCCCGGCATGCAGTAAGTTGCCGTCATCCATCGTCATTCGTGCGCCCTCCTGTCAGTTGCGGGGTACGGAGCCAGTCACACCAGGCCTGAGTCTGTTCATGCAATACCGCTTTTCCCTGGCGGCGCGCCTCATAGATAACAACCGGTGCCAGCCAGTGCATTTCACACATCGATGCGGTCAGTTCGAAGGGACGCAGCAAATCACTCAGCGGAAAACGATTATAACCGCCGGGCTGATAGGCATCTGACGGCTCGCCGGTGGTGATAACCTGGCGCCAGTATTTGCCTGATAATTGCTTTCCGCCCTGCTCACCGGAAAAATCACGGGTGAGAACGCGGTCAAACCACTCTTTCAGCAATGCAGGGCAACTGTAAGTATACAGCGGGTGCTGAAATACGATGATATCGTGCTGACTGAGCAATGCCTGCTCATGGCGGATATCAATAAAAAAATCCGGATAGGCACCGTAAAGGTCATGAACCGTGACATGTTCCAGTTCAGACGCACCGCTAATCAGCGCCTTGTTTGCGATGGAGTGATGCGGCTCCGGATGGGCATAAAGCAGTAATATAGTCGGATTATTTGTCATCACTTCCTCTTAAACGCGTGAGAATTGCTGTGATTTTCGCTACTATGCCTGCTGCAACGATACCTCCACGCCTGCTGCCGGGTGATTTGCTGCCGACAACGCACGAATTACATTAATTTTACTCTCAATTGCGTACCCTATCGATATTTATGATTGTTTTCTCTTCACTTCAAGTCCGCCGCGGAGTCCGGGTTTTACTCGATAACGCAACGGCTACCATCAATCCCGGACACAAAGTCGGATTAGTGGGAAAAAATGGTTGCGGTAAATCCACCCTGCTGGCACTGCTGAAAGGCGAATTGCAGGCAGAAGCCGGCAGTGTCACTTTTCCCGGCAACTGGTCACTTGCCTGGGTTAACCAGGAAACACCGGCTCTGGATGTCCCGGCGATTGATTATGTGATTGACGGGGATCGTGAATTCCGCGCACTCGAAGCAAAACTGCATCAGGCGAATGAACAAAATGATGGTCATGAGATTGCCCTGATCCACGGTCAGCTTGATACGCTGGACGCCTGGACTATCCGCGCACGCGCAGCCACGCTGCTCAGCGGGCTGGGCTTTTCACAGGAACAGCTCGAAACCCCTGTCCGTGCATTCTCGGGCGGCTGGCGGATGCGTCTGAATCTGGCGCAGGCACTTATCTGCCGCTCGGATCTGCTGCTGCTGGATGAGCCAACCAACCACCTGGATCTCGATGCCGTGATCTGGCTGGAAAAATGGCTGAAAAGTTATCCCGGCACCTTAATTCTTATCTCTCATGACCGTGATTTTCTAGATCCGATCATTGATAAAGTCCTGCATATTGAGCAGGATACCCTATTTGAATATACCGGAAACTACTCCTCATTTGAATTGCAGCGCGCTGAAAAAATGTCCCAGCAGCAGGCTCAGTATGAGAGCCAGCAACTGCGTCGCGCACATCTGCAACACTATGTGGATCGTTTCCGCGCACAGGCAACAAAAGCCAAGCAGGCACAAAGCCGGATAAAAATGCTGGAGCGGATGGAAAAAATCGCGCCCGCGCTGGTGGATAACCCGTTTCATTTCAGCTTCCGCCCGCCGGAAACCCTGCCAAATCCATTACTGAAAATGGAAAAAGTCACCGCAGGATATGGCGACAAAATAATTCTCGATGCTATTAAACTCAACCTGGTGCCGGGCTCGCGCATTGGTTTGCTGGGGCGTAACGGTGCGGGTAAATCCACACTGATAAAAATGCTGGCAGGGGAATTAAAACCGCTGCACGGTGAAATCGGGCTGGCGAAAGGAATTAAGCTCGGCTACTTCGCGCAGCATCAACTGGAATTCTTACGCGCAGATGAATCCCCGCTGCAACACATGGTGCGCCTCGCGCCGGAAAAAACAGAACAGCAATTGCGTGATTACCTCGGCGGCTTCGGGTACAAAGGCGACCAGGTAACCGATGTCACCGCCCGTTTCTCCGGTGGTGAAAAAGCACGCCTGGTACTGGCGATGATTGTCTGGCAGCGCCCGAATCTGTTACTGCTCGATGAACCGACCAACCACCTTGATCTGGATATGCGCCAGGCACTGACAGAAGCACTGATCGAATTTGAAGGTGCGATCGTGGTGGTTTCCCATGATCGTCATTTACTGCGCTCAACAACAGATGATCTCTATCTGGTGCATGATGGTCAGGTTGAACAATTTGACGGCGACCTGGATGATTACCAGCGCTGGCTGGCCGGCAGCCAAAAGCAACAGCGCCAGACAACAGAAGCAGTGACCGGTGATGCTGATGAAGAGAAAACCACAGTCACGGCGCAGGATCGTAAAGAACAGAAACGCCGCGAAGCAGAGTTTCGTCAGCAGACTCAGCCACTGCGTAAGCAATCAGAAAAACTGGAAAAAACCATGAGCCGGTTATCTGATGCCATTGCCGCGGTTGAAGAAAAACTCAGCGACAGCGGGTTGTATGACCAGGCGCGCAAAGCCGAACTGACAACCTGTCTTCAGGAGCAAATGCAGCTCAAAGCTGAGCTTGAAGAGACCGAAATGGCGTGGATGGAGATACAGGAAAACCTCGAAGCCATGACGCAGGCATTAGAAAATCCATAAATATCCAGGCGGTACAGTCATGTACCGCCTCTTTTATCAGCCATCCAGGCTGTTAATCATGGTTCGCGCATTGTTCACCAACTGCCGCGCCTGCTCCTCCCGCCGCTGTAACAGCGCCATAAACAATAAATCTGTCACTGTATTCTGCGCCGTCCTCGATGAAATGGATGAGCTGCGCCATTCATTTTCTTCAGCAACGGTTTCCAGTACGTAATCAGCCATTTTTGCCAGCGGGGACAGCCGGTTACCGGTAATAGCAATCAGTGTTGCATTCTGTTTTTTAGCCGTTGCCGCCGTTACCAGCATATCCCTGCGCTTTCCGCTGAAAGAGAGCACCACCAGCACATCCTTTTCGGTCAGCGTCTGGGAAAAGGCAATCTGCACATGGTGATCGGCTTCCGCCAGTGTCATCAGCCCGATTTTCTGGAGTTTATACGCCAGATCTTTTGCCGTAAGACCGGAACCGCCGATCCCGGCAACCTGAATGCAGCGGGCAGTATCCAGACACGCAACAATATGAGCAACCTGTTCAAAATCAAGACGCCGCGTGGTTTCCGCAATTGAATTTTGTTTTTCCTGTGCCAGCTTTTGTGAAATAACCAACAGTGAATCATGTGTTTCGATCCGGTTATGCAGGGCATTTTGCTGATTTACCGCCAACACCCGGTTGCGTCCGATCTCTTCACTGATCGCCATTTTCAGTGCCGGAAATCCCTTAAAACCCATCTTCTGGCTGAATTTTACAATGGCGGACTGACTGACGCCCACACGCTCTGCCAATGCCTGGGAGGAGAGCGTTACCGTCATTTCCGGCTGCGCCAGAATAAAATCAGCAATATATTGCTGATTTGTCGCCAGCTCGGGTCTTGCCCAGCTGATTTTTGTCAGGGTAGCCATCTGTTTTTACTGTCTCCGTCCGGAAAACCGCCATGAAAGAATAAATTATTTATATCTGTGCAGTTAAATTATCCCTCAGGAATAATTTGTTATAAAAAAGATAAATATAATTAAATTCAATATAATAATTAAAAAAATAGGTTAAATATCATAGAAATATTCCTCACATACCATCACAGGAGAATAGATTAGCCTGTGATAATCCTCACATAAAAAGAATATTTAATTCCTTAGCATGCAGATTATATCTGGTTTAAAGGATTACCTATGAAGATTGACTTAACCACACTTGTTACCGAAAGCCGCAACCCCGCCAGTGCAGACATCGACAGCCTGCCAACCTTGACATGCTGCGGGTCATCAACCGCGAAGACCAGTCCGTGGCACTGGCCGTGGAAAAAACACTGCCGCAGGTCGCACAATTGGTGGATGCGGTCGCTGATGCTTTCCGCCGTGGCGGACGCCTTATCTATATGGGTGCGGGAACCTCCGGGCGGCTCGGTATTCTTGACGCCAGCGAGTGTCCGCCGACGTTCGGCACTCCGGCGGAACTTGTCGTCGGTCTGATTGCCGGCGGGCACAAAGCTATCTTAAAAGCCGTTGAGAATGCGGAAGATAACCGCGAACTGGCTGTCAGTGACTTAAAAGCACTGAATTTCAATAAGAACGATATTCTGACCGGGATAGCTGCCAGCGGACGAACTCCGTATGTGCTGGGCGGTATGGAATACGCGCGTTCTCTCGGCGCAACCGTGGCAGCAATCAGTTGCAACCCGGACAGTGAAATGAGCCGCCTGGCAGATATCGCGATAACCCCGGTTGTCGGCGCGGAAGTCGTCACCGGCTCCTCGCGGATGAAAGCGGGAACCGCTCAGAAACTGGTGCTCAATATGATCACCACAGGGGCGATGATCCGCTCCGGCAAAGTGTACGGCAACCTGATGGTGGATGTTGAAGCGACTAACGCCAAACTGGTTGAACGGCAAAAACGTATTGTGATGGCAGCAACGGAATGCGACAGAGAGACGGCAGAGCAGGCGTTATCCGCCTGTAACGGACACTGCAAAACCGCCATTGTTATGATCCTGGCGCACCTGAGTGCCGGTGATGCCACCGCCCTGCTGGCGCAGAATCAGGGATTTATCCGTGATGCTCTCGCCGGTACGGCACACGCTTAACACAAGGTAATAACCATGGCAAAAATCACGCAATCAACAATTGTACAGATCCTGACTGCCATCGGCGGGCCGGGTAATGTGGCACACAGCGGCAACTGCATGACCCGTCTGCGCCTGACACTGAACAACTCACAGCTCGCAGACAAGGTCGCCATCAAAAAAATTGAGGGTGTGCTGGGTGTTATTGAAAGTGACGAACAGTTCCAGATAGTCCTGGGACCGGGCAAAGCACAAACCGCCGCAGAACTGATGCAGCATCAGCTGGATGAATATACTCCCGGCAATCATTCAGACAATGGTAATGAAAACCGCAGTCTGAAAGAAATAGCCGCAGAGCAAAAACAGCATCTGAAAGAGAAGCAAACTAACCCCGTACAGCGCTTTCTGGCAAAATTTGCCACCATTTTTACACCGCTTATCCCGGGGTTTATTGGTGTTGGTCTGTTACTGGGACTGGCAACGCTCGGTGAGCAGCTCTGGATAACCGGCAACGTTGCACCGAACCAGACACTGGTCGAAATCCTCGCCTACATGAAACTCTTCAGTAAGGGGATGTTTACCTTCCTGAGTATTCTGATTGGTTACAACGCGCAAAAAGCCTTTGGCGGCTCCGGTGTGAACGGAGCAATCATCGCGGCACTGTTTGTATTTGGTTATGATCCGCAGGTAACCAAAGGATTCTATTCCGGCATGGAAACCTTCTTCGGCCATGCTATCGATCCGCGCGGCAATATTATCGGCGTACTGATCGCCGCGATCCTCGGCGCATGGGTGGAGCGGAATGTCCGGAAAATCATCCCCGCCAATCTTGATATTATTCTGACATCAGCAATCACCCTGCTGATTATGGGAGCCGTAACCTTTGTCGTCATCATGCCGGTCGGCGTTTATCTGTTTGACGGCATGTCATGGCTGTTCACGCATCTCAACGGAAACCCGTTCGGAACCGCCGTATTAGCCGGTCTGTTTCTGATAGCGGTGATGTTTGGTGTGCATCAGGGCTTTATCCCTGTGTATTTTGCCCTGGTTGATGCACAGGGATTCAACTCACTGTTTCCTATCCTTGCGATGGCGGGAGCCGGTCAGGTGGGGGCGGCACTCGCGCTCTATATGAAAGCCAAGAAAGATTCACTGCTGCGCACACAAATCAAAGGTGCCATTATCCCGGGCTTCCTCGGCATTGGCGAACCCCTGATTTACGGCGTGACATTACCCCGTCTGAAACCCTTTGTGACAGCATGTCTCGGCGGCGCAACAGGTGGTTTCTTTATCGGGCTGGTTGCCTGGATGGGCTTGCCGGTCGGCCTGAATACCGTATTCGGGCCTTCCGGGCTGGTTGCCATCCCGCTGATGACATCAAACAGCGGGATCTTTGCCGGGATGGGTGTGTATGTCGCGGGTCTGCTGGTCGCGTATCTGGCAGGTTTCCTTCTCACTTTACTGTTCGGCAGTAAAAATGTGGATTTGAATTAGTTACCTTGCATCCTTCATATGCGTATACAAAAACAGACCGCAGTGCGGTCTGTTTTTCGTTCAGCTTTTGTTTTTGTTCTGCGGGCTATAATTACGTTAAATCATCGTGATACCAGTTCCCGCTCCAGTAACTGAACAATAAACTGATTCTTTGATACAGAGTGTGCCGCGGTGACGGCATTCAGACGCGCTTCCAGCCGGTAAGGATAACGCAGTGTAAACGCTTTTAATTTGTCCTCGTCTTTAAAAGGCTGAATACCTTCTTCTTTGCATGTTCCAATAAATTCAGCCAGTGAAATAGCACCTTCTTTTTCAAGCCCGTCAATACTGTCTGATATAAAATCACAATATCCGTTTATATCCAGAAATTTACCACGAAATGCTTTAATTTCATCTTCATAAGTCACAGATGCAGGATGACCTTCAATAGTCATGATATTTGTGTTTTTAATCATGCTCCACCCCTATAATAGTTTCAAACCACTCCCGCAGACCACTTACGGCGCCTTTATCCATTACATTACCGGGATGAGGCTGATGTGTCTGATAAACTGACCCCATCAGAATGAATTTTCTCCGTGAGCCGTTTCCGTTCTTAATTTTACCACCCAAATGACCGATCAGGTTACTTACGTCATCCCACCGGATCCCTGATTTAGGCGGGATCGTCAGTACATCAATCAATGTTTTACGGTGTCGGGTACTCAGCATCCTGAACTTTATCATTAGGCATCCGGTTGATGTCATTTAATGACACCAACTTAGCCACAAAATAATATGATATCAACTCATGATATCATATGAAATAATCAGCAGGTTATCATAGTCTATTTTTCGTTCAGCTTTTGTTTTTGTTCTGCGGGCTATACTATGTCAGCGTTTCCGGCACCCATTATTCCAGCCAAATCAACGGAACACATGCCGCCGTCAGTAATCCCATAACAATATTAAAGGTAAACCAGGCATTACGGCTGCGCAGAAAGAGCCCGATAAATGCGCCGAAACTTATCCAAAGCAACCCGGCGACCAGATTCACGGTGATCATCACAATACTCATCACCCCGACGGACATCATATACGCATCACCGCTCAGGCTGTAACTACCGACAGCGCCCAGCCCCATAAGCCAGGCTTTGGGATTAATAAACTGCAACAGAGCGCCCTGATACCAGGTGATGGCTTTACTGACCTGCGGTTTATCAAGATGCTCATACGGTGCGGTAGCCAGTTTTTTGGCCAGCCACAGAAGGTAAAGACTGCCGGCAACTTTCATAGCAGTATGCAATTTCGGATAAATAAGTAAAATAGCCGCGACACCGAAAGCTGAAAGGTATAATACTGTCTGCATTCCAAGCATAATACCCGCCATCAGGATCAGTGTCCGACGGATCCCGAACTGCGCACCGGAGGCAGTCAGTAACATATTATTAGGACCGGGCGTGACCGCTGCGATAAACATGAATACCGAAAGCGAAAGTAAAAGATGAGTAGTCATTTGCAGCCTTGCGCAAAAGTGGACATTTTCTTTCCACGAAATTATCAGTATGTTATTAATTAAACAAGAGACGTTTTTTCATTACGAATTCAACTATGTCTAGTCATTTTGAACCGATTTCCTGGGCGACAAATCCGCACCTGCAAACACTGCTGCCCCGGATTTTCCGCCGGAAACCGATGATAAAACCATTCTGGCAGCGCCTGACGCTGCCGGACGATGATTTTATTGATCTCGCGTGGAGCGAAGATCCGGACACAGCACGCCATAAACCCCGGCTGGTGATTTTTCACGGGCTGGAAGGCAGTTTTCGCAGCCCGTACGCTCACGGGATGCTGGCAGCGGCTGCCCGCCAGGGCTGGCTGGGTGTTGTCATGCATTTTCGCGGGTGCAGCGGTGAACCAAACCGCTCCAGACGTATTTACCACTCCGGTGAAACAGAAGATGCCCGTTACATGCTGAACTGGTTACAGGAAACCTATGGCAAAGTCCCGACCGGGGCTGTCGGTTACTCACTCGGCGGTAATATGCTGGCGTGTTATCTGGCTGAAGAGGCCGAACAGGCGGCAGTCGACGCCGGGATTATTGTTTCTGCCCCTCTGATGCTGGAGCCCTGCTCATTTAAACTGGAGAGAGGATTTTCCCGTTTTTATCAGTGGTATCTGCTGAAAGGACTGAAACGGAACGCCACCCGCAAACTGGTGCGTTACCCTAACTCGTTGCCGACAAATTTACTGCATATCCGCGCCATTAAACGGATCAGGGAATTTGACGATATGATCACATCGCCAATCCACGGCTTCCGTGATGCATCAGATTACTATCGTCAGTGCAGCGCGCTGCCGAAACTGCCCGATGTCCGTAAGCCGATGCTGATCATTCATGCAAAAGATGATCCGTTTATGGCACAGGAAGTGGTACCGGATCTCTCTCTGCTGCCGCCGTGTGTGGAGTATCAGATGACTGAACACGGCGGGCATGTCGGGTTTGTCACCGGCAGCTGGCGTCATCCCCGCTTGTGGCTCGAAGAGCGCATACCTGAGTGGCTGGCTCCTCATCTGGCGGCAAAGGATACAAAATGATTATTCCCTGGCAGGAGATTGATGCACAAACTTTGCAAAATATCCTGGAAAGTATTGTATTGCGCGAAGGCACCGATTACGGTGAATATGAGAAGTCACTCAGTGATAAAGTAGCTGACCTGTGCAATCAACTGAAAAACGGCGAGATTGTGATTGTCTGGTCGGAACTGCACGAAACACTCAATATCATGCCGGCGGCGGAATTCCGCGGCTGATACGCCCGAAGGAACTGACACATGTCCCGGATTCACCCGATTATTGCTGTTACCGGCTCCAGCGGAGCCGGTACAACGACTACAAGTCAGGCTTTCAGGAAGATATTCCAGCAACTTAGTGCAACACCGGCAACCCTGGAAGGGGACAGCTTTCACCGCTACACCCGCCCGGAAATGGACTCAGCTATCCGTAAAGCACGGGAACAGGGCCGCCATATCAGCTACTTCGGCCCCGAAGCGAATGATTTTGGTCAATTAGAAACCGCTTTCCGCCAGTACGGTGAAAACGGAACCGGAGAGCGCAGGAAATACTTACACACATACGATGAAGCCGTACCTTATAACCAGCAGCCCGGTACATTTACCCCGCGCGAGCCACTGCCGGAAAATACCGATGTGCTGTTTTACGAGGGTTTGCACGGTGGTGTGGTTACGCCGGAGAATAACATTGCCGGTCATGTGGATTTACTGGTCGGCGTAGTCCCGATTGTTAATCTGGAATGGATCCAAAAGCTTATCCGCGATACATCAGACCGGGGACACTCACGGGAAGCGGTAATGGACTCTGTTGTGCGTTCAATGGATGATTACATTCACTATATTACGCCGCAGTTTTCCCGTACCCATATTAATTTCCAGCGGGTGCCTACCGTGGACACATCAAATCCGTTCTCTGCCAAAGCCATCCCGACACAGGATGAAAGCTTTACCGTGATCCGTTTTCGCGGGCTGAAAAAAATTGATTTCCCCTATTTATTGTCAATGTTACAAGGTTCATTCATTTCTGCCTCAAATACCATTGTCGTCCCGGGCGGAAAATTGGGACTGGCAATGGAATTAATTATGGCGCCGCTTGCAGAACAATTATTACAGGGCAAACAAATAAATCAGCGATAAAAAAACCGGGTAATTATCATTGCCCGGTTTATTCTCAAAAATAAAAAGAATAATTCAAAAAATTATTCAATATTCTTCACTTCGAAACTATGTGTAATGTTAACGCTTTCACCTAACATTAATGAGACCGAACAGTATTTTTCAGCGGATAATTCCACGGCACGCTCAACTGTGCTCTCTTTCAAATCACGCCCGGTAACACTAAAATGCAGATTAATATGTGTAAATAAACGCGGTGCAACCTCACGGCGCTCTGCGGTAAGTTTCACATCACAATCAATGACTTGATGACGGCCTTTTTGTAAAATAGAAACGACGTCAATCGCGCTGCATCCGCCGGTTGCCATCAGTACCATCTCCATAGGATTCGGGGCTTTTTCACCGGCATTACCATCCATTGTAATCTGGTGTCCTGAGGCGGATTCCCCTAAGAAAGTCATGTTTTCAACCCACTTTACACGCGCTTCCATCTTTATATCCTCATCATCATTATAATTGAGGACAGCCTACCCTTTCATTCACGGACTGGCAATCTCTCTCATAGTTTATTATGCTGAACCGAGACAGTAGAAGACAGGACGCCTTTCCTATGCTAAAAACACGGCAAGGATTTATCTATGGCTAAGATCAATATCTTTTAATGTAGATTATTATACTATTTTAATAAACTAACTTGCCGGAGATTCAGCAAGTTAATATGATAAGCTAAGACTTTATATAATTGCAGAGTGTAAACAACAATTTGCAATAACTAACAACAGAGGATAACGCGAATGGTTCTCGGCAAGCCACAAACAGACCCCACGCTTGAATGGTTTTTGTCTCACTGCCATATCCACAAATATCCATCAAAAAGCACCCTTATCCATCAGGGTGAGAAAGCAGAAACACTCTACTATATTGTAAAAGGTTCTGTTGCGGTGCTTATCAAAGATGAAGAAGGCAAAGAGATGATTTTATCCTACCTTAACCAGGGGGATTTCATCGGGGAACTCGGATTATTTGAGGAAGGACAGGAACGTACCGCGTGGGTACGGGCAAAAAGTCCCTGTGAAGTTGCAGAAATCTCCTATAAAAAGTTCCGCCAGCTTATCCAGGTTAACCCGGATATCCTTATGCGCCTCTCCGCGCAGATGGCAAGCCGCCTGCAAACGACATCAGAAAAGGTCGGAAACCTTGCATTCCTTGATGTGACAGGCCGCATTGCTCAGACGTTACTTAACCTGGCTAAACAGCCGGATGCCATGACGCACCCGGATGGTATGCAGATCAAAATTACCCGTCAGGAAATTGGTCAGATTGTGGGATGTTCCCGCGAAACAGTCGGCCGTATTCTGAAAATGCTGGAAGATCAAAACCTGATCTCTGCACACGGTAAAACCATTGTGGTATACGGCACCCGTTAATCCGGATTGTCCATATCACCAAAACAGGCGCATTTTGCGCCTGTTTTATTTTCTGATTTACTGCATTTCCCGAAAATCAGCCAGGGTTTTCGCCAGACGTATCATCCCTTCTTCAACATCCGCTTTTTCAATAATAAGTGACGGCGTGAAACGCAGTACATTTGTGCCGGCATTGAGCAGCATCAGACCATTTTTTGCCGCCAGCCCCAGCAGGATTTTAGATTGTTCACGGTAAATACCGGTCAGTTCCGCACCGATCAACAAACCTTTGCCGCGGATCTCACCAAATGCCTGATAGGTTTTATTCAGTGATTGCAGGGCATCAGCAAACCATTGATGACGCTCATTTACCCCGGCCAGTAATGCAGGGTCGTTGATCAAATCAAATGCCGCATTGCCGACAGCACAAGCCAGCGGATTACCACCGTATGTTGTGCCGTGTGTTCCGGGTCCCATCACTTGTGCAATTGTTTCTTTCGTCAGCATCGCGCTTATCGGAAAGCCGCCGCCCAGAGCCTTGGCAGTGGTCAGAATATCCGGCTCGATACCGTAATCCATATACGCAAACAGTTTCCCGCAGCGTCCCATGCCGCTCTGCACTTCATCAAATACCAACAGAGCCTTGTGCTTATCACACAGCTCCCGCAGCCCCTGCATAAATGCCTGAGTTGCCGGTGTTATTCCGCCCTCGCCCTGAATCGGCTCCAGCACAACAGCACAGGTATGGTCATCCATCACCGCTTTGACAGCATCAAGGTCATTAAAAGGCACATGAATAATATCCGCCGGTTTAGGTCCGAAACCATCGGCATATTTAGGCTGCCCGCCGACAGACACCGTAAAGAGTGTCCGGCCGTGGAAACCGTGATGAAAGGCAATTATTTTTGTTTTATAGGGATGATGGCAGGTCAGTGCATAATGACGCGCCAGTTTGAATGCGGCTTCGTTAGCTTCCGCACCGGAGTTGGCGAAAAAAACCCGATCCGCAAACGTATGCTTTATCAGCTTCTGTGCCAGGGTCAGTGCCGGTTCATTTGTGAAGATATTACTGACGTGCCAGAGAGATTCGCTCTGACTTTTCAGTGCCGCAATCAGCGCCGGATGGCAATGTCCCAGCGCCAGTACCGCGATACCGCCGGCAAAATCCACATACTCAGTACCATTCTGATCCCACACCCGGCTACCCTTCCCTTTTACAGGAATGAACGCTGCCGGTGCATAAATTGGCAGCATGACATCGTCATAGGTGCTGCGCGTTACTGGGTTTTGTTTTGTCATCTTTCCATACCTGATCCATCCACAAGTGAAAACATAATCACTAAATATGAATAAAAAATCAAATACAAATAAATAAAAAAAACAAAACCCGGGATAAAATAAGAACTAACTGATTAGTATTTAAGAAAATTATTCAACAGCTCATGGCCTTGTTCACTGAGAATACTTTCCGGGTGAAATTGCACACCTTCGATTGGCAGCGTTTTATGTCTGATACCCATAATTTCATCCACATTACCATCATGCAGACTCCACGCGGTGACCTCAAAAGAAGCAGGCAGTGTTTCAGGTGCGATAACCAAAGAATGATAGCGGGTAACCGTCAGCGGACGGTTAAGCCCTTTAAATACACCTTGCTGATTGTGATGGATAGCAGTGGTTTTGCCATGCATCACCTTACGGGCTTTCACAACCTGCGCACCAAATGCCTGGCCAATCGCCTGGTGACCCAGACACACGCCGAGGATCGGAATATCCCCTGCAAAATGGCTGACGGCATCCAGTGAAATACCGGCGTCCGATGGCGTACACGGGCCGGGCGAAATCACAAGATGAGTGGGCGATAGCTGTTCAATGTCACGGAGGCTGACGGCATCATTTCGTTTAACCTGTACATCTGCACCTAACTCACAGAAGTATTGATACAGGTTATAAGTAAATGAGTCATAATTATCGATAATTAATAGCATGATTATCTATATCCGACTGATATTCTTGTCTTTATTATTTTAAACTGCGGTACCGGGTACCGGCTGACAATACCCTGTGATCATCATGATCACACCGGCGGCTTCAAGAAGTCGGCTATCATACCACAGCCGGACACAGAAAATAGCCCGAATGCGGCACGCACCCGCAGAGGCAGATATCATCATATTCAGACTATCAGGAAGCCTGTTCATTCCAAGGGGAATATCAGGAAATATTCCCCTTAGTCTGCGATAAAATAAGGTTTATTTTATAATAGTTGCAGAGATAATTTTGATCGGTACGGAAGGGACATTCTGGTAAGGACCTATGTTATCGGTTTTCACTTTTGACATTTTATCAACGACATCCATACCGTTCACAACCTTACCAAATACGGCATAACCAAAATCGCGCTGTCCGTGATCCAGAAATGCATTATCCGCCACATTAATAAAGAACTGGCTGGTTGCGCTGTTTACATCAGCAGTACGTGCCATCGAGATCGTTCCGCGCACATTGCGCAAACCGTTATCCGCTTCATTTTTAACCGGGGGACGGGTTGGTTTCTGAGTCAGATCCGCAGTAAAACCACCGCCCTGCACCATAAAACCCGGGATAACACGATGGAATGTTGTATCGTCATAAAACTTGTCGGTAACATATTGTTTGAAATTCTTTACTGTCTCCGGCGCTTTTTCATCATCCAGTGCAATTTCAAAATTACCCGCAGAGGTAACAAACTGAATATGAGTCTGCTCCGCGGCAAAAGCCAGCGAAGACGCACTGAGAGTACAAGCCGCCACAAGTGAAACTAAAACACGTTTTAACATTCCAAATTCCTTTCAACGAAATATGCTGACACTGTTCTTATCGATTTTAATGGGCAATGACAGGAAGTGCCACCGATTTACCTTAATTTACCTTCACAATAGATATTACTGATTATGACATGGATTTTTCACGTATTTACACTGATGATATTCTGTTCATTGTCATTAATTTATCAAAATACGACGAAATCATTCACTATTTTTAACCATAAGTACCGCCGACCGATACAATATCACTATTTCTTTGATTTTATTTAATATTACCAATGATATTTCGTAACTAACTACTTATGTCAAATAGAAAATATCCGACATATACATGGCCGTAAAATAAGTAATACCGCTTTATTGTTTAAATCATCCGGCATATTCGCCCGGCCAGAGGAAAAGCGACGTCATTGTGCTTGTTTATATCCGGGTCTGTTGCGTGTTGGATGTTTGCTATTTCTTTTTCATTTCTGATAATAAACCCGGCCGGCAATCTGTTTGCCGCAGTTCTTAAACGGCAGGCATTAGGCTATAATCGTCACGCTTTCGATCTGAGGAGACGGATTTTGACTATTAAAACGCACAATTATCATATGACCCACTTTGTCATCAGCGCACCGGATATCCGCCATTTACCGGAAGATTCGGGGATCGAAGTGGCGTTTGCCGGACGCTCCAATGCCGGAAAATCAAGTGCACTGAATGCACTGACACAACAAAAAAGTCTCGCACGGACAAGTAAAACGCCCGGGCGGACTCAGTTAATCAACCTGTTTGAAGTCAGCGAAGGCTGCCGGGTTGTCGACCTGCCGGGCTATGGTTATGCCGAAGTCCCGGAAGCAATGAAACGTAAATGGCAGGCCGCACTGGGTGAATACCTTCAGAAACGCGACTGTCTGCGCGGCCTGGTGGTACTGATGGATATCCGTCATCCCCTGAAAGATCTGGATATGCAGATGATCGAATGGGCGGTTGCAATGGAGGTTCCGGTGCTGGCGCTGCTGACTAAAGCCGATAAACTGGCAAGTGGCGCACGTAAAAAACAGTTAATGGCAGTCAGAGATGCACTGACGGAGCTGAACGAGGCAGGAGATATTCAGGTCGAATATTTTTCAGCCCCGAAAAAAATTGGTATCGATAAGTTAAGTCAGAAGCTGGATTTTTGGTTCAGCGGGCAGACGGACAGCGACACGCAAGCAGAAAGCTGATCCCCCGGTATACAACTCAGCAGACAGGTGGCTACCTGATACGCCATCTGTTTTCTTTCGTCATAACAGCCGCTTGTTAGTCACTCCGGATATCTTTATTTCCGGTGACACATTCCGCCCGTACTTTTCTTTATACAAAAAAAAATGCTCCGGTCAGATCAATGTCTGACCGGAGCAGCTAATATTCAGCTAAATCCGATTACGTGAAGTAAAAGGTCTGAAAGATAGAACATCTTACCTCTGTACCCTACGCGAATAACTTTACCGTAAATCTTCCGGCAAAAAAACCTTTTTTGTAATTTATTTTCAGTTTACTCACGATTCAGCTAGTCACCATCCTGACATATACCGCTCAAATGTTATTTAATTACACATTAGTGCGATCTGGATCTATAGTGGTATTCAGCCACCCGCACAAAATAGCAACAAAACAGCACAAATGGTGCCGTTTTCTCAGGCCATTGTTATGATAGTCTGAGCGCATCCGGAGAATAGCCTCTCCATTTAATTTATTTATATTAGTGAGTTAGCAATGGCATTACTGACATTACGGCATTTTCCTGATCCTTGTCTGCGGGAAACAGCCAAACCGGTCACTGTTTTTGGTGATGAACTGAAAACATTTGTCGCGGATATGACAGAGACAATGTATGCCGAGCGCGGTATTGGTCTTGCCGCGCCTCAGGTCGGCGTTTGTCAGCGCGTAATTATTGTGGATGTATCAGAGAACCGTGATCAGCCCATGGCGCTGATCAACCCGGAGTTTATCCACTGTGACGGTGAAATGATGATGATGGACGGCTGTCTGTCATTACCGGAAAGTTACACAGAAACACAGCGCTACTCGGCGGTAACTGTGCGTTACCAGGATATCAGCGGTGAGACACACACCCTGGAAGCCGAAGGATTACAGGCGGGCTGCCTGCAACATGAGATAGATCACCTCAACGGCATGTTGTTTATTGATCATCTCTCCCCGATGAAACGCCAGCGCATTGAAAAGAAAGTAAAAAAAGACCCTGAAAATGAGAGCAGAAGACACCAGCAACTGATACCTCCGTTGCTCTTCACAAATAAAAACCGGCGCTGAAATCAGCACCGGTTTTTTTATCATTCCACAGCCTTTTTACGCTATAAATTTCAATTTGTGGCAACGCCGCCACAGATTGAAAGATGACGCGTAAATTAATGGGCTTCGTCCCAGTTGAGACCAACTCCCGCCTCTACTTTCAACGGCACATCCAGCACCATAGCCGCTTCCATCAGTGCTTTTATCTTCTCTGCCATGCTTTCTGTCTGATCTTCGCGGACTTCGAATACTAATTCATCGTGTACCTGCATTATCATCAGGGCATCGGTATTTTCTTTCTGCAACCAGCTATCTACGGCGATCATGGCTTTTTTGATGATATCGGCTGCGGTGCCCTGCATCGGAGCATTGATCGCTTCGCGCTCTGCGGCTTTACGGCGCATTGCGTTGCGGGAATTAATTTCCGGCAGATACAGACGACGCCCTTCGAGAGTTTCGACATAACCTTTTTCAGCAGCATGTTCGCGGGTGCGCGCCATATAATCCAGCACGCCCGGATAGCGCTCAAAATAGAGATCCATATAGCGCTGTGCTTCTTTGCGCGCAATACCGAGCTGACGCGCCAGACCAAAGGCGCTCATGCCGTAAATCAGCCCGAAGTTAATCGCTTTTGCACTGCGGCGCTGATCGCTGCTCACACTCTCCAGCGGCACACCAAACACCTCTGCAGCAGTCGCGCGGTGGATATCTTTACCTTCGGCAAAGGCTTTCAGCAACCCCTTATCCTGAGACAGATGCGCCATAATGCGCAGCTCAATCTGTGAATAGTCCGCCGCCAAGATGCGGTAGCCATCACGGGCAATAAACGCCTGGCGTATACGGCGGCCTTCATCTGTTCTGACAGGGATATTCTGCAGATTCGGATCACGGGAAGAGAGGCGCCCGGTTGCCGTCACCGCCTGGTGGTAAGAGGTATGAACACGGCGGGTTTTCGGATCAACCATCTGCGGCAGTTTATCCGTATAAGTCGTTTTCAGTTTGGACAGACTGCGGTGCTCCAGGATCACACGCGGCAATTCGTGATCATCCGCCAGCTCTTCTAACACTTCTTCATTAGTTGATGGTGCGCCACCGGGTGTTTTTTTGACAACCGGCAGGCTGAGCTTTTCAAACAAAATGGTTTGCAGCTGCTTTGGTGAAGAGAGATTAAATTCTTCACCGGCAATAGCAAACGCCTGTTTTTCCAGTTCATCCAGACGTGCGGTAATTTCCACAGACTGTACCGCCAGCACAGAAGAATCAATCAGTACCCCGGTGCGCTCCATACGGGAAAGAACCGGCACCAGCGGCATTTCGATATCACGATACACATGCAGCAATGTTTTTTCTGCTTCCAGCTGCGGATAGAGTGCCTGATGCAGGATAAGCGTAATATCCGCATCCTCTGCTGCATAATTGGCAGCTTCTTCCAGCGGGATCTGATTAAACGTCAGCTGTTTTTTGCCCTTTCCGGCAATCTCTTCAAATGTCGTGGTTTTATAATTCAGATGGCGATCGGCCAGGCTGTCCATATCATGGCGCCCGGCAACACTGTTGAGCACATAGGATTCGAGCATGGTATCAAACGCAATCCCGCGCAGTTCAACACCGTAATTCGCCATAATACCGCGATCAAATTTCAGGTTCTGCCCGATTTTGCGTAAATTTTCATCTTCCAGAATCGGCTTCATGACCGCCAGAACCTGATCAAGAGAGAGCTGATCCGGCGCATCAAGATAATCATGCGCTATCGGCAGATAAGCAGCATGTCCTGCTTTGGCGGCAAATGACATCCCGACCAGGCGCGCGGAAAGATTATCCAGACTGTCAGTTTCAGTATCAAACGCAAACTCACCGGCACTGCGCAGAATGTCTGCCCAGCGGGTTAGCGCAGCTTCATCGAGAATGGTTTCATAGTTTTCATTGCTGATCGCCGGGATATCCACCACAGGAGCCGCTGCCACCGGCTGTACAGGTGCCGCAGTAACCACTGCTTTGGATGGAGCGCTGCGCGTGCTTTTCTTCGCCAGCCAGCCGCCGTTTTCCAGGTCACTTATCCAGCGTCTGAATTCATACTGCGTGAATAATGCATGAAGCTTATCCAGATCCGGCTCGGCAAGTGTCAGAGAGTCCCAGGTGCGATCAAGTTCAACATCGGTTTTGATGGTTGCCAGCGTGTAAGAGAGATAAGCCATCTCTTTATTGGCTTCCATTTTCGGTGCCAGTGTTTTCGCGCCGCGAAAGCTCAGTGTCGCGATTTTATCCAGATCTTTATAGATATCATCCAGGCTGCCCATGCCCTGTAACAGCGCCTGGGCAGTTTTTTCACCGACACCCGGCACACCCGGGATATTATCCGAGGAGTCACCCATCAGTGCCAGATAATCAATAATCAGCGATGGCGGTACGCCATATTTGGCTTCCACTTCCTCCGGCCCGAGAATAGTGTTGTTCATGGTATTGATGAGCGTGATATCCGGCGTAACCAGCTGCGCCATATCTTTATCACCGGTACTGATAAGCACAGGGCGGCCCTGTGCTGCTGCCTGTTTTGCCAGCGTACCGATAACATCATCCGCTTCAACACCAGAGACAGACAACAGCGGCATTCCCATCGCCACCACCATTTCATGCAGCGGCGCTATCTGCTCACGCAGATCGTCCGGCATCGGCGGGCGGTGTGATTTATAGTCTTCAAACAGTTCATCGCGGAATGTTTTTCCTTTCGCATCAAACACGACTGCCACATGCCCGGATTCATACTGCATCACCAGGCTGCGCAACATGTTCAGTACGCCGTACATGGCGCCGGTAGGCTGCCCTGCGCTGTTCGTCAGGGGCGGAAATGCATGATATGCACGATAGAGGTAGGATGAACCATCGACTAAAATCAACGGGTTGTCTGCAATCTGAGCCATAATTGCCTTTACGGTATTGAATGAATGTCCGGAGGGTAGGATGCCACAGACCGTGGCATTAGACGACAATTATTGCCCGTCACCGGAAATTCAGAAATGCATCAGATTAAGATATCTTATCTGGTGGCATAAAAAGGGAAAAGCTGTGGATAACTTTGTGCATAAATTTATGAATGCTATGTAAATCACGGCTGTCAGCGCAGATCACTAAAATCACACTCAAAAAAATCAATAGGTTATAAACTAATACAGCAAAATAATCTATCGTGCTAATCAATTGATTAATGTGGATAGCCTTTTTGCTATCTGCATTATTGTTGTATTATTTTTGCATTGTTCTTTATGCCGCGCACGTTGTAAGCAGAAAAGGAAACCGGTCGCCCGGTTTCCTTCTTATTTTTACTGCCTGAACAGAAATTACTTCTGTTTCAGTAAATAATTCACCGTGTCAGAGAATGCTTTACCGTATTGCGTCACGTCTTTTACTTCCAGACCACCATTGTTGATCTGGTATTTACCCTTGACGAAGACCGCAGGAACGCCACGTAATTTATAATCAGCGGCTGCTTTCTGCTGCTTGGCAATCAGGGATTTAACAAAAATGCTGTTCGCAGCGGCGTCATAATCATCGCCGGTGATACCTGCCTGAATGAAAGCCTCACGCACATCATTTGCATTTTTGATAGTGCCGGTTTCCTGAATACCTTTGAACAGAATCGGGGTGACTTTATCTTCCACACCCATCGCCATCGCCACAGACCAGGCTTTAGTCAGTTCAGGACCCATAGGGCCGCCTAAGAAATCAACATGATAGCGCTCATGTTTAGTGCCTTCCGGCAGATTTTTATTGATAGCTTCCGGCACTTTGAAATTTTCTTCAAACTGGTAGCAATGCGGGCAGTAGAAAGAGAAAAACTCCACTACCTCAGGCTGATTCGCAACCGGGGTTTTAAGTTCAGTATACTGTTTGCCGGCAACAGGTGAGGCGAACACACTGAATGTCATCGCGAATCCCATCATTGCTAACCAAAATTTCTTCATCATTGTTTCTCCTGAAAATCAATAAGGCTGATAACGCGTCAGCGGTGGTTCCGCCAGTACGGCTATCTGTTCAGTAATCAGTGACTGCTGTTGTGACCAGAAATCACTATCCGCCATCCATGGAAAAGCTTTCGGAAAAGCGGGATCCTGCCAGCGGCGTGCTACCCAGGATAAAAAGTGAACCATACGCATAGCGCGCAGTGGTTCGATTAATGCCAGTTCCCGCGTATCAAAATCACAAAACTCCTGATACGCCTCCAGCAAAATATCTAACTGATAACGGCGAGAGTCATTATCGCCATTAAGTAACATCCAGAGATCCTGCACAGCCGGTCCGTTACGGGCATCGTCAAAATCGACCAGCCACGGCTCATCACGCCATAAAATATTGCCCGGATGACAATCGCCGTGTAACCGGATTGATTGCCATTCCCCGGTCCAGCGCGCAGTTACCTCACGGATCAGTGTATCCAGCGCCTGTAAAAAACTATCCCGTACTTTTTTCGGAATAAGCGGACACTCAGCCAGGATGTCGCGGGGTGCTATCAAATACTCCTGCGGTGAAATTGACGGGCGGTACTGAAACTCACGCTCCCGTCCAATCTGATGCAGTCGTCCCAGCAAACGCCCGGTACTTTCCAGCTGATCTATATTATCCGTTTCATACGCCCGCCCGCCTATCGACGGAAAGAGCGCAAACAGATATCCGTCCTGTGACAGCAAGGTTTCACCATCAAACACCAGCGGAGCGGCAACCGGCAGCCCGGCGTCAACCAGAGACAGTGTCAGCTCATGCTCCTCGCGGATCTGCTGCTCACTCCAGCGCGCGGGACGATAAAATTTCACCACATAACGGGTGCGGTTTTCATCCATAAACTGATAGACCCGGTTTTCGTAGCTGTTCAGCTCGGTTAAACCGGAGTCCAGCCAGATACCGTAGCGGCTCAGGCTGTCTATCAGACGATCAGGCCGGAAATCCTGAAAGGTAAAAACCGGCGGTGTGATAGTCTGCATTACTCTTTGATGATGCCGCGCGCACGTAACAGTGCCGTTTTAAAATCGTCTTCGTAATCTTTTTTCAGACCCGGGATTTCAGCCGTTGCATCAGAGCCACGCATTTTCAGGTGGTAAATCAGAATATCATCAGTCAGATCAGACAGTTCGCCCTCAAACCCGGCTTCATCTGCCAGCATTTGCAACATCTGCATCAGATTCAGATCAGAGTGCTGCTGCCAGACAGGGTGCAGAAGTTCGATAACTTCATTAAGACGATGACATTTCATAATAAATTCCTTATAAGCAAGACGTAACACATTACCAATTATCCGCAGTCCCGGAAAGAACAGGACTGTCAGGATGCGTAAATATTGGCGCGTTGTAATAACTGCGGACATATTATCCGCGATTATGGCGTCTATTGCATTTATATTCGCGCTCACTTTACCCTTATTCATTCAAACCGCAGGTTCGTTGGCTGCGCTCAGCCCGCCGGGTCACATAGTTTCAGCCGGAGCTTGCCGCCTGCCTGCAATTCGAATGACGTTGGGTATATACCGGAATCATTGTTAAGATAAGGTCAGAATGTTTATCGCAGATAGTCAGAGAAATTGAAAATGATGACGCAACTCAGCGGCTGTATTCTTGCCGGCGGCCGGGCGACCCGGATGCAGGGACAAGATAAAGGCCTGGTGTTACTGGGCGGGATCCCTCTTTATCAGCACAGTGTGAAACACCTGGCGCCCCAGGCGGATGAGATTTTTATCAATGCAAACCGCCACATCGCGGCTTATCACGCCACCGGCCTGCGCGTGGTCAGTGACACATTGCCGGATTTTCCGGGACCGCTTGCCGGTATGCTCGCAGGATTAGAAAATGCCCGTCACGACTGGGTATTATTTGTGCCGTGTGATGTTCCGGTTTTTCCGGAAAATCTTGCCCGTACGCTCTGGCAGCAAAAAGGGGATTCCCTGTGCGCCTACGCCTGTGATGCCACCCGCGCGCACCCGACATTTGCCCTGTGTCACCGCTCGCTGGCTGAACCGCTGAGACATTATCTCACCAACGGCGATCGGAAATTATTGCTGTTTATGGATATGATCAGCGCAAAAGCCGTCACGTTCGACGCACCTACCGACCAGTTCGTTAATCTCAATACCCTTGCAGAGTGTCGTGAATGGGAAAAACAGCATCAGTTACCCCACCCTGTTCCGTTACTCGCCGTCACCGCTTACAGCGGCACCGGCAAAACAACCATGCTGAAAAAACTAATTCCGCTGTTGCGGGATGCCGGTTTGCGGATTGGTCTGGTCAAACACACACATCACGATATGGATGTGGATACCCCGGGAAAAGACAGTTACGAGCTGCGCAAAGCCGGCGCGTACCAAACCCTGGTGGTCAGTCAGGAACGTTTTGCGCTGATGACGGAAACACCCGGCGGTGCGGAGCCTGATCTTGCAGAGCTTGCCGCCCGGTTTGACAGCAGACAGTTGGATCTTATCCTGGTGGAAGGATTCAAAGGCGAAGCAGTACCGAAAATAGCGCTGTACCGCGATGTGGTTGATCGCCCGTATCAGACACTGCTCGATGAATTTGTGATTGCATTTGCCTGCGATATTCACCGGGATGATGTTTCAGTGCCACAGTTGGATATCAATAACATAGCTGCCATCCGGGATTTTATTGTGCGCTGGCTGACAGAAAATCCGCTTAATCCGTAATCATTACTCATATCGGGACTGATACAAAATGGCGTTTGCCGGCCCGATATGAGTGTTTCTCTGTATCACATGCTTTTTATTTTAAATTAACCATTTAATATTATTATTTTCATTTTAAAAAATCCGGAATATTGAATAAGACAGGATTTGATCTATTCTGAAAACGTATTTATTCTGTTTCCTGAAAATAAAAATGAGGCTTATTTATTATGAAAAAGTATTTTGTTACCGCATGCCTGGTTGCAGCAAGTGCGTTTTCGTCTGTGGCACTCGCAGAGCCTGCTGATATCCAGGTGCCGGATAAAATGACCTGCAAACAGTTTGTCGATTTAAACCCGCAAAGCTGGGCACCTGTTGCCCTGTGGGTTATCAGTAAAGATACACAATATCCGGGCGGTGACTTTGTCGCACTGTCTGAAAAAGGGGTCGCAGAAGCACCGAAAATCGTTGAATTCTGTAAAAAATACCCTGAAGGCACCTTACAGGATTACCTGGCTGCCCGTAATAAATAATCCCCGCCACTAAATTATAAAATGCCGGAAAATACCTTCCGGCATTTTTGACATACCTTTCCTTTACAGATTTGATAAAGTACGTCCCTCTTATAATACTTTTCCCGGATAAATAATTTAATGAGTGACGAACTGATTCTGGTTGATGAGCATGATGCCGTTACCGGGCATGATGAAAAGCTCCGGGTTCACCGGCTTGGTCTGCTGCACCGCGCATTTTCTGTGTTCTTATTTAATGACGCCGGTGAATTACTGCTCCAGCAGCGCGCACTCACCAAATACCATTCGGGCGGATTATGGGCAAACAGCTGTTGCAGCCACCCGCGCCGGGGAGAAACATTGACGCAGGCAACACAACGCCGTTTACAGGAAGAGCTGGGGATCACCTGCCCGCTTCACGCTGCGGGACATATTATTTATCGTGCAGATGTTCCGCCTGCACTGATTGAGCATGAATATGATCACCTGTTCACCGGACACTATAACGGAGAGTTTGCCCTGAACCCGGAAGAAGTCGCCGCTGTACGCTGGATCTCACTGCCGGATTTGGATAAAGAAGTAAAAAACCATCCTGAGCGGTTTGCCGAGTGGTTTAAAGTGATTGCAGAAAAACTTCCGGGAATATAATGAAACATATTGGTATATTACTAATTGAAAAATATGAACCCACTCTCAAACAAAACATTATTTCCCGTGTGATTGTATATAAATAAACATATATTTTCGTTTAAACTAAATCGCCCCCATCAGAAAGGTAACGAATTATTATCAGTAAATACGTTAATACCATTAACTTTAAATTAAGGCACGCAAATAAAAATAAAAATTGCATCACCAATGAATTAGAGGTATTAAATATAGCGCACGACAAATCAGACTTAAACCAACAGATATAATAAGGTTGTTAATAGTGGCGAATTTAATATATTTAAAAATAAAAGGAACATCTCAGGGAAACATATCCAAAGGATGTTCAACATATGATTCCATAGGGAATAAATATCAAAACGGACATGAAGACCAAGTATATGTTTATTCTTTTGATTATGATATAAATAGAGAGCAAAATATTAGTCACTCCCCTGTTATTATATCAAAGCCAATAGATAAATCATCTCCCCTTTTAGGTGTGGCAATAACTAATAATGAAATACTGGAATGTGAACTGGAGTTTTATAGAACAAATACCCATGGGAATCAGGAAAAGTACTACACCGTAAAGCTTACAAAAGCCAGCATTACAAATATATCAGCTCATTACCCAAACTCACTTACTCATGCAGATGCCCAAGCATATGAAGATATAACGATAAAATATGAAAGTATTTCATGGAACCATATTTGTGCCGGGACATCGGGTTATAGCATAAAATAAAATATTTAGTCTTTTTCCACAAAAAACGATGTGGTTTTTTCTGATTCATTGATAATGATATCTATTCTTATATTATCCTTAACCCATCGTTCTTTCATTTTATCTGTATCAAAATGCTTAGAAAACCCAATACTCTCAACATACTCAAATAGCTTTTTGTTTTCATTTGAATTTACATTAAAAAAAACGATGTCATTAAATTCACTTGAATTTCCGTCAACAGGATCATAAGTTATCTGATATACATCAGATAACATTGGAATTTCCTTTACTTCATCAAATGTATATAAGTTATAATAAACTATATTTGTTTTTGTATATTCTCGGTTACCAGGCAAAAATAAAAATACCGCAGCAGCTAAAAATAAAAAAACAAACAGAGGTAACACAATAAATTTACTCAATTTTAATCCATTCACTTTCAACTCCAATGTTAATTCCCGTACTGTCTCTTACATGTATCAGAATTTGACTCGTCCTTATATCATTTATTGGTTTTACTGTATCTAAAAACAGAGGTAATGACACAAAATATGGACGTGCATTATTCGGATATTCATCAGGATCTGGGAATATCAATGGTCGGAACAGTTTATTTTTATACTTACCTATTGAACCATAGTAATCCCAGAGCCTGTATGCTTCTTCTTTACTGATTATAGTCAGATAGTTCATAGGATCAACATCACTTATCACTTTATAAAAACCAAGTAAATTAGATATACAATCCTCGCCACTATAACCGCTATCAGTTACCCAACTGAAAGGGAATTCACCCTGGAGTGATTCAAATTTATGAGTGGTATACATCATTATAGTAAGAACAATACTTTTCTTATCATCATCAGATAACCCTCTTCTTACTTTCCATCGTGTTATTTTTGAGACTCCATGATCCCGTCCTCTTCCCATATACTGTGTATACTTAACTCTGAAATATGGCTCCTTAGCACTGTAATCTCCGGCGTTTAATACATTCATTAAAATAGAGGCATCTTCACCTTTTGCATGCCCTGTATCTATCCATCCAAGTTCTTCGGTATAAATTAATCTTCCACTACTTATATCAGACCTTTTTGTCATATTTTATATCCCGACTATGTATCTATATAAAAGCCAATTATTGAACATGTGAATAATTGTACTAAATAACAAACCACTTAAAAAAAACCTGACAACCTGAGAAGTAATAATAAATACCCTAACACACCGAAATCAATATTTTATGAATAATAGCGTCAATTCCTTAATGTTAACGTAAATCTGTAACCAAAAAATACGTTATTATTATTCCGTGTATTATTAAATTCAGGATTTATATAAATATCCCGACCACATTATATCCAATCAAAAAATTTCCTGATCACAGATACAGTATCAACTATACCTCATAAATAAAAAAACCGGTCATATGCTATTCATATAACCGGTTTCATTTATTTCAAAACTATAACATTTTTAAGCTATCACCGCATCGTTACAAACTCTTCTGCCGCAGTCGGGTGAATTGCTACTGTATTATCAAAGTCTTTTTTGGTCGCACCCATTTTCAGTGCTACCGCGAAGCCCTGTAATATTTCATCCATACCGTAGCCGATACCGTGGATACCGACGACTTTTTCGTCTTTTCCGGCGCAGACCAGTTTCATTTTACATGGCTGGCGGTGGCTGGTCACCGCGGTGTACATTGCGGTGAAAGAGGATTTGTAGCATGTCACATTATCTGCGCCATACTGCTCAATCGCCTGCGGCTCTGTCAGACCCACAGTTCCGATTGCAGGGTGGCTGAATACCACGGTCGGGATATTGCTGTAATCGAGGTGCTCATCCGGCTTATTATTGAAAAGACGCTCAGAAAGACGGCGACCCGCCGCAACCGCAACCGGGGTCAGTTCAACCGCACCTGTGTTATCGCCTACCGCGTACACACCCGGAACAGAGGTATTCTGGAATTTATCCACCTGAATAAAACCACGGTCATTGCGCGCCACACCGGTGACATCCAGATTAATGTTATCCGTTGCCGGTTCACGTCCGATAGCCCAGATAAGGCAATCCACTGTCTGCTCGTGACCATTTTCCAGTTGCAGTGTCAGGCTGCCGTCTGCATTTTTCACAACCGCTTTCGGTACAGAATTTGTATGCAGCGCCGGGCCTTCCGTATTCATGACTTCCACCAGCGTTTCCACAATCAGCGGATCAAAATTACGCAATGGGGCATGTTTACGGACAAACAGGTGCGCTTCGCTGCCCAGGGCATTCAGAACACCTGCCAGCTCAACAGCAATATAGCCAGCGCCAACAATCGCCACACGCTTGGGCAGAGCTTTCAGCGCAAAGAAACCATCAGAATTAATACCGTATTCCGCACCCGGAACAGATGGCGGCATGACAGGACGCCCGCCGGTCGCAATCAGGATATGATCCGCAGTATAGATTTCGCCGTTCACTTCCACAGTATGTGCATCTTTAAAACGGGCAAAACCGGTTATGACATCAATTTTATTGTTGCCCAACACACGCTCATAGGACTGGTGAATACGATCGATATACGCAGAACGGCTTTCCAGCAGTTTTTCCCAGCTAAAGTGATTTACCGTGGTATCAAATCCGTAATCCGGGCCATACTGGCGGATAGCTTCGGCAATCTGAGCGCCGTACCACATCACTTTTTTCGGGACACAACCGACATTAACACACGTACCGCCGAGTGCTTTCGCTTCAATCAGGGCGCATTTCTGCCCGTACATCGAGGCACGGTTCACAGAGGCAATCCCGGCACTGCCGCCGCCGATTGCAATATAGTCGTAATGTTTGCTCATAGTTGGCTCGTTCCATTTATCAGTCAATACATAAACACCCGCCGCAGTGTGATACAAGGCGACGGAAACTAATTATTCCGGCGTAATCCATTCAACCCGGGTATGACCCGTGCCTTCCGGCACCAGTACATTATGCAGCCACGGTAACACGGCTTTCATTTGTGATTCCAGTTTCCACGGCGGATTGATAACAATCATGCCGGAGGCTGTCATGCCGCGCTGATCACTGTCAGGGCGCACTGCCAGTTCGATTTGCAGGATTTTGCGGATACCTGTTGCCTGAAACTCTTTTACCATACGCTTGATTTGCTGGCGCATCACAACCGGATACCAGATGGCATAAGTGCCGGTTGCAAAACGGCGGTAACCTTCCTGAACCCCTTTGACCACATCCTGATAATCCGTTTTCATTTCATACGGCGGATCAATCAGAATCAGACCACGGCGGGACTGTGGTGGCAATTGCGAGCGCAGTTGCTGATAACCATCTTCGCGGATAACACGGGCGCGGTAGTCACGGGTGAATTCACTGCGCAGCAGCGGAAAGTCAGACGGGTGCAGTTCACTGAGGCTCAGTTTGTCCTCATCACGCAGCAAATGTGCAGCGATCAGCGGGGAGCCCGGATAAAAACGCAGTTCTTTGCGCGGATTCAGCGCACTGACAGCCTCCAGATAGGCGGTCAGTTCTTCAGGACAGGCTTCCTGTGCCCAGAGCCGGGCTATCCCTTCCAGATATTCGCCGGTTCGTTCGGCATGCTCACCACTGAGCTGATAACGCCCGGCGCCTGCGTGCGTATCCAGATACAAAAACGGTTTGTCTTTCTCTTTTAATGACTCAATGATCAGACTCTGGACGGTGTGCTTTAACACATCCGCATGGTTGCCGGCGTGAAAGCTGTGGCGGTAACTAAGCATACATGGGCCTCAGATGGTCGGGTGTAAACCACCCGGAACAAGAATATCAGTACAAATTTAATTGCTCAGTATAACCTGATTTCTGCAGGAAAGAACCAACGCCCTTTCCTCATCTGTGCGGATACAGTGCGGATGCACAATGAACCGTTGAAGATATTAAAGGTCATAAAAAGATGAATGGAATTAATCACGAGGTAAATATGACACGATTTAAATCTGCCGCCCTGCCGGCTCTGGCTTTCGGACTGGGTGCGCTGCTGATGAGTACATCTGCTATAAGTGCGCAGAATGGCTGTGAAATTAAAAAAGACAAAATTACAGAACAGATCCGCTACGCCAAAGCACACGGCAATACTTATCGGGTGCAGGGGCTGGAGCGCGCATTGCAGAATGTAGAAACTTACTGTACACCGGACAGCCTGCGTAATGATACCCGCAACGAAATGAATGACCGGAAAAAAGAGGTTGAAGAACAAAAAGCAGATTTGCAAAAAGCCATCGATAAAGGTGATAAAGCAAAAATCGCCAAACGGGAACGCAAACTGGCAGAGGCTGAAGCAAAATTAAAAACAGCACAGTCAGAATTGGACGCATTATTAAAATAATAACAGCGCACCCGATCCAACCGGGTGCGCTATCTCTGATTACTGAGGAGAGTTCAGCGAATCCAGCCGGGTTTTCATCATTGCTTCATAGTGCTGAATATCCTCAGGATCATAATGCAATAATTCTCCGAACCTGCGCCCGAGCTTATATTCTGAATAATAAACCCGCTCTTCATGAGTTCCTTCACCACTTTCCATCATTGCTTTTTTTTCGTTCATCAGAGCAATAAAATCCAGCGCACCTGTCTCACCCTGATCACTGTCACGACGATATACCAGGATGATATAAATATTGATATCATTTTGTTTCAGATAACATTTTATACCCAGCCCCGGCGTGTCATACAAGCCGTGAAGAACCGGGTCATAAAGTGACAGTACACTGAATTGTCCCAGCGGGCGCAATCCCTTCACCACACTCAGCCAACTGTCTGACGGATTATTGACTGAGCCGGGATGAATCGTTCCGGTTTCACAACAGGTGCCGTAAAACGCCTGAATTTCACGCCGGGTTTCATTATATTTCTGCGTAAATATATCCGGATGCTGCCTGTAACCCTTCGGGTCACAATTTAAATCTGACGCATTACATTGCGGATAAATCATACAGATCCGCGGATACATATCATTATTTTCCGGCACCAGACTATCCTGCCGGCACAACCTTGTGTGATTATTCACATTCAATATTGTTTTCTCATACAGAAAAAACGCTATATAAACAGATACCCGATAACAAACTATTATAAAACCGCCCTTCTTGTATTACGCTAGACTGCTCAGTATTCTGTTGCCCGTAATTGCCCGAAATACTCAGTCAGCTGAAAACGGACATCAAAATTACGGGTGACCGGGGTAATCTGAAGGCGGCGCTTAATATCTGACTCCACCGTAATCAGTGCAGTATAGGATTTTCCGCTTCTGAACGGATAATTCAGCGTGGAAACACAGCGGTGTTTTCCGATAACGTCCTGCTGCGGTGTAAATGTATGGGTCAGCAATCGCTTATTCTCACTGCCGATTTCATCAATATCCAGCCTGGCTAATTTTTCATCACCGTCAGGAGATATAATAATACACACCTGATTGGATACAATAATAACTCTGGCCGGCGAATGCGAGCCATCCGGTTTATACACACATCCACCGGCGCTCAGTCCGGCGAGCATCATCAACAGTATATACCCTGTTTTTTTATTAAAGATTGCCATTTCCATTTATTCTGTGTGAGTGTAAAAGAAAAATAAAAATAATAACGTCCGATAAATACACATTATTTATTCACTTGGTGAACATATCGTTACGCCATATTGATTAATCTTATCCCGCGTAGGAATAGGAGCCGATAATAAAGTATTTTTACCTGCATTAATCAATCGGGAAATTCTTAAGCCCGTGAAAACCATATAACATATCGTGTTTTTATCTCTATATCCGCTGTGCGAACCTGAATTGTTCATCGGGTTTGTCATGTAGTAAACTTAAACCGAATCAATTGTTGAACAAGCGAGGATACATGGCCCGGGAAAATGATATACCGGAGAACGGCAACGACACATCATCAATAAAGCCCCTGCGCAAAAATTTTGATGAGGGAATAAAGCAGGGAAAAAAAGCCCTGAAATGGAGTGTGAAAGCCGGAAATTATATCCGGGATATTCCGTTTATCGCTCATCTGCTCCGTACCGCCACCCGGTTTAATGACCGGATGGGAAGCCAGTTTGGTGCAGCGATTACCTATTTTTCCTTTTTATCCATGATCCCGATTCTGATGGTGTCATTTGCCGCTGCCGGTTATGCCCTGGCATTTAATCCGGAACTGCTGACAAAACTTATCCGTGGCGTTGCCAACAGCATCAGTGATCCGACACTCGCAAATACCATTGAGCGCAGTATTGATACGGCTATCCGTCAGCGTGCAACCGTCGGGTTAACCGGTCTGGCACTGGCGCTCTATTCCGGAGTGAACTGGGTGGGTAATCTGCGGATGGCAATACGCGCGCAGTACCATGAACAGTGGGAGCCGGATATGGAAATCAAAGAAAATATGTTCCTGCGCTACCTGCGGGATTTTCTGGCACTCATCGGGCTGCTTATCGCCCTGATTATTACGCTCTCACTGACATCGATTGCCGGCTCAGCACAGGCGACGATTGTACAATTTTTAGGGCTTGATTCGATTGAGTGGCTGCGCCCGGTCTGGACCATTATCGGGCTGACTATTTCGATTCTGGCAAACTACCTGCTGTTTATGTGGATTTTCTGGTTCCTGCCACGCATGAAACTGAACCGGACGTCACTGCTGAAAGGAACATTGTTGGCGGCTATCGGGTTTGAGATCCTGAAAACAATTATGACCTGGCTGCTACCGAATATGGCGGCGTCCCCTTCCGGAGCGGCATTTGGTTCGGTTATCGGGTTGATGGCATTCTTTTATTTCTTCGCCCGGCTGATCCTTGTTTCTGCGGCCTGGATTGCGACAGATATTCAAAAAAATAAAACCGTCTGATATTTTTTACGGGGGAAACGTCCTGTTTCCTCCGTCCGGCCCTGCCAACTATTCCTCTTTCATTGACTCGCACCTGACACTGCTTCACTCTATGATGTGGTGAGAACATCAGTCCTCTTTATCGATGGAGATAAATCATTACAGGCTGATATTCAAACACTTGCAAACATCCTCAGGAATAATAACCACAAAATTATCAGGAGCCACTATGCCGTTTGTACACATCCGCATCACCAAAGAGGGTGCGACAGAAGAACAAAAACAGAAGCTGATTGAAGGTGCGACTCAGTTACTGGTTGATGTACTGGGGAAAAATCCGGCATCCACCTTTGTGATTATTGATGAAGTGGAAACAGACAACTGGGGTGTCGGCGGGAAAACCGTAACAAAACTGCGTGCTGATGCTAAAAAATAGTCTGTACCACCCTGAGGCGGGTATTCCCGCCTTTTTATTTCTGTCATATTGTTGTCATCTCACATATTTTTTGATTTGTTAATGATCGAGGTGACCTGACTATGCCGACTCAAAATCTGTCTGCTTTATTGCAGGATGTTCAGCCCGCCGGTTTTGCAACGGCAATGTATTTTACCGGCGAAGGTTGCGAAATCCCTGACGGGCTGGCGCATGGCGGTCTGAGCAGAACAGACAATACACCCGTTACACCTGACACCCCGATCCGGATAGCCAGTAATACCAAAACATTTACCGCCGCCGCTATTCTGCGGCTGTATGAACTGAATAAACTCACGCTCAATGCCCCTATCGGTGCGCTCATCACCCCGCAATATGCACAATGGCTGACAGACGCAGGTTATGACCTGACTGCAATCACAGTTCAGCACCTTCTCAGCCACAGTGCCGGGTTGTATGACCATGCAGACGACCACTATATTAAAGAGGTGCTTGCCGACCCCGCTCACCTCTGGACGCGGGATGAGCAGATCCGCCTTTATATCCGCCGCGGATATCCGCTGACGGAGCCCGGCACCTGTTTTCTCTACTCAGACACCGGCTATTTATTACTGGCAGATATTATCGAACGCATTACACAGTTGCCGCTGGCGCAGGCTGTCCGCGAGTTGCTGCGCTTTGATGCATTGGGAATGACATCCGCATACTGGGAAGTGTATGAGCCGGTTCCGGCGGGACTGCCGCCACGGGCGCATCAGTATCTCGGTAATATCGACGGCGATACCATCAGCCCGACAATGGATCTTTACGGTGGTGGCGGATTGGTTATGTCGGTAAAAGATTTAGCCATGTTTATGGCACATCTGTTTGAAGGTCGTATTTTTGACAATCCCGCCACGCTTGAAGAGATGCTGAAACAAGGTTCGCACGATGGCGCAGAAGATTACCGCGCGGGTATGATGGTCACAAAAAAAGCAGGGCAGACACTCTGGTATCACCTCGGGTTCTGGGGTACGGCAGCCTACTACCATCCGCAGAAAAAAATTGCTGCTGCCGGGTTTGTTAACAGCAGGGATACCCGCCCGTGGCTGATGAATCTGCTGGAAACCCGTCTGTGTGAGAGTGATGATTAAACGCGCTGATTTACCGGAAAAAAATAACAAAAAGGGCATCCGCGGATGCCCTTCTGACCGTAAATAAACCGGTAATATTCTCAGGCGCTGACGCCATCAGCGCCTGTATTATCCGCAGCCGGTGGCTCAGTATTACCCGGTTGCTCACCTTTTTTTGCCGGTGCGACAGCCGGTTTTTCCGGTTCAGCCGGTTTGACGACAGATAAAGGTACCTGTGCCTCAACAGGCTTTGCCGGCTGTAAACCTGCCTGCTCTGCGGCTGTTTTTTCAGCGGCAGCTTTCTCTGCTGCTTCAGCTGCTTTTTCTGCCTGTTCCGCTTTAGCCTGTTCTGCATCTGCTGCAGCTTTTTCAGCAACAGACGCGGCTTTCTCTGCCGCTGCAACCGCTTTTCCCGGGTGCATGACTTTATCAAACTGCGCACGTAACTGCTCCACGCTCATTTCCGGCTCACCTTTCGGCTGAGTGAAAATAAACCCGGTATCCTGCTCTAAAATTGCATGGATTTCAGCATTCAGAACATCCGGCGTCAGGTTGTTCAGGAATGACTGACGCAGACGCTGATACTGCTCCGGCGGAATATCAATGATGTTACTCTGCTGAGACATCAGACGCTGGTTAATCAGAATATCGGTGGTTGTCCGGGCATAGATAGCAAATAACTGCTGAAGCTGCGCCTGTTTCAGCGCAATCAGTCCGTTAAAGCTGTCGGCGGAAATACCCTTTTCTTTCAGAACAGCCAGTTCACCCGCAAGCTCTGCTGTAATCGCCGGCATTTTTTCATTCGGCGCCTGCACACTCAGCATGCAACTGGCACGCTGATATTGCATCCGGCAATCCATATTCATCGCCATGAATTTTTCGTTTTTCCTGCCCATGCTCTGTTGCAATGCACCGAACAGTGCTTCACGGGCCAGATCGTTCAGCCAGTAGCGGTTGAGTGCTGCGGAATCCTTGACTGATGACCAGTTAAGATCCCAGACCAGCGACAGAACATCCTCTTTCTGGTTTTCGCTTACCGCATGGACAGACAGGGGCTTCATCGGTGGCAGTGTTGCCACGCTGACAGGGGTTTGCCGCTTACCTTCCAGCCCGGAAAATGCTTTATTGATACCGTCTTCCAGCGCACGTTTATCGACCGGGCCTGCAACATACAGCGTTACCATGTCCGGCGTATACCAGCGCTGATAAAAATTATTCAGTGCTTCCACATCAATTTTATCCGCAACCGGTGGTAACGGATCAAAACCCTGTAATGTGGTACCTTTTATCCGGACTTTCCAGATAGGGTCATTAATATTCGGCGGGTAAGTGGCAATCGGTGAATTTGGTGCGGCAAGTGCGCCGGCAACCGTATCCTGATTAAAGATACCGTGTCCTGATATATCCGCCATCCAGCTCAGTGCTTCTTTCAGCAGTTCCGGATTATTATTCGGCAGGCTCAGGTTATATAAAGTGAAGTCATAAGAGACAATAGCCGGCGGCAGCGGCATATTCGGGTCAATAGCATTACTCAGCAAATGAGAAAGCTGCTGCGTATTCAGGCTCTGGCTATTAAACATCACCACTTTCGGAATGAGATAAGAAAACCCTTTTTCAGCGGATTTTTCCATCATCGAACCGGTTTGCACAGAAAGACGCAACTGAACCCGGTCATTCGGACGCTGCGGGGTTTGCAGTAGTTGCCAGTTAAATCCGTTTGCCAGCTTTCCCTGCTGCCATGCCGGATCAGGCTGTAATGCTTCTGCGTGTAACTGTGATGTGGCTGCAATCAGGACGCCACCGAGTAAAACACGTAAATAAGAGCGTTGCATACTAACCTCTTTTGATATGAATCCCTGGTATGCCTTCTTCTGAGGTTTACCACTGATGCCGGAAATAAATATGACGTCAGGCGACAATGCGCTGGCAAAAATGACCGGCTTCCGGGACGTCCTTATGACTCGTCTGAGCTTAGACAGCAAACTAACCGGGAAGTTTTCATGATGGCCCTGATTTATGCTTATTAAGCTGATTTTGATAGCCTTTTGCTAACAAACCAATCTCATCATCCTCATGATACGGTGAACAGCTGAGCGTTTCTGCCGGCTCAGTGCTGTTCAGCTCACGGGCCATATTACGTAACGGGCGCACCATCAGGCGGTTAATACACCAACTTATCGCGATCACGAGGACAAGTGCCAGTAACAGATAACTGGTTACCATCAGAGCCAATGTATTCATTGCAAAGCGATAAATCCGGTTATCATCCACCTGAAGAATAAGATACCCCTGCGGGGGTTTTGCAACATGTGCCACGCCGTATGCGTAAAGCGGAACCCGGATTTCAACCGGGATCCCGAAGATCATTTTTGCTGCAGCCGGAATAGGCCGGTATGTGGCAAAATCCAGGCTGATAACCTGAATATTATCCGGCGTCATCACGATTGCCCGACCTAAAATACCACTGGCACGCAATGTTATCAGGATAGATTTGATTTCATTTAAATCAGATCCTAACAATGCATCTGCCAGCGGTTTTCTGACCTGGACTGACGAATTAAAAAGCTGATTGATGTAATCATCTTTCCGTTGCTGTATCAAATGCGATAACTGAAGGGTAATAAAAAGTGCGACAGTCACCAAAGTCACCACTGCAACAACTGACATCTGCTTAATTGTCAGCGACTTTTTGACTTTTACACGCATATTTCACGCCTTTCGTTGCAATTCAGTTATCACATCTTTCGTCGTACGCAGTGATTATACGTCATCATTGTGCTTTCTGCTGAGCTAATCTCACTCCGTTAACAGTAAAGGCGATAATGAGGCCTCTCATTATCGCCTTTTGCCTTTCAGGAAAACATGTTTTTCTGTAATTTGCTGTAAAACAGCGCATTTATTCCATCGTTTCTGACTGCTCTTCCCGGTCAACCGCAAAGCAGGCAATAAGCTGTCCGCCATAGGATTTCAACTGCGGCTGAAACTGTGTGCAGGTACTGAATGCATGGCGGCAACGGGCAGCAAAAGCACAGCCGGGTGGCGGATTCAGCGGGCTGGGCAGTTCGCCGGTCAGCTTGATCCGTTCACGCCGTTGCGCCGGGTTCAGACGCGGTGTTGCAGAAAGAAGTGCCTGTGTGTACGGATGACGCGGATTATCAAAAATCTGCGCTTTAGTCCCTTTCTCCACACAACGCCCCAGATACATCACCATCACATCATCGGCAATATGCTCCACGACAGATAAATCATGAGAAATAAACACATACGATAAACCTAATTCATCCTGCAAATCCATCATCAGGTTCAATACCTGGGCACGGACAGACACATCCAACGCGGAAACCGGTTCATCTGCGATCACCACATCGGGTTCCAGCATCAGCCCGCGGGCGATAGCAATGCGCTGGCGCTGCCCGCCGGAAAACATGTGCGGATAGCGGCTGTAATGCTCTGTTTTCAGTCCCACTTTCGCCATCATGGCCAGCACTTTCTCTTTGCGTTGCGCCGCACTGAGAGAGGTATTGATAACCAGCGGTTCTTCCAGGATCTGCCCGACTTTCTTACGCGGATTCAGTGAGCCGTACGGGTTCTGGAAAACAATCTGGATTTTCTGACGGCGCAGTTTTTCTGCCTGTTTGTCTTCAACCAGCAGATTCTGGCCCTGATAAAATAACTCACCGCCGGTGGGTTTCTCAATCATAGTCAGCAAACGCCCCAGGGTGGATTTTCCGCAACCGGATTCCCCCACAACCGCCAGCGTTTTTCCGCGCGCAAGGTCAAATGAGACGCCGTCAAGCGCTTTTACCATCCGCTCCGGTGAAAAAAAGCCTTTCTTCACCGGATAATGTTTTTTCAGATCCTTTACATGCAGCAGGGGTTGCGTGATTTCACTCATGGCCCGGTCTCCCTTGATCATCCAGCGGTGTATGACATTTCACCTGACGTGACCCGACAGTGCGCAGTGCCGGTTCTTCCGTGCGGCAAATCTCTGTTGCATACGGACAGCGCGGGTTCAGCAGACACCCGTCAGGGCGGTCATACTTACCGGGCACGACGCCCGGCAGTGATTCCAGGCGGCTCTTATTGCCCGCAAATTCCGGCAGCGCCCGTAACAGTACCTGGGTGTAAGGATGCCGGGGCGCACGGAAAATATCTGATGCTTTACCGGATTCCACCACCTGCCCCGCATACATCACAATGATGTGGTGTGCCGCTTCCGCCACCAGCGCCAGATCATGGGTGATAAGCACCAGTGCCATATTTTCCTGCTGCTGTAATTCAAGCAATAACTCAATAATCTGAGCCTGGATAGTGACATCCAGCGCCGTTGTCGGTTCATCGGCAATCAGCAGTTTCGGGCGGCAGGCAATTGCCATCGCAATCATCACCCGCTGGCTCATCCCGCCGGATAACTGATGCGGATAGACATCCAGCCTTGATGCCGGATCAGGAATACCCACCAGCAGCAGCAAATCAATGGTGCGCTGTAACCGGGTTTTGCGGTTACCACCCTGATGCACTTTCAGGGCTTCCATTATCTGAAAACCGACGGTATAGCACGGATTGAGGCTGGTCATCGGATCCTGGAAAATCATCGCCACGTCCGATCCCACCAGTTCACGCCGCTCTTTTTCCGAAATAGTCAGCAGGTGGCGGCCGTCAAATTCCAGATTATCCGCCATCACACGACCGGGAAAATCAATCAATCCCATAATGGCCAGTGAACTGACGGATTTTCCGGAGCCGGACTCCCCGACAATGCCCAGCACCTGACCTTCATCAACCTGATAGCTGATCCGGTCAACGGCGCGGAATGGCATCTCTTTTTCACCGAAGTGAACAGATAATTTATCAACTGTTAATAACGCCATGTCTGCACCTCTACTGCTTCAGCTTAGGATCAAGGGCATCACGTAATCCGTCGCCCATCAGGTTAAACGCCAGTACCGTCAGTAAAATCGCCAGCCCCGGGAAGGTCACCACCCACCAGGCGCTTTGCGTAAACTGTAAAACATCGGAGAGCATGGTTCCCCACTCCGGTGTCGGTGGTTGTGCGCCCATTCCTAAGAAACCTAACGCCGCCATATCCAGGATGGCATTGGAAAAACCCAGAGACGCCTGCACAATAAGCGGTGCGAGACAGTTCGGTAAAATATTCACAAACATCTGACGTGCAGCACCTGCGCCCGCCACACCGGACGCCGTGACATAATCACGGCTGACTTCCGTCAGTACCGCCGCTCGCGTCAGGCGGATATAGTGCGGCAGTGCAACAAAGGTCAGCGCCAGCGAAGCATTCACAATCGATGGTCCGAAGATAGCCACCAGCACCAGCGCCAGCAGCAGGCTCGGCAGTGCCAGCATGATATCGACGATGCGCATGATCAGAGCATCAATCCAGCCGCCGAAATAGCCGGCAACTAATCCCACAACCACACCCATAAGTAATGAGAGCGCAACCACCAGACAGCCCACCAGCAGCGAGAGGCGGGCACCAAACATCAGGCGGGACAATATATCCCTTCCGATATCATCAGTGCCGAGTATAAATTCCCATGAACCGCCTTCCTGCCAGACAGGCGGCTGCAATAAATGTGTACGGAACTGTTCATCCGGCAGATGCGGGGCAAGCAACGGGGCAAAAATTGCAATCAGTAACATCAGCAGGATATAAATCAATCCGATTAATGCACCTTTGTTGCGGCTGAAATAAACCCAGAATTCGCGCAGCGGAGAGAGAGGCTCAGGCGCGCGGGTAACAACATTGTTCGTTGAATCAGACATCGTGCGCTCCTCTTATTTTTTGTGGCGGATCCGCGGATTAATGACACCGTAGAGTAAATCCACACACAGGTTAACCAGGATGATAAGGATGGCGATCAATAATACTCCGCCCTGAACCACCGGATAGTCACGGCGTTGCAGTGCATCAATCAGCCAGCGCCCGATACCGGGCCAGGAGAAAATGGTTTCTGTCAGAATGGCTCCTGCCAGCATGACACCGACCTGTAAGCCAATTACTGTCACGACCGGTAACAATGCATTACGCAGCGCATGCACCACAATCACCCGCAGACGGCTCAGCCCTTTGGCGCGCGCGGTACGGATATAATCTTCACCCAGAACTTCCAGCATGGCAGAGCGCGTCATACGGACAATCACCGCCAGCGGAATAGTACCGAGAACGATGGACGGCAAAATCAGATGCATCACGGCATCTTTAAAATCACCCTCCTCGCCCCAGACCAGGGTATCAATCAGCATAAATCCGGTGAGCGGCTGAGTGTCATCCAGGAAAACGCTGTCTGCCAACCTTCCCGATACCGGGGTGAGGTCAAGATTGACCGACACCAGCATGATAAGCATGATGCCCCACCAGAAAATCGGCATGGAATAGCCCGTCAGTGAAATGCCGATAACGGTGTGATCAAACACCGAACCGCGTTTAACTGCTGCCAGTACACCTGCCGGGATACCGACGGAGATGGCGAAAATCATGGCGCAGGTGGCAAGTTCCAGCGTGGCTTTAAAACGGGGAACAAATTCATCCCACACCGGCTGACGGCTCTTTAATGAGATACCGAGGTCGCCGTGCAGGACACCATTGATATAATGAAGATACTGTTTCCAGTAAGGCTGATCTAATCCGAGAGCCGCCATTAACTGGGCGTGACGCTCAGGAGAAATTCCGCGCTCACCCGCCATAATCGTGACCGGGTCGCCCGGGATCAGATGAACAAATATAAACGTCAGTAATGTGATACCGATAAATGTCGGTATAACCATCCCTACCCGTCGGAGGATAAATTGCAGCATATCCCTGATTCCCTTGTAATGCCCGCTGACAGCGCTCAGGTCATAAAGACCGGACGAAAGGGGGGTCTTCCCCTTTATACTCACACCATGAATAATATTATTTTAATTATATGTTCTGCATCGACCGTACTATGCGGTGCGATACAGGGTTCGCCGCCCTTACAGAGACGGCGAACCTGAGACACTAATTACTGACTTATTATTTTTCGATTGAGACTTTATCAAAGTGATGTTTGCCCAGTGGATCAACCACATAGCCTTTCACTTCTTTGCGAACAGGCTCATACACTGTGGAATGCGCAACAATCAGCGCCGGTTCCTGCTCTTTCATCACGACCTGAGCCTGCTCATACAGCTTGGCGCGCTCTTTCGGATCAGCAGTGGTACGCGCCGGCAGGATGATGTTTTCAAAGGATTGATCGCACCATTTCGAGTAATTCGATCCCTGCGCTTTCGCGGCACAGCTGAAGAGTGTCGCGAAGAAGTTATCCGGATCCCCGTTATCGCCTGTCCAACCCATCATAACAGTCTGAGGTTCGCCCGCTTTCGCACGCTTGAGGTACTCACCCCACTCATAAGTAACAATTTTGGCTTTCACGCCGACTTTCGCCCAGTCAGCCTGGATCATCTCAGCCATACGGCGCGCATTCGGGTTATACGGACGCTGAACCGGCATTGCCCACAGGTCAATTTCAAACCCGTTTTCCATTCCGGCTTCTTTCAGCAAGGCTTTTGCTTTTTCAGGATCGTACGGATAGTCCTGTAAGTCTTTGTTATAGCCCCACATGGTTGGCGGGATCAGGTTTTTCGCTTTCTGTCCGGCGCCCTGATAAACCGCGTCAATAATGGCGTCTTTATTCACTGCCATGCTCAGTGCCTGGCGGACTTTGACATTATCCAGTGGTTTTTTCTCAACATTATAAGAGAGATAGCCGACATTCAGGCCCGGCTGCTCTTTCAGTACAATGTTGTTATCCGCGCGCATGCGATCCAAATCAGCCGGGTTCGGGTACGGCATTACCTGACATTCGTTTTTCTGCAATTTAGCATAGCGGACAGAGGCATCAGGCGTGATAGAGAACACCAGGCGATCCAGTTGCGGGCGGCCATTCCAGTAATCATCATTCGCTTTATACAGGATGCGGGAATCTTTCTGATACTGCTGCAATACAAACGGACCGGTGCCGACCGGGTTCAGATCCACTTTTTCCGGTGTTCCGGCTTTCAGCATCTGATCCGCATATTCAGCAGAGAGAATGGAAGCAAAGTCCATTCCGAGGTTTGCAAGGAAAGGCGCTTCTGAACGGCTCAGTTGGAAACGGACAGTGTTATCATCGACTTTCTCGATTTTTTCGATGATTTTATCCATATCCATGCCGCTGAAATATTCATAACTGCCGCCGGATACTTTGTGGTACGGATTATCCGCATTTTTCTGACGATCAAACGTGAAAATCACATCATCAGCATTAAAATCACGGGTTGGTTTAAACTCTTTACTGGTATGGAATTTAACCCCTTTGCGCAGATGGAATGTGTACGTTTTACCATCCGGACTCACATCCCAGGACTCAGCCAGACCCGGCTCCAGTTCTGTCGTTCCGGCTTTAAACTCGACCAGCCGGTTGTAGAGCGGAACAGAGCTCGCATCATAGGTTGTTCCGGAGGTAAATAACTGCGGGTTAAAGCCTTCCGGTGATCCTTCCGAGCAGAAAACCAGCGTGCCTGCCGCGTTAACACTTGCAGACACTGCCAGTGCAATCAGTGTGACACTCAGCTTCATCAATCCTGTCTTACGTTTGGCGACTTTCATCATCGTTATCTCCGCCTGTCATTGTATGTTGTGTTTGTCTGCGGCCCGGCCGGTAAAGCAGTGCGTACCACAGATTTCAGTTTGATTATTATTTTTTGACTCTTCACTAAATCAACTGTCACACAGGCAGTCAATACTATTGACTGTAGACCCCGACAACACATAAGGCACATAAACTAAACGGTTTTATAACAAAAACAGGTAAAATGTTTGAGTTGGCGCACATTAGCGCGCTAATTAATCCGGTTGATAAAAAGTGAGCAGAACAAACAACTGTCAAAAATTATACGATTTTTGTGACTGAATGCTTAATTACTATCCGATTATTTTGCCTGCTCACCCTGAACCAGTGCTTTACGTTGCCTGTTTCATCACATTGCAATACATGATCCGTGTAACACCTGATACACAGAGGGATTATCACGTCACGAAAACAAACGCTCTGCAAAATACGGATCTCATCAGTAGCTCAGACTGACAGAAAAGCCGGCATTAACAGAAAACGGTCGAATATCATCAGCCTTTATCAGCGGTATCCCGGCAAAAACCTGATAACCAACTGATTTATAACTGCCTTTAATACCAATCTCACTTCCCGCCAGCCAGTCCGGCGAAGCCATCCCGATGACTTGCGCATAAGGCTGTGCAGCATCTGCCGCGATATATATATTGTGGTTCACAAAGGGCTGCTGCCAGACAAATTCATTCCGGCTGATAATAGCCCGCTCAGCACTCATGCTGTAAGCAAACGGATACCCCCGTACAGCGTAGCGATCACCTAATGAGACGTAATCCATTCCGTCTGACTTATCCGCATTAGTCACTCCCCGCAGCATACCTTCATAATAAAAAGCCTGCCCGCCGCCACGAAACGGCACGGTCAGTGTTGTTTCTGCAATAACCTGTCTTGTCGGCTTAATTTTTTTAGGTGACAACGGCATGGCACCAAACCGGTTCAGTGAATGCTTATATTGAATTTGATACCGCAAGGTAAACACCGGATGATGATAACGATGGTTCAGCGCAAGATCCCAGTACACGGAACGCCGTTCAGGTGCTTGCAGAGCAGAGCCCGCAAGTGTGATGCTACGGGTCACCGCAGATACCCCGCTGCTGAGCGTCATATCATGTATTGGTGTCAGAAGCAGTTTGCGGGCAATACTGAGATCCAGCATTTTGCTGCGGGTAAAATAATCCAGTGTATCGTTTACCACCGGGTACTGCTGTTTCTGCTCACTGTAGCTGCCGCCGGCCGTAAATTCCCAGTGCTGATACGGTACCCGGTATTGAGCATAGATAAATTTAGTTCCGCCTGAATAGTTTTTATCCAGATCCCGCAGGGTATAAATAAACAAGCGGTCATACAGTCGGAGCGGATTCTCAATACTGAGCCGGTTATTTATTTGCAGGCGACCGGTTGACGGGCTGCCGTGATTGTTAACATCCAGCCTGCCACTCAAACTGCGTGTTTTTTGCTGTGACACCATAATAACAGAGCTGCCGGGCTTATCCGGATCAGGCACAACTGCTGCCTGCGCCCCCAATCCCGCCAACTCATTCAGGTGAGTCATTCCCAGTTCCGTATCACGGATATTCAACTGTCTGTCTGCTCTCTGCGGAAAAATCAGATTCAGACCAAAACGGGATTCTCCGCTCTCCTGATCGCGGTAACCACTCAAATATCCGGGCTGATAACTGACGACAAGTATGCCGTCACTGACATTTTGCGGCGGTACACTGACCAGGGCTGTAATAAAACCCGCCTGATGGATCCCTGATTCCAGCCCCATGATGGCTTCCGCCATTTGCCCGGATGTCAGACACTGTCCTGTGACCTGATGTTCGAATTGATCTGCCAGATGAGATGGTGCGATCAATTCACGCTGTTCAATAATTACTGCTGAAAGTGTGGCGCAAGGTTCTGCTGAAGGTATAGACGAGGGATTTTCCGTGCTCCACGCACAAGTACTGGCTGCTATCGCAATAGCAGCCGTTATTTTCTTTATCATATGTCAGTCCGCTTGACGATATATCCATTTTGAACAGCCAGTTAAGCGGAAAAAAAAGAAGAGAGATATCAAAAAACACCGTAATTTTACGGGAGATAATAAGGCGGAAGGATAAAAAGAGTGGCAGCAGAAGCCGGAAAGCAAAAAGCCCTGCCATAAGGCAGGGCTTTTCTTGAATATGGTCGGCGAGATAGGATTCGAACCTACGACCCACTGGTCCCAAACCAGTTGCGCTACCAAGCTGCGCTACTCGCCGAAGCGGGACGAATATTACTGCCGGAAAGGTAAAACGTCAAGGTAAGAAACCGAAAATATCTACTTTCCGACGCTTTATTTTTGCTTTGCTGGTTTATTGTCCAAATTGATGTTTTCAATCTGCTTATTAGTAATAATATATGTTTTTTATTTGCTATCAGAATGCGTAAAACTGACAAAAAATGACCACTGAATTTATATCGTACATTTGCTACTTCACTTATTGTACTTGTGTTTTTACTCATCAATCAGAACCAGGGAAAGGTTATGCAAACTATTTTTAAACTCTCCGTTATCAGCAGTACACTTTTAATCAGCCAGTTCGCACTGGCAGCACCTCACAACGGCATTATTGTTAATCAGGTATCTGCGGATACAACCCGTGTTGTTACTCAGAACAATCAGACCACTATTAATATTGCACCGGCAAATAATCACGGTGTTTCTTATAATAGCTATAATTCATTTAATGTTGATAAAAATGGTGTGACGTTTAATAATCAAACAGCCGGGGCCGGCCTGATTATTAATGAAGTAGTTTCGGATCAAAAATCGTATCTGAATGGTAACATGCATGTAGATGGTCAAAAAGCACATCTTATTATTGCCAATCCTAATGGGATTGCTTGTAATGGTTGCAGTGTTTCCGGTGCAGATCAATTAACACTGGCAGGCGGAAAAATAGTATTATCTCAGGATGATGTATTGCTTGGTTATCACAATGAAAATCATAAAAGCAATATCCGTATTAACAATACAAATGAAAACACTTTCTCTTCAGTGGATAAACTCAATATTATTGCTGAAAATATTACTTTCCGTGACAGTAAAATAAATACACCCAATCTGACTGTTTTCAGCGGTCATGAATTAGTTAAATATTCACCGGATACCGTACGGGGCCTGGAAGCACTTCCCGGCACGAGTGGTACTCAAAAAAGTAAATTGACTATCAATCAGGATAGCCATATTAAAACAGATAATATGTATATCAGCGCAAATAACACCGACATAAAAAATCATGGCAACATTGAGGTTGGCCCGGTTGGTAATGCGCAAAAACAACGCTATATGAACAGCCAACTGACAATGGATCTGGTCAATTCATACCTGATCAATGGCAGCAAAGGCAATATACGTGCAACAGCAGCAGATTCAATATTGGAAAACAGTGAGTTAACCAATAACGGAAATATTCAGATTGATAATAAGCATAAAATACACGAAATAGGCCACGCTGTTATTAATAATAAGGGAAATAAGTCCTCAGATGCCATGGAAATTACCGGTTCAGATAAAATGACATCCGGTGCCGGTATCTGAAGCTGAGATAAAAAATCCACTTCAGTAAAAAACAAAACCCGGTACTGTCATCAGACAGACCGGGTTTTTTATCTTATTAAAAGTGACGTATTACTGTAACAGCGAAATATCCGCTACTTCCAGGAACAGATTACGTAATTCATTTAATAAGGTCAGACGGTTACGGCGGATATTGTCATCCTTATCCATCACCATCACACTATCAAAGAACGCATCCACAGCTTCGCGCAGTGATGCCAGCTCAGTCAGTGCTTCCTGATATTTGCCTTCAGCATACAGCGGTGTCAGCTGTGCTTTCAGATCAATAACATATGCCGCCAGTCGGATCTCTTCCGGAGCATTAAGCAGAGATGCCTGAACAGCATCATTGAGTGCATCATCACTCTTGGACAGAATATTAGACACACGTTTATTTGCTGCCGCCAGTGCCGCCGCCTCTTCCAGAGAACGGAAGTGAGTGACCGCTTTCATACGGGCATCAAAGTCTGCCGGACGGGTAGGACGACGCGCCAGGACCGCCTGGATAGTATCAATCGCATAACCCTGCTCCTGATACCATGCGCGGAAACGGCCTAACATAAAGTCAGTGACATCCGTGACCACATTCTTATTGGTCAGTTTATCGCCGTACAGACGAACCGCTTCCTGTGTCAGCGTATCGAGATCAAGGTTATAGCCTTTCTCAACAATAATACGCAGCACACCCAGCGCAGCACGGCGCAGAGCAAACGGGTCTTTGTCCCCTTTAGGATGCTGACCAATACCGAAGATCCCCGCGAGGGTATCCATTTTCTCGGCAATCGCCAGCGCAGCAGAAACCAGTGTGGACGGCAAAGTATCACCGGCATAGCGCGGCTGATACTGCTCTTTCAGCGCCAGAGCCACATCTTCAGATTCACCATCGTGACGTGCATAGTGCATACCCATCACACCTTGCGTGTCAGTGAATTCAAAGACCATGTTGGTCAGCAGGTCACATTTTGCCAGCAGGCCGGCACGGGTCGCATGATTAACATCTGCGCCAATCTGACCGGCAATCCAGCCGGCAAGAGCTTGCAGACGATCTGTTTTATCACGCAGAGTACCAAGCTGCTGCTGGAACAATACGGTACTCAGGCGCGGCAGATTATCTTCAAGGCGTTTTTTGCAGTCGGTTTTAAAGAAGAATTCCGCATCCGCCAGACGCGGGCGAACCACTTTTTCATTACCGGAAATAATCTGTACCGGATCAGAGGATTCGATATTGGCGACAAAAATAAAATTCGGCATCAGTTTGCCGCTTTTGTCATACACCGGGAAATATTTCTGGTCACCTTTCATGGTGTAAACCAGTGCTTCTGAAGGAACCGCCAGGAATTTTTCTTCAAATTTCGCTGTCAGAACAACCGGCCATTCCACCAGTGAGGTCACTTCTTCCAGTAAGCTGTCAGTCAGATCAGCCACACCGCCGAGCGCCTGTGCCGCTTTTTCCGCATCACGCTTAATAATGGCTTTACGTGCATCGTAATCTGCCATCACTTTACCGCGGGTTTCCAGCACAGCCGGATACTCGTCCGCGTGAGCAATCGTGAATTCCGGCTCACCCATAAAACGGTGCCCGCGGATAATACGATCAGATTTAATCCCCAGAACCTCGCCCGGGATAATATCCGCGCCCATCAGCAACGTCACGGTGTGAACCGGACGCACAAAGTGCGTGTCTTTATCACCCCAGCGCATCAGTTTAGGGATAGGCAGTTTTGCCAGTGCGCGGCTGACCATATCAGCCAGCAATTCTTTGGCGTTATTCCCTTTTTCCACCGCACGGTAAAGTAACCATTCGCCTTTATCCGTGACCATGCGCTCAGCCTGATCAACGGTAATACCACACCCGCGTGCCCAGCCTTCAGCCGCTTTGGTTGGTTTACCCTCTGCATCAAATGCCTGCGCAACGGCAGGACCGCGTTTTTCAACTTCGCGATCAGCGGCAGAATCTGCTAATGCGGCAATTTTTACCGCTAAGCGACGTGGTGCGGCATACCATGCCACATCCCCGTGTGTCAGATTGGCGGCTGCCAGTTCAGATGTTAAATTCGCTGCAAATGACTCAGCAAGAGAACGGAGCGCCTTCGGTGGTAACTCTTCGGTACCGATTTCCACCAGGAAAGTCTGTTGTGTCATGACGGCCTCTCAGTTCTTTTTACACATCGGAAAGCCCATTGCCTCACGGGAGGCGTAATAGGCTTCTGCAACGGATTTGGTCAGAGTACGGATACGCAGGATATAGCGCTGACGTTCAGTCACCGAAATCGCTTTTCGCGCATCAAGCAGGTTGAAAGAGTGAGCGGCTTTCAGAATACGTTCGTAAGCCGGTAACGGCAGCGGTGTTTCCAGCGCTAACAACGACTGTGCTTCTTTTTCATACTGTTCAAAACAGGTGAATAAGAAATCCACATCCGCGTATTCAAAGTTATAAGTGGATTGCTCAACTTCATTCTGATGATAGATATCGCCATAGGTCGTTTTACCCAGAGGACCGTCACACCAGACCAGGTCATAGACACTGTCCACGCCCTGAATGTACATCGCAAGGCGTTCCAGACCATATGTGACTTCCCCGGTAACCGGTTTGCACTCCAGGCCGCCGACCTGCTGGAAATAGGTAAACTGAGTCACTTCCATTCCGTTCAGCCAGACTTCCCAGCCTAATCCCCAGGCACCCAGCGTCGGGTTTTCCCAGTTATCTTCAACAAAACGGATATCATGAACCGTCGGGTCAATGCCCAGCTCTTTCAGTGAGCCGAGGTACAGTTCCTGGATATTATCCGGTGACGGTTTGATGATGACCTGAAACTGATAATAGTGTTGCAGGCGATTCGGGTTTTCCCCGTAACGGCCATCCGTCGGACGACGGGATGGCTGAACATAGGCTGCCGCAATTGGCTCCGGCCCTAAGGCTCTTAAGCACGTCATCGGGTGTGAAGTGCCAGCGCCGACTTCCATGTCCAGTGGTTGAACAATGGTACAGCCCTGACGCGCCCAGTAATCCTGTAATGTCAGGATAAGCCCCTGGAAGGTTTTGGTATCAAACTTTTGCATGTTAGATCCGCACGCGAGAGAGTTAAAAAAATAAAAGTCATTCAGTATACCCTCTGACCGCCTGACGGGACAGCGCTTACCCGATCATTTTTCCGCACAGGAGGAAAAAAGAGTAAACACCTCATTTACATGTATGCATATACAGTATAAATTACAGGGAAGCCTCTCGCCACCGGAGAAAATAAATGACACTATCTGCCGCTTCACAGGTACGCTGCGCCTGGGTTACCGATGATCCACTCTACATTCATTATCACGACAATGAATGGGGCGTGCCCGAACGGGATAATCACAAATTATTTGAAATGATATGTCTTGAAGGCCAGCAAGCGGGGCTTTCCTGGCTGATTATTCTGAAAAAACGGGAAAATTACCGGCAGGCCTTTTTTAATTTCGATCCGGCCAAGGTCGCCGCTATGACTGAAGATGATGTAGACAGACTGATGCAGAACTCGGGTATCGTCCGCCAGCGCACGAAAATTAAAGCCATTATCAGTAACGCGGCCGCCTATCTGGCGATGGCGGAAAAAGGGGAAGATTTCAGCCGGTTTTTGTGGAATTTTGTCGATAATACACCCCTCGTCAATCAGCACACTGACAGCAGCAGTATTCCGACAGATACCCCGCTTTCCCACTCATTGGCTAAAGAACTGAAAAAACGCGGATTTAAATTTTGCGGACCTGTAATTTGCTACTCTTTCATGCAGGCCATCGGCATGATTAACGATCATCTCCCGCACTGCTGTAACCGTCACTAAAAAAAGCCCCCTGTTGTGTAAAACAAACAGGGGAAAAATATAACAAGGACTTCGGATCTCTTAATTTATACCTAACGTCATTCAAGGTGCAGCCAACGAATCTGCAATTTGGATGAACAAAGGTATAGATAATTAACAGATATGATTCACAAGGCTTATGTGGCTCATACTATCAACTAACAGTCCCTATTTTATCCGGCTCCGCAATACGCAATCGCGTTAGTATCCCTCATTTTATCAAGGTGTTAATACCAATGAATTTCATTCATTGATAAATAACTGAACACTTTTTTACAGATATACATTCATTATTCTGTTAAAACCCCCGCCTGCATCTTGAATGACGTTGGGTATTTTGTCTGTGGTCTGGTTCATTACATAAAATATAATTACCAGGTCAACCAGTCTTGTATAAATACAGTAGTAAAAAAACAAAGACTTCTCAGTACTATCTATTTATGGAATAGTACGCCGGTATGGTAAGGAAGCATCACTACCATCAGCTATACAGGGATATATAATGACACGTACCTATATACACAACAGCATAATAGTCAGCGGATTACTGAGCTTAAGCACGGTACTCAGCGGCTGCTCAAGTATCATGACCCGAACCGGTCCGACCGAAGGCTACTATGCCGGAACAAAAAACAGTATTGCCATGTTGCAGGATGACGAAACAGGTTGGGTAATGAAACCCGTCATCGCCATTGATCTACCTCTGTCTGCTGCCCTGGATACGCTTCTTGCCCCGGTCGACTATGCGCTGGAAGATAAAGATAACAGCCTGACGTCCCCGGCGGCGCGGGTAAAACAACTCGAAGCCGCGAAAACAACACAGCATCAGCCCGACGCTCAGCCGGTACAGGATTAAAACAGCCCGGAGTTGCCGGAGATAAATCTTATATCCTGCCACCGGGCTCAGATACTGTACCGGTTACCGCAACCCGGTATCTGCCACCCAAATTTGCTGCCAGCCATTTGTTTCCCGTAAAAAAGCCACCTGGCGGTTATCCGGGGAAAATACGACGGCATCACCTGAAATCCGTGCCTCTGAACGTGCTGTAATTGCCCTGCACACCCCGGTTTCAACGCAGCACAGCATCACCTGCCCCCGGCGGATAAAAGTCAGATACTCTCCGTTACTGTTCCAGTTGAAAGCCGATTCAATACCTTCTGCCCCGGAGGTTATCTGACGAAGATTTCCGCCATTCGGAGAGAGTGTCCATATCTGGGCAACACCTTGGTCATCCTGCATCAGAAACGCGATTTTATCGCCCTGCGGTGAACTGCGCAGCCAGAAACGCGGGGTTTTTGCCAGCCCGGGATAGACACGATCATGAGTAAATGTCAGGCGGGTCTGAGTCACGCCCGCCGGTGGTGCCGGCATTGTGTACTCAGTGCCCTCAAGAGGAGACGAACCGGGTTTTGCATAATCACCGGCAGCTTCCGGCAGATCAAGGCGGAAGATTTCCGGGATAACATCACCATTCTCAGCCCGCGTATCGCCGATAAACGCGATAGCCCGGCGCTGATGTGTACCATCTGGTTTTATATATCCTTCCCTTCCAATCCAGCCCTCTTCATACGCCCGGCTGATATCATCGCTGCCGGGTAAAGGAGCCGGCGTGGTCTTTGATACCACACAGCAGAAAAATTCACCGTTATATTCACGCGGGTGATCCCCGGCAACTGTCACCGGATGCAGCGGAACGGCGACTGCCACATTGCGTAAATCCAGCGCAGGATCCCGTTCATGCAAAACATGGTCGTTATACGTAAAACTAAGCCATTCTCCGTCCGGACTGAACATATGAACATGCGTTCCGCCCCGCAGCGCACCCGGCTGATATGGCGAGGTAATACAGAAAGCATCAATGTTATGTGCGGTACCGGGTGCAGCATCATTAACAATAACGCCCTGCCGGTGATGAAAATCGTAGTGCCACGCTGTATCCGGATGCTGTGGTCCGCGAATAAACGCGTAACGTACCGGAATTTCAGGGCTGACAGTCACAACACCCACATGAGCCCCCGCCGTCCCCCGGTAAATTTCGGTGATTTTTTTCGTTTTTACATGAATTTTTTCTATCGTTTCACCAGTAAAAGAAGCGCCTTGCGGGCGAACATCATAAACCAGCCATTGGCTATCTGGTGTCCATATATTACTATTAGTAAGCTGATGATTACGGGGTGTTGTTGTTATCTGATATTCATTCATTAGGGTGATACTCTCTTCTTATATCATCAGTTCGGATAACAATAACTAATCCGAATGTGTCAGACTAAAAAAACTCAGTCGAGACTTCCGGCTGCACTGACTATGCTAACCTTCCGATAACCCGGCAATGATAAAATTATGTTACTCAGTATCCTGTACATTATTGGTATTACCGCTGAAGCAATGACCGGCGCACTCGCCGCAGGCCGCCGTAAAATGGATGTTTTCGGCGTTATTATTATCGCCTCCGCAACCGCCATCGGCGGCGGCTCTGTACGCGATATGCTGCTGGGTCACTACCCTCTGGGCTGGGTTAAACATCCCGAATATATTATTACGGTTGCCTGTGCTGCCGTCATTACTATCTGGGTCGCACCGATGATGAAACATCTGCGTCGTCTGTTCCTGATCCTCGATGCCATTGGTCTGATGGTATTCTCCATTATCGGCGCACAGATAGCACTCGATATGAATTACGGCCCCGTAATTGCCGCTATCGCTGCCGTTATCACCGGGGTATTCGGCGGTGTGCTGCGCGATATGCTCTGTAATACGATCCCCCTGGTTTTCCAGAAAGAGTTATATGCCGGTATTTCATTTGGTGCGGCATGGCTCTATATGGGATTGCTGTTTTATACACCGCTGCCCCGTGATGCGGTCATTATTATCACCCTGGTGGCCGGCCTCAGCTCCCGTTTAATCGCTATCCGCTACCGCCTGGGTCTGCCGGTTTTTAATTATGAGAATCAGGATTAGCACCGGTAAATCCGTCCACACCCTGTAATTGTAATGACGCAACCACACCTTCCGCTTCCAGCGCCTGTGCATAGTGGTTGCGCTCAGCTTTCAGCCGGTTTTCCTGCCTGAACAGTAACCAGTCAGCCGGTAACGGACCCTTTCCCGGCACACCCAGCGCCTTTATCCAGACAGAAAAAGGCTTTTGCCGTGCCGCATCAGCCTGCCGGTAAAAATTCACGCCCCTCACGTTACCCAATGCTGCTTTAAGCTGATCTTCGTCCAGCGACATCCAATCCAGCAGGCCGGAAAATGTATAGTGATCTGCCAGCTTACCCCAGTTGCGTACACCGGTTCCGGTCATGCCGAGTTGCTTTCCCAGCCAGACCAGGCGGGCCAGATACTGCTGACGACATACAGGCGTATATGTCAGACAACTTGTGCGGTGAAAATCCGCTTTACCGGGGACATTCAATTCCGGCGGTGTTTCTGTTTTCCGGATAACCTCCCGTACTTTCGGGATACCGTGCCCGTGCAATCCCACCACAATCAGATCTCCCGGATAAATACGCTGTTTCATCCAGACCGCCGGCGACCCCATAGCTACCCGCTTAATCGTTTTTCCGTCAATAATAACCGGCTCAACAGAGAGTAACACCGTAATACGCCCTGTCCGTCCGACCGGAAACTGAACATGACGAACTTCGGTAACCGCTGTTTGTACCGGGTATTTCCATGCCAGTGACCAGTGGTTATGACCCGTCTGCCAGCGGGAAGTGTCCTGTGGCGGCATTTGCTTGAGAACAACACCATCACCGGCAAACGGCATCGGTTGGCGATACCAGGCTTCCCGCTGCTCTGCGGCACTTTCCGGATCACTAACCGCCTTTGTATATTGCGCGGTCAGCGGAAATCCCCATTCTGTCAGGGTATTTAAACTCTGCTGCATATTTGTCGCCCCGCCAGGCCATGCCCAGATAAAAATATCCAGCTCCCGCAGTTGTTTGTCATTTGCCTGCCTCATCAGCAGACCGGCAGTGACTGAGCGGAGATTTTTCCCGCCGTCACGGGACTGCACATGACCATCACGGCGCAGAAAAATTTCTCCCTGCAAAATAACATCTGTAAGCTCTGTTGCAATTTCCTGCGGGATGGCGGGGATACGCCCGGCTTTCTCCGTCCAGTCAAGGCCGTAATGCCCGTCTCCGCGGCTTATCATGTGAGCCAGTTTTCCCTTGCTGTACACGAGGGATACCGCCACGCCATCAACTTTAGGCTGGATCAGAACATTTTTCCGGTGACGCAGCCATTGCGTAACTTCGTTATCTGATGCGGCTTTACGCACACCGGTGTGCACCACCGGATGCTTCACTTTATAGCGTACTGAAGACGGCAGGATAACCGGGGTCTGCGGCCCGTAACACTGCTCAAGCCTGACCAGTCGCGCCCGCATCTGATCATAGGTTTCATCACTGACCTCACTGATACCTTGCGTATGATAACGTTTATCCCAGTGAGCCAGTTGGTTGCGTAATTCAGCCAGTGCTGTTTCCGCCTGCTCCACCATGTGTGGCGGGCATCCGGATTGTATTCCGGTTGCCGCAAATGCCGGCATCACACAAAGCAATCCACCGGATAAAACACCGGCGATAAAAACCCGTTTTATAAGAAATAATTTAATCCTGAACATTATGTCACTCCCTGTCCGCCTGAATTCAGGACATTACACAGCAGCAGACTCTCAGCCCAGAACAACGGAACTGTTTTTCCTGTTGTGCCGCACTGTCATGTAAACAAAGGAGCAATACGTATATTTCTTTCGATCCGGGCGGAAAAAGCGTAAACACAGGTTCATCTGAACGCAAAAATAAGAAATTTTCAGCGGATAATCACCGGAACGCTGCATGTCGCTTCGGGTGCGTGTATACTATATGTGGGGATTTATTTCCTCATGGCTTTTTCAACCTCCAATCAGACAAGACATCAACATGACCCAAGGTACGTTATATATTGTCTCTGCGCCGAGTGGTGCGGGAAAATCAAGTCTTATTCAGGCGTTACTGAAAACACAGCCTTTGTATGACACCCAGGTTTCTGTTTCGCACACAACCCGGGGTATCCGCCCGGGCGAAGTGCACGGCGAGCATTATTTCTTTATAGCTGAAGACGAATTCAAAAGCATGATCGGTAACGGTGAGTTTCTCGAACATGCCTGTGTATTCGGTAATTATTACGGTACTGCCCGTAAAACAGTTGAAGATATACTAAACTCCGGTGTTGATGTTTTTCTTGATATTGACTGGCAGGGAGCCCGCCAGATCCGGGAGCAAATGCCGGCAGCCCGCAGTATTTTTATTCTGCCGCCGTCCCGTGATGAGTTGCTGCGCCGTCTGCGCGGCCGTGGTCAGGATAGTGATGAAATCATTACCGGACGCATGGCGCAGGCGGTGAATGAAATGCAGCACTATGGCGAGTACGATTATCTGATTGTGAACGATGATTTCAATGTCGCTCTGGCTGATTTGCAAACGATCATCCGTGCTGAACGACTTCGTTCAGGTCGCCAGGTTCAGCGACATGATGCTTTAATCGCCAAATTATTGGCACAGTGATACAACTTTCAGTATCATGCCGAGTCATTTATTTATCTGTGGAGTAGTACACTTATGGCACGCGTAACAGTCCAGGACGCAGTAGAAAAAATTGGTAACCGCTTTGACCTCGTATTAGTGGCTGCACGCCGTGCACGTCAGTTACAGTCAGGCGGAAAAGAACCGCTGGTTCCTGAAGAAAATGATAAAGTCACCGTGATCGCCCTGCGCGAAATCGAAGAGAATCTGATTAATGCTCAGATTCTTGATGCCCGTGAGCGCCAGGAACAACAGGAGCAGGATGCTGCTGAAATGCAAGCTGTCTCTGCAATCGCCGAAGGACGTCGTTAAGTTAAGGTAGGTCTGCCTTGTACCTGTTTGAAAGCCTGAACCATATTGTAACGGACTACCTGCCCTCTGAGCAGATTGCGCTGTTAAAACAAGCCTTTGTCGTTGCGCGGGATGCTCACGAAGGGCAGACCCGCTCCAGTGGTGAGCCGTATATTACTCACCCGGTTGCTGTCGCCTGTATCCTGGCTGAGATGCGTCTCGACCTCGAAACACTGATGGCAGCACTGCTGCACGACGTTATCGAAGATACGCCTGCAACATTTCAGGATATCGAACAACTGTTCGGCACAACGGTTGCCGGGCTGGTGGAGGGAGTCTCAAAGTTAGATAAACTGAACTTCCGCGATAAAAAAGAAGCTCAGGCTGAAAACTTCCGCAAGATGGTGATGGCGATGGTAAAAGACATCCGCGTCATCCTCATCAAGCTGGCAGACCGCACGCACAATATGCGCACGCTCGGTTCCCTGCGTCCCGATAAGCGCCGCCGCATTGCGAGCGAAACCCTTGAAATCTACAGTCCTCTGGCTCATCGTCTCGGTATTCACCATATCAAGACGGAGCTTGAGGAGCTGGGATTTGAAGCGCTTTACCCGAACCGCTACCGTGTCATCAAAGAAGTGGTAAAAGCCGCCCGCGGCAACCGCAAAGAGATGATCCAGAAGATTTTATCTGAAATCGAAGGACGTCTGACAGAAGCCGGTATTTCATGCCGGGTCAGCGGACGGGAAAAACATCTCTACTCTATTTACCGTAAAATGCACCTGAAAGAGCAGCGTTTTCACTCCATCATGGATATTTACGCCTTCCGCGTTATCGTGAACAGTGTGGATACCTGCTACCGCGTGCTGGGTCAGGCTCACAGCCTGTATAAACCCCGCCCGGGACGGGTCAAAGATTATATTGCTATCCCCAAAGCTAACGGCTATCAATCCTTACATACGTCTCTGATAGGTCCTCACGGCGTGCCCGTGGAAGTTCAGATCCGGACAGAAGATATGGATCAGATGGCGGAAATGGGGGTCGCTGCCCACTGGGCATATAAAGCACAGGGTGAAGCCGGCACTACCGCGCAGGTACGTGCTCACCGCTGGATGCAAAGCCTGATCGAATTACAGCAAAGTACCGGTAACACCTTTGAATTTATTGAAAGTGTTAAATCGGATCTCTTCCCGGATGAGATTTACGTCTTCACCCCGGAAGGACGCATTGTCGAACTGCCGACCGGCTCCACACCGGTGGATTTCGCCTACGCCGTACATACTGATATAGGGCACTCCTGTGTCGGGGCGCGTGTTGACCGCCAGCCATATCCGCTGTCTCAGCAATTAACCAGCGGACAAACTGTTGAAATTATTACCGCACCCGGTGCGCGTCCGAATGCGGCGTGGCTGAACTTTGTCGTCAGCTCCAAAGCCCGTGCGAAAATCCGCCAGTTACTGAAAAATCTCAAACGGGATGATTCCGTTAATCTGGGCCGTCGCCTGCTGAACCATGCTCTCGGTAACGGACGAAAAATCACAGATGTGCCGCAGGAAAATATCACCCGCGAACTGGTACGTATGAAACTGGCGACAGTGGATGACCTGCTCGCTGAAATCGGTCTGGGTAACACCATGAGTGTGGTGGTTGCCCGTAACCTGCTCAATGAACCACATGTCAATACGGATGAGAACACATCGCGCAAGCTGCCGATTAAAGGCGCGGATGGTGTGCTTATCACCTTTGCAAAATGCTGTCGTCCTGTCCCGGGTGACCCGATCATTGCTCATATCAGTCCCGGAAAAGGACTGGTTATTCACCATGAATCCTGCCGCAATATCCGCGGGTATGAAAAAGAACCGGAAAAATTCATGGCCGTTGAGTGGGACAGTGATATAGACACTGACTTTATTGCTGAAATCAAAGTGGATATGTTTAATCACCAGGGCGCCCTGGCGAATCTGACAGCAGCAATTAATGATGCGAACTCAAGTATTCAGAGCATGAATACAGAAGAGAAAGATGGCCGCGTATACTGTGCCTTTATCCGGCTGACAGCAAAAGACCGTATCCAGCTTGCGAATATTATGCGTAAGATCCGGATTATGCCGGATGTCCTGCGCGTCAGCCGCAACCGGAATTAAGAATGAATCCCCAACGTTATGAGCGCATCTGCCGGATGATGGCGATGCGCCAGCCAGACCTTACACTGTGCCTTGAAGAAGTTCATAAGCCCCACAATGTCTCTGCGGTTATCCGCAGTGCCGATGCAGTCGGTATTCATGATTTACATGCCATCTGGCCGGAAAAAATCAGAACCCGGATCTCATCCGCCGCCGGCAGTAACAGCTGGGTCAATGTCCATAACCACGCCACTCTCAATGATGCTGTCGGTATGCTGAAATCACAGGGGATGCAGATCCTGGCAACCCATCTGTCTGACAGCTCGGTGGATTTTCGTACCGTCGATTTTACCCGTCCGACCTGCATTATCATGGGATCAGAAAAGTACGGTATTTCACCTGATGCCATTAATATTGCCGATACCCATATTATGATCCCGATGTCCGGCATGGTGCAGTCTCTGAATGTATCCGTTGCTGCCGCCGTGATCTTGTATGAAGCCCAGCGTCAGCGCGAAGCTGCGGGGTTATATACCCATCCGCGCTGTGCATTACCGCAGAATGAACAGCAGCGCCTGCTCTTTGAGCGCGGCTATCCGGTTCTGGCTCAGGTTGCGCTTGAGAAGAAACTTCCCCGCCCGCAGATTGACGATCAGGGCCATATCATTGCACCTGACAGTTGGTGGGCTGCGATGCAACAGAAAAAAATATCCGCCTCAACCCAATAAACGGAGCAGAGAATGAAAGGCCAACTGCTTGATGCTATCCCGCTCACGACGCTGCATGGCGTCGGAGCCAGCCAGGCGGGTAAACTTGCCGGTATCGGTCTGCATACTCTTCAGGATCTGCTGTTCCATCTCCCGCTGCGTTACGAAGATCAAACCCGTCTCTATTCAATAACCGACCTTCTGCCCGGGCTTTACGCTACCGTCAGCGGCGAAGTGTTGCGCACCGATGTCGTCTTCGGACGCAAACGGATGATGACCTGCCAGATAAGTGACGGCACCGGGGTACTAACACTGCGGTTTTTCAATTTTTCTGCTGCAATGAAAAATACGCTGGCAGCCGGAGTGCAGATAACCGCTTACGGTGAGGTAAAGCGCGGAAAAAACGGACCGGAAATCTTTCATCCCGAATATAAAATCCGCCGGGACGATCGTGACGTTGCATTGCAGGAAACTCTTACCCCGATTTATCCGACAACAGAAGGTGTCCGCCAGGCCACACTGCGTAAGCTGCTTGATCAGGCGCTGGAATTACTCGATACCTGCGCTATCCGTGAATTATTACCCCCGGAACTGGTACGCCCGCTGATGAGCCTGCCGGAGGCGCTGAAAACACTGCACCGCCCGCCTGCCGATACACAACTTGCAGAGCTGGAAAGTGGTCAGCATCCGGCACTGAAACGTATTGTGCTGGAAGAACTGCTGGCGCATCACCTCAGTATGCTGGCAATACGCGCAGGAGCACAACGCTGCCATGCCGAACCACTGGCTCCGCAGGAAGCGCTGAAAAATCAGTTTCTGGCGCAACTCCCCTTTACCCCGACCCGTGCCCAGCAGCGTGTGACAACAGAAATTGAACAGGATCTGGAAAAAAATGTACCGATGCTGCGTCTGATCCAGGGCGATGTCGGCTCCGGGAAAACGGTTGTCGCCGCACTGGCGGCCATCCGTGCGATTGCGCATGGTAATCAGGCTGCACTGATGGCGCCGACTGAACTGTTAGCCGAACAACATGCCAATACATTCCGCCAGTGGCTGGAGCCGCTGGGGATCAATGTCGGCTGGGTTGCCGGTAAACAAAAAGGTAAAGCCCGTCAGGCACAGGAAGAGGCGATTGCCTCCGGCGACGTCGCAATGGTTATCGGCACACATGCTATTTTTCAGGAACATATCCGTTTTCACTCACTGGCACTGGTCATTATTGATGAGCAGCACCGCTTCGGGGTGCATCAGCGCCTGGCGCTGCGGGAAAAAGGGGAACAGCAGGGCTTCCACCCTCATCAGCTGATTATGACCGCCACGCCTATCCCCCGCACGCTGGCAATGACCGCGTATGCTGATCTCGATACCTCAGTCATTGATGAATTACCGCCCGGCAGAACACCGGTTACCACTGTCGCTATCCCGGACAGCCGCCGGGGCGATATTATTGAACGGGTACGCAGTGCCTGCATGGATGAACAGCGCCAGGCATACTGGGTCTGCACACTGATTGATGAATCAGAGATGCTGGAGGCTCAGGCCGCACAGGTTACCTTTGATGATTTATCCGCCGCACTGCCCGGTCTGCGGGTTGGTCTGGTTCACGGGCGTCTTAAATCAGCGGAAAAACAGGCGGTCATGGCGCAGTTCAAAGCCGGCGAATTAGATTTGCTGGTTGCAACCACCGTGATTGAAGTGGGTGTTGATGTCCCGAATGCCAGTCTGATGATTATTGAAAACCCGGAGCGGCTGGGGCTGGCACAGCTTCATCAGTTACGCGGACGTGTCGGGCGGGGAGCAACTGCATCCCACTGTGTACTGCTGTATAAAACACCGCTGACACAAACAGCAAAACTGCGTCTTCAGGTATTACGGGACAGCAATGACGGGTTTGTTATCGCACAGAAAGACCTTGAAATCCGCGGGCCGGGTGAGTTACTCGGTACACGCCAGACAGGGAATGCAGAGTTTAAAGTCGCAGACTTACTGCGGGATCAGGCGATGTTACCGGAAGTACAGCGTATTGCCCGGCATCTGCACCAGAATTACCCGGAACAGGCAAAAGCCCTGACCGAACGCTGGCTGCCGGAACGCAGTCAGTATACAAACGTCTGATATACCCAACATCATTCAAGTTGCAGGCAGGCGGCAAGGGAAGATAAACGGGGAGCATACATTAGTATGTGACCCGGTTAGCTGAGCGTAGCCAACACACCTGCAGTTTGAATGAATAAGGGTATAATGAAAAAAGCCACCCGAACGGATGGCTTACCTGCTTTAATAATAACGTTCTGTTATCCGCCCACAGTCGGGAAGATAGGTAATGCCAGGAAGAACGGAATGACCAGTGCGTTAATCAAATCAAGGAAGAACGCGCCGACCATTGGTACCACCAGGAAAGCGACATGAGAAGGTCCGAAACGATCGGTTACCGCCTGCATGTTAGCAATCGCTGTTGGCGTTGCCCCCATACCAAAGCCGCAGTGACCCGCTGCTAATACTGCAGCATCATAGTTTTTACCCATCACGCGGTAAGTCACGAAAATAGCATACAGCGCCATCACAACAGTTTGTACCGCCAGGATAACCAGCATCGGCACGGCCAGTGAGGCTATATCCCAGAGTTTCAGGCTCATCAGTGCCATTGCCAGGAAAAGCGACAGGCTGACGTTGCCGAGAACAGATACCGCACGCTCAAATACGCGGTAAAAACCCATTAATGACAAGCTGTTACTCAATATAACGCCGATAAATAGCACGCAAACGAATGTCGGGATCTGAACTTTCCATCCTCTGCTGAGGAAGAAGTCAGATAACACGCCGAACAGATACGAACCCGCCAGCAGACAAATCGCGATCAGTGCAATAGTTTCCAGCAATACCATCGAGGTGATCATGCGCCCGGCCTGCGGTTTTTCAAACGCGCTCGGTGCTTCATCATCCTGCTGATTTACATCATTCATTGCTGTTTTCTTGATAAGAAAACGGGCAACCGGACCACCAATCAGACCACCGAGTACCAGACCGAATGTTGCACAGGCAATGGCCACTTCAGTTGCACTGCTGAAGCCATAGCTGTCTGTGAAGATTTTACCCCACGCCGCACCCGTACCATGTCCGCCGGATAACGTAATCGAGCCTGCAAGCAGACCAATCAGCGGATCAAGACCCATCATTTTTGCCAGTGAAATACCGACCGTGTTCTGCACAATAAGCAGACCCACAACAGCTAATACGAAGATAAATAACGTTTTGCCACCTGCCCGCAGGCTGGCAAGATTTGCGTTTAACCCGATAGTGGCGAAAAATGCCAGCATCAGCGGGTCTTTCAGGGAGTCATCAAATTTAACTTCCAGATCCATCCCCGATTTGAACCCGAGTAATACAATTGCAACCAGAAGACCACCGGCCACAGGTTCAGGAATGGTATATTTTTCGAGGAATGGTACTGATTTTACGAGTTTACGTCCTAATAAGAGGACGAGTGTGGCCGCTACAAGCGTGCCGTAAACGTCGAGTTGATACATTCATGTACCCCTTTTATTGTAGGTATTTATTACATCAATAATCGCGCTAAAAACATCCTTATTACGCAAGAAGAAAAGCAGGTATCCGGATTAAAGGGAAAAAAGATGATAAAGACAAGTTAAAATAAATAAAAGTGTGATTATATTCCACTATAAAAAATAACATCACCGGTACGCAATCGATTGCTTTTGTGGCGCAGATCATTAAAATACGCCCATTGCTTATCCCGGACCCCACTAAATGAACAGTACTGCACCTGATAAAAACACCGTAATTCCCCCGGTAAATACCAATAGTGAGCTAATCTACCACCTGGAAGATCGCCCGCCTCTGCCACAAACACTGTTTGCAGCCAGTCAGCATCTGCTGGCCATGTTTGTTGCTGTGATAACCCCGGGACTGCTTATCGCACAGGCACTCGGTCTTTCAGCGCATGATACCCAGCGCATTATCAGTATGTCGCTATTTGCCTCCGGGCTGGCGTCATTACTGCAAATCCGGACCTGGGGACCGGTCGGCTCCGGGTTACTGTCTATCCAGGGAACCAGTTTTAACTTTGTCGCTCCGCTGATTATGGGGGGAATGGCACTGAAAAATAATGGTGTGGATACTGAAGGAATGATGGCGGCACTGTTCGGCACGCTGATGCTGGCGGCAATGACAGAGGTTATTCTCTCCCGCTTTCTGCACCTTGCCCGCAGAATTATCACGCCGCTGGTGTCAGGTGTGGTGGTGATGATTATCGGTCTGTCACTGATTCAGGTTGGTCTGACATCCATCGGTGGCGGCTATGCCGCTATGTCTGACAATACCTTTGGCTCTGCCGGTAACCTGATCCTCGCAGGGATTGTCCTTGCCGTTATTGTGCTGCTGAACCGCCAGAAAAATCAGTATTTGCGGGTTGCCTCACTGGTGATCGCGATGGCCGCCGGCTATCTTGCCGCCTGGTGGATGGGCATGCTGCCGGATAATCATACCCAACTTCCGGAAGAACTGCTGGTTATCCCTGCACCACTTTATTATGGTTTATCAATAGACTGGAATCTGCTTCTGCCGCTGATCCTGATTTTTATGGTGACATCACTGGAAACTATCGGCGATATTACGGCGACTTCAGATGTTTCAGAGCAACCGGTTTCCGGTCCGCTGTATATGAAGCGCCTGAAAGGCGGCGTACTGGCAAATGGTCTGAACTCGGCTCTTTCTGCGGTATTCAATACCTTTCCCAACTCCTGTTTCGGGCAGAATAACGGTGTTATCCAGCTGACCGGGGTTGCCAGCCGCTATGTCGGTTATGTGATTGCACTGATGCTGATTGTTCTGGGGTTGTTCCCGGCAGTTGCAGGGTTTGTGCAGCATATTCCTGAGCCGGTACTCGGCGGCGCAACTATTGTTATGTTCGGAACCATTGCTGCATCAGGCGTGCGTATTGTCTCCCGCGAGACACTTAACCGCCGCGCAATTATGATTATCGCGCTCTCATTGGCGGTAGGAATGGGTGTCTCCCAGCAACCACTGATACTGCAATTTGCACCGGACTGGCTGAAAACACTGCTCTCTTCCGGGATCGCCGCCGGTGGCCTGACTGCCATTGTACTGAACCTGGTTTTCCCGCCGGAAAAATAATCACTCGTTTGACTGCGTGACCGGAAACGGTCACGCGTGCCACTCATCACAGAAAAACAGCAATAATCCTTGTCACCGTAAATAGCCTCACGCTAGTATGCCCAACGAGCTGCACTACGGAGAGAGTAAATATGAAATGGTTAGGACGAACTGTTTTCCGGCTGATAATACTGGCAATTATACTCATTGTTGCTGCCGGGATCCTGATACAGACATCCTGGGGTACGCGCCAGATTGCCGGGCTAATCAGCGACAATACCCGTTATAAAGTATCGCTGTCCGCTATCGATCACTCCCTGTCCTCTCCGTCTCTGCTGTCACTGCGGGATATCAGTATCAGTACCGTTTCCGGTGACATGGCGCTGGAAGCCGCAAATATTGAACTGACGCTTGATTGGCGCAGTTTCACAGAGCCGGGCTGGTTTTCCCGGATAATTATTCAGAAAGGGGAGATTGAGATCTCCACTGCCGCCGACAACCGGACACTGCCGGTCAGTGCCGGGCTGTTACAGCTTAATCAGGTAAATGTACGCCGTACTGATGGTAATCAGGATATTACCGCCGAAGGTGTCACCGGCGGGATCACGCCGTGGCAGCCACAAGACAGCGCCATTACCGGTGACGGAAAGTATCAGTTTTCTGCCAAAGGTCTGGATTATTACGGTCTGCCGCTGAAAAACGTACTGACACAGGGAAATATCAGCGGTGCGCAGTTCACCTTTGATAATCTCACCGCCACGCTGGAAAACGGGCTGATCACTGCAACGGGACAACGCACTGCGCAAGGCAGTTGGCTGCTTGATAATCTGCTGCTCAATGACATCCGCTGGCAGACGCCGTTATCCCTGACACAGCTGACAGAAAACAGCGGGCATCTGCCGGATATTCAGATAAAAAATATTACCGCGACAAATATTAAGCTCGAGGGGGATCAGTGGGCGGTTAATTATCTGGAAGGCACGCTGAAAAATCTGGCTTACACAAAAGGCAGCTGGCAGACCGATAACGGATTGGCAGACGTTGGTATCGCGGATCTGACTTTGGGCGGGCAGCACTTTTCCGATATTCTTGGAACACTGGAATTTGCCGGTGACCACATTGCGGTAAAACGGCTGAGCGGGCGCTATGATAAAAGTATTCTGCGCTTCACCGGTGACTGGAACCGCACATCACGAACACTGGATATCAGCAGCGGCGTTGTGGATAACCTGCTTTTCAGCTTACCTGAACAATGGTTCACCCTGTTACAGGAAAGCGCGCCACAGGGGATAGACACTATCCGTGTGCAGGATGTGAAAGTCTCCAATGCGTTACTGATTGATACCCGTCCGGCGTTTCCGTTCCAGATGACCAACGTCAACAGTTATATTAAAACCATGCAGATCCTGAAATCAGGCCAGTGGGGATTATGGAATGGCGAGCTTTCTGCCAGCGCGGGCAGCGCCACCTTTGCCCGCGTCGAATTGCACCGTCCTTACCTGACACTCACCGCAGGTGAAACCGGCGCTGAAACCACTCAATTTTCCGCCTCCGCCGGTGACGGTCTGCTGAAAATGCAGTTTCAGGTGACACCATCCGGTACTGCGCCGTTCACATTCAACTTACAGGCAACCGGCGCCGACAGTCAGATCCTGTCACAATGGGGATGGGCATCCGCGCCACTGAACAGCACTGCAAATTACACACTGCGTCTGAGCGGACAGTTGCGCACTGATGATGTACGCAATACGCTGAGTGGCTCGCTCTCCGGACAAGACAAGCTGGGAAATAAGATAAACCGGGCGATTACACAGGGACAAATAAGCAACTCACCTGCACCGGCAGAAAATACCCCGTCAGCACCACCGGTACAGCGGGTTATTCCGGATACATCTGAGAACAGTGATATTCTGTAATACTGATTAGTTATATAAAAACAGCGCCTTATGGTGCTGTTTTTTGAGATTACAGATAAGTAAAATCCTGTTTCCGCAGCTATTGCGCGCTATGTTTCTGACCGGGTAACACCATATAAGTCCCGGTAAAGACAGCCCCGACCTCACTTCCCTGACCGACAGTCACGTCCAGTTTGAGTCTGGCCTTGCTCCCGCGCGCCAGGCGGTCAAGATCCCCGCTGAGCTTATCGCGGGATGCAATAGCTTGCGGGCGGCCTGTCACAGCCTTACGGTAGCGGATATTCGCATCGACCAGCACAATGTCGCCGTTCAGTTCATTTTCCTGAAGCAGCAACCAGATAAGCCCCCAGCCGGTAAGCGTCGCCATCGAAAACTGGCTGCCCGCAAAAATAGTCTGATGCAGGTTTTGGTTCGGTCCCTCAGGCATCGTCGTCATAAATTCCTGCCCGGTATACTGCGCGATACGTATTCCCATTTTTTCACTCAGCGGAATAGTTTCATACCATGCTTTTTGTAATTCAGCGCACCAGTCAGGGCGATGCAAAATCGTATCAAGGGTTTCAACGGATTTAATCATAAAAAAATGTCGAACAGGCGTCGTTTGCGGACCTGTAATCGTTCCCCGGTTTTCAAAGCCTAATTTTTCAAAAAATGCGACCGCTTCCTCACGCGCACTGCATACAATCCGTTTGAGTCCTTCCTGACGGGCCACCGATTCCAGCGCACGCGCGATCAGTGTACCCAGCCCACGTCCCTGTAAATGCGGATCGACTGCCAGAAAGCGGATCGCGCCTTCATTTTCTGCATTTATATACAAACGTCCGGCAGCCACAGGTTGCCCTGTTTCATCAACCACCATCTGATGGTGTGCAAGTGTCTCGTACCCGTCTTTCTCCGATCCCTGCGGCTGATTCAGCGGTTTACGCAGCATCTCCCAGCGGAAAAAAAAAATAGCTCTCCAGCTCCTGATCGGTTTTTGGTACACGTAAGTGATACATCGCACTTTCTCCTGTCAGTAGTGACCGGCGACCGGTCTGAGACTGTTGTATCATACCTGAAGCCAGAAAGTGACCGGACCATCGTTTGTCAGGCTGACCTGCATGTCTGCCGCAAACTGCCCGGTTTCTGTCACCATACCTGTCGCGCGGCATTGCGCCACAAAGTACTCATATAAAACATTCGCTTTTTCCGGCGCAGCGCCGCCTGAAAACCCCGGACGCATACCTTTTTGTGTGTCTGCCGCCAGTGTGAACTGTGAAACCACCAGCAACTGACCTCCGGCCTGCGCCACGTTCAGATTCATTTTCCCGTCAGCATCGCTGAAAATCCGGTATCCGGTTACTTTGTCACACAAGCGCTTCGCTTTTTGCTCATCATCGTCCCGTTCCACACCCAGCAGAACTAACAGTCCCGGTCCTATTTCACCGGCGATATCACCGGCTATGCGGACATCTGCGCGGGTTACACGCTGTATTAATGCAATCATGTCCCGTCCGTTCAAACATAATGACTATTTTATTATTCAGAGACTTCAACAGAGAAATCATGATCTGCAAAATACCGGCGTACGGTGTCGCGATCCTCCACGTACACACCTTTGATGCCCAGTTCAACTGCTGCATCCACGTTTTCACGGATGTCATCAAAGAAAACTGCATCCTGAGCCTCAAACTCTTCGCTTTCGAGAACATACTGATAAATATCCGGATCCGGTTTACGTAACCCTAAATCCTGCGATAAATAAAGGAAATCCGCGGACGCGGCTATTTCCGGATAGTGCTGCGGCCAGTAGTCCTGATGCAGGCGGTTGGTATTAGAGAGCACAACCACACGATGTCCCTGTTCACGCAACCTATTCATGATATCAATGACATCAGGACGGACAGACATAAAAATAGCCTGCCAGCCTTCGGCAAACTCATCAAAACTCAGCGACATGCCCAGTTCATCATTAATTGCTTCGGCAAATTCAACATCCGAAATTCTGCCGCGTTCATGCTGCTTAAATGTCTCACCAGAAATAAAATTACTATTCAGTTCAGATAACGGCTTACCGCTTAAATTACTCCAGACTGATAAAACACGTTGGAAATCAATATCAATAATGACATTGCCCATATCAAAGATATACAGCATACCATCCTCCGGGTTGATGAATTATTTTTACTCTACCCGCAGATCTGCCCGCTGAACAGAGTGAAAACGACATTCAGACAGAAAAAAGATCAATGTCTGCGATCTCCGCCCACATTTCTGACCCGTTACCAGTCTGTGACGGTATTGTGATCAGGGCGAAAAAATGAAACATAGCAAGAAAGGCGGCGGCGGGAAATGCATTTATGTGCAAAATATCTGGCGGGAGTACCCTGAAAAAGCTCAGGGCGCCCGAAAGGCGCCCTGAGTGGCATTGAATAAAAACGACGATTAATCTTTGCTGCGGTGTGCGCGCTTGCGGTCGTTTTCAGTCAGGTAACGCTTACGAAGACGGATAGACTTCGGTGTTACTTCCACTAATTCGTCATCATCGATAAATTCTAACGCCTGTTCCAGCGTTTTCTCAATGAACGGAGACAGTGTTGTTGCTTCATCAGTACCGGAAGCACGCATGTTAGTCAGTTTTTTACCGGTTAAGCAGTTCACGGTCAGGTCGTTAGAACGTGAGTGAATACCGATGAGCTGACCTTCATAGACTTCAGTACCGTGACCGATAAATAATTTACCGCGATCCTGGAGGCTGTACAGTGCGTATGCAACTGCTTTACCCTGGCCGTTAGAGATCATTACGCCGTTCTGACGACGACCAATTTCACCCTGCTTCACATCACCGTAGTGACTGAATGTTGCGTACAGTAAACCTGTACCGGATGTCATTGTCATAAATTCAGTACGGAAGCCAATCAGACCACGGCTAGGAATGCTGTAATCCAAACGTACGCGGCCTTTACCATCCGGCATCATGTTGCTCAGTTCGCCTTTACGCTCACCGAGAGCACGCATGACATCGCCTGATGCTGTTCTTCGATATCCAGAGTAACCTGCTCGAACGGCTCTTGTTTACGGCCATCGATATCACGGAAGATAACGCGCGGACGGGATACCGCCAGCTCAAAACCTTCACGGCGCATGTTTTCAATCAGAACAGATAAGTGCAGTTCACCACGGCCTGATACGCGGAATGCATCCGGGTCTTCAGTCTCTTCGACACGCAGTGCCACGTTGTGAACCAGCTCTTTCTTCAGACGGTCTAAGATCTGGCGGGACGTTACAAACTTACCTTCTTTACCGCAGAATGGTGAGGTGTTAACGCAGAAATACATGCTTACGGTCGGCTCATCAACAGCCAGTGGCGTTAATGCTTCAACACAGCTGGTTTCACAGATGGTATCGGAGATACCCAGTTCGCCCAGACCGGTCAGCGCGATGATATCACCCGCTTCAGCGATTTCTGACTCGATACGCTCCAGACCCAGATGGCTCAGAACTTTACCGACTTTACCGTTACGGGTTTTGCCTTCTGAATCAATAACTGTGATCTGCTGGTTAGGCTTCACTTTACCGCGTTTGATACGACCAATCCCGATTACACCCAGGTAGTTGTTGTAATCAAGCTGGGAGATTTGCATCTGGAACGGACCGTCGAGATCCACTTTTGGTGGCTCAACGTATTTAACAATGGCTTTGTACAGCGGAGTCATGTCTTCCGCCATCTCATTGTAATCATCTCCCGCGATACCCATCAGCGCAGATGCGTAGATGATCGGGAAGTCGAGCTGTTCGTCAGTCGCACCGAGGTTAACAAACAGATCAAAGACCTGGTCGATAACCCAGTCAGGACGTGCGCCCGGACGGTCAATTTTGTTAATAACAACGATAGGGCTCAGGCCGTTTGCAAACGCTTTCTGCGTTACAAAGCGGGTCTGCGGCATCGGACCATCGATTGCATCAACCAGCAACAGTACGCTGTCAACCATGGACATAACACGTTCTACTTCACCACCGAAATCGGCGTGCCCCGGGGTGTCAACGATGTTGATGTGATAGTCTTCCCACGTAATCGCGGTATTTTTTGCCAAAATAGTAATGCCGCGCTCTCTTTCCAGATCGCCGGAGTCCATTACACGCTCTTCCGGTTTGGTACGATCACCAAAAGTACCGGACTGCTGTAATAATTTATCGACCAGCGTGGTTTTGCCATGGTCAACGTGAGCGATGATGGCAATATTTCTTAATTTCTCGATAGACAAAGACTTGTACCGTTTTCGTTAATGGATGGGAATTACGTCACAGATAGCATTCTTTTCAGCAACGCCCATCTATGGAGTAGATGATTGGTGGTATTTTACACGTTATCTCAGGCAAGTGAAAGAAGTGTGATAGATCTCACTTAAAAAATAAATCTTTATAAAACAAAAAGATAAAATTCATCCTGCCATTTTTTACAAATAAGCTGCGCATACCACGCTCTGCGACGAATTCAGAGGCACTTATCATAAACCTATTCAGGAAAAAAGAGATACTTTTTTTGTGACAGTCGGGCAGGAATCTGACCGGGATCAGCATAAAAGCGTGTCATATCAGCAAAATGTCTCTTTTAGCTTAGAGATTCTGCTTATTTGCACCATTATAGTGCAAGCCGGATAGGATAGTAACCGCACCGACTGCACCAAAGCAGTGCAATCCGGTCTGTTTCCACTATCCTTATGTGAGTAACATGCTGGTGTAAGGCGGTTTACGGCGTTACAAAAAAGTTGGCACGCTTTTCGCTTTATATTTATCAGGTAATTTGAGAACCGCAATCAGCGTCCCCCCCGGGTGACCAACTGAAGATTGCCGGGTCATCCCAAACCAGGAGAATTGACTATGTCCGTTGAACATGTACTGAACATGATGGAAGAGCACGGCGTTAAGTTCGTGGACTTACGTTTTACCGATACCAAAGGCAAGGAACAGCACATGAGCATTCCTTACCATCAGGTAAATGAAGATTTCTTCGAAGACGGAAAGATGTTCGATGGTTCCTCTATGGCCGGCTGGAAAGGCATTAATGAATCTGACATGGTGCTGATGCCGATTGCACAATCTGCCCTGATCGACCCGTTCTTTGAAGTGCCGACACTGGTTCTGCGTTGTGATGTATTAGAACCGAATACCATGCAGGGTTATGATCGTGACCCGCGCTCTATTTCAAAACGTGCCGAAGATTATCTGCGCACCAGCGGAATTGCCGATACCGTCCTGTTCGGACCGGAACCGGAGTTTTTCCTGTTTGATGACATCCGTTTCGGCGCAGATATTTCCGGTGCTTACTACCATATTAATGATATTGAAGCAGCCTGGAATACCGGTACCGAATATGCAGAAGGCAATAAAGGCCATCGTCCGCGTGTGAAAGGCGGTTATTTCCCGCTGCCGCCGGTTGATTCTTCCCAGGATCTGCGTTCTGAAATGTGCCTGGTAATGGAAGAAATGGGTCTGGTTGTGGAAGCACATCACCACGAAGTCGGTACTGCCGGCCAGAACGAAATTGCGACCCGTTTCAATACCATGACGCTCAAAGCTGACGAAACGCAGATGTACAAGTATGTCGTCCAGAATGTAGCGCACCGCTACGGCAAAACGGCGACCTTTATGCCAAAACCGCTGGTCGGCGATAACGGCTCCGGTATGCACTGCCACATGTCTCTGGCTAAAGACGGCGTCAACCTGTTCTCCGGTGACAAATATGCCGGTCTGTCAGAAATGGCACTGTATTACATCGGCGGGATCATTAAACACGCCCGTGCGCTGAATGCCTTTACCAACCCGACGACCAACTCATACAAGCGTCTGGTTCCGGGCTACGAAGCTCCGGTCATGCTGGCATATTCCGCCCGTAACCGCTCAGCGTCTATCCGTATTCCGATTGTACCAAGCGCAAAAGCACGCCGTATTGAAGTCCGCTTCCCTGATCCTGCCGCAAACCCGTATCTGGCCTTTGCTGCACAGCTGATGGCCGGTCTGGACGGGATCATCAATAAAATCCATCCGGGCGATGCGATGGATAAAAATCTGTATGACCTGCCGCCGGAAGAAGCGAAAGAAATTCCGACTGTTGCCCCTTCTCTGGGTGATGCACTTGATGCCCTGGCCGCTGATCACGAATTTTTAACCCGTGGCGGTGTATTTACTGAAGATGCAATCAACACCTATATCGATCTGCTGCGCGCAGATGTTCAGCGCCTGAATATGACGCCGCATCCGGTTGAATTTGATATGTATTACAGCGTGTAATTCTGTCTGTGCCGGATATGATTCAAGCGGCACGCAGACTGACACGCTCCGGTTTATTTTGTTGCCGTGAAGCACTTGACCCGCCGTTGGGCGGGTCCTTTTCTCTTACGGGGTAAATACGCTACAATGCACCAAAGTGGTGCAACCGGGGCAGAGACAATGGACAGGGATAATAAACCGCAGGCAGAGCAACTTCTTAACTCACTGATCAATTGTGTACTGTTACTGGATACCGATTTAATTATCCGCTATGCCAACCAGGCCGCCATGCAGCTGTTTGCCCAGAGCACCCGTAAACTCTCCGGCACTCCGCTCCCCATCTTATTCAGTTATCTTTCGCTCGACAGCGCCACATTGCAGGCAACGCTGGCGGAAGGACTCAGTTTTACCGATAACGATGTCACCCTGGTCGTCAATAACCAGATGCACGCCCTCTCTCTGAGTGCCCAGCCGGTTTCCGGTAATTTTATCCTGCTGGAGCTGACGCCGCTCGACAGCCACCGCCGTATCAGTCAGGAACAATTGCAACAGGCGCAACAGGCAGCCGCAAGAGATTTGGTGCGCGGGCTGGCACATGAGATAAAAAATCCGCTCGGCGGACTTCGCGGAGCGGCACAGCTTCTGTCCCGCGCATTGCCGGACCCGGCGCTGCAGGAATACACACAAGTGATTATCGAGCAGGCCGACCGTCTGCGGGCACTGGTTGATCGCCTGCTGGGTCCCCAGCATCCGGGACAAAAAAGCCTGCAAAGTATTCACCATGTGGCGGAACGGGTATTTCAGCTGATCAATCTGGAAAAACCGGAAAACATCCGGCTGATTAAAGATTATGACCCCAGTTTGCCGGAGTTATCGCATTATCCCGACCAGATAGAGCAGGTTATCCTCAATATTATGCGTAATGCCCTGGAAGCTCTGAAAACACCGGGCGGCACCATCACATTACGCACCCGCACTGCATTTCAGGTAACGCTGCACGGCGAACGCTACCGGCTGGCAGCCCGCATTGATATTGAAGACAACGGACCGGGCATTCCGGCCCACATCAGAGATACCCTGTTTTACCCGATGGTCAGCGGGCGTGAAGGCGGCTCCGGTCTCGGGCTGTCCATTGCACGGAGTCTGACCGATCAACACCATGGCAAAATAGAATTTACCAGTTGGCCGGGTCACACCTTATTTTCACTTTATTTGCCAATCCGTCAGTAACTGCATTTATCAGGGGAGGTTCACATGCAACCGGGAAAAATTTGGGTCGTCGATGATGACAGTGCGATCCGCTGGGTACTGGAGCGCGCGCTGAGCAGTGCGGGCTATGCATGTGTCTGTTTTGACAGCGGTGAAAGCGTGCTTACCGCCCTGGAGAACGCGTCACCGGATGTGCTTATCTCCGATATCCGGATGCCGGGTATGGACGGTTTTTCTCTTCTCTCTGCAATTAAACAACATAACCCGTTGTTACCGGTGATTATTATGACCGCCCATTCTGATTTGGATGCCGCCGTCAATGCTTACCAGCGGGGGGCATTTGATTATCTGCCCAAGCCGTTTGATATCGACGATGCCGTAACGCTGGTTGCCCGTGCGCTGGAGCATCACCGCGAACAACACCAGCCATCCCGCCGCGAAGAACCGGCAGATCCGGTGTCTGATATTATCGGCGAATCCCCGGCGATGCAGGAGGTTTACCGGGTTATCGGCAGGCTGTCCCGTTCTTCAATCAGTGTGCTTATCAACGGTGAGTCGGGAACCGGAAAAGAGCTGGTCGCTCATGCGCTGCATCGTCACAGCCCGCGTGCTGATGCGCCGTTTATTGCCCTGAATATGGCCGCTATCCCGAAAGACTTAATCGAATCCGAACTGTTCGGGCACGAAAAAGGCGCATTCACAGGGGCAAACCAGGTTCGTCAGGGACGTTTTGAGCAGGCTGACGGCGGCTCACTGTTTCTCGATGAGATTGGTGATATGCCGCTGGATATTCAGACCCGGCTGCTGCGGGTGCTGGCAGAAGGTCAGTTTTACCGTGTCGGCGGTTATGCGCCGGTGCGGGTGGATGTCCGTATTATTGCCGCAACGCATCAGGATCTGGAACGTCTGGTAACAGGCGGGAAATTCCGTGAAGATCTGTTTCACCGCCTGAATGTCATCCGTGTACAGTTGCCGCCGCTGCGGGAACGTCCCGGTGATATTCCGCGCCTGACACGTCATTTCCTGCAAAAAACAGCGAAAGAGTTGGGAACAGAGGCAAAAATACTGCATCCGGATACCGAAAGCCTGCTGATGCATCTGCCCTGGTCCGGCAATGTCCGTCAGTTGGAAAATGTGTGCCGCTGGCTGACAGTGATGTCTGCCACTCAGGAAGTGTTGCCGCAGGACTTGCCCGCTGATCTGACCGCCGATATCAGTCAGGTAAATAATAGCGCTATTCATTATGACGCCATAAATTATACACAGTCATGGGATAAGCAACTGGCACTGTGGGCCGATGCGCAGTTACGCGCGGGGAAAACAGATCTGCTGGCAGAAGCACTGCCGCTGTTTGAGCGTACCCTGCTGCAATGCGCACTGAATCACAGCGGCGGCCATAAGCAGGATGCCGCCCGGTTACTGGGCTGGGGAAGAAACACACTGACCAGAAAACTGAAAGAGGCCGGGATTGATGATGATGCATCAACCCCGGACCAGTCTCAGATAACGCGGGAAAACTGACGCTGGCGCATCTGATTACGCAGATAAGTATCAAAACACATACAGATATTGCGGATCAGCAAACGCCCGCGCGGGGTGACCACCAGGGCACTATCCAGGATTTCCACCATACCGTCATCCGCCATTGGCTGTAATAATTGCAAATCTTCGGCGAAATGGGCTTTAAAATCGAGGTTATACAGAGATTCAATCTCTGAATAGTCCAGACGGAAATTACAAATCAGTGCCTTAATCACATCACGGCGCAGGCAGTCTTCGTCTGTCAGCACCAGGCCGCGCCACAGTGCGTTTCCGCCCTCTTCCACCTGTGCGTAATACGTTTTCAGGTCTTTCTGGTTTTGTGCGTAATGGTCACCCAGCATACTGATTGCCGACACACCAAAACCGAGCAAATCACACTCTTCATGAGTGGTGTAGCCCTGGAAGTTGCGGTGCAAAATCCCGTTATTCTGCGCTATCGCCAGCTCATCTTCCGGTTTGGCAAAATGATCCATGCCGATAAACTGATAACCGCTGCCGGTCAGGCTTTCAATAGTCTGTTGCAGAATAATCAGTTTCTGCTCCGCAGACGGCAAATCGTCATCTTTAATTTTCCGCTGGGCGGCAAACAGATTCGGCAGGTGCGCATAGTTAAAGACACTCAGGCGATCCGGGGAGAGCTCAGCCACCCGTTTCAGCGTGAATGCAAAACTTTCCGGGGTCTGTTTCGGTAAACCATAAATCAGGTCAATACTGACGGAGTCAAACCCGGTCGCGCGGGCGCGCTCTACCAGAGCAAAAATAGTGGCTTCGTCCTGCTCGCGGTTGACCAGGCGCTGAACCTCTTTATTGAAATCCTGCACACCCATACTCAGACGGTTAAAGCCCTCTGCGCGCAGATGGTCAATAACATCCAATTCAATTTCGCGCGGATCAATTTCAATTGAGAGCTCAGCATTATCCGTAAAATGAAAATACCGGCGCAGCATGCCGGTCAGGCGGCTTATCTGTGCTTTATCCAGATAGGTCGGTGTACCACCGCCCCAATGCATCTGATGCACATCACGTCCGGCAAACAGTGCTGCGCGGGCCGCTATCTCTTTTTCCAGTATTGTCAGGTATTCATCCGCTTTATGTTTCTGCCGGGTAACTAATTTATTACAGCCGCAGAAATAACAGAGTTTATGGCAGAACGGAATATGCACATATAACGACAGCGGGCGCTGCGGGTAGCGGTTTGCCGAGGCGAGAAAATCACCGTCACTGTATTGCTGGTTAAACTCCAGCGCAGTGGGATACGAGGTGTATCGCGGGCCGGAATAGTTATATTTCTGGATCAATGGCAGATCCCAGATGATCGCGTCGGACATGCTCTCCCCTTTGCTTCGCCTTAAAAAATCACATCAATGTGTTTTCCGCTCTGTGACGGACTCATTTAATCATACAGTTTATCGGATCCGCCCGCTGATTCATATGACAGTACAACAGACGGTCTGATCTTCGTTGCACCATTACAGTGCAGTGAGGGCAGCCACCAAACCAAAAAGCACACCGGGTGCATTGGCGATTGCTACCGGCAAATCTTTCACTTTTATACCGTAGATAACCCACAAGGTGCAGTTAAATGCGGCGGCCAGAGGCTGTAACGGCGAGGTTTTGTGCCCGTCAAGATTATCGATAATCTGAGGAATATAAGAGACATACATGCAGAATGCAGTAAACGTGGCAATCCAGCCCAGATAGCGGATAAAACGGCTGTGCCCGTTTGGCTTACTTTCAGAGTCACTCACTCATTCCTCCGGAAAAGGCATTATCAGTATGATGCTATATTGTTAACCTAAATTATTTATTACTTTCAGTCATGTATCTGCCACTCACATCACATAAAAACATGGCTCGTGTTGTAAATAGCCGCCCTTCCGGAAGCTCTTAATCCGCTATTAAGGCAAACAATGGCGGTCCCGCGTAGGCTGAAATGAAAACCGGAACCGCAAGAAGACCTGCCGTTCCGGTTATTAACTAATACTGTATTACATTCGTTACGCGATACTAATGATCGCAATAACGGATCAGCGTCCTTTCAGGAGCTGCATGATGTCTTCGGTTTTCTCTTCGTCATCATCTTCATCAAGAGAAATACCGAGCTCCGCCATCAGGGTATCAATGCGTTCCAGCATCTTATCCACATAGGCGTTTTCATCAGCTGTCAGGGTTTCGTCCTGCTCAAGACGTAACAGTAACGCATCGAGGCGCTCGTCGTTCTCGAGTTTTGTCAGTTCATCCTGAGGCGATAATTTGATTTTTGCCGGTTCAGCCGGTTTTTTCACAGCAGGTTTGGCAGAGGTTTTAGCTTCCGCGATAAGCGGAACCGGTTTTTTGCTGCCGATACGCGGATCAGCGACGACATTATCCGTACCACGACCACCTTTGCGGGCATTATCCTGCTGGCGGGCACCGGATGGATTGCCGCGATGCTTTTTCTGCTGCTTACGTTCACGGCCTTCCGTGTTGAGCTCTTCACGGCTTTTTTTCGTTGTCCGTGACCGGGCTGGTTTTTTCTGAATAGCGGCCATATACCTTACTCGCTTAAAAAATAACAAATTAATATGTGTTAGCATTCATCAAATGAATGAACAGTACAAAACGATACGATACCCAACGTCATTCAAGATGCAGGCAGGCGGCAAGCTCCGACCGCCGTGGAGCATACATCAGTATGTGACCCGGCGGGCGTAGTGCGGCCAACGAACCTGCAGTTTGAATGAATAAGGGTATATTTATGGCACATTTCTATCTGTAGCCATGACAATGATTCGCTGACGATTAGTTTACCCTGATTTTCGTCAAAACGATCCATCATTTCGCCGGGAACGGTGCGATGGGATCACCACCCTTATTTCAGACAAGATATAGAATTATGCATTTTTCACAACAAACGTCGCACCGCCCCCTCTGGTTTTGGATAGCAGGTTATACCGCACTCTGGATTATGGTCAGTTGGTATTTGGATCCGACCGTCCCTTATGATGCCGTCGAAGCAATCAACTGGGGAAAAAATGGTCAATGGGGATCACCGAAAAACCCGTGGCTGGTCGGTATGCTGATGTATCCGGTGATTACCTTTCCGGATTTTATCCCCGCTGATTTTTACTGGTATTTTATTCATTTTACGGGGATCGGGGCGGGGATGGCAGGCGTCTGGCATCTGACGTATCGTATCACGCAACGTCTTGATTATGCATGGCTGGCACTGCTGTCACTGAACCTGTCGGGGATAATTAATTTCGATTTAATTCCCTATAACGACAACTATATCCTGGTGGCATTCTGGCCGTGGGCGCTCTTCTTTTTTGTCCGTGCCGTTTATGATAACCCGGTATGGTGGATAGGATTTGCCCTGTGTTCCGGGCTGGCAACCATGGGAAAGTACTCCACACTGGCACTGGTCGGTATGGTATTTCTGTTCTCCCTGTTTGTACCGAAAGTCCGTGAAAGCTACCGTTCACCCTGGTTTTATGCCGCTATCGCACTCTGGTTTGCGCTGGTTGTTCCGAACCTGGTGTGGCTGATAAATAATGATTTTGCCGCCTTTAAATGGGTCGATTCACAGATAGAAACCGGCTTTACCCTGAAAACAACCGGGTCGCTGGTGATGGTCTTTTATCCGCTGATTATTATCGCGGGGATTATCAAATTCAAAGGCGGTGGTTTCGGATGGTCAAAAAATCAGGCGGTGCGTCTGATAAATATCCTGATTCTGGTACCGCTTATCTTTATCTGGATCTGGTTCACCTTTCATAAAGGCGGACGGATCACCGAGTGGTTACAGCCCTTTGTGCTGCTGAGTATCCCGGCACTGATCTGTTCTGTTACCAGAGCGCCAACCCGGCCGCTGAAAAATATCATGAATGCCCTGATGGTATTCGCCGTTGTGATTCTGGCAGGATATGCAGCGGTAATGAGCCTTGATATCAAAGGCGCAGGGCAAAAAAATATCGGACTGAAAACCTTCACCGCCGAAGCAGAAAACTGGTGGGAGAAAGAAACGGGTTATCCGCTGAAATATACAGGTGGTGAATACCTGCATGAGTGGATCACGTTTTACGGCAAACATCAGCCGGAAACTATTCAGCCGTGGATCAACGAATACGGTCATATTTACCGCGCCACAAATATCTATAATCTGCATGTTACCCGTGATGATATCCGCCGCGACGGTGCATTACTGGTCGGGAAAGTCGGTCAATCCTGTGCGGATGAATCCTTTATCAATGCACTGGAAGACTGGCCGGATCTTATTATCACGCAGCGCAGAGAGGTTATTTATCAGCCGCAGGCGGGTGCAAAAGAGCGGGTAGTTTGCCTCGCGATTGTTCCGCCGGGACAATAAACAGGCCGTCATAAAAAAAAGAAAAGCCGCGTGAATTATCATCATGCGGCTTTTTTTATATCGCTGTATTTAAATTACGTTGTTGCCGGTATCAGGCGGCGTCAACAAACACCATCTTGAGAATAAACATCAGCGAAACAATAATCACGCACAGGTTCAGCTCACGCCAGCGCCCGGAGCCCAATTTCATCGCGCAGTAGGCGATAAAGCCTAATGCGATCCCTTCTGTGATAGAAAAACTGAACGGCATCATCACGGCGGTCACAAATGCAGGCACAGATTCTGTCAGGTCGTTCCAGTTCACGCGCACAAGGCTCGATGTCATTAATACGCCGACATAAATCAGCGCCCCGGCAGTTGCATAACCCGGCACCATTGCCGCCAGAGGCGAAATAAAGATAGCCGCCAGGAACAGCAGACCAACCACAATCGCAGTAAGTCCGGTACGCCCGCCGACAGAAACCCCGGAGGTACTTTCGATAAATGCAGTGACGGATGATGTCCCCATCGCAGAGCCTGCCACAGAGCTGATACTGTCAACATAGAGCGCTTTTTTCATATTCGGGAAGCGCCCTTTTTCATCAGACAGCCCGGCTTTGTCTGTTACACCAATCAGTGTGCCGGAGGAGTCAAACAGGTTTACCAGCATAAAGGAGAAAATAATACCGGCGAGGGATAAATCCAGTGCACCCATAATATCAACGTGCCCGACAACCGTCATCATACTCGGCGGCATATCAAACACCCCTTGGTAAGTGACGTCACCGAGGAGAAGCCCGGCAACGGTTGTCACCACAATCGACACTAATACCGCGGCATGAATATTACGTGCGGCCAGAATGGCGATAATAAAGAAGCCCAGCGATCCCAGCAGAACACTGTGCGAGGTGAAGTTACCGACTGCAACCAGTGTGTCCGGATTTGCCACAATAATACCGGCATTTTTCAGCCCCATCATGGCAATGAACAGCCCGATACCGCTGGTGATCCCCACCCGCAGACTCAGCGGAATATGGGCAATCAGCCAGTAACGGATGCGCAGTAATGTCAGGATAAATAACCCGACCGCGCCCCAGAAAATGGCACCCATCGCCACTTCCCATGAATAGTGCATCGCGCCGACCACCACAAAAGCGAAAAAGGCATTCAGCCCCATCGCAGGTGCAACAGCAACCGGCAGATTAGCAAATAATCCCATGCCGATACTGCCGATAGCGGCAATCAGACAGGTGGTGACAAATACGGCTTTGATATCCATCCCGGCAAAAGAGAGAATTTGCGGGTTAACGAAGATGATATACACCATGGTGAGGAATGTGGTCAGCCCGGCAATGATTTCAGTACGGACTGTTGTGCCGTGTTCCTGTAATTTAAACACGCGCTGAAGCAGGCTCTGATGAGGATCAGTGCCGGAGGTCGGAGTAGTCATGAGTAAGGAGTCCCGGAAATTTATTTTTTTCGGCTTATTCTACCCCATCACAAAAAAAAAAGAAAACGTTTGCGTTCTACCCTTATTCATTCAAACCGCAGGTTCGTTGACTGCGGGCATATTGAATGACGTCGGGTATATACAGGAAGAAAATCCCGGCATTTATCCGTACCGGAATTGTCACTGATCAAATTTAAGGCAAACAGGTAACAGATTGCGATTGTTTCTCTGGTTTCACTGCTGTTTTCAACCGGCGAAACCCTGTCAGGCGCGCAAACCAGGACTGCTGCGGCTGCCGCTGTAATGACCAGCGCCGCATCAGCGCATTGGCACTTAATTCCAGACCAAAGCACATCACAAAATAGATAAACGCCACAAACAGGAAAATCTCCAGCGGATAGACCATGCTGCGGTTATTGACCTGTGTCGCGAGGAAAGAGAGCTCTCCCACACCGACAATATACGCAAGCGAAGTATCTTTAATCAGCGCAATCCACTGATTAATAAAGGATGGGATCATCATCCGCAGCGCCTGTGGCAGAACGATATGCCACAACACCGCCCAACGCCCCAGACCGAGCGACATGCCTGCCTGCCACTGGCCTCTGCCGATAGCCAGGATGCCGGCTTTGACGCCGTGCGCAATGTACGCCGAGGTGATCAGCGCCAGCGCGCACACAACCGTGGTAATTTCCGGCACATCCACACCAAAGGCAATCGGCAGCAGGAAATAGACCCAAAAAATCAGCATAATGACGGGGATCGCGCGGAAAAATCCGAGAAATGCCGCAAACAGGTTTACCCACCAGCCCCGCAGCATAGCCAGCATCACACCGCCAATGATCCCGAATACCACCGAAATGGCGCCCGCAGCCAAGCTGATCACCAATGTCAGTGCCGCGCCCTCTAACGGGCCATCAGGAAATGTGCCGAACAGCAGATATTCCCAATTTTCCTGAATAACCGTGAAGTCCATCTTAATGCTCCTGAGCAATTGCCCGTTGTGTCCGCCACTGCCCGAACGCTTCCATTACCGCAATAGTGAAAATATACAGCACGGTCGCCACCCCGAAGGCTTCAAAGGTTTGTAAGGTCTGGCTTTCCACCTGACGCGATGCGTATGACAGCTCTGCCACACCAATCGCCATGGTCAGTGAGGAGTTTTTCACCACATTCATGTATTGCCCGAGCAGCGGCGGCATGGCAATTTTCACCGCCTGCGGCAATATCACATAGCGCATCGACTGCCACGGCGTCAGCCCCAGCGCGAGTGCCGCTGATTTCTGCTGACGTCCGGTGCCCGCGATCCCCGCCCGCAGTTCTTCTGCAATAAAGGGAGCAGAATAGAGGGTCAGTCCGAACCAGCCGGCGATAAATTCAAAGGATGGCCACGCCAGTGTCAATCCGGAAAATTCAATTTCATGAGGGGTATTCAGCCAGACTTTCAGCACCTGCGGTAAAATTTCGCCGGAGGCGAAATACCAGAAAAAAAGCTGAACCAACAGTGGCGTATTACGGAACACACTGGTGTAAGCACTGACTAACCAGCGGATCAAAAATATCTGACTGTCCCGCCCTGTCACCAGCAAAAAACCCAGCAATGTGGCCGCCAGAATCGTCCAGAGTGAGATAAGGAGTGTAATTACAAACCCTTGTCCAAGCCAGCTCAGGTATTCCGGAGCAAGTAAGTGCGTACTTATAAATTGCTCAAACATCCGATATCCCCATCATCATACTGTGGCACAGGTTACAAAAAAACGCCTGAAGCCCCACCGGAGTGAGGCTTCATCACATGCAACTGCACTCTTATTTTGCCTGACTTTCCAGCGGGCCGAATTTAAAGTCGCCGCGAGGTTGTTCTGCTTTGGTACCGGGACCAAACCACTGGTTATAAATCTGCTGTGATTTGCCGTCACTTTCCAGTTTCGTCAGTGTTTTGTTCACGGCTTCCACCAGACGGGTTTCCCCTTTTGGTGCTGCCAGCGCCTGATATTCACGGGTCAGGCTGAACGGAGAGAGTTCAAACTCTGCTTTAACCGCTTCCGGCAGGTTGCCCAGCAACCCGACCAGTTTGGCATCATCCTGTGTGATAGCATCTACGTTACCATTACGCAGTGCTGCAAACGCCAGCGGTGTATCATCATAGGAAATAACTTTTGTGCCCGGGAATTTCTCGCGCAGAGTCACTTCCTGAACCGTGCCTTTATCCGCACCGATGCGCAGTTTTGCTACATCATCAGGGGTTTTCAGCACACCTTTGCGGGCAATAAATTTTTGTCCGGTCTGAAAATCAGGAATGGAGAAATCCACCTGTTTGTCGCGCTCATCAGTGATAGTGAAGTTAGCGCCGATTAAATCCACTTTGCCGGACACCAGCAGCGGAATACGGTTTGCCGGGTTAGTCGGACGAAGTTCGAGTTTCACACCTAAATCATCGGCTACCGCCTGTGCGATATCCACATCATAACCGGCGAGTTTTTTGGTTTGCGGATCAATAAATCCGAATGGCGGGTTGCTGTCAAAAACCGAAATGCGGATCACACCGGCTTTCTGAATGTCATCAAGCTTGTCAGCCTGCGCGGCACCACTTACTAATGCTAAACCGGCGAGCAGTGCCGGAACAAAATAGGTCGGTTTCATACACACCCCTGAATCAGTCTGAGATAACGTCAATTTGTGTAAATCACACTCTCACGCTATCAACTCCCGCTTAGTTCCTGAAATACTAAGAAGGTATAATTCTATAACTGTTAGTTCTAACGGGGAATGAACGATATAATTTCTGCAATAAATACAATATTTATAACCAAAAGGCATATAAAGACATAGCTGTTATTCCCTCTCGCAGATGAATAATCCACCACATGATACCGGACAAAATAAAACCGCCGGTCATATTCACTGACCGGCGGTTTTGTTATTCAGATGGAAAACGCAGTAATTACGTTGATTCGTCTTTATTACCATTGCTGTTTGCAGCCACTTCAATGACATGCTCACCCAGCAAAATGCGCTCGACATCATCCCCTTTGACGTGACGGAAATCCTGTCCCTTCACATAATAGAAGATAAATTCGCAGATATTCTGACAACGATCGCCGATACGCTCGATAGAGCGGGCACAGAACAGTGCGGTCAGCACACTCGGGATAGTGCGCGGATCTTCCATCATGTATGTCATAAGCTGGCGGACAATGCCTTCGTACTCCTGGTCAACTTTCTCGTCTTCCCGGTAGATACGGATGGCTTCTTGGATATCCATGCGGGCAAACGCATCCAGCACATCATGCAGCATCTGAATGGCATGGCGCCCGAGTGATTCCAGGCTGACCAGCAACGGCTGATGCTGCTGTGAAAATTTTTCCAGTGCGGTTTTAGCGATTTTATCACCGACATCACCAATACGCTCCAGCTCGGCAATCGTCTTGGAAATGGCCATAATCAGGCGCAGATCACTGGCGGTCGGCTGGCGCTTGGCAATGATACGGACACAGGCCTCATCAATGGCAACTTCCATCATATTGACCTGTTTATCACCGGCGATCACTTCCCGCGCCAGATCTTCATCCTGATGGTGCATCGCTGTAATCGCTTTGCTGAGCTGCTCTTCCACCAGCCCGCCCATGGTCATCATTTCAGTGCGGATATGTTCTAACTCGGCATTAAACTGCCCGGAAATATGTTTATTGTGATTCAGATTTTCCATGATTGTCTCCGCATCAGCCATAACGACCGGTGATGTAATCTTCAGTTTGTTTCTTGCCCGGTGTGGTAAACAGTGTATCAGTATCACTGAATTCAATCAGTTCGCCCAGATACATAAATGCAGTATGGTCAGAGCAGCGCGCCGCCTGTTGCATGTTATGGGTCACGATAACCACGGTATATTCAGATTTCAGTTCGCTGATAAGCTCTTCGATGCGCCCGGTGGATATCGGGTCGAGCGCGGAGCACGGCTCATCCAGTAACAGTACTTCCGGACGGATAGCAATACCGCGCGCGATACACAAACGCTGCTGCTGACCGCCGGATAAACTGTAGCCGCTCTGGTGCAGTTTGTCTTTGGTTTCATTCCACAGCGCTGCTTTGGTCAGCGCCCACTGCACGCGTTCATCCATCTCAGCTCGCGGCAGTTTTTCAAACAGACGGACACCAAACGCGATATTGTCATAAATCGACATCGGGAACGGCGTCGGCTTCTGGAATACCATTCCGACTTTAGCACGTAATAACGCAATATCTTGCTTATCCGTCAGGATATTGGTGCCATCAAGCAGAATTTCGCCTTCTGCACGCTGCTCATTATACAGCGCATACATTTTATTAAAGGTGCGCAGTAAGGTCGATTTTCCGCAACCTGACGGCCCGATAAAGGCCGTGACTTTATTTTTTTCAATATCCAGCGAGATGTTTTTCAGCGCGTGGAACTGACCGTAATAGAAGTTCAGATCGCGGACCCGGATTTTGCTTTCAGTTACGTCTTGAATTTTACTCATGACTCTCTCTCATTATTCCGTCATCATTCAATCAGTGCGCTTTCTTCGCAAACAGCACACGCGCCACGATATTAATTAACAGTACACACAAGGTTATCAGCAGAACACCCGCCCATGCGAGGCTCTGCCACTCGGCAAACGGGCTCATGGCAAATTTAAAGATGGTCACCGGCAGGTTGGCAATCGGCTGCATCAGATCCGTACTCCAGAACTGGTTGGAGAGGGAGGTAAAGAGCAGCGGTGCGGTTTCACCGGCAATACGGGCAATCGCCAGCAGCACCCCGGTGATAATCCCGGAGACAGAGGCTTTCAGGGTGATTGCCGAAATCATTTTCCATTTTGGTGTTCCCAGGGCATACGCGGCTTCACGCAGGCTGTCCGGTACAAGGCGCAGCATGTTTTCTGTCGTCCGGATAACAATCGGGATTTGCAACAGTGCCAGCGCGATAACACCCGCCCAGCCGGAAAAGTGCTGCATCTGCATCACCACAATGGTGTAAACAAACAGCCCGACCACAATGGATGGCGCAGATAATAAAATATCGTTAATAAACCGGGTGGTTTCCGCCAGCCAGGAGCGGCGGCCGTATTCCGCCAGATAAATCCCCGCCAGAATACCCAGCGGCGTACCAATCACGGTCGCCCACAGGATAAGTAATCCGCTTCCGACAATGGCGTTTGCCAGACCACCACCTTCTGTGTTCGGCGGCGGTGTCATTTCAGTGAACAGCGCAAGAGACATACCGTCCATGCCTTTAGTCACTGTGGAGAACAGGATCCAGATTAACCAGAACAGCCCGAACGCCATGGTGGATACAGACAGGAACAAGGCAACCCGGTTCTTCTGACGCCGCCAGTGCTGGCGTTTCTCACGCGCTTTCAGGTCCACTTTTGGTTGTTGAATATCCATCTCAGCCATTCTAGCGCCCCTCGTTCTTATTCAGCCGCATCACCATAAATTTGGAGATAGCAAGGACGATAAAGGTGATGACAAACAGGATCAGCCCCAGCTCCATCAGTGCCGCCGTATGCAGCCCGGATTCTGCTTCGGCGAATTCATTTGCCAGCGCCGAGGTAATACTGTTGCCCGGCATATAAAGCGAAACACTGTCCAGTTGATACGTATTACCGATGATAAAGGTGACCGCCATGGTTTCACCCAGTGCACGTCCCAGGCCGAGCATCACACCGCCGATCACACCATTGCGGGTATAGGGCAGAACAATGCGCCGGATAACTTCCCACGTCGTACAGCCGATGCCGTAAGCGGATTCTTTCATCATCACCGGTGTCTGTTCGAACACATCACGCATGACTGACGCGATATACGGGATGATCATAATGGCGAGAATAACACCCGCCGCAAGAATACCGATACCAAACGCAGGGCCGGAAAACAGCTCGCCGACAATCGGAATGCTCGACATCACATCACCGACCGGCTGCTGGAAATAGGTGGCAAACAGCGGAGCAAAGACAAACAGACCCCACATGCCGTAAACAATACTCGGAATAGCTGCCAGCAGCTCAATCGCGATACCCAGCGGGCGGCGCAGCCATTTTGGTGCAAGTTCGGTCAGGAACAGCGCTATCCCGAAACTGACGGGAACCGCAATCAGTAATGCAATCACTGAGGTAACAATGGTGCCGTAAATCGGTACCAGCGCCCCGTACTCTTCCGCGGGCGGATTCCACTCTTTATTCCATAAAAATCCCAGACCGAATTTCTCAATGCTGGGCCATGATGCAATGATCAGTGAAATGATAATTCCACCCAGCAGCAATAGCGTAATCAGCGCCGCCAGTTTTACCAGGGCACTGAAGATTTGGTCGCCGCGCTTTCCGGGTGGTTTCATTGCCGTTTTCAGTTCGGCCATAGTCGCTTCCGTTTTTGCACTGATCCCCCGCAACCGGGGGGATCAATTACTGATAGATTGCTGTATTTCAGTTATCCGCTGTATTAATACAGTGGCTTACCGCTGCTGTCTTTAACACTGGTTTTCCATGCTGCACGAACTTGTTCAATCACTTCCTGCGGCAGAACAGCATAATCGAGTTTCTCTGCCTGTGCGCCACCGTTCTTATAAGCCCAGTCAAAGAATTTCAGCACTTCCTGACCTTTGTCTGCATCTTTCTGGCTGGTGTGAACCAGGATGAACGTGGTGGATGAAATCGGCCATGCATTCACACCCGCCTGATTAGTCAGATCCTGAGCAAAGCTCTTCGACCATTCCGCTTTACGCGCTGCATTACTGAAGCTTTCGCCGCTCGGAGAAACCGCTTCGCCATCTGCAGAAATCAGTTTGGTGTAAGCCAGTTTATTTTGTTTCGCATATGCATATTCCACATACCCGATTGAGCCCGGCAGACGCTGAACAAAAGCAGCGATACCGTCGTTACCTTTACCACCCAGACCAACCGGCCAGTTTACGGTGGAGCCTGCGCCGACTTTCTCTTTCCAGTCAGGGCTGACTTTCGCGAGATAACTGGTGAAGACAAAAGACGTACCGGAGCCATCCGCACGACGGACAACCGCAATATCCTGATCCGGCAGTTTAACGTTCGGGTTCAGTTTGGTGATTGCCGGGTCATTCCATTTTTTAATATTACCCAGGTAGATATCACCGAGGGTTTTGCCGTCTAACACCAGCTCACCGGACTTCAGTCCCGGCAGGTTGACAGCCAGCACCACACCGCCGATAACGGTCGGGAACTGGAATAAATTATCTGCGGCAAGTTTATCTTCGGATAACGGCGCATCTGACGCCCCGAAATCAACGGTATTGGCCACAATCTGTTTTACACCACCAGATGAACCAATTCCCTGATAGTTAACCTTATTGCCTGTTTCTTTTTGATAAGTATCGGCCCACTGCGCGTATACCGGCGCCGGGAATGTTGCACCCGCCCCGGTAAGACTGGTCGCGGCAAATGCAGAAAATGCAGAGAGAGAAAGTGTCGCTGCCATAACAGTGGCTACTGCGGTACGCATCGGTTTCATGATCCCTCCTGACGGGATTTTAGATAATGACATAAACGTTGTGTCTGATTAACGTCGGAACATGAGGGAAAATAGGTCAAACTGGTGACAATAATATGTAGGTTGTGTGACAGTTTTATGACATCACCGGCGAGCGGGTGCACAAAACAGGATATCAGCGCCCGGGCGGGCATTACCGAAAAGATAAATAACAGATTGATATACAACAATTAAAATGCAAAAAACCCGTAAAAACGGGTTATTACAGGCATATGTGACAGTAAAATGAAAATGACATTCCATTGTCATATTTCCCGGTTATCTCAGTCGTCTCTGTCGTCCGGCAGCGCCAGCAGAACCCGGATACGGAACCCGCCACGCTGACTGCGCCCGACCTCAATTTTACCGTCATGCGCATCCACAATACGTCGTAAAATTGCCAGCCCCAGACCGGTTCCCTTGTTACTGCGCGCTTTTTCACCCTGAACAAACGGCTGGAACAAATTCGGGATATCCGCTTCATCAATGCCGCTACCGTCATCTTCCACCTGGAACCAGGCGAAATGATCATCATTACCGCTGGTAACCCGGATCCACCCGTTACCATAGCGTGAAGCATTCACCAGCATATTGCCCAGCGCACGCTTGACCGCAATAGCATTTCCGGTGATATATACCGGCTTTTGCGTGACATCATTATGAATTTCATTCTCGGCGCTGCTTTGTGCGCCGATCACTTCATTGAGAATGCCGGTCAGCTCAAGCTGTGCCATCTCCATTTCCTGACCTGTCCGCAGATAGGCCATAAACTGCTCGATGATCGCATCACACTCTTCAATGTCATGATTAATGGACTCCGCCAGATACTCATCAGCCGGCCCCATCATTTCTGTTGCCAGGCGGATACGGGTCAGAGGCGTACGCAAATCATGGCTCACACCGGCCATCAGCACAGTGCGATCCTGCTCCAGCATTTTAATGTCCCGTGACATCTGATTAAACGAGCGGATCACCGAGCGCACTTCTGCGGCACCTGCTTCACGCACCGTCGTCTGTGGCCCGCCGGTACCCATTTGCCGGGCAGCCGATTCCAGTTCCGTCAGCGGGCGGTTCTGATAACGGATAAATACCCAGACGCCGGCGAACACAAACAACAGAAAAGCAAAAATATAGCGGAAAACCGGCGAGAACTGATCCTGACCAATTTCAGTCAGCGGAACCCGCACCCACACATCCGGTGAAATATACGAATTCAGCCACAGAACCGGGTAATCCCGGTTAATTTCCAGCCTGACATCCGCATATCCTTCCAGATAATGGCTCATTTGCCCGCTGAGCGACTCAAAATGACGCGCCCAGCGCAACCCGGCATCATCGGCTTCTTTTTCCGTAAAAAAGGTGATCCCCAGCTCTTCATAAATTTTCTTACGCAGCGCCGGAGAAACACGGACAACGGTTCCGTCCTTCAGCACCATTTTTTCGCTCATCAATGTGCGGACTTCATACGCCAGAACCCGGTTAAACTGTTGCAGGCTCGGCATAACAATGAAGTTCACAACCGCCAGATAACTTGTTGTCAATGTCGCAAACAACAGAAAAATGACTAAAAACAGTGAGCGCGAAAAGGTGCTCCTGGGGGAGAACCGGAGCCTCTTCATGGCTTGGTATTGCCGTCCGGTACAAAGACATAACCCAATCCCCATACCGTCTGGATATAGCGCGGGTGAGTCGGATCTTCTTCAATCATGCGGCGCAGACGGGAAATCTGCACATCGATTGAGCGCTCCATCGCACTGTACTCACGACCACGTGCCAGACTCATCAGTTTGTCACGGGACAGTGGCTCACGTGGGTGTGAAACCAGCACTTTCAGGACAGCGAATTCCCCGCTGGTCAGCGGCATATTCTCTTCATCGTGGAACATTTCACGCGTACCGAGGTTCAGTTTAAACTTACCAAACTGAATAACCGCATCATCCTGTGACGGCGCACCCGGCAGCTCATTTGCCTGACGACGCAGCACCGCACGGATACGGGCTAATAATTCACGCGGGTTAAACGGCTTGGGAATGTAATCATCCGCGCCGATTTCCAGACCAACGATACGGTCAACTTCTTCCCCTTTCGCCGTCACCATGATGATAGGGATCGGGTTATTCTGACTTCTCAGACGACGGCAAATGGATAAACCATCCTCACCCGGTAACATCAGATCAAGGACGATAAGATGAATAGACTCACGTGTCAGCAGGCGATCCATCTGTTCAGAGTTAGCCGCAGTACGTACCTGGAAGCCCTGCTCACTCAGATACCGCTCAAGCAGAGCACGCAGACGCATGTCATCATCAACGACAAGGATTTTATAACTTTCTTGCATGTTTGACTCTCCAGATTCGTTTTTGCATACAAATACTCAGGTTATTTCGTTTATTCAGTGACGGACTGATACCGAATAGATAAAACGACGTAATTTACTTCGCCGTCAGGTGTTAGTACTGTTATTTCATCATCCGTCTGCTTGCCGATTAATGCCCGGGCTACAGGGGAGTCCACAGAAATCCATTTCTTTGCCGGTGAAAACTCATCAGGTCCCACGATGCGAAAAGTCTTAATTTCTTCATCATCATTTTCAAGCGTGACCCACGCCCCGAAGAATACCTTTCCTTCCTGGCGGGGATCAGGATCAACTATCTTCAGACTATCCAGACGTTTTGCAAGAAAACGGATTCGCCGGTCTATTTCACGCAGACGTTTTTTTCCGTATATATACTCGGCATTCTCAGAGCGATCTCCTTGCGCAGCCGCTTCTGACACGGCCTGAGTGACCTGCGGACGCTCCGTTTTCCAGAGATATTTAAGCTCTTTATCCAGTGTATCCCATCCCATACGGGTAATGAGGTTACTTTTTGCCATATATTACCTAAACAAATAATAAATTATTTAAATAAATTGTAATACGAAATACTTTTAACGAAAGATAACAGACACACATAATCTGTTTATATTGCCTTTATGCGACTGGTAATTCCCTTTCTGAGCACGTATAACTGTCCTCCGGACTTTTTTTAAGTCACTTTATTTAAGCCACTTTATCGCAGGCAGAAAGAATATCATGATGAATGACACTCTGAGTCAGATTATTGCCGGTGAGCTGAATGCGCAGACAAAACAAGTCACTGCCGCTATTACCTTGCTGGATGAGGGGAACACGGTTCCCTTTATTGCCCGTTACCGGAAAGAAGTTACCGGTGGTCTGGATGATACGCAATTGCGCCAGTTGGAAACCCGCCTCAGTTATCTGCGTGAGCTCAATGATCGCCGTCAGACTATCCTCAAATCCATTGAAGATCAGGGCAAACTGACACCGGAACTGGCGGCGGCTCTCAACGGTACACTCAGTAAAACGGAACTGGAAGACCTCTATCTGCCTTATAAGCCCAAGCGCCGCACGCGCGGGCAGATTGCCATTGAAGCCGGACTGGAGCCACTGGCAGACAGCCTGTGGCAGGATCCGTCACAAGACCCGGAAACGCTTGCCGCTACGTTTACTGACAGTGAAAAAGGTGTGGCAGATACCAAAGCCGCCCTGGACGGCGCCCGTTATATTCTGATGGAGCGCTTTGCCGAAGACGCCGGTCTGCTGAGCAAAATCCGCGACTATCTGTGGCGCAATGCACACCTGGTTTCAACGGTTATCAGCGGTAAAGAAGCGGAAGGTGCTAAATTCAGTGACTATTTTGCACATCACGAAGCGATTGCCAAAGTTCCGTCTCACCGCGCACTCGCGATGTTCCGCGGGCGCAACGAAGGCATTTTACAACTTGCCCTGAATGCTGACCCGCAAAGTGAAGAGCCACCGAAAGAGAGCTACTGCGAAGAACTTATCCGCGATCACCTGGGTATCCGCTTTAACAGCGCCCCGGCTGATGGCTGGCGCAAAGCGGTTGTGAGCTGGACATGGCGGGTGAAGGTGCTGCTGCACCTGGAAACAGAACTGATGTCTGCACTGCGCGAGAAATCAGAAGATGAAGCCATCAATGTGTTTGCCCGTAACCTCAGCGACCTGCTGATGGCTGCTCCCGCAGGAATGCGGGCCACTATGGGGCTGGATCCCGGTCTGCGTACCGGCGTCAAAGTCGCGGTGGTGGATGCCACAGGGAAACTGCTGGCAACCGATACTATTTATCCGCATACCGGCCAGGCTGCCAAAGCCGCGGCGGCAACTGCCGCACTTTGCATAAAATATAATGTGGAGCTGGTGGCAATCGGTAACGGAACCGCGTCCCGTGAAACAGAACGTTTCTTTGCTGATGTGCAGACACAATTCCCGGCCGTCAAAGGACAAAAAGTGATTGTCAGTGAGGCCGGTGCCTCTGTGTATTCTGCGTCAGAGCTGGCGGCACTGGAATTTCCCGACCTTGATGTCACCCTGCGCGGCGCAGTCTCTATCGCCCGTCGTTTACAGGATCCGCTGGCAGAACTGGTGAAAATTGACCCCAAATCTATCGGGGTCGGTCAGTATCAGCATGATGTCAGCCAGACACAGCTTGCCCGTAAACTCGATGCCGTGGTGGAAGACTGCGTAAACGCCGTGGGCGTCGATCTCAATACCGCGTCTGTTCCGCTGCTGACCCGTGTTGCCGGGCTGAGCAAAGTAATTGCACAGAATATTGTGGACTGGCGGGATGAAAACGGTCGCTTTGCTGATCGCAAACAGTTACTGAAAGTTGCACGTCTCGGCCCGAAAGCCTTTGAACAGTGCGCCGGGTTCCTGCGCATTGCCGGCGGGAAAAATGCACTGGATGCCTCCACGGTTCACCCGGAAGCGTACCCGGTAGTGGAAAAAATCCTGCTCGCCACCGAAAAAACGCTCAGTGACCTGATGAGCAACAGTGATGTGCTGCGTGACCTGAAGCCACAGCAGTTTGTTACAGAACAGTTTGGTGTGCCGACTGTCACCGATATCCTGAAAGAGCTGCAAAAACCGGGGCACGACCCGCGCCCTGAATTTAAAACAGCCACATTTGCCGACGGCATTGAAACCATGAATGACCTGACGCCGGGCATGGTTCTGGAAGGTGCTGTCACCAACGTGACTAATTTCGGGGCATTTGTGGATATCGGCGTGCACCAGGATGGTCTGGTTCATATTTCATCGCTGTCAAACCGCTTTGTGGAAGATCCGCATACCGTGGTGAAAGCCGGAGATATCGTCAGTGTCAAAGTGCTGGATGTGGATATCGCCCGCAAGCGCATTGCCCTGACTATGCGCATGGATGAAGAGCCGGAAACCATGACCCGCCGCGGCGCGGCAAGTGATAAACCGCAGACAGAAAAACGCAATGAAAAGCGTAATACGTCCCGTCCTGCCCGTAATGATACCCCTGCCGGTAACAGTATGATGGGCGACGCCCTGTCTGCTGCATTTGGCAAACGTAAGTAATTATCCGCAACAACCGCACGCGGCAGCTCAGGCTGCCCGTGCCGGTGCCGCTTTAGCCATAAATTGCGTTAACCGGACGTAAAAAATGTTACTAACGTAAATCCATACGTAAAATATCTGCTCTCAATTCTTTCATACGCTGAAAATCTTGACGTACATCAAACTTTACTGGTCACTTTTCGGGCTAAATAGATAAAATATTGTTGGTTATGATTCGCATTTGCAGTATCAATTAAATTTGTAAGGGATATTTTCCTGACTCATAGTTCATGCGATAATTATTCTCAATATCATTTCAGTTTGTATGGTTAACGGGAGCCCTTATGACACTTTTGCCACAACACAGTTATAAAATCCTGGGCTTTTCCAACCAAATCAGCCCGGCCTACCGTCAAAAATTATTGTCACTGGGCATGCTGCCCGGTTCTGTTTTCCGGGTGATACGCAGCGCACCGCTGGGTGATCCGATCCAAATCGAAACCCGGCACGTCAACCTGATGCTCAGGAAAAAAGATCTGGCTCTGCTCACGCTTGATAATGTACCGGCATAATCAGCCGCACGATTATCACTGACGCAGTCTTTTCCCTCCGCCCCCGGAGGGTCTGTTTTTTATTGATTGGCATACGACACTATGAAAGCACTCACCCTGGGACTTATCGGTAATCCCAATTCAGGGAAGACCACGCTGTTTAATCAGCTGACCGGTTCAAAACAGCGCGTCGGCAACTGGGCCGGCGTGACGGTAGAACGGAAAATTGGTTACTTCACCACGCCGGAACATAAAATTGAGTTGGTGGATTTACCCGGAACTTACTCGCTGACCACGATTTCTGAACAGACTTCTCTGGACGAACAGATTGCCTGCCACTTTATCCTCAGTGGTGAAGCGGACATGCTGATTAATGTTGTCGATGCCTCAAATCTTGAGCGAAATCTTTACCTTACGCTTCAGTTATTAGAGCTGGGCGTGCCGTGCATCGTCGCACTCAATATGCTGGATATTGCCGAAAAATCAAATATCAAAATTGATATCAATGCACTGTCTGAGCGCCTCGGCTGCCCGGTTATTCCGCTGGTCTCCACCCGCGCCACCGGCGTCAGTGAACTGAAAGCGGCTATCGATAAACACAATATGAAGCCGCATGTGGCGCTGGTCAGTTACCCGGCGGCACTGCTGGACAGTGTCAAAACACTGGCAGAATCTATCTCCACCCATGATTTCAGCGCCACCCAGCGCCGCTGGCTCGCATTACAGAGCCTGGAGGGGGATATCTACAGCCAGGCGCGTGCCGGTTTTACCCCGGAGCATGTTCAGTCTGTCCGTGATGCCATGCAAGCGCAGCAACAGGAAGAGCCGGAGCTGGTGATCGCCGATGCCCGTTATCAGACTATTGCCGGTATTTGTGAGCAGACAATTGATAATTCACACTCTGAACCAAACCAACTCACCGCGTCGATGGATAAAATTGTCCTCAACCGCTGGCTGGGCGTGCCGGTTTTCCTGTTTGTGATGTATCTGATGTTTGTGCTCGCTATCAATATCGGCGGGGCATTGCAGCCGCTGTTTGAAGGCGCCTCCGAAGCAATATTTATCCACGGAACACAATGGCTGGGGATCACCCTCGGCTTCCCTGACTGGCTGACTATTTTCCTCGCCCAGGGTGTCGGCGGCGGTATCAATACTGTTCTGCCGCTCGTACCGCAAATCGGGATGATGTATCTGTTCCTCTCTTTCCTGGAAGATTCCGGCTATATGGCGCGCGCCGCCTTTGTGATGGACAGACTGATGCAGGCGCTCGGGTTACCGGGCAAATCCTTTGTACCGCTGATCGTCGGCTTCGGCTGTAATGTACCGTCCATTATGGGTGCAAGAACCCTGGATGCGCCGCGTGAACGCCTGATCACGGTTCTGATGGCACCGTTTATGTCCTGCGGGGCACGGCTGGCTATCTTTGCGGTCTTTGCCGCTGCCTTCTTCGGCAAAAACGGCGCAAGCATTGTATTCTCTCTATATATCCTCGGCATTGTGGTTGCTATTCTTACCGGGCTGTTACTCAAGCACACCATCATGCGCGGCGAAGCCTCTCCGTTTGTGATGGAGCTGCCGGTCTATCATGTTCCGCACATGAAAACCCTGTTTATGCAAACCTGGCAGCGCCTGAAAGGCTTTGTCGTGCGTGCGGGCAAAGTGATTATTGTCGCCAGTATGTTTATCGGCGCACTCAACAGCTTCAGTTTCTCCGGTAAACCGGCGGACAGTATCAATGACTCTGCGCTGGCATCTGTCAGTAAAGTGATCACCCCGCTGCTCAGTCCTATCGGCGTGCATGATGATAACTGGCAGGCGACTGTCGGACTTATCACCGGCGCGATGGCAAAAGAAGTGGTTGTCGGGACACTGAATACACTGTATACCGCTGAAAGTATTGTCAATGATCCGTTTAATGCTGATGAATTTGACCTGTGGGGTGAACTGGGTGATGCGGTTGGTGAAACGGTGGATTCCCTGAAAGAAACCTTCACATTAGCGGCATTATCTAACCCGATTGAAGCCAGTAAAGGTCCCGGTGATATGGATGGCGGTACCATGGGAACCATGGCGGCGAAATTCGGTTCCGGTATCTCAGCTTACAGCTATCTGATTTTTGTTCTGCTGTATGTGCCTTGTGTCTCTGTTATGGGGGCGATTGCCCGTGAAACCAGCCGTGCCTGGATGACCTTCTCCATCCTGTGGGGACTGAATGTCGCCTATTCTCTCGCTGCCCTGTTCTACCAGACAGCAACCTTCAGTGCGCATCCGGGCAGCAGCGCCCTGATTATCGGTATTGTGCTGGTATTCAACCTGATATTGTTCGCCGTACTGCGCCGGACACGCAGCCGCGTGAATCTTAACTTCCGCCGGGATATGCGCGGCCAGTGTGGTGGCTGCTCCGGCGGTGAATGTCACTAACTGAGAGAGTGCAAAAATGATAAGCCTGATCGCCGTGCGTGATGCTATCGCCCTCAATGGCCGGGCTGACGCCCGGCTTCTCAGCCACCAGCTGAATGCACCGGAAGCTCTGGTGAAAGCCATCATGGAAAAGCTGGCGGCAATGGGAAAAATTGAAGCCGTGAATGTCAGTGACTGCCTGAGCAGCAGTTGTAAGCAGTGCCCTGAAAGTCAGGGCTGCGATACCAGGGTGTATCAGATTCATTCCTGAATTCAGCAAGTTCCCGTCAGATACCGCCTTCCGGCGGTATTTTTTTATGTATTTTCTTCCGCAAACCCCAGCAACACATCACAAAATTCATCCGGATGAGAAATAAACGGCGCATGTCCGCTGTTACGCATAATCTCCGATGGGGATAACGGCAGTTGTTCATCCAGCAGTTGTGCCACTTTTCGCGGCACCAACCCGTCCAGATACCCGTAGATACGCAGGAACGGCATTGTCAGTGATGTGAGCTGCGGACGCAGGTCGGCTGTCCGCAGAATCTCCAGACCGGCATTCAGTACCGTCACATCCGGCAATGGCTGTGCCAGTACCACGGATTTCAGTATCCGCGCATCCCGGCGGGCACTCGCGGTACCCAGGGTCTGCAACGCAAGAAAACGTTCGACTGTGCGCTGAAAATCAGTCGCCAGCTGATGCTGAAACCCGCTCAGAACCGTGGGTTTGATCCCGGGCCAGCCCTCTTCTTCCCGCGCACCAAAACAGGGCGAGGAACTGATAGTCACCAGATGACTCACCGCCTGCGGCTGTGTCAGTGCAATCTGTGTTGCCACCAGTCCGCCCAGCGACCAGCCTGCCAGCACTGAATTCTCCGGCATCTGTGCATACACAACATCTGCCATCTCACTCAATGACATCTCACCAAATTCCTGACTGCGCCCGTAGCCCGGTAAATCAACCTTATGAATACAAAAATGCGGCGCGAGTCGCGTTTCAATGCTGTTCCATACCTCGCCGTTCAGTCCCCAGCCGTGCAGCAGCACAAGATTGCGTTTGCCCTGCCCGCTTTGCTGCCAAAAAAGAGTCGCCATCGCTATTGTTTCCTTATTTATCCGGAGGGAAGACGGATGGTTATTATTGAGAATTACTGCCTGCTATGCAAACAACCTCTTGCTATCGCCGCACACGGGATCTGCGGATTCTGTGAACGGGGGCTGCCGGTGATGCCACGCGTTTGTCTGCGCTGCGGGCATCAACTGATTACACCGGAGCCGGAGTGCGGGCGCTGTCTGCATTCCCCTCCCCCCTGGCAGCGCCTGCTGGCCGTGACCGGATATCAGCCGCCGCTGACGACACTCATCCACCGGCTGAAATACGCCGGGCAACCTTTTATCGCCCGTGCACTGGCCCGTTTGCTGCTGTGCCGGTTTTTACAGGGCTATCGTGACGGACATTATCTGAAGCCGGATTTACTGCTCAGTTCTCCGTTGCACCGGCACAAACAGTGGCTGCGCGGCTTTAATCAGAGCGACCTTATCACCCGTCCGCTGGCAAAATGGCTGCGCCGCCCTTATGACAGTTCCGGCGTTATCCGGACTCGTGCTACACTGAGTCAACGGACGCTGTCCCGTGCTCATCGCCTGACAAACCTGAAATCAGCGTTTGTCTTAACCCGTGAAATACGCGGGCTGAATATCGCTGTAACAGATGATGTCATCACCACGGGAGCGACCATGACAGCGCTGTCTGAATTGCTCATTCGTGCGGGTGCTGCGACAGTCCAGGTCTGGTGTCTCTGTCGCACCTTGTAGTGAACACATGAATGGGCGTATTATAACCAACCAGAACAGTCAACTATTTTCGGGCAATGTTATGATTACTATTACTGACACTGCGCAGGCACATTTTTCCAAACTGCTTGCCAACCAGGAACCCGGTACACAAATCCGTGTTTTTGTTATTAATCCCGGTACACCAAATGCAGAATGTGGTGTGTCTTATTGTCCGCCGGATGCCGTTGAAGCCACGGATACCGCGCTGCCGTTTGAGCAACTGACCGCCTATGTCGATGAACTGAGTGCCCCGTTCCTTGAAGAAGCCGTTATTGACTTCATCACTGACCAGCTCGGCTCTCAGCTCACCCTGAAAGCGCCGAATGCAAAAATGCGCAAAGTGGATGACGATGCTCCGCTTATCGAGCGCGTCGAGTATGTCCTGCAATCTCAGATTAACCCGCAGCTGGCAGGTCACGGCGGCCGTGTTTCCCTGATGGAAATCACGGATGACGGGTTTGCTATCCTCCAGTTCGGCGGCGGATGTAACGGCTGCTCAATGGTCGATGTAACCCTGAAAGAAGGGATCGAAAAAGAGTTATTAAATATGTTCCCCGATGAGCTGAAAGGCGTTAAAGACCTGACTGAACATCAGCCCGGCGAACATTCTTATTACTGATCCGATCAAACTTACAATATTTATACTCTAAATAATTCGGGATGCATGTAGGCGACAAGCGAAGATTGCCGGGGAGCATACATTAGTATGTGACCCGACTAGCTGAGCGTAGTTAACGACCAGGCATCCTGAAGTATGACGAGTATTCGGTGGCCATTATCGCGTGGCCTGTTATATATTGCCCGGTCTGTTTCCGGGCAGTACTCCGGTGGTGCTCTGTCACCACTGATATTCACCTGCATACGAAAAATAATTATGGAACAAATCCGGTTGATCTCTCCTGATGCCGCCTACGGGCTGTGGCAGCAGCGTATTATGTTAGTTGATATCCGTGATCCGCAAAGCTTTCGCGCCGGTCACGCTGATGGTGCTTTTCATCTGACAAATGACTCCGTAAATACCTTTATGGATCAGACAGATTTTGAACAGCCGATTCTGGTGATGTGTTACCATGGACACAGCAGTCAGGGCGCAGCTCAGTATCTGCTTAATGTCGGCTATGAAACGGTGTACAGCATCAACGGCGGCTTTGAAAGCTGGTCGCGTCTCTACCCGGACACAGTCAGGTCTCTCGCGTAAAAACGAACAGTTAAACGGACAGTTATATGGTTTATTTGATCACCATTGCCAACCCGAGGATAGCTCAGTCATTCATTGATTACATGGCATCCCGTGATATTCATCTCGTCATGCGTGCAACCCGTGAAGGGAGTGGTGTCGAATTATGGCTGGACGACGAAAGCAAACTGACCGAAACACAGGCAGAATTAGAGAGCTTCATGCGTGACCCGATGAACAAACGCTATCTCGCTGCCAGTTGGGCGTCCGGCGAAACAGATTCCCCGTTTCGCTATCCCGCCTCTTACTCCGCCAAAAACCTGATAACCCCCGCAGGTCCGCTGACTATCACTATTACCGTGCTGTGTGCGCTTGTTTATCTGTGGATGCAGATAAGCGGTACTGACGCGGTAATGGATTATCTGGCATGGCCGGATGCAGGTCAGCAGGGTGAACTCTGGCGTTGGGTAAGCCCGGTATTTCTGCATTTTTCCCTGACACATATTTTAATGAATCTTGCCCTGTGGTGGTATCTTGCGGGTCAGGTGGAAAAGCAGATGGGCAGCGGGCGGCTGTTTGTCATTACCATCGTTTCCGCACTCTTCAGCTGTTGGGCACAATCCTTGTTCAGCGGCTCCTCATTCGGCGGGCTGTCCGGCGTGGTTTTTGCGCTGATAGCCTATGCCTGGTATACCGGCGTGCGCAATCCGTCAGCCGGGATTTACCTGCCCGGCGCTATGATGGCTTTCTCCGTATTATGGTTGGTTATCGGTTATTTTGATTTATTTGGTACAATGCCGATTGCCAATATGGCACACGCCGCGGGGCTGGCTATCGGTCTGTTGATGGCTGTGTGGGATAACCGCCGTCCGGCGGCCTGAATAATAATGTAATAATGATCTGCTGCTTTATTCACGCCGCACCTGTGCGGCGATATTGATTTGACCGGGGGATTTTGTGAAACAAACACAGCGCCACGATGCTATCGTCGAATTAGTCAATAAACAGGGCTATGTCAGCACAGAAGAGCTGGTAGAGTTCTTTAATGTCAGCCCGCAAACTATCCGGCGTGATCTCAATGAACTGGCAGAGCTGAATAAAATTCACCGCCACCACGGTGGTGCGGCTCAGCCATCCAGTTCAGTCAATGCCGCCTATCATGAACGCAAAAGCATGTGGTCAGATGAAAAGCGCCGCATTGCCCGCCGCGTTGCCTCACAGATCCCTGATGGCGCAACACTGTTTATTGATATCGGTACTACGCCGGAAGCCGTGGCTCATGAATTACTGAACCATAAAAATCTGCGCATCGTCACCAATAACCTGAATGTCGCCACTCTTCTGATGGCAAAAGAGGATTTCCGGCTGATCCTCGCCGGTGGAGAAGTCCGCTCACGGGATGGTGGTATTGTCGGCGAAGCCACACTCGATTTTATCTCTCAGTTCCGTCTGGATTTCGGCATACTCGGGATAAGCGGCATTGATACTGACGGCTCGCTGCTGGAGTTTGATTATCACGAAGTGCGCACAAAACGCGCAATTATCGAAAATTCCCGCTGTGTAATGCTTGTCACTGATCACTCCAAATTTGGCCGCAATGCCATGGTAAACCTCGGCAATATGGGGCTTATCGACTGTCTGTTTACGGATAAACGCCCGCCTGACAGCATTATCAAAATTCTTGCTGAGCAAAACGTCCAGCTCGATATCTGCGACTAAACCTGTCTTTCTTCCGCGTCACAGCACCTGTGACGCGGTCGCGATATCTTTAGCTTCTGCTGCTCTCTCCTTCCCGTTATTTTCCGCTGTTTCCCGTTGCCGCTCTAACACTTAATATCATTACATTTAGCATGGATATGCTAATGAATTGTTACCCTTGTCACGGGAAACGTTTTTTTATGTACAAAATGTTGGATTATCGATCGCATTGAATTATCATGAGCGATAACGAACATAAAAGAATGTATGCGCGCATCACGGGAGTCAGGATGGAAACCAAAGATTTGATCGTCATCGGGGGCGGAATAAACGGAGCAGGTATTGCCGCTGATGCCGCAGGGCGCGGGCTTTCCGTTCTGATGCTGGAAGCACGGGATCTGGCCTGTGCCACCTCGTCTGCCAGCTCAAAACTGATCCACGGCGGGCTGCGCTATCTCGAACATTATGAGTTTCGTTTAGTGAGCGAAGCACTGGCTGAGCGCGAAGTATTGTTAAAAATGGCACCGCACATTGCATTCCCGATGCGCTTTCGTCTGCCGCATCAGCCACATCTGCGCCCGGCCTGGATGATCCGCGCAGGATTATTCCTTTACGACCACCTGGGTAAACGCACGACGCTTCCCGCCAGCCGCGGTTTGACGTTCAACAGCGCATCCCCGCTGAAACCGGAATTCAAAAAAGGCTTCGAATACTCGGATTGCTGGGTCGATGATGCCCGCCTTGTGGTGCTTAACGCACAGGAAATTGTGCGCAAAGGCGGCGAAGTCCGCACCCGGACAAAAGTTACCCGTGCATGGCGCGAAAACGGGCTCTGGCAGGTCGAAGCTGAAAATACACTGACCGGTGAAAAATTGCACTGGCAGGCAAAAGGATTAGTTAATGCCGCCGGTCCGTGGGTAAAAGCGCTCTTTGATGACGGGCTGCACCTTAAGTCACCTTACGGCATCCGTCTCATTAAAGGCAGTCATATTGTTGTGCCGCGCGCTCATGACGAGCCGCAGGCGTATATTCTGCAAAATGAAGATCACCGTATCGTGTTTGTTATCCCGTGGATGGATGAGTTTTCGATTATTGGTACGACTGATGTGGAATACCATGGCGATCCTGCTGATGTAAAAATTGATGATTCTGAAATTAATTATCTGCTGGGTGTTTATAACGATCACTTTAAAAGAACCCTGACCCGTGATGACGTGCGCTGGAGCTATTCAGGTGTGCGCCCGCTGTGTGACGATGAGTCCGATTCTCCGCAGGCCATTACCCGGGATTACACGCTGGATCTGCATGATGAAAACGGGCTGGCACCTCTGCTGTCGGTATTTGGCGGAAAACTCACCACATACCGCAAACTGGGTGAACATGCACTGGATAAACTTGCGGCCTATTATCCCCGGGCCGGAAAAGCATGGACAAAGCAGGCGGTTCTGACCGGCGGTGAACTCAATGGTCATTCACGGGATGAATATGCACGGGTACTGAGTGAAAATTATCCCTGGTTACCGAACGGGCTGGCGCTGCGCTTTGCCCGCACATACGGCAGTCAGACGGCAAAAATTCTGGACGGTGCACAGTCACTGAGCGACCTCGGGCAGGCATTTGGTCACAATCTGTATGAAGCCGAGTTACGCTATCTGGTGAAAAATGAGTGGGTTATCAGTGCAGAAGACGCGCTGTGGCGCAGAACCAAACTGGGAATGTGGCTCAGTCATGATGAGCAGCAGCAGGTTGCACAGTGGCTGGAAAGCAATCAGCTTTAAAAGCAATCCGCACTGATCAGAATAATACAGACCGGGGAAATCTACCGGTCTGCTTATTGATTACCGCCGGGATTCCAGCGCCATTTTCACCGCCAGACCGGCCAGCACAGTTCCCATCAGCCAGCGTTGTACCACCTGCCATAGCGGGCGTCCGGTCATAAATCCGGCAACCGTTCCCGCCGTAAAAATGATCAGTGCATTGCCTGCAATACTGATGAACATCTGCATGCTGCCGAAGATCAGAGATTGTGTCAGCACGCTGCCGTGTCCCGGTACAATAAACTGCGGCAGCAGAGAAAGATACATCACCGCCACTTTCGGGTTTGCCAGACTGGTCAGAAATCCCATAGTAAATAGTTTTTTGGGTTTATCTGCCGGCAGATCCCGCACAGAAAATGCAGAGCGTCCGCCCGGTTTCACTGCCTGCCAGGCAAGATACAAAAGGTATAATGCCCCGGCAATACGCAATGCGTCATAAGCATAAGGAACCGCAAAAAATAGCGCGGTGATCCCGAATGCGGCACTGAGCATATAAAATACAAACGCCAACCCGACACCGGCAAGCGAAACATATCCGGCCTTCTTTCCCTGACAGAGTGAACGGGAGATCAGATAAATCATATTGGGGCCGGGCGTTAATACCATTCCCAGAGCAACCAACGCAAATGCGAGCAATGATGTAAGATCAGGCATAACACACTCCCTGACAGATAATGTATAACAGATTATAAGATAAAACCGCCCTTTTTAAGAATATATTACCGCCAACAACATGCGGTCATTGATTATAGTCAGAACAGAAAAAAAAGCAGCAATAACATAATTCAGTATGTATTAATAACGTGGATTACTGCACAAAACCGCAGGCATAAAAAAAAGCGCTGAATAGCGCTTTTGTAAGAATTGACAGATATCAGTGAACCTGTGCCGGACTGAGAAGCTGGTAAATAGTATCCGGTGTGTATTTATCGCCGGAAAAATAGATATTCCAGTCAGTCAGCATTGAAGTATCCAGTTGATATACGCCGCCCTCTTCCATTTCTTTCACATAGAATGGCTGGTTAATCAGTTTGCCGGTAAAGGTATCATTTTCCAGACGCTCCGGAACAAACCACATGTGTTCCAGGTCATCAGTATCCCCGTATGGAATACCGCATTTGACCATAAACGCCCGTGGCGTTTCCTCTTCTTCCACTTCTTTACGATTTTTTTTTACTGAAAAATCCCGCCAGCAGACCTTTTTTCTCTTTGACTTCCGGCTGACCGTATTCTGTAAACATCTGAGCAAAATAGTGCCAGCGTAACCGGGCTTTGGTCGCCATCTCATATGTTTCAGTATTCGGCCGGTAAAACATAATTGCCGCATCATCATCAAACCCTTTGAAAAAGGTTTGCAATACCGGGGTACTCTCATTGGTACGGAATAACATGCAGGAAGGATGATCATGCTGATCGTCCCGATCGCTGCGATCCCCCAGAAATTGATTTTCAGGCATATTATCGTGAGAGTAATCAATATCTTCCAGTGATTTCAATTGCTCAATCGGGGTTTCTTTATTCACCTGACGAATACCTTCCTGATAAGGAAGCGCCACAATATACTCTAATTGTTTCTCTGTCTGACCACACAGCATCGGCTCATTAAACAGAACTTTACCTTCATTCAGGCTCTGTCCGACAAAACTGCGCAGTAAATCAGGAATACCGTAGTACGAATTAATCGTATGCGGTAACAGCAGTTCCACCTCCGGGATCCCACAACGCAGCAATCCGTGAGTATGGAACCAATACATGGTCGGCGGAGTATTCTCAGTGTCATAAATCGCATGAATGGTGTACAGCGATTCAATATTCAGCTGCACATCATTTTCAAGCTGAAAATTGAGCCACTCACGGGTAAATCCGCGACCGGCCGCGGAAATATCGATCCCCAGCAGTAAGTCCGGAACTAATATCTGCACCATTTTAAGCTGATGGCGATAGCTGAGCAGCACATCATTCTTTAAAAGACATTCAACATAGATATCCTGCTCCGTCTGGTTTACTGCTGCGAGTAATTCCGGCGACAATGTATCTGTTGAATAATAAGGATTAATTTCCAGTTCCGGCGCTCTTGGTGCCAGCGAAATCAGGAATAATAATTCGTCATCTCCATAGTGGCACGTATAGTAAAAACTGTGTTCATCGGCATCCCCGTATTCAATATCACCCTGTGTGAAAAAGGTTTGTGATGCTAACCGCTCTTCTAACTCAGCCAGGTTCAGCCGCGAAGGAGAGAATGTCACAATCTCCGACGTCATTTTCTTTCCTTTACCTTCAGCGACCTCAAGGTAATATTGTTTTATATCCATCGGTAATGCCTTTATCCGCTCTGGTTATACTACTGTACTGTAACAATCTCGGACTAAACGCTAAGCTTTCCCCCCCGGGGAAGGTGAGATCTTCGAGCGTCAATTATATTCATTGTTACAACAATAACCTCTGATTTCGTCCCGGAGGAACCGGTGAGGTAGCTTAAAAAAAATGAATATGCTAAAAATAAACTAATTTGTTCATGCATATAAGTATCACATTTGGTAAGCAGAATTCACTCAGAATAATCCACCTGTCACGACATGAATTTACATTTTTACATAGCCGGTACCGGCAATTGATGAAACAACCCCGGCCCGATTTTCTGTCTGAACCGTAACAAGGTACAATAATGTGAGTAAAAACAATAAATTAGTTATTACAGTTTTGTTACCACCCCACTATCATACCGTGGATTTCCTTGCTTTTCATTTACGGGATACGCACAACGTCGCTGAACAGGTTACTGAGAACCGGGTGATGAAAGGGATCTGCCTGCACGGGCATCCTGCCCTGCTGACACTGGAAACTGACGCCGGACAGGTGCGGGTGACATTGCATACCGATGGCCCGACGCTGCCCGGCGACGAAGCAGCACTGCACCATCTCGCCCGGCATATGCTGGGATTATTACAGCCGGTACAGGAATTTGAGTCCCTGTATCAGGAACATCCGCAGGTCGGGCAGTTAATCCGCCATCAACAGGGGCTGCGTATCTATCAGTCCGCCACACCATTTGAAGCGATTAACTGGGCGATTATCGGGCAGCAAATCAGTGTTCATGCCGCTATATCTATCCGCCGCCGCCTGATTCAGCACATCAATCTGCGCCACTCCGGCGGGTTGTGGTGCTACCCGGATGCCACGCATATTCTGAAAACAGATTTTGACGGGCTGCGCAGTTGTGGTTTTTCTGTCGGCAAAGCCAATGCATTGCTGACATTGAGTGAACAGCTGGAAAGCGGTGAACTGGTGCTGCCCGATGTGGTCACACCGGACAATGCAGATGCGGTTTCTGCGTCACTGACTGCCATTAAAGGCATAGGCACCTGGACGGTCAGCTATGCATTACTGCGCGGATTTAATTACCTTAACGGCTCACTTCACGGTGATGTGGCAGTGCGGCGCAATTTACAGCGCCTGCTCGAACGGGAAGAAAAACTGACCGCAGAGGAAACGCAGGTATGGCTGGCAGAGTTTGCCCCGCACCGGGCATTAATGGCGGCACATCTTTGGCGGCTGGAATCTGCCGCCGGATATTAAGTGGTATAAAGTGCCGCAGATACACTGCGGCAACTTCAGATAGTATCAGCGCAACCAGTTGGTTTTTGCCAAATCAACAATCTCATCACCCCGCCCGTTAATAATCGCGCGCAGCATATAAAGACTGAATCCTTTAGCTTGTTCAAATTTAATGTCCGGCGGCATCGCCAGTTCCTGTTTGGCTGTGACCACATCCACCAGAACCGGGCCGTCATGCGCAAATGCTGTTTTCAGGGCATCATCCAGTGACTCACTGTCTTCAACCCGTATCCCTTTGATACCCATGGCATTTGCCATCGCCGCAAAATCCGGATTATGCAGATCAGTGCCATCGGTTAAATAACCGCCGGCTTTCATCTCCATCGCGACAAAACCCAGGACACTGTTGTTAAAGATGATAATTTTCACCGGTAGTTTCATTTGTGCCAGCGAAATAAAATCCCCCATCAGCATACTGAATCCGCCGTCACCGCACATGGCTACCACCTGGCGTTTGCGATCAATTGCCTGTGCGCCGATAGCCTGCGCCATCGCATTTGCCATCGATCCGTGATTAAAGGAGCCGATAAGCCGCCGCTTCCCGTTCATGGTGAGATAACGTGCCGCCCAGACAGTCGGCGTGCCGACATCACAGGTGAAAACAGTATCCTCATTTGCCAGCTCACTGATTTTTTTCGCCAGATACTGCGGGTGGATAAGCTCCCGTTTACTTGCTGTTGCCAGCGCATCCAGGTCACTGCGGGCCGTCTGATAGTGCTTCAGGGCATTATCAAGGTGCGTCCGGTCTTCTTTGGCGTGTAACCGGGGCTGAATCGCATTAAGAGTGGCTTTGATATCCCCGATGACCGCCATATCCACAGCACAGTGCGCACCGAGACTGCCCGGGTTGATATCCACCTGAATAATTTTTGCTTTTGCCGGATAAAAGGCACGATACGGAAAATGCGTGCCGAGCAGCACCAGGGTATCTGCGTTTTCCATAGCATAGTAGCCGGACGAAAACCCGATAAGCCCGGTCATTCCCACACTGTACGGGTTATCGTATTCCAGATACTCTTTACCGCGCAGCGCATGCACCACCGGGGCTTTCAGTGTTTCTGCCAGTTTAAGCACTTCATCATGTGCACCGGCACATCCTGCCCCGCACATCAGTGTGATGTTTTTCGCACCATTAAGTGCATCCGCCAGCTTCATCAGTTCATCCCGCTGCGGCATCACCAATGGCAGAGACGGTTCATACCAGACATTGCGGGCAGATTCCGGTGCGGGTTTTAACGCCACATCTCCCGGAATAACCACAACCGCCACACCCCGCTCAAGAATAGCTTTGCGCATGGCAATTCCCAGCACCTGCTGAATCTGTTCCGGGTTTGACACCAGTTCACAGTAAACACTGCATTCGCGGAATAATTCCTGCGGATGCGTTTCCTGAAAATAATGACTGCCAATCTCACCGGAAGGAATATGCGCAGCGATCGCCAATACCGGTACGCGGTTACGCTGACAATCAAATAACCCATTAATTAAATGGAGATTTCCGGGGCCACAGGAGCCTGCACATACTGCCAGTCTGCCGGTCAGATGCGCTTCTGCACCTGCGGCAAATGCAGCAACCTCTTCATGCCGTGTTCCCATCCATTCAATCGTACCCAATTTGCGTAAACTGTCACTCAACCCGTTCAGCGAGTCTCCGGTGACACCCCAGATACGGTTGATTCCTGCATCCGCTAACATTTTTGCGATATAACCCGCGACTGTCTGCTTCATCGTAAACCTTCCCTCTTACTGGTTATCAAATCTGATTAGGAAAATGGTGTGACACGGAGCAATCCAAACCTTGCCCGATATCGTTATCCCGTAACCTGAGTGTAGTCCACACCAGACGCAGATAAAACAACCGGCAATAAGGTAAATCAGCAGAATCAATCTATGGTGTATTCTGAAGCAGGGCGGGATAATCTAAAAAAGACTTGCTGATATATAAATAAGCCTGTTTAAATTAAGGTAAATAATATTAATATTACTTTTACCACCACGATATTTATATTTACATTACTTTTCACCGCGAAATAAGATGATAATTTAAATATCTTTAATATACTGATAAATCTGTATTTTTTTATTTATTTTGAATGGCTTTATTTTTTATTTTGCAGTCATCATCATTATTATTCATACCCCATGCAATACTGATATGATATAAACCCGATCTCCGTCACGCTCACTTTTTTATATCTGACGTTAAAATCCCTCCTGCAAATAAATAACGACTATTCACTGATGACAGAATCCCGCCGGTTCTGTCAGAAGGTGTCAGCGTAAAAATAAAATGTACTCATGTTGCGCCAGCGTTGTGGTGTGACCGGTCATTTCCGGTCATGCCCGCGCTTATACTCAACGTCATTCAAGATGCAGGCAGGCGGCAAGCTCCGACCGCCGGGGAGCATACATTAGTATGTGACCCAGCGGGCTGTGCGTAGCCAACAAACCTGCAGTTTGAATGAATAAGAGTATACACCAGGGCTTCTTTCACCAGCACATAAACCGGTTTCAGTAAACGGGGTATAATGTAATGACTAATAAATATAATATCAGTGAGAAACTTTTTGCTCTTGAGGAGTTCAGCAAGAAAACCCGCCAGGACTTACATAAGATCCCTGAGCTGTCCGGTGAAGAGTATAAAACCTCAGAATATTGTCGCAAACTGATGGAAAGCTTCGGTTATACCATTCGTCCGTTTGAAGGGTATACCGGGTTTACCGCAGAGTTAATGATCGACCCCGCAAAACGTCTGATTGCTTACCGCACTGATATTGATGGTCTGGAAATGCCGGACATGACCTGTAACGAGCACAGCTCGGTGCATGAAGGCTGCGCACACAACTGTGGCCACGATACCCACATGACCATCGCGCTGACTGCGGCAAAATACCTGAGTGAGCACCGCGACGAACTCCGTTGTAACATCCGCTTCATCTTCCAGATGGCAGAAGAGGATATGCGTATTCCGGGTGCGGATAAAATGGTCGAAATGGGCTGTATGGACGGTGTTGATGAAGTCTACGGGCTGCACAATGACGGGGCAATTGAGACCGGGCTTATCCGCTTTAATGCAGGTGTTATGTCTTCCTACGGCTCGGCGTGGACGCTGGATGTTTACGGGATTTCCGCACACGGCTCCACCCCGCACAAAGGCCTGGATGCTATCCGCGAAGCCACCCGTATAATCGATTATATGGATTACATTGTCGCCAAAAAAACCGATCCTTTCAGTCCGGCGGTTTTTGGTTGCGGAATGTTCAATGGCGGTACTATTCCTAATGCGCTGGCGGATTACGTTCAGGCACGCGGAACCATCCGTTCAATGGATGAAGAAACCAATAATATCTTAAAAGCCAGTTTTAAAGAGATTGTTGCCCGCAGCGAAGCCGGTGGTTTTAAAACCACACTGGATGCCTGCGGCTACCCTGCGGTTATTAACCATCCACAGGCTGCTGCTGCAATTTATAAAGCCGCTGCCGCGTTCTTACCGGCAGAAAATATTGACGCAAACGGCAAACCAATGACCGGAAGCGAAGACTTCAGTTATATGGTAAATGCCACCAAAGATAAATTCGGCGCCATGTATTTCTTAGGCAGCGGAAACAAAGCCAAAGGTATTGATAACTATCTGCACGCCAACCCTTATTTTGTAGACGATGATTGTCTGCTGATCGGCGCACAAATTTTTATTAACATCGCCACACATTAATAATAAAAACACACAGCAATATCAGGCCCGGTAACAGATGTTACCGGGCTTTTTTTTATCATAAATATTGCGTTTATATTCTGAATAATTCGGGATGCAGGGAACTAGCCTGCAGTTTGAATGAATAAGGGTATACTCTAAATAATTCGGGATGCCTGTAGGCGGCAAGCGAAGACAGACGGGGAGCATACATCAGTATGTGACCCGGTTAGCTGAGCACAGCCAACACACCTGCAGTTTGAATCAGTAAGAGTAGTATACCCGACGTCATTCAAGATGCAGGCAGGCGGCAAGGGAAGATAAACGGGGAGCATACATCAGTATGTGACCCGGTTAGCTGAGCGCAGCCAACACACCTGCAGTTTGAATGAATAAGGGTATATCAGAGTTCGGGTAATGCGCGGTACAGCACATCCCTCTCACCTTGCTCAGCAGGCAACCACTGTTCCGGCTGATGAATATAATTCAGGTCAAGATGCGGGGCATAACAGGAAATAAAGTCATACATATAATCTTTCAGATGTGTATGGCGACTGATGCAAATATGGGTATAACTCGGTTTCACCAAATTTCCGATATTAATACAACGCAATGTTTCACTGTCTTCCTGTGAATCAAACGCGACAGAGGAAATAACCCCCACACCTGCCCCCCGTTTTACATAAAATTTAATAATCTCTGTATCGACTGCCGTTAATACCACATTGGGTGTTAAATGATTCTGATAAAAGACCTGATCCAGCTTGGAACGCCCGGTAAATCCGAATACATAGGTTATCAGCGGATAATTCGCCAGCTCTTCAATCGTCAGTTGCTCATGCTGCGCCAACGGGTGATCATGCGGCACAATAGCACTGCGTGACCACTGATAACACGGCAGGGTCAGTAAATCGTCATACAGGTGCAGTGACTCTGTTGCGATAGCGAAATCCACATCCCCGTTCTTAACCATTTCAGCGAGTTGTGCCGGCGCGCCTGATGAAAATGCAGGGAAATATTCGGATAACGGGCATTAAAGCGCTCAATGACTTTCGGTAATTTATAGCGGATCTGAGTATGGGTCGTGGCAATACGGAGATTCTGTTTAATTGTGCTGTCTTCGTTAGATACCAGGCTTTTAATTTTATCAAACTGCGCAAGGATGTCGCAGGCAACGCGATGAACTTCTTCGCCAATCGGACTAAGTGATAATAAGTTATTATTTTTCCGGTTAAATAAAGAAACGTTCAGTTCATCTTCAAGAATTTTAAGCTGTTTACTCACCGTTGGCTGCGATGTATACAGTTTTTCGGCAGCATTCGTGATATTAAAATCACTTCGGACCACCTCAACAAAACTTTTGAGCTGATTAATATTCATTGCTTAATTATCCAGTTATAAAACGGATTAAAAATATTAAAATTATTAATAAATAGGACTATAGGAGTAATACGACTGCTGTGTACCCTGAATGATAGCACAAGGCGGATGATGAAGAAATAAACACACAAAACGCAATAGAGGCAATGATAAATGTATTGATCCGTTTAAATAAAAACAGAGAAAAAACAGATTTTCTACAAAAAACGGTATCCGTTATTAGCACGCTAATAACGGATTTTTGAGATAATATTGAGCGTTACTCAGTTATCACGAAATCACATCAGTTCGGATTCAACAGGCAAAATAACAGTTTCCGCTTTCCAGGATTCCCGTTCATTTGCTCCGTCGCGCCTGCTTCGTCCTTCAATATCAGTAAAGAACCAACCAACCGGCACTTCAAAGATATCTGCAATACGGACTAAACAATCAACATCCACACGGTTTACACCACGTTCATAACGTGACATTTGCTGTTGACTGATTTCAATCATTTCAGCCAGTCTTGCAGCAGTAATACCGTGATCTTTTCGTAACACCTGAATTTTTTGCCCAACAGCACGGGCTATTGAGTTTTTTGCTTTGGTCATGTCGCTATCCCTCACATATAGCTGCGGTCATTATCAGGGATGACCCTGATAACTAACAAAATATGCGTTAATTAAAGAAAGTGGACCAATTGATATTCACAAAGTTTTGCTCTTTGTTGTTTTTTTAACTACTACATGAAGGTACTTATGCATACCAGTACCATACACATGTTGAAACACATATTACATATTCGTTTACCAAATTGAAACCTACGCACCCAAGCCTTAACGAATTGTAAAAAAAGAATTATTCTGTGAGAGAAAGAGTGATAACCCTATGTATTATCGTATATTTACCATTCAATTCACAAGTAGACTAGGTATAAACCACTAAGGCAAAAAGGGTTAATTATCGACATATAATGCTAAATATTTTTCTTTTAATGCTTATTAACACTTAATTAAATAGAAAAAAACCGATATATCTTGAAACAACTTACACTTTCTAAAATACACATTGACACTTATAACTGTAAATTACTATTACACAGGATATAAATCCAAAGATTATCTTATTATTACATAAAGAAATTATTCAAACCCGTCATCGTGAGTTAATTAAAAATGCCGTAATTATCAGAAAAGGTCATAGAGAAAATTCAGAAAATTGAGAAATAAAATGAAACATCTTCATAACATACCATCATGTAATATATCCACTGTTAACACTGTTTTTCTCCCTTTCTTTTTTTGGTTATTAAATTAAATATGGAATTAGTGGCAGTTTTAACGGCGTTATCGCCAAAATAACTGATAAAAACTTTTATATTTATGTTTTGGTGCATTATTCTGTCCGACGTTAAAATTACCGTTTTTCAGAAAAATTTAAAACGAGAAATCTGTAAATACCTATAAAAATACACCACATAAATGAGATAAATCAGCATAAAAAACCGGTAATTTTACAAATTTTGTTATTTATGCTAGATTAGATGACCTCGATTCAAAATACAGGTACTTTTTTTGGTTATTACAACGTCATACTTTCCTATTCTTCCTGTCCTGCCATCAGCTCACCACACAATACGGCGTTAGCTGGGTCATACCTGATCAACCGATATATTTAACAAGATAAGCAAATGCGAAAAAATCTACGCATTTATGCTTACCGCTTTAGCGTTAGATATCTCCTGTTACCGATTAATCCACTATTATAAATAAAATCGTTGTGGGTTTTGGTGAATAACCATCACGTTAATCCACCCGGAACGGAGTAAAAGGATACAACGATGAGACGCAAGAAAACAAAACAAAAGCCCCTAAATATCAATGACATTACCATTATTGATGACGGTAAATTAAAGAAAGCAATTACGGCCGCATCACTCGGCAATGCAATGGAATGGTTTGACTTCGGGGTCTATGGCTTCTTAGCCTATGTACTGGGTCAGGTTTTTTTCCCGGCAGTATCACCCGGCGTTCAGATGATCGCCGCACTCGCTACCTTCTCAGTGCCTTTCCTGATCCGCCCTCTGGGGGGACTGTTTTTCGGTATTATGGGCGATAAGTTTGGTCGCCAGAAAGTCCTTTCCATCACCATAATCATTATGGCTGTCAGTACCTTCTGTATCGGTTTGATCCCGTCTTATGCCACTATCGGTATCTGGGCGCCGGTCTTATTGTTACTGGCAAAACTGGCGCAGGGATTCTCCGTCGGAGGTGAATATTCCGGTGCCGCTATCTTTGTTGCGGAATACTCCCCGGATCGTAAACGCGGGTTTATGGGAAGCTGGCTGGATTTCGGCTCTATCGCAGGTTTCGTCTGTGGTGCGGGTGTTGTGGTTCTGCTTTCGAGTATTCTCGGAGAAGAGAGCTTCCATGAGTGGGGCTGGCGTATTCCGTTCTTCCTGGCACTGCCGCTGGGTGTGATTGGTCTCTATCTGCGTCATGCTCTGGAAGAAACTCCGGCGTTTCAGCAACATGTTGCTGATATGGAAAACGCAAATCCGGGTACCGGTGAAAATAAACCACGGGTTACTTTACGCGAGATTGCCTCAAAATACGGCAGAAGCCTGCTGGTGTGTGTCGGGTTGGTGATTGCCACCAACGTCACCTACTATATGTTGCTGACATATATGCCTAGCTATCTGTCTCATAACCTGAATTACAGCGCAGACCACGGTGTGCTGATTATTATCGCGATTATGATTGGTATGTTGTTTGTGCAACCCTTAATCGGAATGATGAGTGACCGTATCGGACGTAAACCCTTTGTTCTTGCAGGCAGTATCGGATTATTTTTTCTGTCGGTACCGGCCTTTATGTTGATTAACAGTGACATTATCGGACTGATTTTCTTAGGATTATTAATCCTCGCTATCTTACTGAACTGTTTCACCGGCGTGATGGCCTCCATTTTACCGGCTATCTTCCCGACCAAAATCCGCTACAGCGCCCTGGCGATTTCATTCAATATCTCTGTTCTTATCGCGGGAGCCACACCAACCGCAGCAGCATGGCTGGTTGAGGCCACACAAAATCTTTATATGCCTGCGTATTATCTGATGGTGATTGCCGTCATCGGTCTGGCCACGGGTATCATAATGAAAGAAACAGCAAATAAGCCGTTACGCGGAGCAACACCTGCCGCATCTGACCGGGCAGAAGCCAAAGAGATCCTGCTTGAGCATTACGATAATATTGAGCACAAAATTGAAGAGATTGATGACGAAATTGAGACACTGCAAAAACGCAGACAATCATTGATTGATCAACATCCTAAATTAGATTAGTTTTTCATTGCGGCCCGCCTCTTATGACGCGGGCTTTTTTATAATGTGAACAGGGGAAAGGCTATGACGGACTCAGTACCGGCTGTTGTCTGGCTGCGTCAGGATCTGCGACTGACAGACAATACGGCGCTGCACACCGCCTGTCAGGCGCACCGCAATGTGACACTGGTGTTTACCGCCACACCGCAGCAATGGGAGCAACATGCGATGTCCGCATCGCAGCAGGCGCTGATTATTTGTCAGTTGCGTGCGCTCAATATTGCCGCAGCCGAATTGGGTATCTCCCTGCATGTTCAATTATGCAGTACCTATGCAGATGCCGCAGACTGGCTGGCACAATGGTGCCGGAAACACAAAACACCTGCCGTCTATGCCAATAATCAGTACGGACTGAATGAACAGCGCCGTGACCGGCGATTTGCCGCCATTCTCCCGGATACCTGCCGTTTTTATACCTTTGATGACAGTGTACTGCTGCCTCCGGGCGGCGTGAGTACCCAACAGGGCGGGATCTATAAAGTCTTCACGCCTTTTCGCCGCGCATTTCTGAATATACTGATGCAAACGGCTGTCCGCGTTCTGCCCGCGCCAAAAGCACAAGGTGCGCCGGTGACACCGGCAGATACCGGATTGGCCGCACAAGAGCATCCGCTTTTTCCGTCCGGGGAAGATGCGGCACTGCAACGGCTGGCTGATTTCTGTCAGCGGGATGCAGCTGACTACCGTGAGCAACGGGACTTTCCGGCACTCCGCGGCACCAGTCTGATCTCTGCGTATCTGGCAACCGGCATTATCTCTGTACGCCAGTGTCTGAGCACGCTTCGCCTGAATTTCCCGATGGTGGCAGATGAACCGGAGAGTGGCGCTTATACCTGGCTCTGCGAACTTATCTGGCGTGAGTTTTATATTCACCAGTTGGCTCTGAATCCGGACCTGAGCCGCCACCGCCCTATGCAGCGTTGGACTGAATCTATTATCTGGTCACCGGACAGTGACGCACTCACTGCCTGGCAGCAGGGGAAAACCGGGTTCCCGATTGTGGATGCGGCAATGCACCAGCTTAATGAAACCGGCTGGATGCATAACCGCCTGCGGATGATCACCGCAAGCTTTCTGGTAAAAGATTTATTAATCGACTGGCGGCGCGGAGAACATTATTTTATGTCGCGCTTAGTCGATGGTGAATTTGCCGCCAATAACGGCGGCTGGCAGTGGGCGGCATCAACAGGGCATGATTCTGTGCCGTATTTCCGGATTTTTAACCCGGTAACTCAGGGAAAGCGCTTTGATCCTGACGGCAGTTTTATCCGCCACTGGTTACCGGAACTCGCCGCAGTCCCGGCAAAATATATTCATACGCCGCATGAATGGGCTGACAAAAACCAGTATGCACTTAACTACCCACATCCGATGGTTGATCACAGTATGGCGCGGATCAGAGCTATTGAAGCCTATGAAACAGCCCGCCACACTGCCATAAAAGATGACGGGCAGTAATCGCCTATTTATGTTCCTGCCGCCGGACAGAGCGGTAGGTAAGTAAATGTTCCAGATCGTAAAACCGGGCTTTGTTCAGTACTGTGGTATGAGACATTCCGATTTCCCGTGACACTTTGCGGGCAGAGCCGTAACGACGCAAATAATCTTCCAGCAGACTTTTTTCCTGCCGGGCAATAGATTCTTTCAGGCTATATTCCTCCTGCGGTAAGTCCTGCGCAGACGGACTCTCAGCCCGGTTTACCGGCTGCTGACGATGCACCGGTGCTGCCATCACTTCTTCATGAGGCAGCCATAAGTCTTTGACTGTAATTTCGGCCCCGGATGCCAGATGAATAGCGCGCAGGATAACATTCTGTAATTCACGGACATTACCCGGCCATGAGTAGGCCATTAACTGATGATAAGCATCCTGAGACAAACTGAGCCGCTTATTCAGTTCCTCGGTGTACTTACTGATAAAACGCTGTAATAACAAAGGAATATCTGTTTTACGCTCTTTTAGTGGCGGGATGTTTATCGGGATCACGTTAATCCGGTAGTAGAGATCTTCACGGAACGATTTATTCTCGATCATCTCTTCCAGGTTCCGGTTCGTCGCCACGATAATCCGCACATCCACAGGCACCTCTTTGTGCCCGCCGACCCGGCGGATCACGCCCTCCTGCAATACACGCAGTAATTTACTTTGCAGAATAAGAGAGAGCTCACCGAACTCATCCAGAAAAACAGTCCCGTGATTGGCGGATTCAAATAACCCCATTTTTCCGCCTTTACTTGCTCCGCTGAAGGCACCGCCTTCATAGCCGAACAGCTCACTTTCAATCAGGTTTTCCGGCAATGCCGCACAGTTTATCGGCGCAAACGGGTGACCATTACGGTCGCTGGCATTATGGATCGCACGGGCAAACAGCTCTTTACCAGTTCCTGTTTCACCCCGGATTAGCACCGTGTACGGGCTTATTGATATTTTTTTAGCAAAATCAATCAAATTGATCATGATTTCACTTTCACAAATGATATCGTCAAAACTGAATGGCAGACTTTTATTTACCGATGATGCCATCTGCTGAACAGAACGCAGGCTTTTAAAGGTAATCACCGCGCCCATCACCTGAGACTCTTCACTGAGAATAGGCCGGCCCGAACAAATATAGTAAAGCTCACCTTTTGCTGTGCCGGTGACCATCTGATAATGATCAAAACTGTTACCGCCAAGAAGTTTGGTGATAACCTCCTGGTTTTTATTACTGAGAATTTTACTGATATTTATCCCGACAATATTTTCCCGTGATACTGAGAAAAATTCTTCCGCCACTTTATTAAAGTAGCTGATATTGCCCTGATTATTGATCCCGATGATACCGTCAGTGGTGGATTCAAGTATCGCCTGAAGCTCTTTTTCTTTGCGTTCGTAGGGTTGCAGTTTAGAGCGGGTGATGCTGATAACATCGGGATTAAGAAGGAGTTTACTCAGCAGAAGTTTGACGTCGCGCTCACATTCAGCATTGAATTTGACATAAATTTTGCACGGAAATACTTCCATGGAATTAATGCTGATTTCAGACACGGAAAACTCATTGATGACCTCTTCCACCATGGCGACGCGGTCAATGGTATTAATCAACCATCTATATGCAGACATGTGTTTAGCCACTCCCGGTTAATGATGTGTAGTGCATACACTTTTGCTCACTCACCAGAGTTAACCCGAAAGATACATACCTGGTGTAGTAAACAAAGTATCAAAATAAAAACAAAATAAAGCGGAATAAAAAAACCGTACGATAAGCGTACTTATCATACAGGATATATACCCAACGTCATTCGAGATGCAGGCAGGCGACAAGGGAAGATAGACTGGGAGCATACACAAGTATGTGACCTGGTTATCTGAGTGCGGCCAACGAACCTGCAGTTTGAATGAATAAGGGTATAATTATTATTTTAGGTTCTATTACATTACTTACTATAAACAAGATTGACGAACCTGTATCAGGCAGATATCTCAATTCTATGAAAAAATCACATGCAATACCTGAGCTGGCTCACAAAGTAGTGACGCGATAAATAATTGGAAACATAGCAATTAAAACAACTGCGCACACTAAGTGTTGATCACTATCAACTGCCGGACATATCGGTTCAGGAAAAAATTTAAAAAGAGATCTGGATCACTCTTCGTTTTTGGGGCTATAATGTGACGCACATCTGGTTTTACCCCTCGATGTGATTAACTCCTCTGTCAGGTCTATCAGAAAGTGGCAACCTACTGTCAACTTTCTTTCCACTTTGTCATCATTTCTTACAGTTTACTTTCCACTTTGTCTTTAGCTGACTTCATCTAAGTTATGCGTTAAAGTTATTTATTCATTTTAATTCAATGTGTTATAAAAATTCTTCCGGAGTTGGCACGCATGTTGCTTTTATTACTGCAACAACACATGTTGGCAAAATAAAAATTTTTATCCTGGAGGATATATGCACGATTATTCGAATAAAGGTTATGAAACTAAGATTGTTCACGCTGGTCAGCAACCTGATCCACTGACAGGTGCTTTATCAACCCCAATCTATCAGACCTCTACATTCGTTTTTGACAGCGCAGAGCAAGGGGCAGCACGTTTCGCATTAGAAGAAGAAGGTTATATCTACTCACGTTTAGGTAACCCGACTAACGCAGCATTAGAAGAAAAAATGCGTGTTCTGGAAAACGGCGAAGCCGCTCTGGTAACTTCTTCAGGTATCGCTGCCATCTCCACCACTATTCTGACCATGTGCGGCCAGGGCGACCACATTGTTGCTTCTGACACACTGTACGGTTGTACTTATGCACTGCTGTCTCACACACTGCCTAAGTTCGGTATCGAAGTCACTTTCGTTCGTGCTGATAATCCTGAAAATATCAAAGCAGCAATGAAACCAAACACCAAAATGGTGTATGTCGAAACTCCTGCTAACCCGACTCTGGCAATGATCGACCTCGAAGCGGCTGCAAATGTTGCTCACGATGGCGGCGCTATGCTGGTTGTGGATAACACCTTTATGTCTCCGTACTGCCAGCGTCCGCTGGAATTAGGTGCAGACATCGTGGTTCACAGTGTCACTAAATACATCAATGGTCACGGCGACGTTATCGGTGGTGTGATTGTCGGTCCTGCTGACTTCCTGGTTCCTGCACGTCTGGTTGGTGTTAAAGACATCACCGGTGGCGTAATGAGCCCGTTCAACGCATGGTTAACTCTGCGCGGTCTGAAAACTCTGCATGTGCGCATGGAGCGTCACTGCTCTAACGCAATGAAAGTTGCTGAATATTTAGAAACTAACCCGAATATCACAGCGGTATTCTATCCGGGTCTGCCATCTCACCCGCAGCACGAATTAGCGAAAAAACAGATGAGCGGCTTCGGCGGTATGATCAGCTTCGAAATTAAAGGTGGTATTGAAGCCGGTCGTAAAGTAATGAACTCCGTTGAATTATGTCTGCTGGCAGTAAGCCTCGGCGATACTGAAACTCTGATCCAACACCCTGCGTCAATGACTCACTCACCGATTCCGGCTGAAGAGCGTCTGAAAGCAGGTATCACTGACGGTCTGATTCGTATCTCCGTCGGTCTGGAAACAGCTGAAGACATCATTGCCGACCTGGAACAAGCAATCGCGAAAGCTGTTGCTTAATACCGGAACGAAAAATTAAGTCATCAGTAATGTACTCATCACGTCGTCGTTTAATAACGCAGCGGGATGAGTACACGGAGCACGCGGGAAAATTCATTGGAGCCACTCTGAATTCATCTGCGTGCTCTTTAAGTATCTGAAAAATACTTTTAGCAGTAACAAAAAAATAAAACTGTGCTGATTTTTTTTAAAAACCATAATCATAATAAATTATAATGAAAACTAAGGGGGCTTAGTATGGCGGATATGACCTCAACCGAGAATCCCGCGAAAGCGCTGGGCAAAATACCGTTTACAATGTATGACGCCGGGTGGGTAGTACTTTGTATTGGTATGGCGATTGGTGCAGGTACGGTTGTAATGCCAATCCAGATTGGCTTAAAAGGTATTTGGGTATTTATTTTAGCGTTCATGATCGCGTATCCGGCAACGTATATGTTGCAGAAGTTATATATGAATACGCTGTCTGAAAGTGAAGAGTGTGAAGACTACACAAACATTATTACACAGTATCTCGGCAGTAACTGGGGTGTCGCACTGGGGATTATTTACTTCCTGATGCTTATCCACGGCATATTTATTTATTCCCTTTCCGTTATTTTCGACAGTGCCTCTTACCTCCATACTTTCGGCGTTACAGAAGGTGTTCTCTCTGACTCACTGATATATCGCGTCCTTGTCTTCTCCGCGCTGATTTTCGTTGCGTCTAAAGGCGAGAAACTGCTGTTCAAAATCTCCGGGCCAATGGTTATTGTTAAAGTTGGTATTATTATTTCCCTGGGTCTGGTGATGATCCCGCACTGGGATTTCAATAATATTACTGCATTCCCGGCATTAGGTGATTTTACCCGCGACGTACTGTTAACTGTTCCGTTTGCTTTCTTCTCTGCGGTTTTCGTTCAGATTCTGAACCCGATGAATATCGCGTACCGTAAGCTGGAATCTGACAAACGTGTGGCGACCTACCGTGCTATCCGCGCTCACCGCGTGGCATACATCACACTGGTCACTATTATCCTGTTCTTCTCATTCTCTTTTACATTCTCTATCAGTCATGAGCAGGCTGTATCAGCGTTTGAACAGAACATCTCTGCACTGGCAATTGCCGCTCAGGTTATTCCGGGCGCAGTAGTCAGCGTGATGACAACAGTACTGAATATCTTTGCGGTTCTGACAGCATTCTTCGGTATCTACCTGGGCTTCCAGGAATCAGTCAAAGGTCTTGCTGTTAACCTGCTCTCCCGTTTCATGGACAAAGAGAAAATTAACTACACCGTGTTAAACATCTTTATTTCTGTCTTTATCGTTGCATTACTGACAGCATGGGTGTCTACCGGTTTCTCCGTAGTTGTATTCTTCCAGATCGGTAGTCCGTTATATGCCATCGTGTCCTGCTTAATCCCTGTTTACCTGGTATTCCGTGTTGCGAAACTGAAAAAATTCAAAGACTGGAAAGCCTGGTGTGTTATGGGATTCGGTATCCTGCTGCTCATTGCACCATTCTTTAAATACCTTGAGTAACCGGACTGAATAAAAACAGACCGATGTAAGTACCACACAAAGCCGGTATCTGATACCGGTTTTGTGACGTTAAAAAGCTCAGCACTGTTATATGAATAAAGAACCTCTGTCCTTGTGACCTTGTTCCGTTCAGAAGGCAGACAGACGGGGCGCACAGATAAACTATGTAACCCGGTGCGCCTGCGGTCTGAAGGAATAAGAGTATAAAAGCCTGTTGCGGGAGATTATGTCTCCCGCTTTTTACCTGAGAAAAGGATCCTGATGGTTACCATTGTACTCATCTGTTTTCACGTATTACTGCCTATAGAAAACCCGGTCAGATAATCAGCAAATCAGTCATGCTATTCTGTTTGTTATATAAAAATTAAAATAGGTAATAATTAAAAATCACGGGGTGAAATTATACTATCCGCGATAAGGCTCATACGAATCTCCTGTATGTCCCCTTCCCCGTCATCATAGGCAGACTGCTCAGATCCGGTATAGGATTCATTCATTTCGTCAAAGAAACGCCCGGGAGTGATTTTAAACGCCAGACTGACACGTAATAGCGTATCGACATCAATACGATTTACACCCCGCTCATAACGGGACAGTTGCTGCTGACTAATCCCTATTCTGTGCGCCAGTTGTTTTGTTGTTAAGCCCGCGTTGCTCCGGTATTGCCTGATAACTTGTCCGATAGCTTCGGATACAGCATATTTTTTTATCATTGATCAATAACCCTATACAGACCATCACTAAAATTCCTTATTTAGTTTACGGATCATAGAATAAACACTTAAAACTATAAGTAGTTTATCGTAGATAGGGGCATTTTTGAAAAACCAAAGGATATGCTGTTTGTGAGTAAAAGACAGGGTCATAATGACTGAATGTAACGGTATATTTCACCTTAGAAATCATGATGTAAGAATATAATAGTTAAAAATATAAATCGATTAAAAGTGCAATGGATTAGTATATTAGGTGTTATATACCAAATAATCAGAAAATAAACATGCATTCCCTTAAATACCGTCTAAATACCGAGTTTTTACAGGATGTAAGCAATTGTGTTTAGCCCACCCACCCCGTTTTCAGAATAATAACACTGCGTGTAACCACATTAAGACGAGTAAACAAAAGGTAATAAATTAAATTAATGTAAATATTTTACACGAAAAATTAACTTATCTGCATTTTTGTTAATAAGCACAAAAAACAAGCAAACCACCCGGCCTCGGCCGGGTGGGGTAATAACAAAAACAGACTGCCCGATACTGCTATTGCAGGCGCTCAATAATCATCGAAATTCCCTGGCCGCCACCGATACACAGCGTCGCCAGCCCAAGGGTCTTATTCTGTGCCTGTAATGCATGCAGCAACGTGACCAGAACCCGTGCACCACTTGCTCCGATTGGATGACCTAATGCAATGGCACCACCGTTAATATTCACCTTCTCCGGATCAAAACCAAGCTCACGCCCGACAGCAAGGAACTGCGCAGCAAAGGCCTCATTCGCTTCAATTAAATCAATATCACTGAGAGATAAACCTGTTTTTTCCAGTACTTTCCGCGTTGCAGGCACAGGGCCGAGTCCCATCAGTGCCGGTGCAACACCACCGGATGCATAGCCACGAACCCGGGCAAGCGGAACCAGCCCGAGAGATTTAGCCCGTGTTTCTGTCATCAGCATCAGTGCCGCTGCGCCATCATTGATACCGGATGCATTACCGGCTGTCACTGTTCCTTCGTTATCAAATGCCGGACGTAACTTCATCAGCCCTTCCGCCGTTGAGCCGGCTTTCGGGAACTCATCAGTATCGACAATCACATCACCTTTACGACCTTTAATTGTGACCGGCACAATTTCTGCTTTGAATGCTCCGCGTGTAATAGCGCTTTCCGCTTTCAATTGTGATGCCAGCGCAATCGCATCCTGATCTTCACGGCTGAGATTATATGCTTTTGCTATATTTTCTGCGGTAACCCCCATGTGGTAGCCATGGATAGAACACATCAAACCATCTTTCAGCAATGAATCCTGAACCACACCGTCGCCAAGACGTAAACCTTTACGTGCGCGGCTGTCCAGAAGGTAAGGAGCCTGACTCATATTTTCCGTACCACCGGCAATAATGATATCAGCATCCCCGTTACTGATAGCCTGAACACCCAGAGCAACACTTTTAAGTCCGGAGCCACATAATTTATTAACAGTGTAAGAACAAACCTCATCCGGAATACCACTGTTTATTTGTATTTGCCGTGCGGGATTCTGCCCTGTGCCTGCCTGCAGCACATTGCCCATAATGACTTCATCAACAAGACCCGGCTCAAGTTCTGTTTTTCTCAGTAATGCACTCACAACGGTGGTGCCGAGTTCAACAGCACTGACATCCGCCAGGGCGCCATTAAAACTTCCGATAGCGGTACGTAATGCACCAACAATAACAATATTATTCATTTTCTTTCTTTATCCTTTTGTTATTAAAGAAAAACAAGACCAATGATAAAAATCGGACAAGAGAAGAGCAGTGCGGTAATGCAATACCCCATAATGTCCCGGACACCCAGGCCGGCAATGGCCAGTGCCGGCAGCGCCCAGAATGGCTGAACCATGTTCATCCACTGCTCACCGTAGGCGATGGCCATAACGGATTTACCAAGGTCGGCACCCAGAGCCTGGGCCGCAGGCATAACAAACGGCCCCTGAATAACCCAGTGTCCGCCACCGGACGGCACAGCAAAGTTAATCAGTGCGGAACTGAAGAAGGTCATCAGCGGGAAGGAGTCTTTATCTGCAACATTGATAAAGAACTCAGTGATAAGGCCGCCTAATCCGGAACCTTCCATCATGAGCTGAATACCGGCATAGAACGGAAACTGCACCAGGATCCCGGCGGTACTTTTCGTTGCGGAACTGACTGCGCGCATATAGGCCATCGGCGTTTTATGCAGCAGCAGACCGGTCAGGAGGAACAGCATGTTGACGGTGTTAATGGTGATATTGAAACCATTCTTGATGAAATACATCGCGAGGAAACTAAATCCGAGCAGACAGATAATCCATGTGATAATCCGGCTTTCCTCCATACGCTCTGATACGGGAGCGTCCGGAGGCAGCTTTTTCTGGAAATCCGGCTCTTCTTCCAGCAGTGCCGGGTCGACCATCACCACATCCCCCTTACCCGGCATCATCAGACGGGTAACAAAAGGCAGGATGGCGATCAGCGACAGAGTAATGAAAATATTGTAGCGGGTGAAAATAGTGTCACTGACAGGGATAAGCCCGGCGATATGCTCAACCGGATTACCCGGTGTTGCCGCCAGTAACGGCATGGAGCCGGAAAAACCGCCGCCCCATGTCATAAACCCGATATAGGCGCAGGCAATCAGCAGCGGATAGTCGGAGCCACGAACACGGCGGGCCACTTCACGCGCAAACATTGCACCGACAACTAATCCGAAGCCCCAGTTAATCACACTGGCGATCGCACCGAAGAAGGTGACTAACATCACCCCCTGGACAGGAGTTTTTGCCAGTGACGCGGTCATCCGTAAAATACGTTTAACCGGCGGAGAGCTTGCCAGGGCATGACCGGTAACAATGATCAATGCCATCTGCATACCAAATGCCAGCAGATTCCAGAATCCGTTCCCCCACATATTCACCAGATCCATCGGTGTACTTGGTGTCAGTGAAAGTGCGATGATAAATGTCAGCATCGTGAGCAGCATTGCAAAGATCAACGGATCCGGCAGATAACGGCTCACCACACGGGTCATCACACGGGAGATGCTTCGGATCATACAACCCCCTCAGCAACACCTGACGGCATCTCACAGAGATCGGGTGAAACAATAAACTGCGCGCCTGTTTTCTCACGGATAGTGTCAATATCCACACCGGGCGCAAACTCACACAGCACCATCTGTTTATTTTCAAAACGGAATAACGCCAGTTCAGTCACCAGTACATCAACCGCATTAACAGCAGTCAGCGGCATCGTACAATCAGCCAAAATCTTGGCTGTACCATCTTTTGCACAGTGCTCCATCGCAATAATAACTTTGCGTGCACCGGTCACGAGATCCATCGCGCCACCCATGCCCGGTACCATCTTGCCCGGCACAACCCAGTTCGCGAGATTCGCATGCTGATCCACCTGCAGGCCGCCCAGGACACTCGCATCCACATGACCGCCACGGATAAGCGCAAAGGAGAACGCACTGTCAAACATCGCCGCACCCGGCAAAATACCGCAGGGCTGTCCGCCCGCATTGACCAGGTTTTTGTGTGGCGTTGTCACCGGACCCAGCCCCAGAAAACCATTTTCCGATTGCAGCGTAATATGCACACCTTCCGGTAAATAGTTCGCGACCTGCGTCGGCAGACCAATCCCGAGATTAACAACATCACCGTCATTCAGTTCCAGCGCCACGCGGCGGGCAATCAGTTCTTTTGCATTCATCATTGTTTTCCTTATTCCACAATCAGCCAGTCAATAATCGCCCCTGGTGTGGCGACACAATCCGGGTCAATATCACCGACAGCGACCATTTCATCCGGCTCTGCGATAGTGATATCCGCAGCCAGTGCCATCAGTGGATTAAAATTGCGGGAGCTGAGTTCATAGGTGAGGTTGCCGAGGGAATCGGCTTTGTGAGCCTGGATTAGTGCCAGATCGGCACGCAGCGGGAGCTCCAGAAGATAATCACGACCATCGAGGGTTATTTTTTGTTTACCCTCTTCAACAATGGTGCCGACCCCGGTAGGTGTTAAAAATCCCCCCAGCCCGGCACCACCACAGCGGATTTGCTCCGCCAGTGTGCCCTGAGGAACAAGCTGAACCTCCATTTCACCGGCGATCATGCGGCGTCCGGTTTCCGGGTTGGTTCCGATATGAGATGCAATGACTTTTTTCACCCGTCCGTTCACCACCAGCGGACCTAAGCCGGTATCAACAAACGCGGTATCATTCGCAATAATCGTTAAATCTTTTACGCCGGATTCTAATAATTCGGTAATTAAGCGCGGGGGTGTTCCTATACCCATAAAACCACCGACCATAATAGTCATTCCGTCATGAAAAAACTCGCCGGCTTTCTTTGTTGTTATTTGTTTATTTTTCATTTTCCTTCCCTTTGAAATAAAATATTCTCAGAAAGGTAATAGCAAGTGGCATGCCAATAATAATGTCGTTTTTTTGTTACAACGACCAAGACTCAACATACTGATATTCAATCATAATTGAATTAAAAAATAAATAAATTAACAAGGTGAATTAATAGATATATAAAATATAAGTGCAATAAAATGCACAGTGTGCAAAATTATTCATAGCAAAAAACAAAAAAAAACACGGGATATATTATTTATATCTCCGTGCTTTTTACAATTACATTATATATTATTCGATGCTGTATTCTTGTAATTTATACATTAATGCCCGTCGACTGATACCTAATGCAGATGCAGTGTGTGTCTTATTATTTTGATATTCTGCCAGTGCAGAAATAATCAGCTCTTTTTCATAGGCTTTAATGTTTTCTTTTAAATTCAATCCCTGCTCCTGCATGACCGGCAGCAACGGTATCTCCTGATCCCTCACCTGTGACAACAATTGCTCCGGCAGATCTTCCGGGAAAATCACAAAGCCCGTGCTCATAATAACTGCCCGCTCAATTACATTGGAAATTTCCCGCACATTCCCGGGCCACGAATATCCCGTCAGCAGAGCCAGTGTTTCCGGCGCCAGTTCGATAATATCCCGGTTATTCTCCTGACTGAATTTCTGTAAGAAATGGGAAGCCAATAAGCTGATATCCTCCGGGCGCTCACGCAGAGGAGGTAAGTTCAGATGGATAACATTCAGACGGTAGAAAAGATCCCGCCGGAAATGCCCTTCCCGCACGCGTTCATCCATATCCCGGTTTGTCGCGGCGACAATGCGGAGATCCACCCGGATAGTGTTACTGCCACCGACCCGCTCAAATTCTTTTTCCTGCACAACCCGCAGTAATTTTACCTGCAAATCCGATGGCATCTCACCAACTTCATCAAGCAATAATGTACCGCCACTTGCCCGTTCAAACAGCCCCTGCCGCTGAACCTGAGCACCGGTAAATGCACCTTTTTCATGACCGAACAATTCACTTTCCAGCAATGAACCGGGCAATGCCCCGCAGTTTACTTTAATAAAAGGTCCGTTTGCCCGTTCACTGTTGTAATGAATCGCCCGCGCCACCACTTCTTTGCCTGTCCCGCTTTCCCCTGTAATTAATACACTGGCCTGGCTGCGGGACACTTTGGCGATATCACGGCAGATTTCCATCATTTTCGGGTTGCGGGTCAGCATTCTTCCCCATTGATAACTGGTACTCAGCTCACGGTGCAACAGGTTAATTTCCTGTTTCATCTCCTGTAATTGCAGCGCGCGGGAGATAAGTAGTTTAAGCTCAGTTAAATCAAAGGGTTTTATCACATAATCAAATGCGCCGAGGCGCAGCGCCTCGACGGCGGTTTCCACCGCGGCATAAGCCGTCATCAGGATAACGGGTATGGCTGAGTTAATATCCCGCATTTGCTGGAGAGCCTCAATGCCATCGAGTTTCGGCATACGGATGTCCATCAGCACCACATCAGGCTGTTCTTGTTTAAAACACGCCACAGCAGCTTCGCCGTCTGCGGCGGTCAGGATGTCGTGCCCGTCAATCCGGAAAGCCGTCTGTAGCATCTGACTCAGGTTTTTTTCATCATCAACAATCAGAATACGGTAAGATTTAGTTGTTATCATTGTACTTACTCTGCGTTACCGGCAACATTATTGTGAACGTTGTGCCATGATGTTCCTGACTTTTCAGAAAGATATCCCCGCCATGGCCTGTAATAATCCGCTGACTGATAGCCAGTCCCAGCCCCGTTCCGGATGCTTTTGTGGTAAAAAACGGATCAAATATTTTTTTCTGTAATTCCGGTCTGATGCCGCATCCGTTATCACGGATAACCACCATGACCCGGTTATCTTCACTGTAATGCGTCGAAATAAACATCTCACCCCGCGCGGGAATAGACTGGACAGCATTAATAATAATATTGAGTAATACCTGTCTGAGCAGCTCACTGTTTGCTTCAATCAGCGGCAGCGTTTCATCGGGTTCATAATGGAAAGAGACCCTCGCTTCGACACCTTTGGTCTTTACCAGAACCAGCGCTTCCTCAATCAACCGGTTTATACTGACCGGACGGAATATTTCTGTCTGCGGACGGGAGAAATCCAGCAACTGGCGGATAATACGGTCGATTGAATCCACTTCTTTCAGAACAATGTCGATATAACTCAGCTTATCCGGATTATTTTCCAATTCTTTGAGGATCTGCACGAACCCGCTGATCGCCGTGAGAGGATTACGGACCTCATGCGCTACACCTGCCATCATCTCTCCCAGCGTGGCGAGTTTTTCTGCCTGCTGCATCCGCCGCTGTACTTCTTTTTGCGCAGTGAGATCTTTAAATATCACCAGCGCGCCGATAAGCTCCCCGGCCGCATTACGGATCTGGCTGGTACTGACGTTAATCTGAATCATGCGATCTTTTGCCGGGTAATCAATTTCCAGGCTGACATGCTCAATTCCCTGGTTGAGGGTATCCAGCACCGGGCTGGAAAAATCGCGCCCGGAAAAGATATCGCCATAATATTTGCCGTACATATCCCGCTGCAGATAGCCGGTAATACCCTCTGCCGCCGGGTTTATCATCGTCACACAACCATTAATATCCACGGCAATCACCCCGTCAGCTGCACTCTCAATGATTAATTCATTCAGCGTTTTCATTTCCCGCAGCGCCTGCGCTAATGTATTCACACTGTCACTGATTTCACCCATTTCACCTTTCATCATAGGCAGATGAGTATTGAGATTACGGGAAAGATCACTCAGTCCGTTTTTAATCGCGTTAATATCCCGGCTGAAATGACGGGAAAACCAGACAATAATCAGCAGACTGAAAACAATTCCGAGTGAAATCACCGAAAGGATTTTGACATCCATCGCCAGTGCCTGGCGGTCAATATCATCAGTCAGCTCATTCGCCCACACATAGCCGATAACCTTTCCGTCGCGCTTTATCGGGATCATAGCGTTCATGATATTGCCGCGGACCTGGCTTCCCCAGCCAATTTCCGGCTCTCCTGTTGCCAGCACCCTTTTTCCCGGGTGTTCGTCAGTGATCGTGGTGCCGATTTTGTTGCCGTAAAGTGCGCGCGGGGAGTAAGTCACAATACCGTCCAGCTCACGGTGGTAATACCCGGCACCGACGCCCGGGAATGTCGCGGTAATCACTTCGGCTTCCGGATACAATTTTTCACTGATTAATGCCAGCCGCTTATCCCGGGGAAGCAACACGCCCAGTTCATACTCTTTATCCAGTGACTGCTCCAGCAACCGTGCCACAGAGTAAAGTTTGTTGCGTTTTTCCTGTAACAGCGCAGCGCGCCCCTCAGTTTCAACAAAATAGCCGATAATTAATGTCGGGACAGTCACCAATATAATGGCCATCAGGATTAATTTGTCCCGCAGGCTGAACGGACAGTATTTATGCAACACGGCAGTCCCATTTAGAAAGAATATCGACGATTTATCATAATCAAGTGGTTAAAAAATATCTTTGCGAGCGGTCATACTTCCGTAATATCAATAAAAACAATAAGATATTAGAAATATCAATATATTGAACACATTATGATAATCCGCTGATAAGACTGAAAATGAAGTGACTAAATCGAAAAAAACGGTCGGCGGGGGAGAGGGAAAAAAGAAAGAACAGTGGCAGGAGACACACTCCCGCCACCGGATAACACAGGGCGATTACTTCACAAACTCACTGGCTTCGCGGGCAAGTCTGCCGATTTCCGCCCAGTTTTTTGCTTTGATCAGTGAAGCCGGCACCATCCAGGAGCCACCGCATGCGACAATCTGTGGGATAGCCAGATAGTCGCGGATGTTATTCAGTCCGATACCACCGGTAGGCATTACCTGTAACTGGTGATACGGCGCCAGCATGGCTTTGATCATCGGAATGCCGCCTGACGGCTCCGCCGGGAAGAACTTCACAAAATCAATGCCGAGCTCCAGCGCCTGCTCAACCGCGCTCGGGTTATTAATGCCCGGGACAATCGGGATATCCATCTGCTGACACGCCTGCACAGTATTAGGGTTCAGTCCCGGAGAGACAACAAACTGCGCTCCGGCAGCTTTTGCCTGACGCACCTGCTCGCGGTTGATTACTGTACCCGCACCCACCAGCATATCCGGACGTGCTTCGCGCAGCAGTTTAATCGCTTCTGCCGCACACTCGGTACGGAAGGTAATTTCTGCCACCGGCAGACCATTATCTGCCAGTGCCTGACCTAACGGGATAATATCTTCGGCGTTATCCACCGCAATAACCGGTACAATTTTCAGCTGACGGAAACGGGCTATCATTGCCTGTAATTCGGACATCATATTCTCCTGCTTTTCCCGTTAAAGAGAGTGAGTAAATAAAGTATCAGTGACCGGGCGGGTCGCCGCCTGCGGGATAATCGCGCCTTTGTGCTGAATGACCACGCCGGCAAGCCGGTGTCCCATACGCGCGGCCGTTTCAATATCCGCCCCGGTAAGCCAGCCCGCCAGAAAACCGGCATTGAATGCATCACCGGCAGAAGTGGTATCCACCACCTGCTCAACCGGTGTGGTGGCAATATTCACCACCGGCGCATCAGTGCGCAGATCACGGTAATCACAGCCCTGCGCCCCGGCTTTTATAATCGCCTGTTTTACACCGGCTGCCGCGAGCCGCTCAAATGTGGCATTACGGGAGCGGTCTCCCCACAGACGTGCTTCGTCATCATCTGTTACCAGCGCCATATCGGTCAGGGCATACATTGCCTGATAACAGGCACGGGTTTCGTTTTCATCCGCCCACAGTGCCGGGCGGTAATTACTGTCAAACAGGATTGTTTTACCCTGCTGTGACAGTGTTTTTAAATCATCCAGCAGCCGCAGCCGGTCTTCCGGCGGTAAAATCGCCAGGCTGATGCCGCTGAGATACACCGCATCCATTTGTGCCAGTTGTGCAAGCAGCGCGGGATACTGCGGGTGGCGGACAAGATAGCGCGCCGCTGAATCATTGCGCCAGTACAGGAATGTCCGCTCGCCCTGTTCATCGAGCTGGATAAGATACAGTCCCGGCTGATGGTTTGAGTCGATAAGCACGAGTTGTGTATTGATCCCTTCCGCCTGCCAGCGGCTGATCATGCCTTTACTGAGCGGATCGGTGCCCATCGCTGAGACAAAATTGACCTCAACTTTATCACCGGCGGCGCGTGCCAGATATAACGCACTGTTAAGCGCATCACCACCGTAACGCTGAACCATCTCCCCGAACGGCACGCCGTTCAGTTCGATCATGCATTCACCAATCAGGCCTATCCGTTTGACTGTCATTATTCACCTTTCGCAGCTGAAAAATAACCCTGTGCATTATTAAAGCAGATATCACGCACCATCTGTCCCAGCATATCTTCATCAGCCGGAATTTCGCCGTTAACCGCCAGATTACCCAGCATATTACACAGAATGCGGCGGAAGTATTCATGACGAGTATAGGACAGGAAACTGCGCGAATCTGTCAGCATACCGACAAACTGACTTAACAGCCCGAGTTGTGATAATTGCTCTAACTGACGCTGCATACCGTCTTTCTGGTCATTAAACCACCAGCCGGAGCCGAACTGAATTTTCCCGGCGATACCACCGCCCTGGAAGTTGCCGATCATGGTCGCCAGCACTTCATTGTCACGCGGATTCAGGCAATAAAGAATAGTGCGCGGCAGTTCATCAGTTTTATCCATCTCATCAAGCAGACGCGAGAGCGGATAGGCCACCGGCGCATCACCAATAGAATCAAAACCACAATCTGCACCAAGCAGATTAAACATGCGCGTATTATTATTACGCAGCGCACCAATATGTAACTGCATGACCCAGTTGCGTTTTGCATACTGTTTACCGAGCCAGACCAGCACCGCTGTTGCAAACTGCGCTGTTGCCGTTTCATCCGGGATCTCCCCGCTGAGACGTTTTTGCAAAATATTGTCGAGCACAGATTCATCAGGTACCGGCGCATAGCGCAGAATTTCGATACCGTGATCGGATGCCACGCAGCCGTGCTGCTCAAAGTGATCGAGGCGGCGCTCAAGTGCGGTCAGTAAATCGCTGAACCGGGAGATATCCACATCGGCGCTCTGCCCCAGTTTCACCATATAATCCGTAAAGCCGTCCAGCTCGATTTTAAATGCACGATCCGGGCGCCAGCTCGGGCGCACTTCAATAGTAAAACTCTTATCCTGTGCAATCTGATGGTGATAAGTCAGTGAGTCCGCAGGGTCATCGGTTGTGCCCACCATCTTCACATTCATTTGCTGCATAATGCCGCGCGCGGAAAATTCAGGCTGCGCCAGTTTTTCATTGGCTTCATCCCAGATACTCTGTGCCGTTTGCGGACCAAACAGTTTGCCGGTGATCCCGAACGGGCGGCGTAATTCCAGATGTGTCCAGTGATACAGCGGATTACCCAATGTCATCGGCACGGTTTTTGCCCATGCCTGATATTTTTCATAATCACTGCTGTCGCGTCCGGTGATCAGCCGCTCAGGGATCCCTGCGGAACGCATACCACGCCATTTGTAGTGATCGCCTTCCAGCCAGATCTGTCCTAGGTTATCAAACCGGCGGTTTTCCGCGATTTCGCGCGGATTCAGATGACAGTGATAGTCATAGATTGGCATGTCTGCCGCATAGCCATGATACAAACGGCGGGCAATCTCACTGTGTAATAAAAAATCGTCGCAAAGAAATGGTTTCATCATGATCTCCGGGATTACAGTGCGGCAACCGCCTGACGGGCACCGACATCCAGTAACTGCTGATAGGCACGTTTTACGGCATCAACAAACGCCTGCTGCTTCGCTAATGTCTCACCAAAAACAGACTCAATTGCCAGCAGTTCATCCACGACCGCAACAGAAAGTCCGTGTTTTGCATAAATCGCCGCAAAGGTTTCTGCCAGCGGGTCGCGCACATCAATCGGATTGCCCTGCTCATCAGTGCCGCTGATATAACGCATCCAGCCCGCCACACCCAGCGCCAGACGGCGGTAATCACTGCCGTTTGCAATATGCCACGCGACCGGATCCAGCAGGCGCTGTGGTAATTTCTGGCTGCCGTCCATCGCAATCTGCCATGTCTGGTGTTTCAGGGACGGATTGGTAAACCGGTCGATGAGATTATCCGCATACGCAACTAAATCAGTTTCTTCCGGCATAATCAGTGTCGGCGCTTGTTCATCAAGCATCAGCGCCCGCGCAGCTTTGCGGTAATCCGGGTTGGTCATGGTATCGGAAATGTGCGCATATCCGCCTAAGTAACCGAGGTACGCAAGGAATGAGTGGCTGCCGTTAAGCATACGCAGCTTCATTAATTCAAACGGCACCACATCCTGTACAAACTGCGCACCCGCGCAATCCCATTCAGGGCGGCCGTTAACAAAATTATCTTCAATTACCCACTGACGGAACGGCTCACAGGCGATAGCACAGTTATCTTCTGTGCCCAGCAGTTGTGCGATTTCAGCCAGTGTTTCCGGTGTGGCAGCCGGAACAATACGGTCAACCATAGTGCACGGGAAAGTAACATCGGTTTCAATCCGCGCAGCCAGCGCCGCATCCTGCAACCGCGCCAGTCCGAGCACCGCTTCACGGGCAACATGACCATTTTCACGGACATTATCACAGGAGAGCACCGTAAACGGCGGCAGCCCGCGTGCAAAACGGCGCTTAAGTGCCGCAGTGATATAGCCGATTGCTGATTTCGGGGTGTCCGGTGTGGCTAAATCCTGTTTAATCAGTGCATTATCAGGATCGAGTTTGCCGGTTGCGGGGTCAGTGCAATAGCCTTTTTCTGTCACCGTCAGTGAAACAATGCTGACATCCGGTGACGCCATTTTCTCAATGACAGCATCAATACCATCAATCAACGGGTGCATGGCCTCTTTCATTGACCCGATGATTTTCAGTTCGGTTTTTTCCGCACCTTTTTCTGCCACGGTGTACAACATGGACTGTGACTGTAAGCCTTCAATCAATGCAGCATCCGCAGCAGACATCAGATTGACTTCGCAATATCCCCAGTCGCTGTCTGTTTTTTCTAATACGTGATGCGTGTACAGCGCCTGGTGTGCGCGGTGAAATGCGCCGCAGCCGAGATGAACAATACGGGTGGTAAGGCGGTCAGTCGTCCAGGCCGGACGCTTGGCGGTGATAACGGCGGTGACAAGATTTTTTTCCATTACAGGCTCCCGGAGAGCAGGCCGCAGAGAGTGTCTCACGACCTGCCGGAACAAAAGACAGGGTAAAATTATTTTGTATAAAATGCGCGGTGAATGCCCATCTCCAGACCACGGATTTCCGCCAGCCCTTTCAGGCGACCGATTGCCGAATATCCCGGATTGGTTTTCTTTTTCAGGTCATCCAGCATCTGGTGACCATGATCCGGACGCATCGGAATAAGTGCTTCCCCGCCATTTTCGCGGCGACGGTTCTCTTCGGCAGCAACGGCGCTTATCACACTATACATATCCACATCACCATACAGATGCGCGGCTTCGTGGAACGTGTTCGGGTTCTCTTCACGCAGTGTGGAACGCAGGTGAAGGAAGTAAATCCGCGGACCAAACGTCTCTATCATATTAACCAGGTCATTGTCAGCGCGTACGCCGTAAGAGCCGGTACACATGGTATAACCATTAGCGTCACTGTTAACGGTATCTGCCATCCACTGCATATCTTCAATCGTGGAAACAATGCGTGGCAATCCCAGGATAGGACGCGGAGGATCATCCGGATGCACCGCCATTTTCAGACCGGACGCTTCGGCAACCGGGATGATTTTTTTCAGGAAATACGCAAAGTGTTCACGTAATTTTGCTTTATCGATACCAGTATAACGCCCCAGGTGTTGGCGAAATTGTTCAAGTGTATAGCCCTCTTCCGCACCCGGAAGACCGGCAATAATATTATTGATTAGTTTTTGTTTTTCATCGTCCCGCATGGTTTCAAAGCGGATTTTCGCCTGAGCCCGTTCTGCGGCAGTATAGTCTTGCTCTGCCCCTTCGCGCTGTAAGAGGTAAATTTCAAATACCGCGAATTCAATCTGATCAAAGCGCAGGGCTTTGGAGCCGTCCGGCAGTTCATATTCAAGATCTGTCCGTGTCCAGTCGAGAACAGGCATAAAGTTATAACAGACGGTATAAATACCACAGGCCGCGAGGTTGCGCAGAGACTGCTGATAGTTTGCGATCCATTTTTCATAGTCGCCGGTTTGTGTTTTGATATCTTCATGGATAGGCACGCTTTCCACAACCGTCCATTCCAGATGGTTCGCTTCAATCAGCGCTTTGCGTGTCTTAATCTCTTCAACAGTCCAGATGTCACCATTCGGAATATGGTGCAGCGCGGTCACAATACCGGTAGCACCCGCCTGACGGATATCAGATAAAGTAACCGGATCAGCCGGTCCGTACCAACGCCAAGTTTGTTTCATACTAAACCTCGTTTATGCTCCGCAGATATCATCATATTTCGTTATAATATTGATTGGTTGACCAATTATTTCCCCGGTGTGGCGAATATTGCTGTCAAATCCTGCCGTATCCTCTGTATCTTCCTATCCGTACAAAGAAACGTCAAGTCTGAAATCAAAATTGGTCAACCAATACCGCATTTAAAAACAACAATAACTATTTGTTTTAAAATAAATATTAAGGACAAGCTAAAAATGACAAATACCGTTTTATTGTTTTGGTCACCCGGTGACGGGTGCATTATTATCCGGCGCACATCCCTGAGACAGAAATGAGCACCGGAGAACAACTTATGATGGTGAATAGTTTAAAACTAACTCAGGTAACCACAGGCTGAGCTGAGGGAAGTAGGTTACAACTGCCAGCGCTGCGATTAATGCCACGTACATAGGGATCAATGGCTTCAGCACCTTATCAATACTGACGCCACCCACAGAGCACCCGACAAACAATGCACTACCAACCGGCGGTGTACAGATACCAATAGCCAGGTTGAATGTCATGATTATCCCGAAGTGAACCGGGTCAATGCCCAGATCCATTGCAACAGGCAGGAAAATCGGGGTGAAAATCAGAACCGCTGGTGTCATATCCATAAAGATCCCGACAATCAGCAGGATGATGTTAATCACCAGCAGAATAGTCAGTGCATTATCTGAAATCGCCATTAACCCGTCAGCAATCAGATACGGCAGGTCAGCGTTTGCCATTGCCCAGGACATGCCCATAGATGCACCAATCAATAACAAAACAATTGATGTGGTAACGGCAGATTCCAGGATAATTTGCGGCAAACGGCTGAAACTGACTTCACGGTAAATAATCACCGCCAGTACAAAACTGTAGATAACGGCTATCGCAGAGGCTTCTGTGGCGGTAAAAATACCGGCGATAATCCCGCCCATAATAACCACAATCAGCATCAGGGAAGGAACCGCTTTCCAGACTGTAACTAAAAACTCATTCCAGGTCGGGCGCGGTGCAACCGGATATCCCCGTTTCTTCGCAATGATCCCGGAGACAATCATCAGTGACAGCCCCATCAGGATGCCGGGGATATATCCCGCCAGAAACAGCGCGGCAATAGAAGTTCCGCCTGATACCAGGGAATACACAATCAGTGTATTACTCGGCGGGATAAGCAACCCTGACGGGCAGGATGCAATATTTACCGCAGCGGACAGCTCCGGGTCATAGCCCTCTTTCTTCTGCATCGGTGACATAGTGCCACCGACGGCGGCGGCAGAAGCAACCGCTGAGCCTGAAATTGCACCGAATAACATGTTTGCCATGATATTCACATGCAGCAGCGACCCCGGTAAACGCCCGCCAATCACCTTCGCGACATTAATTAACCGCGCGGCAATACCGCCCTGGTTCATAATGTTACCCGCAAGGATAAAGAACGGAATTGCCAGCAGAGAAAAGTTATCCACCCCTGCAGCCATGCGCTGCGCTACAACGGTAATAGCCGCGTCCAGCGGCAGAGTCATCGCTATCGCGACTAAAGATGACAAACCGATAGCAAAAGAAACCGGTACACTGAGTACCAACAGAAATGCAAAGGTGCCGAAGAGCGCGGCAATAACATACCAATCCATAATTAACCTCTCATCGCACCATTATTGGCTATCAGTCAGTTCAGCAGATGCTGAGCCAGGCTGAAAGAGTGAAAAGATATCAACCAGTGCATACATGATCATCAGTAACCCGCTGACAGGTAAGCAAAGATAGATATAACCCATCTGCCAGCCCAGAGCCGGCGTGATTTGCCCGCTTGCCAGCGTGGATAACACCAGCGTGCCCCCGCCATACACCAGTACGACACCGGCGAATGTAATAATCGCCAACTGAATAACGACACTAATAAATTGTTTTCTTGCTCCCGTCAGTTTCATGACGAGAAGATCGATAGCGAGATGCCTGTGCTGTCCGGTTGTGTATGCCGCACCAATCATCGCGACCCACATAAAAAGATAACGGGCAAGCTCATCTGTCACTGTGCTCGGTGAGCTGAGGATATAGCGGGATAACACCTGCCATGTCACACAGAGCACCAGAAATGCAGATAAACAGATCGTAAAAACAGCCAGCCCTTTATTAATCAACGCTACAAGGTTTTTCATCGGCCTTGTCCTTGTTCTTCTTCTGGTTAACCAATTTGGCAAATGTCACACCAAATACAGATTTTGCTGTTCGAGAATAGTCTATCCGGCTGAAAACAGTGAGTGACGGCGATCACAAAATGATTTGGTTAACCAAAGTGCGGGGTATTTTTGTGATAGTGGTCAACCAATGCAAGTTTGCCTTTTGACCAACAGCTCACTTCTGACTAAGGTACAAAGACATAAAAAGACATAATAAGAAACTTATCCCCCCTCCGGAGATCCCTAACGTGAAAAACAGCAAACGTATCATCAGTACTGTTATCGGCGCTTTATTTGCTCTCAGCGCTTCCCAGGCTTTTGCCGCCACCACACTGAAGCTCAGCCATAACCACAACCGCGATCACGCTGTTCATAAAGCAATGGTAAAATTCGCCGATGACGTAAAAGAAAAAACACAAGGTGAAGTCCGTATCCGACTTTACCCGGATGCACAGTTAGGTAATCAGCGCGAATCCATGGAATTGATGCAAAACGGTGCGCTGGATATTGTGAAATCCAACGCAGCTGAACTGGAAGCGTTCTCTCCGGCGTATTCCGTCTTTAACCTGCCGTACCTGTTCCGTGATAAACCGCATTATGAAAAAATTATTTATGGCGATATCGGGCAGGAGATTCTGGATTCCAGCCAAAAAAGCGGCTTTATCGGTTTAACTTACTATGATGCGGGTGCACGCAGTTTCTATGCTAAGAAACCCATCCGTACCCCGGCTGATCTGAAAGGTCTGAAAATCCGTGTTCAGCCAAGCCCGACCGCTATTGCAATGGTAAATGCGCTGGGCGGAAATCCGACTCCGCTGGCATACGGTGAGCTTTACACTGCCCTGCAACAAGGAGTGGTGGATGCGGCAGAAAATAATATTCCGTCCTATACTCTGAGCCGCCACAATGAAGTCACCAAGTTCTTCTCACTCGATGAACACACAATGGTACCGGATGTATTGGTGATGTCGACAAAATCACTGGATAAACTAACTCCGGAACAGCAGGCAATCGTAAAGCAGGCGGCAAAAGATTCTGCACAGGTCATGGCAAAACTGTGGGCAACGGCTGAGAAAGAAGAACGCGCGAAAGTTGAAAAACTGGGTGTTGAATTTATCACAGTGGATAAAGTCACATTCCAGGATGCGGTAAAACCTATGTATGACGAGATCGCGAAAAGCAATCCGGCTCTGTCTTCAATGGCTGATCGTATCCGCGACGTAAAATAATCTGAGTTGTATTTCTCATATACCCAACGTCATTCAGAATGCAGGCAGGCGGCAAGCTCCGATTGCCGGGGAGCATAGATAAACTATGTGACCCGGCCAGCTGAGCGTAGCCAACGAACCTGCAGTTTGAATGAATAGGGGTATAAGCCACCCTGTATTATCAATATTGGGTGGTTTGTTTTATATTATGGCTGTCAAAATCATTTTTGGTTGACCAATATCTGGTAAACTAGCGTTGTTTTCTTTTTATTTATGGCACCGCAGATGACTCAATTTATCGAATCAAAACGTCCTTATCAGGAAGTCGGCCACGCATTGCGTCAGATGATCATCAACATGGACTTTGCTGTGGGTGACAAACTTCCGCCGGAGCGTGAAATAGCAGACATGCTCAGCGTGTCGCGCACGGTTGTACGCGAAGCATTAATTATGCTGGAACTGGAGAACCTGATTGAGGTTCGTAAAGGGTCCGGTATCTATATTGTTGCGCTTCCCCATCAGAGGGAAAATGTGGCAACGGAGCCTTGCGCGCTGAATGCCGCAGGTCCTTTTGAGCTTCTCCAGGCACGCCAGTTGCTGGAAAGTAATATTGCTGAATTCGCCGCCACCCAGGCAACCCCGCTGGATATTGCTAATATGCGCAGTGCGCTGCAACGGGAGCGCGATGAGCTGAAAACCGGTGAAGATGAAACCGGTGACCGTCAGTTCCACCTGGCGATTGCCGAGGCGACACATAACAGTATGCTGGTTGAATTGCTCAGGCAATCCTGGGCATGGCGGGAAAATAACCCTATGTGGTTAAAACTGCATACCAGGATCGCGGATAAAGAGTATCGCAAAGAGTGGATGACGGATCATCAGGTGATCCTTGCCGCTATGATTAAAAAAGACCCTGCCGCTGCCAAAGAAGCGATGTGGCAGCATCTGGAAAATGTTAAACAGCGTCTGCTGGAACTTTCCGATGTCGACGACCCTAATTTTGATGGTTATTTGTTCAATTCATATCCGGTCGATCTGGTCCGTAATTAATCCGGATTGATAATCCGTCTCTGAACTACGTAGAAAACCGGGCATATTTTGTCCGGTTTTTTATTTTAACGGCCAAAAATAACGACGAAAAAATAAAAAAATACCCTTATTATTCATAATGTGATTAGTATCTCATTTATAAAATCAGCATAATCATCTGATAGATAAGCATTATTTTTTCGCAGAGAAATTTATTCTCTGTCCTCTCCGGCGACATAATCTTTTTAGAAAATTTTTTCTGGTTACCTGTGCCAATATCCGTCCATTACAATAACAATTAACTGACTATTCATCGTATATTTCACAGGACACCTAACATGAGTAAAAAAAATTGCCACAGTGCTTATCCATGGCGGACAACAGCAGGATAATGTTAATCATGCTATTTTCCCGGCGATTACCACCGCAAGCACCTTTGTTCAGACCAGCCTGAGTGAACACGGAGAATACGCTTATTCACGCGTCAGTAACCCGACCCGCCACGCATATGAAACTCTGCTGGCAGATGTAGAAGAAGGCACTTATGCGACCGCTACCGCATCTGGTGTTGCCGCCGCCGCACTGGTCCTGAATATGTTCCCGCAGATCGCACATTATTGCAATGAAAGGCGTTTATGGCGGAACCTTCCGCTTATTTGAACGGGTCGCCAAAGAGAACTGCGGGCATGAATTTGATTATGTTGATCTCAATGATTTAAGCGCTGTACGCAGTAAAATCAAAGATAATACCCGCATGATCTGGATAGAAAGCCCGACTAATCCGTTACTGGAACTGGTGGATATTCAGGCGATTTGCGCACTGGCAAAAGAGCATAATATTGTTACCTGTATCGATAACACCTTTGCTACACCATGGAACCAGAAACCGCTGACCATGGGCGCGGATCTGATTATGGTGTCGTCCAGTAAATATATCGGCGGGCACTCTGATCTTATCGGCGGCGCGGTAATCACCAACCGTGATGACCTGGCAGAAAAACTGAATTTCCTGAAAACCACAACCGGCGCTGTCGCATCTCCGTTTGATGCCTATCTTGCGCTGCGCGGGCTGAAAACCCTGGCACTGCGCATGGCAGCACAGTGCAGTAATGCGCAGGCCGTCGCAGAATATCTCTGTGGTCATGAAAAAATCGAAAAAATATTCTATCCGGGCCTGAAAACTCACCCTCACTATGCACTGTGTCAAAAACAGATGCGTACCGGCGGTGCGGTCGTCACCATACAGCTGAAAGGCGGTCTGGCAGAGACAGAAGAGTTTGTCCGCAAGCTGCGTTACTTCGTTCTCGCGGAATCTCTGGGCGGTGTGGAAAGTATGGTAAACCACTCAGCGACCATGTCCCACGGCTCAATGACCCGCGAAGAACGTGAAGAAATTGGTGTTTTTGACAGCACACTGCGTCTGTCTGTCGGTATTGAAGATATCGGCGATTTACTGGCTGACTTAGAGCAGGCATTAGCCTGAGTCTCCGCATTTCATTACAATAATAAATAACAGCAGAGAAAGCGTATGCAGGACTATGGAATCTGGACGATCATCACCCCGGTCGTCACTATCATTTTAGCAATTTGTACCCGTCAGGTGATTTTATCGCTGCTGATCGGGATACTTGTCGGGTTTACCGTCATTCATGATCACAACATTCTTCTGGGGATCCGCGGCACGCTTGAAGGCATAATTGATGTCTTTAAGTCATCAGGTAACGCCAAAACCATCATCTTTATGCTGATGATTGGCGGGATTATGCGCCTGGTTGTCGTTACCGGCGGTGTGCGGGCACTTGTACGCCTGCTCACCAATAAAACACAGATAATCAAAGGCAGAAAAGGTGTACAACTGCTGGCGATGATTATTACCTCACTGATTTTTATTGAAAGCTCAATCAATCAGCTGGTTTCCGGTGCATCCACCAAAGCACTGGCGAAAAAATACGGCGTACCGCCTGAGAAGATGTCATACATCATCCAGACCGCCTGTGTCTCTGTTTGTTCTTCCGCCATGATTAACGGCTGGGGTGCGGCAATGATGGGAGTGATTGGTGTTCAGATCTCACAGGGACTGATTACCGGCGAACCGTTTGATATTCTTGCTCATTCTATGGTGTACAACATCATGGCATGGTTCTCGCTCGCCAGTATTCTGTTCTACATTTTCAGTAATGTGTCCTGGGGACCGATGCGCAAAGCAGAAATGCGTGCGCAGGCTATCAACTATTCCGCTGATGCCATTACTGCTACAGAAGAATCAGAAGAGCCGGAAGAAGATGATAAAGATATTATCAATCATCCGAACTGCCATACTTCACTGAACTTCTTTATCCCTATTCTCTCCACCATTCTGATGGTGCCGGTGGCACTGTATATCACAGGTGACGGCGAATTCAGCAAAGGCAGCGGCTCCACATCTGTTTACTGGGGCGTGATGTTCGGCACCGCGGTATCCTTTATCTGGTTCCTTCTCCGCCGCGTGATGAATGTGGATACTTTCTTTAAAGAGCTGTATATCGGCTACGCGAGCATGATTAAAATCAGCTCCGTGATGATCCTGGCTTTCCTGATGGGACACGTTTCCTCTGACCTGAACACCGGTGCCTATATTGCCCAGGTGACGTCCGGGGTGATAGCACCGGGCTTCTCTGTCGGCTTTATCTTCCTTATCAGTGCTGTAATGTCACTGGCAACCGGAACCTCGTGGGGCACATTCGCGATTATGATCCCGATTGGTGTACAACTGGGTATTTCTGTCGGCATGCCGCCGGAATATATGATTGGTGCGGCAATTGCCGGCTCTATCTTCGGTGATATGACATCGCCTATCTCCAGCGATGCAATTGTCGCCTCAATGGCAACAGATTGTGATCATATTGAGCATATCCGCACCCAGATGCCGTACGCCGTATTAACAGCAAGTTTTGCACTGGCCGTCTATCTCTGGTTAGGATTCACTTACTGAGACTGACAGGAAACATTCAAGGAAACGCTATGTCATCTTCTGTACTCTCAGCCGGGGAAACCCGGCTGCATCAAACGCTGGCACTGTTCAGCAAGATTGATTTACTCGGCGGTGTGATGCCGCTGAATAAACTGAATCATCTCTCCCGCCTGCTGGGACGTGATATTTACATCAAGCGCGATGATTTAACGCCTCTCGCCGCCGGGGGTAATAAACTGCGTAAGCTGGAATTTCTGATGGCTGAGGCTCTGGAAAAAGGGGCAAAAACCATTGTGACCGCAGGTGCTATCCAGTCAAATCACGTTCGCCAGACAGCGGCAGTCGCCGCGATGTACGGGCTGAAATGTGTGGCGTTACTGGAAAATCCAATCGGCAGTCAGGAAACAAACTTTCTGAACAACGGCAATAAACTGCTGAGCGATTTATTCGGCGCTCAATGTGTTATGTGTGATGCGCTGACCGATCCCGATGCACAGATGCAGACTCTGGTTGATGAAATGCAGCTGAAAGATGCCTGTATCATCCCGGTTGGCGGCTCAAATCTGCTGGGTTCTCTCGGGTATGTACAGTGCGCTCTGGAAATTGCACAGCAACAACCGGAAGGTGTTGAATTCGGCGCCGTCGTTGTTGCTTCCGGCAGTGCGGGAACACATGCAGGGCTTTCAATTGGCTTGCAGCTCGTCATGCCGCAAACCCCGGTGATTGGTGTCACGGTATCGCGCACTTATGCTGACCAGGCTCCGAAAGTCATTAAACTGCAAAATGAACTGGCACCGCTGTTTGCTATTGAAACACCGGCACCGGTCATCCTGTGGGATGATTACTTTGCACCCGAATACGGAATGCCGAATGCCGGCGGGCTGGAAGCGATTGAACTGCTGGCACGCTGCGAAGGTATCCTTCTGGATCCTGTTTATACCGGCAAAGCAATGGCCGGGTTGATTGACCAGGTACGCCGTAATCCGCAGGATACATCACCATTGCTGTTTGTTCATACCGGTGGTGCAACCGGCTTATTTGCTTATCCGGAAGTGAGTGCTCCGATAAAATAATAATTCGGTAACATGCTGCTAAAATCCAACAGATACGGGTAACATATTATTTATCCGTATCTGTCACTTCCTTTCCTGAATCATAATTTACCAATCAGTCTCATTTATCACGAATATATCTTATTTCGCTTTCTAACAAACGCACAACAATATAATAAAAATTAAACTATATTTATAAAAAACATTGATATCTCCCGCATAATAGCGCTCTGCTATATGTAAGGAAATAATACGCTTATTATGCGTTTCCCTTTCATTTAGATTTCACCAACCCACTGATAAATAATGGATTTATTCTGGGTTATTATTATTTTCCATGAACATAATTCGCGTAATATGAAACCGGATAAAATAAAAATCAATGATAATCAACAGGTAACAATAGATTATCACTCTGAAATATAACGAAACACCAAACAACACTCCGATACACCAGACTATTCCGGAAATAAACGATTAAGGTATACTTATATTGTGAGTGACTTAGTCATCACTTATTTATCACTAAAATAAACGTACATAATAATGTCAATGCAGCATCATTTTATATCTGACTCATGCCGGAAAGCATCTGCTTCCTATAAGCCAGACCAGTAAACAGGACACAGATGAACTGATATACAGACAATATTTATTTCAGGATAAATAAATTTATTAAGTCGGGTGTAAAGACTCACATCCTTTACCAAATACAATTATTTATAGCTATTTTGACCGTTATTTTTAATCAGATTAATATCTGACGATAAATGGTGCGTATTAGTTTTATTTAGCTACCCAGAATACTATCTATATTAATTCAAACAAGGTTTTTTAATGAAAACGTTTTTAACAGGTAAAACTGTATTATCTATTTTATTGGCAGGTTCAGTAATGAGTGCATCCGCTGTTGAACAGGAAGGCATAATTTCATTCAGAGGTTTTATTTATAACGCAACCTGTTCAATCGACATTAATAACTCCAATTCACCAAATGCAGATGTTGCAATGGGACGTTACCCGACCAGTGCATTTGAAAGTAAAGGTGATGAAGTTGGCGGAGAAGGAAAGAATGGTTCGCTGGATATTTCATTAATTGATTGCCCGGATCAGGGCACTGTAAAATTACAGCTGCATGGTACCAGGAAAGATGGTTACGCATCTGTTCTGGAATTAGATAATCCGAATGATGATAACACAGCTAAAAATATCGGTATTATTATTTATAACCGTGACAATATGGATGACCCTATTACTATTGATGGCGAGTCTGAAGAGTATGATGTTGTTTCCAGTACAGAGTGGCATGCAAGCTATGTCGCAAAATATACCAGTACTGCTGACGATGTTGAAGCCGGCCAGGCTGATGCAACATTAAATTATACGCTTTCCTATAATTAATTTTAGTGCGCAGATTATTTAATCTGCGCATTCCTTTTATATTATGATGAAATCAGGCAATATTATGTTTACTAAAAAAATCACTATCTCTGTTTTAACATGCCTTTTATTTACTGTAAAAAGTTATGCAGGGTTCGGTCTGGAAACTACCCGCCTTGTTTATAATGAAAAAAATAATAGTGAAGGTGTCGTTGCTTTTAATACCGACAAAAACAGAAACTATCTGCTGCAATCCTGGGTTGAAGATAAAGCCGGAAAGGTCAGTCCTGACTTTGTTTCCACTCCCCCTTTATTAAAATTGCGGGCAGAACAAAAAAATACATTACAGGTAACAAAAGTGGTTAATTTGCCCTCAGACAAAGAATCGCTTTATTGGCTGAATGTTAAGTTTGTTGCGCCAAGCAGTGAAGGTCAGGAAAACGTTTTACGTTATTCCATGACAAACAGAATAAAAATAATTTACCGTCCGGCATCATTAGATAATAAAGATATTGAAACCTATGTTGATAAGTTAACCTGGAATGTATCCGGAAACTCTCTCACCGTAAAAAACCCGACACCTTATTATGTTAATGTCTCAAAATTAGTCATTAATAATCAGGAAATAAAACTACCTGATGGTTATCTGACGCCAAAATCCGAAGAAAAACTGATATTATCCGGTACAAAAAATTCACCCGCACATATCAGGCTGATATATATAAATGACTATGGTAAAGCGATTGAGAAAAACGTTTCTGTTAAATAAATCATGATGACCACTATGAAAAATACGTATAATAAAAATCACTTCATATCATTGTCTGTAATGTCATTTCTGCTTGCAGGGACATCCTGCTCAGCGATTGCCGGTGACTATTACCCGCCTGGTTTATTCAGCATTGCCGGTGTTGAATCGCAGTTAACTAATGAAGAACTTGATGTCTTCAAAGAAAATGATATAGCGCCGGGGAAATATAAAGTTAACTTATTCATTAATAATAATAAGGTATCTAATCAGGATATTGATTTTATTCTGATGAAAAATAGTACCGGAAATAAAAAACTGGCGCCTTGCTTTTCAAAAGCAGACTGGGATAATTTTGGTATTGAATTTCCTGTATCATCTGATGAAAATCAAAATACAGATAACTGCCTTAATATTAATAACATTGAGTTTGTACAAGGCTATTTGGATCTCAATACTAAAGTTTATTCCCTTACCGTCCCTCAATCTTATCTTAATAAAGATAAGCTATCACAGATAGAAGAAAAAAAACTGGGATAATGGCATCCCTGTATTATTTGTTGATTACTTATTCTCTGCTTTCAATCGCCAACATAATGGCAATTCTGATGATAACTATTACGGTAACATTCGAACCCGCGTAAATATGGGTGCATGGCGCTACAAAAATTACTCGACCTGGATGAATGATACCAATGGAAAAAAGAAATGGAATAATATAAGCAATACTCTTTCACGAAATATTAATAAAATAAAAAGTGAATTCACTATCGGGGATTTATACTCCTCATCACAGTTGTTTGACTCCGTTAAATACCGTGGTGTTCGTCTGACAACAGACAGAACAATGGAACCAACAAATAAAACGAATTATGTTCCGACTATTTCCGGACTGGCCAACTCAGAAGCGACTGTCACTATTGTTCAAAATGGTGAAACAATATTTAAACAAAGTGTGCCCGCAGGTCCATTTAATCTGACCAACTATTTCCCTATGAGCAATGGCGGAAATCTCTACGTTAATATTACAGAAACAGATGGTAGTGAAAAAAAACTTCATTGTGCCTTTTTCGTCAATCTCAACATTGGAAAGGAAAGGTAACATACGCTACAGCCTGTCCAGCGGAAAATATGACAGCCGCAATGATGGTGATGGGAAATACATCAATCAGGCAGACGTTTTTTATGGTTTTACCGATTTTATTACACTTTACGGTGGTGCATTTATCGCACCACGTTACCAATCCGGCGGGATAGGAGCGGCATTTAATTTAGGTGTTTTTGGTGCTATAACGACCGATATGTTACATGCAAAAACAACTATGGCAGATGATAAAAAATTCAGTGGTAATGCATTCCGTGTTAACTACTCAAAGCGTCTCGAGGCAACAAATACAAGTCTCACCTTAGTTGGCTACCGGCATTTTGACACTAACTTTTATCGTTTTGATGATGCAATGGCCTATCAGGATACTGACAATAATCATAATAAACTGAAAAATGAATATACATTATCCCTGAGCCAACCAATATTATCCGGGAATTCATCGTTGAACATTTCCTCTGTTATCTATGAATATACAAACGGGAAAAAACAAAAATCGTATAATGCCGGATTTAACAGCTCATTTAATAAAATGAACTATGGTATTTATTATAACTATTATCAGGGAGGCAAATCCCATGATAATAATAAAAACACCTATAATATCAGTATGAACCTCAGTGTTCCGTTGAGTATTAATGATTATCCTGTCTGGGCAAATTACAGCGCGTCTGTCGATAATGATCGCCAGTCATTACAAACTGCGGGGATAAGCGGTAATTATGGTGATAAACAACAAGGCAGCTGGGATATTTATCAAAGTCATGGCAATAAGGGTGTCGATTATTCAGGCGGATTGAGCAGTTCATACCGTTCACAATATTCAACCGTTCATGCCGGTTATTCATACAGTAAAGATAATAAAAACCTCAGTTATGGCATGAACGGTTCGCTGGTTGCCACACAGTATGGTGTTCTGGCAACCCCCGCGTTACAGGAAACCAATGCTCTGGTACTGACAAAAGATGCCGCAGGTATCGGTGTCGTTAATGGCCATTCACTGAAAACCAATAATTCAGGTCTGGCAATTGTCTCCGGAATGACCCCTTACCGGAAAAATAACATTACGATAGATACACAGACACTACCTGGTAATGTTGAGATTGAAAATAATATTATTAATAACATTGTTCCGACAAAAGGCGCACTAATTCTTGCCGACTTTGATGCAAAGAAAGGATATAAATTATTAATAAAACTCACATCGAAAGACAATACTGAAATACCACTGGGCGCAAAAGCAGCATGGAAGGATCACCTGACTATCTTGTCTCTAATTTCAGCTCACTTTATTTTGTTGCTAATAAAGAAAAAGGCAACATCCTTATTGAGTGGAAATATAACGGTGTCACACAAAACTGCCGGATGAATTACAATATTAACAATACTATTCCGACAAATGGTCTTTATATTATGACCTCAGATTGTCAGCAGGAGGTATTATGAATCGCTATAATATAATGAAAAAAACCAAACACCTGGCACTGACTTTACTGGTTACACTTGCCGGTCTGGGGACTATAAATAATGCCTATGCTCTACAGGATTGTGTTGAAAAAGGTAATCAGCGACACTCAACAATGACCTCGCAAATATCCCTCAAGCTGACCGGGAGCATAAAACAGCATCAGGAAGTCGGCCGGTTCAGCTTTGTTCGTGAGGGCGGCGTCGGTGGTGTTGCTGAATGTGGTCCGGATGCCGGTGTTCATGGCTATACCAGTTACAGCGAAGGAAGTGGTATTACTGCCAAGTATTATGCCGATATTGATGGTCGTCCTGCCTACCATATTTATCCTGGCGGGGATCGTAATTTTGTTTATGTTTTACTCGACAGCAGAACAGGAGTTCCTTTTCAGAACCACCCGGGGGCTGATGTTCCTGTTCCGGAAGGTAGCCTGTTACCGCTTGATTTAACCGTTATTATCTATGCCGCAAAAGATAATCCGGATACCCTCAATCTCTCAGGTGGTGCTTATATCGGTACCGTTTTAATTCAGGCCTTTAATCCCGGAGGAGGCACGACATCTGTCGGGTATAGTTACCGGCTGAAAGGTAAAATTGAAAACGCACCTTCCTCATGTAACCTGGAAAATTCAAATCTGGAATTTACATTACCACGGGCACCAACCAGTGCATTCTCTTCTGTTGGTTTTCCTGACGGAACATATACTGCAGAAGATGAATTATTCATTTCATGCAATGACAATGTTTCGGCAAACATGAAATTAATTGCGACGGATACTGAAAGTTATAATGGCAAAGACTCTGTTATTAAAATAGATAATGAAGGTCAGGGTAATAATGCTGCCGGAATTGGCTTTACCATAAAATCGCCGATGAACAATAACGAAATGCTGGTTAATCAGGAATTTATTAAAATTTCCGATCTTCAGGAAGGAAGAACCAGGGTTCCTCTTACCGCTGAATATTATCGCTATGGTGATTCAATAAAAGCAGGGAAAGCAGAAGCAACGGCACAGTTCGTTTTGCAATTCGATTAACCACTGCACACTGAATAATCTATGATTATCAATCAGATCAATACCCAACATAATTCAAGATACAGGAAGGCGGCAAGGGAGGACAGACGGGGAGCATACATTAGTATGTGACCAGGCTGTCCTCGTTCCGCCAACTGACCTGCAGTTTGAATGAATAAGGGTATGTTCAGGCATTACAGCGCCGTGCCATACTAACAGATGAGAGATTATACAACGGAGTTCCCAGAAGATAGTGGTCATATACCGTCAGACCCGGTGTCTTATCTTTTTCCATCGCATAATATTCAACCGGCAAAATAAAAGACAATAATAATAACGAAAGCCCTGCATTACGGATAACACGGCGGGGGAATACACTGCTTAACAGATGAACAACACCGAAATAAGCCACTGACACAATAATAAAAAAGCTGGTAATACCGATATTGCCGGCCAGTGCATCTCCGGCAGGCAATGTATATTCCTGACTGAGCAGAGCAGGAAGATCCGCAATATATTGTGATCCCGCCTCCCGGCGGAAAAAAGCAGATGCCGATAAATTCAGTCCCCACAGTAATGTCAGTACGCCGACAAGCACTTTTCCCCAGCGGTAGCGGTAAAGATACATATTTGCCAACAGTAACAATGCGCCCATTACCGCAATTTTGACACTGTACTCCGCGCCCAGCCCGCCGGTTAATACCGCGGGTGCCAGTGCAATAATCACAATCAGCAAAACAGAAAAAAACAGATGCATAAATTAACTTTTAAGTAACATAAATAAGCGAAACGCAGTTAATCATTAACAACCGGATAAAACAAGTAAAAGGAGGAAAGAAAATGCGATCCCCTGACCGGAGACCGCGCTCTGTACTCTGAATAATCCGGGATGCCTGTAGGCGACAAGCGTAGTACAGCCAACGACCGGGCATCCTGCAGTATGACAGGTATAGTTTGTCAGTGTGACTTACCCTGCTCTATACCAAGACCAATTTGTGACCGGATAAACTGCGCTTCAAAGCGGCTCCGCTCTCCCTGCGCCTGCGCTGAGTTGTCAGTTACAGAGACCAGCCAGGAGGCAAGAAAGGCAACCGTCATAGAAAAAAGTGCAGGATATTCATATGGATAAATGGCTTTTTCATGCCCCAGAATACCGACCCAAATTGTCGGTCCCAGGATCATCAGAACCACCGCTGTTAATAATCCCAGCCAGCCTCCCGCCAGTGCACCACGGGTTGTCAGGCGTTTCCAGTACATGGACAATAGGATGATCGGGAAATTACAGCTTGCGGCAATCGAGAAAGCCAGTCCCACCATAAAGGCAATATTTTGTTTTTCAAACAAAATACCCAGCCCGATAGCCACTATTCCCAGAATAATCACGGTAATTTTTGAGACTTTCAGTTCATCCCGCTCATTCGCTTTACCATCTTTGATTGCACAGGCATACAGGTCATGAGAAACCGCTGAGGCGCCCGCCAGTGTCAGTCCGGCGACCACTGCCAGTATTGTGGCAAACGCAACGGCTGAAATAAAGCCGAGGAACAGGTTTCCGCCGACAGCATCCGCCAGATGAACTGCCGCCATATTTGTGCCGCCAATCAGCGCACCGGCCGCATCTTTAAATGCGGGGTTCGGGCTGACCAGCAAAATAGCGCCGAAGCCGATAATAAAGGTAAGAATATAGAAGTAGCCGATAAACCCGGTGGCGTAAAACACACTTTTACGCGCCTCTTTGGCATCACTTACCGTGAAGAAACGCATGATAATATGCGGCAAACCCGCGGTTCCAAACATCAGTGCCAGTCCGAGAGAAAGTGCTGAAATAGGATCAGAAACCAGTCCGCCCGGGCTCATGATAGCCAGCCCGTTCTTATGTACCGCCACAGCATCTTTAAACAAGGTATTAAAATTGAAATTGACCGCTTTCATCACCATCAGCGCCATAAAACTGGCACCGGCCAGTAACAGAACCGCCTTGATGATTTGTACCCATGTCGTTGCCAGCATGCCACCGAACAGGACATAGAACACCATCAGGATCCCGACAAGCACAACGGCAATCATGTAATCCAGCCCGAACAGCAGCTCAATCAATTTACCCGCACCCACCATCTGCGCAATCAGATAAAGCGCCACCACCACCAGCGATCCGCTGGCAGACAATACCCTGATAGGGCGGGCTTTCAGCCGGTAAGACACCACATCTGCAAAGGTATACCGCCCGAGGTTACGCAACCGCTCGGCGATCAGGAACAGGATAATCGGCCAGCCTATCAGAAAGCCGATAGAGTAAATCAATCCGTCATAGCCGGAGGTATAGACCAGCGCGGAGATCCCGAGAAAAGAGGCCGCAGACATAAAGTCCCCGGCAATAGCCAGCGCATTCTGAAACCCGGTAATTTTCCCGCCTGCGGTGTAATAATCCGCCCGTGAACGGGTGCGTTTTGATGCCCAGTAAGTGATGTAAAGTGTCAGACCGACAAATGCCACAAACATCATAATTGCCTGATAATTAACAGGCTGGCGTTCAACCGGCCCGCTTATCACATCGGCATAACTGAAAAACGGAAGTGAAGCCAGCAGAGCAGAGATGCGCTTGATCATGACTTCACCTCATTTAAAATTTCCGCTGTCAGGCGATCAAATTCGCCATTTGCCCGGAACGTATAAATTCCTGTCAGAACAAAGGCACTGACAATCAGCCCGACCCCGACCGGTATTCCGCGGGTAATCGTCAGACCGTCACTAATTGGCGTACCCAGCCATTGCGGATCAAACGCAATCAGAAAAATAAAACTGACATACAGTACGAGAGTAATGATGGACAGCGTCCATGAGAAACGACTGCGCTTTCTGATCAGTTCCTGAAAGCGAGGGTCATTCTCCACCTTTTGATAAATGGATTCACTCATTGAGGATACTCCTCTTTTATTGTTATCTGAGTTGTGTCAGTGCCATACGACACTGACTGAGGGCAGGTATTAACTCATTTTGATGGCCTGCTTTTCTTCGAGCAGTTTTTCGACCACACCCGGGTCAGCGAGTGTTGATACATCGCCTAAGTTACCGGTGTCCCCGGTGGCGATTTTACGAAGGATACGGCGCATAATTTTACCGGAGCGCGTTTTAGGCAGAGAATCTGTCCAGTGAAGAATATCCGGAGTCGCAATCGGGCCTATTTCTTTACGCACCCAGTTACGCACCTCAGCGTACAGCTCCGGTGTCGGCTCCTCACCGTGATTGAGAGTGACATAGGCATAAATCGCCTGCCCTTTAATATTGTGCGGAACACCGACAACAGCGGCCTCAGCAATTTTCGGGTGTGAAACCAGTGCCGATTCCACTTCTGCGGTTCCCAGACGGTGACCGGAGATATTCAGTACGTCATCGACACGCCCTGTTATCCAGTAATAACCGTCTTCATCACGGCGTGTGCCGTCTCCGGCAAAATACATTCCCTTAAACGCAGAGAAATAAGTTTGCTCAAACCGTTCGTGATCACCAAACAGTGTCCGCGCCTGGCCCGGCCAGGAATCAAGGATAACCAGGTTGCCTTCCGTTTCACCGGTCAGAATCTCGCCCTGGTTATCCACCAGCGCGGGCTGAACACCAAAGAACGGCACAGTTGCCGAACCGGGTTTCAGTGCAATAGCACCGGGCATTGCGCCAATCATGCAGGCACCGGTTTCAGTCTGCCACCAGGTATCGACTATCGGGCAGCGGCTGTCACCGATAGTTTTGTAATACCATTCCCAGGCTTCCGGGTTAATCGGCTCGCCCACCGAGCCCATAATGCGCAGTGACTTGCGGGATGTACCTTCAATGGCTTTAACACCTTCCGCCATCAGAGCACGGATAGCGGTCGGGGCGGTATACAGAATATTAACCTGATGTTTATCAACAATCTGGCACATCCGGTTCACTTCCGGGTAGTTCGGTACACCTTCAAACATCAGCGTGATAGCCCCGTTGGAAAGCGGCCCGTAAACCAGATAAGTATGTCCGGTAACCCAGCCTACATCGGCGGTACACCAGAAGACTTCATCACCATGATAATCAAAGATATATTTAAATGTCAGCGTCGCATACACCAGATAACCGCCGGTGGTATGTAATACCCCTTTCGGCTTGCCGGTAGACCCGGAGGTATAAAGGATAAACAACGGATCTTCCGCATTCATCTCTTGTGGCGGGCACTCTGCACTGACACCGTCGATTGCCTCATGCCACCAGATATCACGGCCTTTTTTCCATTCCACCGGGTTACCGGTACGACGGAAAACAATGACATTGCCGACCGTTGTCACGCCCGGGTTTTTCAGCCCGTCGTCGACATTTTGCTTAAGCGGTATCGCCCGCCCGGCACGCAGACCTTCATCAGCGGTGATCACCATTTTTGCCCCGGAATCAATCACCCGTCCGGAAACAGCCTCCGGCGAGAATCCGGCAAAAATAACCGAGTGAACTGCGCCAATACGCGCACAAGCCAGCATTGCAACAGCGGCCTCCGGCACCATCGGCATATAAATCGCAACCACATCGCCTTTGCCGATCCCGTTTTGTTTCAGCACATTGGCGAACTGACAGACATCATGGTGCAGCTCGCGGTATGTGATGTGACGGGATTCATCCGGGCTATCTCCTTCCCAGATAATAGCGGTTTTATCGCCCCGCTCCGCCAGATGACGATCAAGGCAGTTAACACTCAGATTCAATGTGCCGTCTTCAAACCATTTGATACTCACATGTCCGGGATCAAAGGAGGTATTTTTAACCCGCGTATAGGGTTTTATCCAGTCAACAACCTGTCCTTTCTCACGCCAGAAGCCGTCAGGATCCTGAACCGACCGCTGATACTCTGCCAGATACTGCTGATGATTGATGAGCGCATTTTTTTCAATTTCTTCGGGTACAGGATATTTCATTATTTTTGTCATGGTGAGTCTCCTTTCAATTGTTAATGCTATGTCAAAATCACGTTAAATAAAGTTGCCTGTTCACTTTTGTTTCTTTTTTGCGCGAAAGATCACGAATTAAACGGACTGAGAATTGCAGCGTTATCATTTGATGCGGAAACCTGTACCGGTACAAAATGTCAGATAGAAACAAAGACATAGTTTTTAACATTATAATGTTGAAATTTATCAACAGCTTTAACTAATATACGACAGTAAACTAACGAATTAAAAGAGTCCGCACAGATCGCACGGGTTTGATAATCATTTTCATTACCATCTGATCCATTATACTGTTCATCTTGTTCACACATGATGTGGACGGTTCGGTCAATTACTGGAGTTATAATTATGAGCTATGTATTACCTGCATTACCGTATGCTTACGACGCGTTAGAGCCTCATTTCGACAAAATGACAATGGAAATTCACCATACCAAACATCATCAGACGTATGTGAATAACACCAATACCGCACTCGAAGCATTCCCTGACATGACCGGTCTTGATATCGATGATCTGATCACACAGCTCGATAAATTCCCTGCAGATAAGCGTACCTTTATCCGTAATAACGCCGGTGGTCATTCAAACCACAGCATGTTCTGGAAAGGTCTGAAAACCGGCACAATGTTACAGGGTGACCTGAAAGCCGCTATTGAACGCGATTTCGGCAGCATCGACGCGTTTCAGGCTGAGTTTGAAAAAGCAGCCGCAACCCGTTTCGGCTCCGGCTGGGCATGGCTGGTACTGAAAGACGGTAAACTGGCAGTGGTCTCCACGGCAAACCAGGACAGCCCGCTGATGGGCGAAGCCATCTCCGGTACATCCGGTTATCCGATTGTGGGTCTGGATGTGTGGGAGCACGCTTACTATCTTAAATTCCAGAACCGCCGTCCTGACTACATTAAAGCCTTCTGGTCTGTGGTTAACTGGGACGAAGCAGCAGCGCGTTTTGCCTCTGCAAAATAAGTCCTGCTGATAATTAGTGTTTCTGTGTGCCGGCGCCCGCCGGCACATATTTTTCTTCCCCGCTTTCGATTATGATAACTGCCTTACTGAATACGGAGGCGGCATGGCATACACACCTTTAGTTTTTACCGGCGCTATCAGAGAAACCGCCCGTTGCGGGCTCAGCGCCATCGAAAAACGTCAGACAGACGGTATTATTGCACTGAACTCAACCGGACTTGCCGGTGATGAACAGGCAGAAAAAGCCTTTCACGGCGGACCTGATCGCGCACTGTGCCATTATCCGCGGGAGCATTACGATTACTGGAAAATGATGTATCCGGAGATCGAAGAACGCTTTGTCGCGCCCTTTTTCGGTGAAAATATATCCACGGTGGGTATGACTGAAGAAACCGTATTCATCGGTGATATTTATCAGTGGGGCAGTGCTTTTATCCAGGTCACACAGCCGCGCTCCCCGTGCTACAAACTGAATCCGCTGACAGATGTGGCTGATTTTGCACAGGTCATGCAGGATACCGGTCGCACCGGCTGGCTGTACCGCGTTATCGGAAAAGGGGATGTGAGCAGCCAGAAACCGCTGAGCCTGCTGACCCGCACCAGTGCTGTTTCTGTCAGAGAGGCGGTGGCTATCGCATTTCACCTGCCGTTTGATGAAACAGAATACCGCCATCTGCTGCATTCGCCCGGTTTATCCGCCAGTTGGACACTGACGATGCAGCGCCGCCTGGCGACCGGCAAAATTGAAGATTTTAACCGCCGGTTATTTGGTTTCGCCGGACCGTTCGGCTGAGAGAGTGCATTGATTACTAATCAATTTTCACTGTTTTCTGTCTTCCCGGTACAAAAACGGGCAAACCAGTCAGATTGTGCCTCCACATCTGCCGGGGCGCCCTGTGCGCAGAGATGCCCTTCTGCCATCACAATAACGTGATCAGCCCGGCGTGCCAGTTCCGGGCTGTGGGTGACGATAATCCGTGTTCCCGGCCATTCAGTCAGTGTATCAATCACACGTTTACGGCTTAATACATCCAGGCTGGCTGTCGGTTCATCCAGCAGCAGCACGGATGGCTGCGCCAGTAAGGCTCTTGCCAGACACAGGCGCTGCTTCTGCCCGCCGGAGAAACAATCCCCCTGCTCCCCGGTATCCTCATCCAACTGAGCGGGCGTAACAGTCAGACCGAGTGAATGCAGTTGCGCAAGCACGATCTCATCATCCGGCTGCGCTGCTCCCTGAAGCAGTGACCAGCGCAGTGTGCCGCGCAACAGATGCGAAGATTGTGTGACTAACTGACGAACAGATGCCAGCACGGTTTCAGACAGCATGGTCACCGGCATGTCGCCGTAATTCACCACGCCGCTTTGCGGATCAGCGGTTCGTGCCAGCAGATGCAGTAATGTGGTTTTACCGGCCCCTGATGAGCCGGTAATAACCGTCAGCCGGTTTTCCGGACAGATAAAAGAGACATCATGCAGCAGCGGTTTTCCTTCATCCGATACCACATTCAAAGCATCTGCCCTAATGGTCAGTGAAGAAGGGTTCCGGCTCTGTGCCGGGGAGTGGCGGGTCTTGCCGCTGAGCTCCCGGTGGATAGCATTCAGGGCAGTTCCCGCCTGGCGCAGTGCCTGGTCAATATGAGAAAGCTGATGCAGCGGTTCAATAAACCGGGCAATTAATATCATCACTGCCAGCCAGCCACTCAGTGCCACCGTACCGCCGGAAACCTGTAATGCCCCCCACACCAGAACCACAATAAACAGCAGTTGGATCAACAGGCTGAATAACAGATGGTACGGCAGACTGCGGCGCAGAACCTGTTCCTGTGATTGCTGTTGCGCAGACAGGGTTTGCTCAAGCTGCTGCGCGGCATCACTCATCTGCCCGCTTTTGCGCAATAACGCCTGATGACGGGCAAAATCGCCCAGCGCCTGCGCAGCATCATTGCGTGCACTGATAAGCTGCGTTTCAGCCCGGTTCAGGCGCACCGCACTCAAACGCAATGCTGCAATGAGGATAAGTGCGGTTGCGGTAAACAGCGCCGCCAGACCCGGATGATAAAACAGTAAACCGATGATAATCGTCAGCGGCATCACGATGGTGCCTACCAGTGGTGCAAGCAGATGTGCGGGAATGCCCATCGCCTGCATAACCGCACCTGATAACAGTCCGTCCGCATGATTATCACGTGATAAGCGGCGGGGAATATGGCTGACCAGCGCTTTCGTCAGCCGGTGCATCAGATGGCTTCCGGCAAAAAATCCGCGTTGCAGAGCGATATACTGCACCAACAGGGTAATAACTGTCGCGATCCCCAGTTGCCACAGCGCCGGAGCCGGATCATGCTGCCAGGTCAGGATCACCGGGATCAGTAATAGTCCGCAAATTCCATCCAGTACGGCACTCAGTATCATCAGTAACACTGTGCCTTTCATGGAAAAAATCAGATTTATCAGCAGATTGGTTTTAAGCAGATTAGCCTTCATGAGGAATCTCCTGCTGCCGCGCAAAGTGCCGGTAAGCCGGGCATTGCGCCAGCAGTTCATCATGTGTGCCGGTTGCCGCAACAGTACCTTCTGCCATAAATACCAGCCGGTCCGCACAGCGCGCCAGCGCAAGATCATGAGTAACAATCACCCGGGTACCTGTGCCACCGGTCAGTGCGGCAAAAATATGGGCAGCATTATCCGGATCCAGTGCCGATGTCGGTTCATCTGCCAGCAGCAGCGGGCTTTGCGCAATCAGCGCCCGCGCAATTGCCAGGCGCTGAGCTTCACCGCCGGAAAGGTGAACATCCGTGCCTGTCACTGCATCCATCCCTTTTTCCTGCGCGGCAATTACACTGTCAAAGCGGGCGGCCGCCAGCGCCTGCTCTACCTGCTGAGGAGATGCCTGAGGATTAAACAGCATCAGGTTATCGCGCAGTGTGCCGGGCAGAGGTTCACTGTTTTGCACCACAACCGTCACTAATTGATTCAGTCCGTGCCGCGACCAGACAGACAGCGGCTGTCCCGCCAGGGTGATCATACCGCCTGACGGGTCCATAAACCGGGCAATCAGGCGCAGCAGAGAGCTTTTCCCGGCACCCGACGGGCCGACAATGGCAATGCATTCACCCGCCGCAACCGTCAGGCTGACATTTTTCAGGATCGACACACTGTTTTCTTCCCGGTCCGGGTACAGAGTCAGGTTCTGTACTGTCAGCGGTACCGCCTCCGGCAAAGGTGTGTCGTCATCATATTGCCGCTCTCCGTACTGCATCTGCGGGTGTGTCAGTAACTGACGGATACGTCCGGACGCAGATAACGCGGCCTGTAATGCATCAGCTCCATGTCCCATGGCCGTTACCGGTTCAGCAATATTGCGCAACAGCAGGATAAACAGCACCAGATCAGCAAGAGACAGCGTTTGCCCGGTCAGCACAATGCACAGCAGCAGCCAGCCGGTCAGTAACACAGAGCTGAGAAACACCTGTGCCATCGCGCCGGGACGCCCGATTTTAGTGACCCATTGATGAAAAACTGAGGTGAAGTGCAACAGAGCCAGTTCTGTTTTGCGCAAAATTCCGCGTCCGGGAAATTGCTGCGCAACAAGCGGGTTTTCCGCAAGGGTACGGTAATCTTCAAATAATGTGCGCAACGAGCTGTCGCGCTCTGAAAAAATCTCACGATAGCGCGCTGAGCGCATCAGCCGGAAACACAAAAACGCGCCGACGGGCGGCAGAAGTGATAAGACAAGAAGAAGAGGATTAATCATCAGCAACAGCAATGCCGCCAGTAACGGAACCAGGATCAGGCGGACAAGATCAGCAGGCGCATGTGCCACCAACTGATGCAATGCATTGATATCCTGCTGAACATAGTGCTCCACACCAGCGCGACCCTGTTGCACAAACCAGTTCAGCGGCAGATTGCGCATCTTGTCTGAGAGTTGCAGGCGCAGGCCGTGACTGCACCGGGCATCCATAATGTGGGTGATGTGAAACGCCAGTGTCTGAGCTGCCAGCCAGATCACGCCGCCCGCCGCAGCGACGGCCAGCCAGCCGTTATAACTGTCCGGATAAACGCGTACCCATTGATGAAGCGCCAGCCAGGGAAGTAATGATGCGATACCGGCAATAGCCTGAAAGATAAGCGCGGTAATCAGTAAAGAGTGAAAAGGACGCAACAGCGCCCGCAGATCCTGATACATAATATTCTCCGCAGTTCTCTGCGGAGAGTATCGGAGTGCCGGTTATACCACCAGCGGAAATACTTTCGTCTGCGCGGCTATTTCTTTCGGTTTCCGGACAACCTCAGCAATTGAAACGGTATTTGCGCAAGTCACTCAGGGAAGAGTTGTAAGAGTGTGTAATACCGTGTGTCCCCGCTTTAAACCGGCTCTGTAATGTGTAATTATCTCTGCCCGCTGCAATAATTACAGTTGGTGAATCAATCGTCTTAAACAGGAGGCAAGGATGAAATACCTGATAATGCTGCTGGCGCTTTCTGCCATGGCAGGCACCGTATCTGCCGCAGAAAAACCGCAGGAAGATCGGCTTGAAGTGTATATGGATAATGCAGAGACCTGCATACATTTCGCCGGTGAATGGGACAATACCCTGCCGGAGGATCATAAAAAAGAGATCCGCAAAGCAATGGATGAAACCTGTCCGGCAGCCAAAAAAGACCAGACAATGTTGCGGGAAGAATACCGGAACGACCCGGACATGCTGGCAAAAATTAACGAATTTGACCTCGGGCAGTGATCCGGTCAGATAAAAAAGAAAACCCTTCGGATTCACATCTGAAGGGTTTTTTTATACGTGCGGTAATTTATTCAGGCAAAAATCGTTTTTTCCGCCGGTATTATCAGGCGGGTTTCCTGCCAGGCATTCAGTGTCAGCGCAGTCAGGGCAGACAATCCCTCATAGTACGGGCTTGCGCAGGTTTCCTGCATTTTTGCCAGATAGTAACGCGCCCAGGGCAGAAGGTGCTCCGCCAGCAGTGCATTTACCGCATCCGGATTATTTTCTTCCGTCCACGCCACCATCATCAGTAACAAACCTATGTGGTCTTCCGGCTCATTCTGCGTCAGAGCGATATCCACATTGTGGTCGCGCATCCACTGACGGAGTGCGACGGTCGATTCACCAAACAACACCTGTTCTTTATCGAGCCAGACTGAGCCCCAGGGTGATGCCGGTAATGCCTGCGGACCAATAAATAAACGCTGATAAGCCTGCGCATGCGTTTCATCACCGGCTGTTGCGGTATGCAGTTTTTCTGCTGCCGCCTGCTTTTGTGCATCAGTACCGTACGGCCATTCCGCCACCCAGTCACCGGAGGAGAGCAGCTCTGTTATCTGCCCTGTTTCTTCCGGCGGATAATAAAATGCCGCGCCGAGAATACGGGCGGTTAATGCGATATCACTGACAGCTTGCTGACTCATAACACACTCTGTTATCAGAATAGAACGATTGGCGTATCCTGCCACGGTTTACGACCGGGTAACAGTAACAGGATACGCATTCACTGTATCAGGCGAGATAAGCCATCCCGACCGTCATGTGCAGACCATAGAAAATACCGCGCCCGATGATCTCACCACCCAGCACCAACACAAAACCGGCAAGCATCATAATAACCGGCGGGTTAGTGCGCTTAATCAGCGGCAGAACCCAGCATGCCAGACCCAGCGCCAGTAACACCATACGCCAGCCCATAAACATACCGAACTCCGGCACCAGCGCAGAGGCATTCTGAACAGAACTGCGGATACCGCCCAGATCAAAGCCCTGAGCCGTTGCCGCAATCACACTCACCACCAGCGCAATAATGCTCACCACCGGCAGCCAGCTGACGCAGCGCAGATCAAACCCCGCCATGCGCAACAACAGTGCTGCAAGCAGCGGACCGCCCAGCAATGCCGTCAGTACAAAGTGGATAGTGGTGTAAGGCGTGTTCCAGGTCGGCACTGTGGCAATCTGATACACCTGCGGAATGGCATAAATAAATACCACCGCCAGTATCATCACCACCACCAGCCAGAGCTTACCGAGAGCAGCAGGCATCTTGTTCAGTACCGCCAGCAACCAGTAAAATCCGCCTGCCGCAAAAAAGACCGAACCTGCGGCAATTTCATTACTGAGCGATGAACTGCCCAGGCGGTTAAAGGCATTAAATGCACGCATCGGCGTGCCCATGTGCATCATGGAGAGCAGGAAACCAATCCCCATCAATACCCAGAGCCCGAACATACTGTAATGCACTTTCCGGTTCATCTCAGGGGTGAGCTTCCCGGACAGCAGCACTGCCGCCATGATGATAAACGCACCCGCCACACTCTGGCCCAGGGTAGTAAAGAACATCAGCGGCCATTCATGAATTCCCGATCCCATGTTATACCTCCTCCGGGTTCGCCAGATGGCCTGTGGTATCCCCGACAGGACGGCTGTTGGCATTGAGTTTTAAAACAATATTCGGATGTGTGTATTCTGCGGACGGCAGCGGCGCGATTTCAGCCAGTGTGCCGTATTTGGCACGCAACTCTTCAATCGGTGCCATATCCAGCGCGCGCAGCGGGCAGGATTCAACACAAATCGGCTTTTTCCCTTCTGCAACGCGCTCATAGCAGCCGTCACATTTAGTCATGTGCCCTTTGACTTCATCAAACTGTGGCGCGCCATACGGGCATGCCATGTGGCAGTAACGACAGCCGATGCAAATATCTTCATTTACCACGACAAAACCATCTTCGCGCTTGTGCATAGCACCGCTCGGGCAGACTTTGGCGCACGCCGGGTCATCACAGTGGTTACAGGAGACAGAAAGATAGTAAGCGAACACATTCTGATTGTAGACGCCATCCTGCTCAGTCCAGTCGCCGCCCGCATATTCATAAATGCGGCGGAAATTCACTTCCGGTGATAAGTTTTTAAAGTCCTTACAGGCCAGCTCGCAGGTTTTGCAGCCGGTGCAGCGACTTGAATCAATGTAGAAACCATATTGCGTTGACATAATTCGCTTCCTCAGGCCTTAACGACTTCAACAAGGTTGGAGTGGGACGGGTTCCCTTTCGCCAGCGGCGACGGGCGCTGAGTGGTTAACACGTTAATGCTGCCCGCGTGGTCAATACGATTACCATCCGGGCTGTACCAAGCGCCTTCACCCAATCCGACGACACCCGGCAGAATGCGCGGCGTAACCTTCACATTGACGCGGACTTCGCCACGGTCGTTAAAGATCCGGACGTTGTCACCCTGCACAATTCCGCGTTTCGCAGCATCGGCCGGATTTATCCACAATTCCTGCGGGCAGGCAGCCTGCAGGACATCCACGTTGCCGTAAGTTGAGTGCGTGCGGGATTTGTAATGGAAACCGGTCATCTGTAACGGGTATTTTTCCATTAACGGATCACCGCCATGTTCAAACCCGGCGGCATATACCGGCAACGGATGAATTTCATCACCTTCATTCAGTTCCCAGGTTTTCTGAATCTCTGCCAGCTGTGCGGAATAGATCTCGATTTTTCCGGACGGCGTGGTCAGCGGATTAGCCTGCGGATCTTCACGGAAAGCGCGGTACGCCACATGGTGCCCCTGCGGATCGCGTTTTTTAAACATGCCTTGTTTACGGAACTCATCAAACTCCGGCAGTTCCGGCAATGCCGCTCTGGATTGCTCATAGAGATGGCGCAACCATTCTTCCTGGGTACGGTTTTCTGTGAATTCGTCACCGACTCCCATTCGTTTGGCTATTTCACTGGTCATCTCATAGATATTGCGGCTTTCAAAACGCGGCGCGATCGCCTGGTCTGCAAAAATCACATATCCCATATTGCCCGCAGATGCGTCCATACAGAAATCCATCTGCTCAGATGCGGTGCAGTCCGGCAGAATAATATCGGCATATTTCGCGGAAGAGGTCAGGTGATTATCGATCACCACAATCATCTCGCACTTGCTGTCATCCTGAAGAATGTCATGAGTGCGGTTAATATCAGAGTGCTGATTAACCAGGCAGTTACCGGCATAGTTCCAGACCATTTTGATCGGCACATCCAGCTTGTCTTTGCCGCGTACACCATCACGGGTCGCGGTCATTTCTTTGCCGCGCAGGATAGCGTCAGTCCACATAAACATGGAGATACTGGTTTTCACCGGGTTGGTCAGTGTCGGCATACGGACAAACGGGATGGCATAAGAACCTTCACGCGCGCCGCTGTTACCGCCATTAATGCCCACATTGCCGGTCAGAATAGACAGCATTGAGATTGCCCGCGATGCGGTTTCACCATTTGAGCGGCGCTGCGGACCCCAGCCTTGTGTAATATAAGCCGGTTTTGCTGTTCCGATTTCACGCGCCAGTTTTACAATTCTGGCTGCCGGAATACCGGTGATTTTTGCTGCCCATTCAGGTGTTTTCGCCACACCATCCGCGCCCTGACCTAAAATATAGGCTTTATAGTGCCCGTTTTCCGGCGCACCCGCAGGCATGGTGGTTTCGTCATAACCCACGCAATATTTATCAAGGAACGGTTTATCCACCAGATCTTCATTGATCATCACATAAGCGAGCGCACTGATCAGTGCCGCATCGGTTCCCGGACGGATCGGGATCCACTCATCTTCACGACCGGCACCGGTATCGGTGTAACGCGGGTCAATGATAATCATGCGGGCATTTGATTTTTCGCGTGCCTGCTCAACATAATAGGTCACACCGCCGCCGCTCATACGGGTTTCGCCCGGGTTGTTCCCGAACATCACCACCAGCTTGCTGTTTTCGATATCTGACGGGCTGTTACCATCTGCCCAGCCGCCGTAGGTATAATTCAGACCCGCCGCTATCTGCGCGGTACTGTAGTCGCCGTAATGGTTAAGATAACCGCCACAACAGTTCATCAGACGGGCGATCAGCGTTGCTCCCGGCGGCCAGGATTTAGTCATGGTGCCGCCGAGTGTCCCGGTACCATAGTTCAGATAAATAGATTCGTTGCCATAATCACTGATCAAGCGTTTCATGGTGCCGGCGATAGTATCAAACGCCTCTTCCCAGCTGATCCGTTCGAATTTATTTTCACCGCGTTTACCCACGCGTTTCATCGGGTATTTCAGGCGATCAGGATTATACACACGGCGGCGCATTGAGCGCCCGCGCAGGCAGGCGCGAACCTGATGAAGTTCTTCATAAACATCATCGCCGGTGTTATCGGTTTCGACATATCTGATTTCGCCGTCAGTCACATGCATCCGCAGCGGACAACGGCTGCCGCAGTTGACTGTACAGGCGCTCCAGACAATTTTTTCCTGTGGCGCTGCTGCTGGTGTGTTATCTGCTGCAGTGGCTGCATGACTGAAAGGAAGTGATAATCCACCGGCTGCGACGGCTAATCCGCCGGCAGCCCCGGTGGCTTTGACAAACCCCCGTCGTGTCAGCGGTGCAGTGAACAATCGCTGCGTCAGGAAGAAACTCAAAAACAGCACCTGTAACAGCTGTGCGGCACACTGTCCCGCAAATGCCGTCTCATTCGGGTATCTTGATGTCCGGATCGATAATGAGCGCTGTTTTCAGTGCGGAAACTGCCTGTTTGTCTGCCCGTCTGATGCTATTGAAAATATCCCTGTGCGCGAACGTCTGTTTAACGACAATGCACAACTGGTTATCAATCAGAAAGAAGCACCTGCACAGATTGAGGAACTGCTGGTCTGGCACCGGCAATATCATATCCGCGGCATGCAGATAACCGAACCGGAAGTGGATAGCTGGCTGCCGGTACTGGCAGAGCTGAATCTGCGCCTGAAAGCCTTGCAGGAGCCGGTCTGGCAACTGACGATTGCACCGCCTGCGCCAATAGATACCGGAAAACGCTTTGCACTGTTCCGCCAGAAAGCGGGCGCCGCAGAACTAAACCGGGGACGGGCGAAAACCGGTCTGAATGAGCGCAAAAAACTCTGGCCGGATGACAGCTGGTTTGATGTCCGCCCGGACACAGAGAAGTGTATTTTATGTTCCGCCTGCGCGGCAGTCTGTCAGGAAAGCGCTATCCTGATTGAAAACAATCAGTTTACCGTGGATAAAACCAAATGCAGCGGCTGTATGAGCTGCAAAGATGTCTGTTTCCCGAAAGCAATTGACGTTGTACCGATGGCAGAAAAAAACAGTTTACCGGTTCACTATTCTTATTTTGATGCGCACTGTAAAAGCTGCCATCTGCCTTTTATGAGCTGGCAACCGGAACAAACATTGTGTCCGATATGCCAGTCCCGTAAAGAGAAAGGCTGGTTGTAATTATTTATTTATTTAGTTTTTTTTAATTAATCCTTTTATGACTACATCGTCATGATACAGTCATTTTTTTAAAAAATAACATCTCAACTATAATATTAAATAAACGATAAACATATTTTAAGTATTACTTTATGTATTAGATATTAATTCATATATTTCTACTTTAATGCCTGTCTCAGCCGCTCTGTACTTGGTGTTTTCCGGTATATTTGCGCCATTCGTTTATCAAATATTGATGTAATAAAGATTAAAATGTCGCTGTAAATATAATGATATTTACATTGAAAATACAACAGAATAATATAAACTTTATGCTAAATATTATTCATTACCAGAACATTGTTGCACTTTATCTCATATCAACAGCCAACCCCTTATATGCCCTGTGAAAATAACAGCGCATCCTTGTTTATATTATTGAGAAATTACGTATGAATACCAAGTGTAAGATATTAATTATCGCTATGCTTTCTTTAGGCGCATCTGCCTCATTTGCTGCAGACTCATTCAATGACGCTGTTGCCAAAAGCAAAGCTTATACAGATAGCGAGTTATCTAGAAAAGCTCTTGATATACAAAATACTGCCAGAAGAGAAACTATGGATCTGATGCAGACAACTACTAGTATACTGACAACGGGTATTACTAACGCCAAAACTGAAGCAATAGAGTCCAGTAAAAGGTATACCGACCAAAAACTCCGTACGGTTAATACCAATATTGATAATGCAAAAACTGACGCGGTCAGCAGCAGCAAAGGATATACAGATACAAAAATCACTGAAGTAAATACAGCGATTACCGATTCCAAAACAGCTGCAGTAAAAAGCAGTAACGACTACACTGACCAGAAAACCAGTGATGCCAAAACGGCTGCAGTAAAAAGCAGTAATGATTACACTGACCAGAAAACCAGTGATGCCAAAACGGCTGCGGTAAAAAGCAGTAACGACTACACTGACCAGAAAACCAGTGATGCCAAAACGGCTGCGGTAAAAAGCAGTAACGACTACACTGACCAAAAAACCAGTGATGCCAAAACGGCTGCGGTAAAAAGCAGTAACAGCTACACCGACAACAAAGTCAGTAATATTCATTCCGCAATTGATGATTCCCGTAAACAAGCGGTTTCATCCGGACAACAATATACCAATGCCCGTTTTACGGAGCTTGAAGCGTCCATGAACGGCCGGTTTAACTCTGTTGAGCAGCAGATGAATAAGAATGCTGACCGCGCTAACGCCGGTATTGCTTCTGTTGCGGCAATGGCCAACATTCCGTATACCGATAACACCCGCTTCAGCGTGGGCCTGGGTGCCGGTAATTACCATAACGGCAACGCCGTGGCCTTCGGTGGACAGCTGCGTATGGAAAATAACGTGAATCTGCGCACTTCAGTCAGCTGGAACAGCGAAGACAGTGCCGTTTATGGCGCCGGTGTTGCGTTCGGGTTCTGATCTCCGTCGTTCTCCGTCAGATATAAAAAAAGCGCCGCAAGGCGCTTTTTTCTTCTTATTAATCAATACCATTACAGCGGACGGCGGACAAAACCGATAGCGTCATACACCTTATCCAGTGTTACCTGTGCGCGGGCAGAGGCTTTCTCTGCACCCTCTTTCATCACACTGTTCAGTAACACATCATCATTACGGATGTCGTGATAACGGGTCTGTAGCGTCGTCAGCATACCGGAAACGGCATCTGCCACCGCACCTTTCAGGTGACCGTACATCTGTCCTTCAAATTCCGCTTCCAGTGCAGCAACCGGTTTGCCGGTAACACCGGAGAGAATATCCAGCAGGTTTGATACACCCGGTTTGTTGGCTGAATCATAAATCACACGAGGCGGCTCTTCGGAGTCAGTCATAGCGCGTTTGATTTTTTTCGCTGCCGCTTTCGGGTCTTCCAGCAGGGCGATCAGGTTGTTGCGGTTATCATCGGATTTCGACATTTTTTTCGTCGGATCCTGCAACGCCATCACACGGGAACCACCGGATGAAATAAACGGATCAGGGACAACAAACACATCGCCGTAAATAGCATTAAAACGCTGCGCGATATCACGACTCAGTTCCAGATGCTGTTTCTGGTCGATCCCGACCGGCACCTGGTTTGTCTGATACAGCAGAATATCGGCCGCCATCAGAACAGGATAGTCAAACAGCCCGGCGTTGATATTCTCTGCATGACGGGCAGATTTATCTTTAAACTGCGTCATACGGCTGAGTTCGCCGAAATAGGTATAGCAGTTCAGTGCCCAGCCTAATTGAGCATGCTGCGGGACATGTGACTGAACAAACAGGGTATTTTTTTCCGGTTCCAGACCACAGGCCATGTACAGGGATAAGGTGTCCAGCGTGCGTTTGCGCAGCTCAGCCGGATCCTGACGCACCGTGATCGCGTGCTGGTCAACGATACAGTAAATGCAGTCGTAATCATCCTGCATTTTAACCCACTGGCGCAGCGCACCCATGTAGTTACCGATAGTCAGCTCGCCGGAAGGCTGTGCGCCACTGAAAACAACGGGTTTGTGATTTTTTGTAGCAGCGGATCCGCTCATGATTATCCTTCCTGATGAGTTAACGGAGACAGTCCGAGTGCCGGCAGCAAGCCCGCAAAGTCAGACAATACACAGTCCGGATGACTGTCAGCAATAGGGATGCCGTAGTTATAGCCGTAGGTCAGACCCACGCTCGGGCACTCTGCCGCCTGAGCCGCCAGAATGTCATTACGGGAATCCCCGACAAATAACATCTCTTCCCTGCGCAGCCCGAACTCACCGAGTGTCAGATAAAGCGGTGATGGATGCGGTTTTTTATTTTTCACATCATCGCCGCCCAGTACAACGGAGAAAAAGTCAGTAATGCCTAATTCAGCCAGCAGTGGTGCAATAAACGGAGTCGGTTTATTGGTGACAATCGCCAGATCCATTCCCGCATCAGCCAGCGCCTGCAATGTTGGTTTCACATTTGCAAACAGCGGGCTGCCGGTTTTAACGGCTTCGGCATAAAATTCATCAAATAACTGACGACATTTTGCGTGCAGTGCGGCATCCGGTGCGGATCCTGTTGCCCACGTAAGCGCGCGCTCTAATAAAATATCAACGCCATTACCAATCCAGACGGTGACATTTTCTTTGCCGGCCTGCGGATAACCCAGTTCATTCAGTGCGCTGTCTGTTGCATCAGCCAGGCCGTGAATACTGTCAACCAATGTGCCGTCGAGATCAAATGCAACGGCTTTAATTCCTGTAAATTGCGGTACTGCTGTCTTATCTGTCATGCTGAAACCTTTGTTAATTCTTTACGCATATCATCAATAACGGTTTTGTAATCCGGCTGACCAAAAATCGCCGATCCTGCCACAAACATATCGGCACCGGCTTGTGCGATTGCGGCAATATTATGAGTGTTCACGCCGCCATCCACTTCCAGACGGATATCGCGCCCGCTGGCATCAATGCGGCGGCGGACTTCGGCGACTTTATTCAGTGTTTCCGGGATAAATGACTGACCGCCAAAGCCCGGGTTTACTGACATCAGCAGGATCATATCCAGTTTATCAATGACATAATCGAGGTAACTGAGCGGTGTCGCCGGGTTAAAAACTAATCCCGGTTTACAGCCGCATTCGCGGATAAGCTGAATAGTGCGATCAACATGCTCGCTCGCTTCCGCGTGAAATGAAATGTAGGTTGCGCCTGCTTTGGCAAAATCCGGCACAATGCGATCAACGGGTTTCACCATCAGATGTACGTCAATCGGGGCAGTAATACCATAGTCACGCAGAGCCTTACACACCATCGGACCGATGGTCAGGTTCGGGACATAATGGTTATCCATAACATCAAAGTGAACCACATCGCCGCCCGCAGCGAGTACTTTTGCGGTGTCTTCCCCCAGGCGGGCAAAGTCAGCAGATAAAATGGACGGAGCAATCAAAAACTCTTTCATTCCTGTTTCCTCTTAATAAGACGCCGCCGGGTTCAACGGCTCACTGTCCGCGAAAGAGCGCCAGTAATTCATTCACTTTTTCGCGATTGAGTGTATTGCGGCTGATAGTGCGCCGCACCTTGACGATATGCAGTTGTGCCTGATGATACCACTCCCGGGTCAGGGGGGTATCGTGATTTGAAATCAATACCGGAATGTTGCGATCAGATGAGAGCATTTCTGCCAGCTGCGCCAGGTTTACCTGCTCCGGGAATCCGAATCCGCTGCTGTGATAAGCAGTAAAATTAGCGGTCAGTGATAATGGCGCATAAGGCGGATCACAATATACCGTGTCGCCGGGACGGGACTCTTGCATACTGGTCACATAGGACTGGCACACAAACGTCGCTTTCAGGGATTTTTCCGCAAACCACAGTAATTCCGCTTCCGGGAAATACGGCTTGCGATAGCGCCCGAAGGCACATTAAAACGCCCTTTTAAATTATACCGGCACAATCCGTTATAACAATGGCGGTTCAGATACAGAAACAGGACACTGCGCTCGAAAGGGTCCGTGCTCAGATTAAACCGTTCCCGCATGGCGTAATACTGAATTTCATCATTAAATTCTGGTGTGAACAGCTTGCGGGACTCATCGATAAATTCCTGAGTCCGCAATTTCACCATATTATACAGATGGATAAGGTCACTGTTGATATCCGCCAGTATATAGTGCGGATAATCCGTATTCAGAAAAACAGATCCCGCGCCGACAAAAGGCTCTATCAGGCAATTTCCTTCCGGCAGATGCCGCTTTATCTCATCTGCCAGAGGATATTTTCCGCCAGCCCATTTTAAAAATGCGCGTTGTTTTTTCATGCTGCCTGTAATCATTGCTCAAAAAAGGCCAGAGCCGCCGATCCTGCTCTGTTTCAGACAGTCAATCAGCACCTGACGGAATGCGTGTTTATTTTTTCATGTCCTGATGCACATCCTGCATCTTTCTGACCCACGGTTTTTTCCCCTGAATTTCAGCAGGCAGACGCTCAACTTCCCGTTTTGCATCCCCGACTGTCGGGAAGTTACCGTAAACCAGGACAAACCACGACTTTCCGTTACGTGACGTTTCATATACCTGATAATTCGACAAACTGTGCTTTTGTGCAAACGCTTTCAGTGTATCCGCACGGCTCGCACCACTCAGTTGCAGGGTGTAACCACCGGCAGCCGCTTTCGCAATCGCCGGACTGTTTTTTGCCGGTGCTGCGGTAACAGGCTTGGTTGCTTCACGCGGTTTAACCGGCTGAGCGGTCGTTGTTTTCACCGGCTGCGGTTTCACCTGAACCGGTTTTTTCGGTTCTGCCGGTACAGATGGCTGAGTATTGGTTACCGGCGGCAGATTATTCATGTTCTGCTGCGCAACATTATTAATGCCGCTCTGCGTGCTGCCCTGATTCAGTGCATCATTAATATCACCCGGGATATCCACCCGCTGACCGGTGCCGGTCGTCTGTGACGGCTGAGCCTGAGTCGGCAGATTATTGATAGCGGGTAAATTTACCCCGTTCTGCCCGGCTTGTGTCGTGACCGGCTGAGACGGCTGTAACGTTGTTGCTCCGCCATCATTAGTATTGCTGTCGCTGTTATTGTAGCTGCCCAGGTTTATCTGGCGCTCACCGCTCTGCGGCTGTTGCGGTGTTTCCGGTTCTGACGGTGATTTTAATGCAGAACTGATCGCAATAATCAGCAGAACCAATACCACAACCGCCACACCAATCATCATCTGCTGGCGGGATACGGCAAACTTAGGACGGGACTGCTGCGGGCGCGGACGAGTAGTGCGGCGCTCCGGGCGATCGGGTCTGTCTGAAGCATCCGGACGGATTACTTCGTCATCCGGCTCGCTGAAAATTTGTGGTTCTTGCTTTTCGGGTTTAAAGCCGTCCATTTTGCCCTCCCATCAGAGCAGAAACTTGTCTTTAGATATAACAGAAGAGAACTGACCCGCACTAAGTACGTCACAATGGTGCGTCATAATGCGTAGTGTAACCATTTTCCGGACACTCAGCGAGACAGATATAAAAAAACATTCTGCCGGGCTGACCCGCGTTACACTGACTGAATAGCCGTCAGCACGGTTTCATGCGTAATATCCGCACGAACAACCGACTGTCCGAGCGAGGTCGGAATAATCAGGTGCAATTTACCGCCCTGCACTTTTTTATCCCGCATCATGTGCGGAAGATACATATCCGCCGTCATGGATTCAGGTCCGCGAACCGGTAATCCGGTGCGTTGCAGCAGTGCGATAATCCGGGATGTTTCCTGCGGGCGCAATACACCCAGTAATTCAGCTGTGCGGGCAGCCATCACCATCCCCGCAGCAACGGCTTCACCATGTAACCAGACACCGTAGCCCATTTCAGCTTCAATCGCATGTCCGTAGGTGTGTCCCAGATTCAGCAAAGCACGCAGCCCGCTGGTCTCTTTTTCATCTGCCGCCACAACCTCTGCTTTCAGCTCGCAGCAGCGGCGGATACAATATGCCATCGCCTGCGGCTCAAGTGCCAGCAGACGGTCGATATTCTCTTCCAGCCAGACAAAGAACCCGTTATCCAGAATAATGCCGTATTTGATAACTTCTGCCAGTCCGGAGGCCAGCTCACGGCGCGGCAGCGTCTTCAGGCAGTCAAGATCAACCACCACTTTCGCCGGCTGCCAGAATGCGCCGATCATATTTTTACCCAGCGGATGATTTACGCCGGTTTTACCCCCGACAGAGGAATCCACCTGGGATAATAATGTCGTTGGTACCTGAATAAAGCGGACACCGCGCTGATAACTTGCAGCCGCAAACCCGGTCAGATCACCAATTACCCCGCCGCCCAGCGCAATCAGCGTGGTATCACGCCCGTGATTGTGCTCAAGCAATGCGGTAAAAATCAGATCAAGGGTTGTCAGGGATTTATACTGTTCGCCATCCGGCAGGATCACCGAATCCACCTGAATGCCTTCGCGCTGAAGATTTTCGGTGAGAGTCGTGAGATACAGCGGGGCAAGGGTGGTGTTTGTGACAATCATTGCACGCTGACCGGAAGTCAGCGGCGCAAAGGTGCCGGGAAGGGAAAAGAGACCGGGAGCAATCGAAACTGAATAAGCACGCTCACCTAATGTCACAGTCACATTTTCCATGGCACCTCCGCATGTTGCCGGTAATGTAAAATCAGCTGTTGGTTTCTAACAGCTCAATGATTTGATTTGCAACCACTTTTGCACTCTGATCATCGGTATGGATAGTGATATCCGCGATCTCTTCATACAACGGATTGCGCTCTTCTGCCAGTTTAACCAGAACTTCCCGGACCGGCTCATCAACCTGTAACAACGGGCGTTTTTTATCACGCTGTGTACGGGCCAGTTGTTTTTCAATATTGGTCTCAAGGTAGACAACCACACCCCGCGCTGAAAGGCGGTTGCGGGTTTCCCGTGACTTGACGGAACCTCCGCCGGTAGCCAGTACGATACCTTGTTTTTCAGTCAGTTCATTGATGATTTTTTCTTCACGCAGGCGAAAACCTTCTTCACCTTCGACATCAAATACCCAGCCCACATCAGCACCGGTGCGATGTTCAATTTCCTGGTCGGAATCAAAAAATTCCATATTTAATTGCTGAGCCAGCTGACGACCAATAGTACTTTTGCCGGCACCCATCGGGCCGACAAGAAAGATATTGCGTTTCTCTGCCATGTTTTTGGTATAACTAAGAATATTCGTTAATGATAACCCGCCCCGCTCACCCGATCAGCGGCGGAACCTCAAATGAAACCTCATGAGTGAATATGTGAGAGTAGCCTGAAACTATCTCAGCATATTCTGCCTGACTGCAACCATACCCTTATCCATTCAAACTACAGGTTCGTTGGCGGTACTCAACCAGCCGGGTCACATACTGATGTATGCTCCCCATCTGTTTTCCTTTGCCGCCTGCCTGAATCTTGAATGGCGTTGGGTATATACCCGAGTATAAAACGAGAAAAGAACCTCAGGTACTGCTGTGTGATGCCTGTTGCAATCCGGCCTCTGAACATCTGCACATACTATCATAACGCCTGTAAAAAACCGCGCCTTATATTTCTGTGGATCCTTCTGATAACGGGAGCCGCGCAGAGATATAAGGCGTAGTCTGATAAATTAGGGCGTTATCCGTCAACGGATTAACAGCATGTTTTGATGCGGCAAGGATTTCATACCTACTAAATTAGGTAACTCTTGTATGCTAAATCGTTGCAGTCGTCAAATGTATAACACCGCAAAATCAATAAAAAAAATGCTTTATCCTGCGTATAATTCCCGTAAATTATCATATAACAGACTGATATTTTTGCAGTTACTAAATATCAATCAGTTGTGGTGTAATGAAAATCACCAATTCACGGCGGCTGAGTTTATCGTATTGGTGAGTAAAAAGCTTTCCCATCAGTGGGATTGCGGACAAATACGGCACTCCGGTGACTTGTTTTCCCCTGTCCTGCTGGAAAATACCGCCGAGGATCAATGTCTCGCCGTTACGTACAACCACTTGCGTTGTAATTTCCTGTTTATCGATAGCATATTGCTCACTGCCGTTCTGTACCAGTGCAACCCCGGGCGCATTGCGGCTGATATGCAGCGTCAGCCGGACTTTATTTTCCCGTAAAATTTGCGGCGTAACTTCCATTCCCAGTACCGCTTCACGGAACTGAACCTGTGATCCGGACTCATGGCTCTGTGTGGTATACGGAATTTCCGAGCCCTGTTTAATGCTGGCCGGGTGTTCATGCGCCGTGGTCAGCCGCGGGCTGGCAACGATATCCAGTTGCTGCTCCTGCTCCAGCGCGGTGAGCTCCATCTCCAGTAAATGTCCGCTGATGCGGGCAATATTAAAGGTAAAGGTGTTATTGCCCCGCGCCTGATGCAATTGCAGCCGGTTTCCTTTATCAGGCGACGGCAGCACCGTTCCCCATTGCAGTCCCAGTTCATGCAGCGCCTCGCGGGAGCCGGACACAATGTGCGCGGTTATCTGTACCTGCTGCTGTGGCTTGTCCATCAGTGTCAGCCAGGCTTCTGTGCGGGTCAGGACCTGCGCACCCGCATCTATAAAGAGGGAATTAGTCAGCGGATCCGCCTGTAATACATCTCCCTCACTGAACAGCGCGCCATGATGATGGCGGAGCGTTTCCAGAACCGAAGACGCATCGGCGTGCTGCAAGGTAAATGTGCGGCTCTGCCTGCTGTCCGCGGTATCAGCCGCCGGTGCGGATAAAACCGGCGGGATCATCACCGCAGCCTGTTGTGTACTGATTTCCGCCGGCAGAAAGAGATCTCTAGGGTGCATTTCACTGTGTGCCGCCACCCCTGTCAGAACATAACTCCCTATAATCAGCCCGGCTGACCATCCCTGTCTTTTAGTTGTCATGCTCTTCCTTATTAATGTCCGGTAAATCAGTCTCAGATGCTGACGGGCTCTCCGCTTCCGGTAATGCCAGGTGCAGGGTCATCTGTAACAGCACAGGAGATGTCTGAGGGCCGGTAGTGACCGGATGTAGTGAGAGCCGGGTGATGTTCAGCTCTGTCAGTTGCGCGGTCAGCGTATCCAGTAAACCGGCGAGTTCCGGGTAATATGCCTCAAAGGTCAGTATCCAGCGCGACGGGGTATCCTGTGGCTCCTGCTGCCAGCCCGCCAGCACCGGCAGAGCTGTTTCCGGCAGCAGAGCCAGTAACGCCGGAGCCGCAGGGCGGGATGGATATTCAATCTCCGGGAGAAATGTTTCTGCCTGCCGGGTGAGTATCTGCAACGTCTGCTGCCGCACGTTTATGTCACTGAATGCCGGGAGCAGATAAAAATACCAGAAGGTGCAACCCACCGGCAGACAGACCATCACCGCAATTCCCCATTGCATGATGCGATACTGTAAACAACGCCATAATGCATCCATGTTCATGGAGCCGCCTCTGCATGCCTGTCACCGGCATCTGTCACCAGCGTGAATTGCCGGACCCGTGATACTTTATGATGATGCAGACGGATCAGCCGGAGCGCAGGCAACCCCGGCGGAGCCTGGTGCAATAAAGGATGAGTTGCCGCAATCATCTGATAGCGGTTTACCGCCAGAACATGGCGTACCGTATTTTCTGTTTCCTGCTTCTGCTGTTCTGCCTGATAGCGCACCAGCCAGGCATCTGCCGGAAATTGCTGCTGAAGAAAATGAAGCAGTTCACGATACCGGCGGTTTTCCCGCCCTGTGCGCGCCAGGCGGCGCTGTGTATCTTCCGTCTGCTGCTGTGCGGCGATATCCTGCGCCAGCGTAATCAACCGGGGCTTCCAGCGGGTTTCACGCGCTGCTTCTGCCATTTCCGTCACACCAAGCAGCTCTTCATTCAGCCCTGCTTGCAGGCGAAACATCATCAAACCCGAGAATATAATGCCGCCTGTAAAAATAAGCCGGATAACTATTCCGCGACAGATTTTCCGGTGCAACCGGACACGCCATGCGGTCAGATTGACATGATATCCGCTCATAGCCTGTCTTCCCCGCGCAATACCATTCCGGCAGCCGCCGCATAACCCGCAGGCACTGTATCCGGTTTTGTCACGCTATATTGCTCACACTCATGCTGCCAGGCGACCGGTAATAGCGCGGTATCATGCAGACAACACAGAGACGCCTGCGCGTTATCAAACCCCTGTAATGTCAGTGCGTCTGATAATGAGGGCAAATCCGGCTCTGCCTGGCCGCTGAGTGCCGGATGCGACGTTCCCGCCTGCCAGCAGACAAAATTTCCCTGACTGAACAGCAGCCAGTCCTGTGCAGGAACGCCCCGGGCATGTGCAAAACAGCGCATTGCACAAGGGATGAGATCAAGCACGGTCAATCGCGCACTCATTTTTGCCGCCAGCGTTTCCCACACCTCACGGACAGAACGATGTACCGTGGTCAGCACAATTTCCCCCGGCAGAATACAGTAGTCATATATCAGATCCTGACAACGCCCCGGAAAAGTGCGTGCCAGGTAGGTGTCGATCAGAGGAACAACAGATGCCTGCACCATCCGGTTTTCCGGCAGACGGATACGTTGTTGCAGATACAGCGGGGCGGGCAGTGCCACGCGTAACTGTAAACGCCCGCGAAAATGACGGCGCCAGCGGGTCAGTGCCGCCGACACGGCCGCAGGATCCTGAACCCGGCCATCTGCCAGTTCTCCGTCAGGAAAATGCAGTGTGGTAAAGTCATCAAAAGAGCAGTGATGGCGGTCTTTATAGCCGGGAGCGATCATTATCGCGCCATCCTGAAGGGAGATCCCTGCCACCCGCGAAGTTATCCACATTAATAATTCCTTTTATTATTGGTGTGCGAAATAGTTATTTCTTCTTTATTTTCCGCCAGTTATAAAATACGTATTCAAGAAAGGCATGAACCTTTATACTACAGGGTCGCTGTTTATTAACTGTCCACCACACGGCTAACGGAATCTTTCAGGTGAAGTTCTTAAAGTATTTATTGATCTTTGTTGTCTGTTGCATTTTTCTTGGAGCAGCTTCGATATATGGCATGTACAAATATGTCGAGCCGGACTTGCCCGATGTGGCAACGCTGAAAGATGTCAAATTACAGACACCTATGCAGGTCTACAGCGCCGATGGCGAATTGATCGCACAGTTCGGCGAAAAACGCCGTATTCCGCTGACTCTCAGCCAGATCCCGCCATTGATGAAAAAAGCGTTCATCGCGACAGAGGACAGTCGTTTTTATGAGCACCATGGTGTCGATCCTATCGGGATTTTCCGTGCTGCCTCTGTTGCAATGACGTCAGGCCGGGCATCCCAGGGTGCCAGTACCATCACTCAGCAGCTTGCCCGTAACTTCTTCCTCAGTCCGGAAAAAACGGTCATCCGTAAAGTAAAAGAAGCCTTTCTGGCTATCCGTATTGAGCAACTGCTCTCCAAGGATGAAATTCTTGAGCTTTATCTGAACAAAATTTACCTCGGCCAGCGTGCCTATGGTGTCGGCGCTGCCGCTTATGTCTATTTCGGCAAAACGCCTGACCAGCTGACACTGAGTGAAACCGCTGTTATTGCCGGACTGCCGAAAGCGCCGTCCACATTTAACCCGCTATACTCAAAATCCCGCGCGCTGGCACGCCGCAATGTTGTACTGACCCGGATGCTGGAAGAAAATTACATCACCCGTGCACAGTATGATGAAGCCCGCCTGGAGCCGATTAACGCGAGCTACCATGCCCCGGAGATTGATTTCTCCGCGCCGTACCTGGCTGAAATGGCACGCATGTCGATGCTCGAAAAGTATGGTGAAAATGCCTATACCGACGGTTATAAGGTCTACACCACCGTAAAACGCAAAGATCAGCTCAGTGCCGAAACAGCCGTACATAATGGCATCATTGATTATGATATCCGCCACGGATACCGGGGTGCGCAGCAGGTGTTATGGCAGCAGAACGCCACGCCGTGGGATACAGAACAAATCCTGAGTAAACTGAAATCATTACCGGTCTACGGTCCGCTGCATCCGGCGGTTGTTCTCAGTGCAGATGCCTCCCGCGCACAGGTGATGCTCAAAGACGGCAGCACGATCGATTTAACCATGGACGGCATGCGCTGGGCGCGGAAATTTATTTCTGACCGCGCTATGGGTCCTGCACCCCGTGCGGTTAACGGTGTGATCCACACCGGCGAACAAATTTGGGTGCGCCAGAGCAAAGATCGCTGGGTACTGTCACAGTTACCGGATGTTAACTCTGCCTTTGTTGCACTGAATCCGGGCGATGGTGCAATTATCGCGCTGGTCGGCGGATTTGATTTTGAACTGAGCAAATTTAACCGGGTGACCCAATCACTGCGCCAGGTCGGATCCAGCATCAAACCATTGCTGTATACCGCAGCGCTGGATAAAGGTCTGACTCTTTCCTCTCTGCTCAATGACCTGCCGATTGTCCGTGCAGATGGTTCAGGCACAGACTGGCGTCCTAAAAACTCCCCGCCGCGTTATGACGGCCCTATCCGTCTGCGTCAGGGACTCGGTCAATCCAAAAACGTGGTTATGGTGCGCGCAATGCGGGCAATGGGTGTGAACTATGCAGCGGACTACCTGCTGCGCTTTGGTTTCCCGGACAGCAACATTGTCAGAACGGAATCCATGGCTCTCGGTTCTTCATCCTTTACCCCGATGCAAATGGTGCGCGGCTATGCGGTGATGACAAACGGCGGATACCTTATTGATCCGTACTTTATCAGCCGTATTGATGATATGGACGGCAAAACGCTGTTTACCGCAAAACCCCGGATTGCCTGCCCGCAATGCACCAATATTCCGGTTATCTACGGTGAAGGTGCCCATGATTTGAGCACCCGGCTGAACAGTGATGCTCTGGAAACGGATGTGGCCAAATCGGACAATCAGCCGCAGGAAAATGACCAACCCGCAGCCCCGGAAACAGACCTGGAAAAAGCACCGCAGGCAGGTAATAACTCTCCGTATGCTCCGCACGTCGTCAGTACCGATGTGGCATTTCTTATCAAAGACGCTATGAATTCAAATATTTATGGCGAACCGGGCTGGAGTGGTACAGGCTGGCGGGCGATGAGAGATATCAAACGCCGCGACCTCGGCGGGAAAACCGGTACAACCAACAGCTCAAAAGACGCCTGGTTTGTCGGATACGGCCCTGACATTGTCGCAGCGGTCTGGATTGGTTTTGATGAAAATATCCGTGACCTGGGTCGTGGTGAAGCGGGAGCAAAAAGTGCTCAGCCCATCTGGAATGACTTTATGAAAGTTGCACTGGAAGGCGTACCGGAGCGTAAAGATCCGCCACCGCCGGGTATTATCTCTGTACAGATTGACCGCAGCACCGGGAAACTGGCCTCCGGTGGTAATTCACGTTCAGAGTATTTTATCAAAGGCACGGAGCCGACCGATTACGGTGTCTCTGAAGTGGGTACAACCATTATTCACCAGGATGGTGCGGCAGAAGAACTTTTCTGATCCGACACTTTTTTATCCGACACTTATGTGTAATCGCAAAGGGCTGCCATCCGGCAGCCCTTTGTTTTTTCAATCGACCGCACTTAACACAAATTGATACCTTTCTTTAATGATTGGCGTTTATTTATTTGTGTTAAAAATAGGTAATTCCCCACTCTGCGACATCTGCGACAAATAATGTTGCGCCAGGAACAGAGCGGTAATATTGCGGGCCTCGTTAAAATCAGGATGTGTCAGCAGATCCATCATATCACTGACCGGCCAGCGCACCTGAATCAGCGGCTCAGGTTCATCGCCCTCCAGTTTTTCGGGATACAGACCGGTGGCTATCAAAATGTTCATCCGCCCTGAAAAATAAGACGGTGACATAGTGACTTTACGCAAAGGAGTCAGTATCTGTGCACCAAAACCGATTTCTTCTTTCAGTTCCCGGTTAGCGGCAGTCAGCATGTCTTCACCGGGATCGATTGCACCTTTAGGAAAGCCCAGCTCGTATTTTTCAATACCGGCGGCATATTCCTGAATTAAAATAAGTTCGTTGCCGATAACCGGAACGATTAAAACAGATTCGCGGTTAGCCGGGCGCATTCGTTCATAGACGCGCTCCGCGCCGTTACTGAATTCCAGTGCAACAGACTGAATGCTGAACAAACGGGATTGGGCAATATTGTCTGTACGGATAATTTTTGGTTTTTGTAATGCTGTCATGTATGCCCCGGTGCGTTTTGTAAAAACGCGGATTAATATATCGCGCTGTGAATAAGTATATACTCCGGATAAACACATCGCACCGCTCCATATTACCTGTTCCTGAAACAAAGAAAAGTACCACCGATCATGAACAAATTACGATAACCTACTGAATAATTTGCAGGAAACAGAAAAACAGTCCGTTATAACAGGCTGTTATTTAAAATGATTTTTTGCATAATAAGAAAAGGCTGATTTTTCAGCGATGTTATTCACTGTTATGCTACACAGGCAATTACCAATGGGGAAAAAATGAATATCACCGTCATTATAGCCGCTGGTCTGGTGATCAGTTGTCTTATAATGGCTTCCGTTGTCAGTCGCAGACGGAAGCGGCACAGGGCCGGTCATGTGTTACCTTCGCTTGCAAGTCCGACACACCACCAGCTTGGCCCGGAAGAAATTCAGGCTATTGAATATCACCTGACCCATGCAGCCCGGCATGCGGTCAGTCATGAGCAACATTTTGTATTACCGGCTATCCCCGGAAAAAGTGATCACGTTTATCGTCTCTGTAACAGTATCACCCGTTTTGCAGTCCCGGGAAAAAATAAACAGAAATGGCATTATTATATTGAAGGCAATGAAGTTTACCTTCCGCTTGTTCTGGAAAGATATATTCAGAACAAAAATGTTATTGATGTCGTTTTTACCGGTCAGTTACCAATGATAACAGGGCTGAATGGTCATGACTTACGTGAATTTACTGATGATTATCCGCTGGCAACACCTATGACAAAAAATAATGATGTACCGGTACAAGCCGCAATACTGAAAAACAGCAGTGCTGATATTGAGTTTCTCGGTACCCGCAGGGAAAGTCCGCAGGAATATCATCTGCAACACACACACGGATTTGTCAGCAGCGCACTGATTATCTGCGGCGTGCTGACAGCGATCACCTCCGTATTTATGCCGCCGTTTCTGTTTTACTGGATGCTTATACTCGGCAGCAGCCTGTTGCTGTCAGGTTTGGTACTGACGCTGATCCGGATGCCAATCCGCCGCAAACTCAGAGATATTCAGTGCTATCGTGGTGCACCCAAGCGCTGGGGACTGTTCGGTGATTTTGACCACAGCCAGAAACACAGCATCTCTCTCGGTGGTATCGATCTTATCTATCCGCCGCACTGGGATGCCTGGCTGCACCATGATCTGGGCTCCGTTGTGCAGATTGAAATGTATGAAGATCAGCAGGTGGTGCGCCAGGGTAAGTACCTGTCCTTACAGGAAGAAGCTATCCGCTTCCCATATCACCGCTACAGTAAAAACCTGCTGATTGCCCTGACCAGTGCGGTCGCTCTTCTGGTGCTTGCGGTTAATCAGCCCGTCAATTTACCCGTTAAACTGGCACTGAACTGGCTTACCGGCACAGAAACAAAAGTATCGACAAATTTTAATGAGCTGCAAAATATGCCGCTCTATGTCGGTGATTTTCTTGAAGCAAAAGGCGTGGGTATGTGTTACATGCCACCAAACCTTTCTCCACAGGATAAACCCTATTTTCTGCCGTTTGACTGCTCCGGTATTTACTGGAATAACACCTCTCCGCTCCCGGTACCAGAATCAGAGCAGGTTGAACGGGCAGCGGCGCTGCTGACTGCACTCAACAGTCAGTTGCACCCGGATACCGGCTCCCGCAAAGTCAATGACAGCCTGCGGGATATGATAACCAAGTCAGGAATGAGCCTGCTGGATAATTTTTCCTCACTGGTTTTAAAAACACAGGCACTGTGTGAATTTGAAAACAGCGACTGCATACGCCTGAAAAATGCGCTGGTTAACCTGGGTAATTCACCGAACTGGGAAAATTTATTAGCCCGCGCAGAGGCCGGTAAACTGGAACAATCAAATGTTTTATTACGTCCAGCCAGTGCAGAGGCCTTGGAAAAGCTGGTTATCGTCACCACATCTACAGCAATCAGTAAAGAAGTTGAAAATGCCGCCATGCGGCTGAACAGCCCGCCGCCGGGAGGTGTCCTGCTGATCAGCGATGAAGGTAAGTCACTGGTGGAAAATGCACCGGTCAATGAACGGACGGGCGATATCACACCGCTTGAACATTGGCGGGCTCTGCAACGGCTCTCAGATATGCTGCTGCATACCCCATTTGAGGTTCAGGGGATTGTCACCGGTGTGTCTGTCGATGCGAACGGCACCCGCCATATCCTGCTGCATTATCAGCCGGATAATGTGATGCTCGCACGGTTTCTCGCCAGTTGCAGTTTACTGGTGATATTAACTCTGCTGACCATTATTAATGGTGTATATGTTATTGTCCGCTTTCATCAGCGCCGCCGCCGGATGACGAACATCCGCAACTATTACGACAGCTGCTTCCGCCACGATTTTCCGACTGAAGCGCAGTCGTAACAGACTGCGCTATCTACCTGTAACGGAGTAACCATGCAACAGGCACCACAGGCTCTTGCACCTGTCCGCCTTGATAAATGGCTTTGGGCGGCACGGTTTTACAAAACCCGCTCAGTCGCCAGAACAATGATTGATGGCGGAAAGGTTCATTATAACGGGCAGCGCAGCAAGCCCGGAAAATTAGTTGAGAACGGAGCAACTCTCGTCCTGCGTCAGGGAAATGATGAACGGACGATCCGCATTCTCGGTATAACAGACAAACGTCTGAGTGCACCGCTGGCACAGCAACTCTGGGAAGAAACACCGGAGAGTATTGAAAAACGTGAAAAAACAGCACTTGCACGTAAAATGAATGCCCTGACAATGCCGCATCCGGAACGACGTCCTGATAAAAAGGAACGACGGACATTATTGAAATTTAAACACAGCAATTCAGATACCGCGGAGTAAAGCGGTCAACACGAGAGAAAATTATGTCTGTACAACACGATGCATTACACCGCTTCCTGTTTAACAAAAGTGACATCCGCGGAGAGCTGGTTTCCGCTTCCGACACATTGCAGCAGATTTTAGGCGATCATAACTATCCTGAGCCTGTCCGTCATTTACTGGGCGAACTGCTGGTCTGTACCAGCCTGCTGACTGCCACACTTAAATTTGAAGGGGATATTACCGTTCAGATTCAGGGCGATGGTCCGGTTCATCTGGCGGTCATTAACGGCAACCATAACCAGCAGATGCGCGGTGTTGCCCGGATGAACAGTGATATTCCGGCCGATGCAGGTTTGCATGAACTTATCGGCAAAGGCGTTATGGTCATCACGATAACACCTGAGAAAGGTGAACGTTATCAGGGCATTGTAGCTCTTGAAGGTGAAACACTCGAAGCCTGCCTGGATAACTACTTCCGCCAGTCAGAACAGTTACCCACCAGCCTGTTTGTCCGTGTGGCAGAACATAACGGGAAACTGCAGGCCGCCGGAATGCTGTTACAGGCGCTGCCGGCATCTGCCGAGGCCCGGACACCGGAAGAAACAAAGGCCATATTCAGCCACCTGCTGCAACTCACGGCGACAATTTCCCCTGATGAGCTGTTCACGCTGGATGCGGAAACTATCCTGTACCGCCTCTATCATGAAGAAGAGGTTGTGCTCTACGAACCGGCTGCCATACGTTTTCACTGTGGCTGTTCCCGTGAACGCTGCGCGGATACCCTGGTGACACTGCCGCAGGAAGATGTTGCCCATATTTTACAGGAAGATGGCAATATTGATATGGAGTGTGAATATTGCGGTACTCACCATATCTTTAATGAACAGGATATCCGTGATATCCGTCATCAGAAAGAACAGTCACTGCACTGATTCGTTTAAGCTGTCCTGACACCAGGCCGCGCCGGTCTTTCCCGGCGCGGCCTTTTTGTTGAATTTTTCTTATGGTATCGAGTCAGCTCACAAAATAAGCTCAAAAAAAATCCGGATTTTCATTTATTTGATAGCTATCGCTGTTAACCAGTCGTAAACAATTATGATATCAGAAGATAATTCGATGACCAGGAGGCTTTGGATGAGCGCAAAAACGATGGCTGTAAACGAACTGGAGCAGTACGGCATTACTGATGTCACGCAGGTAATCTACAATCCGAGTTATGATTTACTCTTCGACGAAGAAACCAACCCCGGCCTGACCGGCTATGAACACGGCGTTGTCACCACCAGCGGCGCAGTCGCCGTTGATACCGGTATTTTTACCGGTCGTTCGCCGAAGGATAAATATCTGGTCAGAGATGACATCACCCGCGATACCGTCTGGTGGGCCGATCAGGGAAAAGGTAAGAATGATAATAAACCGCTGTCGCAAGAGACCTGGCTGTCACTGAAAAAACTCGTCACCACACAACTCTCCGGCAAGCGCCTGTTTATTGTTGATGCCTTCTGCGGTGCCAATGCGGATACCCGCCTGAAAGTCCGTTTTATTACGGAAGTCGCCTGGCAGGCACACTTTGTGAAAAACATGTTTATCCGGCCGGATGAAGGTGAACTTCATGGCTTTGAACCGGATTTTATTGTTATGAACGGCGCGAAGTGCACCAATCCGGACTGGCAGGCACAAGGACTGAATTCAGAAAACTTTGTCGCGTTTAACCTGACGGAGCGCATCCAGCTCATCGGCGGCACCTGGTACGGCGGAGAAATGAAGAAAGGCATGTTCTCCATCATGAATTATTTACTGCCTTTACAGGGAATTGCAGCAATGCACTGCTCGGCAAACGTCGGGGAAAAGGGCGATGTGGCTATTTTCTTCGGGTTGTCCGGCACCGGGAAAACCACGCTTTCCACTGATCCGAAACGCAAACTTATCGGCGACGACGAACATGGCTGGGATGACGACGGCGTCTTTAACTTTGAAGGCGGCTGTTATGCCAAAACCATTAATTTATCCGCTGAGGCAGAGCCGGATATCTATAACGCCATCAGCCGGGATGCATTACTGGAAAACGTGGTTGTACGCCCGGATGGCAGCGTTGATTTCGATGACGGCAGCAAAACAGAAAATACCCGGGTGTCTTATCCTATCTATCATATTGAAAATATTGTTAAACCTGTCTCAAAGGCAGGACATGCAAACAATGTGATTTTCCTGACGGCAGACGCATTCGGTGTATTGCCGCCGGTCGCGGAGCTGACCCCGGAACAGATGCAGTATCACTTCCTGTCCGGATTTACCGCCAAACTTGCCGGAACTGAGCGGGGCGTGACAGAACCGACGCCAACCTTCTCTGCCTGTTTCGGTGCGGCATTCCTGACACTGCACCCGACACAATACGCCGATGTTCTGGTGAAACGCATGAAAGCGGCGGGCGCAAAAGCGTACCTGGTTAACACAGGATGGAACGGTACAGGAAAACGTATTTCAATTAAGAATACGCGTGCTATCATAGACGCCATTCTCAGCGGGGATATTGATAAAGCGGAAAAACATACGCTGCCAATCTTTAATCTGGCCATTCCTCATGAGCTGCCGGGTGTCGAGAGTCATATACTCGACCCGCGCAATACGTATGATAACGTGGCGCAATGGCAGGAAAAAGCAAAAGACCTGGCGGAACGGTTTATAAATAACTTTGATAAGTACACCGATACTCCGACCGGTCAGGCTCTCGTCAGTGCAGGGCCTTTGCTGTAACCGAATAACAAAAAAAGCAGTGTGAGCAAAACAGCAGCCCCGGATCAAAAGTCCGGGGCTTTCTGTTTTAATCAACAGCAGGAAGGTCAAACAGCAGTATTTCACTGTCTTCTGTAGCCCGCAGACTGAGCAGGTCTTCATCGCGTATCGCCACACCATCACTGGTTACCACTGCGTGGCCATTAATGGTCAGCGCGCCTTTCACTACCTGTATCCAGATAACCCGCCCGCTCTGTGGCTGATATACCTCTTCCTCACCCCCCGCCAGCGCCCAGCGCCACAGCGTCATATCCTGAAAGATTTTAAGCGACCCGTCGCGGGCATCCGGTGACAACACCAGCTGGCGTCCGTTTACGGCATCAAACCGGCGCTGCTCATAGCGCGGTGTCAGCCCTGTCGCCTGAGGAATTATCCAAATCTGATATAAATGCAGCGCAGTCGTATCATCAGGGTTATATTCCGAATGGCGGATCCCGGTACCGGCGCTCATTATCTGGAATTCACCGGCAGGCACCTGCTCTTTATTTCCCATACTGTCCCGGTGCTCAACCGCCCCTTCCAGAACATAGGTCAGGATCTCCATATCTTTATGCGGATGTGTGCCGAACCCTTTGCCTGCTTCAATAAAGTCTTCATTAATCACCCGCAGGGCAGAAAACCCCATAAAGTCCCGGTCATAATAATCAGCAAACGAAAAAGTGTGCCAGCTTTCAAGCCAGCCGTGAGTTGCATGACCGCGTTCATTTGCAGAGCGTACATAAATCATAATTTGTCTCCTTAATCTGATAAGAAACAGTTTACGTCCGCCACAGAAATAGACCAGCAGGGCTGATTAACGTAAGGATCCAAAAAATTTGAATGAGTATGAGGACGAGTGATTACATTCACACCGGGACCGCGGGAATAGCCGGTAAAACGGAAAGACGCTGACACATCCCTGTCCGCTCGGATCGCGCCATCCATGGCGCTTTACGCTTTCCTCTTCTTTACCGGCTACTCCCAGATGAACTTTAGTACTGTCAAAACCAAAAAACTAATCTGCTAAATCACCCCGTTTGTGGCACGAAATATACTTTCTGGTTTTAGCTCACTCACACTTTCCCCGACGCCATTCGTTCTGCAGCAAGGCGGCAAGGGAAGGAAGACGGGGAGCATACATGAGTATGTGACCCGGCTGCCTGAGTGCAGCCAACACAGCGGCAGAGCGAATGGATAAGGGGAAAAAAGGGGAAAAAAAAAGCCGGCGCAAGGCCGGCTAAATAAACACTGGAAGCAATGTGAGCAATGTCGTTCTTTCATCTGAACCCTGAAGGTGGTCGTCTGAAAGTGAATTAATGATAATGGTTCTCAGTATCATTTGTAAAGCACTTTTTGCTTAGTTCTATGTACAATTACTGTCTCTTTCCGTTAACTCACTGATCCGTTGGTTTATTTTAACGTAATTTAATAATTCCATAGGGTTATTATGGGTATTACCCAAAATCCTTATTCTCTATAGCGCATAATTCATGCCCCCGGAAATTGTGACACAGCGCAGAAAAAATATGAATATAATCAATAGCATTACGATAAAATACTCCAGGCTTGTGCTGTATAGCACAGGCATACGCGCTGCCCGGGCAAGCACAGGCAGTCAAATTCATTAGCTAAGAGACAAATCTTATGCTCAATACAAAATACATGAACGCTCAAGGGGAATTTGATAGTGAAATCAAAATCAGAGGGAAACCTAAACAATGACGTAAATCAGTCTGAAAACACGGCAATGAACGAACAAGACGAAGCGGTACTGTCAAAAATTGAGAAATTGCCGGAAACACTTTTCAATAAGTGTGAGAAATTAGTTGGTAAAGGCACGGAAACGTATCGGCTCCAGCACGGATCACACAATGGAAATAGTATCTTTTTCAATCAAAACGGACAGGATTATCGTTACAGTGTAGTCGATGGGAAAACAGGCTCAATGTACCTTGCCAAAGCACCGGAACTGCGTTGAAAGAAGTGTTCCAGAACAAGAAAGGACTAAAAGAGTCAGACCTTGACGGGTACTATATGGGTGTCATTGTCCTGGATAAAGATGTAACTGTTATTCAGGTTGATGAGCTGATTAAAAACTCCGGATTGACTGTTAATAATGTCACAACATCAACGCGCTCAGTCACCCAAAGATTAGCGGGAAGAGTACATAGCGCGGGGTTCGGTGGTATGGAATACAGATCAAACGTTACCAATGAGCTATGTTTGGTCGTCTGGCACAACGAACCTTCAGGGGAAGGCTTTGCTACAACATCTAAGCAAACCTGTCTGAGTGAATTTGATTGGGATGGCCGGGAAACTGCCGACATCCTTGTCAATAATTTGGGAATTCCCGTAGAGGAAGGGTAAGACTAAATGGGAGGGTTGCCCCTCTCCCATTTATTACGCCGGATCTTGCGTGCCAAAAAGTCTGGCCAGACGAAGCAATTCATCCATCACAATCCCATCGGAATTACTTTTCAGAACCTCTGCAACAGTGAACGTGTTTCTTTTCGGCTTAAAACCATTCAGTACAGTATTGCGTTCTTCCATAAAGAAGGAATACTGCATACGATCGCTGAATTTCCTCAAATGATCCAGCAGCGCTTTCAGGCCTTTCAGTACACCGCCATCAGAGTTTTTCTCATCATCAGTGAACTGGAAAATGGGATAGTAAAATTCGCCATCCAGATCAATAGCCAGAAGCTTGCGATTTTTTCGCCAGGTATTAACCGTTGTCTTTGTTTTACCCAGAGCATCGGCAGCCTCTGCTGTTGAAAGAACACCGCCATCGGCTTCAAGTGTTTGAGCAAACATAATCTTGCTCTTCACTCGCCTCAGTAAGCGGTTTTTTTCTTTACTCTGGCTTTGAATCGCATGTTCGGTACTGTTTTTAACAAGCATATCAAATACAAAAAGCATATCTGTTTGTGACATACTTTCAGTGCTGACATTGGTTTTGCCTGCACGAATATTATCTGCGATTTCACCGATAATATTTTGCAGACGGTCGGCTGATATCACAGAAAAAGAATTACCGGAGGAGCGATCATGCACATTTCGTTTTTGTGTTGTCGTAGTCATAACTGCCACCTTTTCGATTTCAATTAAACAATAATACATCAAATCGAAAAGGTGTACAACATTCACCCGGTTTGTCCGTGCTGCAATCCCATTTATTATTAGCACTCAACCATAGCATTTATTGTCACTTTCCGGGCAACGCCTGCGCACATGCCCACGCCGAACTCCATGCCCACTGGAAATTATATCCCCCGAGCCAGCCGGTCACATCTGTCACTTCACCGATAAAATACAGCCCCTGTACATCCCGGGCTTCCATGGTTTTTGATGAAAGCGCCAGGGTATCCACGCCGCCCAGTGTCACCTCAGCTGTCCGGTAGCCCTCCGTGCCGTTAGGCTGTACCTGCCAGTTCTGTAATTTATCCGTAATATCCTGCTGTGCCGCTTTTGACAGCTGATTCAGCGCCACATCGGGTAAATCACCCATTGCCTGTAAACACTCCACCAACCGCTTAGGAAGCAGTTTTGCCAGCGCGTTGCGCAGGCTCAGGTTAGGATGTTTTTCCCGCTGGACAGCAAAGAACTCCGCCAGGTCAGCCACGGGAAGTAAGTTAATGCTCACATACTCGCCGGCTTGCCAGTAACTGGAAATTTGCAGAATGGCAGGACCGGACAGCCCGCGGTGAGTGAATAAAATATTTTCGGCGAAGTGCGTTCCGTCCTGTGCCGTAACGGTTGCAGGCACGGCCACGCCGGAAAGCGCCTGAAGCTCTGTCAGTAAAGGCTTATGCAAGGTAAACGGCACCAATGCCGCACGGGTCGGTAATACCGGCAGACCAAACTGTTCTGCCAGACGATAACCAAACGGTGTTGCTCCCAGGCCCGGCATTGATAGCCCGCCACAGGCAACAATAAGTGAGTGTGTACTCACTTGCTTTCCGTTGACCGTCACAACAAATTCCTCCCCCTGCTTTTCCACCGCGGTCACTTCACTGCGCAACCGGACCATCACAGCACCCAGTTCACACTCCGCCAGCAGTAAATCAATAATCTGCTGCGCCGAATCATCACAAAAGAGCTGACCGAGCGTTTTCTCGTGATACGCAATCTGATATTTCTGCACCAGCGCAATAAAATCCCACTGTGTAAAGCGGGCAAGCGCTGACTTACAAAAATGCGGATTGTGGCTCAGATACGCGGCCGGTTCTGTATACAGGTTAGTAAAATTACAGCGCCCGCCCCCGGACATCAAAATTTTTCGTCCGGCTTTTTTGCCATTATCGAGAACCAGCACACGCAGGCCGCGCTGCCCTGCCTGTGCGGCACAAAACAATCCTGCGGCGCCGGCGCCGATAACTATTGCATCAAACTTTTCCAAAATTATGTTCTCTATGGCTAAAAATGTGGCGAAATTCCGATAAATGTCTTAAATTTGTCATAGTGATTAAATCAAGCTATAAATTTGTCATTTTTTATTTAGGAGCCTAACCCGATGATATATAAGCGCTAACTATTTTTACGACTGATTTTCTGAAGGTCTCAAATCAAAAAAAGGCTATATTTCACTTCCCCGGGACGCATTTGTCGCTGATAATGCGCCGCGTTCATGTCCAACAACTGGCTTAACGTCTATGCTACATCTATTTGCAGGCCTGGAATTCCATACCGGCCTTTTGTTAGTACTGGCACTGGTTTTTGTGCTTTTCTACGAAGCTATTAATGGCTTCCATGATACCGCAAATGCGGTAGCAACTGTTATCTATACCCGGGCGATGCGGGCTCAGCTTGCCGTTGTCATGGCGGGTGTTTTTAACTTCCTCGGGGTACTGCTCGGCGGTCTGAGTGTGGCGTATGCGATTGTGCATCTTCTGCCCACAGACTTACTGCTGAATGTCAGTTCGGCCCATGGTCTTGCCATGGTCTTTTCCCTGCTTCTCGCCGCCATCATCTGGAACCTGGGCACCTGGTACTTCGGTATTCCGGCCTCAAGTTCTCATACTCTGATCGGCGCCATTATCGGGATCGGCTTAACCAACGCAGTTGTCACTGACAGTTCTGTGGTGGATGCGCTTAATATTCCGAAAATGGTCAGCATCTTCCTCTCACTGATTCTGTCACCGTTAATCGGTCTGGTCATCGCCGGGTTAATGATCTGGTGTTTGCGCCGGTACTGGAGTGGTACAAAAAAACGTCGCCGCATTCACTTAACACCGGCAGAACGTGAGAAAAAAGACGGCAAACGTAAACCGCCATTCTGGACGCGTACAGCTCTTATCCTCTCCGCAGTCGGCGTCAGCTTCTCGCATGGCGCAAATGACGGGCAGAAAGGCATTGGTCTGATTATGCTGGTTCTGATTGGTGTCGCACCTGCCGGCTTTATGGTGAATATGAACTCCAGCGATTACGATATCGCCCGTACGCGGGATGCGGTTGTGAATCTGGATCAGTATTACACCACGCACAGGGAAGCATTAGCACACGCTATTGAGCTGACACCTGCGGTTAACGCAGAAAATGCCGTTCCTGATGAGCAGTTCCATTGTGACAGCTCACGCACCGGCATTGTATTACAACAGGCACAAGGGCTGCTCAGTAATATTCATACTTACAGTGATTTATTACCGGAGCAACGTAGTCAGATGCGCCGTCTGCTGATGTGTATTTCGGATACTGCCGCAGAAGTTGCGAAGTTACCGGAAACCAAACCAGAAGATGCCCGCTTCCTGAAACGTCTCTCTAATGACCTGCTGAGTACTGTTGAGTACGCACCAATCTGGATCATCATGTCTGTCGCACTGGCCCTGTCACTGGGGACTATGTTCGGCTGGAAACGTGTTGCGGTGACCATTGGTGAGAAAATCGGTAAGAAAGGTATGACGTACGCACAAGGTGTATCTGCGCAGGTTACTGCGGCAGTCTCTATCGGTGTGGCAAGTTATACCGGCATGCCGGTTTCAACCACTCAGGTGCTCTCCTCCGCCGTTGCAGGGACTATGATTGTTGATGGCGGGGGCGTTCAGTCCAAAACCATCAAAAACATCCTGCTGGCGTGGGTACTGACTTTACCGGTCTCTATTTTCCTGTCCGGTTCGCTTTACTGGATTTCCCTGCAAATTATCTGACCGCAGGTTGTTATCCTCAGAAACTGAAAAGCCTGACGGCTGTTGCCGTCAGGCTTTTTTTTTATCTTTTTATTTTTTCCGCTTTACTGCCAGATAAGCATCATCAGTAATGAGGCAATCACAATACCGCATATCGCACTGATCATCGTAAACTGGCGGTGAATACGCCCGCAGCGTAAAACGACCTCAGGATCATGATGAGTGAGATATTCCCGCTGATTAATATAGCGGATAAGGCGCAATTGTTTCTGCCACTGAGTATGATCAGTAAAAGCATTATTACCGCCGACTGCGTGGTAGAGCAGAGGATCACACTCACGCAAAACAGAGAACAAGGCCCGGATTGAAGAATAAAACCGGATCATGTTAATCAGACAAAGAAAACATAACGCCCAGAACAGTGTAACGATGCTGAACATAATCCACCCCTCAGACTATCCGCGGAGAAGAAACCGGTGATATCAGTGTTAATCACAGCGTACTGACAACATTCTATGTATTCAGTATGGACAAAGCTGTGAAGTTCCACAAACTATCACATTCTTTCACACTGTAGTTTACTGAAAATATTAGTTTTGCCACACACAGCCTTGTTAGAAGTACATAGATTGTTATACCCTTATTCATTCAAACTGCAGGTTCGTTGGCCGCACTCAGCCTGCCTGCATCTTGAATGACGTTGGGTACATATCTTATGAATCAGATATTCCGCGTAATATAATAAAAGCGTTGAGTTGTGATCGGCATTACACTCTTTAATGATATGAAGCAGTTATAGTATTCATCAAGGATAGCGGCGTAAGCCCTGCCAACCCTTTAACACTTTGAACGAAAGGAACTTCTTTATGGCATATAAACATATTTTGGTCGCAGTCGATCTCTCGCCTGAAAGTGAAGTGTTAGTGAGTAAAGCGGTTTCCATGGCGAAGCCTTACGATGCAAAAGTGTCGTTGATCCACGTTGATGTCAATTACTCTGACTTATACACCGGGCTTATCGATGTTAACCTGGGCGACATGCAGCAGCGTATTACTGAAGAAACCAGTAACTCACTGAAAAATTTAGCCAAAAATTCCGGTTATGAGATTCAGGAAATGCTCAGCGGCAGCGGTGACCTTGGTCAGGTATTAGTCGATGCTATCAGAAAATATGATATGGACCTGGTTGTCTGCGGGCACCATCAGGATTTCTGGAGCAAACTGATGTCTTCTGCACGTCAGCTGATTAACACCGTTCATGTCGATATGTTGATTGTTCCGCTACGTGACGATGATACCGCATAATCTTCTGTTGCAATATTATTCATATAAAATGCCTGCTTATGCAGGCATTTTTTTTAGCTGAAAATAAAGCGGCAGATTCGGCGCAAAGTGCCGTCAATGAATTTTTTTTTGTCATATATGTAAAAAACAACTTGAAAACCAGGTATAAACAAGAGATAAATTCAAGTGGTAAATGCAAATACATCTCACATTATCAGAAAAATAAAATAAAAAATGTCCGGGATACCTCACAATGTAACGTAACCCGACATCATTCGTGTCACAGATATGTCGTTCGCAGGAATGTTCCGGAGAACCTGCTCCCGGGAGACAAGTGCGGCCTGCATATTCTGCATATGAATGCATAAGGGTAAGACAGACAGGAAAATAAACATGAGTAACTTTATCTCTTTGGAAACGTTTCTGGAAAGTGTTCAGCGCCGTGATCCGTCACAACCTGAATTCCTCCAGGCAGTACGTGAAGTGTTCTCCACACTATGGCCATTCCTTGGCAACAACCCGCAATACCGCGATCAAAACCTGCTCGCGCGCCTTGTTGAACCGGAACGTGTTATTCAGTTTCGTGTCACCTGGGTGGATGATCAGAATCAGGTACAGGTTAACCGTGCGTGGCGCGTGCAGTTCAGCTCCGCTATCGGCCCGTACAAAGGCGGTATGCGCTTTCATCCGTCAGTAAACCTCTCAATCCTCAAGTTCCTGGGCTTTGAGCAGACACTGAAAAACGCACTGACCACACTGCCGATGGGCGGCGGGAAAGGCGGTTCTGATTTTGATCCGAAAGGAAAAAGCCAGAGCGAAGTGATGCGCTTCTGCCAGGCACTGATGACCGAACTATATCGTCATCTGGGGCCGGATACCGATGTCCCTGCCGGTGATATCGGCGTGGGTGGTCGTGAAGTCGGTTACATGGCCGGCATGATGAAAAAACTCTCCAATAACACATCTTGTGTATTCACCGGTAAAGGGCTCTCTTTCGGCGGCAGTCTGATCCGTCCGGAAGCCACGGGTTACGGACTGGTTTACTTCACACAGGCCATGCTGGAGCGCCACGGAATGAGTTTTGAGGGTATGCAGGTTTCTGTTTCCGGCTCCGGTAACGTAGCACTGTTTACTATCGAAAAATGCCTGTCGCTCGGTGCAAAAGTCATTACTGCATCAGACTCCGGCGGTACTGTTGTCGATAAAGACGGTTTCACCACAGAGAAACTGGCACGTCTGACAGAAATCAAAAACCGTTACGGTCGTGTGGAAGAGTATGCCAGAGAGTTCGGGCTGGTTTATCTGAAAGATCAGACTCCGTGGGCGGTTCCGGTTGATATCGCACTGCCGTGTGCCACTCAGAACGAGTTGGATCTGGCGGATGCACAGGTGCTTATCAAAAACGGCGTGAAAGCAGTTGCTGAAGGTGCCAATATGCCGACAACCATTCCGGCAACGGATGCATTCCTGGCCGCCAATGTGCTGTTTGCACCGGGTAAAGCAGCAAATGCCGGTGGTGTGGCAACATCCGGTCTGGAAATGTCACAAAACTCAGTGCGCCTGAGCTGGAAAACAGAAGAAGTGGATGCGCGTCTGCATCACATCATGCTGGATATCCACAACGCCTGTGTGCAGTACGGCAGCGAAGAGAAACAGACTAATTATGTACAGGGTGCGAATATTGCCGGGTTTGTGAAAGTGGCTGACGCAATGCTGGCACAAGGCGTTCTGTAAGTTTTAATTTGTTGCAGCAGTAAGTGTCTGTCGTGTCAGTTACACGGTAAACACAGTGTCGAAGGGGGTATAACAAGCGGTACGGAAGTCTCACTTGTTGCCCCTTCGCGAAACGGGAACTGCCCTGTCCCCCTTTCACACTGACCGTATCAGTTATTCAGCCTCTGCTTTTATGCAGGGATAGATATCAAAACGATGGCTTTTGGTCTCCAGCGCAGCCGGTGCTTTCTGCCCCGCCAGCGGCTCTGCGTAATCCGGACGCTTCACCACTACCCGCCGGGTAGCAAGTGCCAGAGCAGGCGCCAGTAGTTTATCTGCATCCTCATCCGCCCCCACCAGCGACTGAAATACCCGCATCTCTTTTTTGACCAGCGCACTTTTCTGCCGGTGCGGATACATCGGGTCGAGATACACCACTTCCGGCGGCGGCGAAATATCCGCAAGCGCATCAATACCGGACGCGTGGATCAATACCATCCGCTCACGCATCCAGCTGCCGATTTCACTATCCAGATACGCACGCTGCAAGCCGTCATCCAGCAAGGCAGCGACAACCGGATGGCGCTCTATCATGCGTACCCGGCAGCCCAGAGACGCCAGCACAAACGCATCACGCCCCAGACCGGCAGTTGCATCCACCACAGACGGCACATAGGATTTTTTTATCCCGACCGCTTTCGCAACCGCTTCCCCGCGCCCGCCGCCAAAACGCCGCCGGTGTGCCATGGTGCCACCCGCAAAATCCACGCGGATCCCACCGAGTTTCGGTTCATCGCACTTGCGTAGTTCCAGCCCTTCCGGTGTCAGTACCAATGCCATCGGTGCCGTTTCATCATGCACCAGACCCCATCGCGCAGCTAACGCGTTAAGGGCGCAGTTATCTGCACCCTCCTCACACTGTAAACGAATATTCACTTATTACCCGTTGATTCCGTAGCCTTTTAACATCGCATCCAGCTCTGGTTTACGTCCGCGGAAGCGCTCAAACAGAACCATCGGCTCTTCTGAACCACCACGGCTGAGGATGTTGTCCAGGAAAGACTGCCCGGTGACCGGGTTGAAAATCCCTTCCTCACTAAAACGTGAGAAAGCATCAGCTGCCAGCACATCCGCCCACAGATAACTGTAATAACCAGCTGCATAGCCACCTGCAAAAATATGACTGAACGCATGCGGGAAACGGCTCCACGGCGCACTTGGCACAACAGAGACTTTCGCTTTCACCGCAGACAATACCGGCATAATCTGCGCACCAATTGCCGGGTCATATTCTGCATGTAAGGTGAAATCAAACAAACCGAACTCAAGCTGGCGCAGGATAAACATCGCAGACTGATAATTCTTAGCCGCCAGCATGCTGTCGAGCAGCGACTGAGGCAATGGCTCACCGGTTTCATAATGACCGGAGATAAACGCCAGCGCGTCCGGCTCCCAGCACCAGTTTTCCATAAACTGGCTCGGCAGTTCGACCGCATCCCACGGCACACCATTGATACCGGAGACATCCGCCACCTCAATCTGAGTCAGCATATGATGCAGACCATGGCCAAATTCGTGGAATAATGTCAGCACTTCGTCATGGGTAAACAGCGCCGGTTTGTCACCGACCGGTTTATTAAAGTTACAGGTAAGATACGCCACCGGTTTTTGCAGGGAATTATCAGCATGGCGCATACGTCCGATGCAATCATCCATCCAGGCACCGCCGCGTTTGTGTTCGCGGGCATATAAATCCAGATAGAAGCTGCCGCGCAGTTCGCCGGTGTTATCAAATAAATCAAAGAAACGGACATCCGGATGCCAAGTTTCAACACCAAAACGCTCTTTGGCGGTGATCCCGTAGATCCGGCGGATCACTTCAAACAACCCGCTAATCGCTTTTTCTTCCGGGAAGTAAGGACGCAGTTGCTCGTCACTTATCGCAAACAGATGCTGTTTTTGTTTATCGGCAAAATACGCCATATCCCACGGCTCGAGTTTATCGACACCATATTGTTCTTTAGCAAAAGCAGCCAGTTGTGCAACTTCCTGTTCGCCCTGATGATGCGCACGCTCAGCGAGATCATTGAGGAACGCCAGCACCTGTGCCGGGTTTTCTGCCATCTTGGTGGCGAGAGATTTTTCCGCATAATTTTTAAAGCCGAGTAACTGAGCCAGCTCATAGCGCAGCGCCAGAATCTCAGCCATCACATCGCTGTTATCCCATTTCCCGCCATTCGGCCCCAGCTCTGATGCACGGGTGCCGTAGGCTTCACTCATCTCTTTGCGCAGCTCACGGTTGTCTGCATAGGTCATTACCGGCAGATAACTCGGCATATCCAGGGTGAATAACCAGCCCTTATCGCCTTTTGACTCCGCCAGTGCTTTCGCCCCGGCAACAGCACTTTCCGGCAGCCCTGCCAGCATTGCTTCGTCGGTAATCAGCTTGCTCCAGCCCATCGTGGCATCCAGCACATTATTGCTGTACAGCGAACCAAGCTCTGACAGGCGGGCAGAAATCTCGCCGTAACGCTTTTGTTTTTCGGCCGGTAGACCAATGCCGGATAATTCAAAATCACGCAGTGAATTTTCAATCGATTTGCGCTGTGCCTGAGATAAAGATGCAAATTCAGGGCTTGCTTTCAATGCTTTATACGCATTGTATAGCCCTTCATGCTGTCCCATCCAGGTACTGAATTCTGACAGCAGCGGCAGACATTGCTCATAAGCTTCACGCAATTCCGGACTGTTTTTCACCGAATTCAGATGACCGACCGGCGACCAGACGCGGGATAATTTATCACCGGCCTCCGCCAGCGGAACACAGACATTTTCCCATGTAAAATCAGGAGCATGACTCATCACCTGCTCAACCGTCTGACGATAGTTATCCAGCGTTTCTTTTACCGCAGGCACAATACATTCGGGATTAATGGCAGAAAATGCCGGTAACTGATTCTTAGTCGGAGAAAGCAAAGGGTTCATCATAAAAAACATCCTGTTAGCTGTCTGGTGTACATCCGCCTGACGGCGCATATACAAATGAAAAGTAAAAACCGAAACTCCTTATAACATGGGGACATTATCCGGCAAGTTCAATGATTTTTCGTGTTATTGCGCTGAGTAAAAATCATTCGCGCAAATAATCACACTATTCTGATACATCTCAAAAGAAAAGCCGTAAGAGAACTTTTGAATCGCCCCCGGAAAGCGTATAATATGCAACCTCGAAACGGAAGATCATCGTCCCCGGTGGGGCGGCCGGATTTCAAATCCGGTTGGGGCCGCCAGCGGTCCCGGGCAGGTTCGACTCCTGTGATCTTCCGCCACTCAAGTTCAATACAACTCCATCAATTCTATTAAATTCAAATCATTACTCAACCAATCAACGGCAAACAACTAATCTGTCGGGCTATTTTAATGTTTATTTTTCAGGGTATATTGGTAGGATTGGGTTTTATTTAGTTGAGATAATCGTCAGTAAAACGGAGGCCATTTGATGAGTGATAATCTTCCTGAGGCACCACAGGGCGAATTTGTTTTGTTCCGAAGTGAAGATGGTCAGACTCGCGTCGAATGCCGCTTTGAATCCGATACGCTGTGGTTATCTCAGGCATCCATTGCTGAACTGTATGGAAAAGATGTTCGTACAATTAACGAACATCTTGTTAATATTTTTTCTGAAGCGGAACTTGCTCAAAACGCAACCATCCGGAAATTCCGGATAGTTCGATTAGAGGGAAATCGTCAGGTCTCCAGAGAGATCGACCACTATAGTTTACCTGCCATTCTTGCTGTTGGTTACCGTGTCCGTTCGGTTCGCGGCACACAGTTTCGTCAGTGGGCAACTCAAACGCTGGAGCAGTATCTGATCAAAGGGTTTGTGATGGACGATGAGCGGCTGAAGAATCCGCCTATCGGTCAGTCAGTCGTACCTGATTACTTTGATGAGATGCTTGAACGCATCCGCGATATCCGTGCCAGTGAGCGGCGGGTGTATTTACGCGTAAAAGAGATCTTCACCATGGCCGCAGACTATGAGCCTTCAAATAAAGAAACCACACATTTCTTCCAAACCATCCAAAACAAACTGCATTTTGCTTGTACGGGCATGACTGCCGCTGAGCTTATTGCTAATCGTGCAGATGCCAGTCAGCCGGATATGGGCTTAACCAGTTATAAGTCCGATGAAATTCGCAAAACTGATGTCACTACTGCAAAAAACTATCTACGTGAGAATGAACTGAAAGAATTAAATCGTATCGTCAATATGTGGCTCGACTTTGCCGAAGACCAGGCACTGCGCCGTAAGCAGGTTTTTTTACAGGATTGGGATATAAAGCTGGATCAGTTTTTAAGTTTCAATGACCGTGAAGTTTTGCAAGGTGCTGGTGGGATTAGTAAGAAATCAGCTGACGAGAAAGCCAAAGAGATATTTGATGTTTTTGCTCAAAAATATCGTCAACTGAAAGAGGCTGAAGGAGCGAGAGCGAATATTGCGGCACTGAAAGATTTGCTGAAAACAAGTAAACAAAAGAAGTGATGTGGTGAATACAAGTAAACTGTTTACAGACAAAGATCTCTGCGCGGCATTATCCGACATGTTTGTGGACAATTGGGTGGATTATCAATATATCGCCTCGGTCGCAAGAAATTTTTCCGTTGAGTATGTTCAAGTCATGCTGTATCGATATGTTGCCCCTATCTGTTACTGTAATCTGTTATCTCCTGTACCTCCGGTATGGACTTATTTTGATGCAGATGAATTATGGGAAGATATTGGTATATTGAAAAATAAAGAGCAACGCATATTTGGTAAATTTAAAAGAGATCTCTGTGCTTTATATTTCAAAAATAGACTTAAGCAAGAGTGGCAAGAATTAATGTGTTTTTTGCAAAATTAACAGATAGTTATCCAACTTGATTCAATGGTTGAAAGAATAGGAATAGAACATGCAATCAATACGACTCATGGGGAATGGTTATGAACGAGCCTGTAATTTAAATCACTTAGCTGCTTGATTTTTGCTCAAAAAACCATTCTGGTGGCACTGCTATTTATCTAACTCAGTAAATTCATTAAATATCATGATCCATCAAATACAACTCCTGTGCTCCCAATTAAGTTTAATGAAATTAAACTAATTACATTAAATTCAAATCATTACTCAACTAATTTTCAGAAAACAATTAATCTCTCTGGCTATTTTAACGGGAAATCCCCCTTGGATTCAGAACAAAATTACCCAATCGTCGTTATTGCTATAGTTTTAATAACATGGATTAATTAAGCCCAGTTTATACATGTAAGGATAATTATGGCTGATTCAATCTACCTCACTCTCAAAGGAAATAAACAGGGGCTTATATCTGCAGGGTGTTCCACTTATAACTCTATTGGCAATAGATATCAGAAAGACCATACTCATAAAATTATGGTTTATGCTACTGATTATGAGATATCCAGAAGACAAAACGTATCTCATGCAAACTTTATTTTTATCAAGGCTGATGATAAATCATCACCTTTACTGCTTTCCAGTATAGCTAATAACGAGTTATTAGAATGTGAATTTGAATATTACCGCATTGATCAGTGTGGTGGCTTATTGCACTACAAAACGATAAAACTAACTAAGGCATCTATCGTTAAAATTGGAAATATTCATCCTGACTCGCTAATTGAAAATGAAATGTACCCAAAAGAAACTATTTCATTGAAATACGAGAGTATTACATTAAATCACCATGCCGCCAGTACTTCAGGCTATAGCATCAGCAATAATATCTGAATGGGCTGACCTGAATGAGAAATGATGTATTTAATAACCGGCAACAGTTGCCAGTCATCAGGGATAATGATTCCAAACTTCAAACAGCAATATCAAATAAACAAGATGATTATGCGAGAGTTTTTATCATGATCAATAATGTATTTATCGGTCATGCCGGACTTGTTCTTGATGAAGGCGAGGAATCCTTTTTATATGATCCGGCTGGTAGTTATACCGGGTGCAAAAATAATAAATGTGATGGTTCGATACGAAGTTACAGAGGCTCCGGCGATTTTTTTGAATACCCGGACTTTGATTGGGATGATTATCTTCAGTACCAATTAGATGATGGCGAAGACGTTGTTGTGTTTGAATTTATTGTTCCGCGTATTCAGTTAAAAAAAATGAAAGATAATATTATCCATAATTCTGAAATAGCATCTAACTTTACTTGCGCGAAAAATGTAGCCAGGGTTTTACGTGAAAGCGGGGGTGTATTTGCTGATTTTGAAGATGGTTTTTTCTCACCATGGGGTCTGAAGGACGCATTGCTCGATATTCAATTAAAAAAAGGAGGTGTGCCGCATGTTGTTCCGAAAAATTAATAAAAACTCAGCACTAACATCTTATATATCCCTGTGCTTAGGAGTTATCTTTTATTACCTCCAAGGTGTGCATCAGATTTTTTTTTACGATAATAAAAGAAGGTTCATTCAACGCTTCTGTTTCTTTCGCTTATCATCATTCTCTAAGCCTTGGTCTATTTACCTATGCCATAATGCTGGCTCCGATATATTACTATCATCTTAAAATACACATAACTCTGCTTTATCGTATGTTATTATACGTTATTCTACCTACTCTTATAGCGTTTGTTTTTTGGTATTTTTATATATATCTTTCCTATTCCGCATCACATTGGATGGAAGACTCCATATATAAAACCATAAAATACATATTGATAATTAGCTACTTACAGAGCTTAATCATTCTCATGACACTAGTTTCTGTGATTTCAGATATTATGTTTAATCTAATTCGTGTAATTATTTTCTTAATGAAAAATATCATCATTCGGGATGCAGGCAGGCTATAAAAACTCACCTGCCAGACTATCTTAATATTTATTTTGCCGGATTAATTTTCTGACTAAAAATCAGTCTTAGAAAAACCGGTCATATCATTCAGTCCCATTTCGCGGCCTAATGCCGTCATTGGATGAACAATTGTCAGGCCCCGCACAGCTTTCTTCAGTTTGCCAATATCAGCTTGTTCTTTCTTCGTGATGGCGCGTTTGAATGGCATATCCACTAACTTCTGCGCTTCTTTGCTTAGTTTCGTGCTACGTACCGCCTTCAGACGAACAATTTCAATTTCCAGTGCCGCTTTTTCTTTCTCAAGCTCCGCGTATTTTTCCGTATTGTTTGTCAGCTGCATACTTGTCATCTGGTGACGGATAAGGTCTAAACGGTCGCTGAGAAGTTTGATTTGTGCTTTTTCGATTTCTTTCATTATTAATTAACCGTGAATAAATTTCTGTCGGCAAGTATACACCATTCAGCTATGAGGATGAAAAGGGATACTGGTTGGCTGCTATTATCCATCAAATACGACACCCGTTACCGCAAAAACACCCTGTTTTATTATCGGTAAGTCAGCCGGTAAAAAACCCCGCGCCCGGCGTACTGACTGTCTGATACATCAATATTCCGGCAATGATAAATATTCCCCCGGCAATCAGGCGTAAATATTCGCCATAGCGCAGATTCATACCTTTTCCCTGAGTATGTGTCAGGCGCAGTGCCAGAAAACGCATGCTGTGAACAAACAAAGCGATGGCACACAGTGTGATCCCTGTGCCCAGCGCCATGGCAAATGTGGCTATAACACCCCAGTGAAAAACATCAATGACCGCTGAAAACAGTAAAACCAGCAATGCACCTGAACAAGGACGGCAGCCCATCGCAAGGATCATACCGGCCTGTGTCCGCCAGTGCCCGGTTAATGCATCGTCAGCCACAACATGCTGATGCCCGCAACCACAAGCCGGTATCTGACCGCCCCGGTGAATCGGAGACGCCTGTAAAACTGCCGGTGATTTGAGTGGCAGCGGCGTGGCTTTTTTAATAGTGGGTAATTTAACAGGTGTAGCGACCACTAACCGGCGGAGCGCTCGGATAATAATAAATCCGCCCAGCGCGATGATAAACACATAGCTCATTTTTTCAGTTAACTGACTGATATGATTAAGCTGTCGTGTTGAAAGCTGCAATATAAATAATACAACCGAAACTAATACGACCGCGACCGTTCCCTGAAGCAGAGAAGCCAGAAAACTGAGTAATGCACTGTGGCGTAATTTAGCGGGGTGTGTGGCAATATAAGCAGATAAGATCACTTTGCCGTGACCCGGCCCCAGTGCATGCAGCAGACCATACAAAAAACTGAACAATACCAGCAGCCCGCCGGCCCGCAGCGGATCCGCCGTTGCCAGCCCGATAAGCGTTGCCAGCTCAGTATTCAGGCTTCTTTGTAGTCCGGTACTGATATGCAGTAAGGATGGCCATGCACTGTGCAGTAAGTAGCTTCCCGGTAAAATAATGATCAGGAACAGAATCCACAGCATAATATGACCGCGCTTTATTGTCTGTGTCTTTATTAATGGCATTGCAGTGAGACCCGCTGTGCAAACTGGCGACCGAGTGTAAGGTCATCATCCGGGGTTTCCCCGGTATCTAATGATAAGGCATAGTTTTTGAGTTCATCCGACGGCTGAGCCTCAACTAAGGTCAGTTTACATGCGGATTCTGACGGCTTTGAAAGATGTAACATCCCGCTGTCGGTATACGCCATACTGACAAAAAAGGTCGGTTCATACGTCAGTAAGTCAATCGTGCTGCCCGCCAGCGGGATCGGGTGTAATAGTGACACACGGAACGACATCACAATCTGTAATCCCTGCCGGGTCATCCTGTATTCATCGGGAAATAATTTCAGCGGTTGTTTTTTGTTCTGATAATAGAGTTCTGAAAAATAGGATTGTCCGATAATATTCGCCATGACAGATGCCGCCTGCTTTTTCCATTGCGGGCTGTCTTCCTGCGTTTTCAGTAAATCATACAAAATATCTGCGGATGTCATCGGATCCATCACCCACACATAGTTCAGTCCGGTAAGATGATGATTATCAGTGACTAATGTGGTATCCATCTCAATAAAACTGTGCGGGTGCGCCATGAGCCGGGGACTGAAAAAAAAATAGTAAAATCAAAAAAACAGATAACAGCGGATATCTGATTACCTTCGTATGTTCCATGCCGGATCCCATTACAGCGCTACGCATTGATATAATATAACATAACAATACATTCACAGAAACCGGCTCAGTAACGGATACAATTGTATTATTATTAATCGCACCTGTTTTTATACAGAAACTGAATCAGTACAACTGCGTAATAATACCGTCCCCTGGTGCAATATTATTCTGCTTGTCCGGACAAAACTAATCATAAAAAGACTGAAGTGCATTCTCTGCCACAGATCTACCCGAATCATTCATTCGCTCAATAAAACATCATAAAGATATCACTCAAAGCGCCGATAACGTAAATATACGCTTATCTGTTCCCGGGAGATTTATATGTCGTTGTATCCGTCCCGCATTTCAACCCGCCTGACCATCGGGGGCATACTGCTCCTTGCCATCACCACTGCAATTATTATTGTTATCATGCTCTGGCGGGGACAGCCGCGTGTTGTCGAAATAAATACAGCATTAATCGAAGAAACCGGACATGGACTGACCGCCAGGGTGAGCACGATTTTATCCCATATCGACGGAAAAACAGTCAGTCTGGCACGGCTGTCAGAAGTACTGCCGAATGACGAAGCGTTGTATCAACATATTCCGCCAAACCTTATCGGCGGACAAAATAATGCCATTATCACCGGCGGCGGGATCTGGCCGGAACCGGGCGCATTTCTGCCGAATGTGGCAAAACGCAGCTTCTTCTGGGCGCGTAACAGTACGGGAGAATTAATTTTCTCTGATGAATACAATGCGGAAAACGCAAGCGACTATCATAACGAGAGCTGGTACAAAAATGCCCGCGAACACGCGACAGATACCTGTCTGTGGTCTGATGTATATCAGGATGCTGTTTCCGGTGTGAATATGGTGACCTGTAGTGTGCCTTACCGCGTTGGCGGTCAGTTTTCGGGTGTCGCAACAACGGATATCCGCCTGAATAATATTGCCGCCATTATGCAGCAATATGGTGACAGAACCGGCGGCTATGCATTTGTGACAGACCGGCAGGGGCAATTAATTTACTTTCCCGGCGACGATAATAAGAAATTTAAAACATTTGATGAGCTTGCCGCCCAATCCGCATGGCTGGTACCCGTTGCTGAAAGTCTGAAGCAGCAGCATTCTCCGCAATCCGGTATCGACATAATAAAACTCGATGATGACAAATTGCTGAACAGCCCATCACAAGTCATGCTTTTTCCGATGGAAGATACAGGATGGGTTATCGGCCTTGTCACACCGGAAAGCCGGATCACCGGTTTGGCAAAAGTCATGATGCAGGATGTACTGGAAGCCCTGCTGCCTATAATGGCACTGTTGTTGCTGGGATCCTGGCTGGTTGTACGCCGGTTAATCACACGGTTGGATGATACCCGCAAGGCACTGGATGATATTGCACAGGGAGAAGGTGACCTGACACGCCGTATGGATGTACGGGGCAAAGATGAAATTTCTGCCATTGCGCAGGCGTTTAACCTATTCGCGGATAAAATATCCACCATGTTACTGACCGTTCGCAACAGCAGCGCCGTTGTCGCAGGGAATACCGTTAGCCTGGCAGATAACAATACAGAGTTGTCTGCGCGGGTAACACAGCAGGCAGCGGCGCTGGAACAGAGTGCCTCTGCGATGGAAGAGCTGAATGTTACTGTCCATCAGAATAGCGAAAATACACTTCAGGCAGATAACCTGGCGGAAAGTACCGCGCAAACAGCCAGCCGCTGCGGTGATATGATGCAAAATGTTATTTCAACCATGAATAATGTAAGTGCATCATCAGGCAAGATGGTTGAGATAGTCTCTGTCATCGACAGCATTGCATTCCAGACCAATATCCTGGCATTGAATGCGGCGGTAGAAGCCGCTCGTGCAGGGGACTCCGGTCGCGGGTTTGCGGTTGTGGCATCAGAGGTCAGAACACTGGCGCAGCGCAGTGCGCAGGCCGCACAGGAAATTAAAGTTCTGATTGATCAGTCTGTATTGAATGTGGGAACCGGCAGCCGCCAGGTCAGTGAGGCAGGTGAAACACTGGCAGATTTGGTAATGGATGTGCTTCAGGTAAGACAATTAATGAATGATATCCGCATCGCCGGCGAAGAGCAGAGCAAAGGCCTTGCTGAGGTCACAATGGCCGTATCTGAAATGGATACAACAGTTCAGCAAAATGCGACATTAATTGATGATGCAGCATCACGCACTCAGATCCTGAGAAAAGAAGCTGAGCAACTTGCAGAGATGGTTTCAGCCTTTAAATTGCCGGAAACACATTGATCAGTAATGCAGTCAAATACCGGGTTGATACTTTATCAGCCCGGTATTCATTCTGGTGATTATTCAAAATCCGCCGCATCATGGCGTTCACGCAGTAGTTTCTCTGACGGATCCCCGGTGCGATTGACTCTGTATCCTCTCTGTACACCCGGACGGGCTGCCACCTGGTTTGCCCAACGGATCACATGAGGGTAATCACTCACAGATAAGAATGTTGCCGCACCATATAATTTCCCCAGTACCAATGCACCATACCATGGCCAGATGGCGATATCCGCGATGCTGTAGTGCTCACCGGCGATAAACTCATTGTCAGCCAGTTGATGATTCAACACATCCAGTTGCCGCTTGGTTTCCATTGCATAGCGATTAATTGGGTACTCATATTTTTCTGGTGCGTACGCATAAAAGTGACCAAATCCCCCGCCGACAAATGGCGCTGATCCCATTTGCCAGAATAGCCATGACAATGTTTCAGCCCGTTCAGGTTGATTTTCCGGTAAGAATACTGAAAATTTTTCAGCCAGGTACATCAGAATAGAGCCTGATTCAAATACCCGTACCGGTGCGGTACCACTGAGATCAACCAATGCGGGGATCTTTGAGTTCGGATTAACGCCGACAAATCCGGAACCAAATTGGTCGCCTTTGCCAATATCAATAAACCAGGCGTCATACTCCGCCTCTTTAATGCCTGACTCCAGTAATTCCTCAAGCATGATCGATACTTTCTGGCCATTAGGCGTTCCCAGAGAGTAAAGCTGAAACGGATGCTTACCCACCGGCAGTACTTTCTCGTGTGTTGCCCCGGAAACGGGACGGTTAATATTGGCAAATTTTCCGCCGTTGCCTTGCGTCCATTCCCATACATCCGGCGGGGTATACGTTGAATCAGCCATCAGTTATCTCCTCAGCATTGGTTACCCCGGTGATATAACCGGGAATGCAGCACTATACGGTTTTTATTACGGACATTTAATTTACCGTCAGCAGCGCAAAATAGAAACCGTTGTTTCATTCACGGAAATTTATTCATAAAAGTATCGGGATTTACTGAATCAGGTCAGGATTACAATGGCAGAGAGTTATCAGAGCAGGTGAAAAATAGCGATGGTGTTGTTTATTCAGGGGTTTTTATAACATTCAGGCGGAGTATTGATTTTTTTCGCCCAAACGCAAAAAAGCCACCCAAAGGGTGGCTTCTCGGCTTAAATAATAACCTGGCGGTTCCCTACTCTCACATGGGGAGACCCCACACTACCATCGGCGCTACGGCGTTTCACTTCTGAGTTCGGCATGGGGTCAGGTGGGACCACCGCGCTAGTGCCGCCAGGCAA
>NZ_LZEX01000042.1 GCF_001676055.1 Morganella psychrotolerans | reverse complement strand
TTAAAAAAAACGCGATGTTATTGAAGTGACAGGTGAATTTATGTCTCAATATTCAAATCATGAAAACCTGAAGCAATCAGAAAAAGGCATTAAAACTCAACTATTTGAGTTGATAACATTCTCCGCCGGGATGGGGGGAGATGTGACAAGTGTAGATGGTGGTGAAATGGGCGGTGGTATATTAGGGAGCAGTTATGATCAATAGAACGTTTTTGCGATGGTTTTTAACCGTCGTATTACTATTGGCCTATTTTATAGTACTGGCACTCTTCGACTTAGGGTTTAGTTTAAATTTTACCTATAACTATACTGTTTTGGGGGCAGATGACCCGGTTAGTGTTTGGCGGGCCTTCGTCGATAGATTGCTTGTGGACCATAATAATGTGATGAACTATGTCTATTTAGGTACGCCAATCTTGCTGGTATTGTTATTTGTTATTCATAAGAAGATACGGTAATACCCGACAAAAAATACTAAACAGCTGTTAGCATAACAGGCTGTTTTTTATACGAAATCATAAGTCACAGGCGGCGGGCAAAAGAAACAGAAAGTGTGCGAGCCATGGATGGCGAACCTGGTTACGCGTCATCCTTTCGTCCATAGCCGCGTTGGCTGCGCTCAGTGGCACAGGTCACATACTTATGTATGCTCCCCGTGCCCCATCACTTGCCGCCTTGCTCTGAACGAAATGATTTAGCGTAATCGTTAGGATAATTGTCTGAATACACAAAAGCCACCGGAGATATTAACGGCGGTTTTTTTTATATCTGGATTTCCGGCACAGGTGACGGGCAAAGAAAACAGAAAGCATGCGAGCCATGGATGGCGAGCCTGAGCGCACATGGATGTGTTTACAGCGACTTTCTGTTTTTGCCCGTTGCCGGTGCGGTCATCGTAATCCCTGGTTATATGGACATATGCTATTTAGCTAATCCTGGCTGCCGGCATCCATGATAATCGGTTATAAATTTATACTTAATTTTGACGAAGCTGAAGATCAACCAGCGTTTTGCTGGGTTCACCACCGATTTCGCGCGTCAGGCGCGGCACCAGATAACCGGACACGCGCGGAAGAAGGTCACGCATTATCTGCCGGGCTTCATCGTCACTGATCAGAAAATGTGCCGCACCCTGTACTTTATCCAGCACATGCAGATAGTAAGGCAGAATACCGGCATCGAAGAGTGCATTGCTGAGATCGGCCAGAATACCGGCATCATCATTAATACCGCGCAGTAAAACCCCCTGATTCAGCAGTGTTACGCCCTTTTCCCGTAACTGATGCATTTTTTTCTTCAATGCATCATCAATTTCATTCGCGTGATTGATATGTGTGACTAAAATTATCTGTAACCGGGAGTCGTGCAGGCGGGCAGTCAGTGCGTCCGTAATACGCTCAGGGATAACCACGGGCAGGCGGCTGTGAATACGCAGACGCAGAATATGCGGGATGGCTTCGAGTTGTGTGAGCAGCCAGTCCAGCTCATTATCTTTCGCCATCAGCGGATCACCGCCGGAGAAAATGATTTCATTGAGTTCGGGATGGTTAGCGATATAATCGAGCGCCTGTTGCCAGTTATGTCTGGTGCCTTTATTGTCTTCATACGGAAAATGGCGACGGAAGCAGTAGCGGCAGTTGACTGCACACCCGCCTTTTACTAAAAGCAGCGCCCGGTTGTGATATTTATGCAGTAACCCCGGAACAACGTTGTGTTGTTCATCCAGCGGATCTTCAGAAAACCCGGGTGTCAGGTCAAATTCAGCCCTGTGCGTCATGGTCTGAAGCAGTAACGGATCCCGCGGATTGCCTTTTTCCATCTTTGCGATGAAAGGGCGGGGAACGCGCAGTGCAAATAACCGGCGGGCATCAAGGCCGGCACGCCAGTTTTCATCCTGTTCCAGACCCAGAATTTCCAGTAATTCGGTTGGATTGGTGACAGAATCAGCAAGTTGTTGTAGCCAGACTTCTCGGGCAAGTGGTTTTTGGGTTACAATATCGACCATTTTTTTGGCTATGCCATTTATTTAAAATTAGAGGATTTCCATGGCTACTTATAGTACCAACGATTTTCGCCAAGGTCTTAAAATTATGTTCGACGGCGAACCTTGTGTGGTTGTCGAGAGTGAGTTTGTTAAACCGGGTAAAGGCCAGGCATTCGCCCGTGTGCGTCTTCGTAAACTGCTGACCAACCGCCTGCTGGAAAAAACGTTCAAATCAACAGACTCAGCCGAAGGCGCTGATGTTATGGATATGAACCTGACTTACCTGTACAACGACGGTGAGTTCTGGCATTTCATGAACAATGAAACCTTTGAACAACTGGCTGCGGACGAAAAAGCGGTGGGCGATAACGCCAAATGGCTGATCGACCAGGCAGAATGTATCGTTACTCTGTGGAACGGTCGTCCTATCTCTGTTACCCCGCCAAACTTTGTTGAACTGGAAATCGTTGAAACGGATCCGGGTCTGAAAGGCGATACAGCAGGTACCGGTGGTAAACCGGCAACACTGAGCAGCGGTGCCGTGGTTAAAGTTCCTCTGTTCGTACAGATTGGTGAAGTGATCAAAGTTGACACCCGTTCAGGTGAATACGTTTCCCGCGTAAAATAAGATTTTGATACCGGATTACAAAACCGCCGCTGATTCAGCGGCGGTTTTTTTATGATTTTTATTTTGAATTTACCACTGTGGCGATTCAGTAATACTGGTACTGATAGTAAGTGGCATATTCCATTGTCTTTTCATCACCATTGTTTGAATTAACCGTTTTATTCTTTTCTGTCAGGCAATTGCCATGAGTGTCACGCTCTTCACAGAGACGGGTAAATGTTTTCAGACCGCCGTCCGGGCGTTGCTGTATGACAGTTTCACTCTCACGCTGCCCTTTATCGTTGTAGCGGTAATCCGTTGTGCTCAGGTTCTGATCATCGGTTATCTGAATGAGTTGCCCCAAATCATTATAGTGATACTGATAAACAATATTGTTGCCGGAAACCTGAGTGGCGAGTGTGGTAATGCGTCCGTCTTTACGGGTGATATAGGTTTCATCCGTTACTGTGCCATCGGCGTCCCGGTCAGTTGTACGAAAGCTGATAATCTGATTTTGCTTATCTTTGGTAAACACGCGCTCTGAGAACATATTGGTTTTCTGACCGTGTTTGTCAGTCTCATAACTGTTTGTCATCAGATCCGGCGTGGACGGGTCAATGGCGGCCCTGATTGTGGTGGTTACACCGGGCATATAAACCGTATCAATCTTTTGTGCATAGCGGGTGAGCTTACCGCAGGATGATAACTCAAAGTCTGTCGTATTATTGTGAGAGGTTCCGACAGGAAGAGTGCTTTTGACACTGACGGATTTTACCGGGCCCGCAATAATCTTCTGGGTTATCAGTGCGGTATTATCTGTATTAACACGGCGCTGTTCACTGGTGCAATTTTCAGCAGCATGAACCGTCGCAATAGTAAAAGGGAACAAGGGAATGAGCAGATATTTTTTCATTATTTATGAGTATATGCAGTGTATTTTTACCGGGACATCAGCGTGACAGATTTTCAGTAAAATATGAAGTAAAAGACGCGATAAAAAAGCCGGCATATGAATGTTCATATACCGGCAGTTTGAATGACGTTGGATATCCTCAGATAAGGATCAGCGGAAACAAAGATTATTTTTGTTATTGATACCACCGTCTGAAGAGGTAAACCCGGTACAGCCGAGAATACTGTCAAATAATTCATAATGGAAAAATGTTCGTACCCGGCTGTTTTCCTTCAGATTATCAAACAGAGTTTTATTGTTTTTTATGTAAGTGTCTGACATCCAGACAATAAATGGCACGTTAAACTGTTCATCCGGCGCGATATGCCGTGGTGTACCATGCAGACGGGTGCCTTCTCCCCCTCCCAGTGATTCACCGTGATCTGAGGTATAAAAGACAATGGCATTTTTGTCTTTCAATTTTTCTGTCAGATTGTGCAGAACATAGTCTGTATACAAAATAGAATTATCATAGGCATTTATCTCTTCTTCACTGCTGCATTCTGTTTCCGTATCCAGGCATTCGGGTAAAAATTTCCGGAATTCCGGCGGATAGCGTTTGGAGTAGAAGTGATGTGAGCCTTTGGTATGTAAAATAATTAAATTCATTCCGTTTTTACGGCGTGAAATAACGTCATCGGCTTCATTGAGCAATAATTCATCATAAATAGATTTACCGGATGAGCTGTGTTTTGAAGTGATCATTTCGCGGATCAGATAATTATCCAGATCGAGTTTGTTATAAAACCAGACCTCACTCTGCATAGAAAATAACTCTGAGGTAAACCCGAGGGATTTCATCACAGAAAAGACATTGTTTTCAGTCACTGTTCTTTGTTCATTATCTTTCACGCCGCCTTCACGCACAAACATACAGCGCAGTGAGAGTTTTGTGGAGGTATCACAGGAGCGTCCGTCAAAGGCAATAACATTCGGATCTGCGGCGAGCAGCGGGGTGGTTTCCCGATCATAGCCCAGCAGTTGCATATGATCCCCGCGCGCGGTTTCACCAATCACAAATATCACATATAAATCTTTATTTTGCGGTGCCGGGGTATAGGTAAATTCTTCCGCCGGGTCAAAAATATTGCTTTCATTAAAGGTATCGTCATATTTGACAATCGCAAACTGGAATAAAGGAATAATCCAGTTAGAGGGTAAATAGGAATATCCCAGCCCGCCGCCATAGCTGGCAATATCAATATTCTTTTCTTCTTCTATTACTTTCTGATGACGATCCGCGGTTTTAATATAGGTAAAAACGGCTGCCGGGATAATCACAAAGGTTATCAGAATGAGCAGCCATTTGTGTTTTTTGTTTTGAATGACCGTCTTTTTTGCGGACCAGATAAGGATTAGTGCGGGCAGGGACAGCAGGGCAAACCAGAGATAGAACTGATTGTTCACCGCTTCCTGTGATAAATCGACATCGGTTGTCAGGGTGGAAATTAAAATACCGTAGCCGATAACCACATCATAAAATGTAATGTAATAACTACAGGCGACACTGATCAGGATAATGAGGCTACTGAGGATTTTAAAGCTCAGCAGGCCGGTTGCGGCGATCAGTCTGAATAAGAAAAAGCTGAACAGAATATTAACGATGACTTCTGCAATGACATAAAACACCCCGTTGTTACCGGACAGTAATAACTGACTGTCGGCGCGGGAAAAATAGACCGCGTAGTTCAGAAAAAAACCGAGAAAAACGGCGAGAATAACAGAAATAGTGAGATCACTTCTTACTATGTTTGACAATGGTCGCATGGGCATCGGGTATATCACTTCATTGCTAAAGACATTTAGAGATAACATCAGATACTTAGTTCAATATTTCTACGCCAATCATTTCATGTTTTTTATCCCCCTTTCTTTCTGATACCGGCATTTTTTGTCGTCATTAGTGTCGGTTCGACATCGTTATCACCTAAAATAAACATCTAGTCATTTGATAATAAACGAATTTTAATCATGGCATGAAAAATGCTTAATGAATGCATCAATCTTTATGACTCGTCTGATTTTATTGGAGGGTGAGGCGAATGAATCGCTTTGTTATTGCCGACCCACAACTCTGTATCGGATGTAATACTTGCATGGCGGCCTGTTCTGAGACGCATAAACAGCAAGGATTACAAACACATCCGCGACTGACTGTGGTAAAAATTGGGGAACTGACTGCGCCGATGCTTTGTCGCCAGTGTGATGATGCCCCGTGTGCCCGTGTGTGTCCGGTCAATGCCATCACACATGAAAATGACATGATCGTGCTGAATGAAAGTCTGTGTATCGGCTGCAAACTGTGTGGTCTGGTCTGTCCGTTCGGGGCAATTACCCCGTCAGGCAGCAAACCTGTCGATATGCCGGATTTCTTCGAACAATATGTGCCGAAAGAGATGCTGCTGGATGTTCCTGACAGCCTGCCGACCATGAACCCGTTCCTGGCATGGAATGCCGGTATCCGCAATGTTGCAGTGAAATGCGATATGTGTGATTTCAGCGAAGACGGTCCGGCCTGTGTGAAAGTCTGTCCGACCGATGCGCTTCATATTGTTGAAGAGAATCAGCTGGAAAGCGAAAGCGCGAAACGCCGTACGGCATCTGTCGATGCGATGCCGCCGGAATTCGACGTTTTTGTCTCACGACAGGAGAATCCATAATGACATCGCTTGAACTGCTATTGTGGTCGGTTTCCCTGTATACCGCAGGGGGCTTTATTTCGCTGCTGTTTAAACAGCAGGAAAAAATGGCGATTTATGTGGCCGGTATCACTGCCATTATCGGCGGTATTCTTGGTTTATTCAGCGCCATTCCGGTACTGATGAGCGGCGAAACACTGACGTATTTTGCTCAGGGTCCGTTCCCGTTTGCCCATTTTGTTGTTCGTCTCGACGGACTCGCCGCCTTTATGGTGATGGTGATTTCACTGCTTGTGACGGTCAGCGCCTTGTATTCCCTTAACTATGTACAGGAATACATCGGACGTGGCGCATGGAGCATGGGGTTCTTCCTGAACCTGTTTATTGCGTCCATGGTTGCCCTTGTTGTGATGGATAACGCATTCTACTTCATTATTTTATTTGAAATGATGTCGCTGGCGTCATGGTTCCTCGTGATAGCTGATCAGGATGAAAAATCAATCCGCGCCGGTCTGCTCTACTTCTTTATTGCGCACGCCGGTTCTGTGCTGATTATGATCGCCTTCTTCCTGATGTGGCGTGAAAGCGGCAGCCTGGATTTCGATTCCTTCCGTCAACTCACACTTTCTCCTGCGATGGCATCGGTTGTGTTTCTGCTGGGCTTCTTCGGTTTCGGTGCAAAAGCGGGTATGTTGCCGCTGCACAGCTGGCTGCCACAGGCTCACCCGGCGGCACCTTCTCATGCTTCTGCACTGATGTCTGGTGTGATGGTAAAAATTGGTATCTTCGGGATCATCAAAGTGGGTATTGACCTGCTGGGTGCGACTCAGGGCTGGTGGGGCATTGTTGTGCTGGCCTTTGGTGCGGTCTCGTCTGTTCTCGGCGTTATGTATGCGCTGGCGGAGCACGATATCAAACGTCTGCTGGCCTGGCATACCGTGGAAAACATCGGGATTATCCTGATGGGCGTAGGTGTGAGTATGGTCGGTATGGCAAATGATATGCCGGTACTGGCGACCATTGGTCTGCTCGGGGCTATCTATCACTTACTCAACCATGCCGTATTTAAAGGATTACTGTTCCTTGGCGCGGGTGCGGTTATTTACCGTGTTCATACCCGTGACATGGATAAAATGGGTGGTCTGGCAAAACTGATGCCACTGACAGCCACTGCATTCTTAATCGGTTGTATGGCTATTTCTGCATTACCACCGCTCAATGGCTTTGTCAGTGAGTGGTACACCTATCAGTCACTGTTCTCTATGAGTCATGACGGTACATTCATCATGCGTATCAGTGGTCCGATTGCGATTGTCATGCTGGCAATTACCGGGGCATTAGCCGCGATGTGTTTCGTGAAAGTGTACGGTGTCAGCTTCTGCGGCGGTCCGCGCAGTGAACAGGCAACGCATGCCCGCGAAGTACCGTGGACAATGACAACGGCAATGTTAATCCTGGCGGCGATATGTGTGCTTCTGGGTGTGGGCGCAAGTGTAATCGCACCAGTGCTGGCAAAAGTGGCGATGTCACTGACCGCTGCAACGGATGTGACTGTTGCTCAGGGCGCGATGCTGGTGCCGGACAGTGCATCTCAGGCAATGATTTCACCGGTAATGACCTTTGTTCTGCTGCTGGGGCTGCCGCTTATCCCGCTGGTTATCTATCTTGTCTTTAAAGGCAAACAGATGGACTCCCGCCGTAAAGGTGATGCGTGGGCGTGTGGTTATGCATGGGAGCAGGATATGTCTGTCTCTGCCGGCGGATTTACTCAGCCGCTGCGCTCTATGTTCGCACCGCTTTACCGTATGCGTAAACAGCTTGATCCTTCCGCCCGTCTGGCGCGTGCCTTAGAAGTGACCACCACTGGTGCCGGGAAAGTTGAGCCATTCTGGGATGAACGGATCATTTATCCGCTGGTCCGCGGTATTAACCGCTTTGCCAAACGCATTCAATGCCTCCAGGGCGGCGACTTCAGACTTTATTGTCTCTATGTCGTAGCCGCACTGGTGGTCTTGCTTGTCGTGATTGCGGCGTAAGGAGAGAAACCATGTCGATTCAGGAAACACCAACATTGATGACGGGGTTCTTTGCAGTAGTTCAGGCGATTGCCCTGCTGCTGTTTACGCCGCTGTTTACCGGCATCTCCCGTCAAATCCGTGCAAAAATGCACTCCCGTCAGGGACCGGGCATTATGCAGGATTACCGTGACATTATTAAATTATTCAAACGTCAGTCTGTGGCACCGCGTGATTCAGGCGCCATCTTCCGTGTCATGCCGTATGTGCTGCTCAGCAGTATGCTGCTGCTGGCAATGGCATTACCGGTAGTGACCTCCACATCACTGTTCAGTGGTGCGGGTGACATCATCATCGTGCTCTATATTTTTGCGCTGTTCCGCTTTTTCTTCTCGTTGTCCGGTCTGGATACCGGCAGCCCGTTCGCCGGTATTGGTGCCAGCCGTGAGCTGACCCTCGGCGTATTAGTAGAGCCGACCTTGTTTCTCGGCCTGCTGGTGGTTGCACTGATCGCCGGTTCAACCAACATCGGCACAATCAGTGCGGTGATGAGTGAAGGCTGGATCTCACCAACAGCTACATTCCTGGCATTGCTTGCCTGCGGATTTGCGACCTTTATCGAAATGGGGAAAATCCCGTTTGACGTCGCGGAAGCAGAGCAGGAATTACAGGAAGGACCGCTGACCGAGTATTCCGGTTCCGGTCTGGCAATGGTGAAGTGGGGGATTGGTCTGAAACAGGTAGTGGTTGCTGTTCTGTTTCTGTCTATTTTCTTCCCGTTCGGTAGTGCCGGTGTGATAACCGCAGGCAGTCTGCTGCTTGCTCTGGTTCTGATGCTGGTGAAACTGCTGGTGATTTTCGTTCTGGCATCGCTGGTCGAAAATAGTCTGGCCCGTGGTCGTTTTTTACTGACGCATCATGTGACCTGGTTAGGATTCGGCGTTGCGGCGCTCGGATTCGTGTTCTATCTCACCGGTCTGTAAGGAGCGACAAGCATGTTAGAAAATATTGCACTGGCGACCCTGATTATTCCGTTTATCGGGGCGTTGCTGGTCAGTTTCCTGCCGACGCGCATGGCTCCGTGGCTGAGTACATTAGTCGCATTGCTGGCGTCTCTCGGTACGGCAGCACTGGGCTGGCTTTATCTCGACGGCGGAAAGATTGCCACCACCATTGAACTGGTTCAGGCCGGTGATGTGGCGCTGTTTGGTTTCACCATTGATGGTGTAAGTACCCTGATCGCCTTCGCGGTGGTCTTCCTCGGCTTCCTGATTTGCCTGTACTCCACCGGTTACCTGACAGAAGGCAACCGCGAGCACGCGCACGGACCAACCCGCCGTTATTACGCTTTCCTGCTGATTTTTATCGGTGCGATGGCAGGTGTGGTGCTGTCCTCCACGATTTTAGGACAGTTACTGTTCTTTGAAATCACCGGGGGCTGTTCCTGGGCACTGATTGGTTATTATCAGACAGAAAAAGCGCAGCGTTCTGCGATGAAAGCCCTGCTGATAACCCACGTCGGTTCACTCGGACTGTTCATGGCGGCAGCAACACTGTTTATCAGTACCGGCACGTTTGCACTGAGTGCGATTGGTCAGTTGGATGAAGCGCAGAGCCTGATTGTCTTCGGCGGAATTTTATTCGCAGCATGGGGTAAATCAGCGCAGTTACCATTACAGGCCTGGTTACCGGATGCGATGGAAGCACCTACGCCGGTGAGTGCGTATCTGCACGCCGCGTCAATGGTTAAAGTCGGGGTGTATATCTTTGCCCGCAGCATTATGTCGTCAGACCATGTGCCGGAAATTATCGGCTGGGTCGGTGTTGTAATGGCTGTTATCACCATGATTTATGGTTTCATGATGTATCTGCCGCAAAAAGATATGAAACGTCTGCTGGCGTGGTCAACTATCACGCAACTGGCGTATATCTTCCTGGCACTGTCTCTGTCCATCTTCGGCTCTAAAGAAGCCTTCGACGGCGGTATCGCGTACATCTTTAACCATGCGTTTGCAAAAAGCCTGTTCTTCCTGGTCGCCGGTGCGCTCAGCTACAGCTGCGGTACCCGTATGCTGCCGCGTCTGCGCGGTCTGGCAAAACGCTATCCGTTACTGGGTGCGGGTTTTTGTGTGGCAGCGCTGGCGATTGCCGGTGTACCACCGCTTAATGGTTTCTTCAGTAAATTTCCTATCTTCGCGGCAGGCTTCGCGTTATCTGAACAGTTCTGGATCTTCGCGCCAATCATGGTGCTGGTGTTGATCGAATCTGTTGCCAGTTTCGCATGGCTGCTCTACTGGTTCGGGAAAGTCGTACCGGGTGAGCCTAGTGAAGATGTGGCCAATGGCGCGCCTGTGCCGTGGGCGATGCAGTGGGTTATCGGCCTGCTGATCATCATGTCCTTCGGCTCAAGTGTTATTGCCGTCAGCTGGCTCAGTTAAGGGAGAGAAAGTATGACTGGTTCAATTATTGTGAATAACCTGGCGGGGCTGATGATGATCACTTCGCTGCTGGTCATCGGTGCGAAGCGCCCGGTGGCCTCCTGCTGGTTCTATGCACTTCAGTCTCTGGTGCTGGTGGCGATTTTCGCCACTCTCTCACAGACTCTGGATGCACCACAACTGGCAATGTGGGCGGGTACTGCGTTCGCGACAAAAGTTATCCTCGTGCCGCTGATTATGGGCTATGCGTTTCGTAAATTGTCGGATCCGACAGCTGACGGCGGAGTGATAAGCCCGGCGGTTCTGATGCTGGCAGCGGCCGTGATTGTGGTGCTGTGCTGGTTTGTGGTCGAGCCGGTGAAACTGCCGATGGTAGCGGATCTGAAACCGGCATTAGCCGTTTCGCTGGGACACTTCATGCTGGGGCTTTTGTGTATTGTGACACAGAAAAATATCCTCAAGCAGGCGTTCGGTTACTGTCTGATGGAGAATGGTTCGCACCTGACACTGGCTCTGCTGGCGTATAAAGCGCCGGAGCTGGTGGAGATAGGTATCGCGACGGACGCCATTTTTGCTGTGATTATCATGGCGGTACTGGCACGTAAAATCTATCGCACGCTCAACACACTGAACGTGGATCAACTGACCGCGCTGAAGGGGTGATGAGATGAGCCAAACTATGTTGTTAACGTTATTAATGGCAACGCCGCTGGTGATTTCACTGCTGGCGTTTATCTGCCGCGCACTGGGCGGCGGTGCAAAAGCCGCTGTCACCCTGGTGCATACCGCGGGTATCGCGCTGCTGCTGGTATTTTCTCTGTGGATGGTTTTCACCATTGGTGAAGAAGGTGATCTGCTGATGGCAGAGCGCTGGATCCATCTGGACAGCTTGTCCGGGTTGTTCCTGGCTATCCTCGGTATTGTCGGCTTCCTGACAGGGCTTTACTCCATCGGCTATATGAATCACGAAGTGGCTGACGGTGAAATCAGTGTCGGAACACTCTGTAATTATTATGGATTTTTCCATCTGTTCCTGTTCACCATGCTGCTGGTTATCACCAGTAACAACCTGATCCTGATGTGGGCGGCGGTTGAAGCCACAACACTCAGTTCAGCGTTCCTGGTGGGGATTTACGGACAACGCTCTTCTCTTGAAGCCGCGTGGAAATACATCATTATCTGTAGTGTGGGTGTGGCATTTGGTCTGTTCGGCACCATTCTGGTTTATGCAAACGCCGCAAGCGTCATGCCTGATCCGGAACTGGCTATCTTCTGGACTGAAGTGCTGAAATATACTTCACTGCTTGATCCGACGCTGATGCAACTGGCATTTGTGTTTGTGCTGATTGGTTTCGGTACAAAAACCGGACTGTTCCCGATGCACGCCTGGCTGCCGGATGCGCACAGTGAAGCACCAAGCCCGGTATCAGCGCTGCTCTCAGCCGTTCTGCTGAACTGTGCGCTGCTGATTATCGTGCGTTACTACATCATTATTACCTCTGCTATCGGCGGTGAGTTCACACAAACACTGCTGCTGGTCTTCGGATTGCTTTCTGTCGCAGTTGCTGCGTTCTTTATCCTTATTCAGCGCGATATGAAACGTCTGCTGGCGTATTCCAGTGTGGAAAACATGGGACTGATTGCGGTAGCTCTGGGTATCGGCGGTCCGTTAGGTGTGCTGGCAGCACTGCTGCACACACTGAACCACAGCCTGGGCAAAACCCTGCTGTTCTGTGGCTCCGGTAACGTGTTACTGAAATACGGCACCCGTGATATCAGTGTTGTTAAAGGTATGCTGCGTACCATGCCGTTTACCGCAGTCGTCTTTGCGGGCGGTGCGCTGGCACTGGGCGGTATGCCGCCGTTTAACGTCTTCCTGAGTGAGTTTATGGTGGTGGTTGCCGGTCTGGCTGCCAATCATTTCTGGCTGACGCTGCTCCTTTTGATCCTGCTCACTATCGTTCTCGGCGGGTTGGTTAGAATGGTATCGAAAACCTTATTCGGCGCACAGCCTGACTGTGTATCGCGCGGCGAATTAGGGCTCCTGACGACATTGCCGATGGCCATCCTCATTGTACTGATGCTGGTGATGGGCACCCACATCCCGCAGCCGGTCAGCCGTCTGCTCGAAAATGCCGCCACGATTGTCCTGACGGACAGTTCATTACCAGGCACAGAATTAACCACCCCGGACTACCGCTGGCCGTGGGGTGTTGATACAACATCCATATCATCGCAGGAGAAATAACGTGAGCTATCAGAATTATACAGATACCCTTCATGGCGTTCGTAAAGGCGCGGGCTATCTGGCACAGGTCCGCGAGAAATTTCCCCATGCGGTGCTGGAAGAAGAGTGGCAGACAGCAAACCAGCTGACTATCACCATCAAAACTGAAATGTTGCCGGAAGTGGTTGAGTTTCTGTACTACGGCTGTGGCGGCTGGCTGCCGGTGCTGTGGGGCAATGATGAACGTCCGCTGAACGGACAGTTTGCGGTTTATTACGCGCTCTCTATGGAAGAAGGCGAAAAATGCTGGGTAACAGTGAAGGCGTATGTCAGCCCGATTACTCAGGAATTCCCGTCAGTGACACCGCGTGTACCTGCCGCAGTGTGGGGCGAGCGTGAAATCCGTGACATGTACGGGCTGCGTCCTGTCGGCCTGCCGGATGAGCGCCGTCTGGTGCTGCCGGATGACTGGCCGGATGATCTCTATCCGCTGCGCAAAGACACGATGGATTACCGTCAGCGTCCTGCACCAACCACAGATACTGAAACGTACCAGTTTATCAATGACAGTAAAGTCGACAGCCGTATTGTTCCTATCGGTCCGCTGCATATTACCTCTGATGAACCGGGGCACTTCCGCCTGTTTGTTGATGGTGAGCGGATTGTGGATGCGGACTACCGTATGTTCTATGTTCACCGTGGCATGGAAAAACTGGCTGAAACCCGCATGGGATATAACGAAGTCACGTTTTTATCCGACCGCGTCTGCGGCATCTGTGGTTTCACCCACAGTGTGGCGTACACCTCTTCTGTTGAAAATGCCCTGGGTATTTATGTGCCGCCGCGTGCGCACACTATCCGTACCGTATTGCTGGAAGTGGAGCGTTTGCACAGTCACTTGCTGAACATCGGTTTAGCCAGTCACTTTACCGGTTTTGATACCGGTTTTATGCAGTTCTTCCGTGTGCGTGAAAAATCCATGACCATGGCTGAATTACTGACCGGTGCCCGTAAAACCTACGGAACCAACCTAATCGGCGGTGTGCGTCGCGATTTCCTTAAAGAACAGCGCGTAAAAACTATTCAGCTGGTACGCGAGATGCGTGCTGATGTTACACAGCTTGTGGATATGCTGCTGAGCACGCCGAATATGGAACAGCGTACTGTGGGTGTGGGGCGTCTGGATCCGCAGGTTGCCCGTGATTACAGCCCGGTAGGTCCGATGATCCGCGCCAGCGGCTTCAAACGCGATGTGCGTTTTGATCACCCGTTTGCAGACTACGGCAATCTGCCGAAAACCCTGTTTACCATGGATGGCTGTGATGTTTACTCACGCGTGATGGTGCGGGTGAAAGAGGTTCTGGATTCTCTGGCGATGATTGAATATGCGCTGGATAACATGCCGGAAGGTCCGATCCTGACAGAAGGCTTTACCTATCAGCCACATAAATTTGCGCTGGGTTACACCGAAGCACCACGCGGTGAAGATATCCACTGGAGCATGCTGGGTGATAACCAGAAACTGTTCCGCTGGCGCTGCCGTGCGGCAACTTATGCTAACTGGCCGGTACTGCGCTATATGCTTCAGGGAAATACCGTTTCCGATGCGCCATTAATTATCGGTAGCCTGGATCCTTGCTACTCCTGTACTGACCGTGTGACGCTGGTTGATGTGAAAAAACGTAAAGCGAAAACCGTGGCGTATAAAGAGATTGAGCAATACAGCATCACCCGTAAAAATTCACCGCTGCTGTAAGCCGGAGGGAATATCATGTTTAAATTATTTAAAACCCTCCGCAATGCGGGGACAGCAACTATCAAATATCCGTTTAAACCACTGGAAGTCGCGCATGGCTTCCGTGGTAAACCGGAATATGACCCGGAACAGTGTATTGCCTGCGGCTCCTGTATTTCAGCATGCCCGGCGAATGCGCTGACGATGGAAACGGATCTGGAAAGTGGCGAGCGTCGCTGGCAGTTGTTCCTCGGACGCTGCATTTATTGCGCGCGTTGCGAAGAAGTGTGTCCGACCCGGGCCATTCATCTGACGGAAGAGTTTGAAACGGCAGTGATGAACAAAGCGGATCTCTATATGAAAGGGACATTCCGCTTACAACATTGCCGCCAGTGCGGGGAAGCGTTTGCACCGAAAAAATCGGTGGATTACGCGATGGCGCTGATGGTCGCGTCAGGTGTTGAAGAGAGCGGAATTGAAGCATTGCGGCCGATGTATGAAACCTGTCCTTCGTGTAAGCAGAAAAATAACCTGCGTAACAATGATCGCCAGAACTTCCGTCTGCATATTGAGGGAGCAAAATCATGAGTTTGCCGGAAATCCCAGTCAATCATTATGTCAGCAAACCTGTTCAGATAGATGAGCAGGTAGCAAAATTAAAAAGTACATTACTGAAAGATATCAAGCGCTCCGCGTATGTTTACCGCGTGGACTGCGGCGGGTGTAACGGGTGTGAAATCGAAATTTTCTCCGCGATAACACCTGTGTTTGATGCGGAACGCTTCGGGATCAAAGTCGTCGCATCCCCGCGTCATGCTGATATCTTACTGTTTACCGGTGCGGTAACCCGTGCCATGCGTATGCCGGCGCTGCGCGCCTATGAGTCCGCACCGGATCCGAAGATTTGCATCTCTTACGGTGCCTGCGGCTGTGGTGGCGGTATTTTCCACGACCTGTATTGCGTCTGGGGCGGCAGTGAGCACATTGTGCCGATCGATGTCTGGATCCCGGGCTGCCCGCCAACACCGGCTGCGACTATCTATGGCTTTGCGGTGGCACTCGGTCTGCTCAATCAGAAACTGAAAGCGCAGGATCATGTTGAAGCGGAAGGCGAACGTGTTGAATTATTGCTGCCGTCGATTCCGCTGGCAACCCGTGTGATGATCGAGCGTGAAGCGCGTCGTCAGGCGGGCTATTTTCAGGGACGTGAAATCAGTGATCGTTTCCTGACCCTGCTGGAAAATGCCACACCGGAACAGGTGAAAAGCACCATGCAGGTCTGGCTGGATGAAGAACAGGATCCGCGCCTGCGCGAGATAGTGAATCGTCTGGTGACCGTATTACAACAAGGAGGCATTCATGCCTGAACAGACACCCAATCACGCGGACACGGACGGAAAAGTCATCTTCTGGTCACTGAGACAAAAATTTGTCGATACAGATGATGATGTTCCTGAAGAGGCTCAGCAGGTGATGTATTACTCACTGGCAATCGGCCATCATGTTGGCATGATTGATTGTCTGAACACAGAGCTGACCTGCCCGCTGAGTGGTTATCAATCCTGGGTTAATGCGCTTCCCGAAGGGGAGGCGCGCCGTAAACTTCAGGGATTGATCACTTTCGGTGAAATCAATATCGATGCGTCGCACACCAATATGCTGGCGCTGGCGCTTGATCCGCTGTTGAAAGATCAAAACCCGGACTTTCGTGAATGGAGCGCCACGCTTATCCGCCTGTTAGGGGAAATTGAGCGTGAGCCGGCAATTTATCTGATAGTGAAGCGACGCCCATGAGTGAAATAACCGCAAAAAATGTCATGCTGGCAGTCGGAAACAGCATGATGGGTGATGATGCCGCAGGTCCGATGTTGTATGACCTGATGCAGGAGAATCCGGTTGATGGCTGGATTGCCATTAACGGTGGCAGTGCACCGGAAAATGTGGCGCATCAGGTACGCGCACTGAAACCGGAACGTCTGTTGATTGTCGATGCCGCAGATATCGGTCTCAACCCCGGGGAAATCCGTATTATTGACCCGGATGATATCGCTGAAATGTTCATCATGAGCACGCATAATCTGCCGCTGAACTTTCTGATTGACCAACTGAAAGAAGATATCAGGGAAGTTATTTTTCTCGGCATTCAGCCGGATTTGGTTGCTTTTTACATGCCGGTAAATGAGAAAGTGACCAGTGCTGTTCAGCAGGTTTATGCTGCACTGCCGGGGTGGACTGATCTTGGCGGATTCACCTTGTTTGAAGGTGAAGAAGACGATGAGGATGACAGCGCAGTTATATAATCGCGCTGGTTATTAATGAAAGCCGCTGTGATCAGAGACGATCAGGCGGTTTTTTTTATAGTTTAATTTACCTGAATACAGAAATCAGGGTTGAAATTGGCTATATTCAGCGGGAAATTTTTTTTTATGGTACAGAGGATTTTATCTTCTGATACTGAGACTTAACACACCATGAAAAAAAGAATTGTCGTTATCCCGCTTATATTATTACTCACATCCTGTGCAACCAAACAGTACCCGCTGGCGGCAACTGTGACACCTGAAGAATCGGCATTAATGGATTGCCGTGATCTTAAAGTTGAGATTGCCAAAACGCGCGGAATACAGCAACAAATTGAAAAAACAGGAAAATTTGATGGCAAAACAGTACTGGGCTTTTTCGGGGACTTCGGGATTGGTAACGGAATAGCCAAAAGTGATGCCAGGGCAGATGCGGCAGTTCGTCTGAGCCAGCTGATGCAGTTACAGGAAAAAAATTGCCGCTGATGTATACCCTTATTCATTCAAACTGCAGGTTCGTTGGCCGCACTCAGATAGTCAGGTCACATACTAATGTATGCTCCCCGGCAATCGGAGCTTGCCGCCTTCCTGCATTCTGAATGACGTTGGGTATATTGCCATTGCTGACAAATAAAAATACCGCAAATTTTTGCGGTATTTTTTTATCTTAAATCAGATCAGAACATCAGCAACACTTCGGTCCGCCTTTGCTGCCGTAGCGGGCATCCTGGCGATCACGGAAAAACTCTTCATAGGTCATCGGCGTCTGATCAGGATGGGTATTTTTAATATGCTGCACGTAATTATCGTAATCGGGGACGCCAATCATCATTTTAGCGGTCTGCCCGAGATAACGTCCTGCTTTTGCGAGAGTATCAAACATAATTATGACCCTGAAGCTGTCTTGCGGATGGAAAACCGGCGGTTGCCCGCCGGTATCAGTACAACAAGTATACCAGAGTTTAGTGCGCAGATTTGCTGTTTGCCACTAAATCGAGGTAGTTTTCCGGCATTGGCTCATAAGGTGTTTCATTATCGGTTGGTTTGTCTGACTTCAGTGCCTTGAGCGCGGTCTTCACAGAGAAGACAGCAAGCACCACGACGACAACCATAAAGAACATCGTCAGACCGGCATCCAGACGGTTGTTAAACACCAGCTGTGACAGTTGTGATTCAGTGTATTGCACCGGGATATTCCCGCTGTCAATCATTGCCTTGAATTTATTCGCGACAGCCAGGAAGCCGACACGGGCATCTTCACTGAATACTTTTTCCCAACCGGCAACCATAGTACAGATTAACAGCCAGGTCATCGGCACCAGAGCCACCCAGGCGTAAGCCTGGCGTTTCATCTTAAACAGCACCACAGCACACAACATCAGCGCCATACCTGCCAGCATCTGGTTGGCAATACCAAACAGCGGCCACAAGGTATTGATACCACCGAGCGGATCGACCACCCCCTGGTGCAGGAAATAACCCCAGGCCAGCACACACAGCGCGGTGGCGGTCAGGTTTGCCGGCAGTGAGTCTGTTCGTTTCAGTGCAGGGGAAATCACACCGAGCAGATCCTGCAACATAAAGCGGGCAGAACGAGTACCGGCATCGACAGCTGTCAGGATAAACAGGGCTTCAAACAGAATGGCGAAGTGATACCAGAAAGAGACATCCATCAGCCCGCCGAGCGCACCATGCAGAATATATGCCATACCGACTGCGAGTGTCGGCGCGCCCCCTGCGCGGGAGATAATACTCTGTTCGCCGACTTCATTGGCGATATTGGTTAAGGTTTCAGGGGTTATCTGGAAGCCCCAGCTGCTCACCACACTGGCGGCTGACGCGACCACATCAGTAGTGCCTGCCGGTGCGAGCATTGCCATCGGGCTGTTCATGGCGAAGTAAACGCCCGGGTCTATTACACAGGCGGCGACCAGCGCCATAATGGCAACAAACGATTCCATCAGCATACCGCCGTAGCCGATAAAACAAGCCTGGTTTTCATTGGCGAGCATTTTCGGCGTCGTACCGGAGGCAATCAGCGCATGGAAGCCGGATACGGCACCACAGGCGATAGTGATAAACAGGAACGGGAAGAGATCGCCTGCCCAGACCGGGCCGGTGCCATCAATAAATTTAGTCAGCGCAGGCATTTCCAGCATCGGGCGCATGATTAAAATACCGATTGCCAGACCGATAATAGTACCGATTTTCAGGAAGGTTGACAGATAATCACGCGGTGCCAGCAGTAACCAGACCGGCAGAACTGCCGCGACAAAACCATAGCCGACCAGCATCCAGGTAAGCTGAACGCCGTTATAATCAAAATACGGTGCCCAGACCGGGCTTTCTGCCACCCATCCGCCGGAAATAATGGCAAATATCAGGAAAACCAGCCCGATAACAGAAACTTCCCCGACACGGCCCGGGCGGATATAGCGGGTGTAAATTCCCATAAAAAAGGCGAGCGGGATAGTAAAGGCGACGGTGTAGGTTCCCCACGGGCTGTGTGTCAGGGCTTTCACCACAATCATGGCCAGAACGGCGAGGATAATCACCATAATCATAAAACAGGCGATCAGGGCGATAACACCGGCAACATTGCCCATTTCCTCTTTAACCAGCTCTCCGAGGGAGCGCCCGTTGCGACGGGTAGAGACGAACAGCACCATGAAATCCTGTACCGCACCCGCTAATACCACACCGGCCAGCAGCCAGAGCATGCCGGGCAGATAGCCCATTTGCGCTGCCAGAACCGGACCAACCAGCGGGCCTGCACCGGCAATAGCTGCAAAATGGTGACCAAACAGGACTTTTTTATCTGTTGGTACATAATCAAGCCCGTCATTATTTTTAAACGCGGGCGTCATGCGGGTTGCATCAACTTTTAATACTTTTTCAGCAATAAAAATTCCGTAGTACCGGTATGCCACCAGATAGATACAGACAGCCGCGACCACAATCCAGAGTGCATTGATTTGCTCACCTCGGTTCAGCGCGATATATCCGAGGGCAAAGGCACCGACAATCGCGAGCAGAAAGCCCGTGAGTTGTTTGAACGCTTTCATAATTTCACCTGTCAGAATGAGTAAAGAGGCGTAGTTTCAGTTTGTTATTATCAAATTGTACTGCAGAGGAATATCACTAATTCTACTTAGTTCCCAGCGTTCTGATCGCGTTTGTGTTAATTTATTTCATTAATGTTAGATTAATCACTGTTAGCGTAATGTAGCGTGTTTGTGGTTTCAGGCGAATGATAAGTGCGCGGAATAAATCCTGATATTCAGAAGGGATATTGCAGGAATATCCCCTCTGAGGTGGTTCAGCGTTAGTCCGGATTTGCCATAGTATCAAGGGTGATTGCTCTGGTGGCACCGGACTCAATAATATAGCGCCTCATGGTCAACCGCCGGGAATGTTTTATACTTTTTTATTGCCTAAATATGCACGCTGATCAGATATATTTCCCTTTAACATATATTTTTCAATGGAATTAAATAAATCATCAGTTTCCTTATCTGATACATTATTTATGGAGGGAGTGTACTGTATTTCTGAGGTTACCTTCATATTTAAATCAAGTGATTTATGAATAATATTCTCAATGTTTATTTTATCAGGAGGTGTTGTAAGAGACGCTATTTTTTTCTTCTGTTATAAGCAATGCCTGTGCTCTGGTCTCTTCTTTTATAGCATTGAAATCCAGCGTTTGTTCGGTTTCGTTATTACATAATAATGCATTGTAAATGTTTTCAGTCAGAGTGTTATATATGTCTGTTTTTATTTTTCCTTGCATTTTCATAATTGTATTATCATGTTGCTCAAGGATTTGTTTCTTGTATTCGGAATATTTCTTATCTAATTTGTTTGTTTTTAATTCTTTTTCAAGGTGAGTTGAGAACTCAGGCATGCTTTTTGTAAAATTACTAATCAGTTTGTCTTTTATTCCATATTCATTTATTTTTTTTACTTAATTCCCCATCCAACTTCAAAGAGAACATTGTTGAGTAGGTTGCCCCGTCTTTTGCTAACATGTTATTTTGTATGTGTTTTTCATTTACTATGTCGACTATTCTGTTTATTTCCTCCGACGTTAATCCTATTTTTTTCTCTGCACATACATGGTCAATTTCCCGCTTGATAATTGCCACCGGTATAGTGTTTCTCTCCTGTTGATACCATTCTTTTGCTCTTTCATTTAATGTTGTTTTGGCTGGTTCATTTTTTATTTGTTCTGGTTTGTCTTTTATTCCAAGGTCGGTTAGTTCGGCGTTATAATGAAGTGATAACACATTTTTACTCAATTTAACAATATCTGACCTGAAATTAACATATTGCCCTTCAAATTTTACATTTGTATTTTTAAGTGAGTCTAGTTTTTGAAGTAATTTATTAATATAAGGTAGTTCTGACATGTTTTTAAGACATTTGTTTTCAGGGGATGCTTTGTGTGCACTTGGTAGTATGTTAGTTAGTTTCATTTTCATTCCTTCCTTTTACATATAGAAGTAATTATTTTATTCCATGTTGATGTTATTTCTTTAATAAAAAGAAGATGATGCTGTGTTTTATTGTTTACCTGATTTTTATTGTTGAGATGGTATTTGTTTTTCATATGAACTAAATATTAAAGTATTTTTCAGTCTATTCGTCATACTGAAAACATCATTTCGTTAAATCAGGAAACAGGTATGCCAGATTTATATTCTTTTCACCGTATTGTGGTCATGTTGTTACGTCACATTGGCCTGGATGTTCCACCGCCGGCGGATGACCAGCATACATTTATGTTAACAATTGATAGCCGTTATTCATTATCACTGTCAGTGATTGATGCCACAGAGTGGTATTTGTCTGCCAATATCGGGGAAGTACCGAACATTATTCAAAATAATGAGTTGCTGCAAAATATTTTGAAGCTAAATGCGTTGACGCAACTGGCGTACCAGCCGGTTATCTCACTGAATGAAAAAGAAGAGTGGGTTATCTGGAGCCGTTTACCTCTGAGCGGAACGGAAGACAGTCAGGTCATTGAGTTATTTGAATATATTTTAAAGTCTGCCGATTATCTGCTGGCGCTTCATTAATTATAAAAGGAATTATGATGCCTTATATTCATCAGCACTTATCTGTTCAGAACAATCGGGAGCAGGATACACCTCCGTCTTTGCCGCCGAAATCAGTACAGCATCACGGGCGGACAATGGAATTACAGGGGACGCAACGCCGCCCTCCGGCACCATTACCACGGCCGGATAATACGCTTTCAGATAGTGTTCAGTTACGTCAGCATCACACAACTGCAGATCCAAACCATCGTAATGCGGTGTATAACGTTTCAGCACCAACAGCGAAGCCACTGCCGCAAACACCGGTATTTATGCAGCCGCCATCAAGACCTGCCCCGGTTCCCCCGTCACGGATGCATGAATTTATGCAGCCTCCATCTTTTCATGCACCATCTCCGCCATCATTACAGGTACGCGCACCGGGTGAGGGGGCGCATTTATCACTGGCACAACGCAGAGCAGCACCTAAACTGACACCTTTTGTTCAGGATATGAAAACGGGCATGTCGGGAAATGCTTTCAAGCAATTGGAAATAAAAACATCAGACCGGCTTGATCCGGACAATTTTATTGCCAGAACCAATCACCAACGCTTTGGTAATATTGATACCTGTGCAGCAACCCAGCTGTTTACACCACAAGGCAAAGGTTTGCCTGCAAACCAAATGAAGGTTGACGGGATGGATCTGGCGATGCGCAGTCAGTTCCCCAAACCAGAAGGACTTCGCGACCATCTATGTATGCTGGCAGATCAAAAACCGGCGGTATTGGTCGTGCTTTCTTCTGATAAGGATATTGAGGGCAGGAGGCTTCCTGCTTATTTCAAAGAAAGTGATCAATATAGCGATGTTTCTGTCGCATGCAAATTTAACCCGGCAGCGCGTACTGCAATGGCAGGTAACCTGGAATTGCATAATTACCGGATAGAAATAACAGTAAACGGTAAAACAACACCTATATCAGTTATACATGTTAATAACTGGGAAGACCGTACTACTGTTGATTCTTCGACACTGACGAAACTGGTTTCAGGTATTAATCAGAAAATTGAGCAGAAGGTTAAACAAGACAGTAGTTACAACCCTCAGCCATTTATTCATTGCAGTGCCGGAATCGGTCGTACCGGCGTTGTTGCCGGGGCAATGGAAATATTGAAGCAGGGTAACAAGAATACACCTGAGGAAATAATTTTACAGTTACGTGAAACGGGTTGTTCAAAAATGGTGCAGACTTCTGAGCAGTTTAATACACTGATAAATCTGCATAAAGAAGTAAAATCCGGATCTTAAAACACCATAAAGGGAGTTATTATGGGAGCAGTTCAGGGAACACAAGCAAGCCAGGTGCTTCAGCACATGGATAATGAAATATATAGTTCAGCGGGCATAGACAGCTCATCGTCATACGTCAGTTCATCCGGGATAAAGTCAATATTATCAAATGCCTGGAATGCAATTAAATCTGCTTTTTCCAATGTGCTTTCGTCATTCGGTAATCATCTCAGCGGGCTGCAGGGCAGCGCAAAACCCGGCAGAGAGATAACCATGGATATGGCTTCGCGTCCGGCACAGTCATTACCCGGCTTTGATGCTCAGCCGGAAAATACAGTTTATGACAGCATGGGTGGCGATACTTCGTATGCTTCTGTGTATGATCATACCGGATATACCGGTACTGAAAATATCTATGTTTCCGCTGATGATATGGCCGATATCTGCCAGCCGTCCGCGCCACAGGTGCCGGATTCAGCCAGACCGGTATTATCTGAATCACTTTACAGTGAGATTAGCGACCCTTTGTATGAGGAGATTGACGGGTATCGGCCTGCGGCAGAACAGACACCGCCACCGGTACCGGATTCACCACGTCCTTCTTTGCATAATATGACAACAGAGAATTCATTGTATGAGAGCCGTGAGTCTCTTCATGATAATGCAGAGTGGGAGAACGGCAAAAGAAATTAGCGTTAATGTCCGGCTGATGGTTTAAAAAGGCGGCAAATTTGCCGCCTTTTTGCTCAGACCGATTGTTTGCGTGTCAGCATCGACACCAACCGCTTACCGAACACCGTCAAAATCAGCCCCGCCATAATAAAGCCAAGACCGGCGAACTGCATCATAGTGATGGTTTCACCCAGCAACAGCGCGCTGCTGGCAATTCCCGCGAACGGCACCAGTAAGGCAAATGGTGTTACCCGCCAGGTTTCATAGCGGCCTAATAAACGGCTCCACAATGTATAACCGACAAAGGTGGAGAGATAGGCAAGATACATAATCGCCCCCACGGTCAGCAGGCTGATATGAGAGATACTGCTGATAATTGCGTCCGCACCTTCAACATACAGTGACATCAGAATAAACGGAATAATCGGTACCAGTGCACTCCATGCCACCAGTGACATTCCGTTGCAATCCGGCGTTTCTTTCATTATCAGACGGTTGCAGATATTACCGCATGCCCAGGAAAAACCGCCTGCCAACGTCATCATCAGTGCCATAAAAGGAATGTCCGTCAGACTGCCGGAATCCCCGCCTTTTGCCAGTACAGTCAGGCCCACAACCGCAACAATAATACCAATTACCTGGCTGAATTTAAGTGACTCTTTGAGGATCAATCCGCCGAGCACGATGGTGAAAAAGACCTGAGACTGGAGCACGACAGAGGCAATACCTGCCGGCATTCCGGCTTTTACGGCACTGAACAAAAATGCAAACTGACCGAAGCAGATAGTCAGGCCGTAAATAACCAGGCGGCTGAAGGCAATTTTCGGGCGTGGAATAAAAAATACGGCGGGGATCGCAACAAACAGAAAGCGCAGCATACCGAGGAATAATGGCGGAATGCCGGTTACCCCCACTTTAATGACCACGAAATTTACCCCCCAAATCACGGCAACCAGCAGGGCAATTAAAATATCATTAACTTTCATATCAGGTATTTATCTCTCTTTTATTATTTTGATAATACGCGGAGCCACGCGCATTATCAGGCGGGAAAGAGCAGCAAAATTAAGTCATTGTCATTGTAGAGCAGCACCCCGGAACCGATATCGACAATCAGGGCGAAATTATTCGCAAACTGTTATGAAATACGGGAAAAAACCAGCGCACGGATGATTGATCACCATCATCATACACTTCTTTATCATTGTTTTACCCAACGTCATTCAAGATGCAGGAAGGCGGCAAAGGAAGATAGATGGGGAGCATAGGTAAACTATGTGACCCAGCTAGCTGAGTGCAGCCAACGAACCTGCAGTTTGAATGAATAAGGGTATATAATTCATCATGCAATTGTAAAGTTGTTCTGAAGTAACCTGCCGGTGTCAGTGTCATCACCTGATAGCGGTGAGAAAAGTTCGACATTTTTGACGAGTCCGTCCGTACCGTCGCCTGTCACAGTTATTAATTATAAAAACAATATAAAAATAATATAAAAGCATTCAACAGGTTAAAGAAATTCAGTTTAAATCTTAAAACTGGCATAAACCCTGCATGATTGGTGGCGATAAGGCGGTATTTATCCGCTAAGATACGATATAGGAGCAATGTTGATGGAAAAAATCATCACCGTCTGCCCGTATTGCGCCTCAGGTTGTAAAATTAACCTGAAGGTGGAGAACGGGAAGATCATTGGCGCGGAGGGCGCAAATGGTCACACCAATGAAGGAGAGCTTTGCCTGAAAGGGTATTACGGCTGGGACTTCATTCATGACACCAAGATTTTAACCCCCCGCTTAAAGAGTCCGATGATCCGCCGCGAACGCGGTGGCAAACTGGAACCCGTTTCCTGGGAAGAGGCGATTGAGTTTGCCAGTTCCCGTCTGTTGGATATTAAAGCGAAGTATGGCCCGAAAGCGATTATGACTACCGGGTCATCCCGTGGTCCGGGTAATGAAGCTAACTTTGTGATGCAAAAATTCGTACGTGCAGCGGTCGGTAGTAATAATATCGACTGCTGTGCGCGTGTCTGACACGGCCCTTCGGTTGCAGGTCTGCAGCGTTCGGTCGGTAATGGCGCAATGAGTAATTCAATCGTTGAGATTGAAGATACCAAATGTATTTTTGTCTTCGGTTACAATGCCGCAGACTCACACCCTATCGTCGCCCGTCGTATTCTTAAAGCGAAAGAGAAGGGTGCTCAGATTATTGTTTGTGATCCGCGTTATATTGAAACTGCGCGTATTGCAGATATTCACTTACCACTGAAAAACGGCTCTAACATTGCGCTTATCAATGCATTTGCGCATGTTATTATCGAAGAGAATCTGCACGATAAAGCCTTTATCGATGCACATACAGAGCAATTCGATACGTATCGCGCGTTAGTTGCGCCATACACACCGGAATCAGTGGAAGCGACAACAGGTCTTAAAGCCGAAGATATCCGCAGAACCGCCCGTATGTATGCGAAAGCTGAAAACGCGGTCATTCTGTGGGGTATGGGTGTTACGCAGTTCTATCAGGGTGTGGAAACTGTCCGCGCACTGACCAGTCTGGCGTTACTGACCGGTAACATGGGTAAACCGCATGTTGGTGTCGGCCCTGTCCGTGGTCAGAATAACGTTCAGGGTGCCTGTGATATGGGCGCACTGCCGAATACACTGCCGGGCTATCAGTATGTGGAAGATAAAGCATCACTGGAGAAATTCGCCAAATTCTGGGGCATTGATAAAATGCCGGAAGAATTAGGTATTCCGTTAAGTGAAGTTCCGCACTTTATTGATGAAGGCGTGCTGAAAGCACACTACGTGATGGGTGAAGATCCGCTCCAGACTGAGCCGGATTTGGCCACTATCCGTCGTACTTTCGACAAACTGGAGCTGCTGATAGTCCAGGATATCTTTATGACCAAAACGGCGGCAATTGCTGACGTTATTTTCCCTGCGACATCCTGGGGCGAACATGAAGGTGTTTATACCGCAGCGGATCGCGGCTTCCAGCGCTTCTATAAAGCGGTTGAGCCGGTCGGTGATGTGAAAAAAGACTGGGAAATTATCAGTCTGATGTCCACAGCGATGGGTTACCCGATGCACTACAACAACACCAAAGAGATTTGGGATGAGTTACGTGAACTCTGCCCTATCTATTATGGTGCAACGTACGAAAAAATGGCGGATCTGGCGTATATCCAGTGGCCGTGCCGTGACGTTGATGACAGTGACCAGGGAACAGAATACCTGTATGACGGCGGGCAGTTTGATACCCCGAACGGCAAAGGGCAGTTCTATACCTGTGACTGGCATCCGCCGATTGATAAGCTGAGTGATGAATATCCGATGGTACTGGCAACAGTCCGCGAAGTCGGTCACTACTCCTGCCGTTCAATGACCGGTAACTGTAAAGCACTGGCTGCACTGGCAGATGAACCTGGCTTTGTTCAGATCAATACCGCTGATGCGAAAGAACTCGGCATTAAAGATCAGGAACTGGTTTGGGTCGCGTCCCGTCAGGGTAAAGTTATCACCCGTGCAAATGTCAACGATCGTCCTAACAAAGGGGCGATTTACATGACTTACCAGTGGTGGATTGGTGCGTGTAATGAGCTGGTGGCAGAAAACCTCAGCCCGATTACCAAAACACCGGAATATAAATACTGTGCGGTACGCATTGAACCTATTGCGGATCAGCATAAGGCTGAACATTATGTCGTTCAGGAATATACTGCGATTAAGCGCCGCCTGCGGGAAGCCGCTGAAGGGTGTTAATTTGGTCGTCGTAATATGATAAAAAAACCAGCGCTCAGAAATGACCGCTGGTTTTTTATTATTGTTTAATTATTAAATTAATAATTAAACGGTATTAATTCAGTTTTTGATTTCGGCTGACAATGTCTTGCATAAAGAGTAAGTGAACATATTAAGACGGGTATGTTCGGTTTAATTGCGAAATACTTTTTCTTGAGACGCATTCTTATTTAAACGGGTATTTATAAAAACAAATATTCGACTAATGATTATCTTCTTCAAATATATCCTGTACAGAAATACCTAACCGTTGCATACGGGATAATAACGTGGTGCGTTTCAGTCCCAGACGCGTTGCAGCTCCGCGGGCTCCCGCGACGACACCATTGGTTGCTTTCAGGGCATCAATAATCCGGTTCCGCTCTTCATCATCATTTTCCGGTGCGGTGGTTTGCATCCGTTTTTCCAGTGAACTTGGGGTTTCAAGCGCCGTTTTCAGGCGGGACTGCTTTGGGATATTAAGCTCATGCAACTGGATATTCAATGTGTTACCGCGCGTGAGGATAACAGCCCGTTCAATGACATTTTCCAGCTCGCGCACATTACCGGGCCACGGATAACGGGCCAGTTTTTCCAGTGAATCGCGGGGAATACAGTCAATTTTCCGGTTCATCCGCTGTGCAATCTTTTGTGTGAACCAGGTCGCCAGTAACGGAATATCTTCAGGACGGTCACGCAGCGGCGGGATCCAGATAGGAAACACATTCAGACGATAGTAGAGATCTTCACGAAACTCACGGTCATTTGTCATCGATTTCAGGTTACGGTTAGTGGCGGCTATCAGCCGGACATCCACCGGGATAACCTTATTACCGCCGATCCGTTCAATCTCCCGCTCCTGTAATACCCGCAGCAGCTTTGGCTGGAGATCCAACGGCATATCACCAATTTCATCCAGGAACAGCGTGCTTTTATCTGCCATTTCAAAGCGGCCGATGTGTGTTGTGGCAGCCCCGGTAAACGCGCCTTTATCATGTCCGAACAGGTCACTTTCCAGCAATCCTGACGGGATAGCCGCGCAGTTCATTTTAATCATACTGCGGTGATGGCGGGCGCTCAGACGATGGATTGCCCGGGCGATAAGTTCTTTCCCGGTACCGGTTTCGCCGAGGATCAGTACCGTACTGTCACTGTTGGCAACCAGGTCCACCTGCTCAAGAATGTTGCGCATTGCATCACTCTGGAAAATGATTTCACTGAAGCTTTCATTATTATGAATCTGTTCATTCAGCCACAGATTTTCATGCTTCAGGCTGTCTTTCAGACGGGTAATTTCCCCGTAAGCCGCCGCATTATCGACAGCAATTGCAAACCGGGCCGCAATTTGTTTCAGTAAATTGCAGCTATCATCCGTAAAAACAGTATTGTTTTCATGGGATAACACCAAAACACCAAGTGGTTTATGGTTAAAAGCCAGGGGGAGCAGCAGTGTCTCTGACATTCCCTGGGCACAGACATGCTGATACAGCGGATCTTGTGTTCCGCTGTTGAGTGTCAGTCGCATAGGCTGATTGCTGTCGAGCACCTGTGCCAAATCCGGATGCAGTTCATTCAGATGGTACAGTGTTTTCTCAACCGGTTTAGTGCGCTGATAATAACTTGAATAACAAAGATATACCGCAGAACTGTAGTTGTCACACAGTGCAATACTTATCTGACTCAGTCCGAAAAACCGGTGAATTTCACGGGATACTTCAGCAACTAATCCATCCATCTCCAGATGGGACAGGACAGAATTTGTGATATCAACCAATATTCTGTACTGGTCACGTTCATGGCGTATGTGTTCGGTCTTTTCAGTATTGTCCACAACGTCTCCGCTCGTGTTCGTCTTTATCATTCCTGATTGGACGGTTTGCTCTTAAAAATAATCCTGCTCTGAATAGTTATAGGTATAAATAAGTTTCAGAGAGGTAATAACCATTATTGTAATGACTCTATAAAAAAAGAATATCGTTGTCTGATTTAAGTTTGATCCAATCCCCTATTTTTCTGCGGGGTGAAAACTTAATATATTATGACACATAACGATAAAAAAATTATCGTCAAAAATGTCGAATTGTGTGACGACTATTTTTAGTATGGCACACAGTACGATAGTACTATTTATTAATACGCTGATTTCACTGAATTTTAAAAAAAAATGCGAAACTGGCACGATGCATGCTTATTTTCTGATTATTCTAATCAAAAGATGGCTGCACCGGGAGCGCCGGGTGTGAGGTCGTCGTGTATCATTCAGGAGAGTATGATGAACCGTTTCATCATTGCAGACCCAAAAAAATGTATTGGCTGTCACACTTGTGAGGTCGCTTGTGTCGTTGCTCATCAAGAGCAGGAAACCGGTATTGAAACCATGGTTCAGGACGGTTTTTTCCCCCGTATCCATGTAATGAAAGGGTACACGGTCAGTACAGCGGTTGTCTGCCGCCAGTGTGAAGATGCGCCGTGTGCCAATGTGTGTCCGAACGGTGCCATCAGCCGTAAAGATGATTTTGTTTATGTCGATCAATCAAAATGTATCGGCTGTAAAACCTGTGTGATTGCCTGTCCTTACGGCACTATGGAAGTGATCAGCCGTCCGGTTGCACAGATGGCTACCGCACTGAATACTATCCCGCAGTATCGTGCTGAAGCCCATAAATGCGATCTTTGTCATACCCGTGCGGGTGGTCCTGCATGTGTGGAAGTGTGTCCGACTCAGGCACTGATCGTTGTTGACCGTAATCGTATGGATGAGATTGTAAAAGAGCGCCGTCGCCGTGCAGCATTTGAAATGCCGGCTGATCTGATGTCCTGAGGCCCGGCTGATGCATGAAGTTACGTTATGTCAGAATGCGCTTGATATTATTGAACAGCAGGCAAAACAGAGCGGGGCGCAGCGCGTTACCGGAGTCTGGCTTGAACTGAGTACCGTGTCCTGTATTGAAAAGGATGCGCTGCATTTTTGTTTTGATATCGTTTGCCGTGATTCGGTGGCGGAAGGTGCTGAGCTGCATGTTACCATTGTACCGGCACAAGCCTGGTGCCGTGACTGTCAGAAGATGGTCAGTGTGCCCGGATTAAGTACCGGGTGTCCGCATTGCGGCAGTCATAATCTTCAGGTAGACAGCAGCGATGCCATGCAGGTGAAGCAAATCGAAATTGAATAACCCCGTAAGGGTATTTTAGCAAATCAGGAGCCGGTTATGTGTTTAGGTATTCCCGGGCAAATTGTCACTGTAGGTGAATCTGCGACAGACAATGCGCAAGTTGAAGTATGTGGTGTCAGACGGGATGTAAACATCGCGCTGGTTTGTGAAGGTGAAACGGCAGCTATGTTGGGCAAATGGGTATTAGTGCATGTCGGTTTTGCGATGAGCATTATTGATGAGCAGGAAGCCCGCGATACGCTGGATGCTTTGCTGGCAATGGAAAGTGTTGAAGAAGATGTTTCTTATTTTCTGCGTGGTAACGCATAGTATTCCTGCCGGTTTTTTCGGTTTTAAAAAAAACACCCGAATTATCATCGGGTGTTTTTTTTTTATCACTATGATTTTCTGGCTAAGATTTGCACGTAATAGTCATCGCATTCAGATATAAGTAATATTAATATTTAATGTTTGTATTTATAGTGTAAAACACTTTTCGTCATGAATTAAATAATCATTTAGAACTTTGTTTCTTTATGTTTCCGGGATTATAATAGCCGCGTCACATTAATTGCGTGACAAAATAAAAAGTGGCGATAAGCATATTATCGCAGTACTTTAATATGGATATATACATTATATTGCCCGGGATGGGCGTAAAGGATTAAAAATGAAAGAATTAAATATCGTTGAAGTTAATACCGTTTCTGGTGCTGGTCGTCTGCAGGATGCTATGACTTCATTTGGTGGCCGTATCGGTACTAAATTTGGCGGAGAAAAAGGCGCAGCACTGGTTGGTGGTATGGGTAACAAACTGGGTGGCCGTGTTGAGACTGCTCTGAAAGGTATCCCTGTTGTTGGTAAACTGTTCGGTAAATTATTAGGTTAATTACCGCTTTTTATGAACAAGCAATAACAAAAATTAGTTTTATTTTTTTTGAAAACATCTGTTTGTATAAAGGTTAATCTTAATTTTTGTACAGGTACTGTCATAAAGGAATAATTCGATTTTTGTTATGTATAAACCCGCATATATGCGGGTTTTTTGTTTTTTTCTTATCGCACAATGATCTGGTTTGTGATAAATATTAATTATGAAATTAAATGATTTAGTGATATTGAAAACCTGTGATTTAACCCGGTAGTATGTAACTTCATTATATGTTCACGAAGTTCTTATCTCTGTATCAATGCGATTGCCGGTTATGTACCGGACAATAAAATCACCCGGATGACAGACAGTAATGATATATCCTTGTTCATTCAAACAGCAGGTTTGTTGGCGGCACTCAGTCCGCCTGAATCCTGAATGACGTTGGGTACAGATTCTGAATTATCTGAAGGGAATGGTACTCGCATTCAGTACCGTGTTTATGGTTTCATGGTTTCTGAAAGATAACACCGAGGATAAGTATATGGTTCAGGCGACACTGCTGTCAGGGATTATTCAGGCCTTAATGAAGCATCAGGGGCGTGCACAGCGGGATCCGCATTATCCGGCTGGCATGCCGCGCCAGTCTGCGGTCTGATGAATGATCCTAACGGATTTATTTATCATAAAGGTCGCTGGCATCTGTTTTATCAATGGAATCCTTTCGGCTGTGAGCATGAGAAAAAATGCTGGGGACACTGGCACTCAGAAGACCTGGTTCACTGGTTTCATGCACCGGTTGCGCTGCTGCCTTCCGGAAATAATGATTCCGGCGGATGCTTTTCCGGCAGTGCGGTGGATAACGAAGGCACTCTGACACTCTGTTATACCGGTAATATTGAATACAGTGACGGCTCCCGGATGTCCAGGCAGTGTCTGGCGCGGGAGAAACCTGACGGTGGATTTGAAAAATACGGACCGGTACTCGGGCTGCCGGAAGGGTACAGCAGTGATGTGCGTGATCCGAAAATCTGGCGGCATAATGACCGCTGGTATATGGTGCTGGGTGCCCGTGACAATAATGATAAAGGCAGGGTACTGCTGTACGATACTACTGAATTGGGCGACTGGACGCTGCGCGGTATCCTGGCCGGCAGTCATTATGGTGGCCTGGGCGATGCAGGATATATGTGGGAGTGTCCGGATCTGTTTAAACTGAACAGTGAATGGATTTTATTATGCTGTCCTCAGGGAATGCCCCGTGAAGCAACCCGCTTCCTTAATACCTATCCGAGCACTTATCTGGTCGGACAGTTCGATTATGAAAGCAAAATTTACCACCATAAACCTCAGGTGAATGAAGTGGATGCCGGGTTTGAATTTTATGCACCGCAGACATCACTCGCTGAAGATGGCCGCCGTATTATGATTGGCTGGATGGGGGTGCCTGATGGTGAAGAAATGTTGCAACCGACTATCAAAAACGGTTGGATCCACCAGATGACCTGTCCGCGTGAATTGTCATTGCGCAAAGGGCATTTGTATCAGCAACCGCTCAGCGAGCTTAAACAACTGCGCGGGGCAGGCGGACAGTGGTCGGGTGAGGCAGATAATGCCCTGGAGCTTAATGCCAGACGCCTGGAAGTTATCATCAAACTGACCGGACCGCTTATTCTTAATTTCAGTAAACAGCTGATTTTTTCCTATGACGGACAGGAAGTCCGTTTATCACGCCGCAGTCTGATCAGCGGCGTTTGGCTGCATCGTTACTGGCAGGGTGAAGTGACACAACTCCACATTTTTACTGATCATTCCAGTGTTGAGATTTTTATCAATGATGGTGTAGCGGTAATGAGTAACCGTTATTTTCCCGCGCAGCCTGCCACACTGACGTTTCGCGGGCTTTCTCATGTTCAGCTCAGCTATTGGCAGTTGAATATGGCAGAAGTGGCATAATAGATAATAATGGTGCAATAACAAAAAGACCGGCTCAAAAGAGCCGGTCTTTTTGATCAGGCAGTTACCGTGATTACAGGGTAAACACACCAATTACAGCCATCACACTGAGGATCGCGGCTAAACCATAAAATACCCAGCGTCCGGCAGGGACGTGGATTTTCAGGTCATGCATACAGTGGTGGAGGCGGTGAAGCGCACACCAGATTGGCAGGATAATCATCAGCAGCAGGAACACTTTACCGATGAAGCTCTGACAAAATGCCAGTATCCGCCCGTAATTGAGCGCACCATGCGCCATATCAAACGGCAGCATAAAGGCCAGCAGCACAATAACGGCAGGTGCAACAATCGCACTCCACATACCGCCCGCACCAAACAAACCCCAGAAAACCGGTTCTTGTGAGCGTTTCGGATTCGGATTAATCATTTCGGCTTCCTTCCTTATCACAGCAGTGCAACGGCGAGAATAACGGCGTTAACAATGATGGTAACCACCCAAAGCCCGCGAACAATCGGCTCCGGTCCCATTTTTTCGTTTTTAATCACAATGTTAACTGCTTTTGGTGCCAGTTGGAACCAGGTGATGGTATGCAGCAGCGTACCGGCCAGTGTCAGAATATTGATTAACACCACAACCGGGTTTTGCAGCAGCTGGACATAACCTGCCCAGTCAGCGGGACCGCCTTTCAGGCAGTAAACGCCGTACATCACCAGCAGGCTGAACCACAGCTGAACAACCGCCGTGCCTTCGCGCACCATGTAAAAACGGTAAAAGCCGAGCTTATTCCACCATGTCGGTGTCATTTCACGCACATAAGGTTTACGTTTGGTCGTCATCTCTCTCTTCCTTATTGTGGTTTCAGACGGGCAATAATAAAGTCTTCCGCACTGGCGGCTTTCCCCTGCTGAATTGCTGCCGCCGGATCCACATGTTTCGGACAGACTTCAGAGCAGTAGCCCACGAATGTACAGGTCCACACGCCGTTATCACCATTGATTTGCGCCATACGCTCTTTCTTGCCATGGTCGCGGCTGTCAGTGTTGTAACGCTGCGCCAGAGTCAGGACACCCGGGCCGAGAAATTCCGGATTCAGCCCGAACTGCGGACAGGCGGCGTAGCAAAGACCGCAGTTAATACAGCCTGAGAACTGATGATATTTTGCCATCTGTCCCGGTGTCTGATTATTCGGTCCTTCGGACGGCTTGCGATCATTACCGATGATATAAGGCTTAATCGCTTCCAGACTCTCAATAAAGTGTGTCATATCGACCACCAGATCGCGCTCGACCGGGAAATTTCCCAGAGCATCAACCTGCATTCCTTGCGGATATTCCCGCAGGAATGTTTTGCAGGCGAGTTTCGGTACTTTATTGACCATCATGCCGCAGGAGCCGCAGATAGCCATACGGCATGACCAGCGGTATGAGAGGTCAGGCGCCAGGTTATCTTTGATATAGCCCAGCGCATCAAGCAGTGAAGTCTGCTCATCGTAAGGCACCTGATAGGTCACATGATGCGGCTCATTATCCGTTTCCGGGTTATAGCGCATGACGGACATTTTCAGCATTTTCATCTCAGCCATTGACGTTTTCCTTCTCTTTGTTCGCCTGTTCAGCCGCAGCAGCTTCGCCGCCGTAAACACGTTTTGCCGGCGCGGATTTGGTGATTTTCACATCACTGTATTCCAGGTGCGGCGAGCCATCCGGATTATGGAAAGCGAGGGTATGTTTCAGGAAGTTGACGTCATCACGCTCCGTACAGCCTTCATCCAGACGCTGGTGTGCACCACGGGACTCTTTGCGGTTAATTGCCGAGTGCGCCATACATTCCGCCACATCCAGACCAAATCCTAATTCAATGGTATACAGCAGATCAGTATTGAAAACGCTGGAGTGATCGGTGATTTCAACCCGTTTAAAGCGCTCTTTCAGCTCGGCCAGTTTATCGACTGTTTTCTGCATCAGTTCCGGCGTCCGGTAGATACCGCAGCCTTCTTCCATGGACTCGCCCATTTCATCGCGCAGTTTTGCCCAGTTTTCTGTGCCTTTCTGGTTCATCAGTGCTTTCAGGTTGTTTTCGATATCCGCTGTGCGGGCATCGATAGCATTACTGTTGGCGGAATGGGTTTCCTGCGCATGTTTTGCTGCCTGTTCCCCTGCCAGACGACCAAAGACCACCAGCTCTGCCAGTGAGTTTGAACCAAGGCGGTTAGCCCCGTGCAGGCCGACAGACGAACATTCACCGACCGCAAACAGCCCTTTGATCCGGGTTTCACAATACTGATCAGTTTCAATGCCGCCCATAGTGTAGTGCGCGGTCGGACGAACCGGGATCGGCTCTTTTACCGGATCCACACCGACATAGGCTTTTGATAATTCACAGATAAACGGCAGGCGCTCAAGCAGTTTTTTCTCACCGAGATGGCGCAGATCCAGATAAACCACATCACCACGGTTTGTTTTCACTGTGCGGCCTTTGCGCCACTCATGCCAGAATGCCTGAGATACTTTATCGCGCGGTCCGAGTTCCATGTATTTGTTTTCAGGATGACCGAGCGGGGTTTCAGGTCCCATACCGTAATCCTGCAAATAGCGATAGCCATCTTTATTAACCAGGATCCCGCCTTCACCACGGCAGCCTTCTGTCATCAGAATGCCTGAGCCCGGCAGACCGGTCGGGTGATACTGGACAAACTCCATATCCCGCAGCGGAACACCGTGGCGGAAGGCCATTCCCATACCATCGCCGGTCACAATACCGCCGTTGGTATTATAACGGTAAACACGTCCTGCGCCGCCGGTTGCCATAATGATTGAGTTGGCGCGGATCTGAACTTTCGTGCCTTCCATCATATTGAGTGCCACCAGACCACGGGCCTGACCTTCATCGACAATAATATCGAGAACAAAATGCTCATCAAAACGTTGGATTTGCGGGTATTTCAGCGAGGTCTGATACAGCGTATGCAGCATGTGGAAGCCGGTTTTATCGGCGGCAAACCAGGTCCGCTCGATTTTCATCCCGCCGAAACGACGGACATCCACGGAACCATCTTCTTTGCGGCTCCACGGGCAGCCCCACAGTTCCAGCTGAGTCATCTCAGCCGGACAATGCTCAACAAAATACTCAACTACATCCTGCTCACATAACCAGTCGCCCCCGGACACCGTATCATTGAAATGATAATCATAGGAATCATGGGATTGCGTCACAGCCGCAGAGCCGCCTTCTGCGGCAACGGTATGGCTGCGCATCGGGTAGACTTTTGAGATCAGAGCAATTTTCAGGTGCGGGTTGGCTTCTGCGGCAGCAATTGCTGCCCGTAACCCGGCACCACCAGCCCCGATAATTGCGATATCGGCATTAAAGGTTTGCACTGTGCTTCTCCATTGTTCAGGTAAATCGAAAGTTAAAATACAAAAATGGATCTAAAACGAATATTTAAAATTGTTATCAGTAACCGAATCCTTTCAGTCGATTGGAATACCAATCATTCGCGGTTACAGATTCGTAATAAAATGATGCCTTGTCTGAAGTATAGCGAATAGCGGATCGTTTAAATTTGATGTAACCAAGGGTTTTCATCGCTAATTGTACGTTTTTACGGATGATTACCTTGTAACTCAGTGTGATAACTTGAGTAATTATTTATTTGTATATTATTTTGTTTCTTTTACGTTAAGGCGAATATATAGAGTAAACAGATAATTAGCGATAAAAGCATAGCGCATATTATTGGCTTAACAATAAATAAATGGTAGCAGTGTGAGTCGGCATGAAAATATCTGCTAAATCAGTCAGTTTTCGGGTATTTCACCGGTAAAAATAACAGGTGTTGCAGGTATGTGACATTCATCACGACTATGGTTTTTTTCGCGCCGATTTTGCGTTTTTATTTTCGTTTTTGCTCATTATCAATCACGGCGTTGTAAAAACAGGCTAAGCTCTCTCTATAATATACCCAACGTCATTCAGGATGCAGGAAGGCGGCAAGGGAAAACAGACGGGGAGCATACACTAGTATGTGACCCGGCTGGATGAGCGTAGCCAACGAACCTGCAGTTTGAATGAATAAGGGTACAAAAGGAATGTGACTGAGAGGAACATATGTCTGATTCACCTGTAAATGAAACCGATGTCATTATTATCGGTGGCGGGGCAACCGGTGCCGGGATGGCTCGGGACTGTGCCCGGCGCGGTTTGCGTACACTATTACTGGAGCGGTTTGATATTGCGACCGGCGCGACCGGTCGTAACCACGGTCTGTTGCACAGCGGCGCGCGTTATGCGGTGACCGATCCTGAATCCGCCCGTGAGTGTATTGCGGAAAACCGTATTTTACGGCGGATAGCCCGTCACTGTGTTGACGATACCGGCGGGTTATTCATTACACTGCCGGAAGACGCCCCTGAGTATCAGAACACATTTATGGATGCCTGCCGTGAAGCGGGCATTGATACACAACAGATGTCGCCGGAAGAGGCGCTGCGTTTTGAGCCATCCGTTAACCCGGCACTGCTCGGTGCGGTTAAAGTGCCGGACGGCACGGTCGATCCGTTCCGTCTGACCGCCGCCAATATGCTGGATGCCCGCGAACACGGCGCGCAGGTGCTGACGTACCACGAAGTGATGAGCATTTTACGTCATGGCGATCAGGTCATTGGTGTGGAGGTTTATGATCATCATGAACAGCGCCGCTATCCGCTGTATGCCAATGTGGTGGTGAATGCGGCGGGGATCTGGGGACAGCGCATTGCGGAGTACGCGGATTTGCGCATTAACATGCTGCCTGCCAAAGGATCGCTCCTGATCCTCGGACACCGTATCAACCAGCGGGTGATCAACCGCTGCCGTAAACCGAGTGATGCCGATATCCTGGTGCCGGGCGATACCATTTCGCTTATCGGCACCACGTCAGTTCATATTCCCTATGATGATATCGACAACATGATTGTCACCGCGGATGAAGTGGATACGCTGATCCGCGAAGGGTCACGCCTGGCACCGGCTATGGCGCAGGCGCGTATTCTGCGGGCATACGCAGGTGTCCGCCCGCTGGTGGCGGCAGATGATGATCCTACCGGGCGCAATATCAGCCGCGGCATCGTATTGCTCGATCACGAAAAACGCGACGGACTGCGCGGCTTTATGACGATCACCGGCGGCAAGCTGATGACATATCGCCTGATGGCAGAATGGGCAACAAATATGGTGTGCGAAAAACTCGGACACGCCGCGCTCTGCTCAACAGCCGATGAACCGCTGCCGGGCTCTGCACAGTCGGCTGAGCAAACGCTGCGTAAAGTCATTTCTCTGCCGGCACCACTACGCGGCTCTGCGGTTTATCGTCACGGCGACCGTGCTGCACAACTGCCGCACACCACGCGCCTTGATAAAAGCCTGGTATGCGAATGTGAAGCTGTCACCGCCGGTGAAGTGCGTTATGCGGTGGAAAGTCTGACAGTGAAAAACCTGCTCGATTTACGCCGCCGTACCCGTGTGGGTATGGGAACCTGTCAGGGCGAACTGTGTGCCTGTCGTGCCGCCGGTTTACTGACACAGCTGAAGGTCACCACAGCGGAAAAATCGGAAACAGAACTGATGCATTTTCTCAATGAGCGCTGGAAAGGGGTTCGCCCGATAGCATGGGGAAATGCGCTGCGTGAAAGTGAATTCACCAGCTGGGTTTATCAGGGGCTTTGCGGCCTGGAAACCGGCGCAGATGACGGGCAGGGAGAACAGTATGAAATATGATGTGGTGATAGCGGGCAGCGGGCTGGCAGGATTGACCTGCGGTGTAAAACTGGCGGAAAGCGGACTGAGCTGTGCGATTATCAGTGCCGGACAAAGCGCGCTGCATTTCTCCTCCGCCTCGCTGGATTTGCTCTCGGCTCTGCCGGACGGGCAGCCGGTGACCGAGCCTTTTTCTGCTCTGGCCGAATTGGCGCGCCAGGCACCGTCTCATCCTTATAGTGTGATGGGTGAATGCGGGGTTCGCCGGGCAATCAGTCAGGCAATGGCGCTGCTGCAACAGGATGAGCTGCAATTACAGGGGCAGGCAGAGAAAAACCACTGGCGTTTAACCCCGATGGGGCAATGGCGCATGAGCTGGCTCAGCCCTGCGGTTGTGCCGGTTTTACAGGAAAAAAACAGCGCAGATCTGCCGCCGCTTGCCATTATCGGTATCACCGGGTTTCTTGATTTTCAGGCAGAAATGACGGCGGCAGCACTCACCCGTTCGGGGCATCCGGCGCAGGCTTATACTATTCATCTGCCGTGTCTGGATAAGCTGCGTAATAATCCGAGTGAATTCCGCTCTGTTAATATTGCCCGCCTGCTGGATATCCCGCAGAACCGGCAGGAGCTGGCAGACGAACTGAAACAGTGTGGTATCACAGAGCAGGCGCTGGTGTTACCCGCCTGTTTTGGTCTGGATGACCGGGATGCGGTGGCATTTTTGCAACAACAGCTCGGTAAAACCGTGTATCAGTTACCGACGCTGCCACCCTCTCTGTTAGGGATCCGTCTGCACCAGGCGCTGCTGAACCGATTTCGCCGCGCAGGCGGGTTTGTGATGCCGGGCGATACGGTGGTTTCAGCACGCCGCGAAGGCTCGCGTATCACACAGTTATTCAGCCGTAATCACGGCGATATTCCGTTGCAGGCGGATCAATTTGTTCTGGCATCCGGCAGTTTCTTCAGTAATGGATTGGTCAGTGATATTGACCATATCTATGAGCCGTTACTCAATCTGCGTTTAACGCAAACTCTGGCGCGCAATGCATGGACATCAGCAGATTTGTTTGCGCGTCAGCGCTATATGGAGGCGGGTGTGGCGGTAAATGCACATCTGAACCCGGCCGATGATAACGGCACAATTTCCAATCTTTATGCAATAGGCGCGGTGCTGGGCGGCTATAACCCGCTACAGGAAGGGTGTGGCGCCGGGGTATCACTGGCGACAGCCATGTACGCCGCAGAGCAGATCCTGACGCAGGCGGCGGCTGACAAAAAAGGAATGCATGAAACGGAGGTGAATGCATGAGCGCGGGACAAACACTGTTTGAGAACTGCATAAAATGCACGGTATGCACAACTTACTGTCCGGTGGCAAAAGTTAACCCGGACTATCCGGGTCCGAAACAAGCCGGTCCTGACGGAGAGCGGTTGCGCCTGAAAGATTCGATGCTGTATGACGATGCGCTGACACTCTGTACCAACTGCAAACGCTGTGAAGTGGCGTGTCCGTCTGATGTGAAAATCGGCGATATTATTGCGCGCGCAAAACTGGCGTATCATCCGTCCCGTCCGAAAATCCGTGATGCGATTTTAAGCCATACCGACCTGATGGGATCGCTCTCCTCGCCGTTTGCGCCGGTTGTGAATACCATTACCGGGCTGAAACCGGTGCGTAAATTGCTGGATGCCGCACTGAAAATCGACCATCGCCGCGAACTGCCGAAATACTCTTTCGGAACCTTCCGCCGCTGGTACAAAAAACAGCAGGCGGTACAGAATACATTCAGTGAGCAGGTCGCCTATTTCCATGGTTGCTATGTGAATTATAACCATCCGCAGCTCGGTAAAGATTTAATCCGCGTTTTTAACAGCATGGGGATCGGTGTGCAGTTGCTGGAGCGGGAAAAATGCTGTGGTGTGGCACTGATCGCCAATGGTTTTGAAAAACAGGCAAAAAAACAGGCGGCGGTGAATGTGGAATCGCTCACTAAAGCTATTGTTGAGCAGAACATGCCGGTTATTGCAACCTCATCGACCTGCGCATTCACACTGCGGGATGAATATCCGCATATTCTGGATGTGGATACCGCACCGCTGCGTGATAACATTGAACTGGTGACGCGTTACCTCTACCGGCTGATGCAGGAAGGGCGCAAACCTGAGCTGCGTCATACGCCGCTGAGAGTGGGGTATCACACTCCGTGTCATATGGAAAAAATGGGCTGGACGGCGTATTCACTCGAACTTATCCGCTCAATTCCCGGCGTGGAACTGATCGTGCTGGATTCACAATGTTGTGGTATTGCAGGGACTTACGGTTTCAAAAAAGAAAATTATGAAACCTCGCAGGCCATTGGCTCGCCGCTTTTCCGCCAGATAGAAGAGTGCGGCATTGATATGGTGATCAGTGACTGCGAAACCTGCAAATGGCAGATTGAAATGTCCACCAGCAAAAAATGTGAGCATCCGATCTCCCTGCTGGCGCGGGCATTGGCATAAATTATCTTTGATATTAATAAGTTATTATATAAACCGGCTACGGCCGGTTTTTTGCCGCTGAGTAAAAGGGGTTATACCCAACAACCGGGTAAATCGCATTTTCTATTCATATTATTATATTTTTCAGTGTTAGCATCCCGGTAACTTTTTAAAAATCATAAAGATACCGAGCGTAATATGTGTTGTGCAGTAAAGAGTAAAGCAACAAAGAGTAAAGCAACAAAGAATACAGTCACAAAATCCATCATAACCGCGGCAGCGCTCTTTCTGCTGGCGGCATGTTCAAGCCGCCTGCCTGATACGACGGAACAATCAGGTTTTCTGAGTGACTATCAGCGTCTGAATGAAGAAGATACGGTGTCCGGCAATAAAATAAAAGCATGGACATCAACGGAGTTCAGGACAGACAAGCCGGAAACCAAACTTATTTTTACCCCCGTGTCTTTCAGGCCGCTGAATAAAAATAACCAGATGGGCAAACAATTTATGACTGTGTTGCTCAACTACACTAATCAGCAAATCAAACGGGAACTGGCGAAACATTATACATTGACGGAAACTGCCGCTCCCGGAGTGCTGCATTTCAGCGGGGTGATAACCTCGGTCAGTCTGACAAACAAAGAGATGAAGCCGTATGAAGTGCTGCCGGTGATGCTGATTATTGCCGGAACTCAGCTTGCGGTCGGTAACCGGGATGCGGATACCAATCTCTTTTTTGAATGGAAAATTACAGATTCAGTCACGAAAACGGCTCATCTTGAGGCGATCAGGAAGAATAACGGGGTTCAGCTGAGTAACAAACAGCAACAGATAACGCTGGAAGATTTAAAAGAGGCAGTGGATACCATAGCGGCAGAGATCCTGCCTGCCGCATAGTATTCATACAGGCGGCTGATATTACCGGCCGCCGGTTTCCAGTATCAGCCGCTGTGCTTCAGAGTGCAGCAGCTCCAGCCTGTACTGTAAATCAGCCACTGTGTGTTTAAGCGAGCGGTACTCGCGGCGATCTTCGCGGGAAGTCTCACTGTCATCACTGTAGCGCAGTTTATTTTCCAGCTGAGACAGTTCGTATTTCGCATCGGACAGTTCGGATTTCTGATCTGCAATGATCCGGCCTTTGGTGAAAAAGATCAGCATATTCTGCCGCTGACGCTCTGAAAGCAGCGGCGAACAGGTTTCCATCATATTATCAAACGCGTACTCAGGCCCGACATACAGCGCGGTATTATAAACACAGTAACCGTCTTTCAGCCCCTGCTGATAACCGGCTTCCCACTGTTTTTGATTGAATTTCAGCTTGTAACGCTCACAATCACGCAGAGTTGAATTATAGTATTGCGCGTTGCCGCCCCGCGTTCCGATATCATATCCGGTTTTGCGCCAGTCAGCCTGATAGGACAGACAAACCTGTTTCTCTTTTTCGTGCAGAATCTGCACCTCTTTCATGCGTTCGGCTTCCCGCGCCTGTGATTCAGCGATCCCGGCGGGAGAGGCATTATATTGCTCTGCATCAAAATTATCACTGGCATTACCAATAGCGCCGCAGGCCGTCAGCAGAAGCAGCGGAGAGAGCAGCAAAATACGCCGTACGGAGACAATTTTTATCATCAGGTTATCCGTTATATGTCTGATCAATTATATTTCACGATAGCGGAGAGGTTCTGGCTGTCCAGCGCGCTCAGTTGGCTGCGGTACTGGCGCAGAGTCCGTTCAGAATCACGCTGTTCCTGCTTCAGACGACGCAGCAGATAGCGGGCTTCGCGGGCATCCTCTTTATCTTCCATTCTGTCTTTACGGTAGTCCAGATCCCTGATGGTACTCTCCAGATCGTTATATTCTGTTTCCAGCTCGTTTATTTGATAGTTAATATCTTTCCAGCGCTGTCCCATTGCCCATGCCGCATTGAGCTGAGATATCCGCGCAGCTTTTGCCCGGCAGAGAGTGGTTTCATAGATGTAATTTTGTTTCCCGGTTTTATAGGCCTGCAAGGGGGTGCAATATTGTGCCACGCCGCTCTTGTGTCCGCTGTCCCACTGTTTTTGATCAACCACAAAGTCGTGTTTTTCACACAGTTCCCGGTATTGCACCAGACCCGGCGCGCTTTCCACACCCGCCAGAGCGTAATCCCGCCCGAGCGTCAGCGAACCCTTTTTACAGATTTCCCGCTCGCCCGCCGCCTTTTCTGAGGCTTTCATGGCGCGCCATTCTTCATCGGACATACAACCATTCAGCAGCGGGAGCAGTGAGAGCAGCAAAAAATATTTTTTCATCCGTAACCTGTACTTTTAGTGCCAGATAGTGAAAGGAAGTGCCAGATACTGACCAAATGTCAGCAGGCCGTCCGCAACGGTTGCCAGCGGAGAAAGGGCTTTTGCTTTGCGGTTTTGAGACTCCAGTGTGGCTTTGTCTTTGGCTGTGACGGTATCAATCAGATACGGAAACGGGCGCGGCAGTTTTGTTTTTATTGCCCGCTTTGATTCAGGCGTGGTGGTAAACATTTGCGCGCGGCTGTCACCCAACGGGAAATAAAAGCACGGCTCTTTCAGGAAAAGAGTAAAATAAATCCGGCTTGATTCAAATGTTCTTTTGTATTCATCAATTTGTGACTGCGCAACTGTGTTGTTAAAACACAGAATTAAGGTGAGATCACTTAACTCCGGTTTCTCCAGCGGAATACCGTTTTTATCAACCAGTTTGTAATCCCAGACTCCCCAGCCCTTTTCATCACGATACCGCACGCGGATATTATCGCGGATAGCCGGGGTATCGATGATGAACTGCACTTTCTTTGCAACCGGCGCAATATAGGAATATTTCTCCCCGACTATCAGAAACTCTTTTTTCTTCGGGTCATAGGAGAAACCAATAAAGCTATCTTCACTCCGGTTGGTAACGGTCGGGTTAAAGGCATCGGTAGAACGAAGGACTTTAGAACTGACAATAGTGCGGTCGATGGGGTCGTAACTGCCGCAACCGGCAAGAAGGGTGGCGGATAATCCAACAATAAACCAGGGTATTATTCGCATGATTAAAATTCCGATTCAGAAATAATAAGGTCAATGACCGAACATCAGATGAGGGAAGAGTAGCTAATTTCACCGCGGATAAAATCAGGATTAATCCTTAATGTAATAAACCTTGGAGATTATCTGTGTTTTTGGGGGCGGGGGACAGATCACCACCGGGGATAGCCTTTGGTTTCGGTGGTCTTGAATATTCGGCTACCCCTGCATTATAAGTACCCTAACTCAAAATGGCTTGTGAACTATTTCTTTAAAAATCGTCATCATTTCAGTGTAAAAAACGCAACAAATTTACCTCGGTAGGTTAAGTATTTATTTGATATTTTTATTGCCTTACGATAGAAACAATGGCTTACTAAAGCTAAATATCACATGGGGAAATAAAATGAAAAGCCAGATACTCATGAAAACCCAAGGTGAGAAACAAGGGTTAATATCAGCGGGTTGTTCAACCCTTGATTCAATAGGAAATCGATATCAAGAAAGCCACAAAGATCAAATGCAAGTATTAGATATTGATTATAATATAAGTCGAATGCAAAACTCTGTACATCATCCCATTTTGTTTACAAAATCAATAGATAAATCATCTCCATTGTTAGGTGTTTCAGTAGCTGTAAATGAATTATTAAATGCAGAGTTTAGTTTTTACAGAATAAGTCAATCTGGAAAGTTAGAAAGATACTTTTAAATAAAGATAACAAAAGCAACTATTGTTGACTTCAATCAATCATTCCCGAAAAAAATAATCGTTCAAACATAATCTCTCATGAAAAAATACTTTTGAGATATGAATCAATTTCGTGGAGTCATATAACAGCAGGAACCAGTGGCTACTCAATTAACACGCAAAATATATAATAAAACAAATAAGCCTATTTTTTCTTTTTTATTAAAAAATAAATAGGCTTAATGTATAGAACTATCAACATAACAAATAAAATAATAGAAAAGATCAACGATTCAGGAAGTCCTAACAATGTAACAAGGAATAAGCCAATCAAATATAATCGTAAATGTTCTAGCTCAACTTTTAAAAATCCCTTCATCTTCCAATTCCTTATTTAGAGTAAGCCATTCTAACTATAGACTCAAATACTTGGTTTACCGTCTTTTTTTTCACTACTTATCATATATAACTCAGGAGATATTATAGGCTCTACCACAAAATACGCCATTTCTATATTTTTTAAATGCAGAGTGTGGAATAGTATAAGATGACTAATATACAACCTATCTTTAGCTCTTGCTGCTTTTTCAATAATCCCATAACCGCCTAAAAAAGCCATGGTAATAATTCCACTTATGAACACTCTGGTTTTTCGGGAGGATTACCGCTAATGCCATAATCTAATTATAGTTGTTTTATTTTAGGGAAAGCAGACAGCAGACGAACGAAAAACTTAAATGGTAAAATCAAAAAATAAATGTTGTCGAAAATTAAGAATACTCTGTTATTTATGTAGGTAACTAGTTAACTTCCTATTTTCCTTATAAACTGCATAAGGAAAATAGGGTTAGGATATAAAACTGAGGGGGATAATAATGTCTTACTATTTGATATCTACTGTATTATTTTCTTCAGTGATAGCTATCTCGACCCTGTAATACAGGGTCCATAATTTTTACTGCACATAAAAATATCAAATTTAAATATGATCCCAACAACCTTGAGATGTCCATTTTTTAATAATACCTTTCTTGTCGGTAGTAAAGTTATCTACACACGTGGTGTGATTTGCCCCATTATTCATATATTGCAAATACTTCCAGGTATATTGTTTGCCGCCATCTGTTCTTTGGTGTATTCCCCAGGGGCTACCCCAGGATTCGATGAGGTCATCAATTGATTTGCCATACCATTGTGTTCTTTTCTTCGCAAATTGTTCCTGTCTTTCTCTTAGTCTCCGTTGACCGTCGGTTTCACCACCTTGATATTCACCATTTTGCGCATTCTTATGTTTTGCTCCGGGTACTCCGGTTAAAGCATAAGTCATATCGGATATGGCATCCCGATCTTTTTGAGTACAACCAGATATAGCAAGCACTGATACGAATAATGAAATAAATATTAAATTCTTAGTCATAAATACACCCTTTAAATTTATTTTACAGATTACCCCTTATTTTATTTGTATAGCTTACAAGAGAGATAGCGTTTTAACTAGTTGCCTATATAAATCACAGAAAGTTCTTAATTTCCGACGTGGATATAATTTTTATTTCACTTAATAGTTTTTTGTATATGAGTAATATCAGCGGATAAAAAACCTGATGTCCCAATGTGGACAGTCGACTTCCTTCCCCTTATCTGAAGCAACTCTGATTAGAGTTTTTCAACTACTTCCGAGAAATCTCAGGCGGAAGATTATTCAGGCTTTCATGTGACTGATTCCGGTTGTAATCCTGCATCCGGAACCAGTCCATTTATTTTATCTGATGCCCACGTTCACTTAACACCCACAAGCATCCCAAACTAACTTACATAATCAATTAATAAAGCCAGTCGCGACCCATGCGATCGGCTGCCATGATGGCGGCGTAAACCTGGTCTGAATCGACTTCAAACGGCATATTGTAGATGGTTTCGTTGTCGGCGCAGCTCAGTTCGGCAATCGCCATCACTTTTTCTTCCAGCTCCGGACCGATGCAATCCACACCCAGTTCTTCCAGTGTAATCGGCAGACCGACCTGTACGCAGAACTCCAGAACCATCTCCAGCTCTTCTGCCGGAGCGTTTTCCAGCACTAACTGAACGATTGTGCCGAAGGCGACTTTTTCACCGTGATACATGTGGTGGCACTCTTCCAGTGCGGTAAAACCGTTATGGATAGCGTGCGCTGCCGCAAGACCGGCGCTTTCAAAACCCAGGCCGCTGAGCAGCGTATTGGCTTCAATAATATTTTCCACCGCTTTGGTACTGACACCGGCTTCCACCGCAAGTTTGGCTTTGATGCCGTCACTGAGCAGCGTATCAAAACACAGACCGGCGAGAGCCAGCGCCGCCAGCGTTGTGCCGCCGCCTGCCATGGTCATTTTACCGGCTGCACTGCATGCGCGGGCTTCAAAATAGGTAGCCAGAGCATCACCCATACCGGCAACCAGCAGGCGGGCAGGGGCGCGGGCAATAATATTGGTATCCATCACAACCACATTCGGGTTCTGCGGATAGAACAGGTAGCTGTCAAACGCGCCGAGTTCATTATAAATAACGGACAGTGCGCTGGTCGGCGCATCTGTGGAGGCTATAGTCGGGGCAATAATCACCGGTATCTTTGCAAAATGCGCAACCGCTTTTGCGGTATCCAGTGTTTTACCACCGCCGACACCCAGAACCGCCTGGCATTTATGGTTTTTCGCCAGTTTGGTCAGGCGCTCGATCTCTTCATGGGTACATTCGCCCCCGAAGATCTCAACGACACCGGAAACTTCATACTCGCTCAGACTTTCATTTACGATTTCGCCTACCAGTCCGTGGACAAATTTATCAGCAATTACCAACGTTTTTTCTGCCAGTGGTCTGATGTATTTACCCACATGGTAAAGCGCGTCCGGGCCCTGAATATATTTGGCCGGAGATTGGATCACTTTTAACATACTCAAACTCCTGAATGCATCGCGTTATGGTGTCTGTGAGGGATTATTCCGTCTGAATCAGACTATCAGTTACAACAACGGATATGTGAGACCTGACGCACTGTAATGGCCGGGAGTACTGCAGCAGATGGGGAAAATGTGATACAGCCGACAGCGCAGAGTGAGGATAATCACTCTGCGTGTCAGAAAAATGACAGGTTAGTGATGCGCGGGCAGAGAATCGTCGTCTTTTTGTTCGAAAAACGAGCGCAGGATCAGATTGAGCAGCACGCCGTAAGCCGGCAGGAAAAAGAGCATGCAAATGGTCACTTTAAAGCTGTAATCCACCAGCGCGATTTCCACCCAGTTTGCCGCCATAAACGGATCGGTACTGCGCCAGAAGGCGATAAAGAAAAAGGCGAGCGTATCAATCAGATTGCCGACAAACATCGCAGCAGCAGGCGCAACATACCAGCGGTGGTTCTGACGCAGGCGGTTGAATACGCGCACATCAAGAATTTGCCCGAGGGCATAAGCCATAAAGCTGGCGGCGGCAATTCGTGCCACAAACAGATTAAAGTGTGTCAGCGCCTCAAATCCCTGCCAGTCGCCCTGAAAGAACAGGGCAGAGACAACATAGGAGATAGCCAGTGCCGGTATCATCACAGAGGTGATAATTCGCCGCGCCAATGGTGCGCCGTAGATCCGCACTGTCAGGTCAGTTGCCAGGAAAATAAAGGGAAAGGTAAATGCGCCCCAGGTCGTGTGGAAGCCGAAAATAGTGATCGGCAACTGCACCAGATAGTTACTGGAGGTAATGATCAGAATATGGAAAAGCGATAACCAGGTCAGCGCCATAAGCCGCTGCCGGGGGGATAAATTAAACATATTGTACCTTTTTGGTGGTTGGGGTTAGGGAACCCAATAAACTCAGCGCAGGATGATACGCCGTTTGCGCAACAAAATCAAAGCGGGTGTCTTTGTTGTCGTGACTGATAGTTCCCTGCCGGATGGCGGGGAACTAAACGATTTATTTCTCACTAATCTCATATTGCTCAGCGGCATAGCTGATACTGGCAAACTCAAAAGGTTCGGCTTCAATGAATGCCCCTGCGGCATTACCGGAATAGATATTCGACTGTTTTTCGCCCAGCCCCAACATTTTCACTTTTCCGGTTTTTTCCGAAAAATCAAGATCATTCAGATTGATCCAAAATGTATTAGGCGTTACGACCGATTCAAAAAAGTACACTTTGTTTTTCTGATCCGCCACGGTACGCCAGCGTGTGGAAGAACGCGGTGCTTTGGTGGCCACTTTATCTGAATTGGCACGGTTTTCCAAGCGATAAGGTGCTGATACATTACGGATAATACTGAACACAGACGCCAGCGTTTCATCTTCTGTGAGTGTCCGGGGGATATGGTTGCTGTAAAAAGAGGCCCGGGTAAACCGATCTGCGGAACGGCTTGTTCCCGGTAATGAACTGAACCCGTCAATTTCTTTCCAGTAGTTGTTCAGCGCGATTTGCTCACTGTACACCGGAGAGTTTGTCAGTACAGAATAGTTGACTGAATGGCTGATCACCTGCTTACCATTAATATACTCAATGATTGCACTGTCACCTGTAGCATCAGAAATAGACAGGTGCAGTGATACATATTTCCCGGCACCCGGAAAACCATCGGATACAACAATAAATTCTGATTTGCGCAGAGCCGTCACTGCTTCTTTAACTGTAGCGAAATTATCCAAAATATATTGTGCCCATGCGGAGATAGACAGAATAGATTTGTCTTTACTGTCCGGCGGATAAACGGATTCTGACAACCAGAGCAAGTTTGCCGTCAGGCCTTTTTCATTCATGCCGTCTGTTGTGGAAACATCAAAGCCGGAAGCGATGACACTGCCGTAGCGGGATGTCCATCTCAGCCCGTGATCAACGGGGGCGCCCTCACGGTACATGCCGCGGGGAAACAGCCATAAATTGGTACCGATAGTATGTGACCAGTCCATTGAGCGGGCAGTCAGAACATGCTCATTATTTCCCTTATAGACCAGCCGGGTACAAGCTTCTGCCGGTAGGGCTGCTGCCAGTAAACAGGTTAATAATGCGGGGATCAGACACGGTGGTGTTTGTTTTTTCATTTCAGTTCTCCGTAGAAGGTATACCACAACAGTCTGTCTGACAGAACGGCGGGCTGAAATAACAGTTTTTAATGTAAGGCACTAAAAACAGATACACAGGCGTAGTATTGTTATTTGCGGTATAATTCCCCGCCATTTTCTTTGACGGGACAACAATGATGTCAGATGCTTTTTCTTGTGTTGATAAAACCCTCGATACCCTCGGGCTGCGCTGCCCTGAGCCGGTAATGCTGGTGCGTAAAACCATTCGCGGCATGAATGCGGGAGAAACCTTGCTGGTGCTGGCAGATGACCCTGCGACCACGCGGGATATCCCGGGCTTCTGCCGGTTTATGGAGCACGAATTGGTCGCACAGGACACAGATAATACGCCGTACCGCTATCTGATCTGTAAACATGACAGTGCGCTGTAATTATTTTTCAGGGACAGTTCCATGCCTGGTAGCCTCGATACCTTTCTGCTGGCGCAGAAACACTCGTCACTGACCGGCTGGCGCCGGTTTATCCTTGAATTCTGGTTTTTTGGTCTGAAAGAGGCGAGAGCCTGTTTATTTGCCGCCTTCTTTTTTCTGGCACTCTTTTTAGTCCCTGCAAAAGGTGTTTACGGTATTCCGCGTTATGATTTCCTGCTGATCCTGGCGGTATTGTTTCAGATTGGTATGGTGTGGAAAAAGCTGGAAACGGTGGATGAACTGAAAGCGATTTGTATTTTCCACGTCGTGGGGTTTGTTATGGAATTATTCAAAACCTCATCGGCTATCGGGTCATGGAGTTACCCGGACTTTGCCTATACAAAGTTGTGGAATGTGCCGCTGTTTACCGGTTTTATGTACGCGGCGGTCGGTAGTTATGTGATTCAGGCCTGGCGCTTCCTGCATGTCCGTATTGAAAATTTCCCGCCCTACTGGCTGGCAACGCTTGTCGCGCTGGCCATTTATGTCAATTTCTTTGCGCATCATTTTATCGGCGATTACCGCTGGTATCTCACCGCCTTTATTCTGGGATTGTATGCGCGCACGATGGTCTATTTCACGCCGTATGATAAAGAGCGCAGAATGCCGCTGTTACTCAGTTTTGTGCTGATTGGCTTTTTTATCTGGCTGGCAGAAAATTTCGGGACTTTTTTTGGTGTCTGGCAGTATCCGAACCAGATTGGTGCGTGGGCAACAGTCCATGCCGGAAAGTGGGGTTCCTGGTCACTGCTGGTGATTGTCACTTTCACGATTGTGGCGTACCTCAAACACATTAAAGCCACGATTTTAGTGGTCCGGTAACCGGTAGTTTATAGCCGGTAACAGAAAGGGGATGCAATTTGCATCCCCTTTCTGTTTTACTGCATTATGTTTTACAGCATTGCGATATCAGCGGGTTACTTTTTCACTGCCCGCAGCAGGCGCACGGCGTTGGCGGTAACCAGTGCGGTTGCACCGGAGTCAGCCAGTACCGCGACCCACAGCCCGGTCAGCCCCATCAGCGTGGTTACCAGGAAGACCGCTTTCAGACCCAGTGCGATAGCAATGTTTTCGCGGATAACTCTGCGTGTTGCCCGGGACAGCGCGATGATTTCCGCAATACCGGTCAGGCGGTTATGGGTCAGGGCGGCATCGGCGGTTTCCAGTGCCACGTCTGTCCCGCTGCCCATGGCGACACCAATACCGGCGGCTTTCATTGCCGGCGCGTCATTGATACCATCGCCCACCATCATGGTGCGGTGCTCTTCATTAAGCGCCATCACCGCTTTTACTTTATCTTCCGGCATCAGCCCTGCGCGGAAATCCATTCCGACCGCATTGGCGATAGCAGCGGCGGCACGCGGGTTATCCCCTGTCAGCATCACCGCATTGACGCCCATGTTGCGCAACTGTGCGATAGCCTCCACGGCATCGTCACGCAGTGTATCCTGCATGGCGATAAGCCCGGTCAGTTGTTGGTCTGCGACCACCGCGACCACGGTTTTCCCTTCATTTTCAAGGCGGATAACTTCAGCTGCATTGGCTTCCGTCAGCAGACCTTCTGCCAGTTTGCCCGGAGCGCTGACCAGTACATTTGTACCATTCAGGTTACCCTCAACCCCTTTACCGGCATGTGCTTTGCGGTTATCGGCTTCTGTGATGGTCAGTCCGAGTTCAGCTGTGCGTTCAAGAATCGCTTTGGCTAACGGGTGGTGTGAGCCGCTTTCAACTGATGATGCAAAGGTCAGAACATCCGCATTACTGTGATTATTCAGCGCAACGATATCCGTAACCTGTGGCTTACCTTCTGTCAGTGTGCCGGTTTTATCCAGGGCAACGGTGGTCACTGTACCCAGTTGTTCCAGTGCGGCACCGCCTTTAATCAGCGCACCACGACGGGTGGCAGCTGCCAGTGCGGAGGTGATCGCCGCAGGGGTGGAAATCACCAGCGCACACGGACAACCAATCAGCAGCAGCGTCAGACCACGGTAGATCCACGGATACCACTCAGCACCCATAAACAGTGGCGGAACCACAATCACCAGCGCGGAGAGCAGCATGATCATCGGCGTATAGTAACGGCTGAACTGGTCGATAAACCGCTCAATCGGCGCTCTGCGCTCTTCGGCTTCTTCAATCAGCGTCATGATGCGGTCAATCGCATTCTGTCCCTGTTCAGAAACCACTTTCATTTGTACTGCTCTGTCGACGGAAAGCGAGCCTGCCGCGACTTTTTCACCCTGTGCCCGCTCAACCGGAACGGATTCCCCGGTCAGTGCGCTTTCATCAAAACTGGCGAATTCGCTGAGCAGTTCGGCATCGGTCGGTAAACGTCCGCCCGGTGCAATTTCAATAATATCGCCCGGACGCAGTTGTGAAACCGGCACAGATGTCTTTTTGCCGTCTTTAATCACCACCGCATCTTCCGGTACCAGTGCCATCAGCGCACTGACACCACGGCGGGCACGGCCTGCCGCATAAGACTCCAGCATTTCACCCAGCAGAAAGAGCAGGATAACCATTGCCGCTTCTTCTGTGGCACCGATAACAATCGCGCCGACGGCAGCAACCGTCATCAGTGTTTCAATGGCAAACGGCGACCCGGAACGGATCAGGCGAAACGAACTTTTTGCAACCGGGTACAGCCCGATCAGCGTTGACGCGATAAAGGCATATTTACCCAGGGTCGGATTAATCAACTCCAGCCCGTAACTGAGGGCGATCAGTATCGCGAGGATAATCATTGGTGCCGCTTGTTTCAGCAGACTGACTTCTTCTTTTTTCTTTGGTGCTGCATTTTTGTCATTCAGGTCGTACAGCGTGAAGCCTGTCTGTTGTACAGCAGTTGTGACTGCCGCGCGCACATCTTCACCGGCATCCACCACCAGTTTTTCGGTGGCAAACATCACTTTTGCCTGTCTGACTGAGGCGACTTTGCCGACGGCGGTTTCTATTTTCCGCGCGCAACTCGGGCAGTCCATACCTTCAATCAGCCAGTTATAACGGCGGCTGCCGGATAACTCAGGCGGTGTGACATCATCATTTGCGGCTTTATCGTGTGAGCAGCAACTTCTCTGTGCATGGTCGTGGCTGGCGTGGTCATGATGTGAGTCAGTATGCGCATGATCGTGCGTGGCATGGTCATGCGCGCGGGACTCATCTTCGTCATGTTCCTTCTGCGCGTGTTCGCTGTGGTCATGTGCATCATGATCATGGCTCTGATGTGCCGCCGCGGTCTGACCGGCGGAGCACTCTGATTTACCGGTGCAGCAGCAGCTGGTGCTGTGCGTATGCTCATGTTTGTCTTTGTTCGGGTGCATAAACACCTCCCTGTTCAACAGTTCAGTTGTTGTTAATTTGTCTCATTAACAGGAAGTGTACACATTGGAGTAGACTCCAGAGTCAACAGCAGGAACACATAATTTTAGGCAAATTGTGCGTTCCTGCTGTTTTGTGGCGTGATTACATTAGTGTGATCGCGCGGACAATCAGGAAGTGACCGAGGAAATAGAAAGTGGAATAGACCGCTTTTGCCAGCTTAAACGAGAACAGAAAGCGGTTCACCAGCCAGAGGATCAGGTTCAGTACCAGACAGAATGCCCCGATCATCAGGGAGAAATTATAATCGGTTCCCAGCCCGAAGAACTGTTCACCGGCAAGCCACGCCATCACCAGCGCACTGAGAAGTGCGGTCAGTACCGGAATTTTGTGATCGCCGAGTTTGTACCAGAGCAATGCCGGAACGGCGACAGCAATCACCAGCAATGTAATCAGCAACGGAATATAAAATGTGAAATTATTCAGCAGGGCGAAGCTCAGGGCATACAACAGATAAAACACGGCACTGGTGTACAAAGAGAGATCGATTTTATTGTCTGCGACCAGGCGGATGGTGTCAGACACAATCGCGACTAACAGCCCGACGCACACCAGGTAACCGGAGATATCCAGCCCGTAATCACCGCTCCATGCCCACAGTAGTAACAACAGCAGAGTGACGGGACGGAAGACCCAGCGCTGCCAGTCCGGTCCCCGGTAGGCGGCATCGATATAGAGCCAGCCGGAAAAAAGTACAGCGATAAATGGCCAATTCATGGGGTGTCCTTTAGATATGTTGAGGGCGAATAACACCTGAATATTTGCTAATATCCCGTATTTACAGGTCACGATCAACAAGATTGCAGGAAAACAAGCATACCCATGAATAAATTTGGATTATTAGGTTTTATTGTTGCCGCACTTATTATTGTACTGGCAGCACGTCGTTTCCTCGAACAGAGAAAGCAAAATGAGATTAATGACAGCTCTGTCGTAACAACATCTGAAGTGACGGTTGCAGAGAAAAAGGATTATCCGTACCCGAATATGCGCTCACGCGAGCGGGATGTGGTCTTCCCGGAAACCTTCCGTTATGAGGTGCATTTCCGCCCGCTGTCCGGGAAAACTATCGTGGTATATATAAAAGAGGCGCAATACCGGGAGATAACCCTGCATTCACGCGGAACGCTTTTTATGCAGGGCACCCGTTTTATCCGTTATGAGCCGCTGCGCTGATCAGGGCTGGTCGTGTTTGTCGTCATCGCCCGCAGGCGGGGATTTCAGTTCTGCCTGCTGACGACGCAGCATGATAAGCAGCTCAAAAACGCCGAACAGAAAGACCCTGAGTTTGCCGGCGGCGGTCAGTTTTTTATCTTTCGGCTGACCGGCATTGAACATCGCCATCAGCAAACCGTGCATCACGACCATAAAAAAAAGTGGCGATATGCATAAAAATATTCAGTGGTTTCGGGAACGGATGAACCAGGCTGAAAATCAAAAAACTCCACACTGATAACATCAGCAACCGGCCGATATTAATCCAGAACATACGGACTCCTGTTAATTAGCCTGCTCAGCAGTTGCCTGCCGCAGGTAAAGACGATACGCAACCTGACCGGCCACTTTCTCCCGGTGACACAACCAGTTTGCCGGGATAACCAGCGGATCTGATTCTGCTTCCGCTTCCGCGTAAATCATGGCATTGGCACTCAGCCAGCCATTTTGTTCCAGCAAATCAACCGTTTCCTGTAATAACCCTTTACGGAACGGCGGATCGAGAAACACCACATCAAACGGTGTTCCCGGTTGTGCCAGAAACTGCGGCGCACTCTGATTTACCACTGTTGCGTGATCGCAGGCCAGCAAACGGGCGTTAGCCGTAATTTGCGTGGCAACCGCGCGGTTCAGTTCAATAAATGTCACGGCAGCGGCATGGCGGGAGAGGGCTTCAAACCCGAGCGCACCGCTGCCCGCGAATGCATCAAGGCAACGCGCACCATTGATCACCGGCATCAGCCAGTTAAACAGGGTTTCACGCACGCGATCAGTGGTCGGGCGCAGGCCGTCGTGTGTCAGAACCGGCAGTTTTCGTCCGCGCCACAGACCGGCAATAATACGGATTTGCCCCTGAGGTGCGCTATGTGCTTTTTTTACCATAACTTTCGCAACTTATTAATCTGAAGTATGACGAGTATATACCCAACGTCATTCAGGATGCAGACAGGCTTCCCGCAACCGGCGAACCTGTGGTTTGAATGAATAAGGGTATATCTGACGGGAAAACAGCGACATATTATACGCATGTTTTGTAAAAATTCGTTTAAATTTAACCTGAAATCACGGAAAGCCGATGCGCAACCATCCTGTGAAATGATAGACTGCGTCTAATTCACAATTAATGATGATAATTACGCCATATCTGCTCAACATTTTCCGGAACGCGCAGGCGCCGGGGGTGACGGGTAACAGTGTGCAAGGGGTATAGTGGCTGTGGCAAAAGATAAGAAAAAAGGTTTTTTCTCCTGGTTGGGTTTTGGTCGTAAAGATGATGAAAATCAATCACAGGAGAGTCAGGAACAACAGGCAGAGCAGGCACGCTTAGCCGAAGAACAGGCTCAGCGTGATGCACAAATTGCAGAGCAGGCACGTTTAACCGAAGAGCTGGCACGCCGTGATGCACAAATTGCAGAGCTGACCCGTTTAACGCAGGAGCAGAGCCGCCGTGATGCCGAAATGGCAGAGCAGGCACGATTAGCCGGAGAACAGGCTCAGCGTGATGCTGAAATGGCAGAACAGGCCCGGTTAGCCGAAGAACAAGCCCGCAGCGATGCACAAGCTGCTGAAGAACAGCGTTTTGCGCAAGAGCAGGCACGTCGTAACGCAGAAGTCAGTGAACAACAGCGTTTAGCGGAAGAAAAACGTCTTGCGCAAGAGCAGGCGGCAGAACAGCAGCGGGCAGAAGAAGAACAACGTCAGGCGAAAGAGCAGGCACTGCGTGATGCGCAGGCGCTCAAACAGCAGCGCCTGGCAGAAGAACAGCGTCTTGCACAAGAGCAGGCCGCAGAGCAGCAGCGTGCAGAAGAAGCACAACGCCTGGTAAAGAACAGGCTCAGCGTGATGCAGAGGCTGCCAAACAGCAGCGTCTGGCAGAAGAGCAGCGTCTTGCGCAGGAACAGGCAGCAGAGCAACAGCGTGCAGAAGATGCGCAACGTCTGATCGAAGAGCAGGCCCAGCGTGATGCACAGGCAGCCAAACAGCAGCGTATAGCGGAAGAAAAGCGTCTTGCACAAGAACAAGCCGCAGAGCAGCAGCGTGCAGAAGAAGCACAACGCCTGGTCAGAGAACAGGCACTGCGTGACGCAGAGGCTGCCAGACAGCAGCGCATCGCGGAAGACGCGCGTCTGGCGCAGGCTGCTGAACAACAGCGCCTGGCAGAAGAACAAGCCCGCCGTGATGCTGAAATAGCAGAGCAGGCGCGGTTAGCAGAAGAACAAGCCCGCCATGATGCTGAAATGGCAGAGCAGGCGCGGTTAGCAGAAGAACAAGCCCGCCGTGATGCTGAAATAGCAGAACAGGTGCAGTTAGCAGAAGAACAGCGTCTGGCTGAGGAAGAAGAAGCGCTGCGCCTTGCACAGGCGCAGGCAGATGCAGAAGATGCACAAGAGATCGAAAATGAATCTCCTGCACCGGCCGCCACACAGGAAAAACCGGCTAAAGAGGGCTTTTTTGCCCGCCTGAAACGCAGCCTGGTGCGTACCCGTGAAAATATCGGCTCCGGTTTCTTCAGTATTTTCCGTGGCAAAAAAATTGATGACGATCTGTTCGACGAGCTGGAAGAACAGCTGCTTGTGGCGGATGTCGGGGTGGACACCACCCGTAAAATTATTACCAGCCTGACACAGCATGCCAGCCGCCGTGATCTGAAAGACGCGGAAGCCTTGTTTACCAAATTGCGTGAAGAGATGGGCGAGATCCTGGCAACGGTAGATAAGCCACTGGTTATCGAAGATAAAAGACCGTATGTGATCCTGATGGTCGGCGTGAATGGCGTCGGAAAAACCACCACTATCGGTAAAATGGCGCGTCAGTATCAGGCTCAGGGCAAATCTGTGATGCTTGCTGCCGGAGATACCTTCCGCGCAGCTGCGGTTGAGCAGCTTCAGGTCTGGGGTGAACGCAATAATATTTCTGTTATCGGACAGCATACCGGGGCTGATCCGGCTTCTGTGATTTTTGACGCTATCCAGTCGGCAAAAGCGAAAGGCGTTGATGTCCTGATCGCAGATACCGCAGGGCGCTTACAAAATAAAGCGCACCTGATGGAAGAACTCAAGAAAATCGTGCGGGTGATGAAAAAACTCGATGAGGATGCCCCGCATGAAATTATGCTGACATTGGATGCCAGCACCGGGCAGAACGCCGTCAGTCAGGCGCGTCTCTTTAATGAGGCCGTGGGGCTGACCGGGCTGACTCTGACCAAACTTGACGGTACGGCGAAAGGCGGGGTTATCTTTGCCATTGCGGATCAATTCGGTATTCCTATCCGGTATATCGGGGTTGGTGAAGGTATTGACGATCTGCGTCCTTTCAAAGCCGATGATTTTATTGAGGCACTTTTTGCCCGGGAGGACTAATCATCCATGATCCGCTTTGAACACGTCAGTAAAGCCTATTTAGGCGGCCGGCAGGCACTCCAGGGGGTGGATTTTCATGTCCGCCCTGCTGAGATGGTGTTTCTGACCGGGCATTCCGGCGCAGGGAAAAGTACCCTGCTGAAACTGATTTGCGGAATTGAGCGTCCCAGTGACGGGGCTATTTCATTTGACGGACATAATATCAGCCGCCTGACAAACCGTGAGGTGCCGTTTCTGCGCCGCCAAATCGGTATGATCTTTCAGGATCACCATCTGCTGATGGATCGCACAGTGTATGACAATGTGGCGATGCCGCTTATCATTGCCGGCGCGAGTCAGGAAGATATCCGCCGCCGTGTCAGTGCCGCACTGGATAAAGTCGGACTGCTCGATAAAGCACGTAACTTTCCGGTTCAGCTCTCCGGCGGGGAGCAGCAGCGCGTGGGTGTTGCCCGTGCGGTGGTGAATAAACCGAGAGTGCTGCTGGCGGATGAACCGACCGGGAACCTCGACAGTGAGTTATCAGAAGGGATCCTGCGTCTGTTTGAAGAATTTAACCGGGCGGGTGTGACAGTTCTGATGGCAACACATGATATTATGTTGATTGAGCGCCGGAATTACCGTGTGCTCACTCTGAGTCAGGGGCGTATGACGGGAGATCTTCATGGCTAAGCAACCGCGTAAACCCGTAAAAAAAATACCGTCCAAGTCCAAAGCGCTGAAAGGCGGCTGGCGTGAACAGTGGCGTCATGCGTGGGTAAATACGGTCGGTGATATGTTGCGCCAGCCACTTTCCACATTGCTGACCGTTATGGTGATTGCGATTTCCCTGACACTGCCGAGTGTTTTTTACATCGTGTGGAAAAATGTCAGTCATGCCGCGGAGCAGTGGTATCCGACACCGCAACTGACTGTTTATCTGGATAAAGGTCTGGATGAGCAGGGCGGACAAAAGCTGGTGGATGAACTGAAAGCCCTCGACGGCGTGGATAATGTTAATTATCTCTCCCGCGACCAGGCGATAACAGAATTCCGTGCCTGGTCCGGCTTCAGCACTGCACTGGATATGCTGGAAGAGAACCCGTTACCGGCTGTTGCTATTGTAACGCCGAAAATTGATATGCAGAGCAGTGATACACTGATGACACTGCGTGATCGTGTCAGCGCATTGTCCGGAATTGATGAAGTCCGTATGGATGACAGCTGGTTTGCCCGCCTGGCGGCACTGACCGGGCTTGTCGGGCAAATCGCCTCAATTATCGGCGTTCTGATGATCATCGCGCTGTTCCTGGTAATAGGTAACAGTGTCCGGCTCAATATTTTCAGCCGCCGGGAAACCATCAATGTGATGAAGCTTATCGGGGCAACAGACGGCTTTATTCTGCGTCCGTTCCTGAACGGTGGTATGTTGCTGGGGGCATCAGGGGCAATATTATCACTGTTATTATCATCACTGCTGGTATGGAAATTAGCGGCGGTTGTCACAGGTGTCGCGGCAATTTTCGGTACAACATTCACCTTAACCGGGCTGGATTGGGATGAGGCACTGCTGATTGTGCTGGTTTCCGGTATGATCGGCTGGATTGCCGCCTGGCTGGCTACAGTTCGTCATTTACGCCATTTTATGCCGCAATAACCGACCGGCAGACCGGCAGACCGGCGGAAGGCAATTCTCTCTCCGCCGGTACTTCATAGCGCAGGCACGAAGTGGTAGGCGTAACTGCGCCTCATGCTGTACACTATTTGTCATTATCGTCTGCCGACGTCATTTTTATTCATATCGAGGACTGAATGACTAAAGATACCCAATCCTTAGTATTGGTTCCGCAGGGAAGCATTGAAGCTTACGTCCGTGCGGCAAACCAGTATCCGATGCTGACGGCAGAGGAAGAGAAAGAACTGGCTGAGCGCCTCTATTATGATGGCGACCTTGATGCTGCGAAAAAGCTCATCATGTCTCATTTGCGGTTTGTCATCCATGTTGCCCGCAGCTACTCCGGCTATGGGTTGCCTCAGGCGGATCTTATCCAGGAAGGAAATATCGGGCTGATGAAAGCGGTGCGCCGCTTTAATCCGGAAATGGGTGTGCGTCTGGTGTCATTCGCGGTTCACTGGATCAAAGCAGAAATCCATGAATATGTGCTGCGTAACTGGCGTATTGTAAAAATCGCCACCACTAAAGCACAGCGTAAGCTATTCTTTAATCTGCGTAAATCTAAAAAACGTCTGGGTTGGTTTAACCAGGAAGAAGTCGAAATGGTTGCTCAGGAACTGGGTGTCACCAGCAAAGATGTGCTGGAGATGGAATCGCGTATGGCGGCGCAGGATATGGCATTTGACATGTCCGATGACGACGACGGTGATCATCCGGTTATAGCGCCATCGCTGTTTCTGGAGGATAAATCCTCTGATTTCGCAGATGAAATTGAAGAAGATAACTGGGATAACCACGCCACAGATAAACTCACCATGGCGATTGATACCCTGGATGAGCGCAGCCGTGATATTATCCGCGCCCGCTGGCTGGATGATGACAGCAAAACAACATTGCAGGAACTGGCTGATAAATATGGTGTTTCTGCTGAACGTGTTCGCCAGCTGGAAAAAAATGCCATGAAAAAACTGCGCCAGGCTATTGAAGACTGATTGTGTCTTGTGTCCGGTATGCTGATAACGGGCAAAATGAAAAGTCGCTGTGAATACCTCCCTGTAAGCTCAGGCGCGCCATCCATGGCGCGCATGCTTTTCATTCCTTTACCCGTTATCATCCTCCCTGCTCTGAATTATTCCTTTTAGTCTCTTTTTCTCTTTCTCCGCTCCCATTTTTCCCGCAATTTGTTATGGTAGCCGTATGATTTTCTGGTATATCCAATGTCATTCAGGATGCAGTCTTCCCTGCGCCAACGAATCTGCAATTTGAATGAATAAGGGTATAGTCATTTACGGAGCAATATGCCATTTTCCCCCGAAGACAAAGCCGTTTTATTAGCGGTAAAAGGTGTTGGCGCCAAAGTGGTTGAGCGCCTGGAACAGATGGGTTTTTCGACACTGACTCAGCTTGCCACCGCAGATGCGCCCTCACTACTCAGTGCCGGTGCCGCGCTGACCGGCTCCACTTGCTGGCGCAACAGCCCGCTGGCAAGAAAAGCCATTGAATCGGCTATTGCGGCAGCAAAACTGACACACGTAAAGTCCTGATATGACCCCGGCCCGGCTTGACCAGCGAACCGCGCGGCTGATTGTTCAGCGGACCATGCAAATCCTCAGTTATTCTGTGAATGTAATGAATGCGCAGGGCGTGATTATTGCCTCCGGTGATCCGCAGCGGGTTAACCAGCGCCATGAAGGTGCGGTACTGGCACTGACGGAAAACCGGATTGTTGAGATTGATGAGGCAACGGCAGCGACACTGAAAGGGGTAAAACCGGGGATTAATCTGCCGGTGATTTTCCGTGACAGCATGGTCGGCGTGGTCGGAATTTCCGGTAAACCGGATGAGGTGCGCAACTATGCCGAACTGGTGCGCATGGCCGCCGAACTGGTTCTTGAACAGGTCGATTTACTTGAAAAATCACAGTGGGACAGGCGTTATCGTGATGAACTTGTCAGTCAGCTGATAAGCCCGGAGCAGCAGCCGCAGTCGGTTAAATCTATCGCCGCTTATCTCGGGATCTCGCCTGACAAACCCCGTGTTGCGCTGATCCTCTCTCTGCCGGCGCCGGATCATGAACAATTTCATCAGTTAGTCGAATACATTGATAATCTGAAAATGGATCTTCTGGTCAGTATTCGCGGCATCAATTCCCTTGTTGTCCTCAAACCTGTCATATGTGATGAGAATTTCCGGCTGGTTTCGCCGTTGCGCAAACAGTTACAGGCATTACGGCGGCAGCTACCCTCTTCGCCTGAATTGCAGATGTATGTCGGTGGTTTCTTTCACGCAAACAACGGATTACACCGATCATGGCAGAGTGCCTGCGCGGTACAACAACTCGGGCTGACCCCGGCGTATGAGCAGAAAACGATTTTTTATGATGAAGTTAAGCTGCCCGCATTATTGCAGGGATTTCGTGACAGCTGGGAAGCGGCTGAACTGACCTCAGCCTGGCAGCAACTGAAGGCGGCAGATACCCGAAATGTGTTATGCCACACACTGAAGACCTATTTTGATCAGAATTGTGATCTGTCTCAAACTACAAAAATGCTGCATATTCATACAAATACACTGCGCTACCGTCTCACGCGTGTTGAATCGATTACTGGCTTAAATATCAATAGATTAGAATCAGTTATTCAGCTGTATTTCGGGATCCTCACCGAATAGCCTTTTGTAGCATTCTACAAGTTACGCCATTCCGGCTATCCGTTTTTTGTCGGAACCTCTCAAGCTAATCCTGTTCTGCCGCGCCATAATAAACGCCGTTTTATTCAAATAATCATAATTACCGGAGGGGACAGCTCATGGTGACAGTTTCAGCATTGGGCGCAATGGTTGCGCTGGTTGTGGCAATAGGATTAATACTTAAAAAAGTACCGCCGGTTTACGGGATGATGGCGGGCGCACTGGCCGGAGGGCTGGTTGGCGGGGCTGATCTGATACAGACGGTGACGCTGATGGTGACCGGCGCACAGGGCATAACTAATGCTGTGCTGCGTATTCTTGCTGCCGGTATTCTGGCGGGGGTTCTGATTGAGTCAGGTGCGGCAAATACCATTGCCGAAACCATCGTCCGCAAAGTCGGTGAAAAGCGGGCATTGCTGGCATTGGCGGTGGCAACACTGCTGCTGACCGCCGTCGGCGTCTTTATTGATGTCGCGGTAATTACGGTTTCACCGATTGCGCTGGCGATTGCACACCGCGCTGATCTCTCCAAAATGGCGATCCTGCTGGCAATGATTGGCGGCGGGAAAGCCGGTAACGTGATGTCACCAAACCCGAACACTATCGCGGCGGCGGATAACTTTAATGTGCCGCTCACCTCTCTGATGGCAGCAGGGATTGTCCCCGGGATTTTCGGGCTGATTGTTGCGTATTTCCTGGCGAAACGCCTGGTTCACCGTGGCTCAAAAGTGACAAAAGAAGAGTTGATTGTGACGCAGCACGGTGAATTACCGGGTTTCTGGGCATCCATGAGTGCACCGCTGGTCGCGATTTTTCTGCTGTCATTGCGTCCGATTGCGGGTATCAGTGTTGATCCGCTGATCGCACTGCCACTGGGCGGATTAACCGGGGCGCTGATTATGGGGCGCATCCGCCAATCCAATCACTTTATTACTTCTGGTCTGAGCCGTATGGCACCGGTTGCAATTATGCTGCTGGGTACCGGAACACTGGCGGGTATTATCGCCAACTCCGGGTTAAAAGATGTGCTGATTAACGGACTGACCGCCTCGGGATTACCTTCCTATTTGCTGGCACCGATTTCCGGGGCGCTGATGTCAATGGCGACTGCCTCAACAACCGCCGGTACTGCGGTGGCCTCTGCGGTATTCAGCTCCACACTGCTCGACCTTGGTGTGACAGCACTGGCAGGTGCGGCAATGGTACACGCCGGTGCCGTGGTACTTGATCAGATGCCGCACGGCAGTTTCTTCCATGCCACGGGCGGTTGTGTGAATATGCAGGTGCATGAGCGTCTGAAGCTGCTGCCATACGAAACCCTGGTCGGGCTGGTGATAGCGATTGTTTCCACACTGATTTTCGGTGTCTTCGGATTTGGCGGTTAAAGGAGTAAGTATGAAAATAGTGATTGCCCCGGACTCTTTTAAAGAGAGCCTGACCGCCATGCAGGTCGCCGATGCTGTGGAAGCCGGTTTTAAAATTATTTTCCCGGACGCGCAGTACATTAAATTGCCGATGGCGGATGGCGGGGAAGGGACGGTTGTCTCAATGATTGAGGCGACACAGGGAACTTTGAAAGAAGTGACGGTTACTGCGCCGCTGGGTAATAAAGTTACCGCGTTCTACGGGCTGTCCGGTGACGGTAAAACCGCTGTTATTGAAATGGCGGCGGCATCCGGTTTACATCTGGTACCGGCGGCAAAGCGTGATCCGCGTATCACCACAACATTCGGCACCGGGGAACTGATTCTGGCGGCGCTGGATGACGGCGCTGAAAAAATCATCCTCGGGATAGGCGGCAGTGCCACAAATGACGGCGGTGCAGGTATGATGCAGGCGCTGGGCGCGGTATTTCGTGATACTCAGGGCTACTCTTTATCATTTGGCGGCAGTGCACTGGCATCGCTGGCGTCTGTCGATATGCGGGAACTGGACCCGCGCCTGTCACTGACAGAATTTGTCGTTGCCTGTGATGTCAATAATCCGCTGTGCGGACCAAAAGGCGCATCTGCCACTTTCGGGCCGCAAAAAGGGGCAACACCAGCAGTTGTCACTGAGCTGGATGTCGCACTGCACCATTATGGTGAAATCATTGAATCTCTGACCGGAAAATCCGTGATTGATGTCGCGGGAGCCGGTGCGGCAGGCGGTATGGGTGTTCCGCTGATGGCGTGGCTGGATGCTAAAATGCAGCCCGGCATAGAGATGGTTATCGAAACACTGGATCTGCACCGTGTGGTACAGGGCGCTGATCTGGTGATCACCGGTGAAGGGCGCATGGACAGCCAGACCATCCACGGAAAAACCCCGGTGGGTGTGGCGCGGGTGGCAAAAGCCTGCGGCATACCGGTTATCGCACTGGTTGGTGGCATGAGTGATGATTATGCTTGTGTGCATGACCACGGCATTGACGCGGTTTTTTCTGTTGTCCGTGGCATCAGTTCTCAGGAGGACGCACTGGCGCAGGCGGCTCAGAATGTTGAGGTAACTGCCCGTAATGTTGCAGCCACCCTGGCAATAAAAATATCCCCGTCATACTTCAGGATGCCTGGGTGTTGACCGCACTCAGCCCGCCGGGTCACATACTGATGTATGCTCCCCAGCGGTCTTCGCTTGTCGCCTACAGGCATCCCGAATTATTTAGGGGATATACTCTTATTTATTCAAACTGCAGGTTCGTTGGCTGCATCTTGAATGACGTCGGATATAAAATAAAAAATCAGTAATATTCGTAGCGGGATTCCAGTGTGATCCCGCTGCTCTGAATAGCGGCGGAATCCTGTAACTGAATAGCTTTAATCATTGTTTGTAATTCACAGTTTCCGTACTGATCCCATTTAAAGCAGGTATAAGAATAGGCACTTTTGCCCCAGAATGTCGGTAATTTCTGGGTAATATTAATTATCTGCTTCTGATCGTTGTAGGCATATTCCTGCGTCATTATATTTGGCTGATCTTTCTCTGTCAGCAGTCCGTCATCGTTATAACGGTAGATGGTGATCCGCGTTTCATCTCCTTCCGTCTCTTTTTCAGATGCAAGACGGTTTTCGTGATAACGATACCGGGTTTCGGTCTGCCAGGTATCACCTTCCGGTTTAATTTCATACGATTCTGTCAGGCGGGTTATCCGCTGGTCTGCATCCCGCCCGTAGTCCTGGCTGATTATCGTGTTCAACTGGGTATCTTCGGGGGTACTGCTGCTGATTGTGAGCATGACCTGATCCGGAAATCCCGGAACAACATGTGTGTTTTGGGTGATCGGCACCTGTCCCTCCTCCATTGCCATCTCGCGGTATTCATAATCATATTGTGTGAGGGCGGCACAGGAATCGAACTGAATTTTTTCCTTCACCCACAGGATAAGCCCCATGGAGCGGTAAGAGGTGGTACTGATGGATTTAACCGGACCGTGATACGCGGTTCCGGTAACAATAAAGGTATTTTGCTGATTGATCGTGCGTGCGGTTTCATCACACTGAACCGGCGTGGCGGCATTACTGCTCAGCGGGAGCGCAAAAAGGAGTGCGATCATGCTCATCATCTTATTCATGTGGCGGACCATTTCATCAGTACAATTATAAAGGAAAATCCCGAACCGGATAAAATAAAGTAATAAATTGAATTTTATAAAAAATAATATCTACCCAACGTCATTCAAGATGCAGGCAGGCGGCAAGAGAAGACGGTCGGGGAGCATACATCAGTATGTGACCCGGCTGGCTGACCGCAGCCAACGAACCTGCAGTTTGAATGAATAAGGGTATTTCTCGTTTGAATCTAATAACAAATGTCGGACAAAGCTATCGGAATAGTGAGGGAAAATTATTTTTTTACCGGAGAATTTCCGCATTAAGTAGCCCGTAACGAATCATTAACCAGTTTATAACACTGTTGTTAGCCGGAAAAACACCCGATTTTTACCGGATATTATTCTTCATGTGATGCAATTATCTCCCTCTGTGATTTGCTTTTCAGCATAAAAAGCCTGATTAATAACATGAAAATAAAGCATTAATTTATGTAATGCGCGTAATTTACTGATTTTCGGTCACTCAGCAGATAACCGACGGGGATATTTCCGATGAATAAAAAAATTAAAACAGCAATCATTGCCGGGGCAGTCTCTTGTGCACTGAGTGCAACAGTATATGCAGAAGATATCAATGTTGCGGTTGTGGGGGCGATGTCCGGTCCGGTTGCGCAATACGGCGACATGGAATTTACCGGTGCGCGCCAGGCCGTCGAAGATATTAATGCCAAAGGCGGCATCAATGGTAATAAGCTGGTTATCAAAGAATATGATGACGCCTGTGATCCGAAACAGGCAGTTGCGGTTGCCAATAAAGTTATTAATGACGGCATGCGCTATGTTATCGGACACCTCTGCTCCTCTTCAACTCAGCCGGCGTCAGATATTTATGAAGATGAAGGCGTTCTGATGATCACCCCTGCGGCGACCAATGCGGATTTAACCACCCGTGGTTACTCTCTGATAATGCGCACCACAGGGCTGGATTCTGACCAGGGACCGACTGCCGCAAAATACATTATGAATAACATCAAACCTCAGCGCATCGCTGTTGTGCATGACAAACAGCAGTACGGTGAAGGTCTGGCGCGTTCCGTCAAAGAGAGCCTGAACAAAGCCGGTGTGAAAGAGGTGCTGTTTGAAGGTGTGACCGCAGGGGATAAAGATTTCTCCGCGCTGGTTGCCCGCCTGAAAAAAGAGAATGTCGATTTCGTCTATTTCGGCGGCTATTACCCTGAAATGGGACAAATTTTACGCCAGGCAAAACAGAACGGCCTGAATATCCGCTTTATGGGACCGGAAGGCGTGGGGAACTCTTCACTTTCAAATATCGCCGGTGATGCCTCAGAGGGCATGCTGGTAACACTGCCGAAACGCTATGACCAGGTCCCTGCGAACAAACCGGTTGTTGATGCACTGAGTGCGAAAAAGCTGGATGCATCAGGGCCGTTTATCTGGACAACCTATGCGGCACTGCAATCCCTGACTACCGCAATGACCCGCAGCGGCAGTATGGAACCAGCTGATCTCGCGGCTGACCTGAAAGCAAAACCGGTTGAAACGGTGATGGGCGAACTGAACTGGACACCAAACGGCGACCTGAAAGGGTTCGAATTCGGCGTATTTGAGTGGCACAAAGACGGAACATCTTCACCGCTGAACTGATCCGCCGCAGTAACTTATGCAGGCCGTGTATTTCAGGGAGTGCGCTATGTCAGAACAATTATTATATTTTACGCAGCAATTATTGAACGGATTAACGCTGGGAAGCACTTACGCTCTGATCGCTATCGGTTACACGATGGTGTACGGCATTATCGGCATGATCAATTTTGCCCACGGCGAAGTTTATATGATCGGCAGCTACGTCTCGTTTATCGTGATTGCCGGTCTGATGATGCTGGGGATCGATGTCGGCTGGTTGCTGATAACCGCTGCATTTATTACCGCGATTGTGATTTCATCGGCGTATGGCTGGAGTATCGAACGGGTCGCATACCGGCCCGTCCGTCACTCAAAGCGGCTGATTGCGCTGATTTCGGCGATCGGAATGTCCATTTTTCTGCAGAACTTTGTCAGTCTGTCGCAAGGCTCGCGTGATCTCGCGTTGCCCGGGCTGATTGAGGGGCGCTGGACACTGGGTGAAAGCGGCGGATTTGCCGCGACCATCTCTGCTATGCAGATAACTATCTGGGTAGTAACCGTGCTGGCGATGTTGGCGCTGACCTTGTTTATCCGCTACTCCCGCATGGGACGGGCGTGTCGTGCCTGCGCGGAAGATCTGAAAATGGCCGGGTTGCTCGGGATCAATACTGATCGCGTGATAGCGCTGACCTTTGTGATCGGCGCGGCAATGGCGGCGGTCGCCGGGGTTCTGTTAGGGCAATTCTATGGCGTGATCAATCCGTACATTGGTTTTATGGCCGGAATGAAAGCCTTTACTGCTGCGGTTCTCGGCGGGATCGGCAGTATTCCCGGCGCCATGATCGGCGGGTTGATCCTCGGTATTTCTGAAGCGATGACCTCTGCGTATTTCAGTACGGAATACAAAGATGTGGTTTCATTCAGCTTGCTGATTCTTGTGTTGCTGGTGATGCCGACCGGGATCTTAGGGCGTCCGGAGGTTGAAAAAGTATGACAAAATCTCACTGGATAAATGCCATTATCGCCACTGTGACCCTGTTTGTACTGGCCTCGGTTATGATGGGGCTGCAACTGTCACTCGACGGCACACAGCTTGTTGTGCGCAACGCCGACAGTATCCGCTGGGAGTGGATCGGTATTGGCTGTGTGCTTGTCTTTGTTTTTCAGTTGGTGCGCCCGTCACTGAAACAGCTTACGGCACGTCTGCCGAAAAAAAACTGGCTGCTGCCGGACTTTGACGGCTCCACAACGTCCCAAAAAATTATCGCCGGGCTGATTATTGTCGCGGCAATTATCTGGCCGTTTATTGTTTCACGCGGCAGTGTGGACATCGCTACCTTAACACTGATTTATGTGATGCTCGGTCTCGGGCTGAATGTGGTGGTCGGGCTGTCCGGGCTGCTGGTGTTGGGTTACGCAGGTTTCTATGCTATCGGCGCCTACACTTACGGGCTGATGAATCACTATTTCGGCTGGGGATTCTGGCAGAGCCTGCCGCTGGCAGGTATTGTTGCCGCGCTCTCCGGGCTGCTGCTTGGCTTTCCGGTGTTGCGGTTGCGGGGGGATTATCTGGCGATTGTCACTCTCGGATTCGGGGAAATTGTCCGTATTCTGCTGCTGAATAATACCGAATTGACCGGCGGACCGAACGGGATCAGTCAGATCCCTAAACCCACTCTGTTCGGGCTGGAATTTGGCAGAACTGCCAAAGAGGGCGGTTGGGATACCTTTCATAATTTCTTTGGTCTGGCGTATGACCCCGGGGATCGCATTATTTTCCTTTATTTGGTTGCACTGCTGCTGGTGATTATCACCTTATTTATCATCAACAGATTACTGCGTATGCCGATGGGACGTGCGTGGGAAGCGCTGCGCGAAGATGAAATTGCCTGCCGCTCCTTAGGGTTAAGTCCGACACGTATTAAACTGACAGCGTTCACCATCAGCGCCGCCTTTGCCGGTATTGCCGGAACTCTGTTTGCCGCACGTCAGGGATTTATCAGCCCTGAATCTTTCACCTTTGCTGAATCGGCCTTTGTGCTGGCGGTGGTGGTGCTGGGCGGTATGGGATCACAAACCTCTGTTATTCTTGCGGCAGTGATCCTCGTGGTTTCCCGTGAAATGATGCGGGATCTGAATGCCTACAGCATGTTGCTGCTCGGTGCATTGATGGTACTGATGATGGTCTGGCGTCCGCAGGGGTTATTGCCGATGTCACGCCCGCATCTGAAAATCCGTACCGGCTCTGCTGAGAAAACCGGGGGCGCACAATGACAGACACATTATTGCAGGTATCAGACCTGACAATGCGCTTCGGCGGATTGCTGGCAGTAAACCAGGTTTCATTGCACCTGAGTGCGGGCGAAATTGTCTCGCTGATCGGCCCGAATGGTGCCGGGAAAACCACTATTTTCAACTGTTTAACCGGATTTTATAAACCGGCGGGCGGAGAGGTTCTGCTGCGCGGTAAACCGATACAGGGCTTATCCGGGCAGGCTATCGCAAAGCGCGGGATGATCCGTACTTTTCAGCATGTGCGCCTGTTTAAAGAGATGACCGTGATTGAAAATCTGCTGGTGGCGCAGCATCAGCTTCACAAAAGCGGTTTGCTGGCAGGATTGCTGACACTGCCGTCATTCCGCCGGGATCAGCGCGAAGCCATGGAAAATGCCATCGTATGGCTGGAGCGCACCGGACTGACCTCAGTGGCAAACCGTCAGGCGGGAAATCTGGCGTATGGTCAGCAGCGGCGGCTGGAAATTGCCCGCTGTATGGTGACCCGTCCGGATATTCTGATGCTGGATGAACCTGCTGCCGGGCTGAACCCGAAAGAAACAGACGATTTGGATGCACTGATTATTGAGCTGCGCGCAAAGCATAATGTATCGGTGTTGCTGATTGAGCATGATATGAAACTGGTGATGGGGATTTCTGACCGGATCTATGTGGTAAACCAGGGAACACCGCTGGCAAACGGCACACCGGCTGAAATTCGTAATCATCCTGATGTGATCCGCGCGTATTTAGGGGAGGCGTATTAATGCTGGAATTTAATAATGTCAGCGCACAATACGGCAAAATTCAGGCGCTGCATCAGGTCAGTCTGTCAGTTAAAAAAGGGGAAATCGTCACCCTGATTGGTGCTAACGGCGCCGGAAAAACCACACTGCTCAGTACCTTGTGCGGTGAGCCACGGGCAACCGAAGGTGAGATCCGTTATAACAGCGAAGTCATTACTTCTCTGCCGACAGCACAAATTATGCGCAAAGATATTGCGCTGGTGCCGGAAGGTCGGCGGGTTTTCGGGCGCATGACGGTGGAAGAGAATCTGGCAATGGGCGGTTTTTTTGCCACTAAATCACAGTATCAGAGCCGGATAGCACAGGTGTATGAACTCTTCCCACGCCTTCAGGAGCGTCGTCATCAGAGGGCGGGAACTATGTCCGGCGGTGAGCAGCAGATGCTGGCGATAGGGCGCGCACTGATGAGCAGTCCGCAGTTACTGTTACTGGATGAGCCGTCTCTGGGGCTCGCCCCCATCATTATCATGCAGATTTTTGACACTATCCGTGAGTTGCGGGATGCCGGGATGACGATTTTCCTGGTGGAGCAAAATGCAAACCAGGCGCTGAAACTGGCAGACAGAGGCTATGTACTTGAAAACGGGCGGGTGGTACTGGAAGATACCGGTCAGGCGCTATTGGCTAACGAAGCCGTAAGAAGCGCCTATCTGGGCGGTTGAACCGGTTTATTTTACCGAAAAAATCTGACGGAATTTATCGCTCTCTTCTGTCAGATTTTTTGCCCACGGGCAGGCTTCCGGTTCACCGTTATCACATGACGCCTGCATCAGGGATACGCCTTTGTCATAATCCTGCGCCACGCCGTGCCCCTGTAAATACATCATTGAAAGATAGAACTGTGCCGTACCATGTGACTGAAGAGCTGCTTTTTCATAAAAATGGCGGGCAATGGCGCAGTTATCACCTTCGCATCCTTTGCCGCCGTAATACATCAGGCCAAGCTGATAAAGTGCATCAGGCTGATCTTGTGCGGCGGCTTTCTCAAACCAGGTTCTGGCTTTGCTGATATCCTGTTTTACTCCCCAGGCATGCAGATACATCATACCCAGCTGAAATTGCGCAACAGCGACATTTTGGCGGGCCGCTTTTTCAAACCAGTAGCGGGCATGCACAATATTATTATTTTTTTTTATCATTTAAATCAGCTAAATGAAGATAAACATTACCCAGGTTGGTTTGCGCGGGTGCATATTGTTGTGTTGCAGCCTTTTCAAACCAGATTTTCGCCTGCATCAGTGAATCAGGGGATTGGTCGCCAAGCAATAGTAGTTTACCGAGGGCATTTTGCGCATAAGGGTTGTTTTGCTCTGCCGCTTTTCTGTACCAGTACTCCGCCTGCACAGTCTCTTTTTGTGCCAGATATTTATCAGCCAGTTTTATTTGAGCCGTAATATTACCGCTCAGGGCGGCGGCTTCCTGTTGCTTTACCGGGGACGGTTGCGCGTTAAGCGCAGATGTAAAAAAAAAGGGCGGTACAAAATAATCCTGCTGCGATAGCGATTCTCATTGCATATTCCATAAGCATTTTATGAACCAATATATGTCGGGATATATCAGGAAATTTATATCTCTTTGACACATTATGTGAGTCATTATACTTCTGTTATTCATTCGCGTAAAATAATTGGTTCATATAATTGAGAGTAATGCTTACTGGTTCTGTAGTGATTTTTTGCATAAATAACATGATTATCAGCATTATTTCCTGCAAACCGTATTCCGTCATAACAATCTAATTCATTAATCGCATTGGTATAAGCAATGGGTCCGGTTGTCCTGAGTACGCCATACATACCGACACCGTATTTTTCAGGTGTATAATTTTCAATATGTTGAGTAACTCTTTCAACAACATTATTAATATATTTATTGTTTGGTGTCGATAATATATTCCATTGCTGATGCTCCGTTCCTTTTTTTATTTCACTATGAATGCCATAACCTTCATAGGATAGTTCCGGGTGTCCCTGCCATTTGAAAATAACCATTTCATCATCAGGTTGAATGATTTTATTTAATGATATCGTTGTATAGCTTTTTACATCAAAGTAAGCACCACCAAACTCACGGATAATTAAATACCGAAAGTAATCAGCTCTTGCAGCACCATAAACGGGGTTGATGCTGTAGTAGGCATCCATATAACGCTGCTTGTCATTGCCGAATAAAAATAAAAAAAATTTGCTGTTCATCATAAAATCGGTATTCCCAGTCAATGTTATTACACTTTAGTTCTGACATTGCCTGTAATTCATTTTTTGTTGATGATTGTATTCCGAGAGTGTTAATTTGATGAATTATCTTAGGTATCTTCATTTAATTGAAATCCGTTTCAACCTAGCTAAGTAATACTCACATGGTATTTATTTTTGGTGAGAGTCTAAGTTTTAAAATAACATTAATTTCAATAATAACATTGCGATGATCTCGACATTTTACCTATATTTATGTTTCAATTATATTACATGGTGTAATCCGGAGTTATCCGGGTGATTAATATGTTATTAAAGGTTGTACAGGGACAGTAAATATGAAAAACCTTGGCGTTATAGTAAGTATATTTATTTCACTGATATGTATTCCACCGGCGTCGGCAGAGAAAAATTATGACTGGGGTGAGGCTTTATTAGCTGATTCCGCCGGACGTATTGCGCCACCGGATTACCGGGCTATCCGTATTTTATTTCAGCAATCTCTTGATGCCGGCTATATTCCGGCAAACGGAAAATTAGGCGATATTTATCAGCATGGCTATGGTGTGAAAGCCTCACCGGAAAAAGCCTTTAGCTACTATCAGGCGGGTGCTGCCGGTCGTGATGCGTATTCAATGTTTCGTCTGGGCGTGGCGTATGAAGAAGGTGCCGGTACACCGGGCGATGTGGTGAAAGGCCGTCAGTATATCGATGATGCTCTGGCTATTTTTCTGCAACAGGCAGCAGCCGGCGATGCTCAGTCACAGTTTTTTGTCGGTATGCAATATATTGCCGGGCGGTATTTGCCGCAGAGTGATCAAAAAGCACTGGCGCTATTTTTGAAAGCAGCAGAGCAAAACCATCGTGCGAGTCTCCTTGTGATGGGAAAGCATTATAATTCTGAAGTGGACGATATTGGCCAGGCAACGAAATATTATAATAAAGCTATCGTACAGGGTGAGTTTCAGGCATATGTGGATCTCGGTGCGTATTATTTTTATATCGACCCGGTAAAAAGCCGGAAATTCTTTCAGAAAGGGTGTGATCATGACATCGCCCTGGCCTGTAAAAATCTGACTGCGGTTGACGAGTATATTGTCAGACGCACTGAATAATACTGATTTTCCCCCGTCCTTCTGAACCGCCCGGCATATGCTTACCGGGCGGTTTTGTATTTTTACACTTTTTTTATATCTTCCCTCCTGAATTTTGCAACATCTTTGCACCCCGTTTCCTAGACTGCATCCTGAATAACTCACTGGTGTAAGGATTAATTATGAGTCTGGGTTTTATCGCGGGTCTTGCCGGCACGATCCTGCTTTTGGCGTATCTGCTCTATGCCTTAATTAATGCGGAGAAATTCTGATGGCAGCGAATGCATTTTTACTCATTGCCGGGTTTCTGATCGTTTTGCTGATATCGGCAAAATTACTCAGCCATGTCCTGGTGCGCTTTATTGACGGCGCACCTTTGCCGTTTATCGGCAGCGTGGAAAGAACCTTGTGGCGGTTTGCGGGGATCCGCAACGAAGAGATGCGCTGGCAGCGTTATCTGACTGCACTGTTGTTGTTTAATGGTCTTGGTTTGGTTCTGCTGATGGCTATCCTGATGTTACAGGCCGATTTACCGCTTAATCCGCGTCACTTCCCGGGAATGTCATGGGATCTGGCGCTGAATACGGCGGTAAGTTTTGTAACCAATACGAACTGGCAGTCATACAGCGGTGAATCCACCGTCAGCTATTTCAGCCAGATGGCGGGGCTGACCGTGCAGAATTTTCTGTCTGCTGCCACCGGGATTGCGGTCGCCTTTGCGCTGATCCGCGCACTGTGCCGACACAGTGTGCACACTCTCGGTAATGCGTGGGTCGATCTCACCCGGATCACGCTGTGGTTGTTATTACCACTATCGGTCATTATTGCGCTGTTTTTTATCTCTCAGGGTGTTATCCAGAATTTTCATGATTATCAGATGATTATCACCCCTGAAGGCGTACAGCAGATAGTACCGATGGGACCGGTTGCCTCTCAGGAAGCGATCAAACTCCTTGGTACGAATGGTGGCGGTTTCTTTGGTGCGAACTCCGCACATCCGTTTGAAAATCCGACTGCGCTGACTAACTTTGTGCAGATGCTCGCTATCTTTCTGATCCCCGCTGCACTCTGTTTTTCCTTCGGACGCTGTACCGGTAATCCGCGTCAGGGTCTGACTCTGCTGGTCGCAATGAGCATTGTGTTTGTTGCGGCAGCAGCAGCAGTGATGTGGAGTGAAACTCAGGGTAACCCTGCATTTACCGCACTTGGTATCGACAGCGCCATCAATATGGAAGGTAAAGAGGCGCGTTTCGGTATTCTTGCAACCGGATTATTTGTGGCGGTGACGACAGCCGCGTCCTGCGGCGCGGTGAACAGTATGCATGATTCACTGACACCGCTCGGCGGATTGATCCCGCTGTGGCTGATGCAGATTGGCGAGGTGATTTTCGGCGGTGTCGGCGCAGGTTTCTACGGCATGATGCTGTTTGTGTTCCTCGCGGTCTTTATTGCCGGACTGATGATTGGACGCACGCCTGAATATCTCGGTAAAAAAATCGAAGTGCGGGAGATGAAACTGACCGCACTGGCCATCCTGGTTACCCCGGCGTTGGTCTTGCTGGGCACGGCACTGGCGCTGAGTACCGATGCCGGGCGCGGTGCGGTTCTCAATCCGGGCGCCCACGGCTTTACAGAAGTGCTCTATGCGTTGTCATCAGCATCCAACAATAACGGCAGCGCATTCGCCGGGTTAAGCACCAATACCCCGTTCTGGAACCTGTTACTGGCATTTTGTATGTTTGCCGGTCGTTTTGTGGTGATAGCACTGATTATGGCTCTGGCAGGTGCGTTAGTGAGAAAAACAGCTCAGACCGCCGGTGCCGGAACCTTGCCGACAACCGGTGCATTATTTACCGGGTTATTGATTGCTGCGATTTTACTGATCGGCGCGCTGACATTTGTTCCCGCACTGGCGCTTGGTCCGGTGGCGGAATTTCTGGCTGTATTTAAGTGATTGACGGGAGAAGACAATGAGTCGTCAGACACAGCGTTTATTTGAACCAAAGCTGGTAAAACAGGCATTGCCGGAGACATTCAGAAAGTTGTCCCCGGTGGTGCAGTGGCAGAATCCGGTGATGTTTATTGTCTGGTGCGGCAGTCTGTTAACCACACTGCTGGCCGCCGGTATGATGACCGGGCTTTTGCGCGGCAACGGGGCATTCACACTGACTATCGCCCTGTGGTTATGGTTTACCGTATTGTTTGCTAATTTTGCAGAAGCGCTGGCGGAAGGGCGCAGCAGAGCGCAGGCGGACAGCCTGAAAGGCATGAAAAAAACCAGCCGGGCACGGCGTCTGCGTTCCGCTGAGCGTGACAGCGAATATGAAACTGTCGCGGCAGATACCTTACGCAAAGGGGATCTGGTGCTGGTGGAAGCCGGGGATCTGATCCCGTGTGACGCGACAGTACTGGAGGGCGGTGCATCCGTGGATGAGAGTGCGATCACCGGCGAATCTGCGCCGGTGATCCGCGAGTCCGGCGGGGATTTTTCCTCTGTCACCGGCGGTACGCGGATCTTATCGGACTGGCTTATCATTGAGTGCAGCGCAAACCCGGGAGACAGTTTTCTGGATCGCATGATAAGCATGGTGGAAGGCGCGAAGCGCAGTAAAACGCCGAATGAAATCGCCCTGACTATCTTGTTGTCGGCACTGAGTATTGTTTTCTTGCTGGCGGTGGCAACACTGTGGCCGTTTACAGAGTTCGCCGGTCATGCAGTCAGCCTCACCGTGATGATTGCGCTGTTGGTGTGTCTGATCCCGACCACTATCAGCGGCCTGTTGTCTGCCATTGGTGTGGCGGGGATGAGCCGGATGCTGGCCGCGAATGTCATTGCCACCAGCGGGCGTGCCGTGGAAGCGGCAGGGGATGTGGATGTGCTGCTGCTGGATAAAACCGGGACTATTACCCTGGGAAACCGTCAGGCATCCGATTTTCTGGCAGCCCCGGGCGTGGATGAACGCACACTGGCGGATGCGGCGCAACTGGCATCACTGGCAGATGAAACCCCGGAAGGGCGCAGTATTGTGGTACTGGCAAAGCAGCGTTTTAATATGCGGGCGCGTGATCTTGCCGGTCTGAAAGCCACCTTTATTCCGTTTACCGCACAAACGCGCATGAGCGGGATCAATGTGGACGGACGGACTATCCGCAAAGGCTCTGTAGATGCTATCCGCCGCTATATTGAGGTCAATCACGGCCAATTCCCGGCGCAGGTCGATAAACTGGTGGAAGAGGTTGCACGCCAGGGCGGCACGCCGCTGGTGGTGGCTGAAGAGCACCGCGTGCTGGGCGTTATCGCACTGAAAGATATCGTTAAAGGCGGGATCCGCGAACGCTTTGCACAATTGCGCCAGATGGGGATCAAAACCGTGATGATCACCGGTGACAACCGGCTGACGGCGGCGGCGATTGCGGCAGAAGCGGGTGTGGATGATTTTCTGGCGCAGGCCACGCCGGAAGCCAAACTGGCATTGATCCGCCAGTATCAGAAAGAAGGGCGCCTGGTGGCAATGACCGGGGACGGTACCAATGATGCCCCGGCACTGGCGCAGGCCGATGTGGCAGTTGCCATGAACTCGGGCACACAGGCTGCAAAAGAAGCCGGCAACATGGTGGATCTGGACTCCAATCCGACCAAACTGATCGAAGTGGTTCACATTGGTAAGCAGATGCTGATGACGCGCGGGTCGCTGACAACATTCAGTATTGCCAATGATATCGCCAAGTATTTTGCCATTATCCCGGCAGCATTTGCGGTGACCTATCCGCAGCTGGATGCGCTCAATATTATGCGGCTGCATTCACCGGATTCAGCAATATTAAGCGCAGTTATCTTCAACGCCCTGATTATTATCGGCCTGATCCCGCTGGCACTGAAAGGTGTGCCGTATCACGCCCTGAGTGCGGCGGCAATGCTGCGCCGCAATCTGTGGATCTATGGAACGGGCGGGTTAATCGTGCCATTTATCGGCATTAAATTGATTGATATGTTACTGACCCTGACAGGGTTAGTATAAGGATATGCAATGAGTCAGATACGTCCTGCAATCGTTATTTTTCTGGTTCTGGCGCTGGTTACCGGGGTATTTTATCCGCTGTTAACCACGACGCTGGGTGAGTGGTGGTTTGCCCGCCAGGCAAACGGCTCTCTGATTGAGGTCAATGGTGAAGTAAAGGGCTCGGCGCTGATTGGTCAGCAATTTACACAGCCCGGTTATTTTCACGGGCGTCCGTCAGAAACGGCGGGCACACCTTATAACGCCGAAAGTTCCGGCGGCAGTAATCTGAGCACCGGTAATCCGGTACTGTTACAGCGCGTGGCACAGCGGGCAGAGGCATTACGGGCAGAAAACCCGGATGCTTCCCGTACCGTTCCTGTTGATCTGGTTACGGCCTCTGCCAGCGGACTGGATCCGGATATTTCGCCGCAGGCAGCATACTGGCAGGCTCCGCGTGTTGCCGGTGCGCGCGCAATGAGTGTGCCGGAGGTCAACGAATTGATCAGTGAAAATATCACCACACCGGTTCCTGCATTCACCGGCGAACCGGTTGTGAATGTGCTGGAACTGAACCTGGCATTGGATGCACACACCGCAGCGCGTGCGCGCCTGAATTAACAGAAGGACATCTTTATGCATGACGAGCCACTGCGTCCCGATCCTGATCAGTTATTGGCTCAGGTGACAGAGCGTCCGCGCGGGAAGCTGAAGATTTTCTTCGGTGCCTGCGCGGGGGTAGGGAAAACTTATGCCATGTTGCAGGAGGCGCAGCGGCTGCATGAACAAGGTGTTGATGTGCTCGCCGGTGTGGTTGAAACCCACGGGCGGCAGGAAACAGCCGCACTGCTGGCGGGGTTGCGGCTGCTGCCGCTGAAAAAATATCAGTACCGCGGGCGGCAGGTCAGCGGGTTTGATCTGGATCGCGCCCTTGCTCTGCATCCGGCGGTGATCTTAATGGATGAGCTGGCACACACAAACATTCCGGGCTCCCGGCACCCGAAACGCTGGCAGGATGTGGAAGAGCTGCTCAATGCCGGGATTGATGTACTCACCACGATCAATGTGCAGCATCTGGAAAGTCTCAATGATATTGTCGGCGGCGTCACCGGGGTTATTGTCCGTGAAACGGTGCCGGATCCGGTTTTTGATGGCGCTGATGAAATCGTTCTGGTGGATTTGACCCCTGACGATCTTCTCACCCGTCTGCGGGAAGGGAAAGTCTATCTTCCCGCGCAGGCGGAGCGGGCTATCGAGCACTTTTTCCGCAAAGGCAACCTGATCGCCCTGCGTGAGCTGGCATTGCGCCGGACAACGGATCGCGTTGATGAGCAGATGCAGGCCTGGCGCGAGCGCCAGGGGCAGGAAAAAGTCTGGCATACCCGCGATGCGATTTTAGTCTGTCTGCGCCCGGCGGGTGCCAATGAAAAATTGATCCGCGCCGCCGCACGGCTGGCGGCTAAACTGGGCAGTGACTGGCACGCCATTTTTGTCGAAACCTCTGCCCGCCATAAACTGCCCGCACAGCAACGGCGCGGGATCCTCAATGCCCTGTCACTGGCTCAGCAACTGGGGGCAACGACAGCGACACTGGCTGAACCGGATGAGAGCCGGGCGGTGATCCGCTATGCACGGGAAAATAATCTCGGCAAAGTCATGATCGGGCGGTACATCCGCAAACACTGGTGGCAGCAGGATAAACTACAGGATCAACTCAGCCGCCTGGCCGCTGATCTTGATGTGGTTATGATAGCCCCGCAGGACAGACAGCCGGACAATCAGAGTAAATACAGTGATAACCGTCCGTTTCTGGATAAACATAAAACCGATTTACAGGGCTGTATTGCTGCAGCACTGATTTGTGCCGTCACCACACTGCTGGCACATCACTGGCTGATGGCGTTTGATAACGCCAATCTGGTGATGCTTTATATCCTGGGTGTGGTGGTTGTGGCGCGTTTTTACGGGCGCTGGCCATCAGTATTTGCCACTGTGATTAATGTGGTCAGTTTTGATTTATTCCTGATCAACCCGAAGGGCACTCTGGCAGTGTCTGATATGCAGTATCTGCTCACCTTTGCCGTCATGATGACAGTCGGGCTGGTGATCGGCAGCCTGACGGCAGGTGTACGCTACCAGGCGAGGGTGGCGCGTTACCGCGAGCAGCGCACCTATCATCTGTATGAGATGTCAAAAGCGCTGGCAACAGCACGTGAGCGTGATGAAATCGCCGCTGTCAGCTGTCACTTTATCAGCCACAGCTTCCACGCCCGCTGTGAAATTCTGCTGCCGGATGCACAGGGGAATCTGACCCCCGCCGGGGTAAGACCGGGCGCTATTGCCTGGGATGAAGCGATCACCCGCTGGAGTTATGACAAAGGACAGCCCGCCGGATGCGGCACCGGTACACTGCCCGGAGTGCCGTATCAGATCCTGCCGCTCAGCACGACAGAGAAAGTGCTCGGGGTTATCATTGTTGAGCCGTATAACCGCCGTCAGTTGCAGATCCCTGAACAACAAAGGCTGCTGGAGACGCTGATCCTGCTGGCGGCTGGTGCCCTGGAACGGCAGTCTCTGACGGAAAGTGAAGAACAGGCACGTCTGTTCAGTGAGCGGGAGCAGATACGTAACTCGTTGCTGGCGGCGCTGTCCCATGATTTACGGACACCGCTGACCGTTCTGTTTGGTCAGGCGGAAATTCTGACACTTGATCTGACCAGCGAAGGATCGAAATATGCCTCACAGGCGATGGAGATCCGCCAGCATATTCTCAGCACCACGCGGCTGGTGAATAATCTGCTGGATATGGCACGGATCCAGTCAGGAGGTTTTAATCTTAATAAAGAGTGGCTGCCGCTGGAAGAGGTGATCGGCAGCGCACTGATGATGCTCAAACCACGATTTAATACAGATGAGATTGAAATAGATCTCAATGATCCGATGCAGCTTATCTGTGCGGATGGTCCGCTGTTTGAGCGCGTTTTAATTAATCTGCTGGAAAATGCTATTAAATACGCCGGTATTCAGGCGCAGATCGGCATTCGCTCCCGTGTGTCGGAAAACAGCATCGATATAGAAGTGTGGGATAACGGTCCCGGCATTCCGGCGGGGCAGGAAGCACGGATTTTTGATAAATTTTCCCGCGGACAGAAAGAGTCGGCTATCCCGGGAGTTGGCCTCGGACTGGCGATTTGTCAGGCGATTGTTGATGTTCACGGCGGCACTATTTGCGCCGGAAACCGGGAGGGGGGTGGCGCAAGTTTCCATATACGTTTACCCTGTAAAGACCCGCCAATTATTGATGAGGCTGATAACCCATTGTGATCACCGTTTTAATTGTTGAAGATGAAAAAGGGATCCGCCGCCTGCTGCGTACTGCGCTGGAAGGGGATTCTCTGCGCGTTTTTGAAGCTGAAAATTTGGCCCGCGGGCTGGTGGAAGCGGCGACCCGTAAACCGGATTTGGTGATCCTCGACCTGGGCTTACCGGATGGTGACGGCATTCATTTTATACAACAATTTCGCCAGTGGAGTACGGTTCCTCTGCTGATCCTTTCTGCCCGCGACGATGAGCATGATAAGATAGCCGCTCTCGATGCCGGGGCCGATGACTATATGACCAAACCCTTTGGTGTCGGTGAGTTACAGGCGCGTTTGCGTGTTCTGATGCGCCGTTATCAGGGCAGTGAAAAAAATGATCCAATTTATGAATTCGGGGATATCCGCGTGGATATTGCCGGACGTCAAATCAGCAAATCCGGGGAAGAAGTGCATCTGACCCCGATTGAATTCCGCCTGCTGACCATTCTTATCAGCCACAGCGGCAAAGTGCTGACCCAGCGTTTTCTGCTCAATGAAGTGTGGGGCCCGAATTCCGTTGAACATGCGCATTATCTGCGTATTTATATGGGCCATCTGCGTCAGAAGCTGGAAACTGATCCGGCCCGTCCTCTGCATTTTCTTACTGAAACCGGTATAGGTTATCGCTTTATATCCGCATCATAAATACATTTATTTTGCTGATTCTTTTACCTTCCTCACTGTTATGAGAAAACTGTTATGTTTTCCGTCAGATAACATCGTTTATATCAAAAAATAGTCATTTAGTGCGCCCTATAGTAAATCCATGAGTGTCAGACCAACGGATTTTTAAATGTCTGTACCCGACGTCATTCAGATCGCAGGCGGGCTTGTAGTTTGAATGAATAAGGGTCTAAAAGGAGTTAGTTATGGATTTTGTTATCCAGCTTATCGTGGTGTTGATCTGTCTGTTTTACGGTGCACGAAAAGGGGGGATCGCGCTTGGGTTATTAGGCGGGATTGGTTTGGTTATCCTGGTCTTTGTTTTCCATCTCAAACCGGGAAAACCCCCGGTGGATGTTATGCTGGTAATTATTGCGGTTGTTGCAGCTTCCGCGACATTACAGGCGTCCGGCGGGCTGGATGTGATGCTCCAGATTGCTGAACGGCTGCTCAGACGTAACCCTAAGTATGTCTCAATTGTGGCACCCTTTGTTACCTGCCTGCTGACCATTTTGTGCGGTACAGGGCATGTCGTATATACCATTTTGCCGATTATTTATGATGTGGCGATTAAAAATAATATCCGTCCGGAAAGACCGATGGCGGCCAGTACGATAGGTTCCCAGATGGGAATAATCGCAAGCCCGGTGTCTGTCGCGGTGGTGTCATTAGTGGCGATGCTGGGGGATGTGACATTAAACGGAAAACATCTCGGGTTTGTTGATTTACTGGCGATTACTATTCCGTCGACACTGATCGGAATATTATGTATCGGGATATTCAGCTGGTTCCGTGGTAAGGACTTAGATAAAGACCCGGAGTTTCAGGAATTTATTTCCAAGCCTGAAAATAAAGAATATGTGTACGGCGATACCGTTACCCTGCTGGATAAAAAATTACCCCGCAGCAACTGGTTAGCGATGTGGATCTTTTTATCCTCTATTGCGGCAGTGGCGCTGATGGGTGCATTTCCTGAATTACGACCTGTATTTGACGGAAAACCGCTCTCGATGGTACTGGTTATTCAAATCTTTATGCTGTTTGCCGGTGCGCTGATTATTATTTTCACCAAAACCAAACCTGCGTCTATTTCAAAAAATGAAGTATTCCGCTCAGGGATGATTGCGATTGTGGCGGTCTACGGTATTGCGTGGATGGCTGAAACTATGTTCGGCGCGCATCTGGATCAGATAAAAACAGTATTAGGTTCTCTGGTCACTGAATACCCGTGGGCATACGCGATTGTGTTGTTGCTGGTATCAAAGTTTGTAAACTCCCAGGCCGCGGCACTGGCGGCAATTGTCCCTGTCGCGCTGGCGATTGGTGTGAATCCGGCATATATCGTGGCATCAGCCCCGGCCTGTTACGGTTACTATATTCTGCCGACTTACCCGAGTGATCTCGCCGCTATCCAGTTTGACCGCTCCGGTACCACAAAAATAGGGCGGTTTGTGATTAACCACAGCTTTATTTTCCCGGGCTTGATTGGCGTGGGTGTTTCCTGTGTCTTTGGCTGGGTTTTTGCCGCAATGTACGGATTCTTGTGATTTTGATTTATAACTTACTGATAACGGACAGATTTGTCCGTTATCAGTAGTATTATGCATTTATTATATGATAGTTAAGCGCTTGTCTTCTGTGTTGTTCCTATCCGGAACACACCAACCATTTCATTGAGTGTACCGGCCTGATCGTTGAGTGCGGAAGCTGCTGCAACGGATTGTTCAACCAGCGTCGCATTCTGCTGCGTTGCTGAATCAATCAGTCCGATAGCACTGTTTATCTGCGTTATTCCGTCGGTCTGCTCGTGGCTGGCGTGCCCTATCTCATGCAGTAATGCATCCATCTGACTGACATTAGTGACGATCCCGCGTAATGATTCAGCGGCATCCTCCACCAGTTTCAGCCCTTCCTGTGTTTGTCCGGCTGAATTTTCAATCAATGAACGGATCTCACTGGCTGAATCTGCACTGCGCTGTGCCAACAGACGCACTTCACCGGCTACAACGGCAAAACCGCGTCCGTGCTCACCGGCGCGGGCAGCTTCGACGGCGGCATTCAGTGCCAGAATATTGGTCTGGAAGGCAATGGAATCAATCAGATTGATGATGTCAGACATTTTGGTGGCAGTGGCATTGATAGTGCGGATTTTTTCTGTCATCTGCTGCATCATTTCGCCATTGTGTTTTACCACTCCGGCGGTATTTGCCGACAGCGCTGTTGCTTTCTGTGTATTGGCGGCGGTGTTTTTGACGGTTGCGGTTATTTGCTCCATTGAGGCCGCAGTTTCTTCCACCGAGCCCGCCTGTTCTTCTGTGCGCGCTGCCAGATTCTGGTTACCGGCCATAATCTGCTCTGCGGTGGCAGACAAACTTTCAGAGCCGTTTTTCACTTCACGGACAATGTCCTGAAGATGTGACTGCATTTCAGACAGCGCCAGTAGCAGCACGCCGGTTTCATCTTTATGCGTGGTGTTTATATGCTGTGTCAGATCACCCTTTGCAATTGCCCTGGCAAAGCGAACGGCTTCATCAAGCGGACCGGTAATGGTACGGACAATAATTCTGGCGAGTACGACACTGATAATAATACTGATGGCAGTCAGTGTGAGCAGCAGAGCGCGGTTGGTTTTAAAATTACTTTCCAGCTGGCTTCCCGCACTTTTCATATGGTTATCCTGTAGTGCAATCAGCTGCATTACATTCTCGCGGTATGCCTGCTGGATCCCCGCAGTGGTATTGAGCATTTCATTGATAGCCGCCTGACTATCATCATTTTGCATATATTGTGTCATCCGGCGCTGCGAACTGAGGTATTGCTGGCGAACGGAACGGATCTCTTTAAGGATGCTCTGAGAGGTTTCATCTTTGAGTTGCTCACCCAGTTCATCAAGTATCAGGGTGATTTTTTTACTGGTTTCAGATGCACCGGCTGCCATCTGCCGGATCTGCGGGTTCTTGTCGTCCAGTAGTCTGAGCTGCTGAATTCCCACAAAATCATGAAAATAATCAATCAATAAGTTCGCTTTTACGGTCACCGGATAGTCATTTTCAAGAATATCACTGATGCCATTATCTGCCTTATTCAGGCTGATGATTGAGAGAGTGGCGCTGATAATCATCAGCAATATTGAAAAACCAAAAGCCACAAAGAGTTTCGTACTGATCTTAATGCTGTGCAAAAGCATCGTTCCTCCGGGTACTCGTTAAATGACTTATTATCGGTAATCATATTGGAAACTTTATAAATTAATTAAATTTACTTATAACGCGCACTGATATTGACAGAAATATTATGTCTTCAGCAGTTCTGTCTTTGTTTTAAAGCGTAATCAGTGATGTTAAAGGTGGAATAATTCTCATTTATTGATATTTAGTGCTGAATTTTTGTGTCCCGGTGATATTAAAAAAACACGGATTATTCTGTTTCTGTCTTCGTTCGTTCATAATAAAAAAAGTTTATTTTTCTGAAAAATAAGCATTATTTTCATTTTTTTTTCATAAACAGAAAGCGCTAATACTCTCATTTTGGTATAAAAAATAAATTTTATGCTGATAATTTCTTTGTTGATTTTACAACCGGATTGTAATGTACTTGTCAGTACATTCTTGGTGTCAACCAGAGAGACAATTATGGAAAATAATAAAAAAATTATTCGCGGCGGAACCTTCATTACGATGGATGAATCATCCGGCGATATTGTGAACGGGGCGCTGCTGATTGAAGGCAACCGGATAAGCGCAGTCAGTGCGGATATACATGCGTTTGATGCACATACCGACGCTGATATTATTGATGCGCAAGGCGCTGTTGTTACCCCGGGGATGGTCGATGCGCACCGTCATAACTGGATGGCGCTGTTCCGTGGTGTTTCTGTTGACGAATCTCTGCCGGCATTTCTTATCAATACATTCCATACATTTGGCGCTCTTATGACTGCGGACAATATGTATGCCGCCGTTCTGAACGGAAACGTCAGCGCACTGAATGCCGGAACCACAACGGTTTACGAGGTGAATGATTGTGTCAATTCACCAGAACACGCCGCCAATGCGGTTCAGGCGATGAAAGACAGTGGTATTCGCGGCGTATATGGCTACGGCATGCAGGTGTATGACTTTAAACCCGTCGGGTTTGCCTCTATGGATGCACGCCGCGCCTGTGCCCGTGAGATTTCAGACACACTGTTCAGCGGACAAGATCGTCTGGAACCCGGTATGCTGCTGTCAGATCCCGGAACGGTTCCGTTTGCGGAGTTCGCGGCACAAATCCGCCTGGCGGATGGCATCGGACTGAAATCAGCGACACACACCGGGGCTGCCAAAACATCCGTATTATTGCGCGGATTGCGGGAACTGGATGACCACGGTTTATTACTGCCCGGGCATATTCATGCGCACAGTAACGGGCTGACCGGAGAAGACTGGAAACTGATCGCCAAAAGCGGCGGTCATGTGGCGAGCACGCCATCCAGCGAGTTACAAATGGGTATGGGGTTCCTGCCTTATCAGCCGTGTGTTGAGTTTGGCATTCCGTTTGCGCTGGGAACTGATTTTGTCGGTGTGACAACGGACGATTTGTTTACACAGATGAATATGGCACTGCAAATTGAGCGCGCACTGGCAAATGACAAGGTTCATCAGCGCGATACGATGCCGTTTGAAATTACGCCGACCGTGCGTGAAGCGCTGCGCTGGGCAACACTCGGCGGGGCGGAAGTTCTGGGGTTACAGGATGAAATCGGTTCACTGACCGCGGGGAAAAAAGCCGACATTATTATTATCCGTCATAAAGACGGGTTTGCGCCGGCAATGCACCCGGTGGGCAGTGTGGTACAAATGACGCACGCCAATGATGTGGATACGGTGATTGCCGACGGCGTGATTCGCAAGCGCCACGGACAGTCAGACGGCTTTGATACCGCGAAGATTGTGCATCTGTCACAGGTTGCGCTGGCAGAGCTGGAACCAAAAATCAAAAAACTGAATATCCTTGATGCTGAGGCAGTGGAAAAATTCTTCCGCATAGGTGAACGCATGGCATCCTTCCATTTTTCACAGGCATACAGTGAGGAGTTTTTTGCGCAGGCAATGAAGTCGTAATTTGTATTTATGTTTACGCTGCGGCGGGCAGTTGGTCTCTCTTGTGTCCCGCCATTTCGGGTATTTCCGGTGTCTCACCGGCAATACCCTTTTTTATTACCAGTGAACCGTTAGTGTTGTGGTTATCTGACGATCATTTCCCCAGCTGCATGCGGCATCAGTAAAACAGGATGCAACATAATGCTTGTTGAATAGATTATTAATATTCAGTGCAATTTCCGCATCATCAACGGCGGGCAGATTATCCAGCTTGTAACGCAACATCAGATCAGTCACCGTATACGCCGGAACCGTAAAGCTGTTTGCATCATCCCCCTGTGTTTTGCCGTTATAGCGAACCCCGCCGCCGACTGTCACGCCACTGAGCGGCGCACTGTCAAAGGTGTAATCCGTCCATAAAGAGGCTGTGTGCATTGGTACCATAGCCGGGTGATTATTGGCATTCTCCTGCTGCTGCCGGAACCGGGTATCGGTATAGGCGTAACCGGCGATCAGGTTCCAGTTATAAGTGAGCGCGGCTTTAGCTTCCAGTTCAATACCGCGTGAGCGGATCTCCCCGCCCTGAACACTGAAAAACGGATTGAGCGGGTCACGGTGCAGGTTGTTATCTTTTGTCAGCTCATACACAGCAAGCGTGGCAGAGAGTGCCGAATCATCCGGCAGATACTTCAGCCCTGCTTCATACTGTTTGCCGCGTGAAGGATCAAGCGGCTTACCGCTGACTGTTGCTGCGGTACTTGGCTCGAAAGACTCGCTGTAACTGAAATATGGCGCAAAGCCATACGGCAGCTGATAGTTTATTCCGCCGCGCCAGGTGAACTCACGGTCTGTCTGATGATGAGAGGTGTCTTCGCCACTCAGATTGTCATGGCTGCGGGACTTACTGACGTTTTCGTCATAGCGTCCGCCGAGAGTGAGTGTCCAGTCCTGCCAAAAAAGCTGCTCCTGGGCATAAATTCCTGTCTGGCGGTTTTTATTCACGGTATTCGCCTGTGTCTGCGGCATAGTGGTCAGATTGCCGTACTGCGGTGAGAGGAGATCCAGCGGTGTGGCTATTCCCATCTCATTACTCATGCGGTTGCGTAACTGAGAATAATCGATGCCAAACATAAGGGTATTGCGCCAGCCATTGCTGCTAAAATTGTGAATGGCGTGGGTATCTGTCACCAGTCCGCTAAGCCGCTCATTATTGATAATATGATTGCGGGCAAGGGTGGAGGTGAGATCCTGCGGTGGCACACCGTAACAGGCCATCGGGTTGCTGCTGCATAATCCGCTGCCGTAAATGGTGCGCCAGTTAGTGCTTATCTGCTGATAGCGCGCGCCCTGATGAAATGACCAGTTTTCATTAAAAGTATGGTCAAACTGCCAGCCGAATAAGCGCTGCTGGCGTTCAAAACGGTTGTAGCCTGGTTCGCCCTCATTAAAACCGCTGCTCAGTTTGCCGGTTGCTCCGCCGTCAACCGTCCCTTCGCGCGGCAGCCAGCCGTAATAGCCATTGCGCGGGGCATTCATTGCCTGTGCCGTGAGCAGTAACGATGTTGCATCATCGGGCTGCCAGAGGTACGAGCCCTGCAATGCATAATAGCGCTCCCGCTCGCCCTGTTGTTGCTGATGCTGGTCATGGATTGTCCCGGTCAGACGGTACGCCTGTGTTTCATCGTCATTAAGGGCATCACTGAAATCAAACCCGGTTTGCCATAAATGATGGTTTCCTGCCTGCAACCGGACTTCCCGTAGCGGTGTCATCTGCGGGCGTTTGGATGTCATCAGAACCACACCGCCGGGATTTGACTGGCCGTAAAGCACCGATGCCGGGCCTTTCATCACATCAATCCGCTGCATAAATTCCGGCAGCATCCGGCTTTCTGCATACATATCGCCCTGAACTTTTAATCCGTCCAGATAGATATTCTGACTGACATTATGAAAGCCGCGCATCATGACGCTGTCAAACACAGAGGAACTGCCGGAGGTGCCGGTGACAACACCGGGGGTATAGCCCAGCGCCTGTTTGAGTGTTGATGCACCGCGTGCGGTAACTTCCTCCTCACTGATAACCGAAACGGAAGACGGTACTTTATTCAGTGGTGTGGCGGTTTTTGTGGCGCTGTCAGTGTGAGTGGCGCGGTAGGTTCCGTTACTCTCAAGCGGATTGATTGTCACGGGTGTGGCAGTCACGATGATTTCATCAGGTGCGGCATGACAGGCACCGGCAATCAGTAATGCCGGCAACGATAACCTGAAAAGGGAGCAGGAGAGGGAAGAGCGGTGAAGTGCAGTCATAAAAAATCTCATTTGAATGATAATTATTACCGTTGTAAGTGAAAAAAAAGCGGATAACGGAGCCGGTAACAAGAAAAGGCTGCCGGTGGCAGCCATAAAAAATGAACGCTGTGAATTACTCTGTATCGGTATGCGGGTGTGGTTTTCTCAGAAAGAACGCCAGTGCCAGGGACAGAAAACCGAGCAGAAGGATGAACCAGAACACCGCGTGAACGCCTGCCGCCAGCGCGCCGGTTTCGCCGTGCTCCGGCAAGGCGGCATAAGCCTGTTCACGATAAAAGGACATCAGCGTGATAGCCATGGCAGTACCGATTGCTCCGGCGACCTGATAAAAGGTATTCCAGACAGCTGATCCGTCGGCATACAAGGTTGCCGGCAGCGCACTCAGTGCAGTGGTTTGCGCGGGCATAATCACGAAGGTCACACCCAGACAGAGGAACATAAAGGCAAGAACGATATGCCAAATCTGCGCGGACTCACCGACTGAAAACAGAAACAGAGCAGCGCTTGCCAGCATGAAGAGTGATCCGATCACGACAAACGGGCGCGCGTCATAGCGGTTATAGAGCAGACCGACCAGCGGGGAAAATATCACGTTTATAATATTACCCGGCAGCAGCAATATCCCGGCGAGTGCCGCACTCAGCATCAGCACATCTTTCAGGAAAAGCGGCAGGATGATGGCGGCACAGAGCACACTCATCATACTCAGGATCATCATCAGCAAACCAATGACAAACATTGGCTGACGGAATACATCCGGATGGATCATCGGCGTTTTCATTACCACCTGGCGGCGGGCAAACAGACCGAGGCAAATCAGTCCTGTCAGCAGCGATCCCCAGACGGCAGGGTCACTCAGGCTGTGTTCCGCCATAATTGCCAGCCCGTAAATCACACCGCTGAACCCGGCGGAGGAGAGCAGCAGTGAGATAATATCAATGCGCGGCCGGGTTATCTCCCCGATAGGTGCCATGGCTTTCAGCGCGAGCAGAATAATGGCAACATAGGCCAGTGCACTCAGCCAGAAAATCGCGTGCCAGGTGAATGCGGTGAGAATAAATCCGGAAAGTGTGGGTCCCAGCGCAGGCGCCAGAGTGATGGCTATCCCGACAAGGCCCATTACCATTCCCCGTTGATAGACAGGGAAAATCAGCAGTGCGGCACTCAGCAGTACCGGCAGTACAACACCGGTGCCGATAGCCTGGATAACCCGTCCGAGCAGCAGCACAGTAAAGCCCGGTGCGAAAGCCGCAATCAGGCAACCGGCGAGTGAAACCGCCAGCGCATTGAGGATCAGTGTCCGTGTGTTAAACCAGCGCACCAGAAAAGCAGACACCGGCACGAAAACGGCGAGTGTGAGAAGGTAGCCGGTGACCAGCCACTGTGCTTGTCCGGCAGAAAGTGTAAATTCGCTCATCAGATTAGTGAGCGCCATATTTAATGCGGTTTCCCCGAACAGCCCGGTAAATGTCCCGGCCATCAGTACGCTGAGCATCATTTTCGGGTAGCGTACCTGTTGTTGTGCTTCTTTTGTCACGTTACGTCCTCTATTTCATCAACCTGGTTGACAGCGGGGAAAATAACGCATTTTGCGATAATGGTCAACTTGGTTGACGTTGTGTTTTTGCTATACTGCACAAAAAGAAAAGGGGTAACTGAGTGAAAATTGCGTTGAGTGATCTGGATTTCGTCGATTTAATCAGTGAGCGGCACACTCTGCTGCGTGAGCAGATAGATACCCGCTGGAATGCGCAAAGTCCAATCCGAATGGGAAACTCGGAATGGTATATCCTCTCCAGGATTTGTAATAATCCGGTTTCTGTTGCCGCTATCTCGGCGACTGTCACTATTTCCCGCCAGGCAATTCATAAATTTATCCGTCAGCTGGAAGAAAAAGGGCTGATTACTGTTTTTGATTTGCAGGACAGTAAAAAACTCAAAGGTGTAAAAATGACCGCGCACGGGCGGCAGTGTTATGACGCGTATGAAGCCATCAAAGTTGCACTGTGTGATGAGATTGGCGCGGCAATCGGGCATGAGAATGTCGCACTCATTACCCGGTTATTGCAGCAGCCCTGGTTCGGGGAAAAAAAGTGAGGTGTCTGTTACGGGCAGACGGCATCACTGTGTACCGGTACAGATGCCGGTAATGTCAGTGCGCTGCCGGTGGAAAACAGCCAGCTGATCAGAAGATCGGTCAGTTGCTCCTTATCATAAAATCCGCTTTTTTCTGCCCGCTCACATAAACGCCGCCATAAAATACCTTTCTGCTCAGGGATTTGTCTGTGCAACCGCATAGCGGCGGTGAGTTTTTCGCTGATTTCATGCGGTTGCGGAAAGCGCGTCAGTGAGTGAGCATACAAACAGTGCAAATCATCATATAACTGTGCAATTTGCGCCTCTCCGTAGTTCAGTAACATCCCTGCCTGTGCCACAGCAGGCAGGGATAATGCCTGCCCGTCACTCTTCTTTTTCATTCCGCCGCAAAGGAATGGCTTCCCTTTCTCATCGATAAGTGCCGGCATATCCGCCAGGGCAGCCTGCAACATAATGCAGAGATGATTATTGCTATCGATATTATTCATGCCTGTCTCCTGACGTGTTAAGGCGATGCCTGTTGTTCTGCCGGTGATACTAACGCGCAGAAAAAACGATGCTTCGCTGCCGGGCGAAATACCCTGTCAGCTATCATGAAGAAAAGGAAAATACAGAACACTCCGCTTGTTGCTTTTTAAGTATTCACTTATAAATCAGGCAGTTTCAGATGCCGGGCTATGCATCATAAAATAAGTTTATTTACAGGAGTTATAAATGTCAGGATTTTCATTTGCTTATGGTTATGGTGAGGAGGAGCATCTGGGCGGAAATGCTCTCGAAGGCGATCCGAATACATTTTCACCGACAGTGTGGGACTATCTGATCAAGCGTTTTGCGTTACGATCTGTGCTGGATATCGGTTCCGGTCTGGGATTTGCCGCCGATTATTTTCACCGTGCCGGGATGCAGACACTGGCGGTGGAAGGGCTGGTATCGAATGTTGATAACTCATTGTATCCGGCGCTTAAGGTCGACCTTACGCATTCATCCGTTCATTGCCGCGTCGACCTGGTTCATTGCCAGGAGGTGGTTGAACATATTGATGAAATGTATCTGGATCATCTTCTGAATTCATTTGCCTGCGGACGCGTGCTGGTCATGACACACGCATTCCCCGGCCAGGGAGGGCATCATCATGTCAATGAACAGCCGCCGGAATACTGGATTGAGCAGTTGAAAAGATATAATTTTGAATTACTGTCAGAAGATACCCGTCGGATCCGGATTATGGCAGAAAAAGAGGGTGCTATTTATATGGCAAACAGCGGAATGGTTTTTATCAACCGGAACCGGCTCTGAGTGTAATTATTTTCATATAAAATAAAAGCCCTGACATTTCACAATGGTCAGGGCTTTTAAGGTACTTCATGTTTTACATTTAACATTAAATATGACTAACGTAATACTACTTTGATACTGCTATTAAAAATGTACACGCTTCTTGCTATATGGTTTACTCAATTACTTTTGTCTCCATATAAACGTTTTTTGAAAATTTCATCATTATAGGATGAACTAAACAAGTACACTTCCCCTCGCGATATAAACTCCTGATACGTTACCTTACTCCTGTTGCTAATCATTGAGATTGCAACACCCCAGGTAAATCATAGCCTTACATCATCGCGTAAATCATATCTTAACAATGGTACGGTACTTAACAACTAACCTACTTTTATTTTACCAAATAAACCAAATAAGTAAGTATACTTCCCCCTCGCGATATAAACTATTGATGCGTTACCTTACTTCTGTTGCTAACCATTGCGGTTGCAACCCCCCGGGTAAATCGTGGCCTTACATCATCGCGTAAATTACATCTTATACTACGGTACTTTTAATAACTAACAGCGTATATCTGCTGTTGAAATAAATTTATCAAAAATAAATGTTATGTCAATACTGTTTTTCTTACATAACTAAAAAAATAAACAGTAAAAAATAAGGTAATATTTCAGAGTATAGAATTGCATTAAATATGAGGGTGATTTCTCTACTTAAAACAGTGGCTTTCAGTAGAGTATGGTTAACTGAGTTCGTTTTTACATCAGTGTGGATATTGTCCACTTCGTGTTATCTGATATCCCAAACAACAAAAAAACCTTTCCCGAAATACAGAAAAGGCTTTTCAATTCAAAGCATTATACGTTATGAATTAATTCATGCCGTATTTTTTCAGTTTTTTACGCAGTGTACCGCGGTTGATACCCATCATTGTAGCAGCACGGGTCTGGTTACCACGGGTGTATTGCATAACCATGTCCAACAGTGGCTGTTCAACTTCAGCCAGCACCAGCTCATACAGTTCATTGACATCCTGACCGTTTAATTGAGCAAAATAGTTCTTCAGTGCCTGCTTAACTGAATCACGTAACGGTTTCTGTGTTACCTGATCTTGTGAATTTACAGTAGCGACGGTTAGTACGTCAGAATTTACGCGTTGTTCGAACATAGTTCTGTCAGCTCTTTTCTTTATTTACGCAAAAAATTTTCAAAATATGCTTCCAACGCCTCCAGCTGTTCGCCGGCATCCTCAATGGCGTTGAATGAGCGCCGAAACTGAACATCAGGCGCATGTTCCTGCATATACCAGGAAACATGCTTGCGGGCTATACGGGCTCCTTTGCCTTGACCATAAAAGTCATGCAATTCCCGTACATGCTCACACATAATGCGTTGCACCTCTGCACCGGGCAGCGGTGGCAACAGTTCACCTGTGTCCAGATAGTGCTGGATTTCCCGGAAGATCCAGGGTCTTCCCTGAGCAGCACGACCGATCATCAGCGCGTCTGCGCCGGTGTAGTCCAGTACTGCCCCGGCTTTAATCGGGTCAGTTATGTCGCCATTGGCAATAACCGGTATGGCAACAGTCTGCTTAACTGTCCGGATGTTGTCGTATTCGGCTTCACCATTAAAAAGACAGGCACGGGTCCTGCCATGAATTGTAATAGCCTGAATACCGCAACGCTCGGCCAATTGGGCAATCATTACACAGTTTCGTTCTTCCGGTGACCAACCGGTGCGAATTTTCAGCGTCACAGGCACATCGACAGCATTTACCACTGCTGAGAGAATTTCTTCTACCAGCTGCGGATAACGCAGCAGTGCTGAACCTGCCAGCTTGCGATTCACTTTTTTGGCGGGACAACCCATATTGATATCGATGATTTGCGCACCGCCGGCAACATTAATCTTTGCCGCGGCCGCCATTTCAGCGGGATCATTACCTGCTATCTGCACAGAACGAATACCCGGCTCATCACGATGTACCATGCGCAATCTCGATTTGTCCGTCTTCCATACCTGAGGATTGGAAGAGAGCATCTCTGAGACGGCCATACCTGCGCCCATTTCATAACACAAAGACCGGAAAGGCCGATCTGTAATGCCTGCCATAGGGGCCGCTATAAGGCGGTTTTTCAACTGGTATTGTCCGATTCGCATAGACGAAGAAGTGTGGCCATACTGTGACTGCAAGGGCGCGTATATTACGCATTTTTTCAAAGATATGAAAGGACAAACTTTGAGCAAATCGACCTTTCAGGATGATTTTTTTTTGTTGCTTTTTTAAGATTTAATCAATTAATGTTTTGTAACAACAAGTTAGGCTGAAATTAGCATTACATCCGGATTATAATTTAATTTTCATAAGAAAATGCGCCAGCGGATTTTTGCTTATAATCTATTCACAAAACAACGCAAGCGCACGATTTATATACAAAAATAATCAGAAGTTAGTTATGTTTTGTTGCCGTTATCCGGCACCATTCTTCTTTTTCCGCAATTTCATCAATGACAAAGACATCACGATAGGCATCTGCCACACCTTCGGCCTGTGTCGCCAGAACCCCGGATAATCCGAGTAATCCGCCTGCCTGAGGCAGTGCACCGATGATTGGTGCCAGCTCACGCAGCGGGCCTGCCAGAATATTGGCTACCACAACGTCTGCAACGAGCGTGTCAGGCTTTTCATGAGAAAGGTAAAGGGTCAGGTTGTCTGACACGCCATTGCGCTCAGCGTTGTCTCTGCTTGCCAGGATAGCCTGCGGGTCAATATCAATACCGATAGCCGCTTTTGCACCCAGTTTCAGTGCGGCGATCGCGAGGATCCCGGAACCACAGCCGAAATCAATAACCGTTTTACCGTTCAGATCCAGCCCGTCGAGCCATTCCAGGCACAGCGAGGTTGTCGGGTGTGTGCCGGTTCCGAATGCCAGGCCGGGATCCAGCATCACATTGACGGCAGCAGGATCCGGCACATCGCGCCAGCTCGGGCAGATCCACAGACGCTGACCAAAACGCATCGGGTGGAAGTTATCCATCCACTCACGTTCCCAGTCTTTGTCTTCGAGCTGTTCAATTTTGTAAACAAAATTTTCCCCCAGCAGCGGATGCTGTTGTAACTGTGTGACAACCCATTCCATATCAGCATCGGCATCATATAAACCGACGATGTCAGTGTCACCCCACAGGCGGGTTTCGCCCGGCAGTGGTTCAAAAACCGGTGTATCGTGACTGTCCTGAAATGTGACAGATACCGCGCCGCTTTCAGTCAGTTCGTCACCGATCGTTTCAGCGTGTGCGCCGGTGGAATTTAAGCGTAATTGGATCCAAGTCATAACATTCTCTTTAAACTAAGCGGCATCCGGCGGGATACGGCTTGGGATGGTGTTTCCGGACCCGCCGGAAAATAAAAAAGCCCCTGAATAACAGGGGCCTGATATAGGGCAGAAGATGAAAATCAGACCTCGTGAAGACCGAGTTTTTTCTCCAGATAGTGGATGTTTGTTCCACCTTTGCAGAAGTTTTCATCATTCATAATCAGCTGATGCAGCTCAATATTGGTTTTAATACCGTCAATAATTAACTCCGCCAGCGCATTTTTCATACGGGCGATAGCAATTTCACGGGTTTCACCATAAGTGATCAGCTTGCCAATCATGGAATCATAGTATGGCGGCACGGTATAACCGGCGTAAATATGTGATTCCCAGCGGACACCGAAACCACCCGGAGAGTGGAAGCGGGTAATTTTGCCCGGGCTTGGCAGGAAAGTATGCGGATCTTCAGCATTGATACGGCATTCGATCGCATGGCCTTTCACATGAATATCTTTCTGTTTAACAGAGAGCGGCAGGCCGGATGCGACGCGCAGTTGCTCTTTAATCAGGTCAATACCGGTGATCATTTCAGTGACCGGGTGTTCAACCTGAATACGGGTGTTCATTTCAATGAAATAGAACTCGCCGTTTTCAAACAGGAACTCAAATGTGCCGGCACCGCGATAGCCGATATCAATACAGGCTTTGGCGCAGCGCTCACCGATGCTTTTACGCAGTTCGGCGCTTATGCCCGGAGCCGGAGCTTCTTCAACCACTTTCTGGTGACGGCGCTGCATGGAGCAGTCACGCTCTGCCAGATAAACCGCATGTCCCTGACCATCAGCCATAATCTGGATTTCAACGTGACGCGGGTTTTCAAGGAATTTCTCCATGTAAACCACGTCATTGTTGAATGCCGCTTTGGCTTCTGCCTTGGTCATGGCAATCGATTCTTCCAGATCTGCATCATTGCGGACAACGCGCATACCGCGTCCGCCGCCGCCGCCGGAGGCTTTGATGATAACCGGATAACCAATACGCTGAGCGATGGTGTGATTCAGCGGCATATCGTCGCTGAGCGGGCCGTCAGAGCCCGGTACACACGGAACACCCGTCTCTTTCATCGCGTGGATGGCAGAAACTTTATCACCCATCAGACGGATGGTATCGGCTTTCGGGCCGATAAAGACAAAGCCTGAGCGCTCAACCTGTTCAGCAAAGTCAGCGTTTTCAGATAAGAAACCGTATCCCGGATGAATAGCCTGGGATCCTGAAATTTCTGCGGCAGAGATAATCGCCGGGATATTCAGGTAACTTTTCGCGGAGGCTGCCGGACCAATACAAATGGTTTCGTCAGCCAGCAGAACGTGTTTTAAATCACGATCCGCGGCGGAGTGAACAGCAACTGCTTTAATGCCGAGCTCTTTACAGGCCCGCAGGATGCGCAGTGCAATTTCACCCCGGTTAGCAATAAGGATTTTTTCCAGCATGATTCGCCTCGTTATTCGATGACGACCAGTGGCTCGTCAAATTCGACAGGTTCGCCGTCGCTTAACAGAATTGCTTTGACCACACCGGCTTTATCAGCTTCGATCTGGTTCATCATTTTCATGGCTTCGACGATGCACAGGGTATCACCGACATTGACCTGCTTACCAACGTGGATAAAAGGTTTCGCATCCGGACTTGGTGACAGGTAGAAGGTACCTACCATCGGGGAACGGACCACATGACCGGCAATTTCTTTTTCCGGAACACTTTCAGCAAGGCCCTGAGACGGAGCAACAGCATTGGCTAATGCCGGCTGCTGAACCTGAGGAGCATATTGCTGCGGTGCGGCAAAAGTCTGTATCGGTAATGCACGACTGATGCGTACTGATTCTTCGCCTTCAGAAATTTCCAGCTCAGAAATACCGGACTCTTCGACCAGCTCGATCAGTTTTTTTATTTTACGAATATCCATGAGATGATTCCGTACTCTTAGTGTTGAGTTAGTTGTGACAGACGGTGAACCGCTGCCTGTAAAGCATAACGGTAACCTTCCGCACCCAGTCCGCAGATAACGCCGGTGGCAATATCTGAGAGGTAGGAGTGATGGCGGAACGGCTCCCGTGCGTGTACATTCGACAGATGAATCTCGATAAACGGGATACTGACAGCCAGCAGAGCATCACGCAGAGCCACACTGGAGTGAGTAAATGCGGCCGGGTTAATCAGAATAAAATCTGTGTTTCCCCGCGCAGCATGAATTCTGTCGATGAGTTCGTGCTCGGCGTTGGATTGCAGGTGGCTTAATGTCACGCCATATTGACCGGCGTCCCCGGTCAGTGTAGTGACGATATCCGCAAGGGTGAGCGTTCCGTATTTCTCAGGCTCCCGCGTTCCCAGCAGGTTCAGATTCGGGCCGTTCAGTAACAAAATTTGATAACTTTCGGTCATCCTGCTGCCATCTCCTGCAATCTTACGTAATCGCACAACATAACGCGATGTTAATGCGTTGTCACCTTTTTCTCATCGTATGCAAGATTATTTTTTGCGGATGAAGGGCGACATTATAAACATTTCATTGCAGTTCGCAGCAAAATACTGGTCTGAACAGGTCAGATACCGGCATATGTGGGCGGATTAATCGTTATCACAGTGTTTCATATGAATTTCTCTGTGTAACTGGTGGTGTCAGATAATGTGATTTCTGCTGCCGCCCGTAAATAGTAGTTTGCCGGCAGGTCTTTTAACAAATGCGTCCGGATTTCAGGATGTTTTCTGTGGGTTCGCTCACAAAATACACACACTGAGGACGGATATTACGTAAAATAAACGCCATCACTGTGGTCGGTAATGTAAATCCACAGGCCGTACTGTGGCGTTATAGTGCATCTGTGTCAGCAGATTGGCAAGTATCTGTCCGGCAGTTGTACTGTATTCACATTTTTAATTGTGGCGGTCAGTACATTACTGTCTTGCCCGGATAACAGTGCTTTTATCCTCAATCTCATTTTGAGGTGCGGAACAGATATAATTATTTTGGCATTAACCCTTTAATGCAGCAGATACCATCAGGGCGCAAGATTATGACCTGCAAGCAAGAACGGTTATATTTATTCACAGTATTATTTTGAGATTATTCCGAAGAAAAGATACTGTGAATACGCCATAATCCGGCGGCCCGGCCGGAGGTTTTTCCGGTTTATCCGGGATTTGTCCGTATATTTTAATCGGAGTCCGGGCCTGATAGTTTCTGCCCGATTGTAAGATTGCGTATATTATATAAAATCCGGTTGAACTTGACGTAAAGTGACGGGTCAACTGTAAGACAGTTTCTTATCAGGGATAACGTTTGCATAACGGATATCGCCGGTTTTCGATGAGAATTTTACTCGTCATACTTCAGGATGCCTGGGTGTTGACTACGCAAAGCCTACCGGGTCACATAGTTTATCTATGCTCCCCGGCAGTCTTCACTTGTCGCCTACATGCATCCCGAATTATTTAGAGTAGGTGTGTAAGAATTTAAAATCCGCAGATAATAACCGGATTTTTATTACTAATTTTAGTCCGTCTATGCGTATTTCATCAAATTATGAGAAAAAGTCTGCATTTTTGTGCAGCTTTATACTGCGTAGCGTATAAAAATTATCTAGAATAGACCGCTTCCCCTATGTGGTGTGGACACGCTGTTGGCAAGGTGCATGTGTGGCTTGTCGCAAAAAAAAAAACGTGGTTGGTAAAGTAGACGGTTTTATTTCCGTCCCCGGCTTGCAGGATTATCCTTTTGTATGTTTAAAAAAATTCGTGGCATGTTTTCCAACGACTTGTCTATTGACCTGGGTACTGCCAATACCCTGATTTATGTCAAAGGACAAGGTATTGTGCTTGATGAACCGTCTGTTGTGGCTATCCGTCAGGATCGTCCCGGCTCCACCAAGAGTGTTGCGGCAGTCGGGCATGAAGCCAAGCGGATGCTGGGGCGTACCCCCGGTAATATCGCAGCAATCCGTCCGATGAAAGATGGCGTTATCGCTGACTTTTTTGTGACTGAAAAAATGCTTCAGCATTTTATCAAGCAGGTTCACAGCAACAGCTTTATGCGCCCGAGCCCGCGCGTTCTGGTGTGTGTACCGGTTGGTGCCACTCAGGTTGAGCGCCGTGCTATCCGCGAATCTGCACTCAGTGCCGGTGCCCGCGAAGTTTATCTGATCGAAGAGCCGGTTTCTGCGGCAATCGGTGCCGGTTTGCCGGTATCAGAAGCGACCGGTTCAATGGTGGTGGATATCGGTGGTGGTACAACTGAAGTTGCCGTTATCTCTCTGAACGGTGTGGTGTATTCCTCCTCCGTCCGTATCGGTGGTGACCGCTTTGATGAAGCCATCATTAATTATGTGCGCCGTAACTACGGTTCACTGATTGGTGAAGCAACGGCTGAGCGCATCAAACACGAAATCGGTTCAGCATATCCGACTGACGAAGTGCTTGAAATTGAAGTTCGCGGCCGTAACCTGGCTGAAGGTGTTCCGCGTGGTTTCACGCTGAATTCCAACGAAATTCTGGAAGCATTGCAGGAGCCGCTGACCGGTATTGTCAGTGCGGTGATGCTGGCACTGGAACAGTGCCCGCCGGAGCTGGCGTCTGATATTTCCGAGCGTGGTATGGTGCTGACCGGTGGTGGTGCTCTGCTGCGTAATTTAGATCGTCTGCTGATGGAAGAAACCGGCATTCCGGTGATTGTCGCAGAAGATCCGCTGACGTGTGTTGCACGCGGTGGTGGTAAAGCACTTGAGATGATCGACATGCACGGCAGCGATCTTCTTAGTGAAGAATAAGCGGACTCCCGTTCGTTCAATACTGCAAGCCGGGGGAGTCCGCTCCTCCTGCTCGCCGGATACACCCTCTGTCTGCCCGGACAGAATTACTGTAGCGCCTTGTATCGCAACCTATGAAGCCGATTTTTAGCCGGGGGCCTTCCCTTCAGATTCGCATTATTATCGCGGTTATTTTTGCCATCGGATTTATTGTGGTTGATAACCGGGTTGATGCGTTTACCAAAGTCCGTAACTATCTGGATACGGCGGTCAGTCCGTTCTATTTTTTAGCTAACGGCCCGCGTCAGTTACTTGATGGTATTTCGGATAACTTTGCAACACGCCAGCAACTGGAATTTGAAAACCGGGCATTGCAGCAGGAACTTCTGGTTAAAAACAGCCAGAATCAATTGCTTGAACAGTTTAAACAGGAAAATGCCCGCCTGCGCGAACTGCTCGGCTCTCCGTTACGCCAGGACGAGCACATGATGGTCACTCAGGTGATGTCAGGTGCGAATACGCCTTACCGCGATCAGGTGGTAATTGATAAAGGCAGCCGTGATGGTGTGTATAACGGGCAGCCGGTTATCAGTGATAAAGGCGTGGTCGGGCAGGTTATTGCTGTCTCTCAGCTCACCAGCCGCGTATTGCTGATTTGCGATACAACACACGCACTGCCTATTCAGGTATTGCGTAACGATATCCGCGTTATTGCGTCCGGTACCGGATGCAGTGATGATTTACAGCTTGAGCCTTTGCCGAACAATATTGATATCCGTGTCGGTGATGTTCTGGTCACATCCGGTCTCGGCGGACGCTTCCCTGAAGGTTACCCGGTCGGGATTGTCTCTGCGGTGAAGGTGGACAATCAGCGCGCATATACCATTATCAGTGCCAAACCGACGGCTGATCTCCAGCGGTTGCGTTACCTTCTTTTATTATGGGGCGGGGATGGCAATCCGCGTGATCCTTCCGGCCCGTCTGAAGTTTACCGCGCGGCAAATGAACGCATCATGCAGGTCATGCCGCAGGTGGTTCCGCCGATTATGGCACCGGCACCGGAAAGCGCTCCGGACAGTGCTGTGCCGCCTGTTCCGGCAGTACAACCTGCGGCGCAACCAAAACCGGCAGCACAACCCAAGCCTGCACAGCCAAAACCTGCTCAGCCGAAGCCGGCCCGTACTGCACAACCGGCTGTACCGCCTGCCGCCCAACGTACACCGGATGCAGCGCCCGCCACACCCGCAGAGACTGCACCTGTCCGTCAGCTGAGAATGAGACCGCAATGAATACCTACCGGGGACAGAACCGGATTATCATCTGGATCTCATTTCTGATAGCGCTGGTGCTGCAAATTATGCCGTGGCCGGAACAACTGCAATTTTACCGCCCGTCCTGGGCGATGCTGTTTCTTATCTACTGGGTGATGGCGTTGCCACACCGTGTCAGCGTCGGCTCTGCTTTTTTCCTCGGTATGATGATTGATCTGATTGAAGGATCCACGCTCGGCGTGCATGCACTGAGCTTATCGATTGTTACTTATCTGGTGGCGTTCAAGCATCAGTTACTGCGTAATATGGCACTGTGGCAGCAATCACTGGTGATTATGGTATTGTCGGCACTGATGCAGTTCTTTGTTTTCTGGTCAGAATTTCTGCTGTCCAACATTGTGTTTCATCCGGAAGTCTTCTGGAACAGTCTGGTCAATGGTATCTTGTGGCCATGGATTTTTTTATTATTGCGTAAGACGCGCCGTCACTTTTCCGTTCATTAATAAGGGAACGGCGGCGTGATACGTTAACAAAACGTCAGGACGCCTGAATGCTGCCGATTTACCTTGCTTCAACCTCTCCCCGCCGCCGGGAACTGATTAAATTGCTGAATGTGCAATGTGAAATATTGTCCCCCTGTATTGATGAAATTCGCCTGAGCGGTGAATCAGCGCCTGCTTATGCGGAGCGTCTGGCGCGGGAAAAATCACAGGCAGGCGTTTTGCTGGCAACAGAAGACAGGCCGGTTATCGGCTCGGATACCATTGTGGTACTCGACGGTGAAGTCCTGGAAAAACCCCGCGATGAAGCCCATGCGTTCGCCATGCTCAGTGCACTGTCCGGTCATACGCATCAGGTGATGACTGCCGTCGCGGTTTCCGATCGTTTTCGCACTCTCAGCACTCTGATTGTGACAGATGTGACCTTCCGCCGGTTATCTGATTGTGAAATAAAAGAATATATTCAGTCAGGTGAGCCAATGGATAAAGCCGGTGCTTACGGCATTCAGGGGTTGGGCGGGCGCTATGTCCGGAAAATTAATGGTAGCTATCACGCTGTAGTGGGATTACCGTTAGTGGAAACCGAAGAATTGATTAAGCGGTACACGGAAACCCTGAACGGGACTGTACCGGCACACTTAGATGGAAAAGAAATACCATGACAGCCGAACTTTTAGTCAACGTGACCCCGTCTGAAACACGTGTGGCTTATATTACAGGCGGGATCCTTCAGGAAATTCATATCGAACGCGAAGCAAAACGCGGCATCGCCGGTAATATCTATAAAGGGCGTGTGAGCAGGGTGTTGCCCGGCATGCAGGCGGCCTTTATCGATATTGGCATGGATAAAGCCGCGTTTTTGCATGCCTCTGACATTATTCCGCATACAGAATGTATTGCCGGTGATGAGCAGGAAAAATTCCGCACCCGTGATATCGGGGAACTGGTGCACCAGGGGCAGGACTTGATTGTCCAGGTGGTGAAAGATCCGATCGGCACCAAAGGCGCGCGTCTGACCACGGATATTACACTGCCTTCCCGTTATCTGGTCTTTATGCCGGGTGCCTCTCATGTGGGGGTTTCCCAGCGCATTGAAAGCGAAGAAGAGCGCGAGCGGCTGAAAAATATTGTCTCCGGCTATTGTGATGAGCAGGGCGGATTTATTATCCGCACAGCGGCTGAAGGGGTCGGTGAAGAAGAGCTGACATCCGATGCGGCGTTTCTCAGACGTTTGTGGACAAAAGTTATCCAGCGCAAAAAACGCAATACCACGCGTACCAAAATTTATGGTGAGCTGGCACTCGCTCACCGCATTCTGCGTGATTTTGCCGGTGAATCGCTCGACAGGATCCGCATTGATTCCCGGCTGAGTTTCAGTGATTTGCAGGAATTTGTGGATGATTACATTCCGGAAATGACCGCAAAACTGGAGCTGTACCAGGGCAGCCAGCCGATTTTTGATCTCTATGATACCGAAAACGAGATCCAGCGGGCGATGGAACGAAAAGTCGAAATGAAATCAGGTGGTTATCTGATTATCGACCAGACAGAAGCGATGACGACAATCGACATCAATACCGGTGCATTTGTGGGGCACCGGAATCTGGAAGAAACGATTTTTAATACCAATATTGAGGCAACCCAGGTGATTGCCCGCCAGTTACGACTGCGCAATCTTGGTGGTATTATTATTATTGATTTTATTGATATGACGGATGCGGATCACCGCCGGCGGGTACTCAGTTCTCTGGAACAGGCGCTGGCAAAAGATCGCGTAAAAACAACTATCAATGGTTTCTCCCAGCTCGGCTGGTGGAAATGACCCGCAAACGCACGCGGGAAAGCCTCGAACATGTTTTATGTGAAAAATGTCCGGCCTGTCAGGGGCGGGGCAGTGTCCGCTCAGTAGAAACAGTGTGTTATGAAATCCTGCGGGAAATTGTCCGCGTTCACCGGTTGCTTGATGTTGATCGCTTCCTGGTGTATGCCTCTCCGGCAGTGGCAGAGGCCTTGCAGGGTGATGAATCCCACGCATTGGCGGAAGTGGAAATTTTTGTCGGCAAACAAGTACAGGTCCGCGCAGAACCACTTTACAGTCAGGAACATTTTGATGTGGTGATGATGTAATGTACCCGGCTATCGTCGTTCCGCCAACGAACCTGCGGTTTGAATGAATAAGGGTATAAATTAGCGGTATATTACCGGATACTGAACAGTATCCGGTATAGCCGGCCTTGACAGCAGCAGGGAGAAGGGAGCCAGTGAGGCGACTGCCAAAGGTTTTGTTTACATGTGTTGTTGTGATTGTGATTGCTGCTGCTCTGTTACTGGGCGGCCTGCGCTACCTATTGCCTCAGATTAATGAATACCGCCCGCAAATCGAAGAAACCCTTTCTGAGATGACCGGGGCCTCGGTCAGGATCGGTGAAATCAGCGGACGCTGGCAGGGCTTTGGTCCCGCACTGACTATCCGTGACCTGGTGGTTACCAGTGATGATGCTGATATCTCAGCCGAAAAAATCGACCTCTCCCTTGATATCTGGCGCACCTTATTCCGCTTTAGTGTCAGTTTCCGTGACCTGACATTCTGGCACATGAATGTGGATTACAAATCCCCTCTCAGCAGTGACGGCGGCAATTTTGAGCCGGATGCCATTTCTGCCCTCTGGCTTGAGCGTTTTGATAATTTTGATCTGCGTGACAGTGAAATCCGTTTTCTTACCCCGTCCGGCGACCCCGCGACCTTAGTGGTTTCCCGCCTCTCCTGGCTTAATCAGACTAAACGCCACCGGGCACAGGGTGAAGTCCGGCTCTCATCTGTGAATAACCCGCGCGGCTGGTTACAGGTGCGTCTGGATCTGCGGGATGTGAATGGTCTGCTGGATGAAGGTATGGTGTACCTTCAGGCGGATGAAATTGATATGACACCGTGGTTCAGCCGCTGGCTTAGGGATAACACCGGACTGAATGAAGCCAGTTTCAGTCTTGCCGGCTGGATGACAGTTGAGCGCGGAACAATAACCCGCGGGTTGGTGCAACTGAATACCGGCGAAGCGGACTGGCTGGTCGGCAAAGACACACATACGCTGGAAGTCCGTGACCTGGTGGTGCGCATGCGCCGTCAGGGCGAAGGCTGGCTGTTTAATATCCCGGAGCTGTTTAACCTCAAAACAGACGGACAACAGTGGCCGGAAGGTAATTTATCACTGCTTTATATCCCCGCATCAGAAAAATATCAGGGCAATCAGCATCTGCGCATCCGCGCAAACAATATTGAACTGGCACGGCTGAGCAGCATTGTGCCGACATTCTCTTTCCTGACGAATGATGATGTCAGAGCCTGGCAGAACCGCGACCCGTCAGGGCTGATTCAGGATTTTGCTCTTGATATCACACCTGCCACCCCGGAAACCCTGGATGTGGATGTGGCCTGGCAGGATGTGAGCTGGAGGCCGTGGGGCGGGCTGCCGTCAGTATCTCACTTCAGCGGGCTGCTGCGCGGCGACAGAGCGAAAGGCATTATGCGTTTTGCCCTGGCTGACAGTGAGGTGGATTACCGTCCGATGTTTACCGCGCCGCTGGCGATTTCACAAAGTGGCGGACAAATTCAGTGGCGTAATACTGACGGTGATTTCAGTGCCTGGAGTGATAATTTAGATCTGCGCTCCGGCGCATTATGGACAAACGGGCACTTTCGTTATCAGCAAAATAAAGAGGGTCCGCCGTCACTCGGGATCCTGGCCGGTGTCCGTCTGACAGATGCCGGAGAAGCCTGGCGCTACTTCCCGGTTCCGCTGATGGGCGAACATCTCAATGAATACCTGACACAGGCACTGATTGCCGGAAAAGCGGAAGATGCCACCGTGATCTTTCAGGGGGATCCGGCAGATTTTCCGTTCCGTAAAAATCAGGGACAGTTCCAGATATGGGTGCCGTTGCGCGATGCGACATTCAAATATGATCCGGACTGGCCTGCACTGATGGATGTGAATGTTGATCTGAATTTTCATAATCACGGGTTATGGATGACAGCTCCGCAGGCAAAATTGGGTAATGCAACAGCCCTGAACCTGAAAGCCGATATTCCGGATTTTACAGTTGAACGCCTTTATATTCAGTCCGATATCGAAGGGAAAGGGGAGTCGCTGGGTAATTATTTTGATCAGACCCCGATGAAAGGCTCCATCGGCAATACCCTGAAGCAGCTGAAAATCGGCGGTGGTGTCAACGGTAACCTTAACCTGGAAATTCCGCTCAATTTTAATGAAATGGTACGGGCAACCGGTGAAGTTCGCCTGAAAAACAATACTATTGATGTCGTGCCGCTCGGCAGCACGCTGCATGATGTCACCGGGCAGTTCCGTTTTGATAACGGTGACCTGGAAAGTGATCGCATTACTGCCCGCTGGTTCGGACAGCCGCTGAATGTTCACTTTACGACCAAAGAGAATCCGAAAGATTTTGCGGTTAATATCGCACTGGACGGCAACTGGCAGATGAAAGGGATCGATGGCCTTCCTGATGTCGTAAAACAGCATGTAAATGGATCGTTTCCGTGGACGGGCGAGGTAAAAATTGCGCTCCCGCAAAAAGGCGAAGTCAGTTATACGGTTGATCTGAATGGTAAAACAGAAAAACTGACCAGCACTTCTCTGCCGGCGATCCGGCGCTGGGCGGCTGACACCGGTACACTGAATATTCATGCCACCGGAACAGAACACACGCTGAAAGCGGGAGGAACGCTCGGAAAATCCCTCAGTTTCCTCACAGACTGGACACTGGGCGATATTCTGACGCTGCGCGGTGCCGCTATCCGTCCGGGAACAAAAGTACCGGAAAAAATCACGCCGGACACCATCAGTATTGAGCTGCCGGCAGTGACGGGCGAGCACTGGGTCGGTGCACTGGCTGTTGCAGGGCAAAGTCATGAATCGCCTGCATCATTGAAATTGCCGGGAAATATAGCTATTTCAGCGCCATCGGTGGATTTTGCCGGACAGCGCTGGAATCAGATAAAACTGCGCATTCACCCGCAGGAAAATGGCTGGCTGCTGAGTGCGGACGGGCAGGAGCTGCGCGGCGATATTCGTCTCCCGCCATCAGGGCCGTGGCAGGCAAGCATTGATTATCTTTATTATAATCCGGACTCCATTCAGAATGCGCTGCCGAAAGCTCAGCGCAGTGAGCAGACCAAAACAGATTACCGGGTCGCAAGCTGGCCGGCAATCACGTTGCGTTGTGAGGCGTGCTGGGTTGGCGGGCTGAATATCGGTACGGTGAATGCCAGGGTTTATCCTGAAAATAACACCCTGATTCTGGATGCGGCATCGGTAAAAAACAGTGCCAGCGAACTGACGGTCAGCGGACGCTGGGATGCGGGGCGTACACCACTATCGCACTTTAAAGGCCAGTTTAAAGGGCCGGTATTTGATAATATGGCAGCCTACTTCGGGGTGCTGGTGCCGATCACCGGCTCGCCGTTTAACATGGATTTTGATCTGAACTGGCGCGATGTGCCATGGTCGCCTGATGTGGCCTCACTGAACGGCATCATTAACACCTCTCTGGGGAACGGTGCCATAGAGCGCATGGGTGGCGGAAATGCCGGAAAACTGCTGCGTCTGGTCAGTTTTGATGCATTGTTGCGAAAATTACAGCTGGATTTTACCGATACCTTCAGTAATGATTTTGTTTTTGACAGCATACGCGGTAAAGGTGTCATCAAAGAGGGTATTCTGAGTACGAATGATACCCGTGTGGATGGTCTGATGGCGGATATCAGTTTTGATGGTTCGATTTATCTTGTGGAGCGTCGCATTGATATGTCGGTGGTAGTCACACCGGAATTGTCTGCGACAGTCGGGGTGGCAACGGCGTTTGTTGTCAATCCGATAGCCGGAGCCGCGGTCTTTGTTGCCAGTAAGGTACTGGGCCCGCTCTGGAGTAAAATTTCGGTGATACGTTATCACCTGAGCGGCAGTTTAGAAGAGCCTAAGATAGATGAAGTTTTGCGTCAGTTAAAGGAGACTCAGTAATGAAAAACGCAAATGTGGCATTATTACAATTGTGCAGCGGCACAAATACCAAACACAATTTGGCGCAAATCGAACAACAGATCAAACAACTGCCTGATAATATCAAATTGGTCATGACCCCGGAAAATGCCCTGATTTTTGCCTCGGGCAATACCTATCATAAATATGCGGAAACCCAGGGTGACGGGCCGTTGCAGAGTGCCGTGGCTGATATGGCGCGCCGTTATGGTGTCTGGATCCTGGTCGGCTCTATGCCGCTGATAAGCCGTGAAGACCCTGAGCGCATTACAGCCAGCAGTATTTTGTTTGATGATAAAGGCGACATTAAAGCCCGTTACGACAAAATCCACATGTTTGACGTCAATATTGACGACGAACAGGGCTCTTATAACGAGTCCAAAATTTTCCAGCGCGGTGAGCACATCACGGTAGTGGATACCCCGGTAGGGCGTCTCGGCATGACTATTTGTTATGATCTGCGCTTCCCGGGCCTGTTCCAGGCGCTGCGTGAGCAGGGCGCTGAGATTATTTCTGTTCCGGCGGCATTTACCCGTCTGACCGGCAAATCACACTGGGAGCCATTACTGCGCGCCCGTGCGATTGAGAACCAATGCATTATCCTTGCACCGGCTCAGGTTGGTGTACATGGCACCCGCCGTACATGGGGACACTCCATGGTGGTTGACGGCTGGGGTAAAGTTGTGAAGAAAAATCCGGATGCGGTCGCGGCCATTGAAGCGGATATTCGTCCGGAAAGCTTAACATCAATGCGCGAGCAGATCCGTGTGGTCAAACACAACCGGTTCCGTCCTCAGCTGACCTCGCTGATTGAGAAAAAAACGACAGGTAAAGAGTAAATTATGAGTTTTTCAACTGTTAGCAACGATCTGCTGACCGCCAATGGTCTTGATGAACAGGATCTGTTTTCTGTTCTCACTCAGTTGGCTGATCGTCATATTGATTACGGCGATCTCTATTTCCAGAACAGCTTCCATGAAGCCTGGATACTGGAAGATAAAATTATTAAAAACGGTTCTTACAATATCGACCAGGGTGTCGGGATCCGTGCGGTCAGCGGTGAGAAAACCGGGTTTGCCTATTCGGATCAGATAAGCCTTACTGCATTACAGCAGAGTGCTTCTGCGGCGCGCAGCATTGTGCGTGAGCAGGGAAATGGTCAGGTACAGGCGCTGAGTCGTGTGAATAACACCGCGCTGTATGCCGCGCTCGACCCGCTGCGCTCTATGCCGCGTGAAGAAAAAATTGCCCTGCTGCACCGCCTTGACCGTGTGGCGCGGGCTGAAGATCCCCGCGTTCAGGAAGTGAATGCCAGCCTGACCGGTGTTTATGAAGAAGTGCTGATCGCGGCAACTGACGGCACACTGGCAACGGATATCCGCCCGCTGGTGCGCCTTTCTGTCAGCGTGCTGGTGGAAGAGGATGGCAAACGTGAACACGGCGGCAGCGGCGGCGGTGGTCGTTTTGGTTATGACTATTTTCTCGGCACAGAAGACGGCGAAGTCCGTGCTGATAATTTTGCCCGTGAAGCCGTGCGTATGGCGCTGGTTAATCTCTCTGCGGTTGCGGCGCCCGCAGGTTCAATGCCTGTGGTATTAGGCGCAGGCTGGCCGGGTGTGTTACTGCATGAAGCCGTCGGGCATGGCCTGGAAGGTGATTTTAACCGCCGCAATTCATCTGTATTCAGCGGGAAAATAGGTCAGCAGGTTACATCAACACTGTGTACGATTGTTGATGACGGCACCATCAGCGACCGCCGTGGCTCACTGGCGATTGATGATGAAGGCGTACCGGGTCAATACAACGTATTAATCGAAAACGGTATTCTGAAAGGATATATCCAGGACAAACTGAATGCGCGCCTGATGGGTGTCGCACCGACCGGTAACGGCCGCCGTGAATCCTATGCCCATATGCCGATGCCGCGCATGACAAACACTTATATGCTGGCGGGTGAATCGTCACCGGAAGAGATTATCGCAAGCGTGAAAAATGGTCTGTATGCCCCGAATTTCGGCGGCGGTCAGGTGGATATCACGTCCGGGAAATTTGTTTTCTCCACATCGGAAGCGTACCTCATTGAAGACGGTAAAATTACCAAACCGGTGAAAGGCGCGACACTGATTGGCTCGGGTATTGAAGCTATGCAACAGGTTTCGATGGTCGGTAATGACCTGAAACTGGATAAAGGCGTGGGTGTCTGCGGAAAAGAGGGGCAGAGTGTCCCTGTAGGTGTCGGACAGCCTACTCTGAAGCTTGACAGTATCACAGTCGGCGGTACGGCGTAATGATGCAGAAGTACGGCACGCTGGTGATTGTCCTGATCGTTGCCGTCTCTGCCTGGCTGGCGGGGTTACCGGGACAATTTATTGAAACCCGCCCGTCAGAGCCGGTCCCGCAACGGACAGAACAGCCGCAGGCGATTGATGCACTGACGGAAAAATCCCGCGTGGTGAGTTATGTGCAGCAGCACCAGCAGTTACCGGATTACTATGTAACCAAAAAAGCGGCGCGGAATGCGGGCTGGCAGCCATCAAAAGGGGATCTTTGCGAGGTGATGCCGGGTAAAGCTATCGGCGGTGATCGTTTTGGTAACCGCGAAAAAGGCTTGCCGGATGCCCCTGCGCGGCAGTGGTTTGAAGCAGATATCAATTATAACTGCGGACACCGCGGCAGTGATCGCCTGCTCTACTCAAATGACGGACTGATTTATGTGACCACAGATCATTACCGTTCATTTCAGAAGGCAGGGTAATGCATGACGGCTGATACAAACGCGACAGAGATAAACACCGTGCATTTTGATTTCCGTATGATCCGGACCACAGAGGATTTTTATCAGCAATTTCGTGATAAATTTTCCCTGTTTCCGGAGTTCGGACATAACACGGATGCATTATGGGATATGTTAACAGGCGCAATTGAGTTGCCTGTTACGCTGGTGTTTGAGCATATTACTGCGCGTCAGCGGCGGTTGTTCTCGGCGGTGATTGCCACTTGTCGTGATGCAGAGGAAGAGTGGCCGGGGGATATTCAGCTGATACTGACCCCCCTGACCATGCGGGCGGATTAAGCGGTTTCAGCCAGTTCTTTCAGATACTGGAACAGCTGGCGGTACGCTTTCGGGGGTTTATTCCCTTCGCGTTCTTTTTTCGCATTACGGATAAGTGAACGCAGTTGCTGACGATCAAGGTGCGGGAACAGATCGATAGCTTCTTCTGCCACACTGTCGTCACCGGTGACCAGACGTTCACGCAGATCTTCCAGTTTATGCAGCAGAACGACCTGCTGGTTATGGCGGTTTTTCAGTTTATCCAGTGCCGTGATGATGGGATCCATGTCACGGGAGCGCATTAGTTTACCGATGAGCTGTATCTGACGGCGAAGGCCTTCACGTTTAATTTTTTGTGCCAGCAAAATGGCATCGAGTAATTGTTCATCCAGCGGAATACGTTCCAGCTGTGCTTTACTTAACGCAACCAGTTCGGCACCGAGTTTTTTCAGGATTTCCGCATCGCGTTTGATTTCGCTTTTGCTGACCCAGATAATCTCGTCGTCTTCTTCTTCCTGAGGAAGGGCTTCGGGTTCTTCAAACCAGGTTTCAGGCTGCTTTGCCATAATAGTATTTCCTGTGGCGAAACACAGAGCAGCATGACGCCGGATGATCTCTGTGTTTGTGAGTGTTAACATTCGTATATTAGCTATTGTAACCGGGGAAAAGGCCGGATAACACCTATTAGCTACCTGATTGGCTGAACGGCACCCTTAATTTATTAGATTGGAACCTGATTGATGAATATCACTTCTCAGATTATGGCGCAACGTACGCGTCTTGAACAGGCAGTTCAGCAGGCACTGAGTATTGCACAAAAAGGTTGTGACAGTGCAGAAGTTGCTGTCAGCCGAACCACCGGCATGAGTGTCAGCACCCGTATGGGTGAGGTGGAAAACGTTGAATTTAACAGTGATGGCGCGTTGGGGATAACGGTTTATCATAACCAGCGCAAAGGCAGCGCCTCTTCCACCGATTTAAGCGACGAGGCAATTGCGCGCACGGTACAGGCCGCCATTGATATTGCAAAATACACATCAGAAGATCCGTTTGCCGGTCCCGCTGACCGTGACTTGCTGGCATTTGACGCACCTGATCTGCAACTGTTTTATCCGGCAGAGGTGAGTGCGGACCAGGCGATAGATTACGCCGCAAATGCAGAGAAAGCTGCATTGAGTGCTGACCCGCGCATAACCAATACCGAGGGCGGCAGTTTCAACAGCCATTGTGGTATTCGTGTTTTCGGTAACACGCTCGGGATGTTACAGAGCTATTGCAGCACCCGTCACTCAATGTCAGCCAGTGTGATCGCAGAAGAAAACGGGGATATGGAGCGCGACTACGCTTACACTATCGCCCGCAAACTTGAGGATTTACAGTCTGCTGAATGGGTCGGAAAAGAGTGCGCACGCCGTACATTGTCCCGCCTGGCGCCGCGCAAACTGGCAACACAAAAAGCGCCGGTTATTTTTTCACCGGAAGTTGCCACCGGGCTGTTTGGTCATCTGGTGGGCGCTATCAGCGGCACATCCGTTTACCGCAAATCAACCTTTCTGCTCGACAGCCTTGGCAAACAAATTCTGCCGGACTGGCTGACAGTCCGCGAGCTGCCGCATGTGATTGGCGGACTGGCTTCAACGCCGTTTGACAGCGAAGGTGTCCGCACACAGGATCGCCTGATTATCGAAAACGGTGTTCTGACTAACTGGCTGATGACAACGTACGCCGCGCGGAAACTCGGACTGAAAAGCACCGGGCACGCCGGCGGGATCCATAACTGGCACATCGCCGGACAAGGGATGGGCTTTGATGCCATGCTCAAAGAGATGGGCACCGGGCTGGTTGTGACGGAGCTTATGGGACAGGGCGTCAGCGGTATTACCGGTGACTATTCACGCGGTGCATCCGGTTTCTGGGTGGAAAACGGCGAGATTCAGTATCCGGTCAGTGAAATCACGATAGCGGGTAACCTGAAAGACATGTGGGCGAATATGATTGCCACCGGGGATGATATCGAAACCCGCAGCAACATTCAGTGCGGCTCTGTCTGGCTGCCGGAAATGAGTATCGCCGGGCAGTAATATCCCCACGTTAAAAACCTAAATTCCTTGTATGGCTACATGAAAAACCCTGACATTTACGTCAGGGTTTTTTTATGCCGGAAAGCCTTACATCATCAGCATAGCAATACTTTGACAGACAAAACTAACCTGGCGTTCAAGTCCGAACAACAGAGGGTAAGTGAATTCAGACGTCGGTGCAGGCAAACCAAAAAGGTAAGCAAGACTAAAGGAAGACATGAGATCTCCGTACTGAAAAGGATATACCGGCATCATGCATCAAAGGAGGGAAAAACGGAAGCTGCGCCCGCAGGTCAAAAGAAAACGGACGCAGAGTCGGCTAAAGCAGATTAGCGGTGTAATTCACCGGCGGCTTCAGGCTGATAGATAATTTCTAATACTTTGATGCGCGCAGAATCACCGTTCGGCATTTCCCATGAAATCTCGGTACCGACAGAAAGGCCGAGTAACGCCGCGCCCATCGGTGCCATAACGGATAATTGTTCAGCACTGTCTTTGAGTGATGCAGGATACACCAGGGTGCGGATGCTCTCTTTTTCACTCGACAGATCGATAAAACGGATACGGCTGTTCATTGTGACCACATTGGCAGGAATTTCTTCCGGAGGAAGAATATCCGCGCGATCTAACTCGTCGTTTAATGCAGCCGCTATGGCGCTGTCTGCGTAAGCTGGTTGTTCCAGCAGCTTATCCAGACGCTCTGCGTCCAGTTCATTAATAATTATGTTGGGTTTATTCATACCACACTCCGAATCATTTCCAATACAAAAGAACACCCCCACACCAGAAGGAGGGGGGTGCTCTTTTGAGAATTAATCTGATAGTAGGCTGTTCTCCCCTGAAAAGAAAGAGATCAGGATCACGAACCATCAGGCTGCGTGAATGAAACAGCGTATCAATTTTTTTTTAAGTAAAATATTCCGTTTAGTATAGCTAATCTTCATCAAAACCTGAATCGAAAAGGGAAATAATTGCCTCAATCGCTAAATTCTCATCAGGTCCTGTCGCTTCCACTTCAATAATACTGCCCTGTTCAGAATCGAGCATCAGCATCGCCAGTACACTGTCTGCGCGGGCTTCTTCATTTTGTTTATTACGAAAGATAACCGTTGAACGGAATGTCTGGATCAGCTCAACTAATTTCATCGCCGGTCGTGCGTGAAGCCCCAGCCGGTTTTTAATCTCAACCTGACAGCGGATCGTCATGGGTTATTTCCGTTTTTCCAGCGTGCGATGACGCGATTGCACGTTTTTACCCCGTGAACGGAAGTAGTCTGCCAGTTGCTCCGCGACATATACAGAGCGGTGCTTCCCGCCGGTACAACCGATAGCAACGGTCAGATAGCTGCGGTTGTTGGTTTCCAGCATCGGCAGCCACAGTTCCAGATAGCTGCGGGTCTGATAAATAAAGTTATGTACTTCAGTATGGCGGTCAAGGAACGCCGCCACCGGTTTATCCAGCCCGGTCATCGGCCGCAGTTTCGGATCCCAGTGCGGATTCGGCAAAAAGCGGACATCAAACACATAATCGGCATCAATAGGAATGCCGTGTTTGAAACCGAAGGACTCAAACACCATTGTCAGCTCGCGTTCGCGTTTGCCGAGGATCCGGGTTCTCAGCATTTCCGCCAGTTCATGCACCGACATCTCTGAGGTATCGATAATCAGGTCTGCCCGTGAGCGCAGCGGCTCCAGCAGATCACTCTCCTCGTCAATCGCACTTTCCAGTGACAGATTTTTGCTGGAAAGCGGATGCAGGCGCCTTGTATCACTGTAACGGCGGATAAGCGTATTGCGATCCGCATCTAAAAAAAGCAGTTGTGGTGAGAAACTGGCCGGTAATCTGGTCAGGGCTTCTTCAAAGACTTCCGGAGATTCAGGCATATTCCTGACATCAATACTCACGGCGGCAGAAATGTCGCGTGCTGTCAGTGTATCAGCAAGTGCCGGTAACAGGGTTACCGGCAGGTTGTCGACACAATAGAAACCCATATCTTCCAGCGCCCGCAGGGCAACGGATTTACCCGAACCGGAACGGCCGCTGACAATCATCAGCACCATGAGGGGACTCCCTATCGTTTCTCTTTCAATGGCATAATGCCATTATCTCATTGTCGTTAGCCGGCTGATATCATTCCGTGATGATACTGTACAGCTCTTCATCGCTTTGCGCCTGACGAAGACGGCGGCAGAGCGTTTTATCCGCAAGTTTTTTTGCGACTAACGACAGTGTGTGTAAATGGGTCTGACACTGGTCAGAAGGAACAAACAAGGCAAACAGGATGTCCACATTCTGATTATCAATCGCATCAAATGCGATAGCGTGTTCCAGGTGTAAAAATACACCACAGGCTTTGTGTGCCTCGTTGCAGTCCAGTTTTCCGTGCGGAATAGCAATCCCGCCGCCGATACCGGTTGTCCCGACTTTTTCCCGTGTGAGGAGTGCCTCAAACAGCGTGCTTTCCGGCAGGTTCAGTGCCGGTGCTGCCAGCTCACTGATTATTTCCAGTACACGTTTTTTGCTGGTGCAGTGAATATTATTGCGCGTGCAACTGATACTCAGTACATCGCTCAGGGACAAATTTGCTTCGTTATTCATTTCATTGTTCACTTAGGATCAGAATCCCGGATGCCAGGATGACAGCCGGGATCAGATTACTTCTTTTTTCTGAGAAGATTTAAAATATCTGCTTGTTTATGTTTAAACACACAGGCACTTTTAATGGTTTCTCAGTTTTTCTTTATGTTTTGATAACTGACGACCCAGCTTTTCAGCCATTTCATCAATTGCAGCATACATATCGTCTTTTTCCGCTGATGCGTGAAGATCCGCACCGTTTACCTGAGCCGTTGCCTCCGCAATTTTACTGACTTTCTCAATCCGCAGGGTCACCTGGACGCTGTTGATTTTATCGAAAAACTGCTCCAACTTTTTACATTTCGACGTGATGATTTCACGCAATGCTTCTGTAATTTCAACGTTGTGGCCAGTAATTTGTAATTCCATAGTGTCTTCCTTCTCAAATAGTATCAGATCAGCTGTTTGCGCTGATTTGAAGGCGGGATGGATAACGACTCACGATATTTCGCGACAGTGCGTCTGGCTACCTGAATGCCCTGTTCGGCAAGGATCTCGGTCAGCTTACTGTCGCTGAGTGGTTTTACCGGATTTTCAGCGGCAACCAGTTTCTTCACCAGTGCACGGATGGCAGTGGAGGAGGCTTCACCCCCGCTGTCGGTATTCACATGGCTGGAGAAAAAATACTTCAGTTCAAAAATACCCCGCGGACTGTGCAGAAATTTTTGCGTGGTGACACGGGAAATTGTTGATTCATGCATATCTACCCGCAGTGCAATATCAGCCAGCACCATCGGTTTCATATGCTCGGCTCCGTGCTCAAAGAAGGCCTGTTGTTCTTCAACAATGCAGGTCGAGACTCTGAGCAGAGTGTCGTTCCGGCTTTCCAGACTTTTAATGAGCCACTTTGCTTCCTGCAAATTGTTACGGATAAACTGACTGTCACTTTCATTGCGGGTCCGTGAACCTAACGCAGCATAATGGCTGTTTACCCGCAGACGGGGAAGGCTGTCTGAGTTGAGTTCAACGACCCACTGCTCCCCGTGCTTTCTGACAAGGACATCAGGGATAACATACTCTGATTCACCGGTGTTGACTACCAGACCCGGACGCGGTTCCATGGTCTGAATCAGATCAATGGCAGATTTTAGTGCATCTTCTTTTAATTTTGTTACCCGTCCCAGTGTCCGGAAGTCCCGGTTTCCCAGCAATGCAAGATGCTTATCCACAATCACAAGTGCGTCTTTCAGGCTCGGTGTGGTGTCCGGCAACATTTTTAACTGGACCAGCAGGCATTCCCGCAGATCACGGGCACCAACGCCGACGGGATCAAAACGCTGAATGCGTTTGAGTACCGCCTCGACATCTTCGGTGGTAACTTCATCATCCCCGATACTCAGGCGGATATCTTCCACCGGTACAGTCAGATAGCCGGTTTCATCGATGGCATCAATAATTGAGAAGGCAATTGCCGTATCGGTTTCGGTGAAGGGCGTCAGGCGGGCCTGCCAGATAAGATAATCCTGTAATGTCTCAGTGGTTTCGCCCTGATAGAGCGGAAGTTCATCATCACTGTAGTCACTACCGGTGCCGGATGGCGAGCCGGCAGTATAAATTTCGTCCCACTGTGTATCCAGCGGCAGGTCTTCAGGCAGTGCGGTTTGCTCAAGTGCCTCAACGCTGTCCATCTCTTTTTGCGGTTCAGCGTCAGCCGGTGTATCTATTTCCTGCTGATTATCATCCAGTTCCAGAAGCGGATTCGATTCCAGCGCTTCGCGGATCTCCTGCTGAAGTTCCAGCGTGGAGAGTTGCAACAAACGGATAGCCTGCTGAAGTTGTGGCGTCATTGCCAGTTGCTGGCTGAGTTTTAGTTGCAGACTCTGCTTCATTGCGGACACGGGCTCCTTACGGAAATTACAGGCGGAAACCTTCGCCTAAATAAACACGTTTAACCTGCTCATTATTCAGAATGGACTCCGGTGTACCGTGGGCTATCATGTGACCCTGGCTGACAATATACGCCCGTTCACAGACATCCAGAGTTTCGCGGACATTATGGTCGGTAATAAGAACACCGAGTCCGTAATCACGTAAATGCTGAATAATTTTTTTAATATCAAGTACCGAAATCGGGTCAACACCGGCAAAAGGTTCATCCAGCAGAATAAATTTCGGATTTGCCGCCAGTGCACGGGCAATTTCCACACGCCGCCGCTCACCGCCGGAGAGTGACTGACCGAGGCTGTCGCGCAGATGGCTGATATGAAACTCTTCCATCAACTCTTCCGCCCGGTTCCTGCGTTCATCATTGTTCAGGTCGTTGCGGATTTCAAGCACCGCCATCAGGTTTTGCCACACCGTCAGACGACGGAAAATAGAGGCTTCCTGCGGCAGATAACCAATACCTTTGCGGGCGCGTTCGTGCAGTGGCAGCAGCGTGATATCTTCGTCATCAATACTGATTTCACCGGCATCACGGGGAACAATCCCCACAACCATATAGAATGTGGTGGTTTTCCCGGCACCGTTTGGTCCGAGCAGCCCGACGATTTCGCCTGAACTGACTTCGAGCGTGACATCCTCGACGACCTGACGCCCTTTATAGGCTTTGGCTAATTTGCTTGCAATTAATTTTGCCATAAATCGTTACTTACCTTTCTGGCCGGTTGCCGCCGGGCTTTTTTCCTGAAGCTGTGACGGCAGCAGAACGGTTGTTACCTGTTTGCCTTTGTCACTGAATGCCTGCATTTGCTGTGTCGGCACAACATAGGTGATTCTGTCGCCGGTGATATTGCTGTCTAACTGCTCAAGATACGCATTTCCGGTGAGTGTGACCAGCTCGGTTGCCATCTCATAACGCATTTTGTTACCACGGCCCTTGATCGGTTTGCCGTTGTCCTGCATCTGATAAAACGTGACCGGATTACCAAACGCTTCGATAACCATTCTGTTGGAATCGCCGTCCGGACGGGTGACGACCACTTTGTCAGCCCGGATATCGATAGAGCCTTGTTTAACCGCCACGCCATCTGTAAATGTGGTGATATTTTTTTCTAAATCAAGAGATTGCTTTAACGATGTGACGGTTACCGGTTTCTGTGTATCCTCTTTTAAGGCGAATGCAGGGATACTTACAGTCAGGATCGTTGTTGCTATCAATGTATTAAGGATGTTTGCTTTCATTTGGGATCTCATAGTAAGTCTCTACATCTTTGATCAGTTCCGCATTGCGATGGCGTAAATTTCCCCGCATTTGCATCCCGACGGAGCGTAGTCCGGTGCCCAGAATTGTCACTTTATCATCAGAGCTGACATCCTGGGTTATCAGATTGACTTGCGCATTTTCCGTCGTTATCTGCTGTAACTGTGTGTCGGCGGTCAGACTGTTTATCTGCACATCACCATATAAATACAACATTCTGTCATTGGTTAATTTGGCCCGCTTTGAACTGACAGACCAGGTGGCGGTTTTATCAGGGTCATACGTGGTCAGTACCGGATTGGTAAACCATGTGATTTTTTCCTGAGCAAAATTCTGCACATCGTCTGCATTCAGCTTATACGCCAGCAGCCCCGTCGGTTCATACGCCAGGGTAGATGATGCTTTTGTCTTATATGTCGGTGTACCGTCTTCCACAATCTCGCCGTCACCGCCACCCATACGGGTTTCTGACAGGTTCCAGCCAAGCAGTCCGAGAACAATAAGGGCTAAAATGATGATCAGCCAAAGCTTAAATTTACTCATGAATTCCTTGGTAAAGCCAGTGTAATCAATGAATTATTATTCAGATGGATAAGCCTTTGGCATCATCCAGTTTATCTTGTGCCAGTAAAATAAGATCACATAATTCTCGGACCGCACCCCGGCCGCCTGCAATCTGTGTAATATAATCCGCTTTCGGTAATAACAACGGGTGCGCATCAGCGACGGCGACAGATAATCCGACCTCTGCCATAACCGGCCAGTCAATAAGATCATCACCGATATACGCCACTTGTTCCGGACGGAGTACCAGTTTATCTAATAGTTCGCGATACGCCAAAAGCTTATCACTCTGCCCCTGGTAAAGATGTGTAATTCCGAGTGTTATGGCACGATCTGCCAGTAGTTTGGCTTTGCGACCGGTAATTATCGCCACTTCCACACCGCAGGTGAGCAGGCAACGGATGCCATATCCATCGCGGACGTTGAACGCTTTCAGCTCTTCCCCGTTATTACCCATATAAATGAGCCCGTCAGACATCACGCCGTCAACATCACAAATCAGCAGACGTATTTTAGCGGCTTTTTCTATCACGGTTTGCTTTATCGCGCCATAGCAGGTGGCGACAGTGGCATTTTGTGTCATGGTAAATCCTTATACGACGCCGGCATGAAGTAAATCGTGCATGTGCAGAACGCCCAGCAGTTTATCACCTTCCGTGACTAATAATGAGGTGATATGACGTGACTGCATTAAATTCAGTGCTTCAACCGCCAGGGTGTTAGGGCTGATGCGGATCCCGCCCGGCGTCATAACATCGGCAATCCGGCAGTTATTCAAATCGACGCCGGCATCAAAAATCCGGCGCAGGTCACCGTCGGTGAAAATCCCCTGAATCAGCATGTCATCATTGCAAATGACAGTCATACCAAATTTTTTGCGGGTAATTTCAACCAAAGCTTCACGCAATGTGGCATTTTTTGGCACGCGCGGAATATCATCGCCGGTATTCATTAAGTCAGAAACCAGTAACAGCAGTTTACGCCCGAGTGCGCCGCCCGGATGGGAGAGCGCAAAGTCTTCTGCGGTAAAGCCGCGGGCCTGTAACAGTGCGATAGCCAGAGCATCGCCCATTACCAGTGTTGCCGTGGTACTGGTGGTCGGCGCCAGCCCCAGCGGACAGGCTTCCTGCGGGACACTGATGCACAGATGGATATCCGCCGCTTTCCCCATGGTGCTGTCCGGGTTGCCGGTCATACAGATAAGCGGGATGTTCTGACGTTTGATTACCGGTATAAGTGCCTGAATTTCTGATGATTCACCTGAGTTTGAAATCGCAATTATCACATCTTTCGGTGTCACCATGCCGAGGTCACCATGCGCGGCTTCTCCCGGATGAACAAAGAAAGAGGGCGTGCCGGTGCTGGCAAAGGTTGCCGCAATTTTATGCCCGATATGGCCGGATTTTCCCATCCCCATGATGATAACTTTGCCTTCACAGTGAAACATCAGTTCACAGGCACGGTCAAAATCATCATTGATATACTGCTCGAGTGACGCAAGACCTTCACGTTCAATATGAAGAACACGCTTACCTGCCAGTTGAAAATCAGTTCGGGACATCAGGTTTTTCTCACTTTCTGTGTGTGAATGGCTAAAGCTGTGCAGCTTAATAGCCCATAAAGAGGCTTGTCAGCCAGGCAATAAATCCGCCGAGCAGAATAATCCCTTTCAGCCGGTTCAGGCGCTGTTTCCGGCCTGCCGAAAAAAGAACAAAAAGAATACTGGCCGCTATCATAACCCAAAAGTCAGACACAAAATTGTCTGCGGTCATCGGGGTGGCAGCTAACAGGGCAGGGATACCGGCAACTATTGTGATATTAAATAATGTTGAGCCGATAAGATTGCCGAGAGCAATATCTTTTTCCCCTTTTACCGCCGCGGCGATCGTGGTGCAAAGTTCCGGCAGACTGGTACCGATTGCCAGGATAGTAAGCCCGGTTATCCGCCCGCTGATGCCCGCATAGCGGGTAAAGGCGACCGCATTATCAATCACAATCCGCACCGACACCGGCAAAATCAGTAATCCTGCGACCAGCCACAATAACGCAATCGGCAGACTGTTTTCCTGCGGTAGTTCATGGTTTCGTTCAGTTGTGAAGCCGTCATATTGGTCACGCCGGGCAATGGAGGCGATTCTCACCACTAACCAGAGGCTTGCCAGTCCCGCAAGCAGAAGAAATCCACCCTGAACCCGGGTAATACCGCCCGACCAGAGAAACAGCCCGAAAAGTGCCATCACCGCCAGCATAATCGGCAGTTCGCGGCGTAAAATAGCCGACTGAACACTCATAGGGCGGATAAGTGCCGCTAATCCGGCAATAAGCAGTAAATTGGTAATGTTGGAGCCGATAATAGTGCCGAGTGCCAGAGCCGGTTGCCCCTCAAGTACAGCGCCCGCAGAAGTAATCAGCTCAGGTAAAGACGTACCCAGACCGGCAACAACAATACCAATAATAAACGGGGAAATACCAAGCGCACGGGAAAAAATCGCCGCGCTGTAAACAATCCGGTCAGAAGCATAAACAAGCAATATCAACCCGATAAGTAAAAGGATGCAAGTGAGTAGCATAGCTCTCCTCCGGGCCGGAAATCGTGGATTATGATGAAGTGCAGGGTATCAGGTTATTGTACGGGGTGAGTCGCAAAAGTAAATCCCCGAATCCCCGTCATCCTTTCGTCCACAGATGCGTTGGCTGCGCTCGTCCACCCTGGTCACATACTTGAATCCCCGTCATCCTTTTGCCCACAGGTGCGTTGGCTGCGCTCAGATCCCCGGGTCACATACTTGTGTATGCTCCCCGGTGCTCTTCATTTGCCGCCTTCCTGTGAACGAAATGATTTAGGGGATTTCATGGTTTTTTTGAAAGGACAAGATTCAGGGGATTGTATTTTTTCTTTAAAAATAAAATCAGGCAGATATTCAGGGGGAAACTGGCGGGGAAATAAAATATAAGTACAATATCCTTTCTGTGCCGGGTGTTAAATTAATATACTGATACACTTATTTATTACTGCTTTTATCACGAATTTCCGGTACTTCCGGATAATTCAGATAGTATCGGCCGCATTTAAAGGCGAAAGTTGCCGGGATTTTTTATATTATGATGGGTCAGTCCGATAAGGTGTTGCGCAAACACGAAAAACATAACGTTAAGGTTGTGAGGTTATGAACCGACAGACGGAAAATATTATTGAGATCCGGAATATGTGCTTCCGGCGCGGGTCGCGCATGCTGTTTAATGATATCAGCATGGATGTGCCGCGTGGCAAAGTGACCGCTATTATGGGACCTCCGGGATCGGGAAAACGACACTGTTACGTCTGATCGGCGGTCAGTTACGTCCGGACAGCGGTGATATATGGTTTGACGGCGACAATATTCCGGCACTTTCACGCAGTAAACTGTATCAGTCCCGCCGCAAAATGAGCATGTTGTTTCAGTCCGGCGCTTTATTTACGGATATGACGGTTTATGACAATGTCGCCTTTCCGCTGCGTGAACATACCAGCCTGACTGAACCACTGATCCACACTGCCGTGATGATGAAACTCGAAGCTGTCGGTCTGCGCGGTGCGGCAAAACTGATGCCGTCTGAGCTATCCGGTGGGATGGCCCGGCGTGCGGCACTGGCCCGCGCTATTTCGCTGGATCCTGCTCTTATTCTGTTTGATGAGCCGTTTGTCGGACAGGATCCGATCACGATGGGCGTACTGGTCAAATTGATCGATGAGCTTAATCAGGCTCTGGGTGTTACCTGTATTATTGTCTCCCATGATGTGCCGGAAGTTCTCAGCATTGCCGATCATGCCTATATTGTGGCGGAGCAGTCTGTGATTGCACAGGGTACAGCAGATGAATTGCAGAATAATACGGAGCCGCGCGTACGCCAGTTCCTGGATGGTATAGCCGACGGACCGGTTCCTTTCCGCTATCCGGCGGGTGATTACCACGCTGATTTATTAGGATAAATGAGACATGTTGACACAGGCACTTGCTGCTTTGGGACGCCGTGCGATTGAAACGTGCGCGTCTTTCGGGCGGTCAGGATATATGCTGTTCCGTGCACTGTTCGGTAAACCACAGTTTGCCCGTCAGTGGCCGCTGCTGCGCCAGCAGCTCTACAGCGTCGGGGTGCAGTCCCTGCTGATTATTTCAGTATCCGGGCTGTTTATCGGGATGGTTCTGGCGTTACAGGGATACCTGGTTCTGAAAACCTTCGGTGCGGAAGCCAGCCTCGGCATGATGGTGGCACTGTCACTGTTGCGTGAACTGGGGCCGGTCGTGACGGCACTGCTGTTTGCCGGACGGGCAGGCTCTGCGCTGACGGCCGAAATTGGTCTGATGAAAGCGACTGAACAGTTATCCAGCCTCGAAATGATGGCTGTCGATCCGCTGCGTCGGGTTGTTGCACCACGCTTCTGGGCCGGACTAATCAGTATGCCGTTGTTATCCATGATTTTTGTTGCCGTCGGAATTTTGGGCGGTGTCATGGTCGGGGTGGACTGGAAAGGCATTGATGAAGGTTTTTACTGGGCGTCCATGCAGGCGAATGTGGAGTGGCAGAAAGATCTGCTGAACTGCTTTATTAAAAGTGTGGTCTTCGCTCTTACAGTGACCTGGATTGCACTGTTCAATGGTTATGATGCTATTCCGACGTCTGAAGGGATCAGTCGGGCAACAACACGCACGGTCGTTCATTCATCGCTTGCCGTGTTAGGGTTAGATTTCGTGCTTACGGCACTGATGTTCGGGAATTAAACAATGCAAAGTAAGAAAAATGAAGTTTGGGTCGGGCTCTTTGTCATCGTTGCGATTGCGGCGATACTGTTTCTGGCACTGAAAGTGGCGGATATCCGCTCTGTCGGCAGCGAAAAAACGTACCGGATTTATGCCACCTTTGACAATATCGGCGGGCTTCAGGCGCGTTCTCCGGTGAAAATCGGCGGTGTGGTGGTCGGTCGGGTCGACAACATCCGGCTGGATGAAAAATACAGACCGGAAGTGACACTGGATATCTACAGTCAGTATGACAAGATTCCGGACACCAGTTCTTTATCTATCCGCACTTCCGGTTTGCTGGGGGAGCAGTTCCTCGCACTGAATATGGGATTTGAGGATGAAGAACTGGGTACGGCAATTCTGAAAGACGGTGGCCGTATTCAGGACACCAAACCGGCAATGGTACTGGAAGATTTGATCGGACAGTTCCTGTACAAGAGCGGTGACAGCGGCAGTGAATCAGCCCCTGAAACAGCACCGGCAGCACAGCACTGATACGAAAAGTAATGTAAAACCGGGTGTTTTCGTGCTTCGTGCCGGAAAATTTGCATAATACTGTTTATACCCGACGTCATTCAGGATGCAGTTAACTAACATGCAGTTTGAATGAATAAGGGGATATATTATTCTATTCTCGCAGCGGGATACCGCCTGTGAGAGATCAGGAGTTAACTATGTTTAAGCGTTTACTGATAGCTGCAATGCTGGTTGTTATTGCCCCGTTTGCCGGTGCTGTTGATCAGACTGATCCGTATGCACTGATGGAAGATGCGGCGGCAAAAACCTTTGACCGCCTGAAAGCCGACCAGGCGCAGATCCGGGCGAATCCGGAATATCTGCGTACTGTGGTTCAGGAAGAGTTACTGCCCTATGTACAGATTAAATATGCGGGGGCGCTGGTATTAGGCTCATATTATAAAGATGCGACCCCGGCACAGCGTGATGCCTATTTTAAAGCATTTGAGGCTTATCTGGCACAGGCTTACGGTCAGGCACTGGCAATGTATACCAACCAGAGCTATCAGATAGCGCCGGCACAACCACTGGGTGATAAAACCATCGTGGCTATCCGTGTGACGATCACTGAACCGGCAGGGCGCCCGCCAATCCGCCTGGATTTCCAGTGGCGTAAAAATACCAAAACCGGTAACTGGCAGGCGTATGACATGATCGCTGAAGGCGTGAGTATGATCACCACCAAACAAAATGAGTGGGCATCAATTTTGCGTCAGAAAGGCGTTGATGGTCTGACAGCAGAACTGGATCGCAGTGCGAAAACACCTATCACACTGGATCAGAAATAATGACTGCCGCACTGACGTGGGAAAAACACAATGATGTGCTCGCACTGACAGGTGAACTGGATCGCGACACACTGATGTCGTTCTGGACCGTGCGTCAGGCGCAGATGAATAGCGTGCGGACAGTGGATGTATCCGGTCTGGCGCATGTGGATTCCGCGGGGCTTGCTATGCTGGTACGCCTGAACAGTGAGCAGGGTGATACCCCGCTGGTGCTGTCAGGTGTGAGCCCGAATCTGCAGATGCTTATTTCACTTTACGGACTTGCATCTGAATTCAGTGATAATGAGTGAAACTTAAAATACGGTAAATAACGCCGCGATCGATATAAATTTGCTGTGATTTTCCGTAAGGTAACTGCCTCCGGCAGCCATCATTCCGATGACTGCGCTGCCGGGGGCATTTTTAATGGTTTAAGAGTCCGGCATATTCGATTACGATAGTGCTTATAACGTACAATCTGATAACCAATTTGAGATATTATGGATACGAATGAAATCAAACAGGTGCTGATGAATGCATTAGCACTGACTGACGCAATTGTGACCGGAGACGGCAGCCATTTTCAGGTGATTGCCGTGGGTGACCTGTTCGACGGTATGAACCGCGTTAAACAGCAGCAGGCCGTTTATGCACCGCTGATGGAATACATTGCAGACAACCGTATCCACGCGTTGTCGATCAAAGCATATACACCAGCTCAGTGGGAACGGGATCGCAAACTGAACGGGCTGTAATCGCGGCCGGGCAAAGCACGAACAAAAAAATTAATGATAATGAGAGTGTCTACAGATGGATAAATTTCGGGTAAAAGGTCCTTCCGTTCTTCAGGGCGAAGTGACTATTTCAGGCGCAAAAAATGCTGCATTGCCTATCCTGTTCGCCGCAATCCTGGCAGATAAGCCGGTTGAATTACACAATGTGCCGGAACTGCGGGATATCGACACATCAATAAAATTATTAACACAATTAGGTGCAAAAATTGAACGTAATGGTACGACATTACGTGTTGATTCCTCTGATATTCATGAATATTGTGCGCCTTACGACCTGGTGAAAACCATGCGTGCGTCAATCTGGGCACTGGGGCCGCTGGTTGCCCGCTTTGGTCACGGTCAGGTTTCACTGCCTGGCGGTTGTGCTATTGGTGCGCGTCCGGTTGATTTGCATATCACCGGATTAGAGCAGCTTGGTGCAAAAATCACGCTGGATGAAGGTTATGTGAAAGCGGAAGTTGACGGTCGCCTGACCGGTAACACCATTGTGATGGATAAAGTCAGCGTGGGTGCCACGATCACCATTATGTGCGCAGCGGCGCTGGCAAAAGGCAAAACGGTTATCGAAAATGCGGCCCGTGAGCCGGAAATTGAAGATACCGCTGCATTCCTGAATGCGATGGGAGCAAAAATTACCGGTGCCGGCAGTGATCATATTGTCATTGAAGGTGTTGAACGCCTCGGTGGCGGCTCTCACACTGTCGTACCTGATCGTATTGAAACCGGTACATTCCTGATCGCCGCCGCGGTTTCACGCGGGAAAATTCTGTGCCGTAATGCCAAGCCGGACACTCTGGATGCCGTGCTTGCCAAGTTGCGCGAAGCTGGTGCTCAGATTGAAACCGGTGATGACTGGATCCGCCTGGATATGAAAGGTCAGCGTCCGAAAGCCGTGACATTCCGCACTGCGCCGCATCCGGGATTCCCGACTGACATGCAGGCACAATTCAGTCTGCTGAACCTGGTGGCAGAAGGTTCCGGGATGATAACTGAAACTATTTTTGAAAACCGCTTTATGCACATTCCGGAGCTTATCCGCATGGGTGCACATGCTGAAATTGAGAGTAATTCAGTTCTGTGCCACGGTGTGGAAAAACTGTCCGGTGCTCAGGTGATGGCGACAGATTTACGCGCATCCGCAAGCCTGGTACTGGCGGGCTGTATCGCAGAAGGCACAACGATTGTTGACCGTATCTATCATATTGATCGCGGTTATGAGCACATCGAAGAGAAATTGCGTAAGTTAGGCGCGAATATCGAACGTATTCATTCAGAAGAGTGATACTCAGAAGAAAGAGCGGATATCCGCTCTTTTTTTTGGATTTTTTTTAGTTCTGTCCGGCGGGCGGGGTAAACTCTTCAATCATCACATCGGCAGAATTCATCTGACCATTACGCAACAAGGTTACCGGCACCATACTGCCCGGACTGAGTTCTGCAACCTGATCCATCATCTCAAGTGGTGAAACGGTTGGTTTGTTATTGACGCTGGTGATGATATCACCAACCTGAATACCGGCCTTATCTGCCGGGCCATCTTTCGCAATCTGGAAAACACGTAATCCACTGATTTGATTGATGTCACTGTTATTCGTCCGGATCGGTGGCAGCTCTTTTGATGTAATGCCGATATACCCGCGGATCACCCGACCGTCTTTAATCAGCTTATTCATAATCCGCAGAGCCAGCTCAGCCGGAATAGCAAGACCAATGCTGTCACTCAGGCGTGAAGGATCATTACTGTCAAAAGACATGGTGTTGATACCGACCAGTTCACCTTCGGTATTGACCAGCGCGCCACCTGAGTTACCCGCCATTATTGAAGCATCTGTCTGAAGAAAATTCTGGCGGCGTGTCGGACTCAGCCCGACGCGGCCCATCGCACTGATAATGCCCTGGTTTACGGTTTGCCCGACATTGAACGGATTGCCGATAGCCAGTACGACATCACCCACATGAGACGGGCGTTTCGGGTTTATCGGGATCACCGGAAGTTTATCGGTGGTATTTATTTTTAATACCGCAAGATCTGTCAGGTCATCAGCGCCAATCAGCATACCTTCATACAGTCTGCCGTAATTGCCGTATTGCAGAGCTATCAGGATTTGATCCGCATTTTTGATAACATGATGGTTGGTCAGAATATAACCCTGCTCATTCATGATTACGCCTGAGCCGAGGGAAGTCAGCTCGGGTCCCTGCTGGGAAAGGCTGCCCATACTGCTGCTGTAAACGTTGACAACAGCGGGGGCTGCACGGCGAACTGCCTTGTTATAACTGACCGGCTCATCATTATTAAACAGATGATTAAACCACTGTGTGACAAATTGCGGGCGAATAGACGGGATGCTGACCAGCAGAATGGCAGCAACAATAAGTCCCATGAATACGGATCGCAATAATTTAAACCACATAGTGCTTAACCAGTGTTGTGAATTAAGGAAGAAAGGATTGCAGGCAGAATACCATAATCCTGATGATTAATATGTGGGTAAATGCCGTATTTTATGATGATAACCAAACAAATAAGCGCCGGATCCGCGCTTATTTTGATATCTGTTCTGACTGCTATGTTATCAGCATCAGACTGCGGATAAATTATGCTTGTTTACCGGTGGCAGTTAAAAGGGGATGTCCCCCGTCACTGTTGCGCGGTGCATGATACGGTGAGCATTTCCGTAATCGAAGCAGGCGAGATGCGCAGTGCAGCGATTATCCCAGATAGCCACATCTCCGTTTTGCCAGTGCCAGCGGACAGTATAGGTTGGCCGGGTACTGTGTTTAAACAAAAATGCCAGCAATATATCACTCTCTTCATGACTTAACTCATTGATACTGCTTGTAAAGCCCTCCGTGACAAACAGACATTTCTCACCGGTCACAGGATGTGTTCTGACCACAGGATGGCTCACCGGCGGATAATCCTGCACGGCTTTTTTCAATGATGCTTTTGCTTCTTTTGTCTGAGCAAAACGACTGTCAGGAAATGAACGGCTGATATCATGTTCCGCTGTCAGACCGGATAAAAATTGCCGCATGGGCGGTGACAGATCGGCGTAAGCACGGGTCAGAGATGCCCATAATGTATCGCCCCCGAATGCCGGAACCTGTACTGCTGACAATACGCATCCCAGCGCCGGTTTTTCCATAAAGGTCATATCGGTGTGCCACAGCTCATTGTCTTTTAAATCCAGCAGATGGCTGTCCAGTACAATGATTTCATTTGCTTTTTTATGAGAGGGATAAATCGGATGAATATGCAGCTGACCCAGACTGGCGGCAAGATCACGGTGGACTTCCGGTCCGATAAATTGTCGCCGGAAAAATAAAACCTGATGTTCGGATAATGCTGTTTGCAATGCAGTCAGTGTATGCGTATCCATTGCCGTGTTCAGGTCTGTCCCTATGACCTGAGCGCCGATAGCCGGCGTTAATTTTTGTATATCCATACTTATCGCCTCTCTGCTATTCCCGCCGTAACACGCAAACAGAACCAACAGGAATGATGTAATACTAAACCCGGAAACGGGGCTGTATTTCAATGTTATCTGTTATTGCAGGAGGGCAGAGCCGCAATTTTTATTCCGCTTCTGTCATAACACTGTCTGTTATATGAAAAATCGCCGGCAGGTTCTTGCGGGATAAAAAAACCGCACCATGTTTAGTGGTGCGGCTCTGTGTTATCTGTAGCCGGAACTAATCAGCGACCGGCATTATTGAGCAGCAGGTAAATATCTTCACCACCGCGTAAAATATTCAGTGCGAGAACATTCGGTTTAGCATCAATTATCTTACGTAATTCAACAATACTCTGAACACGCTGGTTATTGACGCCGACAATCAGGTCACCGGCCTGCAGTGTGGATGCTTCAGCAGGTGATCCTTTCTGAACCACATCAACACTCACACCTTTGTCGCCTTGCTTATTACTGCCGTTGCTCAGTGTCGCGCCTTCCAGCAGAGTGGTCAGGTTTTCAGCTTTGGTCGTCTGACCTTCGCTGTTATCCAGAATCACACTGACATCCATGGCTGCACCTTTACGCAATAAGCCAATTTTGACTTCTTTGCCCGGTGGTGTGGTACCGACTTTTGCCCGTAACTCAGCAAAGCTGCCGACACGCTTGCCATCAACAGAGATAAGTACGTCACCGGCTTTGATTCCGGCTTTGGCCGCCGCTGATTTCGGGATAACTTCACTGACAAATGCACCGCGCTGTGCTTCCACATTCATGGCTTTTGCAATATCAGCATTCATTTCAGTACCACGGATCCCGAGGACGCCGCGTTTTACCTCACCGGTTGCGATCAACTGACCGGTCAGGTCTTTAGCCATATTGCTCGGGATAGCAAAGCCGATCCCGACGTTACCGCCGCCCGGTGCCAGAATCGCGGTATTAATACCGATAAGCTCGCCATTGAGGTTAAGCAGCGCACCACCGGAGTTCCCGCGGTTAATGGATGCATCCGTCTGAATAAAGTTTTCCAGCCCTTCCATATTCAGCCCGCTGCGGCCTAAGGCAGAGATAATCCCGGATGTGGCAGTCTGTCCTAACCCGAACGGGTTACCGACAGCCACAGTGAAATCACCCACGCGCAGTTTATCTGAGTCAGCCATTGTAATCGCAGTCAGGTTCGGGGCATTTTTTACCTGTAACAGCGCAATGTCTGTTTGCGGATCACGGCCGATTAAGGTGGCATCGTACTCACGTCCGTCATTGAGCTGGATCTGAATTTTATCGGCATTCTGAATAACGTGGTTATTCGTCAGTATGTAACCTTTTGCCGCATCAATAATGACACCGGAGCCCTGACCTTCAAACGGGCGCACACTTTCCTGTGCAGACGGTGCATTCGGACCGAAGAAGAACTTAAATTCTTCCGGAAGTTGCTGACGCTGAACCGCCGTACCGGAGACTTTGACACTGACAACCGCCGGTAATACTTTTTCCAGCATTGGCGCCAGGCTTGGTAATGATTCACCGGCAGCCAGTTTAGCCGGCAGCGCGGCATTTGAAATCGCCGGCATGACGGCGAGTGATAATCCGAGGCTGATGGCAACAGCACTGAGCAGGTTTTTTTTCTTCTTGTTCATCATGTGTTTTATTTCTCATTATTTAATAAGCTGAATCTGCGGCACACAAAGCCGCAGCATACGCAGTTAATCTTATGACTCTATATGCGGGATGAAAGTTCCGCGTTCAATGAGAATAAAACAACCTTTACAAGGCTTTACGAGAATTTAAATTCGCATTACGAATTGTTTCATGTAAATCATTAACTGGCTGAATTCAGATAAAAAAAAAACCGTGGGATCCACGGTTTTTCAGATTAATTTTCTTTGTTTTCGGCAGGACGGAACAGACCCGATGAACCGTCTGAGTAATCCCGCGGTGGTAATTTAACCGGCGGCTGGTCGTTATCCGCTTCCGCTTCTGTCAGGCGGTAATTAAACGGATTATCCTGAGCAGGAAGGCCGGGCATCAGTTCGGACGAGCTTTTCGCCATGTGCTGATATAACTGGCGGTAATCTTTTGCCATGTTATCAAGTAGTTCTGCGCTACGGGCAAAGTGACTGACGAGCTCTTTACGATACTCTTCCAGTTCCGCTTTGTTTTTATCCAGGTCACGCTTCATCGCTTCCTGCTCCCGGAGTTTTGAACTCCCCAGACGAACAGCAAGCGCACCAATGATTAAACCAACTGCTAAACCGATGAGTGCATATACCCAAATCATGGCAACTCCTTTAAGTGCATCATGCGCGTAAGATTCTGTTATCACTATAACCGGATTTGCTGTCCGGGGGGAATAGCGAACATCGTGCTTGCCGACATTATCCCGGATTTCTGAGTATAATGCCTGTCGCAACATCATAAAAATCTCAATAAAAACCATTGATAATGCTAAGGGATTATTGTTTATGAGTACAACACCGCGTGAATTGTATCAGCAGGCTCTGACCGGCCCGGCTTTTCAGCCGGATGACGTTCAGCGACTTACGGTTGAACGGCTGACACAGATGCATCAGGCTCTGGGTGAGCACTCTCCCTGCATACAAGAACCGGAAAAAGGGTTGCGAGGCACACTGAACCGCTGGTTGAAAAAAGTACCTGTGCAGACAGGTTGTCAGCCGGTACGGGGGCTTTATATGTGGGGCGGGGTCGGGCGCGGTAAAACCTGGCTGATGGATCTCTTTTATGACAGTCTGCCGGGTCCACGCAAACTGCGTCTTCATTTCCATCGTTTTATGTTACGGGTTCATGAAGAACTGGCAGAACATCAGGGACATGAAAATCCGCTGGAACTGATTGCTGATCGTTTTGCACAGGAAACCGATGTTCTTTGTTTTGATGAATTTTTTGTTTCAGATATCACGGATGCCATGATCCTCGGGTCATTGCTGGAAGCGCTGTTTAAGCGTGGAATTTCGCTGGTGGCTACATCAAATATTCCACCTGATGAGCTGTATCGTAACGGGTTGCAGCGGGCTCGTTTTTTGCCGGCGATTGAGCAGATAAAACACTATTGCGATGTCCTGAATGTTGATGCAGGAATTGACTACCGTCTGCGGACACTCACACAGGCGCATCTCTGGCTGACGCCATCAGACGGGCAAACCACCGCGGTACTGGATTCTATGTTCTCCCGTCTGACCGGCGGCGGGCACCATAGCGGTCAGATGCTGCTGACAATTAATCACCGCCCGATGCCGGTGGTACGGGAAGCAGACGGTGTGCTGGCGATTACGTTTCATACCTTGTGTGAGGATGCGCGCAGTCAGCTGGATTATATTGCGCTGTCAAAAATTTATCACACAGTGTTGTTGTATGGCGTACCGGTGCTGACAACCGAAAACGAGAATGCCGCCCGTCGTTTTCTTGCACTGACGGATGAATTTTATGAGCGCAAGGTCAAACTGATTATTCAGGCGGATACACAGATGGATGCGCTCTATCAGGGGCAGTTGCTGGCATTTGAATTTGCACGGTGTCTTTCACGATTGCAGGAAATGCAAAGTGAGGAGTATCTAAAAATGCCGCATCTGGCATAATACGTCCCCCTGAAAAGTACTTTCAGGTTTTTTTTCAAATTGGGGGTCGATCTTTTGTGGAGAGTTCTCTATAATCTTGCGACCCCACGTTACAGCGATTTTTTTATTTTCCCAAAAAGATCGCAACTAGTGCCAGATGATTCTGCTCGAAGGGGTAGGTTTACTGGACAAGCGTCGTGTGAACCTCAGTTTTAGTTTTCTGAACATTGAGTGTTCGCCAACATGTAACTTATTTATTGGGTAAGCTTTAATGAAAACTTTTACAGCTAAACCAGAAAGCGTACAACGCGACTGGTTCGTTGTTGATGCAACCGGCAAAACTTTAGGCCGTCTTGCAACAGAATTGGCTCGCCGCCTGCGCGGTAAGCACAAAGCGGAATACACTCCGCACGTTGACACTGGTGACTACATCATTGTTCTGAACGCAGAAAAAGTTGCCGTAACCGGTAACAAGCGTACTGACAAAGTGTATTATCGTCACACAGGTTACGTCGGTGGTATTAAACAAGCGACCTTCGAAGAGATGATCGCCCGCCATCCTGAGCGCGTTATTGAAATCGCTGTGAAAGGCATGTTGCCAAAAGGTCCTCTGGGCCGTGCAATGTACCGTAAGCTTAAAGTTTACGCAGGCAACGAGCACAATCACGCGGCACAGCAACCGCAAGTTCTGGACATCTAATCGGGATTATAGGCAATGGCTGAAAATCAATACTACGGCACTGGTCGCCGCAAAAGTTCATCCGCTCGTGTGTTTATTAAACCGGGTAGTGGAAACATCGTTATTAACCAACGTAGCCTCGAAAATTATTTCGGTCGCGAAACAGCACGCATGGTCGTTCGCCAGCCGCTGGAATTGGTTGATATGTTAGGTAAAATGGATCTGTACATCACTGTTAAAGGTGGTGGTATTTCAGGTCAGGCAGGCGCTATCCGTCACGGTATCACCCGTGCGCTGATGGTGTACGACGAATCTCTGCGTTCTGAGCTGCGTAAAGCTGGCTTCGTAACGCGTGATGCGCGTGAAGTTGAACGTAAAAAAGTGGGTCTGCGCAAAGCACGTCGCCGTCCACAGTTCTCCAAACGTTAATCACTGTTTTCGTTGGAATACAAAAACCCGCCTGTCGGCGGGTTTTTTTTTTAACAGCTATAAATATCCCGTCTTATCCTGTTTACTGCGTTTATTTCGTTAATCTATCCTGATTAATAATCGTTTTTAGTATTTTTGAATGATTTTTTGTTCAGACTCACCCTAAGTTGCCCGAAATCTGGTAGACTGGCACAAACATTTTTCTCACCCCTGAACACTAAACTGGTTTAGTGAAAACTAAAACCGGAAGACTGTTTCGCATCCTGATTGGCCGCGATGGTTTTCTTTCCCGGATTCAGTGAGAGATTACAGACAGGAATAGCGTACCGCGCTGTTCACGTCTTTATTTTGATAAACTTGGAGGTTTTCATGGCTGTCGCTGCCAACAAACGTTCGGTAATGACTCTGTTCTCCGGCCCGACCGATATTTTCAGCCACCAGGTACGAATTGTACTGGCGGAGAAAGGGGTAAGTTTTGAAATTGAACATGTCGAAGCGGGCAATCTGCCACAAGACCTGATCGATCTGAACCCATACCAGACGGTACCGACACTCGTGGATCGCGAACTGACGTTATATGATTCACGTATTATCATGGAATACCTTGACGAACGCTTCCCGCATCCGCCATTGATGCCGGTTTATCCTGTTATGCGCGCCCAGAGCCGTGTGATGATGCATCGCATCGAGCAGGACTGGTACACGCTGATGAATAAAATCGAGAAAGGCTCAGCCCAGGAAGCGAACCAGGCACGTAAACAGCTGACAGAAGAGCTGGTTGCTGTGTCACCGGTATTCAAAGAGTATGCGTATTTTATGAATGAAGAATTCAGCCTGGTGGATTGCTATCTGTCCCCGCTGTTATGGCGTCTGCCGGTTCTGGGTATTGATCTGTCAGCGCGTCCGTCTTCAGACACCAAACATCTGCAGTTCTATATGCAGCGTGTGTTTGAGCGTGACTCTTTCCTGGCATCTCTGACAGAAGCTGAGCGCGAAATGCGTTTACAATCCAGAGGTTAACCGCTGATGGATATCCCGGAAATGACACCACGGCGCCCATATCTGTTACGGGCGCATTATGAATGGTTACTGGACAATGAACTGACTCCGCACCTGGTTGTTGATGTTAATATGCCCGGTATTAATGTGCCGATGGAGTATGCTCAGGACGGACAGATTGTCCTGAATATTGCGCCACGTGCGGTGGGTGGGCTGGAAATGACCAACGAATGGGTAGCTTTAACGCCCGGTTCGGTGGTATTCCGCGCCAGGTTGATGTTCCGATGGCGGCAATTATTGCTATCTATGCCCGTGAAAATGGTGCCGGACTGATGTTTGAACCGGAACCGGCTTATGACGTGGCAGATGAAAACGATATTGCACATACCCCGGCGGCAGACAACATCACACTTATTCATGATGAACCGGCAAAACCGGCGGAGCAGAAAACGGACGGAAACGATCCCGAACCGCCAACGCCGCCGCGTGGTCGCCCAAACTTGCGTGTTGTGAAGTAACCGGTTGATATTGACAGTAAAAAAGACCCATAGCAGGGTCTTTTTTTTACTCTGAATCTGATAATCAGCAGTAGTAAAATATTCTGCTTTTGTCTGTTATTAAATATTACCGGCAAAATACGCTGTTTTTCAGTAAGCAGAATAGCGATGTACTGAAAGTACAAAAATATATCAGTAAATGGTCAGAATGTAGCTTTCTTACCTTTATTAATGTAAACAGCAGGTTCATTGGCTGCATTCTGAATGATGCAGGGTATCTGTATTTATCTTATTTTGAAATAATCCATTTGTTGAATTATCATAATATAATGACCCGGTTGTTATGATATAATGGAATTACTTTCATTTTTTAGTTTTTCCGGTACTCCATCTTCTTTTTATAAGTATAACCTCTTAATAAATCAGCTGCTGTCTGAAATTAATATGTGAAATGACGTACTCTTTTTGTAGTGTTTAGTCATGAAATGATAATGGCAGTTTAAAATTCGGAGTATGCGGGAGAGCAGTGTACGGAAGTTTATAAAGAGTGGTATGGAATAATCTGAATATATCGTCTTATACCCTTATTCATTCAAACTGCAGGTTCGTTGGCTTCGGTCAGTCTGCATACCGTATTAGCCTGACTGAAGGTTCGTGATGTTGGGTGTAGTGATGAAATTAGCTGTAAAGTAAAAAACTAATATTATTTTTTATTATAAGAATAATGATTTTTCTTTATGGGTAAGTGAATAAATATATTACAACTACCAGGAAGTGGGGATGTTATGGAAAAGGAATTTAATGTAATCAGTAAGGTTTTCTGCACGTCTGTAACGCTGTTATTGTCTGTTACGCTCTCCGGATGCACAGGTTCATTAAACCCGAAAGATCCTGTCGCAAAGCATTCATTTAAACATCAGAGCACCGGCTATATTCTTGTCCCTGTGACAATAGATAATGATAAGTATACATTCTTGTTGGATACGGATTCTCCGGCCTCTGTTCTGGATACCAGCTTAGTGAAAAAATTGTCGGACAATGTTTACAGCCCGCCGGTTTCTTACAGGCACTATTCTGATGAACTTGAAAAACCGGGAACAGAAGGTAATGTCAGTTTCATTAAGCCGGTTAATTTTAAGATTGGTAATTATGTCTTTAATGGCGGGGATGTGTGGATATCAAATGATCTTAATATCCTCTCAGAGTCAACCGGAGAAGAGATATCCGGCATTTTGGGTATCGATATTTACAGACGGTTAAACTGGGAGGTTGATAATAAAAATAAAACGCTGGCTATTTATTCCAATCCACCAAGTCTTGATGAATATGAAGACTGTATTCCTTATAGTGATGCTGCCTTTCATCCACCTCACTTCAGCGGAAATTTTAATAATAAAAAACGTACGGAAATCAACCTGGATACCGGTTCTGAATCAAGCTACATGGCTGAAGATATCCTGAAGTATCTGGTAAAAAGTAATAAAGCAACCTATCTTAATGAGATTGAAAACTCAGTGTCAGTTGATATTACCGGTGTACAGGAAAGTACTAAATCATCTTATTATGTCAGTGACTTTGAATTAAATAATATGACCTTCCCCGGACAGCGTTTTTCAGGCGATAAAACATCAGCAAGTGCCCTTGGTATGGATTTTTTTAAATCATTTGATAAATACGTGTTATCACCGGACAGAATGCTGATTTGTTATAATAGAAGTGAAAAAAGCCGGCTTAATTTTAAGCGTATCAGGTCGTTAAACCTGCGGGTTTCAGAGGGGAAAGTTGAGTTATTCTATAACAGTGCAAAAGTACTGAAAGCGTATAATTTAAGAAACGGAGATGTGTTAATTAATATTAACGGCACTCAATACCCTGCACATGCAGTGAATAAAGCAAAAGATCTGATTGATACATTACCTGACGGCGATGTGAAGCTGATATTTAATCGTGATGGTGAGCTGATTAATGTAAATCTGTAAGTATATTCACTTATTTATTCAAACGGATAGATAATGCGCTCTGAGATGACAGAGCGCATTACTGTTTTTAAACATGCAGATAATCGAGAATGCTCTCAGCGGCGCGGCGTCCTTCCGCAATGGCGGTCACCACAAGATCCGAGCCGCGCACCACATCCCCGCCGGCAAAAATACCACTGACTGAGGTTTCAAACGGGTACGGTGCCTGTGAGGAAGCGCTGATCCGCCCCTGAGTGTCGCGTTCGATATTCAGTGCATCCAGCCAGGGCATAGCGTGAGGCCGGAAGCCAAAGGCAATGATGACTGCATCTGCTTCAATGATATAAGCGGAACTATTATCTGTTTCAATGATACGACGCCCATTACTGTCGGTGCCGCCCAATTGTGTTGCTATAACGCGGACTCCGCACACCTCTCCCCGGTCATTGAGTTCTATGGCGTCAGGCTGACAGTGAAACTGAAAATTCACCCCTTCTTCTTTCGCATTTTTTACTTCCCGTCGCGAGCCGGGCATATTGTCTTCATCACGACGGTAAAGGCAGGTAACATCCGCAGCACCCTGACGGATGGCGGTACGCAGACAATCCATAGCGGTATCTCCGCCACCGAGCACAACCACCCGCTTATTTTTCAGGTCAATGTAGGGCGATGAATGATCATCCGGCAGTTCCATAATATGGCGGGTGTTGCCAATCAGATAGGGTAGGGCGCTGTAAACACCGGGCGCCTGTTCATTCGGCAGTCCGCCGCTCATTGGCTGATAGGTTCCGGCACCAATAAATACGGCATCATATTGTTGCTGTAATTCACTGAGTGAAATATCTTTGCCGATCTCGGTATTGAGATGAAACTCAATACCCATTTCAGTGAATAATTCGCGGCGGCGCTGCATAATGGATTTTTCCAGCTTGAATGCCGGAATACCAAAGGTAAGTAATCCGCCGATTTCAGGGTGTTTATCATAAACAACCGCATTGACGCCGTTGCGGATTAATACATCCGCGCAGGCAAGCCCGGCGGGGCCTGCACCAATCACCGCCACCGTTTTGCCTGTCGGACGGACAGCAGAGAGATCCGGTTTCCAGCCCATTTCAAAGGCTTTATCCGTAATGTAGCGTTCAATATTGCCGATAGTGACTGCACCGAATTCATCATGCAGCGTACATGCGCCCTCACACAGTTTGTCCTGCGGGCATACCCGGCCACATACTTCCGGCAGACTGTTGGTCTGATGGGCAAGTTCGGCGGCTTCAATAATCCGCCCCTCTTCCGCCAGTTTCAGCCAGTTCGGGATATAGTTATGAACCGGACATTTCCATTCACAGTAGGGATTGCCGCACCCGAGGCAGCGATCAGCCTGGTTCTGCACCTGGTTGTGTGAAAAGGATTCATAAATCTCGATAAATTCAGTTTTACGGCGCACCAGTGGTAATTTTTGCGGATCAATTCGCTGTAATTCAATAAATTGATAAACATTGCGGCTCATATTTTTTCTCCCTGCGGTGTCCGCAATCGTAATTCGGTATGGACCCGGCTGTGCTGCGTTATCAGTGTACTGAGATCGGCCGATTTAGGTTTGACCAGGATAAACCGTCCGACCCAGTGTGTCCATGCATTGAGGATTGCGTTTGCCCGCGCCGAACCGGTCAGACGGAGATGTTCCTGCAATATGCCTCGCAGGTGCTCCTGATGAGCGGGCAGATTACTGATAGCAAGGCTTTCTGTCATTTCCGGATTAACACGCCCGGCGATACTGCCGTCTTCATCAGCCAGATAGGCAAACCCGCCGGTCATTCCTGCGCCGAAGTTGATCCCGGTTTTTCCGAGCACACAAACAACGCCGCCGGTCATATATTCACATCCGTTATCACCTACGCCTTCCACGACCGCGAACGCGCCGGAGTTGCGCACGGCAAAGCGTTCTCCCGCACAGCCTGCGGCATAGAATTTCCCGCCGGTCGCGCCATAAAGGCAGGTATTTCCGGCAATAGTAGTTTCATGGGCGATAAATGCAGAGCCGGGGTACGGATGCACAACAATCTGCCCGCCGGCCATGCCTTTCCCGACGTAATCATTGGCATCCCCCGTCAGGGTTAGTTCAATACCGGCGGCATTCCAGACACCGAAACTTTGCCCGGCCGTACCGGTGAAATACAGTTTCAGCGGGGCAGCAGCGGCACCTGTGTCGCCATGAGTTTCTGCAATAAAACCGGACAGTGACGCGCCGACAGAGCGGTCAGTATTGCGGATATCATAATAAAATGCCCGCGATTGCTGATTTTGTACATAAGGGCGGGCATCTTCAAGGATCCGCTGATTCAGTTCGCCTTTATCAAATGCCGGATTGCTTTCACAGCAGAAACGGGCAGCTCCGTTTTGCGGGACAGGGGAAGCAAGCAGATCCTGTAAATTAATTTTGTGATGTCTGGCGGTCGTTCCCGGTATCTGATGCAGCAAATCAGTGCGCCCGATAAGATCAGTCAGCTTTGTTACACCAAGCTGTGCCATCAGTTCACGGGTCTCCTGCGCGATAAAACGGAAGTAGTTCATTACCCGCTCCGGCAGGCCGTGGTAATGATCACGGCGCAGTGTTTCATCTTGTGTGGCAACACCGGTCGCACAGTTGTTCAGATGACAGATTCGCAGGTATTTACAGCCAAGCGCGACCATAGGACCGGTGCCAAAACCAAAACTTTCCGCGCCGAGAATAGCGGCCTTGATAACATCCAGCCCGGTTTTCAACCCACCATCTGCCTGCAACCGGACTTTGTGACGTAATCCGTTGCTGACCAGTGCTTGTTGCGCTTCTGCCAGTCCGGGTTCCCACGGGGAACCGGCATATTTTACCGAGGTCAGCGGACTGGCACCGGTGCCGCCGTCATAACCCGATATCGTGATGAGATCCGCGTAGGCTTTTGCCACCCCGGTCGCGATTGTGCCGACACCCGGTTCAGACACCAGTTTGACAGAGATAAGTGCCTGCGGATTGACCTGTTTGAGGTCAAAAATCAGCTGTGCAGATCTTCGATAGAGTAAATATCATGGTGCGGCGGCGGAGAAATCAGTGTGACGCCGGGAACGGAATAGCGCAGTGAGGCAATATACGGCGTGACTTTGTCCCCGGGAAGCTGTCCGCCTTCACCGGGTTTTGCGCCTTGTGCCACTTTAATCTGAATAACCCGGGCGCTGCGCAGGTAGCCGGGCGTCACACCAAACCGTCCTGATGCCACCTGTTTGATTTTGGACTCTTTTTCTGTTCCGTACGCGCGGGGTCTTCGCCCCCTTCGCCGGAATTGGAGCTGCCGCCGAGGCGGTTCATGGCAATCGCCAGTGCTTCATGGGCTTCAGGGCTTAATGCGCCGACAGACATCGCGGCGGTATCAAACCGGGTAAACAGTGAGTCGGCGGATTCGACTTCATCTATGTTTACGGGCTGTGTATCCGTGCGCAGTGCCAGCAGGTCGCGCAGCATGGCGACCGGGCGGGTATTAACCAGATCTGCGTAACAGCGGTAATCGGCATAGTCTCCGCTGTGGACGGCTTTTTGTAATGCGTTTACCACGTCCGGATTCCAGGCATGGTATTCACTGTTATGAACATATTTCAGCAACCCGCCCGCATCCGGTTGCTTGCGCGGCAGCCAGGCATGGCGGGATAAATCACATAAATCCTGCTGGAAATCACTGAAATCAGCCCCGCCTACCCGGTTTGCCGCGCCCTGAAAACAGAGATCTGCCACCGCATTATCCAGCCCGACCGCTTCAAACAGTTTTGCACAGCGGTAAGAGGCAACGGTGGAGATCCCCATTTTGGACATGATTTTATACAGCCCTTTGTTGATCCCGTTGCGGTAGTTAAGCAGAACCTGTTGTGCTGAGTGATTAATTACTCCGGCGCTGCTTAATTTCAGTAATGATTCACAGGCCAGATACGGGTAAATCGCTGTGGCACCAAAGCCCAGCAGAACGGCAAAGTGGTGGGGATCCCTCGCCCCGGCAGTTTCGGCAATAATATTGGCGTCACAGCGCAGATTTTGGCTGACCAGGCGCTGTTGCACTGCACCAACAGCCATTGGTGCGGGGATCGGTAATGTATCAGGTGAAATATGTCTGTCACTGAGTATGACTAACACTGCACCCCCGCGGACAGCGGCTTCTGCATTATCACACAGAGAGCGGATCGCCTGCTCCAGTGAGGTTTCCTGCGGATTGAAACAGAGGTCAAATACGTGTGACCGGTAGTTGTGCGGATCACGGCTCAGAAGTTGCTCAAAATCAGTGTGCATCAGTACCGGGGATTTCATGCTCAGGCGGTGTGCCTGACCTTCAGCCTCACAAAAGACATTCATTTCCCGCCCGATACTGGTTGCCAGTGACATCACATGAGCTTCACGCAGCGGATCAACCGGCGGATTTGTGACCTGGGCAAATTGTTGGCGGAAGTAATCATAAATCAGTCGGGGGCGGGCGGAGAGTACCGCAAACGGGGTATCATCACCCATTGAACCGACCGCTTCCTGTCCGTTTTCACCCAGTACCCGCAGAACCTGCTCCAGCTCTTCAAGGGTATAACCGAATTGCTTCTGATAAACGGCAAGCTGTGCGTCATCCAGTGTCCGCTGAGGTGGTATGCTGTCCATCAGGGTCTCATAAGGCGTCAGACGCAGGACATTTTTTTCCAGCCAGGCTTTGTACGGATGGCGGGTTTTGAGGTCATTATCCGTCTCATGTGCATGCAGAATTTTACCTTCCTGTGTGTCGATAACCATCAGTTCACCCGGTCCGACACGTCCTTTTTCCACCACTTCATCGGGCTGATAGTCCCATATTCCGATTTCAGAGGCGCAGGTGATCAGTTTGTCGGTGGTTATGACATACCTCGCCGGGCGTAACCCGTTGCGGTCAAGATTACAGGCGGCATAGCGCCCGTCTGAAATCACGATACCGGCAGGGCCATCCCACGGCTCCATGTGCATGGAATTGAAATCAAAAAAGGCGCGTAAATCTTCATCCATATCCGGATGATTCTGCCATGCCGGTGGCACCAGCAGGCGCATGGCGCGCACCATATCCATTCCGCCGTTGAGAAATAACTCCAGCATATTATCCAGCGAGCTGGAGTCCGATCCGGTTTCATTCACAAACGGCGCAGCATTGATAAGATCAGGAATAAGCGGTGTGCGGAATTTATAAGCGCGGGCGCGGGCCCATTCGCGGTTGCCGGTAATGGTATTGATTTCACCATTGTGTGCCAGATAGCGGAACGGTTGCGCCAGCGGCCAGCGGGGAACGGTATTTGTCGAAAACCGCTGGTGGAACAGACAGATGGCAGATTGCATCCGTAAATCCGCCAGATCAGGATAGAAGCGCGGCAGGTCTGCCGCCATGCATAATCCTTTGTAAATCGTGACCAGATTGGAAAGACTGCAAACATAAAAATCCGGGTCGGTAATGCGTTTTTCAATACGCCGCCGCGCCATAAACAGGCGGCGCTCCAGATCCCGTGCCCGCCATCCGGCCGGTGCATTGACAAAAACCTGTTCAATCAGGGGCATCCCGGCAAGGGCGATTTCACCCAGGATATCCGGTCTGACCGGCACTTTGCGCCAGCCTGCCACGGACAATGTTTCATCGCGTAGCTCTTCTTCGATAATCTCGCGGCAGGCTTGTGCAATCAGCGGATCCTGACTGAGAAACAGCATTCCGACTGCATAATTACGCGCCAGCTGCCATTGATTCTGCTCCGCTATCAATCGGAAGAAGCGATCAGGTTTTTGTAATAGCAACCCGCAGCCATCGCCGGTTTTACCATCAGCCAGAATAGCCCCGCGATGCTGCATACGGGCTAATGCATTGATTGCGGTGCGCACCACTTTGTGGCTGGGCTCTCCCTCAAGATGAGCTATCAGCCCGAAACCGCAGTTATCCTTGTCTTGTGACGGGTTATAAAGCATACAGGCCCCTTTTGCATGTCTCACATTGTGCCGTTAATTCAACGGCTAAGCGTGTTTCCGGGCCTCAGTCAGCCGTTACTGACAGTTAATACGTCAGTAAAAGATGCAGTGATAGTGTGTTTGTGCCGGTACCGGTATGAATAGTTATGATGCCGGAGCAGGCGACAGGCAGCCCGGAAGGTCGTTTTTCAACTTATCGGTAAATGATATTCAGGTCAAATATCAGGAAAATAGCAGTAACGGATACTGATTATTGTGATAATACAATGAAAAAGAACCTTTTTATGGTCTTTAATTCCTTTTTTATACGTCCGGATAACGCTTTTTTTATGTGATGAATATCACTGTTTTTTGTGGCTTATCGCCGTGCAGCATGGGTATTTTTTTGTATAACCTGATTTTATCTGCTTTGTTCCTGCTAATTTACAGATAAATGTCGTGTTTTTGTTTTTGTTCAGTGAAAAAAACAGAGACCGGTATCAAAGCAGTCATATTATCCGGTGTGATGTGATTATTTTTTCTGTTAATTTGATTTTTTATGTAATCCGTTACGATACGGGCCGGGACAATAACCGCTCAGCACGCGGTGATCCGCACATTTTACGATATGATACTAACCCTTATTCAGCGGGTGGAGCAGGTATGAAATTGCTACGCGGTTTAGCGCAATATTATGTTGATTTACTGATGAAGCTCGGGCTTGTCAGGTTCTCGTTATTACTGGCTTCCGGGCTGGTGGTTTTGGCGATGGTGGTACAGATTGCTGTCACGATACTGTTGCAGGGAGAAGTGCAGAGTATCGACCTTGTCCGGTCAATTTTCTTCGGGCTGCTTATCACGCCGTGGGCGGTTTATTTTATGTCTGTGGTGGTGGAGCAACTGGAGGAATCCCGCCAGCGTCTGTCGCGTCTGGTGAGTAAACTGGAAGTGATGCGCAAGCGGGATCTGGAGCTCAATGAGCAGTTGAAGGAAAACATCAGTCAGCTGAATCTGGTTATCACCGAGCGTGAGAAAGTGGAAGGCGAACAGGTTATCCTGCTGGATAAACTGAAAAAAGAGATGAGCCGCCGCGAGCAGACCCAACTGGAGTTTGAGCAGCAATCTGTCCTGCTGCGCTCCTTTCTGGATGCCTCTCCTGATCTGGTTTACTACCGCAACGAAAAAAATGAATTCTCCGGCTGTAACCGCGCGATGGAACTGCTGACCGGGCGCAGTGAAAAACTGCTGCGCGGGCTGACTCCGCGTGATATCTATGAGACTGAAATTGCTGATAAAGTGATGGAAACGGATGAAAAAGTTTTCCGTCATAATGTCTCTCTCACTTATGAGCAGTGGCTGGTGTATCCGGACGGGCGCAAAGCCTGTTTTGAGCTGCGCAAAGTGCCGTTCTATGACAGTGTCGGCAAGCGCCACGGTCTGATGGGATTCGGGCGTGATATCACTGAGCGCAAGCACTACCAGGAGGCGATTGAAAACGCCAGCCGTGAAAAAACGACGTTTATCTCCACCATCAGCCACGAACTGCGCACGCCGCTGAACGGTATTGTCGGGCTGAGCCGTATTTTACTGGATACGGAACTGGATGCAGAGCAGGAAAAGTACCTGAAAACGATCCACGTCAGCGCTGTGACACTCGGCAATATCTTCAATGATGTGATTGATATGGATAAACTGGAGCGACGCAATGTCCGCCTGGATATCCAACCGGTGAATTCAGCTGAGTTTATTTCAGATCTGGAAAATCTCTCCGGGCTGTTGGTTCACCCGAAAGGGTTGCAGTTTACGCTTGATCTTGTTCAGCCTGTTCCGCAGGTGCTCCTTACTGACGGCACCCGTTTGCGCCAGATCCTGTGGAACCTGATAGGCAATGGTGTGAAGTTTACCCGTGAGGGCGGAATTTCAGTAAAAGTGTGGCGTGAAGCAAACGACATGCTCTACTTTGAGGTCCGTGATTCCGGGATAGGTATCCCGCAGGAAGAGCTGGAAAAAATCTTTGCGATGTATTACCAGGTCACAGACAGCGCAGGCGGGCGTCCGGCAACCGGTACAGGAATTGGTCTGGCGGTTTCCCGCCGTCTGGCACAGGCAATGGGCGGGGATATCACCGTGACCAGTGAACCGGGCAAAGGCTCCTGTTTTACACTCTCCATCTGCGCGCCCGCGCAGGAAGAGTCAGCAGAGGATGAAGATGAAGGTCTGCTGTTGCCGGCACTGAATATTTTGCTGGTGGAAGATATTGAGCTGAATGTGGTGGTGGCGCGCTCTGTCCTGGAAAAACTGGGTAATACCGTGGATGTCGCCATGAATGGCCATGACGCGCTGGCGATGTTCTCTCCTGAAGAGTATGACCTGGTATTGCTGGATATTCAGTTACCGGATATGAGCGGGCTGGATATCGCCCGTGAGCTGCACCGGCGCTATCAGCCGGATGATTTGCCGCCGCTGGTGGCACTGACGGCAAATGTGCTTAAAGATAAAAAAGAGTATCTGGATGCCGGGATGGATGAAGTGCTGAGTAAACCGCTTGCTGTCGGTGCTCTGACACAGGTTATAGCGAAATTCTGGGGAGATGGCACTGAGGGTCTGCCTGCATCTGAACCTGTACAGGAAGCCGCTGAGGACGTTTATGCGCAGTCACTGGATCTGGAAATGCTGAATCAGTACATTGAACTGGTGGGACCGAAGCTTATCCATGACAGTCTGGATGTGTTTGAAAAAATGATGCCGGGTTATCTGGCTATTCTCAATTCCAATATGGTGGCGAAAGATCAGAAAGGGGTTGCGGAAGAAGGGCACAAGATCAAAGGTGCGGCAGGCTCTGTCGGATTGATTCACCTGAGACAGGTCGCTCAGCAGATTCAGTCTCCGGATTTACCGGCATGGGCAGATAACGTCCAGGAATGGGTTGATGAGCTCAATCATGATTGGGAAAGCCAGGTGGAGATTTTAAGAAAGTGGCTGGCGGATCGCAGGTAAAAATAACCCCAACCGAAGTTGGGGTGCGCGAATACTGCGCCAACACCAGGGAAACTGGTTCACCCGCTTCAACTATTATCGTTATTTAGGCGAGTGATGAATTAGGCTTTTACATCATACAGACATCAACATAGCAAAGATAAGTATTTTTGTTACAAGATTCATTAAAAACTGTGATGAAGATAGGTGTTTGCGTCTCTGAAAGGTCAGGGATTAATTTACTGCAAAGGGAGTCAGATATGAAATCCGTTGGTATTGTTTTAAGTGGGTGTGGTGTTTTTGATGGCAGCGAGATCCATGAATCAGTGCTTTCACTGCTCAGTTTGACACAATCCGGTGCCTGCGTTCATTTTTTTGCACCGGATGAACCTCAACGCACTGTTATTAATCATCTTTCAGGTGAGGAAGAAAACGACAAACGTAATGTTCTGGAAGAGTCTGCACGGATTTCCCGCGGACAAATCCGCCCGTTATCAGAGGCTGATGCAGCGCAGCTTGATGCCCTGATTATTCCCGGAGGATTTGGCGCTGCCAAAAATTTATGTGATTTCGCCACAAAAGGATCTGCCTGTGAAATTAATAAATATTTTTTATTATTAGCACGGGAAATGCTGGCACAAAACAAACCCATGGGGTTTATATGTATCGCGCCGGTAATGATCCCGAAAATCGTAAATTCATCAGTTCAACTTACTATTGGTAATGATCCCGCGGTTGCGGAGGCGATCGCTGAAATGGGCGGTGTTCACGTAAACTGTACGGTGGATAATATCGTCGTAGATGAAACCCATAAAATCGTGACAACACCAGCTTATATGCTGGCTGAGAATATCGTACAGGCGCAGGCCGGTATTGATAAACTGGTTAAGAAAGTTCTGCAAATGGCAGGATAATCAGTGAGGGAAATTATGAGGGGGATTTTGCGGTTTCTGCGGAAAATAGTTGTTTTTGTTATGTTGTTATGGGTAACAATGATAATTTTGTTCGCATTTCTCCCTGTGCCCTATTCTATGGTAATGTTGGAAAGACAGGTTTCAGCATGGGCAACATTTAATTTTTCTTATGTCGCCCGCAGTACATGGGCGGGTGAAAGTGCTATTTCCCCTTATATAAAGCTGGCAGTGATTGCGTCAGAAGACCAACGCTTCCCTGATCATCACGGATTTGATTTTGACGCAATTTCCGATGCACTCTCACAAAGCAGTAAAAAGGGGCATTCATCCCGGGGGGCATCCACACTGACGCAGCAGACAGTAAAAAATCTGTTTTTGTGGGACGGACGGAGTTGGGTACGTAAGGGACTGGAAACGTTACTGACGCCGGGTGTGGAACTTATCTGGTCAAAATCGCGGATCCTGACGGTCTATCTCAATATTGCCGAGTTCGGACCGGGCATTTTCGGTGTGGAAGCTGCATCACAGCACTTTTTTCATAAAAGCGCCAAAAACCTGACAGCGGCTGAAGCTGCTCTGCTGGCGGCGGTATTGCCTAATCCGCATCGCCTGCGTGCGGATAAACCCTCGGCTTATGTGCGCGGGCGTCAGCAATGGATTTTACACCAGATGCAACTGCTGGGCGGGAGCGAATTTCTGAGGAAAAATGACCTTACAGATAAGTAACAGGAATATAATTAATTTCCCTTTTTTTTCATTTTAACGACAGGTATAAATAATGAGAGTGGCTGAATTAGTAAGTTCGATATAATTCTCTCAGTATTCGTTATTTGTTGATATTTCCTGTTTTTTTATCAATGCAGGTTATCATTCGTTATTTACCGACCTGAGCTGCAGGGTAAAAAAAAACCTGACTTTGGGTCAGGTTTCTTATCTGTTTCTGAAAGCCCCGGTTAATTGAGCCAGGTAAAGGCGGTGGTGACTTTCTTCGCGCCGTCGGTTTCACTGGCGATTTTGGCTGCGGCAGCACCTTCCTGACGCGTCACCACACCCAACAGGAAAATCTCTCCGTTTTCAGTCAGCACCTTAATATTGGCTGATTTTACTGCGTCGCTGGTCAGCAGCTTGGAGCGGACTTTAGTGGTTATCCACGCATCTTTTGATGCCGTACCCAAATCAACAGGGGCACCCTGACGGACTTCGTTGTAAACCATTTCGGTTCCGTCGACTTTAGCGGCAATTTCTTTTGCGCGCCGGGCCAGAGACAAATCATCAGCCTGACCAATCAGCAGCACTTTCCCCTGATAGGCAACCGGGATAATACGCGCCTGCTTGATATCTTTATCTTTATTGAGCTGGCCGCTGACACGGGCTTCTAATGTGCCGTCATCGACCTGTGTGCCGACAGAGCGGGGGTCTGTGGCGGCTTTGGTTGCAACAGCCGCAGATCCGACGATAGCTGCGCCGATACATCCCTGTAACAGTAATGCGGTACAGACAAGTGCTGCCACGGGCACAATTCTCATAATATCTCCTTAGTCTTCCTGATGGGGGAAAAGGGTATTGTCGATTAAATCACATAAACAATTTACCGTCAGCATATGCACTTCCTGTATGCGAACACTGCGTTGTGACGGCACGCGGATTTCCACATCCTGCGGACCCAGTAATCCGGCCAGTTCCCCGCCATCGTAGCCGGTCAGAGCAACAATAGTCATATCACGGGTAACCGCAGCTTCGACAGCTTTAATAATATTACGGCTGTTTCCGTGTGTGGAAATGGCCAGTAACACATCACCTGCCTGTCCTATAGCCCGGACTTGTTTAGCATAAATCTCATCCTGCTGCCGGTTGGCGGCAATCGCCGTCATCACGACGTTATCTGTATTCAGCGCCAGTGCGGGTAAGCTCGGACGCTCAGTTTCGAAGCGGTGGATCATACTGGTGGCGAAGCGTGATGCCGTCGCCGCGGAACCGCCGTTTCCGCAACAGAGTATTTTATTGCCACTTAATAAGGACTGAACCATCATCATGGCCGCCCGGGAAATGGCATCCGGCAGTGCTTCTGCTGCCGCAATCTGAGTCTGAATACTTTCAGTAAAACACTGTTTGATTCTATCTAACACGTTAGGGCCTGCTATTAGCGACGGGTTATACCCTTATTCATGCAAACTGCAGGTTCGTTGGCTGCATCCTGAATGACGTCGGGTGTATTACATTAATAAAAGTCAGTATGACCAAAGGCGTTTTTCAGCCATTCGACATGGTCACCGGTTATAGCACAAATGTCAAAACGACAGTCACAGGTCATCATGCTCAGCTGCCGCTGAGATAACCAGCAGGCCGCCGCATACAGTAACCGGCGTTGCTTGGTTTTGGTGACACTGGCCGCAGCACCGCCATACAGTGCATTGCGGCGGTAACGGACTTCAGTAAATACCCATGTGCCGTTATCCTGCATAATTAAATCGATTTCACCACGGCGAAACCGGACATTTTTCGCAACAAACGTCAGTCCCTGACTTTCCAGCCAGGTCCTGGCAAATTGTTCGTGCTGCCGGCCTGTCAGCCATCTAAGCATAAATACGTCATCCCTGTGAATCTATTATGCCAAACAGAACGGGGGTGACCTCCTGTCACCCCCGAAAATCAGACAAAACTTAGTCAGCAGATGCCAGCGGTGTGATGTTGCCCTGCTTAAAGACAAGCCACGGAAGCCGGCGGTAAACCGTACAATTATCCGTAATGGAGAGATCTCCGCTCGCACCACTTATGCGCAGGGAGTGACTCTGCATATCCCCGTACTGATTCGCCAGACGCCAGGCATCCATTCCCATGGCATACAACCGGACCCGGGTATAATCATTACCAAAACGTCCTGCGACCTGGTTGAGTAACTGCGGGTTACCACCGGCAATTAACGGGATGTCAGTCAGTCTGAGGCCTTCCATTTCAAACTGAAAATCTTTTCCGGTGCCGGCTTTGTTGCTGCGGGAACTGGCATAAAAGGCCGGACGCCCGCGGGCACTGGTGGCAAATTCCAGCATTGGTTTAATGTAAGTCAGTTGATCGGATGTGGCGATAATATAGACAGAATCCACACCGACACCGGTTGGCTCCGGCTGGCTTACCAAACCGTCAGTCTGTCCGGTCTGCTGTGATGCAGGAATAACCGGAACCCCGGAAAGCGGGATTGCACTGCCCGGATTTCCGGAGAATGTCTGGTGAAGCACAACGCCGCCGCCGGATTTTTGCCATTCATCAGCAAAGCTTTGCGCAATACGACGACCGAAACTGTTGTCCTGCGTCAGTACCAGTGGGGCAGATTTATTTTCCTGACGGATAAACTGCGCGGCATTGCGGGCTTCATCTTCAGGTGAGAGTGAAAAATAGCAGACATTCGGTTTGGCGATTGGTGCGTCCAATTCATTGAGCGCAAGAATATTCAGAGGGGTATTACTTGATGCGAGGGCGGTAACATCCCCCTTAAACAATGGCCCGACAATCAAATCCATGCCGTCAGCCTGTGCCTGTGCCAGTAATGTTGTAAGTGGCTGGCTGTCGGTGTCGTAGATTTTTACATCGGTGACACTGCGGGCTTCTCCGCTGTATGGCTGAACCTGCGGAGCCGATGTTACGGCAGCTGTCACGGCAGGGCTTGCAGCCGTGGCTCCGTCACTGTCGGCATTATTTGATGGCGCACCATTAGCCTGATCAGGCGTGCTGATATCTTTATCCGGATCCGCGGCACTGACAGTCGTTTGTGCCGTTACCGGTTCCGTTGTCAGCGCGGGCTGATTTACAGGCGCCTGTGTTGTTGTCTGCTGATAGCCGGTGGTAAAGTTTGCCACACCGTTTTGTGCATCAGTAAAGCCCTGACGGATGGCATCGCCCATCAGTTTTGCCTGACCACTCAGCGGCAGAAACAGCGCGACACGGGTATTTTTCCCGGTCTGATTGTACATGCTGCTCATAGACTGGATTAAATCCTGCGGCAGAAGTTTTGCCGCCGGGTTTTCCGGATAACGGATTTGCCAGTCACTGACGGCGGCAAGCAGTGCTTTTTGATCCTGCTGATTGCCCTGCCAGAGGATCAGGAGATCCATCCAGCCACGTAAAGTGGTTTCATCGGCTTTAATCTGAACCTTGTTGCGCTCATCAGGTGAAAAACGTGTTAGCATCAGCCAGGTTTCGTTAATGTTTTGCTGGTGTGCGTCCGGGTCTGTGAGCAGTGGCTCCTGAGCGATAAATGCACGGACAGCATCCATTGACGGCTGTCCGGCGGCAGCATCGATAACCCGCTGATATTGCTGAACCAGCGTTTCCGGTTGGTTTTTGCCACCTGTACCCGCAGTTTGATTATCAAGCGTACACCCTGAGATAATCAATGTTGAAAATAATGCGGTACAAAGTAATTGCTTGCGGTAACGCGATAAAGTTAAGGAAAACATACTGTACCCGGTTATAGTTTTCTGAAAGCTCAATTCTAATGTGATCATCTGGATGAAACAATGAATCAACCTAATCGAGCCGTGGTTGCGGCAGCGACACTGTATGTTGTGCCGACACCTATCGGCAATCTGAACGACATTACTGCGCGTGCTCTGGACGTTCTTACGCATGTCGATCTGATTGCGGCTGAAGATACACGGCATACCGGTTTGTTACTTTCTCATTTCGGGATTAATAACCGGCTGTTTGCGCTGCATGATCATAATGAACAGTATAAAGCAGATCAATTAATTACCAAATTACAGTCAGGAACGAGTATCGCATTAGTCTCTGATGCAGGTACACCATTAATTAACGATCCCGGCTATCATCTTGTCCGTCGTGCCCGCGATGCGGGACTGACTGTTATCCCGCTGCCCGGCGCCTGCGCTGCGGTGACAGCACTGAGTGCAGCAGGTCTGCCGTCAGATCGTTTTTGTTACGAAGGGTTTCTGCCGGCAAAAACCAAGAGCCGTCAGGACACCTTGCAGGCGCTGGCAGAAGAGCCGAGAACACTGATTTTCTATGAATCTACGCATCGTCTTCTGGATACACTGGCAGATATGGTCACCGTATGGGGCGCAGAGCGCTATGTTGTGCTGGCGCGGGAGCTGACAAAGACCTGGGAGTCGATTCAGGGCAAACCGGTCGGCGAATTACTGGCGTGGGTTCTGGAAGATGAGAATCGCCGTAAAGGTGAGATGGTCCTGATTGTTGAGGGAGCAAAGCCGGTTGAGAATGACGAATTCAGTCCGGAAATTTTGCGTGCGCTCGCGATTATACAAAAAGAACTGCCGCCGAAAAAAGCTGCCGCAATCGTGGCAGAGATTTACGGCGTGAAGAAAAATGCGCTGTACCGTTACACTCTGGAGAGTGATACGCCGCAGCTGTGATGCATTTCCCGTCACTCAGACACTCAGTACGGACTTATTCTGTACATCGGCAGGAAAGCCGCTTATAATCCGCCCCGGAGTCAGCCAGGCAATCGCTGCTTTATCGTAGTCCCTTCGGGAGACGGGTAGAGGGGAGGAAAGTCCGGGCTCCGCAGGGCAGGGTGCCAGATAACGTCTGGGAGGCGCGAGCCTACGACAAGTGCAACAGAGAGCAAACCGCCGATGGCCCGTAAGGGCACAGGTAAGGGTGAAAGGGTGCGGTAAGAGCGCACCGCGCGGCTGGTAACAGTTCGTGGCATGGTAAACTCCACCCGGAGCAAGGCCAAATAGGGGTTCACATGGTGCGGCCCGCACTGAACCCGGGTAGGCTGCTGGAGCCAGTGCGCGAGTGCTGGCCTAGAGGAATGGTTGTCCAAGACAGAACCCGGCTTAACGGCTGACTCCACACTTATAAAAACCCCGCGTCTGACGCGGGGTTTTTTCGTTTCAGCCGGACTGAATCAGAAATATAGAATCAGAAATACTATCTCAGGCGATGATATCAATCAGCAGCGCCCTGCAATCTGTCTGTGCGTGAAACGTGACTTCCCGGCTGTCCTGAATAAAGGCACCGTCACCACACTCCACCACTTCCTGTTTTTGACCGTCACCGGCAACAACACATCCGTGTATGGACTGATAAAATGCCCGCCTGCCATACAGAGGCAGGGTGAATGAATCCCCGGCCCGGATATTCAGGTGAGAGATGCGGATCCCCTGCTGTAAATCAATACTGCCGTTTTCCCCGTCCGGTGAGGCAATCAGTTGCACCGGATCTGATGTCAGCGTGAGGGACTGTGAACCTCCGCGTGGCACGCCGGGAACGGCCCGCAGCCAGATCTGAATACGGGTCAGCGGTGACTGTCCGCAGGGATTGGTTTCGGTGTAACTGACGCCCTTGCGGGGGGAGAAAAACCGGCACTCATCCTGTTTATTTTCAAGATACAGCCCGTCATTATCACGAATATCGTGTTTCCCTCTCAGGATCAGGTTTACAATATCCACATCAGGATAGGATTTGGGCTGGAATCCGGCACCGGGTGCCAGAACTTCCTGATTCAGTGCTTTCAGCGGACCATATCCCAGAAATTCCGGGTCAAAATAGTGCCCGAAAGAGAAGGCATATTTTGCCTGCAACCAGCCATAATCTGCGGAGCCGGCTTGTTTTGCGGTTCGGTGTATAATCATGATGGTCTGCCTGCTGAGAAAAATATACTGAAATAATAAAGGGCTGGACGCCGAATTGTTAGCCAGTTAATCTGGTGGCGACATTCAAATTTTCTGATTGAGATAATGATGAGTAAAGACAAAGCGTTAACGCTGGAATCATTGCGCGTGATGGATGCTATCGACCGGCGGGGCAGTTTTGCCGCTGCGGCAGATGAGCTCGGGCGGGTGCCATCCGCTCTGAGCTATACCATGCAGAAACTGGAAGAAGAGTTGGATGTTGTATTATTTGATCGTTCCGGACACCGGACAAAATTTACCAATGTCGGGCGGATGTTGCTGGAGCGCGGGCGCTTGCTTCTGGAAGCGGCAGACAAACTGACAAGTGATGCCGAAGCACTTGCCCGTGGCTGGGAGCCGCATCTGACTATTGTCTGCGAAGCCCTGATACCGGCGGCATCCCTGTTTCCGCTGGTGGAAAAACTGGCACTTAAATCCACCACCCAACTGACGCTGGCGACAGAAGTTCTTGCCGGCTCCTGGGAGCGGCTGGAAACCGGACGGGCAGATATCGTGATTGCGCCGGATATGCATTTCCGCTCTTCTTCTGAAATTAACTCCCGTCCGCTCTATTCCGTGGTGAATGTCTATGTGGCAGCACCCGATCATCCTATTCACCGCGAACCAGAGCCATTATCTGAGACAACGCGGGTAAAATACCGTGGCATAGCAGTGGCAGACAGCGCCCGTGAGCGCCCGGTGCTGACTGTCTTACTGCTGGATAAACAGCAACGCCTGACGGTCAGTTCAATTGATGATAAACACCGCGCTCTGCTGGCCGGGCTGGGTGTGGCAAGTATGCCGTATCCGCTGGTGGAAAAAGATATTCAGGAAGGCCGCCTGAAAGTGGTCGGGTCGGAATACAGCCATGAAACGAATGTGATAATGGCATGGCGGCGTGACAGTATGGGTGAGGCGAAAGCCTGGTGTTTGCGTGAAATTCCGAAACTGTTTATCAATAAATAAGTCTGATAATAAAAAATACGCTAAATCAATAGACTGTCGGATGCTTTCCGGCAGTTTTTTTTTTTCGCTCTGATATTAAGATTGCCCCGGATTGACAAAAAAATACTATTGAGCATCATAATGCAATAAATTATATATCCCGGATGCCGGAGGCAGTATGGATTTGAAGTTGTTTATGTCAGAAGAAGATAATACATTGAATCATGATCTCTTTGATAAAATTATTTATATAAATTTAAAAGTAAGAAGAGATCGCAAGAAAGAGATAACTAATATTTTGGCAAGAGCAGAGATCCCGGAGGATAAAATTATTCGCTTTGAAGCGATAAGTAAGGCCCCGGGTTTTCTCGGTTGTACCCTTTCCCATACGGCTGTGATGGAAATGGTTATAGATAATGGTTGGGGGAATGTACTGATTCTTGAGGATGACACTGATTTATATAGTGATATTGAACACATAAGGCAGGCAAATAAATTTTTTGTCTTCTCTGAAGACACGACAATGGGATGTGGCCTTCCTGGGGGGGAATTATTATTACGCGTCATCTCATGAGCCGGATAATTTTTTATTAAAATTAAAATTTTCTTTTTGTGCAAATGCGTATATTGTCAATAAGAATTATGCGGAAAAAATGCTGGAAATCCTGAATGAATCTATTGAGGCAATTACTGCAAATGGTGATTTTGATGAGTCAAAAACAGTTGATTCATATTGGTGTAAATATATGGAAAAGGATTCTTGGTTTGGTTTGTATCCTTGCATTGCCTACCAGAAAAAAGGATATAGCAATATAAGAATGGGAACACTGGATTATGAATATTTATTTAATAAACCCTTATCTGACATTCAAATCTTTTGAATAGACAGATATCCGCCTGAGAGCGGATATCTGCTAATCTATTATTTTGCTGTGTGGCTTTGCCTGAATGTAATTACCATTTCTTTTTTAATAAATGATCAATACTGAATTTACCGGGGCCGGTGACAGCCAGCAGGAGAAAACCGCCTGCAATAGTAAAGTTTTTCATAAACATTAACTGGTTAGCGCCTTCGGCAAAGTTAGTGTGGAACAGCAGAGCGGTCAGTACAGTAAACCCGAAAGTGAAAACAGCGGTTGTCCGGGTTAAGAAACCAAACAAGATTGCCAGCCCGCCGCCCAGTTCCAGTAAAATAGTCAGTGGCAGCAGAGCACCGGGTACACCCATTGCCTGCATATACTGCTGAGTTCCGGCATAAGCATCACCTAATTTGCCGTATCCGGCCACAATAAATAACACAGGCATCATGATACGGGCGATTAAAATAGCGTAATTGTTCATTGAGAGATCCTTATTAGCTCAACAATATTGAATTTATAAATCTGCAGGCAGAGTCACTAATTCTTCATTTAAATGGCACGATATGCCAATGCGTTTTGTTGGACTAATAGTAAGTGCGAATGAGAAGGATTGTTAGCAAGAATTCTTCATGAACAAATTCAAATTTTTTGATTTTGAAAAAAGGTTAGCTGTGTGGTTTATTGCGGGGAAAATTAGCTTGTATGGTGCGTATCACGCCCCATAACCCAACGGCACGTTGTCCCCAACGGTACAGTTTTTTCGGGTGGCGGACAGAAAATACAGAGATAAGGCTGAGACCGGCCACGACCAGCGGACGCAATTGCACCACTGTCTGCCAGGTTCTGTCCAGTGACTCTGTTTTTTCCAGCCAATGTTCTGTGGTCTGTGATAAGTCGCTGCGTTGTGCAGCGATGGTATCAATCAGTGCCTGCTTGCGCAGTGCCCGTTCAGCGCGGGTCTGTTTATTCATGATGTTGCTCCTGCTGTTTTTTTTCCAGCAGTTGCTTATCAATCGCCAGTTGTTCACGGGTCGCACTCAACAGTGATGATTTGCGGGCTTTACGGACAGCAGAGAGCGCAAAAATCAGCGCGCTTCCCAGCAATACTATTGTCGTAATAGCCAGAGCCGTCAGACGATAGACGGGGTCAACTGCCCACATGACCAGGACAAGCAGGCTCATCAGCCCGAAAGCGGTCAGCAGCAGTGCAACGCCGGCCAGTAAAATCAACTGAATAAGATTGGCTTTTTCCTCTTCAAGCTCAGTTGCGATGAGCCTGAGACGGGTTTCAGCCATGCTGACCACAATAGTGGCGATGCGCGTCAGTGTGTCGAGGAGCCCTTTACCGGGCCCCTGCGGACGTTCAGATTCAGCCATAACTCAGCGACGGGTCAGTAAAACGCCTAACACGACACCCACAGCAGCGCCGATCCCGACACCTGTCCATGGATTTTTTTTCACATAGTTATCCGCACGACCGGCTATCTCTTTAGTTTGCTGTATAACCTGTTCTTTGCCTTCTGTCAGGCGTGCGCGGGAATTTTGTAATGCGGCCTGCGCTTTCTTCTTCAGTGAATCCAGCTCTTCTTTCGATTTATTTTCTGCATTACCTAACACAGATTCCAGGGTGTCAGCCAATGATTTCAGTTCGGCGCGTAACTCTTCATTTGAATGATGTGACATAGGAACTCCTTGTGATTATATAACCAAGGTTATATACCCAACGTCATTCAAGATGCAGGAAGGCGGCAAGGAAAGATCGCCGGGGAGCATACATCAGTATGTGACCCGGCGATCTGAGTGCAGCCAACACACCTGCAGTTTGAATGAATAAGGGTATAAGTGCAATTAAGGTCTAATGATAGTGTATTTTCCGGCGTTGTCCTGCACATTTCAGGCGGTGGGTGATTAATTCAGAGTAAACTGCGGGAAAATGAAAGGTTGCGGGATGATGTTTTCCGGTCTGTCGCTGAAACTGCGTATACCCTTATTCATTCAAACTGCAGGTTCGTTGGCGGAATGATGATAGCCGCCTGCCTGCATCTTGAATGACATCGGGTACAGACCGGGAAAAGATATCAAAGGCTTATTGCCTTATTGCGGGGTGATATCCGTATCGGTATTTTTTGTCCGTTTACGTCTCCAGACAACCCACAGGCTGGCAATTAACCCGCAGACTAGCAGGACAACCGGGATAAGCATCAGGATGTTCATCAGATGATGCTCATACTTGCGGAAAAGCGGGCTGATACCCAGGCAATACCCGAGCGAGGTCAGAATTCCGACCCAGAGAAAGCCACTCAGCCAGTTAAAAAACTGGAAACGGCGTGAACTCAGGCCTGCTATCCCTGCCAGCATCGGCAGTAATGTACGGATAAAAGCAAGAAAGCGGCCGACTAACAGTGCGGCAAGACCATGGCGGTGGAATAACCCGTGTGCGCGCTGGTGATAGTGAGGCGGCAAATGTGACAGCCAGCCTTGTACCATGCGCGTATTACTGAGCCAGCGCCCCTGCAGATACCCGACCCAGCAACCCAGGCTGGCACCGGCAGTAAGTACAATCAGTGTCGTCGGAAAATCCAGCGTATCTTTTGCGATTAATACCCCGACCAGGATAAGCAGGCTGTCACCGGGTAAGAAGGCGGCAGGAAGCAGGCCATTTTCCAGAAAAAGGATGGCGAACAGCATAATATAGATAGCCCATAACAGAGATGGGTTTGACAGGGTCTCATAATCCTGATGCCAAAGTGCAAAAAAGAGTTGCTGCATTGTTTCCATCAAGTATTCCTAAAACTGAAGTAGGCTTAATTCGTCGATCGGGTGTTTTCAGGTAAAGAACCACGCGCACCAGTCATGATGTTTGCGGCAGATAACCCCTGATATATGTGTTGCAAAACAGGGTCACTCTAACAAATTAGGGGTAACGGAGACAGTGAATTTTTTCCGGATAACGTAAGATGATATTAAGGTGAGATTTTTATTTTTCAGATTATATCTGTTGTTAAATCAATAAGTTCTGTGGGGATAGTTGCGTTTTTAATCAAAGTTGCTGTTAATGAACGATTTTTCGGGAGCTACGGCATTTAAATCATCTGTTTTAATTGTCGGTGTAATTGGCTGCACAACGCCCGCCGCGTCATATGCTCCCTGCGTGTCTTCCCTTACCGTCTGCCTGTAATTTGAATGATGTTGGGTATATAACAATTGAGCGAAAAATAATCACAAAAAAAAATATTTTTATATTTTAGTTTTAAAAATCATGATGTTATTTAATTATTTGTCACTGATGTGGAAAAAGTGCTAAACCGGCAATCATTAACAGAATTGGAGATGCGTTATCTTTCTGGGATCGTTATTCTGATGATTACTCACAAACCGGCAAAATATCGGGCGTTACACAGAATAAATCAGGTAACAGACTGAATAAATAAATTAGATAAATTTATCATTTATTGTCATTGGTGTTAGGCTCTGTTTAAATAGTTTGCTATATATGTGCTTTTACAGAACATTATTCTGTATTCCTTCGCGTTAATTAAATTTAAAATCTGTATTTATTATATTTTGCAGTGCAATTAATTGTGATCTCACCGTCATAATTTAAAAAATATTAAACCTGACTATCACACATTTTTTGATGTAATTAATTGAATTTATTTATTTATTTTATTATTCATCACGGTGTTGATTATCTTCTTATCATTTGAAATGCAACTAATTAGGCGCAAAATAGTGGCAATACTCTTGTGTGATTTACTATTTTGGAGCTAATTGTGGATCAATCAGAACATATCACGTCCGCTTCTGCGAATGTGCTGAATAAAGATTTTGAAGTTAAATATCAAAATGTCATCAGCGATTTCTTCAGCCGGGATCCCGGCAAATGGCCGATTCTTAATCATCCGCAAATTCAGGCTATTACTGAATTCCGGCAAACCACACAGGCCGATGTTCAGCAAATAGGCCGCTATCCGAATGGCGCTGAATTATTTTCCCGTCTGGCAGATGACTCACATATCCGTCAGAATGTTATCCGTCCGGGAGAAGGTCAGGATGATTTACTGGTATTTGCATCAGCGCTGTGTAAAAACTGGGAAAACCCGCTTGCCGTTGAAAACGTCATTGCCATGCCATCTGATCCGGCAGTCTACGGCTCCATGCTCGGATTGCTGGGAAACCCGAATATGGTGTACTGCGAATACTCAGGTGTGGCAGATACCATGGAAAAAACCGTGGTCAGAAAAATCGCGAATCTGATTGGTTATGATGCCGACAAAGCGTCTGGTTTGTTCACCCAGGGCGGGACTATGTGTAACCTGTACGGGTATCTTTTCGGGATCCGTAAGTCACTTAAACAGTCCAAACATCTGGGGATGTCGGTTGATCAGGATTTCCGCATAATCAATTCACAGGGCGGGCACTATTCTAATATCACTAACCTGTCATTGCTGGGTGTGGATATTAAAAACAAAACTATCCGCATCCGGGTGGCATCAGACAATACGATTGATCTTGCTGATCTTGAGCAGCAAATCCGTGCCTGTTATACGGTTCACTGTAAAATTCCGGTTATTCTGCTGACCGCCGGCACAACAGATACGTTTGGCGTCGATGAGATTAAACAGGTTCATGATCTTCGTAACCGTTTATGTGAAGAATTTGAAATTACGGATAAGCCGCATATTCACGTGGATGCGGCGGTTGGCTGGCCGATTATCTTCTTTATTGATTATGACTTTGCGACGAACCCGCTGGCAATTAATGAAGCCACACTGATCGGGTTGCGCCATAATGTTGAGAAATTTAAGCAGCTTAAGTATGCAGATTCGATAACGATCGACTTTCACAAATGGGGATATGTGCCTTATACCTCAAGTCTTGTGATGGTTCGTGATGGCGATGATTTCAAAGCATTGGAAAACGATCCGGAAAACTTTACCTATTTTGAGCACTCGCTGGAGGGGCAGACCCACCTGCAATCCACTATCGAATGCAGCCGCAGCGGCGTCGGGATCTTCGGGGCGTACGCCGGATTGCATTATCTGGGCATTGAAGGGTATCAGACAATTATTGCGCACTGTCTGCAAAATGCGAATTATCTTCGTAACCACCTGTTATCAATGGGTAATGCCTGCGTTATGGTACCGGAAAACCAGGGGCCGAGTGTCGGGTTCCGTCTCTATTCACCAAAACTGGTGACAGATCCGCAGGCTATGTTTGCACATGAACTGACCTGTGCGAGTGACAAAACCGCCTATGACATGATGGTTCGCAACAGCCACTGGCATCGTGATTTATTCCTCAAACGCGGTAAAGCGGGTCTGTATACTAACTGGGTGGATTCAATAGCCTGCTCAACGTATGCAGAACACAACCGGTTTGCCTATATCCCGGGAGAAAAAGCGGTATTTATGAATCCGGTAACACAGCGCCATCATATTGATGCGTTTGTTGATATGCTCAAAACAATGAGTATTGAATAATTATTATATTTTTTAAATTTATTTTTGTGGTATAAAAGAAACAGAGCGCCATACCATGGTGTGGCGCAATAAATACCCATTTTTAAATATGAAGAGCTAAACCATGAACGCAATCATTAACCATCTGCTAAGCCTAAACCTACTACTCAGTTAGGTGGCTGCGTTTATTCGTTTTTCTTCACAAGCCACCAGCAAGGTGGCTTTTTTGTATGTGTAACCTGCTGGTGGAACTGTTTTTTTACGGGAGTTCCTATGATGTTTGGTTACACGGCAAGGATTATTATCAGCACCATTTCACCGCAGAATAATTGTTCTGCCGCCGCCTCTGTCACTCAGATGACACAGAAGGAGGCCGCATGAGTCAGCAATGGACGTCCCGCTTCGGGCATATTTTAGCCGCCGCCGGTTCTGCTATCGGCATCGGTGCCATCTGGAAATTCTCTTATGTTGCTGCATCTAACGGCGGCGGCGCATTTTTGATCGTTTTTCTGTTATTCAGTTTTATTATTGGTCTTGCCGTATTACTGGCTGAAAATATTTTAGGCAGCAGTACGCGGGCTGAAGCTGTTAATGCATTTAAACAAATGATGGGACGCCACTGGGCATGGATTGGTGTTATCGGTGTGTTCAGTTCATGGTGTATTTACAGCTTTTACAGTGTCGTCGGGGGCTGGACTATCGGTTATACGGTGATGGCAGCGACTGGTGAACTGAATATTTCGGACAGCGCAGAGCTGACCGGTATATTCACCCGCTTTATCAGTAATCCCTGGTGGCCGGTTATTGCTCATCTCACCTTTGCCGGTATGACCTGTTTTGTGGTGCTGGCGGGTGTACAGCGCGGGCTGGAAAAATCCGTTAAAGTCATGATGCCGTTATTATTTATTATCATGATTGCATTGACTATCATTGGTATCAGCCTGCCGGGTTCGTCTGCCGGACTGAAATTATTTTTATATCCTGATTTCAGCAAACTGACCGGAAAAGGCGTATTGGATGCACTGGGCCTGGCTTTCTTCTCGCTCTCAATTGGTCTGGGTATTCATATTACCTACAGCGCCTATTTATCTGATAATAAAGGTATTGCAAACTCAAGTATGTGGGTGGTTATCCTCTCCTGCATGGTGTGCGTACTGGCGGGGCTGATGATTTTCCCTGCATTGTCTGCTGCAGGTCTGGCACCGGATGCGGGGCCGGGTCTGACCTTTATGACCATGCCGGTTTATTTTGCCCACTTACCCGGCGGCTCAGTTCTGGCAGTAACCTTCTTTGTTTTATTACTGATGGCGGCGCTGACTTCCGCAATTTCATTGCTGGAGCATATTGTGGCGTATGTTCAGATGCGTTTTCAGTGGACGCGCCGCAGGGCGGGTCTGGTGGTAACGGCCTCGATTATGCTGATGGGGATCCCGGTATCGTTATCATTCGGACCACTGAGTGATGTTACCCTCGGCGGAAAAACGGTGTTTGATCTGCTGGATTACCTGACATCGAATATCCTGATGCCGCTGTTCGGTATTGCAGTCTGCCTGATTTTCGGCTGGTCACGTAAAGCGAATGCACTGATCCCTGATAATATTACCGGTCTGAAACGTCAGTGTTTGCTGTTGGTATGGCGCTATATCGGGCCGGTTTGTATTGGTGTTATCCTGGTACACGGACTGATTGGCTGATAACAGAATAAAAGAACGGCAGGAATTTCTCCCTGCCGTTTTTGGTTTGACAGAACCGGTTTATCAGAACCGATGCTGTATCAGAACCGGTAGTTTACGCCGATCAAACCACTGTAAGGTGTTTCCTGTTTACTGCTTTTTGCGTAGTTAAATTCGCCGTAAACAGCCCATTTATCATTGAGTTTGGCATCAATACCAACACCGTATTTTCCTGTGGTGCCGGACATGTCATTTGTCCGTTTGGTTTCTTTATTAAGCTCAACCTCGCCGTTTTTGGCAAACTCATGGTTAACTGCCACACGGACATAAGGTTTGATCTGTGCGCCGTTTCCCAGTGTGAAATTTTTACCTAAAGTTGCACCCAGTTCACCGCTGAACGATTTGGCAGCATCTGCTTTGATACTCATACCATTACTGTAGCGGTAATCTGCACCCTGTCCCCGGAAGGCGGATACCATAACGTAAGGCTCAATAAAGTAATCATCTTTTTCAAAGTATTTACCGGCTTCAACGGAGAAACCAAACCCGTTTGTATTACTGTCAGCCGATGTTTTTCCGTCATTGAAACGGGCATCATAGGTGCTGCGGAAATGGTTGGCTTTCACCACGCCATCTACATAAACTCCTGAATTATGGCGGAAGGTTGAATAAACACCCAGACTGTAACTGTCTATTTTACCGTCGTTTTTAGCCATGTCGAGTGAGGAGTGGCTGTAGCCGACGAGCACCCCGGTCCAGAGTTTACCGCTTTCAAATTCTGTCATTTTGTCACCCCCGGCGACGATACCATTCATATCGTGACGGTAAGCAACCTCATTGTTATTGATATTATGACGGGCAGTAGTGGCTTTTGACCAGACTCCGAGATTAACCTGTGGATCATTACGTAACTCACCCAGGCGGGCGCGCAATGTACTTAATTCACCTTTCCAGACAGTCGGGATGGCGTTGGCAATCATCAGGGCGGTTTTAGCCGGATCAGTAATTTCAGGGAGAACCGGAACTACAGGGTCAACAGGGTCAACAGGGTCAACAGGGTCAACAGGGTCAACCGGTGGAACTTCTTTCACCGGAGAAAGATACCATTCATCCGCTGTATTTTTATCCTGAACCAGATAGTATTTGTAAGCACCTAAATCCACACTTTTATTAGTCAGGGCGAAGGTATCGTTCTGGCTGCCTGCGGCGTGGATCAGGTGATAACGGTACGGATCTGATGTATTGCTGACCAGCGCTTTACCTGAATCCATCACCCGGACACCATGATTACCGCTGACCGAGTCAGTGATATTCAGAAAATCACCTTTGCCGTCAGCGAGACCGGTATTCATCACAAATAATCCGTTACCGCTGAGCTCACTGATATTTAACTGACTGTAATGATTAATATTATTTCCGGTCATATCACCGAATACTGTTACACCGTTGTTGGTCAGTTTATTGATAGTCGCTATTGACTCAGGAGATGCTGCATTCTGGCTTATATATATATATGACTTATCGTTATACAGATTAACCTGTTCAGCGTATGCGCCTTTACTGAGAACACCATTCAGAGTGTGATCACTGCCTGCGCCCAGAATCAGAGAACCATTATCGACAGTCAGTGTACCCAGAGAATATGCTCCGTCATCCAGGGTGCTGTTCCCGCCATTTTTGATAGTGGTATTTTCGGTACTGCCGTTTGCCTGTACATGCTGAGTTCCGCCATCAATTATCGTCGACGCAGCGAGGGCATATTGTGCAATAAACTGAGCCCCGTTGGTTATCACCGTTGTATTTGTGACAGAGCCTTTATCTTCAACAGACTGAACGCCGCCGCTGTTAACTGTGGTGTCTGAGGCTTTTCCGTTTTGTTTAACTGATTGCAGGCCACCATTCATTATTGTTGTTTGAGTGGCGATACCTTTATTTTCAACAGATTGAACACCGTCTTTATAAATAGTAGTATTTTCTGCTTTACCGTTCAGCCCGACTGTTTGTGTACCACCCGCCATGATTTGGGTATTTTCAGCCGTCGGATTGCTTCCCCAGGTTTTGTCAGGATCATTATCCGCGACCCACTGCCCGTTTTTCCAGTCACCGCTATGGTTAGAAATAATCTGATCACCATAAACCAGGGTATCTTCAACTGTACCTGAACGTACCCGCTGCGTACCACCCTGATAAATAGTGGTATTTTTAGCGCCACTTCTGTCATTAACATAAACAGTCTGATAACCACCCTCATATATGTAGTTATTCAGTGCCAGTCCTGATACTGCCTGGTAACTACCCGCTCCGGTAATATAGTTATCAATGGCGGTCCCGGCGTCTATCGTATAGGTGCCGCCATTACGGATAATGGTATTTTTTACAATGGCGTCATTTGCACCTATTGGTATATAAAGTTCACCACCGTCGATCAGGTTATTTTCAGCATAGGCATTGTAGCTGACCGTCAATTTTCCGTTGGTTTTCACCAGCGTGTTATAAGCCTGTACTTTTTCTTTATCTGATGCTGTCCGTAACTCCATAACACCCCATGCATCAACCGTGGTGTTATAGGACTTTGTTCCGTTATGCAGTTGCAGGTTCCCGGTATTGTTTTTATCAATACCTTTGAGCGTAATATTTATCACGCTGCTGTCATCAAACGCGGTTCCGCGGTATGAGTCGCCCAACCGGAAAGAGGCGTGACCGAGGTTTGTGCCGATAAGGTGGGTATCGTCAGTGAAATTCACGGTTGGTTCGACTGATGAGGGATACGCCATATCAATTTCAGTCAGAAATTTTGGCCCCTTAATCGTAATGCCTTTATTTGCTTCAGTCGCTTTCAGTGCATCACTATCAGCATTCGTATAGCTTCCACCATTTTGAATCTGCTCAATACGCAGTGATTCATCACTGAACTTAAATTCAGGGATCGGTTCAGGTGTTACCGTGGCGGGAGGCGTGGTATCAGCCATACCCGCAGAAGAATAAGCCATGCCGGTTACTGAGAGTATCAGGAACGATAATTTTTTTAATTTCATCACATTGCCTGTTTTTTTCGGAGATGGAATGAATTGGAGGTCGCTACCTGTTCAGCAGATAACGGAAGTGTACTTGACGCATATAAATACTTACATAGAGAGTAAATTTTAATTTTTACCTTATGGCAAGTCAATATATCGGTAATTTAACAAACTGAAAAAATTAATAGTTTAAACTTAATTTAATTCAAATGATTACCGACGTGAGCATTAAATGAGTATTTTGGTGATTTGTTATTTTATGGAAGAATATTAAGAGTTTAATAAAAATTGTAATTATTTATTAATTAACAATATATTCATAATAGGGGCTACAGGTTATTAGTATTTCAGTATTATTAATTTAAAAATCGGTATTTTACAGAGATATCTTCTTTTAATGTCTGTTGTTTCTGCTTTTCTTCAGCGAAGGTAAACATAAATGCCGTGTATTTTTTGTCAGTTAGTTTATCAGGGGTGTTATGGCGTTATTGTCGTAACTGAATTACGCAGTAATTTATTAAGAGGGAAGTGTTCTGTTGTTGAGAGTAATTATAAAATGAGATTTATATTCATTTGCATCAGTGGGGATCTTTATTTAATTATAAAAAATGAAAATAGAGACGCGGTAAAGTACAGGTGTTTTATAATGCACTACAGCAATATGATTTTTTACGTTAAGTTAAATAAGAAAAACAAATAACGGTTGTTTTTTAATCTCAGGTATAAAAATCATATGACAACCCTGACTGTTCTTCATTATTTTAACCCGTGAATCAGAACGATTCACATTCCGTAATCCGTTGCCCTGACTGGTCTTAGCGCTTTTGCTGACTCCATTCATGTGGCATTTTTGTCATCTTTACAGGGCATTTAAATATTTAGGAATATTCAAAAGTCAGATTTAACATTCAGACGTTTATATTGCTTTAAATGTTAAATATTAATGAAAACATCCGATTGCCTTTGTCTGTTCTCCAATGTCATGAATATTTTATTATTTTATCCATTTTTATTGATCATAACCCCGCTAAATACCCTTATTTTTAGTGTTGATTTTGTTCTGTGTCGCATTAATTATTTAAAAAAACGATTACATTACGTCTCAAATTAACACTACGGAATAATAGAATGATTGAAGATAATACTTTTATCACTTCTGAGGGTATTAACCGGCGCGGCTTTCTGAAACTCTGTGCGGCATTAGCTGCCACTATGGGTCTCAGTGCAAATGCTTCCGCCGAAATTGCGGCGTCCGTCAGCCGTAAGGATTGTCCCCCCGTCATCTGGATATCTGCACAGGAGTGTACCGGTTGCACTGAGTCCCTGCTCCGGGCGACGCACCCGACAATCGAAAACCTCATACTTGATATGATTTCGCTGGAGTACCACGAGGTGCTCTCCGCCGCATTTGGTCATCAGGCCGAAGCGAATAAACACAATGCCATTGAGAAATACAAAGGCAAATATGTGCTGGTGGTCGATGGCTCTGTGCCACTGAAAGATAACGGCATTTATTGCATGATCGCAGGCGAGCCGATTGCTGACCACATCCGCAAAGCCGCTGAGAATGCGGCTGCGATTATTGCTATCGGCTCTTGTGCCGCATGGGGTGGTGTCGCGGCAGCGGGTGATAACCCGACCGGCGCGGTTGGTCTTCAGGAAGTGCTGCCGGGCAAAACCATTATTAATATTCCGGGCTGCCCGCCGAATCCGCATAATTTCCTGGCAACGGTCGTGCATATTATTACCTACGGCACCGTACCGAAGCTGGATAGCAAAAACCGTCCGCTTTTTGCCTACGGGCGCTTGATCCACGAACATTGCGAACGCCGCGCACATTTCGATGCCGGTCGTTTTGCCAAAGAGTTCGGTGACGAAGGTCACCGCGAAGGTTGGTGTCTCTATCACCTGGGCTGCAAAGGACCGGAAACTTACGGTAACTGCTCAACATTGCAGTTTTGTGATGTCGGCGGCGTGTGGCCGGTGGCTATCGGGCATCCTTGTTATGGCTGTAACGAAGCCGGTGTCGGTTTCCATAAAGGCATCCATCAGCTTGCTTCTGTGCAGAACCCGACACCGCGTGCGGAAAAACCGGATGTGGATCTGAAAGAGGGCGGCATAGTCTCCGGTGGTGCCATCGGATTGCTCGGGGGTGTTGTCGGGCTGGTTGCCGGTGTCAGTGTTATGGCGGTTCGGGAGCTGGGGCGTCAGCAGAAGAAAAATGATGCTGACTCGCCGCGGGGAGAGTAACTGTGAACAGGCGTGACTTTATTAAAGCAGCCTCCGGCGGGGCATTGCTTCTGGGAAGCTCCTCCGCAGGTCATGCGGCGGCAGAAAACCGCCCGCCGATCCCGGGCTCGCTCGGTATGCTCTATGACTCAACATTGTGTATCGGCTGCCAGGCCTGTGTGACTAAGTGCCAGGATATTAATTTTCCGGGACGCAACCCGCAGGGTGAACAGACCTGGTCCAACAATGACAAGCTGTCTCCGTACACCAATAACATTATTCAGGTGTGGCAGAGCGGTACGGGTGAGCACAAAGATCAGGAAAAAGACGGTTATGCCTACATCAAGAAACAATGTATGCATTGCGTTGATCCTAACTGTGTCTCAGTGTGCCCGGTCGGCGCACTGAAAAAACATCCGGTCACCGGCATCGTTCATTACGACAAAGATGTCTGTACCGGGTGTCGTTACTGCATGGTCGGCTGCCCGTTTGATGTGCCGAAATATGATTATGACAACCCGTTCGGGATGATCCACAAGTGTGAGCTGTGCAATCAGAAAGGTGTGGAACTGCTGGATAAAGGCGGACTGCCGGGCTGTGTGGATGTGTGTCCGACCGGCGCGATTATTTTCGGCTCCCGCGAAGATCTGATGAGTGAAGCCAAAAAACGCCTCGGACTGAATGCAGGCGAAGAGTACCGCTATCCGCGTCAGACCCTGAAAACCGGCGATGTGTATAAACACACGGTACCTTCTTATTATCCGCATCTGTACGGGGAAAAAGAGGGCGGCGGAACTCAGGTGATGGTACTGACCGGCGTGCCGTATAAAAATCTGCAATTACCTGAACTGGCTGAACTGTCAACCGGTGCCCGCTCGGAAAATATCCAGCACACCCTTTATAAAGGCATGATCCTGCCGCTTGCTGTTCTGGCGGGGCTGACCGTGCTGGTGCGCCGCAATACCAAAAATGACCATCATGACGGAGGGGACGACCATGAGTCATGATCCCAAACCGCTGGGCGGAAAATTATTCAGTAAGCCGATCATCATTTTCGGGCCGCTTGTTATCCTTTGTGCGCTGCTTATCGTTAAACGTCTGATTTTCGGACTGGGATCTGTCTCTGATCTGAACGGCGGCTACCCGTGGGGGATCTGGATTGCCTTTGACCTGCTGATCGGCACCGGATTTGCCTGTGGTGGTTGGGCGCTGGCGTGGGCGGTGTACGTCTTTAATAAAGGGGAATATCACCCGCTGGTGCGCCCGGCTCTGCTGGCAAGTCTGCTGGGGTATTCACTGGGCGGATTATCCATCACTATTGATTTAGGTCGTTACTGGAATATGCCGAACTTTTTTTATCCCCGGCATTTTTAACGTGAATTCCGTTCTGCTGGAAACCGCGGTTTGTATGACGATTTATATCGGCGTGATGGCGCTGGAGCTTGCCCCGGCAGTATTTGAGCGCTTCGGTTGGAAAATATCCCTGAAGCGGCTGAATAAAATCATGTTTTTTGTGATTGCCCTCGGTGCACTGCTGCCTGCGATGCACCAGTCATCCATGGGATCGCTGATGATTGCCGCCGGTTATAAAGTACATCCTCTGTGGCAGAGCTATGAAATGTTGCCGCTGTTCTCCCTGCTGACCGCCTTTATTATGGGCTTTTCCATTGTGGTGTTTGAAGGTTCGCTGTTGCAGAGCGGGCTGAAAGGCAACGGGCCGGATGAGAAAAGCCTGTTTACCAAACTGGCTGTCACGGTCAGCGTGCTGATGGCACTGTTTCTGGTACTGCGTTTCGGCGAGTTAATTTATCACGGCAAACTCAGTCTTGCTTTTGCAGGTGACTATTACTCTGCGATGTTCTGGACAGAAATTTTGCTGATGGCATTTGCGCTGGCGGTATTCAGCCTGCCGAAACTGCGCCGGGATTCACGCCTGCTTTTCATCGGCGCACTGAGCATGATGCTTGGTTGTGCGGCGTGGCGTCTTGCGTATTCACTGCTCGCCTTTGATCCGGGAAATGGCTATCACTACTTCCCGTCGGCGGCAGAATTATTAATTTCGATTGGTTTCGTGGCTGTTGAGATCTGCGCGTACATCTTGTTGATCCGCCTGTTACCGATAATTCCTCCTTTAAAAAAATCATCTGTTCACAATTATCATGAGGCGAGCAAGTCATGAGCCAGAGAATTACGATTGATCCGGTCACCCGTATCGAAGGGCATTTACGCATCGACTGTGAAATCGATAACGGCAAAGTCACCAAAGCCTGGGCTTCCGGCACCATGTGGCGCGGTATGGAAAAAATTGTGAAGGGCAAAGATCCGCGTGATGCCTGGATGATCCTGCAACGCATCTGCGGCGTCTGCACAACCACCCATGCCCTGGCATCGGTGCGTGCGGTGGAAAATGCCCTCAATCTGGATGTGCCGGTGAATGCGCAATATATCCGCAATATCATACTGGCGGCGCATACCACTCATGACCATATTGTTCATTTTTATCAGCTTTCTGCTCTGGACTGGGTGGATATCACCTCGGTACTGAAAGCGGATCCGGCAAAAGCCTCCGCGATGCTGAGCGGAGTATCAAGCTGGTCGCTGAACAGCACGCAGGAATTCGCCCGCGTGCAGGAAAAAATCAAAGCGCTGGTGGAGAGCGGGCAACTGGGCATTTTTGCCAACGGCTACTGGGGACACCCGGCGATGCAGTTGCCGCCGGAAGTCAATCTGATCGCAGTGGCACACTATTTACATGCACTGGAATGTCAGCGCGATGCTAACCGCATTGTGGCGCTGTTGGGCGGAAAAACCCCGCATATTCAGAATCTTGCTGTCGGTGGTGTGGCGAACCCGATCAACCTTGACGGACTCGGCACACTGAATCTTGAGCGCCTGATGTACATCAAATCATTCATTGATAAGCTCAATGATTTCGTCGAGCAGGTTTATAAAGTGGATACCGCGGTGATCGCGGCATTCTATCCGCAGTGGTTTGAAACCGGGCAGGGCGCGGTGAATTATCTGAGCACCCCGGAATTCCCGACTGACGGCAAAAACGGCAGTTTCCTTTTCCCGGGCGGCTACATTGAAAATGCAGATTTGAGCACCTTCCGCCCGATTGACTCTCAGGCAGATCCATTCCTGCTCGAGGGTATTCAGGAGAGTGCAAAACACGCCTGGTATCAGGATGAAGAGCCGCAAAAGCCGTGGGAAGGGACAACCAATCCGAATTACACCGGCTGGGATCCGGACGGCAAATATTCCTGGGTAAAATCGCCGACACTGTACGGCAAAACCGTGGAAGTGGGACCGCTGGCAAATATGTTCTGCAAACTGGCGGCAAAACATGAAGGTACGCAGGAAAAACTGAATGAAATTATTGCGGTTTATACACAATTAACCGGCAAGCCTTTGGAAGTAAAACAATTACACTCCACACTCGGTCGTATTATCGGGCGCACAGTTCACTGCTGTGAATTGCAGGCGGTTCTGCAACATCAGTATGCCGCGCTGATCGCTAATATCGGTACCGGTGACAATATTACCTATGTGAAACCGGAGATCCCTGAAACCGGTGTTATCAAAGGCGTGGGTTTCCTGGAAGCACCGCGCGGGATGTTATCTCACTGGGTGGTTATCAAAGACGGTGTCATTGAAAACTATCAGGCGGTTGTGCCGTCCACCTGGAACTGTGGACCGCGCAATAATAATGATGTGGTCGGGCCGTATGAACAGTCGCTGGTCGGGCTGAAAATTGCCGATCCTGAAAAACCGCTGGAAGTGGTGCGGACTATTCACTCATTCGACCCGTGTATGGCATGTGCGGTACACATTGTTGATATCGATGGTAACGAAACTGTCTCAGTGAAGGTGCTGTAATGCGGATTCTTGTGCTGGGTGTCGGTAATATCCTGCTGACCGATGAAGCCATTGGTGTGCATGTGGTTGAAGCACTGGAGCAGCGCTATCATCTGCCGGACTATGTCGAGGTGATGGATGGCGGCACGGCAGGAATGGAGCTGCTGGACAGCATGGCGGGGCGGGATCATCTGATTATCGCCGATGCCATCGTGACCACAAAAAGCACGCCGGGAACCATTAAAATTCTGCGTGATGATGACGTTCCGGCACTGTTTACCAATAAAATATCGCCGCATCAGCTCGGGCTGTCAGATGTGCTGTCGGCCCTGCGTTTCACCGGGGAATTTCCCGGCAAACTCACGCTGGTCGGGGTTATCCCTGAATCTCTGGAGCCGGAAATCGGCATGACGGAGACACTTAAAGCCGCGGTTGAGCCCGCACTGCAACAGGTGCTGGCGGCACTGCGTGAATCGGGTGTTGAAGCTATTTTAAAGGAGCCGGCACATGTCTGACGATATTCAGGGCTTTCAGAACAGCCCCGCGGCACAGATAAAAACGGCATTTGAAAAAATTGCCGGTGATGCCATGCAGCATCTTACTTTTCTGCATCCGTCGATGCCGGTTTATGTCACAAATTTCACCTTGTTTGAAGGACAATGGACGGGATGTGTCATTACGCCGTGGATGTTCAGCGTGCTGATTTTCCCGGGACCCGGACAAATCTGGCCGGAGCGCAAGGTCAGTGAAAAAATCGGGCTGCAACTGCCGTACGGCACCATGACATTTACCGTCGGGGAACTGGACGGTGTATCACAGTATCTTACCTGCTCACTGTTATCACCTCTGCCACATTCACTGACAGCTGAAGAGGGAATGCGGCTGGCAGATGATTGCGCGCGCATGTTGCTCTCATTGCCGGTAAGCGACCCGGACGCGCCGCAGATGGCAGGTCGCCGTGAGGTATTTCTCCGTCATGCGGAACGCGGGCATGCATGAGTTATCTCTCTGCATGAGTGCGGCGGATATTATCCGCGAACAGGCGCAGGAGCACGGCATCACGCGGGTAACGGATGTCTGGCTGGAAATCGGCGCACTTGCCGATGTGGAAGAGAGCGCGCTGCGTTTTGCGTTTGATATTGCCTGCCGCGACACAGTGGCACAAGGCTGCACACTGCACATTGATATTATCCCCGCGCAGGCTGGTGCTGGGATTGCAGCCGGGCGGTGTCCGTGATGCAGCACGCGACGGCATGTCCTCATTGCCGGGGTGAACGCCTGCGGGTCAGTGACGGCGACGCGCTGCGGGTAAAAAGTCTGGAGGGAGAGTGAGATCATGGCTCTCCACATTCTTTTAACCATTGTGCAAACAGCTTCATTGCCGGGCTTTCCGGGCGTGATTGCAGGTGTGTCAGCCAGTAACCGCCGAGTGTGATTTCTGCGGCGAAGGGTTGAACAAGAGCGCCGGATTGTATCCGGCGCTCAAACATGCAAACCGGCGCAATTGCAATCCCGGCACCGAGTTGTGCGGCTTCTGCCATTGCCAGCGAGGTATCAAACACCATGACCGGATGTGACGGCGAAAGCGCTTTGCCGCCGGCACAACTCATCCATCTGCTCCATTCATCCCGCCGGTAAGATCGCAATAATGTAAATTGATGAATATCATCAGGATGCTGTAATTTTTCAGCAATCGACGGCGCGCATAACGGGGCATGCGGTGCATTGAAAATTAATTCAGAATCCACTTCATGCCATGCGCCGTTTCCGAAGCGGATAGTATAATCATGTCCCTCTGCGGCAGGGTCCACATGGTTATTATGCGTGGAGAGCTGCACATCAATATGCGGGTATTTTTTATAAAAATCCGCAAGGCGCGGCAATAACCAGCCGACAGCAAATGTCCCGACCACCCCGATTTTTATGCGCTCCCGGAATTGCCCCTGTGAAAACTGATCAAGCGTACCGGCGATTTTATCAAACGCCTCATTGAGTACCGGCAGCAGACTTTCGCCCTCATGGGTCAGCACCAGCCCGCGCGATACGCGGACAAACAACGCGCACCTGAGTTGTTCTTCCAGCAATCGGACCTGCTGGCTGACGGCGGCATGAGTGACATTCAGTTCGACCGCGGCGCGGGTAAAACTGAGATGGCGGGCGGCGGCCTCAAATGCCCTGAGCGGATTCAGCGGGATGTAGCGTCTGACCATATAGCACCTGTAAGTTTTTCTTTAGGCTCTTGTTATAATTTACCGTTTGTTCTGTACCCGTATTCTGACGATACTTCTGCCCGGAATCCATATACATAAGAGATTAATTATGATGATAAAATCGTTATCCGCAACACTGGTTTCGGCGCTGCTGGCATTTTCAGTACCGGGCTTGTCAATCGCGGCAGACGTCGCTGCCACGGTTAATAATACGATTGAGCCGTTACTGAAGCAGCAGGCAATCCCGGGCATGGCTGTAGCGGTTACCGTACAGGGAAAACAGTATTTCTTTAATTACGGGCTTGCTGATGTACAGGCGAAACAGCCGGTAACAGAAAATACACTATTTGAGCTTGGATCTGTAAGTAAAACTTTTACAGGTGTGCTTGGCGGCATATCGGTGGCAAAAAACGAGATTGCACTGAGTGATCCTGCCATAAAATACTGGTCGGAACTTAATTCTGCGCAATGGAAGAAAATCACCTTACTGGATTTGGCAACTTACACGGCGGGCGGATTACCGTTACAGGTGCCGTCTGAGGTAGTCACACGGCAGGATTTACTGCATTTTTATCAGCAGTGGCAGCCACAATGGACACCGGGAGATATGCGTCTGTATGCAAACAGTAGTATCGGGCTGTTTGGTGTTCTGACCGCCAAAGCCATTAATATGCCTTATGAAAAAGCGCTTCAGACGCGTATTTTTACACCACTGGCGCTGTCACACACATTTATTACTGTGCCGGATGCAGCAAAAAATCAGTATGCCTATGGTTATAAAAATAATGAGCCGGTACGCCTGTCTGCTGGACAGCTTGATGCGGAATCGTACGGCGTGAAATCATCCTCAAAAGACATGCTTAACTGGATAGAAGCAAATATGAACCCGTCTGAGACAGGTGACAGTGACCTGGAAAACGGGATCAAAATTGCACAGACGCGTTACTACAAAACAGCTGCAATTAATCAGGGGCTTGGCTGGGAGATGTATGACTGGCCGCAGCAATCAGACATGGTAGCAGGCGGCGTGACGAATGAGGTGGCATTAGAACCTCATCCGGTCACCAATCACCACGTTCAGCCATACAAAAAAGCGTCATGGGTACATAAAACCGGCGCAACAAACGGTTTTGGTGCTTATGTAGCTTTCATTCCGGAAAAACAGGTCGGAATTGTTATCCTTGCGAATAAAAACTACCCGAATACAGAAAGAGTGAAAGCGGCACAGGCTATTCTGAGTGCGCTGGAGTAAGCAGGTTTTACGGGGTGTTTAGTGCAATGGAGGGGCTGTATCAAATATAGCCCCTCCATTGCACCCCGGCTAGCGGTGCAGAAAAAGTAAAGCCGCCACTGTCATTCAGACATACCGGTTAAAAATAATAACTAATATAATATTAACAGAGTAATGCAGAGTCTCTGTCATAGTAACAGCAGTGGTAAGTCAGTTAACTGGTGATTTATGCCGTAAATGAACATTACATGTTTTTAATTTGAATGTATATATCGGTGTTTATAAATTTAAATTGGCGGATGTATCGAAATAGAGAGTGTGTATTATTAAACCAGGCTGGCAGTAATGGCGATAATACACATTTTTTGATATAAGTAATATTACATGTGTTTAATCTTTAAAAGACTGGTGAGGTAAAATAGAATACTACTTATGAGGATGTGAAATAATGCTTTATGAATCAATTAATCACGTAATCATTAACGTCTCGTACACTAAGTAACCCCGCCATAATAACGGTTTTTCATTCTTATTTGACTGTCTGTTTTTAATTAAAATAAAATTTAATGCTGGTTTTTTTCATCCGATTTTATGGCGATATAATCATAAATTAAGCTAATTCCAACCATATTAATTAGTTACATATGAACACATAGTGATTATGATTTTAATCGAATGTCACAGGCAAATAAAAAGTATTGCAATGTAATCTCTTTTAAGTAAAACTATTTAAATAAAAATGCTTATAAAACAGAAAATAACCCATGGAATTGTATTTCTGAACCGACAGAGTGAACGTTATCATCTGGTTTTTTCAGTATTTTGAATTGTATGGTTTTAATGATCCTCTGCTTTATTGACTATTGTTTAATCACTGTTTCAGTGAGTATGGTATGATTTCTGCAGTTATTATCTCGTTTAATATATAAATATCTCTGATAAAGACAGGTTTTTATTCAGGTGTAAATACAATCTGTCTTTTTATGATTAATCTATTTTCGATGCTTTGTGTCTGCGGTTTCACTAAAACATGTATCAATGTATCAATGTATCAATGTATCAATGTATCAGTTCAGATAATAACGTATTTATTATAAAGACTTAAAGTCGTCTGCTAAATTTAAAGATTACCGGAGTTGTAATGAAATCGTTTATTTTTATTATATTTTTTATTTTTTCATGTTCTTCAGTGTATGCCGGAAACCAGGCTGAATTATTATTCCATGTCGGTGCCGGAGCAGATAAAGAATACCGTATCGGCGGTACGATTGAGAATAAAATGGCCTCACCAATTGAGCATGTTGCGATAACGTATCTGATACTTAATGAACATTGTTACCCCGGAAATGCCAACGTTATTACTTTTAACCAAATCCCCGGGAACGCAAAATATGACTTTTCTATTCTTGTCGACGGGCCATTGCATGGTTATAAAATCTTATCATTTACAGCGTTTGATGATATGGGAAGCGAATACGTTACTGAAGATACTACGCTACAAATAATTCGTGAGCGGGAGACATCAAGAAAAGATACCTGCAAAAAATCACGTTAATTTATCTTGTTAAAAATTAAATACATGTGTTAACCGGCTCTGCCGGTAACATCATTTTTTAATAGGTCTAATCTGCTATGACAAATACAACAGAACTTAATTCAATGACACTCCGTCACCGCTACTTTATATTTTTTAATATTGGAATACAGATTGTATTCCCGTTGTCTCTTTCATTTACCCCGTCAATACTTGCTCATGCAACAGAAAAAAGAACAACATTCCTGTTATTACCTGCGACCAAAGTTTATACACTGGGATTAGGTGATACACCTGCAGGTATTGCAAAACAGCAAGGTATAACACTTGAACAGTTAAAGAAACTGAATCAGTTCAGAACATTTTCAAAACCGTTTGAAGAGTTGGGTATCGGTGATGAAATTGATATTCCGGGCGGATCTGAACCGGTAAAAACAGTGGGTACAGAAACCACTGGCACAGAAACAGCAGGTAATTCGGCTGGTATTGCTCAGACGGCATTACAGGCAGGGCATTTTTTACAAAATAATCCCGGCAGAGATGCGGCAAAAGATTTGGCCCGCTCTGTGGCAGTGGGTGAAATTAATACACAAACTAATAATGAAGTTACTGAATGGTTGCAGGGTAAGGGAAAAGCCCGTGTTAAATTTGACGTGGATAATGATTTTACATTAAAAAATTCACAGTTGGATATTCTGGTTCCTTTGTGGGAATTACCGGAACACATGGTATTTTCACAGGCGTCACTGCATCGCACAGAAAGCCGGACCCAATCAAACTTAGGACTGGGTTACCGTTTTTTTGCGTCTGACTATATGCTCGGGGTAAATACATTCTATGATCACGACTGGTCCCGGAGTCATTCCCGGGTCGGACTGGGTGCCGAATATCAACGTGATTTTATGAAATTATCGGCTAATGGCTATTTTAGAACATCAGACTGGAAAGATTCCCGTGATGTGCAATTTTATGAAGAGCGCCCGGCCGATGGTTGGGATTTGCGTGCTGAAGGTTATCTGCCGGCATACCCTGAGATTGGGGGTAAATTAGTTTACGAAAAATATTACGGCGATAGCGTAGGCTTATTCGGTAAAGATAATCAGCAAAAAAATCCATATGCGGTGACGGTTGGCGCGAATTATTCGCCTTTCCCGTTACTGACATTTAATGCAGAACAACGTCAGGGTAAAAGTGGCGAAAATGATACACGGTTTGGTATAGATCTAAATTATACCTTTGGTGTACCTATGTTGCAGCAACTTGATTCTCATCAGCTACTTGCCAGCCGCTTGTTACAGTCCAACCGTTACGATTTTGTGGATCGTAATAACCATATCATTCTGGAATACCGTAAAAAAGAAACGATTTCAGTCTCACTTCCTGCACAGATAAGCGGGTACACCGGTGAAAGACGTACACTTAACCTGTCTGTTAACAGCCGTAACGGTGTCGGCCATGTGGAATGGAGTGCCCCGGAATTATTGGCACATGGCGGACAAATTACCCGCGAAGGAACTACTGAGTACAGTGTTATTTTGCCTGATTATCAATACGGGGAAGGGGCTGTTAATCACTATACGGTTTCTGTCATTGCATATGATGAATCGGGTAACCCGTCACGACAAGCGAGTACGCAGGTATTAGTAACTTCAGCGGCAGTAAGTCCGGCCGGCAGCACATTATCACCTTCAGAAATCCTTCTGCCGAATGATGGCAAGTCGACTGCGCAGTTAATACTGAAATTGCAAAATACGAATAATCAGCCTGTAACCGGTGTTGCTGCAGATATTCTTATGTCAGTTAAATCATTATCCGGTTCACAGTCTGACGTCACGGTCAGCAAATTTACCGAAGTACCGGATAATCCCGGAACTTACTATGCCACAGTAACTGCGGGTATATCATCAGGGGAGTTTTTACTGACTCCGAAAATTCAGAATATCAGCATTGCATCAGCGAAAACTATTATTGGCCGGGCACCGGCTGTCAGCGAATTGATGATAACCGGTAAGCTGGCGTTAGGAGAGACCTTAACCGGAACGTATAAATTTAATGCTAACGGAAGTAATAATGAGGATAGATCCCGCTATCAGTGGGGAAATGAGGGAAAAACCAGCAGTCTCAATCAGAGTGAAACGGTTATTACATCAGGTAGTATACCCGGGTATATCTTGGTCAAAGAGGATGTCGGGAAGATAAAATCACTGAGTTTACAGGCAAGAAATGCTTTAAATACAGCAGGTAACACCGAAACGGTTACCACCGTGCCGGGCAGTGACGGTAACGGCACCGACGGCGGTAATAACGGCGGCATCACTGATGAAGCGGGCAAACCGGCGGTCAGTCAGCTGGCGATCAAGGGGACTCTGGCGGTCGGGCAGACCCTGCGCGGCACCTATACCTTTGCTGCGCAGACCGGTAATCCGCAGGACAGCTCCGTGGCGGTCTGGGGTGAAAACGGCAGCACCGAAGCGGCAGTCAGCGGCGGGCAGGGTATCGCTACGACGAACGGCAGCCTGCCGGCGTATGTGCTGAAAGCGGCGGACACCGGCAAGGTGATCGCGGTCTCGGTACAGGCGAAAAACGGCGCGGGCGTCACCGGTAACACCGAAACGGTCACCACCGTGCCGGGCAGTGACGGTAACGGCACCGACGGCGGTAATACGGATGGCAGCATTATTCAATACACGTTTACATTGACCCCTGACAATCTGAGATTGGGGGAAACATTGCAATATCAGTATGCCTTAGAGGCGAAAGATATAACTAATGGCCAAAAGATCACGGTCCCGGCTAATAGTGTTACATGGTCTGTGAGTAATAACGCGATTGCAGCTATTGCTGCTACAGGTATTCTCACAGCAAAAGCTGCAGGTAACACCGAGGTTATTGCAAAAGGGATATACCAGAATCAACCTTTTGAAATTAAGGCAACACTGAATGTATCACCATTAATTCATTCAAAATCATTTGGTTATAGTACTGGTAGTTCGGCATCTGTTGTTGTAACTCCACCTGATTATACAGTAGCTATGCGTTGCGGCGGGATAGTTGACAACATGGGGGGAATTGGGGGTAACGGAGGATCGCTGATTACAGTGAAGAATGTCTCTCATGTCTCTAAAATCGTGACGAATACTGGTCGCTATGAAGGTAATAAAGTTCTTTCTTCTATTACATTCAATTATAAGGATGGGTCGTCAGTAAAATGTGGCAGAGAAGATCCTCAAACTGTCATTGTTGACTCCAGTGAGCAGTATGATATTCCTGATAATTACCGTTTACAGGGTTACAAGGCTTACGGAAACCAATATGTAAATGGTGTAGAATATATAATTGTTGAGAAATAATTAGCAGTATTAAAAAGCCTCTGCTTGTTGAAAGCAGAGGCTTTTTGCTGTCAGTCTTAAACTCGATCACCTGATTTGAAATAGTCCTGACTAGTACTTTTTTGAATCAGTGCCCGGAAATACGGGAAAAATCCCACTCTTTCAGCGCCTGTATGGCATCTTTATCACCGTATTTTGCAGCCAGTAACAGGCTATCACGCGCTTTACGGAGATCCTCATCACTGCCTGTTCCAGCCAGTTTATTGTAATAAATCAGGGCCAGTTTATATTTTGCCAGGCTATGATGATCCCCTTGCTCTAATGATGTCATGTCATAATATTGCGCAGCCCGTTCATAATCTTTTTTTAGTCCTGCCTGGCCGAAATAGAGCATATCACCGGCAAGATGAGCGGTATTACTGTCTCCCAGTTTTGCGCCTGCATCAAAATAGGAAAGGGCTTTTTCACCATCAGTCACTATCCCGCGTTCATTTGGCTTTCGGTACAAATTACCTAATACATTATAGGCGCGTGCATAACCATTTTTACCTGCCATTTCATAGTAATACAGCATTTTTTTCGTATCTTCCGGTACGGTTTCCCCCCGCGCATAACTGACTGCCAGGGAGAATGCAGCACTTGCATTTCCGTTTTCAGCCTTTTGACGACGTTCCTCTGTTTCTTTTTCAAATTGACCGTAATTTTCGTATTCCTGTGTTTTACGAACCTGCTCTTCAACCGCCTTACGGTCCTGCTCTGAAAGTGTTGCAATCAGACCTGACTCATTCAGGGAAGAAACCTCCGCCAGTAATCCGTAGTAATAGGCTTCTGCTGCATTCTGATTTTTGACCTGTGCGTTATACATTGCAGACAACGCATGAGTGGAATGGTATTCCAGCGATGTTTTATACCAGGCAATGGCCTTCTCAGGATTTGGATCTATGTCGCAGTATCCTTCCAGCCAGGCATCACCCAGTTGTTTAGTGTCAGTTTCCGGCTGTTGCGTGTAGCGATCCCGGCGGTTTTTCTCATGCGGGGTTCGTTTAAGCCAGTCTGTCAGGTACAGAGCCGCTTTATCGGCATCATCAGAGTTTTTGCAATACGTTGATGGCATATAGAGTCTATACAGCAGTTCTGTTGCAGAAATATCTCCGCCGTCATGTGCTTTTTTCAGATAAATTACGGCGTTATCAATATCATTGTTATTCCGGTAATAGAAGAACAGGGCTATCTGTGCATCTGCCCGATGATCGGCAACGGATAGCAGGAAAGCGAGATATTTTTCATTATCGGGTTTTCTGAATGAATCCCCGCTGTCATTGCGTGTATTACCACTGTAGAGCCCTGCCAGCGCCGTAAATGCGGCCGCTGACACTGCCGGGTCATCATTTTTTATGCCTTTTTCCAGCCATGAAACGGCATCATTCCATTCCGCTGAATCCGGTGTAAAAGCGGGATCGCTCAGATAAAGTGCCGCAAGCTGTACTTCAGAGCAGATATCTCCTTTCTCCGCGCCGCGGCGCAGTATTTCCTGTTTTTTTATCCGGTTATCAGTCACTTCCGCTTGTAAACAAAATGCAGGGACATAGCCGGTTTCAGCACTTTTTCCGAACCAGAGTTGTGCCGCCGGGTTATTTCCCTGCTGCTGATACTTCTGTCCGATTGCCAGAATAGCGTTATTATCTCCGCTGAGAGCCGGTTTAAGGTTTGTTTCATAGAATGTGATATTTTCTGATACATCACGCGGTCCCCGGTACTGACGCAGCCAGGTAACAGCTTCACTCAGATCCGGCTCTACAATCCACTGCTGAGCAGTTTTGTCATATTTACCGTCTGTGAGTATATCTGAAAGCAGAATAGCCGCCCGGTCATGACCGGCCTGTGCAGCCTGCCGGAGGTAAATGACAGATTTTTTCTGATCTTTTTGTGCACCATTTCCTGTCAGAAGTGCATAACCTAACAGGTAAGCGGCATTCGGACTTTCACCGGCGAGTTTCAGGTTACGATCAAACGTATCCATTTCCCCGAGCTCATACTTTCCCTCTCTGCCGGCTTTGGTAAAGTAATGGCGGGCTTTCTGACGATCGGCGCTGACCAGATTGCTGCCGCTGAGATACTGGCCAGCCAGTTTGCGTGTGTAATTTTGCTCACCGGCATCGGCAAGTCGTTCATACAGGTGCAGGAGCATGGCTTTATCGGCGGCACTGATAGTATCGGTTTCACTGTAATTGTCGATGAGTGAGATCATTGCATCGTTATAGCCACCATCTGCACTTATTTTCAGATATTTCAGCCACATGTTATGATCGCTTTTCAGACCATAGTTACCGTTTCTCCAGGCGTAGGCCAATGAATAGGTCGCTTCGGCATCGCCTTTTTGTACCAGGGCGTTCAGCTCAGCAAGCTTGGCTTTGCCCTCTTTCAGGTTTCTCAGACGTGAGGTGGTAAACCGGTAATCTTTGTCCGGAATTTTTTCATACCAGGCGATAGCGATATCCGGATCCGTTTTTTCACCGTAATCACCATTGGTATAAATCTCCCCTAATTCATACATGCAGCGGATGCTTCCGGTATCGGCGCACTTTTTATACCGTGGAACAATATCCCCTTCAGCAAGCCCGGTTATCCGTAAAAAGGCTTGCAGATGAACCGGTTTACTACTTGTGTTATCAAATTGTTTTAACTGAGAAATAATATATTCGTCCGCATCTGAACTACCGAGTCCGGATGCAGTCAGCATCAGCTCAACTAACGGACGCAGTACTTCGTCTGTCATATCCGGTTGATTTTCTGCCTGCGTTAATTTTAATAATGCATAGTAATAACTGACATCAGGATCATGACCGATGAGTGGCCCGATCAGTTTTATGGCATCAGGATTATTGTCTGTCAGCGCAAAATTCACCCAGAAACGTTTTGCAACAGCACTGTTTTTTCCTTCACTGAACAGAATTTGTGCCGCATCATTCCATTCTTTTGGTGAAATAATATAGCGGGCACGTTCATTATCCAGTACATCCAGAACCAGTTTCAGGGCCTGACTATTTTCTCCGGTATTCAGCGCGATCAAGGCTTTTGCCTGATGAATATCTGCACGGGATGTGTATTCCCGTGCTTTTTCGTATAACTCCATAGCGCGTTCCCGGTTTTTAACCGGATCGTCGCGGAGCAGAATGTCGGCATAGAAATAAGCCTGGCGGTAGTTTTTATTGTTATCAACATCCTCTTTCAGGAAGGCAATAATCTCTTTTTCATCAATATAGTTTCCGCCATCGTAAGTGAAATAAATATCTGTTAAATGGCGGGAGATGTCATCTGCATCACGATCATGTTTATCGCCGATAAGTGATTTATATATCTCAATTGATTTTTTCAGATCTTGTTTAATACCAATGCCATGTCCGTATTTATAAGCAAGGCTATCCTGATATTCCGGGTTTGGTGATAGTTCCGCCGCTTTTTTATTGAACTCAAATGCACGGACAGGATCGTAAATATGACCATCATCATCACCATAGCGTTCGGATGCCAGCATAAGTACAGCGGGGTCTTGCGGATATTTTTCCAGTAATTTGGCTAAATAGGATGAAACAAGTGTATTGGTTTCTTTATCCGGATAGGCATAACTGCGCGCTGTGGTATCGATGATCCTCATCATCGCATCGCGGTGCCCGGTATCCGCTGCCCGTTTCAGATATTCTTTCGCCAGCTCAGCGTCATATTGTATGTCATAGTCTATGCGGATATTGGCATATATCTGATACAGCAGAAAAAGCGCATCGGGATAGCCGGCATCAGCCGCTTTTTTCAGATAATCAGGATGTGAGCGGGTGGCAACATACCAGGCATACATCGCTTTCGGATCGTTGGCATCAATCAGCGGTTGCAGGTAAGTAAGGGCTTTTTCTTTATCGGGGATAACACCGTCACCATCCGTATAAATAGAGAAAAGGGTATAGCGGGCAGCTTGATTTCCATTTTTTGCCAGTGTTTCAAGTTTATTCAGACGGGCTGTCATTTCTTTCTGTGTCAGAGAGCCGTAAAGCGACAGTGGTTGTGGTTCCAGATCTTCACTGCTCACAGAGCTTATCTGTGAAAACGCCATATATTTATATTTCTCTGCCTGACTCAGATCCTGTGCTATGCCATTACCGCCTTCTTCATAAATACCTGCAAGCAGTACGGCCGGGAAAACAAATTTTTCACTGAGCAGCGGGGTAAGAATTTCAACCGCTTTTTTATAATCCTTGTCATTCTGGTAAGCGATATATCCAAGCCCTAATTTTGCAATAAATGATCCTTGTTCTTTGGCATCAGTCATATATTTACGGGCCAGTTCTATATCTGACGGAATATTTCTGTATTTGTCGTGAAGGTAAATACTGCCCAGTAATTCCTGCGCTTCCCGTACACCGGCCTGTGCCGATTTTTTCAGGGAGTCAATACCATAAAGGTCGTCCGGAGTGTCTTTTATTAAACCACGGTAGCGGTAAAAACCAAGATTATAGAGTGCGCTTTTATTTCCGGCTTGTGCCGATGCCAGCAGCCATTTTTGTCCCAGCTCACTACTTGCGGGTATATCAATACCACCGAGATACATCATTGCCAGCGCGTAAGCGGCCTGTGGGTCTTTCTCTGCATTTTCGGAGAAATAACGGAATGCACCTTCAGTATCGCCGGACAGATAAAGTTCATAGCCTTTATCTGTCGGCATCGTGCCGGACTGTGACAGCCAGACTCCGCCGGACAGTACAATAATAGTAAACAGAATAAGCCCGTATTTACGTTGCTTTGTCATATCAATCCCTTTAATGGCCGGTACTCCGGAAAACGTCGTTAATTAAGGTAAAGTACGTAATATAATAATCAGATTTGAGAGTCAGCTTAGCGTAATAAAAATGTAATTCAACTAATTCAAATATGGTGACAATTACATTATGAATCCTATGGTAAAGCACGCGTTATATGTTTTATTTGTATCATTTTATGAGTGAAAATAGTGATGATACTGATTTCAGTATGATTGCAAATGATACGTGTTTAGTCCCGTGGCGATAGGCAGAAACAGTATCAAAATATTTATTGATCCCGCCTGATAAAATCAAATAACAGGCTTTACAGAAATGAATAATATTTAAATACTGTAACGAAAACAAAATGACTGTCAGGGATAATGGAATGTTAAATAAATATAAAATGTTTACCCGTGAAGAGCAAAACGAGATCAAAAATAAATTTTATTTTGTTGATAAGGATATATCAGGTAATTATCGTCTGTATTTTAATAATTCCGGTGGTTCCTTCCGGTTAAAACGTGCGGAAGAAAAATTCCATGAAGTGGATGCCATTCCTGACTGCGCGGGACAGCCGCATTCTGTATCACAATATCTCCTGGAGACAGAACAAAAAGGAAAAGAGGACGTCAGGATTATTTTTAATGCACAGGGCGGCGCTGTTTATCCCGGTTATACCGCTTCACAGGTGATGTTTGAACTGGTTCGGGTAATAAGTGAACATGCGGCAGGCTCAAATATGGTGACATCCATGTTAGAGCATCCTTCGGCATTTGATGCGGTCAGTCATTATGCGGAAAAAACACAATGTGAGTTACGTGTGGCTGATGCGGATCCGTTAACCGGCGGCGTTGATGCGGATGCTATTTTATCCCTGATTGATAAAAATACCGCTCTCTTATGTGTGATGGCAGCTTCAAATATCTCGGGGTATATTTACGATATTAAAAAAATTGTCACTCAGGCGAAAGCCATCAATCCGGATATCTATATTATTGTTGATGCCGTACAACATGCGCCTCATGGTGTACTCGATATTTCCGGTCTGAATATCGATGCCATAAATTTTGCACCTTATAAATTTTTTTGGCGTCAAAGGTGCGGGTTTTGCCTTTATTTCTGACAGAGCAGCCGGTCTGGTACATCATAAATTAAAGGGTAAGCCGGACGCCGACTGGGAATTAGGCACACCGACACCGGCACACTATGCTGCATTATCTGAAGTGGTCGATTATATCTGCCGGCTCGGACAAAAGGGCACAGATAGTGAGGATATCAGCAGCAAAGCAAACCGCAGGACATTATTTGCAGCCGGAATGGACCGTATTGCAGAACATGAACGGGGTTTATTACATCTTTTATTAAACGGCACAGAAAAAGTACAGGGACTGCGGGCGATGCAGGGCGTTACCGTCTGTGTGGATAACGGTGATTTAAGCCGCCGTAACCTTATTACCGGGATTGTATTTGATGATTTAAATTGTACCGATGCCGTCCGTGAATTTGCAAAGCGGAATGTTATTGTCCATGAACGCGCAGTATCCAGCCTGTATTCACAGCGGATCCTGACCTCCTACGGGCTGAACAGCCTGATAAGGGTATCGCCTTTGCACTGCCATTCCGCTGAGGATATAGAGGCGTTTTTGCAGATAACCCGGGATATTATTGCAGAGGGTCGGACAGGTAGCTCGTCAGATCTCTCAATGACAGAAATAATAAAATGTATTGAATGAATACCCATGGAATTTTTATGAAAAAAATCGTCTTTATCTTCTTGCTATCGTTATTAGCGGCATGTGATCAATCCCCTGACATTATGCACGGATTTAAATGGGGTCAAAGTATGGATGAAATCCGCAAGTCTGATTTAAAAGGGCTGGACTGTACATCGGCACCACAAGGCTGGGCATGTCATTCCTTTTCATCACCTGCTGAACAAATGCAGAAATATGCCTATTTCTTTGTAGTCATGCGGGAGCAGGGACTTGCATCACTGATGATACTGAACCCCAAAAAATACACTAATAAAGATGAGTTATTTGCAGAATATAATCGTCTGAATAATGAACTGAATACCGTATTCGGGGCAGCAACCAATGATATAAATAATGTTATTCAGGATGATTCGTTTTTTACCTGTTTATCACGTAAATCCTGTGGTGAAATTTACAGTGAATATAACCACGAGGGTGTAACCGCCCATATTTCTCTGGATAGTGATGGCCGGAGCGGATCTGTTACATTGCTGATGGCAACACAGAAAAAATAACGGAGTAAGTACAGAAAATTATAAATGTGCTGCATACGTTATCTTCAGCTTGTTTTACGGATACTTGGCTGACAACACTGAAAGAAAATAACACCAGTGATGTGCCGACGGAATATGACATCCGGAGATTATCATTTAGCTAAGAAGATGCTGTTGAAGTACTAATAATATAAGGAAATTATTTATGGCAACGTTCGGCATAGTCACCCTGACAGTAGTTATTATCGCCATTTTTTTACGCCGGCGATTTGCTACCCGTACAATAAAAAATCTGGGTGATATTACGTTTAAATCCTATTATGAAATTGATGACTATGAATCTGATATTAATTCGACCGTATTTGATGTGCGCCGTTGCCGGACGCTGGTGGATAAAATTGAGCATTGCCGTAAGCTGACTCATTTGTGTGAGGGGATTTTCAGTGATTATGAAGATAATGATATTTACCACGAACTAAGTAAAACGCTGGATAAACCCTTTATTTTCCGGTATTCGGCGTTTATTACTTCCTATCCGGAGCCTCAGACAGAAACGGCACTGGAACGTATTTATCTGACCCGGACGAAACAACTTTGCCCGGAAACTATGTTACGTCATCACTTTGACGGTTGTTATATTTCCGATGAAACACCGGAAGAGATTAATATAGCCATCGATGATTTTTTTTCGCTGATGAACAATGTCGCTTATGATGAAAAGACAGGTTATTACATTGAGTCTGATGACGAAATACCATCTGCACTGACAAATACTATCCATAATATCACCCGTGATGATTTAATCGCGTGGCTTGATGATGAGTTGGTTTTCCGCTCATTTTTAGCCGTCACATTTTTAAATGCCTGCCGTGATAAGATTGAGGCAGAAGAGCAGGAAAAATTAAAAATAACAAAGGTGGCAGCGGTTAATACAGGAAACCAAATAGTAAAATAAGAGATAACCAAAAACGCCGCTGAATTTAAAAAATCCGGAAGTGGTGCGGCGTTGCGGGAAAATTTTTGCAGAGGACAAAAAGGGAAAATGGGCAATATTACCTCTGTTCAGGTGGTCAAAATCATTAAACCACTACACTTTCAATGATTTTTAATTTGAATCAATGTGTTAAAACTCACGGAAAGCACAATTAGTTGGTCGTATAATCATTTATATTGGTCATACAAAATAAAATTCAGGAACTCTCCTTTATTTGTAATTGTGCCGGTACCTAAAGCCGGTTATCTAAACCTCAGGTATTTACAATGCAAAACATCAACGTCTTTATTAAAGAAAATGTCAGTCAGGTTGCATCATCAGGCCTTCACATTGTACCGGATATTCCGGAGAAAAAACTCAACAACGCAGCTAAATCGATGAATCTGGAAGATACTGTCGGTTCAGTGATCGCTTTGATCGACAGTACTGTATTTGGCAGCGGTAAAGATGGACTGGCATTTACGGGTGAAAAAATGGTCTATAAACAGGCGTTTGAATCGCCTGTAGTCGTTCACTTCAGCGATTTAGAAACAGCTAAATATGTCCGCAATGTCACGGTCAATGATAAAGGTAAAGAGAAAGTCACTGAGTACACTACCATCACCCGAAAAGCGGGATCATCCTTTAATATTGAACATATCAGTGAATGCAATCTTGAAAAATTGGCAGAGTTCTTAAGCGCTATCAGTAGTCAATTCGACACCTTCGAAGAAGAAGAGCAGTTGGTAGCATTATCCGAAATGCCGGAAAAACTCAAAGTATCCTACTTAAAAGTTATTGTAAACATGGCATATTCCGACGACGGTCGGATAGACAAAGATGAATTTGCTCAAATTCTTTTGCTCATGACTCGCCTGGAACTCAGTTCTGAATCACGCTTTGCTCTGAGAGAGTACAGCACCACTCCCGATAAGCTGGAGAGTCTGGAATCACTGATTCAAACTATCGACGAAATTTGCACTCCCAGTCACAATAAATCTGTCAAAATTTCACTTGTTAAAGACCTATTCAGCGTTTATATGAGTGTGAACGGTGGGAAGTATGATAATTTTGCCTTCTTTAAAGACAACAACCACCTCTTTAATGTCAGCGATGAAGAAGTTGAACTGATTATAGATGCGCTCAAGCTCGATTTTAAAATGCTCAATGATGATTTCAGTGATGATGCTCTGACCAAGGGGCTGAAAGAGCTGGGAGCCAAAGCCGGAGCTGTGGGGGTGCCTCTGGCTGCAGTTTACCTTTCGGGCTCGGTTCTGGGAATGTCAGCGGCGGGTTTAACATCAGGTCTTGCAACGCTGGGTCTGGGGGGGGGTACTTGGATTCTCCAGTATGGCGACAGGTATTGGTGTTGCTGTTCTGCTGGGCGTTGGTGTTTATAAAGGTATTAAGCACCTGACAGGAGCAAATGAACTTGATAAAACCAAACGCAGAGAGCTGATGCTCAATGAAGTTATTAAGCAGACGCAGGCAACGGTGTCGCATTTGATGGGCGATATTAATTTTATTGCTATCAAACTGAATGAAGCTGTCCTTTCTTTTGGTATGCAGGATGAAAAAGTAAAACAACTCTTACAAAAAGTGAAGCTGCTAACTTCTGCAGGTAATGTACTTACACAGAAAAGTGATACAGTACAAAACAAGTGTTTTAAACTGAAATGCCCGACGGAACTTAATCTTGAAAAACTGCAATCGCTGACCCGCGAAGCAACCAAACAGCATATTTACAATGTGATTATATCTTTCTACGAAGAGAAAACAGTCGAGCGTGAAAAAGATGGTAAAGCCGTCACTGTTAATGTACTCGTGTTAAAACAAGAGATTCCTACTTTAGAAATGGAGAAACTTGCAAATATCTTTGAGGCGATAGGCTACTTTAATGCTGCTAACGTTATCAAAGGAAAATTGTCAGGGATTTTTTCATAGTGAGTAAGCGAGATAAACAAATTTCAGCCATGCTGGTGCAAAAGCACCAGCTGGACCAGTCAGAGAGTAAACTGAGTGAACTGGATGCGGTGCTTAATGCTTTACAGGTAAACCAACAATCCAATAACGATGCTCTTGACCAGGCGCTGGCCGATTTGGATATGATGTTGGCGTGTCAAAATATTAACGCTGTATTAGCTGAAAATGTCAATGTTACCCTTGAATTACATCAGCTTGAGTGTTCTGTCATATCTTCATACACGGAGACAATGACCACGCCTGTTACTCTTCTTAACACCCTGGATTTTAATGAAGATATGAGCTGGGCACAGTACCAGGGTTCGGTTGAACAATATGCCTTGGATAATAATGTTGATTTGAATGCAGACCCTTTTACGACGCTGATGTCACCCATTCAGCGGATAGAACTCGAAAAGCGCATCAAAGATGAATTTACTATCAAGAATGTTCAATGTGACAAATATGACTATCTCATTGCTGGGACATGCGGTGTTATCGGTGGGCTGATTGACGTGTTCTTTGTAGGAATGCCCGGAGAAGGAAAGCTGACTAAAGTCGCGGATAATGCTGTTGATTCGGCGGTCGAAAAGTTTGCATCAGCGTTAGGCTGGAAAGTACCGAAAGAGGGAAGTAAACCCACTAAAAGTGCTATCGGTTTTTTAGAGAATGGTAGAAATATTGATGTTGAAAACACAAGTAGCGCTTTAATTTGGTTCCTTGAAAAAACAGGCCTAGCTGAAAGAAAGAAGAACGGTGCATTATTTTTTAAAGGGTTTAAAGTTAATTATGACCAAGCGACAACGCATGGCACAAACGGAACAGATGGAGCGGTCAAAAATCTTTCACCTAAAAATCATCATTTAAAAAGCTTGGGGCATTCCCCCGACCTTATTGGCCTCTTTTTCTCAATTCTGAATCAATTTACTAATACATCGACTTTTATCTCTGATGGCCGGATCATTACAATTGATACAGAAACTCACGAGTTAAACGGTGGTAATTTTGCAGCCAAAGTCTTTTCTGGTTTCGTCAACTGGCTGGGGCATTTGTTCTCTGACATGGCGGGTTCTTCTGGCGCGTCGGGACGTGGCGCGGGAATTCCGATTCCATTCTATAACCTACTGTTGCTACTGGATGTTGGGGAATTTGGTCAACACAGACAATCTTTTGCTACGGTAGCCACACAAGTGTTTGAGAAAGGTTACGATCTCAGGCACGGTATTGCTATGGCTATCCCTGTGCTGATTACCGAGCTTTTAACCCGGTTAATGTGGGCAAGTAAACAGCGCTTTTATCATAAGAAACCATGGAAGGAATGTATTCCTTCAGCGGGTAATTCCGAGCTGCGCCGGATGTTATTAGTCGCTCACGGTACACTTTGCCTGATTGATGCTGGTGATGCCGCGCTGAGGTCTGGTGGTGATATGATTCAATTTCTACTCAGAACCAATCTTATTGGCTGGGTAAGGCTCGGCACATTGGCTCTGAAAGAAGTCTATGCTTGGTACAATACGGGTCATATTGATGTTGATGCTGTTGATGAATACCTGGATGCGGAATTGAGAAAACTATTGATATGATTTATTCATGAGCTGGCGTTAATTGATATTTTGCATGCAGATGCTTCAGTTAACGCACCTGCAGTTTATCCAATTGACGTATTGTAATGATTATCTTATCTAAAACTATTTATAATAATATTTATTTTTCAGGTAATCTTTTATTATCTTGATTTTTCTTTTTATCTTCTTCAGATGAAGAGTGTTTCAATGTTAAATTTAAAATATACAATGAAATAATAGCCATAAATAATGTATTACTCACTGTTAATTTTCTAGTAATTTTCATTTTAAGGTAACTAATATCATAAAAATAATCACGTACCCATACGTGGAGAAAAAAATAAAGAAATGGTAATAGGATTGTGAGTTATTAATAATAAAAAAACTATCGGCAAAGCCTGCTTTTTTTTACTTTGTGAGTATTTCTTATGTAAGTGTATAGGGATAATAAAATAATAGCAGGTGATAAAACTTCAATAATAAATAACAATATAATATTAATCATTTTTCACCATAGTCAAACATAAATAGAAAATAATATAAGGTTACGAAATAACATGGTTAACCACACCGGTGGTCTTTAACATTTTTGGCGTTACCAAACCCGCCTGCGCACTTTGGGTAATAAAATTATTTCAGTTTTAAAATTCTTCAAACCGATACGCCAGACCGCGCCACTACTGGGGAGTTACAAGCAAGCCGCAACTGAAATGTGTGAAAGACTTTTCAGTTTATTTCAGTAAAAGGATCACGAAGAGGATCGCGATAAAAAATCAACATATTGAAATAACAGGGAGTATTCTATTTTACGTGGGAAATTAAAGATCACTTAAAACGCCGCAGAATTACAAAAAGGCAGCAACGGTGCGGCGTTGATAGTTATTTAATACTGAAATCATATTGTATGATATTAATAATCAATTTATCTATCCTCATCCTCGTGCTCTTGGCCGCTAGGGCTAGGTTCAACTATTTTAAGCTTTCTCATTTTTTCAATAAAAGATAAGCCATAACCTGTTAGATAGCTGCCATCATCGTATTTCATTCCATCATTCGGTCTTGCAATTAATAAAGAATCAAAGGATTCCTTATGAAATCTTAAACAATTAGTTCCTATTCCTTTCCTATTGTACTTCTCTTTTAAATTAAGCTCGGTTATAAGGTAAAAATTTTTTTTTATTATTAGGTATATCCATGTTATTAAGGGATATATTCCCTATTATCTCTTTCTCAAGATAAATAGTAATTTCTTCCCCATAGTCATCAATTTCAACATAATATTTTTTATTTTTGTCATCATTATCAATGAATGTATAATGTTTTTTTAGCGTCATTTTATTTCCATTTGTAAATAGATAAAAATTCAGTATATACAATTATTATTGAGTGTGTAGATAATTTATAAAATTAATAATATTTTAGGTAAGAAGATTAACAACGAGTGTCACATCTAAATTTTTTACCACATACTTACTTGAGACTTGAGACTTGAGACTTGAGACTTGAGACTTGAGACTTGAGACTTGAGACTTGAGACTTGAGACTTGAGACTTGAGACTTGAGACTTGAGACTTGATTTCGGTTTTGTGTGGATATAATTATAAAAACGTAACATTTTGATTTTTTTAAGTACTAGAGAGTAAAATCAAAAAATTTAACGCGACACTTTTGCGACACTCAGTACTAGATGTAAAAAAGCCACTCGGTGAGGAGTGGCTTAATATACTGATTTTGAAGCTAAAATTTGGTGGCCCCTACTGGGTTTGAACCAGTGACCAAGCGATTATGAGTCGCCTGCTCTAACCACTGAGCTAAGGGGCCAAAGTGCGTAAGATTATACTGCCAGTTGTTGGCGGGGTCTAGCTTTTCTTGTCTATATGCCTGTTTTATGAGCGGAATATTGACTGTGGTAAATAGTTTGTAACTATAAATTGAGTAAGCCGATTGTTCTTTATCCGCAGGGCAGCGAAAGATAAAAAAAAAGGCGCCGGATTAGCGGCGCCTGATACTTTACTGATGATTAACCGGATTACTCATCCAGGAAGCTGCGTAACACTTCAGAACGGCTCGGGTGGCGCAGTTTGCGCAGTGCCTTCGCTTCAATCTGACGGATACGTTCGCGGGTTACATCAAACTGTTTACCCACTTCTTCCAGTGTGTGGTCGGTATTCATATCAATACCAAAACGCATACGCAGGACTTTCGCTTCACGCGGTGTTAAACCGGCCAGTACCTCATGAGTTGCTGAGCGCAGGCTTTCAGATGTGGCTGAATCCAGCGGCAGCTCAAGAGTGGTATCCTCGATAAAGTCCCCTAAGTGCGAATCTTCATCATCACCAATCGGCGTCTCCATGGAGATAGGCTCTTTAGCGATTTTCAGCACTTTGCGGATTTTATCTTCCGGCATCAGCATACGCTCTGCCAGTTCTTCCGGTGACGGCTCACGGCCCATCTCCTGAAGCATCTGACGGGAGATACGGTTGAGCTTGTTAATCGTCTCAATCATATGTACCGGGATACGGATAGTACGGGCCTGGTCCGCGATAGAGCGGGTAATAGCCTGACGGATCCACCAGGTTGCATAGGTTGAGAACTTATAACCACGACGGTATTCAAATTTATCAACCGCTTTCATCAGACCGATGTTACCTTCCTGAATCAGATCCAGGAATTGCAGACCACGGTTGGTGTATTTTTTCGCGATGGAGATAACCAGACGTAAGTTCGCCTCGACCATCTCTTTTTTCGCGCGGCGGGCTTTCGCTTCACCGATAGACATGCGGCGGTTGATATCTTTGACCTGTTCAATGGTCAGACCGGTCTCTTCTTCAATCATGCGCAGGCGTTGCAGGCTGCGCTGGACTTCTTCCGCGACATCCTGAAGTTTTTCAGACCACGGTTTGTTCATTGCAATAGCAGCGGTAAACCAGGTATCACTGGTTTCGTTGCCGGTGAACAGGGTAATAAAGTTTTTCTTCGGCATTTTGCTCTGCTCAACACAGAGTTTCATGATAAAGCGTTCCTGCAGACGGACTCTGTCCATCATTTCCCGCATTTTGCTGACCAGATAGTCAAACTGTTTCGGGACTAAACGGAACTCTTTAAAGACCTCTGAGAGCTGCTGAATTTCAGCATTGGCACTCGGATGGTCACGGCCGTTAAGTTTGATTTGTTTACGTGTTTTCTCATGTTGCACACGCAGCGCATCAAATTTCTGACGGGCAAGTTCAGGATCGATGCTGTTATCAGCTTCTTCCTCTTCTTCGTCCTCGTCTTCGTCTTCGTCGTTATCATCTTTGTTGAGTTCTTCAGCCGGCAGCTCGGAACCAATATTGGTTGCCGTCGGTGCCAGATCTTCTTCAGCATTAGGATCAACAAAGCCGGTAATCAGATCAGAAAGACGAACTTCGCCCGCTTCAACGCGGTCGTACTGATCAAGTAAATAAGTAATTGCTTCAGGGTATTCAGCAACAGAACACTGAACCTGATTGATGCCATCTTCGATGCGCTTGGCGATGTCAATTTCGCCTTCGCGGGTCAGCAGTTCCACGGTTCCCATTTCGCGCATATACATGCGCACCGGGTCAGTGGTCCGGCCAATCTCCGATTCCACACTTGAGAGAACCTGTGCCGCAGCTTCAGCTGCATCATCATCGGTGTCTGTTGAATTCTCGGCCAGTATCAGATCATCAGCATCAGGTGCTTCTTCCATTACCTGAATGCCCATATCATTGATCATCTGGATAATATCTTCGATTTGATCCGAATCGACGATATCTTCAGGCAGATGGTCATTGACTTCAGCATAGGTCAGATAGCCTTGTTCCTTACCACGGGTGACAAGGAGTTTCAGCTGTGACTGCGGGTTTTGCTCCATAAGACGGTATCCACACTTCTGAGTATTTAGGTTTGTGTTGGTCGGCAAAACAACTTAGCCAGCAACAATAACAGTCAAGGTTTCATTTCATCAGCCATGGCCCTTGGTGACATGGCATGCAGGATCTATTCCTGCTATCGGCGGCACTTAAGCCGTTATAATTGTCATTATATGTACCCTTATTCATTCAAACTGCAGGTTCGTTGGCCGCACTCAGCTAGCCGGGTCACATACTTGTGTATGCTCCCCGTCTATCTTCCCTTGCCGCCTGCCTGCATCTTGAATGACGTTGGGTATAATAATAATACTTATTGCCGGACCCGCACTAAAAGACTGACTTCTTTTCGCTCTTCCGGGGTCAGGCCTTCTGTCCGCTCTTTCGCGATCAGGAAGTTAAAACGGTCATTAAGGGCAGAAACAACCAGATGATTTAATGCATCTTTAAACGTGTTTTCTGCGATCTCATCTATCTCTATATCGTTCCAGCTTGCCAGTTTTTCAAGCTGTGGCGCCAATTTATTATCGCGATAGCGCTCCAGCAACTGCCCTGTTGTCAGACCAGGCTGTGATAAACAGGTATCAATCAGTTCCCTGAATAGTGAAAACCCGGCTATCTGGCTGGTATCAATGGATTCCAGCGGTGGCACAAACTGAGCAAACTGCGGATTTTGTACCAGCAGTGCTATCAGGATACGCATCGTGGTCGGTTTCAGCTTAGGTGCCTGATAACCTGTTTTTGACTCACTCTGACGGCTGACCGCCTGTTTAAGCTGAGCAATATCCGGCAGTCCGAGCAAATTTCCTAAATCCTGTAACAAATAAGCCTGTTGTGCTTCTCCCGGAACCTGACTTATCAGCGGCATCGCCAGCGCATTCAGCTTACTGCGGCCTTCCGGGCTGCTCATATCCACCTGACGCAGCAGTGAATCAAATAAAAACTGCGACAGTGTATGGGCTTCATTATTCTGGCGTTGCTCAAAGGCTTCGCGACCTTCACGGCGCACCAGTGAATCAGGGTCATCGCCGTCAGGTAAAAACATAAAGCGCAACTGCCGCCCGTCGTTCAGATGGGGCAGGGCAGTTTCGAGAGCCCGCCAGGCAGCTTCGCGTCCGGCGCGGTCTCCGTCATAACAACAAATTATGGTATCAGTTGTACGATAGAGCAACTGTATATGCTCGGATGTTGTCGATGTACCGAGTGATGCCACCGCATAATTAATACCAAACTGCGCCAGTGCGACCACATCCATATAGCCTTCAACCACAAGGATACGGGGTAATTCACGCTGGCTTTGCTGCGCTTCGTACAAACCGAATAACTGACGGCCCTTATGAAAAATATCTGTTTCCGGGGAGTTCAGATATTTAGGTATTGCGTCATCAAGAACACGTCCGCCAAATGCAATGACCCGCCCGCGGCGATCACGGATAGGAAACATCACGCGCTCGCGGAACCGGTCATAACAGCGGCCGTTATCATTGACCACTAACATCCCGGCATCCAGCAATTGCTGGCGGTCATCATCAGTGCGCGCAAAACGTTTGAGGACATTATCCCACCTGCGGGGGCGTAGCCGATAGCAAACCGGCTGATAATTTCCTGACTTAATCCTCTGCGGTTCAGATATTCACGGGCGTGACCGGCATTTTGTGCCTGTAGCGCATGGCGGTAAAAACTGTCGAGTTTTTCCATCAGCTGATAGAGATTCTGGCGCTGATGTTTTTCTATCGGACTGCTGCCGCTTCCCGTTTCATAAGGAACATCCAGCCCGTGCATTGCTGCTAACTCTTCGATAGCCTCGACAAAATCGAGCCGATCATAATTAAGTAAAAAATCAATAGCATTGCCGTGGGCACCACAGCCGAAGCAGTGGTAGAACTGTTTGTCGCTGCTGACTGTAAAAGAGGGGGTTTTTTCGTTGTGGAAAGGACAACACGCCTGATGATTTTTACCGTGCTTCTTCAGCGGCACCCTGGCATCGATCAAATCGATGATATCGGTTCTCGCTAATAAATCGTTGATAAATGTGCGTGGAATGCGCCCGGCCATAGCCCCTTTTCGTCCGTCTGATAACGATAATAAGCCGCGCTTCCTTCCGGAAACACGGCCATTAACTGCAACTACTGCAGTCTGACTAAGTTGCGGCGCTGGCCGCAGCGATTAGTACAGACGAGTGCGACGTGCGTTTTCGCGAGCCAGTTTCTTAGCATGACGCTTAACAGCGGATGCTTTAGCGCGTTTACGTACAGTCGTTGGTTTTTCATAAAACTCACGACGACGTACTTCTGCTAAGACGCCTGCTTTCTCGCAAGAGCGTTTGAAACGACGCAGTGCAACGTCAAATGGCTCGTTTTCACGTACTTTAATTACCGGCATGTGCCTCTCACCTCAATAAAATAGGTCTGTACTGGCGTTATGCCAGTTGTCTTCAAAATGGTGCGGAATTTTACTTCAATGTGACCCACGTTGTAAAGCATTGTGGATAATCAGGCAGAGAAATTTCCGGGATATGTTCAGGTCATACTGACAAAACAGGATCCACGCACCAGACAAGGGGTTTCATAGAGGAGGAAGAGTATAGCGGGTATGCGGTGATTTGTCAGCAACAGAAATCACCCCGGAGGGGAAAAGTATGTGGATAACTGTAATTAACCTGTGGGTAAACTACCTGTACCCAACGTCATTCAAGTTGCAGGCAGGCGGCAAGCTCCGATTGCCGGGGAGCATACATCAGTATGTGACCCGGATAGCTGAGCGCAGCCAACGAACCTGCAGTTTGAATGAATAAGGGTAAATACTGAATGAAAATCCACCGGAAACACCCCGCATTTCACCTTAATACCTGTCACTGCGCCATTATGGTGATACACTGACGCCTTTACGGAGACGGATGTATTGTCATGCTATCCGTCTCCAGTCCTGTCAGTTTTTGTTCCTGCGAGTTAAGCCCCATGCGAGTGTTAGGCATTGAAACATCCTGCGATGAAACCGGAATCGCAATTTATGATGATGAAGCCGGGTTGCTGGCTAATCAGTTATACAGCCAGATAAAAGTCCATGCGGATTACGGCGGTGTTGTGCCTGAGCTGGCTTCCCGTGACCATATCCGCAAAACGGTGCCGTTGATTCAGGCCGCGCTGAAAGAAGCGAATTTATCGGCTGAGGATATTGATGCTGTGGCATATACCGCAGGACCGGGACTTGTCGGCGCGCTGATGGTCGGGGCGACTGTCGGGCGGGCGCTTGCGTTTTCCTGGGATGTTCCGGCTGTGCCGGTTCACCATATGGAAGGGCATTTACTGGCACCGATGCTGGAAGAACATCAGCCGGACTTCCCGTTTGTCGCGCTGCTCGTCTCCGGTGGTCATACCCAACTTATCAGTGTGACCGGTATCGGGGAATATACGCTCCTGGGTGAATCAATTGATGATGCCGCCGGGGAAGCGTTTGATAAAACAGCAAAATTACTGGGTCTGGATTATCCCGGTGGTCCGGCTCTTTCCCGTATGGCTTTACAGGGTACGCCCGGACGCTTTGTTTTTCCACGCCCGATGACAGATCGCCCGGGGCTGGATTTCAGTTTCTCGGGTCTGAAAACGGCGGCGGCTAATACTATTCATCAGAATGATGATTCCGATCAGACGAAAGCAGATATTGCGCGCGCGTTTGAAGATGCGGTAGTAGATACATTGATTATTAAATGCAAACGCGCGCTGGTACAGACCGGGTTTAAACGTCTGGTGATGGCAGGTGGTGTGAGTGCCAATCGCACGTTACGTGAGCGTATGGCGCAGACACTGACAAAACTGGGCGGAGAAGCCTTCTACGCACGCCCTGAGCTGTGCACAGATAACGGTGCGATGATTGCGCTGGCCGGGATGATCCGCTTTAAAGGCGGAATGCGCAGCGGATTAGGTGTGACAGTGCGTCCGCGCTGGCCGCTCGCAGAACTGCCGCCGCTGGATAAGTAACAGAAACCAAAAAGGCGCATCAGCGCCTTTTTTTAATCTTCTTTTTCCTGCTCTTTTACTTCCTGAATAATCTCTTTTTCTGTTTTTGCCCGCTTTTTCTTCAGCTTCTGCCAGATGCGGCTCTCTTGTCCGCGCCACAGGCGCTGAATGTTGTCATGATGACGGATAAGCACCAGACAGGACAGCATCGCGACAGGAAAAGTAAACTCCGGTTTGAACCACCAGACATAAAAGGGGGCAACCAGCGCGCTGACAATCGCACCCAGAGAGGAATAGCCGCTCAGCAGTACTGTCAGCAGCCAGGTTCCGGCGACCAGACCGGTCAGATCCCAGCCGATAGCGGCAATCGATCCGAATGCGGTTGCAACGCCTTTCCCGCCTTTAAAGTGGAAAAATATCGGATAGATATGGCCTAAACAGGCGGCAATAGCGATAATACCGAGGTAGAAATAAGGTATATTCAGCAGGTAAGCAAACCAGACAGGCAGCATACCTTTGAGCACGTCGAAGATGAGAACACCGGCGGCAGCCAGCTTTCCGCCGATACGCAGGACATTGGTGGCACCGGGATTTCCGGAACCGTGAAGGCGCGGATCGGGCAGTCCCGCAAGACGGCAGATCAGGATCGCACCGGAAACAGATCCCAGCAGATAAGCGAAAATGATCATGGCAAGCGCGATTCCACTCATGCCTTCCTCCTGATTGACAGTAAATTGCAGTAATATAGTCTCCATGGATAATACGCATATTTCATGGGAAGTGATATCCGATGAGCATAAAAAAACGGGGTAAATGCGGATGGATGTTGTTTTTATTAAGAAACTTGTTGTTTTCACAACAATTGGTGCTTACGACTGGGAACAGGATATCACGCAGAAGTTGGTGTTCGATATCGAAATGCATTGGGATAATAAACGCGCATCAAAGAGTGATGATGTAGAACATTGTCTGGATTACGCAAAGGTAAGCAGTGCAATTATGGATTATGTTCAGTCAAAACGTTTCGCACTGGTGGAACGTGTGGCAGAAGAGGTTGCCGGTCTGCTGCTTACCCGTTTTTGTACGCCATGGGTACGGATTTGTGTGGCAAAACCGGGGGCGGTTGCTCAGGCGGATGAAGTCGGGGTTATTATTGAGCGCCGACGCGCTGTCTGAAACTGTCATAAACCGGCTCAACATGTCATTAAACTGTCATATGGTCGTAATATGCTGATGTCCGAATCCGGCAATTCCGTTTCCGGGGTTGCCTTGTTTTTTCTTTTGCACAGGGCCTGATATGGGTGATTTTACAACATTACTGCATGCGTTGATTCTCGGGGTTGTTGAAGGATTAACGGAGTTTTTGCCGGTGTCATCAACCGGTCATATGATCATTGTCGGTGAGTTACTCGGTTTTACGGGTGATAAAGAAAAAACCTTTGAAGTGGTTATACAGCTCGGCTCAATTCTCGCAGTTATTTTTATGTTCTGGCGGCGGATGTTTGCCCTGATCGGTATCCATTTCGGGCAGGTTCCTCATGAAGGGCAGACTCAGGGAAAACTGAATTTACTTCATATTATTATTGCCATGGTGCCTGCGGTGGTTCTGGGATTATTACTGCGTGATCAGATCAAAGCGCTGTTTAACCCGGTCAATGTGATGTATGCCCTGGTGGCAGGCGGTGTCCTGCTGATTATCGCGGAAGTATTCAAACCCAAAAAAGCACAATCTACCGGGCTTGATGACATCAGTTACCGTCAGGCATTTGCGATTGGCTGTTTCCAGTGTCTGGCTCTGTGGCCCGGTTTTTCCCGCTCGGGTGCGACCATTTCCGGCGGTATGCTGACCGGGGTTAACCGGTACACCGCATCAGAATTTTCCTTTATTTTAGCGGTTCCGATGATGATGGGGGCAACCGCACTGGATTTATACAAGAGCTGGAGCTTCCTGAGCAGTTCGGATATCCCGATGTTTGCGGTCGGCTTTCTCTCCGCATTTGTAGTCGCGCTGATAGCCATGAAGACATTCCTGTCGCTGATTAAGCGGATTTCTTTTATTCCGTTTGCTATCTACCGTTTCATTGTGGCGGCAGCTGTTTATATGGTGTTTGTTCACTAAATCTGAAATATCATTTTTTGCGCAGAGAAAATCCCGTTGTCCTGCGCAAAGTCAAAGCGGGCAGACCGCAGATTTGCTACTAATATACTTAATAACGGATGCATACAGCCGGTGATAATTCACCGGGCTGTATGCATAATATTTTATTTATGTTGACTGCCCGACACAGCGTGATCAGATGCCAAGCACCTGTCACGAATCTGACCACAAAGCCGCGCCGGAGCCAATAAATCGAGCAGGAGCCAGGATTATGTGCAGCACATGCGGTTGCAGTGAAGGAAACGTGCAAATTGAAGGTCACAGCCACGACCATCACGATCATCATGAACATCACCACGACGGTCATCACCATCACGACCATGAAAATTATTCCCGTCCCGTTATTATTCATCATCACCACTACCACCACAGCGGGGATGTAAATCACTATTACTATGGCGGTCGTGAAACCGGGTCGGATAATCAACATGCAGCACATGATGAACACCATCATGACCATGGGCACGATCATGCACACGACCACAGTCATGCCCATGATCACAGTCATGCCCATGATCACAGTCATTCTCACGAACACAGTCACTCTTCTGAACATACTCACGATCACAACCATTCTCATGATCATGACCATGCACACGATCACAGCCACGATCATGAGCACACCGCCGCATTTGCACCGGTAGTCGATGATGACAATATGCATTACGGCATGGGTGAAGCCGGAACTCACGCACCGGGTCTGAGCCAGAAACGAATGGTACAGATTGAGATGGGCGTGCTGGATAAAAATAACCAGATCGCGGCACATAACCGTGAACACCTGAAAGAACAGGGCATTTTGGCACTGAATTTAGTATCCAGCCCCGGTTCAGGCAAAACCACCTTACTGACCCGTACACTTAATTACCTGAAAGACAAAGTATCTTGTGCCGTCATTGAAGGTGATCAGCAGACCACCAATGATGCAGAGCGCATCCGCGCGACCGGTGTACCGGCAATTCAGGTGAATACCGGTAAAGGGTGTCACCTGGATGCCCAGATGGTGCATGATGCAATGCATCATCTGAAATTATCAGATAACAGCCTGTTATTTATAGAAAATGTGGGGAATCTTGTTTGTCCTGCCAGTTTTGATCTGGGTGAACAGCATAAAGTGGCGATCCTGTCTGTCACTGAAGGTGAGGATAAACCCCTGAAATACCCGCATATGTTTGCAGCCGCTGATCTGATGCTGATTAATAAAATCGATCTGCTGCCGTATGTTGATGTCAATATTGAAGCCTGTGTAAATGCAGCGCGCCGTGTTAATCCGGACATTGATGTGATTGTTCTTTCTGCCTCAACAGGCGAAGGCATGGATGAGTGGATAACCTGGCTGAAAAACCGGTTGAGTGATGTTGCACAGCAGCGCAGCGCAATCGTGGAATAAGGGATTTTTATGCGTTTTGTTGATGAATTCCGTGATCCGGCGCTGGCAGAAAAATTACTGGCACAGATCCATGAGGAAATGGCAGACTGGCCACATCCTCTGAAGCAGCCGTTGCAGATTATGGAAGTGTGCGGCGGTCATACTCACGCCATCTTTAAATTCGGGCTGGATAAATTACTGCCGGACACCGTGGAATTTGTCCACGGTCCGGGCTGCCCGGTGTGTGTATTACCCATGGGGCGCATTGATGCCTGCCTGGAAATTGCCGCACGACCGGAGGTCATCTTTTGTACCTTCGGGGATGCCATGCGCGTTCCCGGACGCGGCGGTTCATTGCTGGATGCCCGTCGTCACGGCAGCGACATCAGAATTGTTTATTCACCGCTGGATGCGCTGACCATCGCCCGCGATAACCCGGAAAAAGAGATTGTCTTCTTCGGGCTGGGATTTGAAACCACCATGCCCGGCACTGCGGCAACATTGCAGCAGGCGAAAAAAGCCGGTCTTAAAAACTTCACTGTATTTTGCCAGCACATCACCATCATTCCGACACTGCGTACATTACTTGAGCAAAAAGATGTGTTTATCGACGGCTTTATCGCGCCGGGACACGTCAGCATGGTCATCGGCTGCACGCCGTATCAACCTTTGTGTGATGAATTTGCCAAACCGTTTGTTGTCACCGGTTTTGAACCACTTGATTTACTTCATGCCATCTTAATGGTTATCCGCCAGCTGAAAGTGCAGGCGCAGGATAATACCACGCCGATGGCGGTTGAAAATCAATACAGCCGCATTGTGCCGGAACACGGAAATTTACTGGCACAAAAAGCGCTGGCAGACGTATTCGAACTGAAAGCCAACAGTGAATGGCGCGGGCTGGGCAATATTGCCGATTCCGGGGTTCAACTGAAACCGGCGTATTATGAATTTGATGCTGAGCGCCGTTTTCAGCCTAAGCCACAATCCGTTGCCGACAATCCGCAGGCGCGGTGCGGTGATGTATTAACCGGACGCTGTAAACCGGTGGATTGCCCGCTGTTCGGCAAAACATGTACGCCGGAAACGGCTCTTGGTGCGCTGATGGTCTCTTCAGAAGGGGCATGCGCGGCTTATTATCAATATCGTCGCGGAGAATAAAATGAAACCTATCACTGAAATCACATTAGCGCAGGGCAACGGCGGGCAGGGAATGCAGCAACTGATTGACTCGCTGTTTTTACAGGCATTTTCTAACCCGTATCTGAATGAAAAAGAAGATCAGGCGCGGATCCCGCTGGCAGAATTACAGGCGACAGGCGATCGTCTCGCATTCAGTACTGACAGCTATGTGATTGATCCGATTATTTTTCCCGGTGGCAATATCGGTAAGTTAGCAGTATGCGGCACGGCAAACGACCTTTCTGTCGGCGGTGCCATTCCGCGTTATCTCTCCTGCGGATTTATTCTTGAAGAAGGGCTCTCCTTTGACATTCTGTCACAACTGGTCACCAGCATGGCAGAAACCGCAAAAGCAAACGGAATTCAGATAGTTACCGGTGATACTAAAGTGGTACCACGCGGTGCTGCAGATAAAATCTTTATCAATACCGCCGGAATTGGTGTGATCCCACCACAACTGAACTGGGCAGCAGCACAGTGCCGTCCCGGCGATAAAATTATTGTCAGCGGTACACTGGGCGACCATGGTGCTGCGATCCTCAACCTGCGGGAAAACCTCGGGCTGGATGCGGATCTGCAAAGTGACTGCGCAGTACTTGAGCCAATGCTGGCACCTCTGCGTGCCATCAGCGGCGTCAGAGCTGTGCGGGATGCCACCCGTGGCGGTGTCACTGCGATCCTGCATGAATTTTCCGATGCCTCTCAGTGTGGTATGAATATCGAAGAACAGGCGTTACCGATGAAAAACGCGGTGCGCGGTGTCTGTGAACTACTGGGGCTGGAAGCACTCAATTTTGCTAACGAAGGCAAAGTTGTGATTGTGGTGGCACCGGAAGCAGAAAATGCCGTGCTGGCAGCATTGCACGCAAGCCCGCTGGGGCAGGATGCCTGTACCATCGGGCAGGTAACAGAAGTGAAAAAAGTGAAGGTGCAGGGGATATTCGGGGCAACGAGACTCCTGGATCTCCCGTATAACGAGCCGCTACCCCGCATCTGCTAATCTGCGTCATCCTCCGGTCTGTGGCTGTGTTGGCTGCGCTCAGGATCCCGGGTCACATACTTATGTATGCTCCCCGGGATCCTTCACTTGCCGCCTTGCCACAAACCGGATGATTTAGCAGATTGTCTTTTGGTATATAAAAACACTATATATCAATATGATAAATATGATTTCGGTATTGGATGTCATAAAAATCCCCGGGTCACATACTTGTGTATGCTCCCCGGGGATTTTTATTTGCCGCCTTGCTGTGAAACGAATGATTTAGCAGATTGTTTTTTTTGGTGTTTTTGCAGTGCCAAAGAACATAAGGGAATAACCGGCAAAAAAAGGAAAGCGTAAAGCGCCACGGATGGCGCGATCCGAGCGGACAGGGATGTGTTTACAACGACTTTCCGCTTTGCCGGTTATCCCCGCGTCCCCGGGCTTATGTTATCCATGATTTTCTGGTTTTTTGTGTTTTCGATTTGTCGTTGTACTGGTTATCCCCGGATATCTTTGAGCTTTATCATTCACTGTAAATATTTTTTAGCGCAAAGCGTTATACAGGCGTATGATTTGCGGGTGGATCTGCGCTGTCAGATCCTACTGGTACACACGTACCCTGACATTGTTTCCCGACGCTGTCGGGATTTTTTTTTTGGTAAAAAAATGAACTGGTCTACATTTAAATCAACGTATCTTGTCAAGTTTTGGCAGCCGTTGCCTGCAGTGATCGCCGCCGGCATCTTATCCACATACTATTTTGGATTAACCGGCACATTTTGGGCGGTCACCGGAGAATTTACGCGCTGGGGCGGACACATAATGCAACTGTTCGGCGCAGAACCGGAGAACTGGGGGTATTTTAAGGTAATCGGTTTGCAGGGCTCGCCCCTGGACAGAATCGACGGCATGATGATTATCGGCATGTTTGCCGGATGTATCGCCGCGGCCTTATGGGCAAATAATGTCAAAATCCGTCTTCCGCAGCACAAAATCCGCATCTGGCAGGCCATTATCGGCGGCATGATCGCCGGTTTCGGTGCCCGTCTGGCAATGGGATGTAACCTCGCGGCTTTCTTTACCGGTATTCCGCAATTCTCTCTGCACGCCTGGTTTTTTGCCCTGGCAACCGCTGCCGGTTCCTATTTTGGCGCAAAATTCACACTAATGCCGATGTTCCGTATTCCGGTCAAACTACAAAAAGTCAGTAAAGCATCCCCGCTGACTCAGGATCTGCAACGGGCGAAGCGCCGTTTTCGCCTTGGTATGCTGATTTTTCTGCTGTGTGTCACCTGGTCTCTGTTCACCTTATTTAAATCACCAAAACTGGGTATCGCGATGTTATTTGGTATCGGTTTCGGATTATTGATTGAGCGGGCACAAATCTGTTTTACCTCCGCATTCCGTGATGTTTGGATAACCGGGCGCACCCACATGGCAAAAGCAATTATCCTCGGGATGGCTGTCAGTGCTATCGGGATTTTCAGTTATGTGCAGTTAGGTGTTCAGCCAAAAATTTTCTGGGCAGGACCTAATGCCGTTATCGGCGGCCTGCTGTTCGGGTTTGGTATTGTCCTTGCCGGTGGTTGTGAAACCGGCTGGATGTACCGCGCGGTGGAAGGTCAGGTTCACTTCTGGTGGGTGGGCCTTGGAAATATTGTTGGTGCAACCATTCTTGCGTATTACTGGGATTCACTCGCACCTGTACTGGCAACAGATTACGATAAAGTTAATCTGCTGGATACATTTGGCCCGACAGGCGGCCTGCTGGTGACTTACGGGTTACTGGCCTTTGCCTTTATCTTATTACTGATGTGGGAAAAACGATTCTTTCGCCGTAAAAATCAGGCTGAAACCGCAGCGGCTGCCGCACACTAAGGAGCAATTAAAATGAGTACAGATACCACAACAATTGTACCGGATTACCGGCTGGATATGGTCGGCGAACCGTGCCCGTACCCTGCGGTGGCAACACTCGAAGCCATGCCGTCACTGAAACCCGGGGAAATTCTGGAAGTCGTGAGTGACTGCCCACAGTCAATAAATAACATTCCGCTCGATGCGAAAAACCACGGCTATACCGTGTTATCTATTCAGCAGGATGGACCGACAATCCGCTATCTTATTCAGAAGTAAGCCCTGCGGCAGGTGCCGGTTTAACGCCGGCGTCTGTCACTGTTTCAGCAATGTGACGGCAGCGGTAATGCGTGCCTCAACCGGGTAATCCGGTGCAGGAGGTGCCAGCTTCAGGGCAATCTGGCGCAGCGGCTCTGCCATCACCATTGATAACAGCAAGTCACTGACCAGCGCCGGATCCGGCAGCGGTAAAAAAGTCCGGTGGCGGGAAAGCCATTCAGTCAGCAATGCGCGTCCGCGCTCAATGCCTCCCGTCTGATATCGCGCCAGCAGCGTCTCCCGTCCGGGAAATTCACTGCTCAGCAGACAAAACAGACCCGCCGCCTCAGCACTGAGAACTTTGTGGCTCATCGCAGTCAGATGCTCTGTGAGCAATTGATAAAATTCAGTTTTATCTTTTGTATCCTGCGTAAACAGCGGCACAAATGTGTCAGTCCAGCCACGGACAATACGCTCAACCAGGTCTTCCCGGTTCTCAGCGAAACGATACAGTGTTTTTTTTGATACCCCTGCTTCCTTTGAGACTGCATCCATCGTAGTAGCTGAATAACCTTGCGATAACAGCAGGTTAAGCGCGGCATCGCGAATTTTTGAGATAAGTTCCTGTTCCGGTACAGCCGGACGTCCCCGGCTTTTTGCTTCGGTGGCAGGTTCTGTAGCCATACGTGCGATCCTCAATTGACAAATACCCGTTCAGTGACGATATTAATTAGGAAACGAAATTAGTTTCCTAATTATGGAGTATACGATATGACAGCTAAAAAACAAAATTTACCCTGGGCACTGAATGATATTAACGAATTATTATCCCCGGAACCATTGAGGATGGAAATGGGGCTGGAGCGCAGCGAAGACGGCTTACTGACTGTATCAGTCAGAACGGATCTGCATGGTTGCAAAGGCCGGATGCTGGCATGGTGGTTTACTTTTTTTGAAACCACACAGCATATCCGCTGGTGGCACCCGCATGACCATGTGGCGCATCATGGCTGGGATTCTGTTTGGAAGAAAGGTGAAAATTATATCGGCGCAACTATCCGGGCAGTCGAATCACTCGGGCCGATCCCGCCGGTCGGCGCAACGCTGAAATTTAATGATGCTGCGGATTTTTTTGATGCAGAAAAGCTGGCCGCTGCCCGGGCTGATAATCAGTTTTCTGCCGCAATTTGTGCACATATCGGGTTCGGGGATGATGTAAAAACAGATACGCTGGGCTATCCGCTTGACGGTAAAATGTTGCACATAACGTATGACACCGAATTTGGCTGTGTGCTGCGCAGCCGGTTTTTACTGGGAGCATCACTCAACGATCCACTAACAGAATTACCGGATGAAATAGGTTTCGGATTGATGAAACACTGCTATAACGAATTTACGTACCTGTCCCGTTTTCTGCCGTCTATTTATTACGGCGAGCACGGAAATGATGAAAAAGCACCGTTGCCGTGGGCATAATAAATAACAAAAAACAGCGGGAGCGCCACAAGCGGGGCTCCCGTTTCAGTCAAATCAGCGTTCGGCTTCACCGCCGAGCGCATCAATGGTATTACTGATAAGGGCACTCAGTTCGCCGGTCATCAGGATAAAATCAGCATCAAAACGCTGGGCAAAATCTTCGCGATCGATATCTTCGTTTTTATCTTTCAGTTCATCACTGAATTTCAGACGCTTAATGGAGCCGTCATCAGAGAGCAGGAACTGTATCCGCTCTTCCCAGTCAAGCGCCAGCTTGGTCACACATTTACCGGCCTCGATACAGGTAGCGATTTCATCTGATACCAGATCCTGTTTTTTACAGCGGATCACGCCGCCATCTTCCAGAATAGCTTTCAGCTCAGCTTCATCCATCAGTACAAAACCGGTCGGTAAATCCCCGGAACGTACCCATTCGGTCAAAGTCAGTTCAATCGGATCTTTGGTGGTCAGCGGGATAACCGGCAGCGATCCCAGTGCTTTACGCAGCAGCGCCAGGTTGTCTTCTGCCCGTTTGGCGCTGGCGGCATCGACAATAATCAGGTCGCGCTCAGTGTCAATCCAGATAGTGGTCTGACTGAAACGGCTGAATGCGCGTGGCAGTAACGCGTGAACCACTTCATCTTTCAGTGAGTCTTTCTCGGTTTTTTTCAGTTTCCGGTGCTGTTCATGTTCCAGCCTTTCAATTTTCGCCTGTAATTCCTGCTTGATCACAGTAGATGGCAACATTTTCTCTTCTTTACGGGTACAGATAAGGATCTGTTTACCGGCAGAATGAGTCAGCGCATCACCCCGGGAGCCCATCGGCGATACCCAGCCGGTTTTCATCATGTCCTGACTGCCGCATGGTGTGAAAGCCGAGTGCTCCAGCTGTTTTTCCAGTTCATCAGCAGACAACGGGAACGGGGAGCTAAGGCGGTAAACCAGTATATTTTTAAACCACATCGGACAGTCCTGTTTTATGGCGCACAGTCATTGCGCGGTGACGATAGCATCCGGCTATGATACCGGATCTTGCCGGTTTGCTCACCCTTATTCATTCAAACTGCTGGTTCGTTGGCGGTGTGATGCCAGCCTGCAACTTGAATGATGCCGGGCATATGCAGGGGCTTGATTGTCAGCCTGTCACCTTGCATTATTATATAATGATATCCGGAACATAAATTCATCACGCAAGGGGGCAATATGCGGATCGGAATTGATTTGGGCGGCACAAAGATTGAAGTGATCGCACTGAGTGAGCAGGGGCAGGAATTGTTCCGCAAGCGTGTGGATACGCCGCGTTTTGATTATCAGCAGACATTGCTGGCTATTGCCGGGTTGGTGAATGATGCTGAAACCGCGACGGGTGAGAGAGGCTCTGTCGGTATTGGTATTCCCGGGACATTATCGCCGGTAACGGGACGGGTAAAAAATGCCAATTCGATCTGGCTGAACGGGCAGCCGTTTGATGCTGACCTGAGTGAATTACTGAAACGGGAAGTGCGGGTTGCCAATGATGCAAATTGTCTGGCTGTGTCAGAGGCGGTTGATGGCGCCGGAGCCGGTTTTCCTGTTGTCTTTGCTGTCATTATCGGGACAGGATGCGGTGCAGGAATTGCATTAAATGAACAGGTTCACTGTGGCGGCAACGGTGTTGCCGGTGAATGGGGACATAATCCGCTGCCGTGGCAGAGTGAGAGTGATCGTCAGTTTAAAGGTATGACAGATTGCTATTGCGGCAAGCCGGGCTGTACTGAATTGTTTATCTCAGGCACCGGTTTTATGGCGGATTATGCCGCTCTGAGTGGTGAAACCTGTAAGGGCGCGGAGATTATCCGTCGGTTATCTCAGGGAGATCTTATTGCAGAGCAGGCGATGGCAAATTACGAGCAGCGCCTTGCAAAAGCGCTGGGGCAGGCTGTGAATATGCTGGATCCGGATGTTATTGTACTCGGCGGCGGCATGAGTAATGTGGATCGCCTGTATCAGACTGTGCCGGCACTGATGCGTTCATGGGTATTTGGCGGCGAATGTGATACACCGATCCGTAAAGCGATGCACGGGGACTCAAGTGGCGTCCGTGGTGCGGCCTGGTTGTGGCCGAAAGCCTGAAAAAAAGCCCGCATCCTGAATGATGTTGGGTACAGAAGGTAACGGCGGCGCTTTATGACAGATAAAGCGCCTGATGATTACGGGACAATAAAGATCACTGTAAAAACACAGTGTAATTAGTTAAAGATTTTAAAGCGGTTTTCATCATCCATAAATGCTTTTTCACCGGCTTCCTGTGCAACAGAGCCGAAGACTAACTGTGCGCGCATTTTCCAGCTTTCCGGCAGATCCCATGCTTTACGTACCTGCTCGTCGATAATCGGGTTGTAATGTTGCAGTGATGCGCCGATATTTTCTTCAGATAATGCAGTCCAGACAGCGAACTGTGCAATACCGCTGGCTTGCTCAGACCAGACCGGGAAGTTTTCAGCATACAGTGCGAATTGTTCCTGTAATCCTTTTACTACGGATTGGTCTTCAAAGAACAAAACAGTACCTGCACCGGACAGAAATGCATTATCGATTTTGCTTTCAGTCGCGGCGAAGGCATCCGCAGGAACGATGGCACGCAGGGAATCTTTAACAATATTCCACAATTTTTTATGGTTCTCACCGAACAGAACGACTACGCGTGATGATTGTGAGTTGAATGCAGTCGGGCTGTGTTTTACCGCATCTTTGATGAGTGCAGTGACACGATCCTGAGAAACAGGCAGGTCATTACCAAGGCTGTAGATTGTTCTGCGTTTTTTAATTAACTCGATAAATGAATTAGACATGTTGCTCTCCGTTGAAATTTTTTGTCGGAAAAACAGATTTCCGCTGTCTTGTTACGTCATGTTCAATAGCATATAAGCAATGAATCAAAAAACATACCGAAAATATTTAACATTATGTTTCAAAAAATTCGGTCAATATAAAAAAACACAATAATTATCAATTTCTTATTGTAGCTTTAACTCTGCGTTGTCAGATATCACTCAGGCGTAACCTTATATTCCGGCGATAATTTACTGATCCCCAGTCCGTTCATTTTTCTGACAGAGATCTGTACTGCAATGCGCTCTTTCATGGCTTCAATGTGACTGATAACACCAATTGTTTTACCGGATGCATTCAGGTTATCGAGGGCATCAAGTGCGATATCCAGTGTTTCCTGGTCGAGTGTGCCGAATCCTTCATCGAGGAAAAGGGATTCAATTTGTGTTTTATGACTGACCAGGTCAGATAATGCGAGCGCCAGTGCGAGGCTGACCAGAAAGGTTTCCCCGCCTGAGAGGGTTTTGGTGTCGCGTTGTGTATCGGCCTGCCAGGTATCGGTAACCTGAAGCTCCAGGCTTTCGCCTGATTTACGTTGCAGCACATAACGTCCGTGCAATTTATCCAGTCGTTTATTTGCCAGGTGAATAAGGTAATCCAGCGTTAGTCCCTGGGCAAAACGACTGAATTTTGTGCCTTCAGCGGAACCAATCAAAAGGTTCAGGCGGCTCCAGTCTGTGTATTCCTGCTGACTTTGTGCAATCAGATTAAGCAGGCCACTCTGCTGAACCCGCTGAGTATCATCGGTGCTGAGCTGTCCCTGCAGTTCGCCCTCACGGACACTGAGAGCCCGCAGTTGCTGTGCCAGAAGCGTTTCTTTTTCATTAAGCTGTTCCGGTGTCAGTTCACGGTGTGTTTCCGGCTGATTTTCCAGATGCCGGGCCAGGCGGGACTGACTGTCATTCAGGCTTGTTGCGGCTTTCAGCTGTGCCAGGTTCAGTTCATTTTCCAGCACTTCCAGGCGAAGGTTGTCTTCTTCACTCAGCAATGCTGCGAGAAAATCAGGTTCATCTGCAAACGGGCTGTCAGCCAGGTGTTGCTGAAAACGAATTTGTTCTTTTTCCTGTTGCGCCTGTGAATCCTGCCGCTGCTGTTGCATATGTTTCTCCTCTCCCTGTAAGCCGGAGAGCCTGTTTTGTAATTTTTCCCGTTTTTGTGCCAGCGTGGTCAGCAGCGTTTCCTGTGTCTGCCGCTGAATATGCATTCGTTGTAATTCGGTACTGATAATTTTGTCACCGAATAAATTCCGGCGCTTTTCAGCAATAAGCTGGTGTTGCTTATTGATTTCATTCAGCGTGACAGATTGCTCAGTCAGGCTGCGGGTCAGTTTGGCTGAAAGCGCATCCTGGTTTTGTTGTTGTGCTGTCAGTTCAGACAATTGTTGGGTACTTTGCCGGATATGCTGTTCATTTGCGGTGAATTGCGCACTATCCTGCTGACATTGTGCCAGCCAGTCATCCGTTTGTTCAGGGGCCGGGACGGTATAGCCGAGGGCAGTGACGGCGAGTGTCAGCGTCTCTTCCAGTAACTGTTGTTGCTGCCGGAGTTGTGTTAGCTGCGCGTTATATTCAGTATATTGTTGCAGTAGATATTGTTGTTCCCGCTCTGTGGTTTGCCTGGTTTGCAACAGGCGTTCACAGTCAGCTTCCGCGGTTTGCAGTGTATTCTGATACTGTAAAATCTGTGTTTCCAGCGCGAGACGGTTTTCCAGCTCCTGCTGTTTCTGCTGATATAGTTCATCAGACTGTTGCATGACAGCGGGCAGATCTTCCGGTGAGGTCAGTAAAGCAGTAAATCCACCACCGGCGCAGGCTGCCTGCCACTGAATGTTCAGTTGTGTGAGATTGCTCTCTGTTTCCAGCAGGCCACGGGAGAGAGTGTCAAACTGTGTTTGTGTCAGTGCCAGTAAATTCTGTTTTGCTGACAGCGCCTGCTCAGCCAGCCTGACATCCCGTGTCAGTGTGTTCAGGCGCACGGCGGTGTCATCCGGTTTTATCTGTTGATAATCATTTATTGCCGGATGGGTGGTACTGCCGCATAACGGGCATGGTTCCCCGGATTGCAGGCGCTGACGCTCAGCATCCAGACTGATGATAGTTTGCTCCAGTTGCTGTCGTGCTGTCAGGTCACTGAGATGCTGTTGTTTCTCAGCCAAAACAGGAATTTGTTGTGCGCACCAGGCGGTGAGAGCGGCAATATCTTCCTGCGCTTGCTCTGCGTCCCGCAGTGTGGTTGCTTTGCTCCGGGTCAGCAGAGCTGTCTGCGGAGATAACTGTGACAGTTTTTGCAGCCACTGTTGCTGCTCACCGGCTTGTTTCAGCTGTAACCGGAGTGTATCGGTTCCGGTTACCTGTTGTTCATCCTGCAACTGTGTTTGCAGTGTTACCAGCTGTGAGCGCAGCGGTGCGGTAGTCTGCTGTTTTGCTGTGTAGTTATCTGATAGTTGGCTGAGTGTGGCGGTCAATATCTTCTGTTGTTGTTCGTTAGCCTGCAATTTCTCAGAAGTAAGGTGTATTTGTTCACTGTTTTTATACCTGTCCTGTAACTGATGCTGCCATTGTACTATTGCTGCCGGAAGCGCTTCTTTCTGATGGTTTTCACTATGCCAGAGCAGGTTACGTTCGTGTGTACGGCGTATCTGTGCCTGTTTTTCCTGTAACTGAATAGTCTGAGATTGCAGTTCCTGCTGTTCGGTCTGCGAGTTCTTATATTGCTGTTGCTGTGTACTCAACTGGTTGCTGAGAAGCTGTAATTGATTATCCAGCGGACGAATTTCATTTTCTGCCAGTGCTTCCAGTTCCTGACAGCGGAGGCGATGCGTATTTAACTCAGTTTGCTGTGTTTCATACTGTTCACCCAGGGCAGAAAGTTCCGGGGTTACTGTTTCCGTTATTTGCTGCAATTCGTGTAAACGTGCATCCAGCTGTGAGCTCATTTCCCTGCTGCGTATCAGTGCGTCCCGTGCAGGGCGCAATTTTTCTGCCGGACGCCCTCTGTGCAGTAAAATGAGCTGTGGCTGTGCTTCCTGAATCTGTTGTATAACCGTGGCATGTTGTTGTTGGTGCTGTGCGGTTTCTGTATTCAGCTCATTTTTGTGCTGCCACCAGCGGAGTACCGTTTGTATCTCCGTTTGCAGATTACGTTGTGCTTTTTCTTCCGTTTGCAGGGAACCAAGCTCATCGCGGCACTGCTGGTGTTGTTCCGGTGTCAGCAGACGGATGGCTGATGCCTGTGCTTCCAGCCGGTCCAGCTCATGGCGGGCTTCTTTATGTTGTTCAAATACCTGACGGGAGATTATTCGGTAGATTTCAGTCCCGGTGAGTTCTTCGAGTAAATCTGCCCGTTCATTATCATCAGCATTCAAAAACGCGGCGAAGTTTCCCTGTGATAACAGTACAGAACGGGTAAAACGGGCAAAATCCAGCCCGGTTATCTGAATGATGGTTTCCCGCACCTGTGTAAGTTTATCGGACAATATTTTTCCGGTGGCGCACTCTGCCACTTCCGCTTTCGGTGCCTGGAGATTACCGTCGGCTTTGTCTCTTGCCCGGCGCTGACTCCAGAAGGCGCGGTAGGCTTTACCTTTTACAGAAAACTCGACCTCAGCAAGGCACTCGGCGGTATGACGGGTCATTACATCATTGTGGGATGCGGACGTTTCCACCCGGGGGGTTCTGTGGTAAAGCGCAAGACAGATAGCATCCAGCAGTGTAGTTTTTCCGGCACCGGTCGGGCCGGTAATGGCGAATAAACCGTTGCTGGCGAAAGGCTCTGCGGTGAAATCAATTTTCCATTCACCTTGCAGGGAATTAATATTTTTGAAACGTAATGTCAGGATTTTCATTCACTTTTTACCTTCTGCTCCTCACTGACCTGCTGACAGACCTGCCGGAAAAGCGTGGTCAGGCGGGGAATAGCGTCTTCTTCGGTGTCACTGAGTGCCAGCCGGCGTGCAAAAACTTCTTCGGTGGTGAGTTCATTCAGGGTTTCTTTCAGAATATCACTCTCCTGCCACTGTTGTTTGCGGCGCTCCCGGCGCAGAAGTACCACTTCTGCGGCGTAAGGTTCAGTCAGTGTCTGAATGCGTTTTTGTATGTCCGGCAGATAGTCCCGCCCGGCAATTTCGATATCCAGCCAGACAGGTTGTGTTTTTTCATCCCGCAAAGGAAATTGTGACAGTGCCCGGCTGATAGTATCAAGATCGCCTTTCAGGCAGACCATCGGCTGAAAGCAGGGAACCGGAACCGGTTCAATATGGGTGATTTGTGTGCCGTTTAAGGTCAGCAGAAAGACACTTTTCTCCTGGCCGGTTTCATCAAAACTCAGCGGAACCGGCGATCCACTGTAGCGGACAGTGCCGCTGTCACCGATATTCTGAGCGCGGTGAATATGGCCGAGCGCAATATAATCAGCAGGCGGAAACGCCCCTGCCGGAAATGCCTCCAGGGTACCGATGTAAATATCCCGGACAGAGTCAGTGGTTTTGGCGCCCACGGTGGTCAGATGCCCGGTCATAATGATCGGGACATGGGTGTTCAGCTCTGTACGCTTTGCCACGGCTTTGTCATAAAGTGACTGATAATAAAGCTGTATCGCGCTCAGCAACGCCTGCTGTTTCTCACTTTCTGATTGTCCTGCCTGACTCAGCAGAATATCGCGGGGACGCAGAAACGGAATTGCGCAGATAATCGCACCGGGTTGTTTTTGTTTATTATACAATACGATAAGATCCTGCTCCGGATCAGGACGGGCGACGACATTCACATTCAGGCAGGCAAGTAATTCACGGGACTCATTAAGCGTTGCCACCGCATCATGATTACCGGCCAGTACAATCAGATGACAACCAGTGCGTTGCAGTTTTGCGACAAACTGATTATAGAGTTCCCGTGCATAGCTCGGTGGTGAGGCCGTATCAAAAATATCACCGGCAATAATAAGCGCATCAACCTGTTGTTCTTCAATCAGGTTAATCAGCCAGTCTGAGAACTGCTGATGCTCCTGCAGACGGTTTTTGGTGTAAAAATATTGCCCCAGATGCCAGTCTGATGTGTGAATAATCTTCATTAATTATTGATCCCTGTCCGGAAAACGACTTGTGTGTGCAGTACACGGCTCACAGAAAACAGAGTATAACGGAAATACGTCCGCAAAAAGAGATACTGGATGTTTATACAGTTATTTTCGATACCCCTCGCATTTTTTGTGTAATATGTCATTTTGGTGACATCACCTGTGCGGTACAGACAGACGTATCGGACGATATTCATAAATCTGTCACAAAAGTGACGCATAATCGCGGCACTGTCTGATGAAATGAAATTAACGGTAAACAGGGGTAGTCATGGCAAGACGAATTTTAGTCGTTGAAGATGAAGCACCTATCCGTGAAATGGTCTGTTTTGTACTGGAACAGAACGGGTATCAGCCAATTGAGGCTGATGATTATGACGCGACAATTGCCCGCCTGGTCGAGCCGTTTCCTGATATGGTACTGCTTGACTGGATGATCCCGGGTGGCACGGGTATCCAGATTATCAAATATATGAAGCGTGATAATCAGCTGCGCGATATACCGGTGATGATGCTGACCGCCCGCGGAGAAGAGGAAGATCGCGTAAAGGGGCTGGAAACCGGCGCGGATGATTATCTGACTAAACCGTTTTCACCAAAAGAGTTGGTTGCCAGGGTTAAAGCTATTCTCCGTCGTATTTCCCCGATGGCAGCAGATGACCTCATCGCTATGAACGGGCTGACACTGGATCCCGCATCTCATCGGGTGACCAGCAATGACAATCCGCTGGATATGGGGCCGACTGAATTTAAATTACTGCACTTTTTTATGACACACCCCGAGCGGGTTTACAGCCGCGAGCAATTGCTGAACTATGTCTGGGGTGAAAATGTCTATGTCGAGGATCGTACGGTGGATGTACATATCCGCCGGCTGCGTAAAGCTCTGGAAACAGACGGTCACGACAAAATGATACAGACTGTCCGGGGTACGGGTTACCGTTTTTCCGTGCGTTACTAATGATATACCGCAAGAGGATTGCGCGTGCTTGAGCGTCTTTCGTGGAAAAAAATCGTGCTGGAATTGCTGGTCTTTTGCCTTCCCGCACTTATTTTATCGCTTTTTTTCGGATTTACCGGCTGGTTTCTTGCCGGGGCATTATTTGCGGTAACACTCTGGCATGGTTATAACTTACTGAAATTATCTGACTGGCTGTGGTTGGATCGCAGTGTGTTGCCACCACCCGGGCGCAGCAGTTGGGAACCGATTTTTTACGGTATTTATCAGTTACAGCAGCGCAACCGCAAGCGCCGCCGGGAACTTGCCACATTAATCAAACGTTTTCGCAGTGGTGCTGAGTCCCTGCCGGATGCGGTGGTGATGATGACAGAGGATGGTAATATCTTCTGGTGTAACCGCCACGCTCAGAATTTATTAGGTTTCCGCTGGCCGGATGATAACGGGCAGCACATCTTTAACCTCCTGCGTTATCCGGATTTCAGCCGTTATCTTACACACGGCGATTTTACCCTGCCGCTGACCCTTGAATTGAATAACGGCACCATGATGGAGCTGCGCATCATGCCGTATGCTGAGGGACAGATACTGATGGTGGCGCGTGATGTAACAGAAAAACGTCGCCTGGAAAATTCCCGCCGTGATTTTTTTGCCAATGTCAGCCATGAGTTGCGCACCCCTCTGACTGTTTTACAGGGCTATCTTGAGATGCTGGCTGATCAGGATTTTGATAACCCGATGAACAAAAAGGCAATTATAACTATGCAGGCACAGACCCGCCGTATGGACGGGATGGTGAAGCAGTTATTGCAGCTGTCAAAAATTGAGGTGGCGGTTAAAACTGAGTTTGATCAGCCTGCGGATATTCCGGGAATGCTGATGATGCTGCAACAGGAAGCGCAGACGCTTAGTCACGGGCTGCATGATATCCGCTTTGATATAGATGAAAAATTGAAAATTTTCGGGGATGAGGATGAACTGCGCAGTGCTATGTCGAATCTGGTATATAACGCAGTGAATCATACACCTGAGCATACCCGCATTGATGTCAGGTGGGCTGTGCATAACGGCAATGCCGTTTTCAGTGTAAAAGATAATGGTCCGGGAATTCCGGCTGAGCATTTGTCCCGGCTGACTGAACGTTTTTACCGGGTGGATAAATCCCGCTCCCGTCAGACCGGCGGTTCGGGGCTGGGGTTGGCGATTGTCAAACATGCGTTACAGCATCACCACACTCATCTGGATATTGTCAGTAAACCAGGGAAGGGTGCGGAGTTCAGCTTTACGATCCCTGCAAAGCTTATCGTTAAATCCTCTCACTGAAAGCGGCTCCGGCCGTGAATCAGACTGCAGGTTCGCTGGTGCAGGGAAAGCCTGCATCCGGAATATATTGGGTATAAATTCAGCATATATTAAATGGCTGTTTAAATTTTAAACAAATCATATAGTGTTTATTGAAGCTTACATAACAGCAATCGCTGCTTTAGAAATAGAGTTCGGCAGAAAGTTCTGGTTTTTGCTTTCACTCTTGCCTTTTTTCGCTATAAACGCTCTACTTGTAGTGTGTTATTGGCTAATATCACTGTTTTTTAATTATAATCACTATAGTTATTTATTTTAAATGAATAATGTTTTGCTAATGATTTGTTAAAACAGCAGGAGATGTCGTCAGTGGCAAATCAGGGGGTTGGATTTTATTTTCCGATATTTTTATTAAATAGTTAACATTAAACTAACAATAACAGACAAACATAATATGGCGCATCGTTTAACTTCGAGAGATATTTTAGCCTTAGGTTTTATGACCTTTGCGCTCTTCGTCGGGGCAGGAAATATTATATTTCCGCCAATGGTCGGATTACAGGCCGGTGAAATGGTCTGGACGGCAGCAGCCGGCTTTCTGATAACCGGCGTCGGCTTGCCGGTACTGACTGTGGTTGCACTGGCAAAAGTAGGGGGCGGGATTGAAGCGCTCTGTACGCCGGTTGGTAAATATGCAGGGTTACTGCTGGCTGTTGTGGCGTACTTGTCTGTCGGGCCGCTCTTTGCCACACCGCGTACGGCAACTGTTTCCTATAAAATCGGGATCGCGCCGCTGGTCGGCGGGGAATCTGATATATCACTGCTGATTTACAGCCTCGTTTATTTTGCCTGTGTTATCGGTATTTCATTGTATCCGGGTAAATTACTGGACAGCGTCGGGCATGTGCTTGCTCCGGTGAAAATGCTGGCACTGGCGATTCTGGGTGTTGCAGCCGTTATGTGGCCTGCCGGTGACGCAATTATGTCAACGCCGGAATATAAAGAAATGGCGTTTTCAAACGGGTTTATTAATGGCTATCTGACCATGGATACCTTGGGCGCGATGGTTTTCGGTATTGTGATTGTGAATGCCGCCCGTTCGCGCGGAGTGGAAAATTCCTCTCTTCTGACCCGTTACACCATGTGGGCCGGGTTGATTGCCGGGGTGTTGCTGACCCTGGTTTATCTGGCACTGTTTAAGTTAGGGGAAAACAGCGGGTCAATTATTCCTAATCCGGCAGATGGTGCGGAAATTCTGCATGAATATGTGCAGTATACTTTCGGGAATTATGGCAGTTTCTTCCTTGCGGTACTGATTTTTGTCGCTTGTATGGTGACGGCGATTGGCCTGACTTGTGCGTGTGCGGAATTCTTCAGCCGTTATCTGCCAATTTCATACCGTTCGCTGGTGCTGATCCTCGGCGGGTTCTCCATGGTGATTTCAAACCTGGGGCTGAGCAAGCTGATCGCGTTTTCAATTCCGGTGCTGGTATCGATTTATCCGCCATGTATTGTGCTGATTTTACTGAGCTTCACATTGAAGTTCTGGAAAAAACCGGGTCGGGTGGTTGCACCGGCAATGCTGGTCAGCCTGATTATCGGGACAATGGGCGCGCTGAAAACGACTAAAATGTTTGGCGCATATATACCAACCTGGTTTGAATCATTACCGTTTTATAAATATGACCTGGCATGGCTTGCACCATCGCTCGCGGTCATGGTGGTGTCCATCGTGGTTGATCGCCTGATGGGTTCTGAGCCGGAGACGGTTCAGAAACACGCCTGATAAGATTGTGGTTTAAAGAAAATACTTCGCTACGGCGGAGTATTTTTTTATCCGGACTTAAGACATAAAAATAAGACATAAAAAAACCAGCCCTGAGGCTGGTTTTTTGTATCTTTTAACTACCGGAGATTACAGTTTGCCGGAGTTCTTTTTCAGGAAGTCAGCAACGCCTTTAGGGGATGCATTCATACCTTCCTGACCTTTTTCCCACTGTGCAGGGCACACATCGCCGTGCTCTTCGTGGAATTGCAGCGCGTCAACCATACGGATCATTTCGTCAACGTTACGGCCCAGCGGCAGGTCATTGATAACCTGGTGGCGGACAACACCATTTTTGTCGACCAGGAAAGAGCCGCGCAGTGCAACACCCGCTTCAGGATGCTCAACACCGTAAGCTTTCATGATGTCGTGTTTGATATCTGCAACCATCGGGTATTGAACCTGACCGATACCACCTGCATCGATAGCAGTGTTACGCCATGCGTTATGAACAAACTCTGAGTCCATAGATACGCCGACCACTTCCACACCGCGTTTTTTGAACTCTTCGTAGCGGTGATCGAATGCGATCAGCTCTGAAGGGCAAACGAAGGTGAAGTCCATTGGCCAGAAAAAGATAACAGCCGGGCGGCCGTTCAGGTGTTTTTTCAGATTGAAGTTACCAACAATTTCACCGTTACCAAGAACGGCTGCAGCTGTGAAATCGGGGGCTTGACGGGTTACCAGAACCATAATTTACTCCTGTAAGATTAATAGAGTATGGCAAAAAACAGCAAATAGAATAAGGAATTTGAGGCGGGTATTAAAGTGCATAATACCGATTAATATAATAGGTTTTACCTATCAATACTTCCTTGTTCTATCTGTTACCCAAATAAGATAGAGCTATTTGGGTAAAGTTCAAGTGCTAATTGTGTGAATGAACGTAAAAACCGTTACTGTGGTGTAGGTGGCTTTGTTACAGCCTCCATCATCTGTGGATAGAAGCGGAAGAAAATACTTTCAAGCGACTGATAGTTGTTAATAAAATCATAATCAGTCTCTTTGAGTGCGGCCAGTTTCGGGCGACGGCGGGCCATACCTGCCAACACCTGCCCGATATAGGGCACTTCCTGATAGCGGATTAACCAGCGCTGCGGCCACATAAATTCGTTCATTTCCTGAAATTTCGGCGGCGTAAAAGTCAGTTGCGGCTCAATAATCTTACGGACATTCTGTGTAAAATCCGTGAGTGAGATCTCAGGTACAATGTCAGACCAGTGGCGTGACAGGAAGTGATCCCAGACAACATCCAGGGTTATCGGTGCATAGCGGCGAAATTCCGGTCTGAACAATTGCCGGGCTTCTCTGACCAGCGGGTGCGAATCTGTCAGAGTGTCCACCCTGCGGTGCAGACGGACCCCTTGTGCTACCGCAGCACTGTACTGATCTTCCGGCGCACCACGGACAAAATCAGCCATCAGATTACCGAGAAAACTGCTGTTTGCCAGTGAGGCAAGGTGAAGATGAGCGAGAAAATTCATATACCTTTATTCCTTCAAACTGTATACCGCAATCTCTTATTCTGTCATCCGGCGGGTTATTTCTTGCACCCCGGCCTTGCGGGCACTAGACTGTTGCGCCTGTTTTTCATTTTTAAGACACAATGAAGAAGCCGAAATTTTATGCGTGTTGCCGATTTTACTTTTGAACTGCCGGACGAACTGATTGCCCGTTACCCGCAAGCGGAGCGGAGCAAGTGTCGTTTGTTATCACTCGATGGCGTCAGTGGTGAACTGAACCACGGTATCTTCACCGATGTGCTCAATAAACTCAATCCCGGTGATCTGCTGGTATTTAATGATACCCGCGTGATCCCCGCCCGTATGTTTGGCCGTAAAGCCTCCGGCGGAAAGATTGAAGTGCTGGTGGAGCGGGTGCTGGATGAGCACAGCGTTCTGGCGCATGTCCGCGCATCCAAAGCTCCTAAGCCCGGCACAGAGCTGTTGCTGGGTGATGATGAAAGTGTGCAAGCGACAATGACAGCGCGCCATGACGCGCTGTTTGAAATCCGGTTTGATGATGAACGGGATGTACTGACTATTCTGAATCAGATTGGTCATATACCGCTGCCGCCTTATATTGACCGCCCTGATGAAGCCTCTGATCGCGAGTTATACCAGACTGTGTATAATGACCGCCCGGGAGCCGTGGCAGCACCGACCGCCGGATTGCACTTTGATGAGCCGCTGCTGGCGGCACTGCGCGAAAAAGGCGTGGAAATGGCATTTGTCACGCTGCATGTCGGCGCAGGGACATTCCAGCCGGTTCGTGTGGATAAGATAGAAGAGCACATCATGCATTCTGAATATGCGGAAGTGCCGCAGAATGTGGTTGATGCTGTACTGGCCTGTAAAGCGCGGGGTAATAAAGTGGTGGCGGTCGGTACGACCTCTGTACGCTCCCTGGAAAGTGCGGCGAAGGCCTCACCGGATGCGCTGATTGCACCGTTCTTTGATGACACGCAGATCTTTATTTATCCGGGATATGAATATCAGGTGGTTGATGCCCTGATAACCAATTTCCATCTGTCAGAATCAACGCTGATCATGCTGGTATCCGCCTTTGCGGGCTATCAGCACACCATGCAGGCGTATAAAGCCGCGATACAGGAACGTTACCGGTTCTTCAGCTACGGAGATGCGATGTTTATCAGCCGCAATCCGCAGGCAAAATTTGAAAAAGTCGGTCAGGACGACTGATATACTGTACATTTGTGCAATACGTGACGTGCAACATAACGTGACGAGTAACATACATCCGGCAGATTTCAGCGACTGCTGACTGACTGCCGAAAATTAAACACCATCAGACTGTTTTTCTGATGCCGGAGGTTTTGTGAAATATGAATTGCAGACGACAGACGGGCGTGCGCGCCGTGGTCGCTTAATTTTTGATCGTGGTGTTGTTGAGACTCCGGCGTTTATGCCGGTGGGTACATACGGCACAGTGAAAGGGATGACACCGGAAGAAGTAAAAGAGACCGGTGCGCAAATCTTATTAGGTAATACATTCCACCTGTGGCTGCGTCCCGGTCAGGAAATTATGAAATTGCACGGCGATCTTCATGATTTTATGCAGTGGAAAGGCCCGATTCTGACTGACTCCGGCGGCTTCCAGGTCTTCAGCCTGGGCGCGATGCGTAAAATTAAAGAAGAAGGCGTTCATTTCCGTAATCCGATCAACGGAGAAAAAATCTTCTTAAGTCCTGAGAAATCGATGGAAATTCAGTACGATCTCGGGTCTGATATCGTGATGATTTTCGATGAGTGCACACCGTACCCGGCAGATTGGGATTATGCGAAGCAATCGATGGAAATGTCCCTGCGCTGGGCACAACGCAGTCGTCAGCGTTTTGATGAACTGGAAAACCCGAATGCATTGTTTGGTATTATCCAGGGCAGCGTTTACGAAGATTTACGTGATGTCTCCGTGAAAGGGCTGGTGGAAATCGGATTTGATGGGTACGCTGTCGGCGGTCTTGCTGTCGGTGAGCCGAAAGAAGATATGCACCGTATTCTTGAGCACGTCTGTCCGCAGATACCGGAAGATAAACCACGCTACTTAATGGGTGTGGGTAAGCCGGAAGATCTGGTTGAAGGCGTGCGCCGCGGTATCGATATGTTTGACTGCGTGATGCCGACCCGTAACGCCCGTAACGGACATTTGTTTGTGACGGACGGAGTGGTTAAAATCCGTAATGCCAGGTATAAATCAGATGTATCAGCGCTTGATGCTGAATGTGATTGTTATACCTGCCGCAATTATACGCGTGCTTACCTGCATCATTTGGATCGTTGTAATGAAATCCTTGGCGCACGCTTAAATACCATTCATAATCTACGCTACTATCAGCGTTTGATGGCGGGTATCAGACAGGCTATCGAAGAGGGTCGTCTGGAAGCATTTGCCGCTGAATTTTACCAGCGGATCGGGAAACCCGTTCCGCCGTTAAGTGCGTGATTTCCCGGAAACGGGATCACCTGACGATACATAACATAGGCGATGTATCGTCAGCAGGTTTATCTGCCTGATAATTATGTGAATAACAAGAGGATAGTTTGATGAGTTTTTTCATTTCTGACGCAGTAGCATCGACAGGTGCGGCAGCTTCACAGGGCAGCCCGATGTCCCTGATTATCATGCTGGTCGTGTTTGTCCTGATTTTCTACTTCATGATCCTGCGCCCGCAGCAAAAACGCGCTAAATCGCACAAGAGCTTAATGGACTCTATCGCTAAAGGCGATGAAGTGTTAACTACCGGTGGTCTGATCGGTCGTGTGGCTAAAGTGTCTGACACCGGCTACATCGTTCTGGAACTGAACGAAACAACTGAAGTAACCATCAAACGTGATTTCGTCGCAGCAGTTTTACCGAAAGGTACGCTGAAAGCGCTGTAATCTTTTATCTCTGATTTTCCCGAAGGGACTGCCGTGTTAAACCGTTATCCTTTGTGGAAGTATCTGATGCTGATCGCTGCGATCCTCATCGGTTTGCTTTATGCACTTCCAAACCTGTATGGTGAGGATCCGGCTGTTCAAATCACTGGCGCGCGGGGAACCGCCGCCAATGAACAGACCTTGGATCAGGTCCGAACCATCTTAGAAAAAGACCAAATCGCGAGTAAATCAATTGCACTGGAAAATGGTGTAATTCTTGCCCGTTTCTCAAATCCTGATATTCAGTTGCGTGCCCGTGAAGAGCTGATGAAAGGCTTAGGTGAGCAATACGTTGTTGCACTTAACCTGGCTGCCGCGACACCGAAATGGCTGAGCGCCGTCGGTGGTGAGCCTATGAAACTGGGTCTCGACCTGCGTGGTGGTGTTCACTTCCTGATGGAAGTGGATATGGAAACCGCGCTGGGTAAACTGCAGGAGCAGAATCTCGACAGTGTCCGTTCGATGCTGCGTGAGAACAATATTCCGTTTGCCTCTATCCGTAAAGCGGCTGATTACGGCGTGGATGTCCGCTTCCGTGATGATGAATCACGTTCTGAAGCCAGTTCTGTTTTATCAAAACGCCTGCGTGATCTCGTCTTTAAAAACGGACCTGATAATACGCTGAGTGCCGTGATGAGCGGTGAGCGCCTGAGTGAAGCGCGCAGCTATGCTGTCATGCAGAATATTACTATCCTGCGTAACCGTGTGAATCAGCTGGGTGTTGCCGAGCCGTTAGTTCAGCGCCAGGGTGCGGATCGCATCGTGGTCGAATTACCGGGTATTCAGGATACTGCCCGTGCGAAAGAAATCCTCGGGGCGACTGCCACACTGGAATTCCGTCTGGTAAACAGCACGGTGGATCCGGCGGCAATTGAAGCAGGTCGTATTCCGGGTGACAGTGAAGTGAAATACACCCGTGACGGACGCGCAGTTGCACTGTACAAACGTGTGATTCTGACCGGTGACCATATTACGGACTCCACTTCTCAGAGTGATGAATACGGACAGCCGCAGGTCAGCATCTCGCTGGACAGCGCCGGTGGTAACACCATGTCCAATTTCACCAAGGATAATCTGTACAAGCCGATGGCAACTCTGTTCGTTGAATATAAAGACAGCGGACGCAAAGATGTCAACGGACGTTCTATCCTTGAGAAAAATGAAGAAGTCATCAATATCGCGAATATTCAGTCCCGTTTAGGGTCGAGTTTCCGTATTACCGGGATTGATGATGGTAACGAAGCGCGTCAGTTATCTCTGTTACTGCGTGCCGGTGCTCTGATTGCACCGATCCAGATTGTGGAAGAGCGGACTATCGGACCGACCTTAGGCCTGCAAAATATCGAGCAGGGTCTGGAAGCGTGTCTGTGGGGGCTGATGGCCTCGATTCTCTTCATGGTGATTTACTACCGCAAATTTGGTCTGATTGCGAGCAGCGCGTTAATGGCAAACCTTGTCCTGATTGTCGGGGTGATGTCGCTGTTACCGGGTGCAACGCTTACCATGCCGGGGATTGCGGGGATCGTCTTAACCCTTGCCGTTGCTGTCGATGCGAACGTACTGATAAACGAACGTATCAAAGAGGAACTGCGTAACGGGCGCTCTGTTCAGCAGGCTATCCACGAAGGGTACAAAGGCGCGTTCTCAAGTATTATCGACGCAAACTTAACCACACTGATTACGGCAGTTATTCTTTACGCAGTCGGTACCGGTTCAATTAAAGGGTTTGCGATTACGACAGCCATTGGTGTGGCAACCTCCATGTTTACAGCAATTATCGGAACACGTGCCATCGTGAACCTGCTGTATGGCGGTAAACGTATTAATAAGCTGTCTATTTAAGGAGCACGTTGTGGCACAGGATTATACTGTTGAACAATTAAACCATGGTCGCAGAGTCTATGACTTTATGCGCTGGGACAACGTGGCATTTACGATATCGGCTCTGCTGCTGATTGCATCTATTGCAATCATCGGTGTGAAAGGGTTCAACTGGGGTCTGGATTTTACCGGGGGGACGGTCATTGAGGTTAATTTCACTCAGCCGGCTGATCTCGATAAAATCCGTGAAACAGTCGCTCAGGCTGGTTTCAAAGATCCGCTGATTCAGAACTTTGGCAGCAGCCGCGATATTATGGTGCGTCTGCCCCCTGCAGAAGGGACAGCAGGACAGGAACTCGGTAAAACGATTATCAATGTAATTAATACAAACATTGATGAAGGCGCTGTTGTTAAGCGTATCGAGTTTGTCGGCCCGAGTGTGGGGGCGGAACTGGCTCAGACCGGTGCGATGGCACTGATCGCTGCTCTCATTTGTATCCTTCTTTATGTGGGAATGCGCTTTGAGTGGCGTCTGGCGATGGGTGCGGTTATCGCACTGGCGCATGACGTTATCATCACGCTGGGTATCTTGTCGCTGTTTCATATTGAGGTGGATCTGACCATTGTGGCATCGCTGATGTCGGTTATCGGTTACTCCCTGAATGACAGTATCGTGGTATCTGACCGTATCCGTGAGAATTTCCGTAAAATTCGCCGCGGTACGTCTTATGAAATCATGAACGTCTCGTTAACGCAGACGTTAAGCCGTACGATCATGACATCAGCAACAACGCTGTTAGTGGTTCTGATGCTCTATATCTTCGGTGGTGCGATGCTGGAAGGCTTCTCACTGGTAATGTTGATCGGGGTTTCTATCGGTACGATCTCATCAATCTATGTTGCATCGGCACTTGCCCTGAAACTGGGGATGAAGCGCGAGCATCTGATTATCCAGAAAGTCGAAAAAGAAGGCGCAGATCAGGAATCCCTGCTGCCGTAACTTCTGTCGCAAAAAATATAAAACACCCTGTATGTGTATGCATGCAGGGTGTTTTTTATGTATAAACAGGGTAAACTACCGTAACAGTTCATTGACCCGCAGGATAATTTATGCATTGCCCATTTTGTTCCGCCGTTGATACCAAAGTCATCGACTCCCGTCTGGTGGGTGATGGTTCTCAGGTGCGCCGCCGCCGTCAGTGCCTGGAATGTCACGAACGTTTTACGACATTTGAAATCGCCGAACTGGTGATGCCGCGCATCATTAAAAGTGATGACAGCCGTGAGCCTTTCGATGAAGAAAAATTACGCAGGGGAATGCAGAAAGCCCTGGAAAAGCGCCCTGTCAGCTCTGACAATATTGAAGATTCCCTCAGCCACATAAAATCACAGTTACGCGCTACGGGTGAGCGGGAAGTCTCTGCTAAGTTTGTCGGTGAACTGGTGATGGGGGAGCTGAAAAAGCTCGATAAAGTGGCTTATATCCGTTTTGCGTCTGTTTACCGCAGTTTTGAGGATATCCGTGAATTTGGCGAAGAAATCGCGCGGTTACAGGACTGAAACATGATGCAATCTGATGAATTTTATATGGCGCGGGCGCTTGAATTAGCAGCGCTCGGGCGTTTTACCACAGCGCCGAATCCGAATGTCGGGTGTGTGATTGTCCGCGATGGTGAGATTGTCGGCGAAGGTTATCATAAGCGTGCCGGTGAGCCGCACGCAGAGGTGCATGCACTGCGTATGGCGGGTGACAAAGCCCGTGGTGCGACCGCTTATGTCACGCTGGAGCCGTGCAGTCATCACGGACGCACGCCGCCGTGTGCCGAAGCGTTGGCTGATGCCGGCGTCAGCCGTGTGGTGGCTGCCATGCAGGATCCGAATCCGCAGGTTGCCGGTCGCGGGCTGTATAAACTGCGTGAAGCCGGAATTGAGGTCAGTCACGGCGTATTGATGCAGGAAGCGGAAGCGCTGAATAAGGGCTTTTTTAAGCTGATGCGCACCGGTTTTCCGTATATTCAGCTGAAAATGGCCGCGTCAGTTGACGGTAAAACAGCACTGGCAAATGGTGAGAGCAAGTGGATCACCTCAAAAGCCGCGCGGCAGGATGTGCAGCAGTTCCGCGCGCAGGCAGGCGCAATTCTGTCGACCAGCGCCACTGTGCTGGCAGACGATCCCGGTCTGACTGTCCGTTATGACGATTTCCCGCCGGCATTGCAGGTGGCGTATCCGCAGGAAGAGATCCGCCAGCCGGTACGGATTATTACAGACAGCCGTCAGCGCGTGACAGCACAACACCGCGTAACACAATTGCCGGGCGATTGCTGGCTGGCGCGGACACAGTCTCAGCCGGATGAGTGGCTGGGGAATGTGGAAGAAATTATTCTGCCGGAGAGCGGCACCGGGGTTGATTTGGTGTTGCTGATGATGCAGCTTGGTAAGCGCGGTATTAATACTGTCTGGACAGAGTGCGGTTCGCATCTGGCAGGGGCATTACTGAAAGCCGGGCTGGCAGATGAAATTGTGCTGTATCTGGCGCCGAAAATTTTGGGCAGCGGTGCGCAGGATCTTTTTACCCTGCCGCCACTCACCCATCTTCGGGATGCGCCGGAGTTCAGAATTGATGATGTTACGCAGGTGGGACCTGATATCCGCCTGCGGTTGACTCCTGTATATTAATCACTGAATTTACGCCGGAATTTAATTTTTATACCGGAGTTTGAAAAACACAGGCGCGGTAGTGCAAAGAATGTGGTAAAATCCGCGCCCCACAGTATGAAACTCGTAAGAAGGAAAGGCTATGAACGTCATTAAAGGTGTTGTCAGTGCGCCCGGTGCGCGTATCGCCATCGCAGTCGCCCGCTTTAACAACTTCATCAACGACAGCCTGTTAGACGGCGCAGTTGATGCCCTTGAGCGAATCGGTCAGGTCTCCTCTGAGAATATTACAACGGTCTGGGTACCGGGTGCTTATGAACTGCCGCTGGCAGTCAAAACACTGGCTGAAACCGGAAAATACGATGCGATTATTGCACTGGGAACCGTTATCCGCGGTGGTACAGCGCATTTTGAATATGTCGCCGGTGAATGCAGCTCCGGATTATCGGCTGTCGCCATGAATAGTGCCATTCCGGTAACGTTCGGGGTTCTGACAACCGAAAGCATCGAACAGGCCATTGAACGTGCGGGAACCAAAGCCGGTAACAAGGGAGCGGAAGCTGCCATGACCGCGCTCGAAATGATCAATGTGATTAAAGCCATCAAAGGCTGAATTTAGATTTAAGTCAAGGGGATATGTGTGAAACCAGCAGCTCGTCGTCGTGCTCGTGAATGTGCCGTTCAGGCGCTTTATTCGTGGCAGTTATCCGGCAATAATATTGCGGATGTCGAAGTGGAATTTCTGTCAGAGCAGGATGTCAAAGACGTTGATGTCGCCTATTTTCGTGAGCTGCTTTTCGGCGCAGCAACGAACGCAGTGCGTCTTGATGCACTGATGGCGCCGTTCCTCTCCCGTCAGCTTGAGGAGTTAGGTCAGGTCGAAAGAGCCGTTTTACGCCTGGCGATGTATGAATTAAGCTACCGTGAAGATGTCCCTTATAAAGTGGTTATCAATGAAGCTATCGAGCTGGCAAAAGTGTTCGGTGCGGAAGACAGCCACAAGTTTGTTAATGGCGTGCTGGATAAAGCAGCACCCAATGCCCGTAGTAAAAAGTGATCATCTGACGCTTTCATGAACGGACATACATGAACTGATATAAAGAAGGCCGGTAAAACCGGCCTTTTGTCTTTTATCTGACCGTGGAATTTCTGATTATGGCCTGTGGTGAATTTGATCTCATCCGACGCTTTTTTGACCGGCAGCACTACTATCGCCGCGACGTCGAGCTGGGGATTGGCGATGACTGCGCACTGATGTCAGTGGCGGAAAAACAGCAGCTTGCTGTCAGTACCGATACCCTGGTCAGCGGCATTCATTTCCTGCCTTCTGTCTCTGCCCGCGACCTGGCGTGGAAATCCCTTGCTGTTAATTTAAGTGATCTGGCGGCCGTTGGCGCAGATCCGGCATGGGTTTCACTCGCACTGACATTACCCACCGTTGATGAAGATTGGCTGGGCGAATTCAGTGACAGCTTCTTTGAGCAGCTCAATTATTACGGCATGCAACTGATTGGCGGTGATACCACCCGCGGACCAATGAGTCTGACCCTGACTGTTCATGGTCTGGTTCCTGCCGGACGCGCCCTGAAACGTGCGGGTGCGCGTAATGGTGATTGGATCTATGTGACCGGTACGCTGGGTGACAGTGCTGCCGGGCTGGCTATTTTACTGGAACAATTACAGGTGACCGATCCGGCTGCCCGTGAATTTTTCCTGAAACGCCATCTGCGGCCACAACCACGAATTTTGCAGGGGCAGGCATTGCGTAACCTGGCAACATCCGCGATTGACCTCTCTGACGGATTAATTTCTGATCTCGGGCACATTCTCAAAGCCAGTCGTTGCGGGGCAAAAATCGATTTGGACATGCTGCCGTTGTCGCCTGAAATGAAAGCAAATGTTGATCCGCAGCAGGCGTTGACCTGGGCGCTGTCAGGCGGGGAAGATTATGAACTCTGTTTCACTATCCCTGAGATAAACCGGGGTGCGCTGGAAATGGCACTGGCTCATACGGGGGCGCCGTTCCGCTGTATTGGTCAGATGAAACCGGAAAGTGACGGGATCCGCTATTTCAGTGAGGGCAAAGAAGTCACGCCATCACTGAAAGGATTTGATCATTTTGCTGAGAAAGTGACGGCAGAGTAATACAAAACGCGGTATACCTGTAGTGACCAAGAAAAACCTGCGCAAGCAGGTTTTTTTTGTTTCAACTAACCGGGCTTAATCAGGCTTTTGCCAGATAGGTTTCAATTGATTGCTGAATATGCTCAGCATCCAGCCCCATATCGCGGCGGATCTCTTCCTGATCGCCCTGCGGAACATAGATATCCGGCAGCCCGATATTCAGTACCGGAACCGGTTTGCGCTGCGCCATCAGAAATTCATTCACACCGCTGCCCGCACCACCCATAACCGCATTTTCTTCAATGGTAACGAGTGTGTCATGACGTGCTGCCATTTCCAGGATCAATGCTTCATCCAGTGGTTTGACAAAACGCATATCAACGACGGTTGCGTTCAGGGTTTCAGCGGCTTTCAGGGCTTCTTCCAGTAAGGTACCGAACACCAGAATAGCTGTTTTTTCACCTTCACGACGCACAACACCTTTACCGATTTCAAACTCAGTGAAGGGTTGCAGAGTCGCGCCACAGCCACTGCCGCGCGGATAACGGACAGCAACCGGGCCTTTGCCGTAGTGATAACCGGTGTGCAGCATCTGGCGGCACTCGTTTTCATCACTCGGGGTCATTATGACCATATTTGGCAGTGTGCGCAGGAAAGAGAGATCAAACGCGCCCTGGTGAGTCGGACCATCGTTGCCGACAATCCCTGCGCGATCGATAGCAAACAGCACCGGCAGCTTCTGAATCGCCACATCATGGATAACCTGGTCATAGGCGCGTTGCAGGAAGCTGGAGTAAATCGCCACCACCGGTTTATAGCCACCGATAGCAAGACCTGCGGCAAATGTGACGGCGTGCTGTTCGGCAATCGCTACATCAAAATATTGTTCCGGGAAGGATTTGGAGAAGCGCACCATACCTGAACCTTCGCGCATGGCAGGGGTGATCGCCATCAGTTTTGGATCGTTTTCTGCTTCTTCGCATAACCAGTCTCCGAATATTTTGGAAAAATTCGGTTTTGAGGATTTGCTTTTCGGTAGTGCGCCGGTTGACGGATCAAACTGCGGGACTGCATGCCAGCTGATCGGATCTTTTTCGGCGGGCTCATAACCACGGCCTTTTTTCGTCATAATATGCAGAAATTGCGGCCCTTTCAGGTCGCGCATATTTTTCAGTGTCTGAATAAGAGACACCACATCATGACCATCGACCGGGCCGATGTAATTAAAACCCAGCTCTTCAAAGAAGGTGCTCGGAACAACCATGCCTTTTATGTGTTCTTCCGTTTTTTTCAGCAGATCTTTGATAGGCGGCAGGCCGGAGAAGACTTTTTTTCCGCCTTCGCGCAGTGTGGTGTAGAGCTTGCCGGAGAGCAGTTGTGCAAGATGGTTATTCAGTGCGCCGACGTTTTCGGAAATCGACATCTCATTATCATTGAGAATAACCAGCATGTCGGATTTGATATCCCCGCCGTGATTCATGGCTTCAAATGCCATACCTGCCGTAATTGCGCCGTCACCGATCACACAAACGGTTTTACGGTTACGGTTTTCGCGGGCAGCCGCAACCGCCATCCCGACACCGGCGCTGATCGAGGTCGAAGAGTGCCCGACACTCAGCACATCATATTCGCTCTCTTCGCGCCACGGGAAGGCGTGCAGCCCGTTTTTATGGCGGATGGTATCAATGCGGTCACGCCGCCCGGTCAGAATTTTATGCGGATATGCCTGATGGCCGACATCCCAGATCAGATTATCAAACGGGGTCTGATAAACATAATGGAGTGCCACAGTCAGTTCGATCGTGCCCAGACCGGATGCAAAGTGTCCGCTGGAACGGCTGACACTGTTTAACAGATATTGCCGGAGTTCGTCACAGAGCTTCGGTAAAGTCTCTTTCGGTAACAGACGCAAATCATCAGGCGTCTCAACGAGTGCCAAAGTCGGATATTTAGCGATATCAATACTCATGTAATGCTCACTAATTTTTATTAAAGTTTCTGAAAATGCCGGAACGTACCAGCAGTATTAGCTGTTGCGTTCAATCACAAAGTTAGCCAGTTCACGCAGGGTTGCCGTGTTGTAATGATGTTCTTCAAGTTGTGAAAGCGCAGTCAGTGACTCCTGATAAAGCGCCTGCGCTTTATTCTGAGCCTCTTTTAAACCAAGCAGTGACGGATAGGTACTCTTTCCGTGAGCAGCATCACTGCCCTGGCTTTTTCCAATCACATCCGTATGACCGATGACATCGAGGATGTCATCCTGAACCTGAAACGCCAGACCGATTGCCCGGGCGTAAGTATCGAGTGCAGATAATACAGTATAGCCTGCTTCACCGGCGCTCATGGCCCCCATACGGACAGATGCACGGATTAAAGCACCGGTCTTATGGTTATGTATTTGTTCCAGCGCATAAATATCGACATTTTTACCTTCGGCTGCCAGATCAAGTGCCTGTCCGCCGCACATTCCGCCTAAACCGGCAGCATCTGCCAGTTCAGCAATCATTGCAAGACGATCAGCAGGACGGACATCGGGCATCGGGCGGCGGGCGAGAACAGAAAATGCCAGGGTTTGCAGTGCATCGCCTGCCAGAATGGCATTGGCCTCACCGAACGCAACATGGCAGGTCGGTTTGCCGCGGCGCAGGGTATCATCATCCATGGCCGGTAAATCGTCGTGGATTAAAGAATACGCATGGATACACTCTATGGCTGCCGCCGGTGCATCCAGATTTTCGGTGGTCACACCAAACATCTCTCCCACCGCATACACCAGGAAAGGGCGCAGGCGTTTTCCGCCAAGCAGTGCGCCGTAGTGCATGGCTTTTCCCATGTCTGTTGCAGCGAAGGGCAGGGTGGTCAGAATCTCGTCGAGGACATGGTCAACGTGCTCTCTGGTTTGCGCCAGTTGAGTGCGGAATGTGTCGGGTGTTTGTTCAGGCATGATTATTCTCATTCACACAGGTTGCAGCCGGAAACCGGGTTGTCAGTCTTCATCAGATGAAAAATCGCTCAGCGGCGCATTTTCATCATCATTAAGCAGGATTTGCACCCGTTGCTCCGCCGCCATCAGGGTTTTCTGACTGGTGCGGGTCAGTGCGATACCGCGTTCAAATTCACCGAGCGCCTCTTCAAGCGGCAGGTTACCGGCTTCCAGGCGGGTGACGATCCCCTCAAGTGCATCAAGTGAGGCTTCAAAGCTCAGAGCGTCTGTTTTTGCAGCAGATGTTTTCTTTGTCATAGTCTGTTTTTCGCTGATGTTACATTTATGTCGCACATAAATTCCAGTTTACACTTTCCGGTGAAAATTGTGGCCCTCATTTACGATTTTTACGGGGCAGATCGGGATATAGTGATATACTACCGCCTTTCAATTTCATCAACGGGGATTGCCGTTTATCTGATACCGGCCGCTCCGTCCCTTGCAAATCAATATGATAGCCATTAAACCGTTATGAAGTTTATCATTAAATTATTTCCTGAAATTACCATCAAAAGCCAGAGTGTGCGCCTGCGCTTTATTAAAATTCTGAACAGTAATATCCGCAATGTGCTGAAAGACCTTGCAGAAGATGTGGCTGTTGTTCGTCACTGGGATTTTATTGAAGTCCGCGTGAAGAAAGAAGAGCTGGGTGAAGGGGTTGCTGACCGCCTGACCCGCATTCCGGGCATCCACCATATTTTACAGGTGGAAGATCGCGCATTCACCGACCTGCACAATATTTATGAGCAGGCATTTGAGATGTACGGCGCGTCACTGGAAAATAAAACATTTTGTGTCCGTGTTAAGCGCCGGGGCAAACATCCGTTTACCTCCAGTGAGGTTGAGCGCTATGTCGGCGGTGGTCTGAACCAGCATATTGCATCAGCAAAAGTGAAACTGACTCATCCGGATGTCACGGTGAATCTGGAAGTGGAAGACGATAAACTGATCCTCGTGGTCCGTCGCCTGGAAGGTATCGGCGGTTTCCCTATCGGGACACAGGAAGAGGTGTTATCGCTGATTTCCGGCGGGTACGATTCCGGGGTTTCCAGCTATATGCTGATGCGCCGTGGTTGTCGTGTGCATTACTGCTTCTTTAATTTAGGCGGTGCCGCCCATGAAACGGGTGTGAAACAGGTGGCTCATTACCTGTGGAACCGTTTCGGCAGTTCGCACAAAGTCCGTTTTGTCGCAGTTAATTTCGAGCCGGTCGTGGCTGAGATTCTGGAAAATGTGGATGACGGCCAGATGGGCGTGGTACTCAAACGCATGATGGTACGCGCGGCATCTGCTGTGGCACAGCGCTACGGCGTGCAGGCGATTGTTACCGGTGAGGCTTTGGGACAGGTATCCAGCCAGACCTTAACCAATCTGCGCATGATTGATAACGCGACTGACACCCTGGTGCTGCGTCCGCTTATCTCTCATGATAAAGAAACCATTATCAATGTTGCCCGCGAAATCGGTACAGAAGATTTTGCCCGCGTTATGCCGGAATTCTGCGGCGTTATCTCGAAAAACCCGACAGTTAAAGCCATTAAAGAGAAAATCGAAGCAGAAGAAGAGAAATTCAACTTTGCTATTCTTAATGATGTTGTCGCTGCCGCGCAAAATATTGATATCCGCGAAATCACAAAAAATCCGCAGCAGCAGGTAACCGAAGTTGAGATGGTTTCAGAGCTGTCAGGCGCTGACGTGGTACTGGATATCCGCTCGCCGGAGGAACAGGAATCACATCCGCTGGTCATTGACGGTGTGAATGTTAAATTACTGCCATTCTATAAACTCAGCTCACAGTTTGGTGATTTACCAAAAGAGACCGATTACCTGTTGTATTGTGACCGGGGTGTGATGAGCCGCTTGCAGGCACTTTATTTGCTGGAGCAGGGTTTCACTAATGTGAAAGTGTATCGTCCCTGAGCCGTGAATAAATGAGATATCTGACCCTGTGCGTGAAAACACGGGGTTTTTTATACCTTATTCATTCAAACTGCCGGTTTGTTGGTCGCATCCTGAATGAATACGGGTATAACTATGTAAATAATCATTTTCAGAATAAATTGATACCCGTTTATACATAAGCATATTATGTTCTTTCGACATGCGATATTTTTTACTGAGCAGGGAGCCGGGATGAAAAACGCCATACAGCAGATATCGTTCAGCCGTTATATTTATCTTTTTATTATCGTCATGGCCATTTTACAGGGTGTCGTTCTGTATGCGGCGACGGATTATACGCTGAGAAATTATATCGGGTTGCCGGCACCGGTTGTTTATCTGCCGATGTTACTGGCGATATTTGTGCCGTCAGTGAGCAGCTATCTGGTCACGAGCCTCAAATCAGCACTGTTTTATCTCTTTCTGGTATGTGCCGTTTTGCTGATCGTCTGGATTAATTTCTGGTACGGCGGAGAGGCTAAATCAGAGAGTGAGGCCGATCCGTTCACGGCTATAGTGATGCTGACCCTGCTGTTTTTCTTTCTGCTGCCGTGGCTGCAATTACGCCTGAATACCGGCGTCCGCAATCCCGACTATCTCAGCTTAATTAACAGTTATATCCGGAACGTGGTATTAGGTGTCCTTGCCTGTGTGATTGGTGGAATAGTTGCCGGGATAGTTAAACTGGCCGGTTTTCTGTTTGGCATTGTAAATCTCACTTATCTCAGTGAAGCATTTGATAATGCATTGATTTATTGGGTTGGTTTTTGTCTGGGTTTTAATATCAGCCTGGTCTTTATGCGCTCAGCCTTTGATTTTCAGGCGGGGAAAATTGCCGGTTATGTTGCGCGGGTTCTGTTACCGGTACTGAATATCATTGCAGTGATATTTATTGCGGGGCTTATTTTCTCTGCCGGCACAGGGGCACGGGTTAGCGGACTTGATTCATTTACCATGCTCTGGTTTCTGATCCTGAATATTATTCTGCTGAATCTGGTGTATGGTGCAGGCACGGAGCCATTTCGCTTCCGGGGCTGGCTGAATCACTTTGTGTTGTTCAGTATCGTGTTACTGAATATTTTCTCTGTACTGTCGCTGTACGGGATCCTTATGCGCGTCAATCAGTACAGCTGGAGTATAAGCCGGTTGTATGCATTTACCCTTGCGCTGTTTTTAACCACGATTATCCTCGCATACAGTATTGCAGTGCTCTGCCGCCGCAGTAATTGGGCCGGCTTGTTAGGTACTATTAATAAAGCAGGGATATTAGTTTTGATCGCCGGAATACTGGTGATCAGCAGCCCGCTGGCTGATTTTAACCGTATTTCAGTAAACAGCCTGATGGCAGCAATCGGCGACGGAAAAATCAAGATAGATTCTGATCTGAAATACCACCTTGAATCCCTCGGACGTCGTGGTGAAGCAGCGCTTGCCACACTGAAGGCTTCCCCGCAATACAGTACGGAACTGGAGTATTCGCCTTATGATCAACGCGAATCCGTTACCCTGAAAGAGATTCTGCTTATTGCCAAAAACAGCCCTGCACTACCTGACAGCTGGTGGTCGGGTAATCCGGATTTTCCGGAAAGTTGGTACTGTAAGGAAAAAAATACGGATTCAGAGTGTCTCGGGTTTATGGCAGATGTGAATAAAGACGGCGAAAATGATGTGGTTGCCTGTTATTACGAACCGCTGAGAACCTCATTTTCCTGCTATGTCTGGCAGCGGATAACCGTGGTGACGGAGGAAGGCGCAGAAATGGATGAGTGGCGGCAGGTTGATTCACAGGAGAGTGAATCTATGTCTTCAGAATTGCGGCAAACCAACTGGAACAAGCTCAAAGAAGGTCGTTTTTTACTGAAAACGAAAGAGTGGCAGCAGATTGATATACAAGAGTAATGTTGTGCCTTGCTGACAATTTGACGGTTTAAAATAAAAGCCCGGTATCAGTTATCTGCCGGGCTTTATTCTGTTCAGCGATTGTCAGGCGTCCATTCAGGAATGTCCTGATAGTTCCAGATCCCCGGCGGCAGTACTAACTCTGCGGCAACCCGTGCCGCTGTTTCCTGTCCGCACAGGCAATCAATCAGGCGCAGTGCAAAGTCAATCGCGGTCGCAGGTCCCTGACTGGTCAGCAGATTTACCCGCTCATCAAAATAAACGCGTTGGTTCACCCACTGTTTAGCGGGGATTTTATCCTGTAATGCCGGGTAGCCGGTCATATTGCCGAGAGGAAACAGTTGGTGAGTCACCAGGATAACGGACGGTGCCGCACAGATAGCCGCCACAATTTTCTCTTCGCACTGCATCCGGCGGATTTTTTCAATCACCAGCGGGCTGTCCCGCAGGTTTTCTGCCCCTTTCAGGCCGCCGGGCAGCACAATGGCATCAAAAGGTTCATCGGCAACACGCACCAGCGGGAGATCTGCCTGTAAGCGGATCCCCCGTGAGCCGGTGATAAGGCAGCCGCCATCATTATTGGCACTGGCCAGTGTTACCTGAATACCGGCACGGATAAGTAAATCAGCCGTGGTGACGGTTTCAATTTCTTCGCAGCCGTCAGCGAGACAAATGAGAACTGAAGGGGGCATTTTGTTCCTCTTTCTGTTTTACGAGGCTGTAAACGTGAATATTTTCCGGCAGTAAAATTCCGTGATAACGGGCGCGTTGCAGCAAATAGCCGGTAATATAATCAATTTCAGTATAGCGGCCATAGAGAATATCCTGGCGCATTGATGAACTGCTGTCTGCTGTTTTTTCAATGACATGCAGGATATATTCATAGATATCCGCGCTATCAGTATGGATACCTTCCCGCTGCATCACAAGAGCGACTTCATCACACAGCTCGCGAACTTGTGGCAGATGCGCCATCAGCCCGCCATTTTTACAGTCATAAATGACCGTCAGCGGGGATATCACACAATTCACTGCCAGTTTTTGCCAGCTGGCGGCATCAATTTCGTTATGCCAGGCGACATCAGGCAGGGCATCATGCAGAATATCCGCCAGATAGCCGTAGTGACGGGCGCGATCATTGACCGGACCAATGTGGGTCATACCATTGCGGTTGTGGTGAAGTAAACCATTTTCTTCAGATGCACCATGAGAGGTGACGCCGGTCAGCAGCGGATTGGTCACCCGGGATAGTTCACGGGCAACGCCCATGCCGTTATGAAGCAGCAGCACAGGGCAGGATTCGGGTATTTGCGGCAATAACTGGTTGACAGCTTCTGAAGCCTGCCAGGCTTTCAGACAAACCAGCAGTAATTCGGTTTCAGCCAGGAATTCCGGGTCATTTGTGGTAAATTGACCGTAGAAAGGCTCTCCGTTAAGAGAATCAATATTTACATTCAGATAGGGTTGGGGAATGCGCAGCCATCCCTGCACCTCATGATTGCCGGACAGTGCAGCAAGCCAGAGTTTCCCGATTGCGCCACAACCCAGTACTGTTATTTTCATAAGGACTCCGGACAGTGAAAAAGATGTGAGCAATATCACTGAATAGTACCACTTTTATACCGGTACTGCCTTAGTAAATACAGCGGAAAATATAGTGCTTTTGTTGGTTTGATAAACCCGGTATTATGCCGGTCAGTTGAATATAGGGAGATCATACAATGCCATCATTTGATATTGTTTCTGAAGTTGAATTACATGAAGTGCGTAACGCCGTGGAAAATGCGCAGCGTGAAGTGACCAGCCGCTTTGATTTTCGTAATGTGAGCGCCACAATTGAACTCAATGAAAAAAATAACAGTGTTAAAGTGACCAGTGAGTCCGATTTCCAGGTTAACCAATTGATTGATATCGTTCGTGAAAAACTGGCGAAACGCGGAATTGAAGGTGCGTCTCTGACGGTTCCGGATGAATTGGAACACAGCGGAAAAATGTACAGTGTGGAAGCCACATTGTTACAGGGTATTGATACCGCGCTGGCGAAAAAAATCGTCAAACTGATTAAAGACAGTAAGCTGAAAGTTCAGACGCAGATTCAGGGCGAAGAAGTCCGTGTTACGGGGAAAGCCCGTGATGATTTGCAGGCTGTTATGGCGCTGGTGCGCGGTGGAAAATTGGGACAACCGTTCCAGTTTAAAAATTTCCGCGATTAAGTATTGCCCGGCAACCCGTTTACAGGTTGCCGGTTTTTGATTATCCCTGCAGCACAGCTTCGAGCTGGCTGCGGTTTGACAGTTTTGTATCTGTCTTGATATACGCCGCCCGTTCCTCTTCAATAATCACCACATCACTGACCCCCGGCTGCCCGCGCAATATATCTGCGATTAATTGATAATTAATATTATTTTGGGATAAATCCAGACGAATACTGCTGACATACGGCGGTTGGCGCAGTGTCATGCTGACTGCCAGCCAGATAAGTGTCAGGACAAGCCCGCCGCCGAATACGGCGAATGCACCGTTTATGTTATACAGTAATCCGCCGAGGCTGCCGCCGAGCGCAACGCCGAGAAACTGGCTGGTGGAGTAAATTCCCATTGCCGTGCCTTTATATCCGGCGGGGGCTTCTTTACTGATAAGGGACGGTAAAATAGCTTCCATCACATTGAATGCAATAAAGAAAATTTGCAACCCGAGGTACAGTAACCAGAGGTTTTTTCCTGCCAGCAAAAAGGTGACTTCTGCCAGCATCATCATCACGACACAACAGATAAACACCTGTTTCATTTTCCGGTATTTTTCTGCGTAAATAATGAACGGCAGAACGGAAACAAAGGCAATCAGCATGGTATAGAGATAGGCTTTCCAGTGTAATCCACGATCAAGTCCTGCATCGCTCATGACCAGCGGAAGAGCGACAAAGGTTGCCATCAGCAGAGTATGGAGTGCGAGAATCCCGAAATTCAGCCGTGTAAGTTGCTTATCAAATAAGACCCGTTTTAGTGCACCTTTAACAATGGCCGTTTCGCGGTTTTTCCGGTGCTCCGGGTTATCCGGCACAACATACAATGTGACGATTATGGCAAGAAACGCGAGCAGGGCAATTCCCTGAAATAATCCGCTCAGACCAACAATATTCGCGAGAATCGGTCCCAGAACCAGTGCGATTGCAAAGGTGATACCAATACTTATCCCGATGAATGCCATCGCTTTTGTGCGGTTTTGCTCGCGGGTAACATCAGAAAGAAGCGCCATGACAGCTGCAGAAATGGCGCCCGCGCTTGCAGGGCACGACCAACAATGATGCCGTAAATGGAATCACTGAATGCGGCAACGAGGCTGCCGGCGATAAAAATAATCAATCCGGCGATTATCAGCGGCTTTCTGCCGATTCTGTCGGAGAGCAGACCGAAAGGAATTTGAAAGATAGCCTGAGTCAGACCATAAACACCAATAGCAAAGCCTGTCAGAGTGCTGGTGGCATCTTTAAGATCAAGACCGAAGGTGGTGATAACGGGGAGAACCATGAACATGCCGAGCATGCGCAAAGAAAATACCGAGCCTAACCCCCAGGTCGCGCGACGTTCGGACGGGGTCATTTTATTATCGTTCATGGAGTAACCTCAAAAAGACAGACACCACATTCTAATGAGATTTGCGGTTTTTGCTAAACACAAAATGGCAGGGAAGCCCTGCCATTTTGTTATTACAGAGGACAAATATTACCGGACGTAAGCCAGCAGGGTGTCATTAGCGACGCCCGGATCCACTGACATCATAACGCTGAGTGATGTAATAGCGACAATGGAGAATACGAACAGCTTACGTGCCCACAGGCGATCGTTAGTTGTTTTATAGCCCGACAGTGCCATTCCCAGCCACCATACACTGACTGCCGCCGCGACAATCAGGTATTTATATCCCGCGTAACCACTGATAGCGAGCATCAGAGTGGCAAACATAAAGGCGATGATGTACAGGATAATGTGGTTTTTCGCCACAGAGATACCTTTAATCACCGGCAATACAGGGATATTGGCCGCCTGGTAATCTTTGAACCGGAAAATGGCAATCGCATACGAATGCGGCATCTGCCATAAACTGAAGATTAACAACAGGATAAGCGCACCGGTATCAAACTGCCCCGTCACTGCACAGTAACCGATAACCGGCGGAGCGGCACCGGACAAGCTACCGACCAGCGTACCGTAAACAGATTTGCGTTTCATATAGAGGCTGTAAACCCCGACATAAATGACAAACCCGACCACTGCAATCAGCATAGCAACCGCGTTGGCAGCAACCAAAAGCAGCACCATACCGGCAATACCCAGTACAGAGGCATATACCAGACTGACTTTAGGGTCAATCAGCCCCCTGACCAGAGGGCGGTTTTTGGTGCGTTCCATGACAGAATCAATGTCGCGGTCAATATAATTGTTAAATACACAACCGGATGCCACGACCAGCGAAACACCGAGCAATGTTGCCATGAACAGAGGGTAATCAATATCGCCTTTGGAGGCGAGCAGGAATCCCCCTATCACGGAAATCAGGTTTCCGAAAATAATTCCGGGCTTGGTGACTTGCAGGTATTGCTTAATCATATCGGCAACCTTTAATCAACCATCATATTGATGTTCAGGTTGTACATAATCCACAGTGAACCAATTACCACGATACCGATAATGAGGAGTGTGAACAGGAACGCAATCAGGTTCCAACGCTCTTCAGAGGCGGTATTCATGTGTAAGAAGCACACCAGGTGAACCAAAATCTGTACAACGGCGCTAATGACGACGGTCGCCAGAATCACGGATGGTGATGCTGTGCCCTCGATAACCATGTAAAACGGCACAACTGTCAGAATGACGGACAGAATAAAGCCAATCAGATAAGTTTTTACACTACCGTGGCTTGCACCGGTATTTGCTGTATTTGAATGACTCATTACAGTGCCCCCAACAGATAAACAACGGTGAACACACAAATCCATACGACGTCCAGGAAGTGCCAGAACAGGCTCAGGCAGCTCAGACGCGTCTTGTTCACTTCTGTGAGTCCGCGGCGGCTGTTCTGGATAATCATGATAATAATCCAGATAAGACCTGCAGTGACGTGAAGTCCGTGTGTCGCAACCAGGGTAAAGAAGCCGGAGAGGAAGCCGCTGCGATCCGGACCATAACCCTCACTGATTAATTCATGGAATTCATAAATTTCCATTGCCACGAAGCCGAGGCCGAGCAGGAAAGTAACGAATAACCACGAATTAACCTGACTGACCTTGTTACGGTTCATCGCCAGCATGGCAAAACCATAGGTAATACTGCTGAATAACAGCAGGAAGGTTTCAACCAGAACGAACGGCAGGTTAAAGATCTCCTTGCCGGACGGGCCGCCCGCAGTACCGTCTTTCAGTACCACGTAGATGGCGAAAAGACTCGCAAACAGAATAAGGTCACTCATCAGGTAGATCCAGAATCCGAAGACTTTGGTCGCGCCTGCATCGTGATGCCCATGATCATCATGGGCGTTATTATGTTGAGTCAGGGTATTAGTTGACATTATCCGCACCTGCCTTGCTCAGTTGTTCGTAGTGGGCGTTCTCGATTTCTTCGACTTCCGCCACAGGAACATAGTAATCCACATCTTCATCGAAGCTTTTTGCAATCCAGGTCACGATCATACCGGCGAAACCGACAATCGCGAGCCACCAGATATGCCAGATCATGGCGAAACCAAAGATCAGGCTGAAACCGGCGATAATCACACCTGCTGCCGTGTTTTTCGGCATATGAACTTCTTCATATTTTGCAGGGCGTTTGTAAGCGGTACCTTTTTCTTTCATGTCCCACCATTCATCACGGGACTGAACATCCGGTACTTGCGCGAAGTTATAGAACGGCGGTGGTGAAGATGTTGCCCACTCCAGTGTACGTCCGCCCCACGGGTCGCCGGTCAGGTCACGGTTCTGGTGACGGTCACGGATACTGACGTAGAACTGAATAACCTGGCACAGAATACCGACACCGATAATCGCCACACCGACAGCGGCAATAACCAGCATAGTATGGAATACCGGGTCAATGTTCTGGCTGATACGACGGGTCATTCCCATAAAGCCCAGCACGTAAACCGGCATAAAGGCAACGAAGAAACCGATGAACCAGCACCAGAATGCGCGAACACCCCATTTTTCATTCAGCGTGAAACCGAAAGCTTTAGGGAACCAGTAAGCAGTACCTGCAAAGCACCCGAAGACCACACCGCCGATAATTACGTTATGGAAGTGCGCAATCAGGAACAGGCTGTTATGAAGAACAAAGTTCGCGCCAGGCACCGCCAGCAGAACCCCGGTCATACCACCGACTGAGAAGGTGATAATGAAGCCGATAGTCCAGAGCATCGGTGTTTTCAGCTCAATACGGCCCTGATACATGGTGAACAGCCAGTTAAATATCTTCACGCCTGTCGGAATGGAGATAATCATCGTGGCAATACCAAAGAAGGCATTGACGTTTGCACCGGAACCCATGGTGAAGAAGTGATGCAGCCAGACGATAAAAGAAAGCACGGTAATCGCGATGGTTGCCCACACCAGAGAGGTGTAGCCGAACAGTCGTTTTTTCGAGAATGTCGCAGTGACTTCAGAGAAGACCCCGAATACCGGCAGAACCAGGATATACACTTCCGGATGGCCCCATGCCCATACCAGGTTGATGTACATCATCATGTTGCCGCCCATATCATTGGTAAAGAAATGGGTGCCCATGTAACGGTCAAGCGTCAGGCCGGTTAAAGTGACAGTCAGAATAGGGAATGCTGCGATAATCAGGATGTTGGTACAGAATGCCGCCCAGGTAAAGACCGGCATTTTCATCATCGACATACCCGGTGCGCGCATACGCAATACAGTGGCAAAGAAGTTAACCCCGGTCAGCAATGTACCGATACCGGAAATCTGAAGACTCCACAGCCAGTAATCAACCCCGACACCCGGATTATATTCAAGCCCGGATAATGGCGGATAAGCCAGCCAGCCGGTTTGTGCGAATTCACCGACACCCAGTGAAATATTCACTAACAGGACGCCGACGACAAAGAACCAGAAACTCAGGGAGTTCAGGAACGGGAAGGCAACATCACGCGCGCCAATCTGCAGCGGCACAACCAGGTTCATCAGACCGACAACAAATGGCGTTGCCACGAAGAAGATCATGATGACGCCGTGAGCGGTAAAGATTTGGTCGTAATGCTCAGGCGGAAGGAACCCGGCTTCACCGGCGGAAGAGAGTGCCTGTTGGGCACGCATCATAATGGCATCCGCGAAACCACGGATTAACATCACCAGTGACACAATGATGTACATAATACCAATTTTTTTATGGTCAACAGTTGTTAACCATCCGGTCCATAACCACGCCCATTTACGGAAGTAGGTGATTAAACCGAGGACTGCAAGGCCACCTAAGATGATACCGAGCAGCGTCACAACGACAATCGGTTCATGCAGGGGAACTGCATCCAGTGTTAATTTTCCGAACATGCTTTACCCCTTATTTCCGGTATGAGTTGCCACAGGCGTATGGCTGCTGTGTTCATCTGCACTCATATCCATCATTGAATGGCTTTCGCCTTCCTGCATTTTTGCGCTGCCATGACCGGCGTGACCAAATTTGTTAATGGTATCCACAAACAGATTTGGCTTGACGGTTGAGAAGTAGGCGACCGGGTTATTAACACTCGGTTTTGCTAATGCATTGAACGCGTCAGTGGTGTTCAGGGTATCCGGCGAGGCTTTCACTTTGGCGACCCATTCATCAAAGGCTTCACGTGTCGGGGTGGCGGTTGCGGTAAATTTCATGTCAGAGAAGCCATGACCGCTGTAACTCGCGGAAATTCCTTTATACACACCCGGTTCATCAGCAATGAGATGCAGTTTGGTTTGCATGCCGGCCATTGCGTAAATCTGACCGCCTAACTGCGGAATGAAAAATGAATTCATTACAGAGTCAGAAGTGATTTTGAAATTAACGGGAACACTGACCGGGAATGCAATCTCATTCACAGTGGCAATGCCTTGATCCGGATAGATAAACAACCATTTCCAATCCATAGAAATAACCTGAATAGTGACAGGTTCCTGATCACTGACCAGCGGTTTGTAAGGATCCAGTTCGTGGGTGGTTTTCCATGTAATTGTTCCCAGAATCAGAATGATAATGATTGGAACAGTCCAGACGACAAGTTCAATTTTGTTTGAATGCGCCCAGTTAGGACGGTAAGTTGCTTTTTTTGCTTCCCGGTAGCGCATGGCAAAAACGATTGTCATGATAATGACCGGAATGACCACAATAAGCATCAGACCAATTGCAGTTAAAATCAGCGTTTTCTGCTGTGCTCCGATAGTGCCTTTTGGATCCATCAACACCATATCGCACCCGCCTGATAAAAGCGTGGCTGCGAGCAGCATGACTATCCCGATACTCTTTTTGTAGTTCATAAGCTCATCCAACGACCCCAAAAATAAAGGTGCTCAGTACTATTGTCGTTTCATCAGTCCGCACATATTACGGCAAGGTAGGATTAGTGTAAATATATGTAATAGAATTACACCAATTGTTGGCTCTTTATGTTAAAAGGATCACAAGTGGGTAATTCTTTGTGTAAAAGTAAAATAAAAACCTTACTTTTAACAAACAAGCGACAAGTTGATGTTTAAGCTTAGATTAGGGAATGTAATACCGAAAGGAGATAACACTAATTATTACACTTTATATGACAGATTAGTGAAAATTTTCTATTCAGAAACAAGTTATTAGTAAGAATACGGGGGCTTTTGCCCCCTGTGGTCTGAAAATGTGATCTAGAAGTTATATTTAATACTATAAACTATTGCCTGCTGATAGAAATCTTCACCTAATTTATTATCAGCATAGCGGTACTGGATACCGGTTGTGACAGACGGAACAGGTGTCCACCATAAGGCGAGCGCTCCATTGATACCATTTCGTCCGCCATTGCCGTAACGTTCATTACGGTTAAATTCCATCTCATGCCAGTTGGTGACACTGAATTTTTCATTCCACAGATTGAAATCATATCCGGCAACCCAGCCAAGCACATAGCCGTTGTTACCGCTGTAAAACGTTTGATCAACATAGTGGAGTGCCGCGAATGGCTTGAGCCATAAACCGTGGAAATCGGTGTTGTACCCGATCCCGTACAGGGTATTTACTTCATGGAAGTTACCGCCGTTTCCCGGCAGGGAATAGGTGCCGTAAACGTGTCCGTAGGCGTTAAAACCGCTGTCACCCAGGTAGAAGCGACCCGTGGTTTTGAAGGTGTAGCGTTGATTATCACCGGCGTCAGAATCTGTTTTGCTGTTAAACGCATTTTCCAGATCGAAGAAACCGTAAAGCTCACCCCAGGAGTAGCCGGCACCGCCTTCAAGTTCCAGGTAAGCAAAGTCGTCTTTATGTGAACTGTTTCCGCTTTTATGCGTTGTGTGCTCAGTCCAGTCCAGATAGTTCATACTGACGTTTGCAAATCCCCATTGATACTCACCCTGCGCAGAAAACGCGGTTGTTGCAGCGATGATGGCTGCAATAGTCGTTTTTTTCATAATTTGTCAGCTATTTATTTTGTAGTTAAAGAGTTAAGAGGCCAGAAATAACAATGGCGAATATAGGGTGAAGGAAGGAAAAGGAAAATATGGAACGTGATGTATTTGTGGTTTTGAATGTAATTTTAAGAAATAAATTATATTAAATGTGATCAGCATCTAAAAGATAACAATAAAAAAGCCAGTTTAAACTGGCTTTATAAACTTTTGATTGAATTTTTTCCGGTACTGGTAACAGCGTCAGGTCAGCTTATCCCGGCGAAGTGCGCAATAATCAAGCAGCCCGCCCAGGAATAAACCGGCAATCCCGATATTCAGTCCGTAAATGAAAATGTCACCTTTCAGTGTGTCGGGAATGAATTCAGGGGTGAGACCGAACGCGCCGGTAAGCAGCAGGATCAGGCTTGCTGTAAACAGGGCGGCGGTGATCCCGAGTAATGAGAGCGCCAGACGGTAACCGGCCCGGAAATGGCGCCGGGGCAGAAATTGTTCTGTTTCCTGGGTATAGCGCAGCGTCTGCCTGCATAGCAGCAGTAACAGCAATCCCGGAACGGCGGCAACAACGGTAAACATATAGAACCAGCTCCAGCCGTAGAACTCAACCATCCATCCGGCGAATGGCCCGGTATACACGCGCCCGACGGCTGAGAGCGCAGATAACAGCGCAAACTGTGTTGCTGAGAATGACCGGTTACACAGCGTCATCAGCAGTGCGACAAAGGCTGCCGTTCCCATCCCGCCACAAATGTTTTCGATGAATACAACGCCACCCATCATATAAATATTTTGTGGTGTAACAGTCAGTACCCAATAGCCGAGATTCGAGAATCCCTGAATTATTCCGAAGAACATCAGTGATTTAAACAGACTCCAGCGCTGCATCAGATAACCGCCGTACAGTGCGCCGATAATCGTTGCTGCCAGCCCCAGGGTTTTATTGATAAGCCCGACTTCGTCAGGACCGAACCCGGCACCACGGATCAAAAATGGTGTACTGAGTGTTAATGCAAATGCATCTCCCATTTTATAGAGGACGATCAGCAGTAACAGCAGCCAGGTATTATTACGGCCAAAAAACTCAGCCAGAGGATCACGGACGGCTTCCCGCAGTGTCCGTGGCGGCGGCGCATCTGTTACGGGCTCTTTTGCCATCAGGGTGGCAAATACACCGACAAGCATGATTGCAGCCATCAGCAGATACATATTCTGCCAGCCGGTATAGCGGTGTGCTATCAGCAGCGCAAGCCCGCCGGAAACCAGCATCGCCAGCCGGTAACCTAATGTTGATATCGCAGCCCCGGTACCACGCTCTTTTGCAGAAAGCAGATCCGTTTTATAGGCATCAAAAATAATGTCCTGCGATGCAGAACAAAACGCGACAACAGCGGCAGCGGCAGCCAGCCACCAGAGGTGCTCCGATGGCTTCATCATGCTCATTGCAATAATGCTGATGATCAACAGGATTTGTGTGGTCAGCATCCAGCCGCGGCGACGTCCGAGAAACGGCAGCTGGTAGCGATCCATAAAGGGCGCCCACAAAAATTTAAAGACATACGCCTGGCTGACCAGCGAAAAAAAACCGATGGTTTTAATATCGACATTTTCCACTGTTATCCAGGCCTGGAGTGTTCCGCCGGTCAGTGCCAGCGGCAACCCGGAAGCAAACCCGAGCAGTAAAAGAATACGGGCATTCCGCTGACTGTAAGTCGCCCAAATACTCCGGAACATTATTATCCTTACGTATCACCGGCGGTGACACTCTTTGTTATTAAAAGAAAAGCGATATGTATCAAAAGAAAAACACGATAGGCAGAAAAACAACCGGGCAGCCCTGTACCTGAAAGTGCAGGGCTGTCCGGACAAATTAATAGCGGGCGTTTTGTTTGATGAACTGGCTGATTTGTGTGTCCTGAGCCATGTCGGCAACAATATCACTGAGTGCGCGGTTAAAGGCATCCGTCACTTTTTCATTGCTGGCGCTGAACGGTCCCTGCACATTATAGCTGGTGCGGAATGTTCTGCTTTTTGTACTGTTATTTTGCGCGGTGGCGAGTACGGTAACCTCAATGTTAGCGGTAATGTTATGGCGGACACTGCCTTCCTGAACATTCGCTTTAAAGGTATTTATCGCTATCTGAACATTTGCCGCCGCCGGAGTGCCAATCATGAACCCACGTGCAACCATTTGTTTTTCCAGAGCTTCCTGCATAAGGAAACGCAGGTCGCGTGACGGACGTAACTGTGCCAGCTGCCCGTTACGGCTGAATTCAGCCAGTGTCTGAGATGAACGGTTATCGACACCGGTAATGGAAATAGTTATCGCGCCGAGTGTTGGATCCGCCGGTGGTAATTTCATCACGGGCTCGATGGATAAGGTGTTCGACGGTGCCTGACAACCAGCTAATAATATCAGCGCGAACAGCGGAAAGAGGTATTTTTTCAACATAATATGAATCCGTTATAAGTTGTTGAAGTCAGTCACAGCACCGGATTGTCGTCGGCGGTGTGCGTGTTCAGATTAACGCATGATGATAATCGGCTTTATCGCGGATTGGTATGGATTTTGATAAAAAACTCACTACACTGGGCATTCCCCGCAAGCATACATTGACCTGAGGATAGTTATGTCGGCATCATTCCCTGCTGTGATGCAGCAACGTATCACTGAAAAACTGAATTTGGCACTGACGCCTCATCATATAGATGTGATGAATGAAAGCGGTCAGCATAATGTCCCTGCCGGATCTGAAACTCACTTTAAAGTGGTGGTGGTCAGTGATATTTTTGATGGTATGCGCCTGGTCGGGCGTCACCGCCATATCTATACACTGTTGGCCGATGAGCTTTCAGGCGGGGTTCACGCCCTGGCACTTCATACTTACACGCCGGATGAGTGGAACCGGGCTCAGGGAAGTGTGGAGGCATCGCCGCGTTGTCATGGCGGCGGTCAGTGAGTCGCGGATTGTGCAAAAAACCGGCTCATCGCACAAATTTTGATATAAAAAGAATGAATTTAAGGCTCTTTTGCCTGCGCTCCTCGACGCGGAGTGTCAGCATCGCTATAATGTCGCGTCTGAAATTCCGTATGGTTTCGGGACGCTTCTGAATATAAGGGAACTCGGTTTTTAAATGCGACCACCCCGGTTCATTATCGTTTCACGCGGGCAAAGTGCCGTGCGTGGGATCTGGAGTTGACCGAGCAATAGACTTTTTTGAGGTAATAAGATGCAAGTTTCTGTTGAAACGACTGAAGGCCTTGGGCGTCGTGTATTAATCACCGTTCCTGCCGCCGAAATTGACAAAGCAGTAAATAAAGAATTAGCTGAAATCGCCAAGAAAGCACGTATTGACGGCTTCCGTAAAGGTAAAGTGCCACAGAACATCATCAAGCAGCGTTATGGCGCGATGGCTGTTCAGGATGCACTCAGCGAGATTATGTCACGTAATTTCGTCAGCGCTATCATCGAGAACAAAATCAATCCTGTCGGCGCACCGGACTACAAAGTAGACGAGCCGTATCAGGATGGTCAGGACTTCAAATATACTGTTGAATTTGAAGTGTTCCCTGAAGTTGAGCTGACAGGTCTGGAAACAATCGAAGTTGAAAAACCGGTTGTTACCGTCAAAGATGCTGACATCGATGGCATGGTTGAAACTCTGCGCAAGCAGCAGGCTGAATGGAAAGTGATTGAAGATGCAGCGAAAGCTGACGATCGCATCACTATCGATTTCGCAGGTACTGTTGACGGCGAAGCGTTCGACGGTGGTAAATCCTCTGATTTCGTTCTGGTCATGGGTCAGAACCGTATGATTCCGGGCTTTGAAGACGGTGTTGTCGGTCATAAAGCCGGTGAAGAATTCGAAATCGATGTGACTTTCCCTGAAGATTACCACGCTGAAAACCTGAAAGGGAAAGCAGCGAAGTTCGCTATCACACTGAAAAAAGTGGAAGAGCGCGAACTGCCGGAAATGACTGAAGAGTTTATTAAACGCTTCGGTATCGGCGACGGTTCTCTGGATGGTCTGAAAGCAGAAATCCGTAAAAACATGGAACGCGAGCTGAAAAATGCTGTGCGCAACCGTGTTAAAACTCAGGTTATCGACGGTCTGCTGAAAGCAAACGAAATCGATGTACCGAAAGCAGCTGTTGATACTGAAATCGAAGAGCTGCGTAAGCAGGCAGCACAGCGTTTCGGTGGTTCAGAGCAACAGGCGATGGAACTGCCGCGTGAACTGTTCGAAGAACAGGCTAAACGCCGCGTGAAAGTTGGCCTGCTGTTAGGCGAAGTCATCTCTCTAACGAACTGAAAGCCGAAGACGATCGCGTTAACATGCTGATTGAAGAAATGGCTTCTGCGTATGAAGATCCGTCAGAAGTTGTAGAATACTACAACAAAAACAATCAGATGATGGAAGGTATCCGCAATCTGGCACTGGAAGAGCAGGCAATTGAAACTGTTCTGGCGAAAGCGAAAGTGACTGATAAAGAAACCGGCTTTACTGAACTGATGAACCAGGTTCAGGCAGCAGGTTAATCCTCTCTCTGTGAACAGCTCTTTGCTGTTTATCTGATCAAAACCGCAGACAATATGCATTGTCTGCGGTTTTTTCGTTATATATGACAATTTTCCTTGAAAAAAGCCGGGGTTATCCCCCATATTTGCCATATCAGGTAATTGCCGGGCGGGATATGCTGATTATATGGCCGAATCACCGATAGCACATGGTCATCTTACCGGATCTCAAGTAAAATAGTCCCATTCGGCAGGCACCAATAAAATTCAATCAGGAGATGGACATGTCATATCACGACAATCAGGATACTTTCGCACCCAACATGGCGCTGGTGCCAATGGTTATCGAGCAGACAGCACGCGGTGAACGCTCCTATGATATCTATTCACGCTTATTAAAAGACCGTATTATCTTTTTAACCGGTCAGGTTGAAGATCATATGGCAAACCTGGTCGTGGCACAATTACTCTTCCTGGAAGCTGAAAACCCGGAAAAAGACATCAGTCTTTACATTAACTCACCGGGTGGGGTTATTACCGCCGGGATGTCAATTTATGACACCATGCAGTTTATCAAACCACAGGTCAGCACAATTTGTGTGGGCCAGGCCTGCTCCATGGGCTCTTTCTTACTGACGGCGGGTGAGCCCGGCAAACGTTATTGCCTGCCTAACTCTCGGGTCATGATCCACCAGCCGCTGGGTGGCTATCAGGGACAGGCAACGGATATTGAAATTCATGCTCAGGAAATTCTGAAAGTGAAAGCGCGCATGAATGAATTATTGGCTCATCACACCGGTAAATCCGTTGAGGAAATTCAGCGTGATACCGAGCGTGATCGCTTCCTGTCTGCTAAAGAAGCACAGGAATACGGCCTGGTTGACCATATTTACACACGCCGGTAACAAGTAACACAGGCGTTGCCCGTATCCTGCCACAGGCAGGGTACTGCGGTGTCGTGACATTTTTTGCGGCTCATGATGATGAGCTGTACTGATTAAGTGAGGTTTACTGATGACAGACAAACGCAAAGACGGTTCAGGAAAGCTGCTGTACTGCTCTTTCTGCGGGAAAAGTCAGCATGAGGTTAAGAAACTGATTGCCGGCCCGTCAGTGTATATCTGTGACGAATGCGTTGATTTATGCAATGACATTATTCGTGAAGAAATTAAAGACCTGATCCCGGCACAGCGCAGTGATCGCAATGAACTGCCGACACCTCATGAAATTCGTCAGCACCTTGATGACTATGTTATTGGTCAGGAACTGGCGAAAAAAGTACTGGCGGTTGCGGTATACAATCACTACAAACGTTTACGCAACGGCGATAAAACAGCGGAAGGCGTAGAACTGGGCAAAAGTAATATTCTGCTTATCGGACCAACCGGCAGCGGTAAAACATTACTGGCAGAAACCCTGGCGCGTTATCTGGATGTTCCGTTTACCATGGCGGACGCCACCACACTGACCGAAGCCGGTTATGTGGGCGAAGATGTTGAAAATATCATTCAGAAGCTTTTACAGAAATGCGACTATGATGTAGAGAAAGCTCAGCGCGGTATCGTGTATATTGATGAAATTGATAAGATTTCACGTAAATCTGATAATCCGTCAATTACCCGTGATGTATCCGGCGAAGGTGTTCAGCAGGCGTTGCTGAAACTGGTCGAAGGGACTATCGCCGCAGTGCCGCCGCAGGGTGGACGTAAGCATCCTCAGCAGGAATTTTTGCAGGTTGATACCTCAAAAATTCTGTTTATCTGTGGCGGGGCATTTGCCGGTCTTGATAAAGTGGTGGGACAGCGTCTGAATACCCGTTCAGGTATCGGTTTCGGTGCCGAAGTGCGTGGCGATAAAGATAAAGCAACGGAAGGTGAATTACTGGCACAAGTGGAGCCGGGTGACCTGATTAAATTTGGTCTGATCCCTGAATTCATTGGTCGTCTGCCGGTAGTGGCTACACTCGGTGAGCTGAATGAAGACGCATTGATCCAGATTTTACAGGAACCAAAAAACGCGTTAACGAAACAGTATCAGGCACTTTTTAATATTGAAAATGTCGAACTGGAGTTCCGCCGTGAAGCCCTGGTTGCTATCGCAGAAAAAGCGATGAAACGTAAAACAGGTGCCCGTGGTCTGCGCTCTATCGTTGAAGCGGCATTACTGAATACGATGTACGATCTGCCTTCAATGGAAAACGTTGAAAAAGTCGTTATCGATGAAAATGTGATCACGAATCAAACTGAACCTTTGCTGATTTACCGTAAACCTGAAGCACAGGTTTCCGGCGAGTAACGAAAAGTTAGTGAATTTGTTATCAATATTATAAAAATGAGGGAATTTTCCCTCATTTCGCTTTTCTTACTAAATAAAGTATTGAATGTAAGAAATGCATCCCCATATATTGATCATTCTATGGAGTGGAACCTGTAAAAAACGTGTTTCACGACGTTCCTAACAAGGCGTAAGCTAAACGAAGAGAGTGCTCTATGAATCCTGAGCGTGCTGAACGCATTGAAATCCCGGTACTGCCTTTACGCGATGTGGTGGTTTATCCCCACATGGTTATTCCTTTATTTGTCGGGCGCGAAAAATCCATCCACTGTCTGGAAACAGCCATGGATATGGATAAGAAAGTGCTGTTAGTCGCCCAGAAAGAAGCGTCAACGGACGAACCGGGCGTCAATGATTTATTCTCAGTCGGGACAGTCGCATCGGTATTACAGATGCTGAAACTGCCGGACGGCACTGTGAAAGTGCTGGTGGAAGGTCTGCAACGTGCGCATATCAAAACATTAAGCGACAACGGTGATTTCTTCTCAGCCCAGGCTGAGCTGATGGAATCGCCGGTTGTGGACGAGCGTGAACAGGAAGTCCTGTTACGCACAGCGACCAATCAGTTTGAAGGTTACATCAAACTGAATAAAAAAATTCCGCCGGAAGTCCTGACTTCTTTACACAGTATCGAGGATGTCGCCAAACTGGCAGACACTATTGCCTCCCACATGACATTGAAATTACAGGATAAACAATCTGTATTAGAAATGCCTGATGTGGTTGAGCGCCTCGAGTATCTGATGGCGATGATGGAATCGGAAATCGACCTGTTACAGGTGGAAAAACGTATCCGTAACCGCGTCAAAAAACAGATGGAAAAAAGCCAGCGCGAGTACTATCTCAACGAGCAGATGAAAGCTATCCAGAAAGAGCTGGGTGAGATGGACGACGCACCGGATGAAGCTGAAGCGCTGAAACGTAAGATTGAAGAAGCGCAGATGCCGAAAGAGGCAAAAGAAAAAGCCGAAGCCGAGCTGCAAAAACTGAAAATGATGTCCCCGATGTCTGCGGAAGCAACCGTTGTCCGCAGTTATATTGACTGGATGATTCAGGTTCCGTGGGTTAAGCGCAGCAAAGTTAAAAAAGATCTGCGCAAAGCGCAGGAAATTCTCGATAGCGACCATTATGGTCTGGATCGGGTTAAAGAGCGCATCCTTGAATACCTCGCGGTCCAAAGCCGTGTCAGTAAAATTAAAGGGCCGATCCTGTGTCTGGTCGGGCCGCCGGGGGTGGGTAAAACCTCTCTGGGGCAATCTATTGCCCGCGCAACCGGACGTAAATATGTCCGTATGGCGCTGGGCGGCGTGCGTGATGAAGCGGAAATTCGTGGTCACCGCCGTACTTATATCGGCTCTATGCCGGGTAAATTAATCCAGAAAATGGCAAAAGTAGGCGTAAAAAACCCGCTGTTCCTGCTGGATGAGATCGATAAAATGTCATCTGACATGCGCGGTGATCCTGCGTCAGCACTGCTTGAGGTGTTGGATCCGGAACAAAATATCGCGTTTAACGATCACTACCTGGAAGTGGATTACGATCTGTCTGATGTTATGTTTGTGGCAACATCGAACTCGATGAACATTCCTGCGCCGTTACTGGATCGTATGGAAGTTATCCGTTTGTCCGGTTATACGGAAGATGAAAAGCTCAATATCGCGATTCAACATCTTCTGCCTAAACAGACAGAACGCAACGCGCTGAAGAAAACAGAACTGACTATCGATGACAGTGCGATCTTAGGTATCATCCGTTATTACACCCGTGAAGCGGGCGTGCGCGGACTGGAGCGTGAAATCTCCAAACTGTGCCGTAAAGCCGTGAAACAGCTGTTAATGGATAAAACACTCAAGCACATCGAAATTAACCAGGACAACCTGAAAGAGTACCTGGGTGTGCAGAAAGTGGACTACGGACGTGCTGATACTGAAAACCGTGTGGGTCAGGTTACCGGTCTTGCGTGGACAGAAGTCGGCGGGGATCTGCTGACTATCGAAACCGCAGCGGTTCCGGGTAAAGGGAAGCTCTCTTATACCGGTTCACTGGGTGAAGTCATGCAGGAGTCTATCCAGGCGGCATTAACCGTTGTCCGCGCCCGCGCTGATAAATTAGGGATCAACAACGATTTCTATGAAAAACGTGATATTCACGTCCACGTTCCTGAAGGGGCAACCCCGAAAGACGGGCCGAGTGCCGGTGTTGCCATGTGTACCGCGCTGGTCTCTGCGCTGACGGGCAATCCTGTCCGTGCGGATGTGGCGATGACAGGGGAAATCACTCTGCGTGGTCTGGTGTTACCTATCGGCGGGCTGAAAGAGAAATTGCTGGCAGCACATCGCGGCGGAATTAAAACAGTCCTCATACCGGAAGAAAACCGCCGTGACCTGGAAGAGATTCCGGATAATGTAAAAGCGGATCTGGATATTCATCCGGTTAAAACAATAGATGAAGTTCTTTCACTTGCATTGTTAAATCCTGTTTCAGGTATGGAAGTTGTAAGTAAGAATGCGTAACAAATAGTGACCTGCATCAAGAAATAAAGATAAATTGAGGGCTGACAGATACTTTCGGACTTGTCAGCCTTTTTTTATCCCGCTAATTTAGCGAACATTCTTACGAAACTTGCGCAGTTTACAATCTTGCCAAGACGAGTAAGGCTTGATATAACGGCTGTGGCTGTCAGGAACATACTTCGTTGATCCGGGCAGAAAATTCTGAAAGGGGATGATAATAGTGAATAAGTCACAATTGGTCGATAAAATTGCTGCGGATGCTGATATTTCAAAAGCTGCGGCCGGACGCGCGTTAGATGCAATTATTAGTTCTGTAACTGATACCCTTAAAGTGGGTGATGATGTTGCACTGGTTGGTTTCGGTACTTTCACTGTCCGTGAGCGCGCAGCGCGCACAGGCCGTAACCCGCAGACCGGTAAAGAGATCAAAATTGCTGCGGCAAAAGTACCTGCTTTCCGTGCAGGTAAAGGTCTGAAAGACGCAGTAAATAGCTGAGCACTGACTCAGGCTCCGGGATAATTTAGTCCGGGCGGCTTAAAAACCGTGCAAAGGTAAGCAGGAAGCGCATCAGAGTGATGCGCTTTTTTTTGTTTTAGGGCATAATTTACCCTGACCTGATTTTTATTTTACCAAAAGCGGAGTTTGGATTTCTTATGATGGAAAATCTACGCACAGCGGCGAATAACCCTGTGATAAAAATTATCTTCGCCATCATTATCCTGTCATTTATTCTGACAGGTGTCGGTGGTTACCTCGTCAGCGGTTCTAATTATGCTGCCAAAGTGAATGATACTGAAATATCGTCACAGCAATTAGAACGCGCCTTCCAGGAAGAGCGTAATCGCCAGCAGGCTCAGCTGGGTGACATGTTCTCGCAATTAGTCAGTACTGAGCAGGGCGTGAAACAAATCCGCACCCAGGCATTGAATCAGTTAATTGATACTATTTTGCTTGAGCAGTATGCGATGAAATTAGGTATCACTGTCAGTGATAACCAAATTATTAATGCAATCCGTGAAGAACCCGGATTCGCAGTTGACGGGCAGTTCAGCCAGCAGGCATATGATTCTTTCCTTGCCCGTAACAGTATCACCGGTGAAAGCTATGCGAATTATCTGCGCAAACAGATGATCCAGGAGCAGTTGGTGAAGCCTTTTGTCCGTGACTCTTTTGTTCTTGATAACGAAGTCACTAATGCCGCAGCCATTTTGCTGCAGTCACGTACTATCCGTCAGGCAACACTGACTCTCTCAGATGCTCAGGCAAAACAGAGCACCACTGATGAAGAGTTACAGGCTTACTACGCGAAAAATAAAAATAATTTTATCGCTCCTCAGGCGATAAAAATCAGTTTTGTTGAGTTGGATGCTGCCAATATCCAGGATAATACCGGGGTGAATGAGCAGCAAATTCAGGATTATTACGATAAAAACACACCACGCTTTACAGCGCCCGGCAAAGGTGAATACAGTCAGATTACGGTTGCAACACAAGATGATGCCAACGCCATTCTGGATGCACTGAAAAGCGGTGCTGAATTCAGCGCACTGGCTAAGGAAAAATCAACCGATAAACTGACTGCCCGTAACGGCGGCGTTATCGGCTGGATGGAAGATGCCGCATTAGTGCCTGAAATTAAATCGGCGAATCTGAAAAGTGCCGGACAGGTTTCAGAGATTGTGAAGCTGGATAATGGCTACGCTATTTTCCGTCTGGATGCCTATGAGCCGGAAACACTCAAACCACTGGCAGAGGTGAAAGACGAAGTCACTGCGCTGGTAAAAGGTGAAGCGGCAAGTAAAGCCTTCTTTGATTTACAGCAGAAAGCCAGTGAAGCGGCAGCAAATGATAATGAATCTCTGGTCGGCGTTGAGCAGGCCACAGGTGTTAAAGCGGTACAGACAGATTGGTTCGCACTGAGCAAACTGCCTGACGCGGTTAATTATCCGGAATTGCTGAAAGCCTTATCTGATAACCTGCTGTTTGATGAAAAAGGGTCATCCGGCGCTAACTCTGACATCATTACCGTATCCGGTGACCGTGCCTTTGTTATCCGTGTTGATGCGTATCGCCCGGAAGCTGTTGAACCTTTTGAGAAGGTCAAAGGGGAGATTGAGGCTCTGGTTAAACGCAGCAAGGCAGAAGCCGCGCTGAATGCGCAGGCGGATACCTTAATTGCCGCACTGAAAGAAGGCAAAGGTGATGCTGCATTAGCCGCAGCCGGTGTTAAATTTGGTGAAGCACAGACCATTCAGCGCCTTAACCCGACAGATCCTGTAATTAACGCAGCGTTCACTCAGGCTCATCCTGTTGACGGTAAGCCGACATACAGCCGTACAATTGATGCACAGGGCAATATTGTGCTGGTGCAGCTGGATAAAGTCATTGCCGGTAATGCAACGGATCAGGAAAAAACTGAGCTGCGCGGTGTATTACGTCAGCAGATGGCATCAACAGAGCTTGAATCATTACTTATCAACCTGCGTTTGAATGCAGATATTGATGTGAAGAATATGGACTAAATTTTTTCGGCACAGATCGAAAAACTGAATGTCATTTACATTCCCTGAAAGGCTACGTTCGTAGCCTTTCGCATTTCTCCCCCAAAAATTCCCCGGCGCTAAAAATTTTTGCGACACTCCGTTTTGTGCTAAACACCAAAAGGAGATATCAGCATGAAAACGAAATGGACCTCAGCATTACTCTTAACATCCGCTCTTTTAACCGGCGGTATTTTCAGTACATCCGCACTCGCGCAGTCAGCGCAAACAGATAACTCTCAGGCTCAGCAGGTTGTGATTCAGGATACTGACAGCAGCCGGATCAGTATCAATACCGCATCTGCGGAAGAACTGGCGCAGAACCTCAGTGGGATCGGGCCGAAAAAAGCACAGAGTATTATCGAGTATCGTACTGATCACGGACCCTTTACTTCCACTGAACAACTGATGGAAGTTAAAGGGATCGGTGAACGTATTTTTAGTGTAAATAGCGATAAGATAGAGTTATAACATCTGCAGATGTTTACTCTTTTTCCCTCCCCCGTCGGTTGCGGGGGAGGGAAAGAAAAACCGGCTCAGCCGGTTGGTCTGTTTTTCAAACCGGAAATGACTTAAACCGGAAATGTATTAAAGGGAGAGATATTATGAGCACCACCATTAAAGTGCTTGGCTACCATATTGATGCTTTCGGACATGTTAACAATGCGCGCTATCTGGAGTTTCTGGAAGCCGCACGCTGGGACTGGCTGGAAAGCTATGATGCTTACCGCTGGTTTAAGCAGATGGATATCGCGGTTGTTGTGGTTAATATCAATATTAATTACCGGCTCCCGGTACATCTGGGCGAGCGCCTGATTATTGACAGTTACCTGCAACACTCAGGACAGAAGAGCGGTGTTCTCAAACAGATAGTGACCCGGCAGGAAGATAAACAGGTTGTGGCGGATGCTGAAGTGACCTTTGTCTTTATTAATTTAAAAACAGGTAAAGCCCTTCCGATTGAAGGTGAAATCCGCGATAAATTTGAACTGCTGACCGCGCCGGAGTAGCGTGCTCAGAAAAATGAGACAGATAATCTGCCCGGTCATGATGACCGGGCAGATAAGCGAAGAACCGGCTCTGTCAGGAGAGCCCGGTGAGTTTTTTCATCGAGGACATAACGGCATCGCGGTTTGCAAGATAATGTTCTAATCCGTTTTGCCGCAGATGACAGGCGGCACACTCACCGCAGCCATCGCCCTGAATGCCGTTATAGCAGGTCAGTGTTTCCCTGCGGACCGTATCCAGTTGCCCGTAATATTCCGCCAGCGCCCAGGTTTGGGCTTTATCAAGCCACATCAGTGGTGTTTCAAAACGGATTTCACGGGCAATACCCAGGTTTACCGCATGGTTCAGTGCTTTGACAAATTCATCGCGGCAGTCAGGATAACCGGAAAAATCGGTTTCACAAACACCGGTGATAATGGCTTCTGCGCCGACCTGGTAGGCATAAATTGCCGTCAGGGTGAGAAACAGGATATTACGGCCCGGAACAAAGGTATTCGGAATATCACTTTTTTCACTTTCACTGAACCCGGGAACCGGAATATTATCACGGGTCAGGCTGCTGACGGCGAGTTCACTTAATAAGGTGACATCCAGAACCTTGTGCGCTGCCGCGCCCAGTTTCAGGCTCAGTTGGCGGGCAACCTCTATTTCCTGACGGTGACGCTGACCGTAGTCAAACGTCACACAATGCACTTCGTCATAATTCCGGAGTGCCTGAATCAGGCAGGTAGTGGAATCCTGACCGCCACTGAATACGACAACCGCACGTTTCATCTGTAACCCTTACAATATTATACCCAACGTCACTCAGGATGCAGGCGGGCGGTGTGAAGCCAACTCACCTGCAGTTTGAATAAATAAGGGTCTATGGTAACGGCTGCATCACCATTTGGGTAGTGTTGCAAGTGCGTCGGTCAGATCTCCGATATTGTCAGCCACCCACTGCGGGTTGTAATAGGTGTCCGGATAGCGCTCGCCGCTGTCACAAATCAGGGTAACGATGGAGCCGCTCTGCTGCTCTGCATGCATTTGTGCCGCCAGTTGCAGCGCACCCCATACATTGGTGCCGGTTGATGCGCCGACTCTGCGTCCGAGTAATTTTTCCAGCCAGTAAAGTGTGGCGATACTGCATTTGTCGCTGACTTTCATCACATCATCAATGACGCCGGGAATAAATGAAGGCTCAGCACGCGGGCGGCCGATCCCCTCTATTTTACTGCCGGTTTCACAGCGCAGGTGGCTGCATTTCTGGTGATAACAGTCATGGAATACCGAATTTTCAGGGTCAACGACAATGAGTTTTGTATTGTGTCCCTGATAGCGGATAAATCGACCCAGTGTGGCAGAGGTACCGCCGGTGCCTGCGCTCATCACCAGATACTGCGGCACAGGGTGCGCTTCCCGCGACATCTGACGGAAAATACTTTCAGCAATATTGTTGTTGCCGCGCCAGTCAGTTGCCCGTTCGGCGTAGGTAAATTGATCCATATAATGACCGCCGGTTTCACGGGCAAGGCGCTCGGATTCGGCATAAATTTGTGCGCTGTTATCGACAAAATGACATTGTCCGCCGTAGAACTCAATTTGTTCTACTTTGCGCCGGGCCGTGCAGCGCGGCATCACGGCGATAAACGGCAGGCCGAGCAGGCGGGCAAAATAGGCTTCAGATACGGCAGTGCTGCCGGATGAGGCCTCGATAACCGGGGTTCCTTCGCGTATCCAGCCATTGCACAGCCCGTATAAAAAAAAGTGACCGCGCCAGGCGGTGCTTCAGACTGCCGGTCGGGTGTGTACTTTCATCCTTGAGGTATAATGAAACCCCCGGGAAGACGGGTAATTCCACCGGGATCAGGTGGGTATCCGCGCTGCGTTGATAATCGGCCTGAATAGCATTAATGGCGAATGTCGTCCATTGGGTTGTCATACATTATCTCCTCACTGTCAGTTGCTTAATCTTAGCAATTCTGTGAGAGAAAAGGCTTTTTCTATTTTCTTTATCATGCATGATATGGAGAAATATATTCTCCCGGGTGAGTAAATGATAGATAAAATAGACCGTAAGTTGCTGCAACTTTTGCAGGAAGATGCCTCATTATCACTGAATACGCTGGCAGAGGCAGTTAATCTGACTTCTACACCGTGCTGGAAGCGGCTGAAAAGACTGGAAGATGATGGCTATATCCGCAAGCGGGTAGCGTTGCTGGACCCGGAGAAACTCGGGCTGGGACTGACCGTGATTGTGATGATAAAAACTCAGTGCCACAGTAGCGAGTGGTATACTGAATTTGTTGAATTTGTTCAGCAAATGCCCGAAGTGGTGGAATTTTACCGCATGGCGGGGGAATTTGATTATATGTTGCAGGTCGAAGTGGTGGACATGAAACGCTTTGATCATTTTTATAAAAAACTGGTCACCGGTGTACCCGGTTTAATTGATGTGACTTCCAATTTTGCGATGGAGCGCATAAAGTACACCACCGCGTTGCCTATCCCTGAGAAAGGTGCCGCGGATTAACGATTAACTTCAGATGGTATACGGGATCCCGTGAGATTATTTGCTCAACTAAAATGGTATTTCCTCAGTGAATGGCGGCGCTATACGGGGGCTGTTTTTTTTTCTGATCCTTATCGCGGTTTTACAGGTTTTACCGCCGCGTTTTGTCGGCATTATTGTTGATGGCGTAACGAAAGAAACACTGACGATGCAGACGTTGTGGGGCTGGATAGGCATTATGCTGCTTATCGCGCTGGTTATTTATGTCCTGCGCTATATCTGGCGCGTCTGGTTGTTTGGTGCATCGTATAAACTGGCGGTGCGCTTGCGGCAGGATTTTTATCAGCAGTTCAGCCGCCAGTCTCCGGCCTTTTATCATCACTACCGGACGGGTGACCTGATCGCCCGCAGTACCAATGACGTTGATAAAGTCGTGTTTGCCGCAGGCGAAGGTGTTCTGACTCTGGTGGATTCCCTGGTTATGGGTTGTGTGGTTCTGCTGGTGATGAGTATTGAAATCAGCTGGCAGCTTACGCTGTTGTCTTTGTTGCCGATGCCGCTGATGGCACTGGCGATAAAACGCTACGGACAGCAACTTCATCATCGTTTTAAAACTGCACAGGGTGCCTTTTCCTCTCTCAATAACCAGACGCAGGAAAGCCTCAGCAGTATCCGCATGATCAAAGCATTTGGTCTTGAAGCGCATCAGTCAGCTCAGTTTGAATCTGTTGCTGCCGAGGCGGGACGAAAGAACATGCATGTGGCGGAGGTTGATGCACGGTTTGATCCCACCATTATTATGGCCATCGGGATGTCAAACCTGCTGGCGGTTGCCGGCGGCAGCTATATGGTGATGCAGGGCACGCTGACTCTCGGGGAACTGACCAGCTTTATCATGTATCTCGGGCTGATGATTTGGCCGATGCTGGCTCTGGCATGGATGTTTAATATTGTTGAGCGCGGCAGTGCGGCATACAGCCGGATCCAGGTTCTGCTGGAAACCCCGCCTGTACTGGCTGACGGAACAGAGGCGCTGAAACCGGAGCGCAGTGAACTGGCCGTTGCAATTACGGAATTTTGTTACCCGGATACCACGCGACCGGTACTGAATGATATCCGTTTTACGTTGAAACCCGGTCAGTTGCTGGGGTTGTGCGGACCGACGGGCTGCGGGAAATCCACGTTGCTGGCACTGATTCAGCGCCATTATGATGTGACGCAGGGCAATATCTGTTTTCAGGGTAAACCACTTAATTCACTGATTTTTTCAGACTGGCACAGCCGGCTTGCTGTGGTGAATCAAACACCGTTTCTGTTCTCCGATACAATTGCGAATAATATTGCCCTGGGACGCCCGCAGGCAACCCGGGAGGAGATCGAACACGTAGCGCGTCTGGCAAATGTGCATGATGATATTGAACGCCTGCCGCAGGGCTATGAAACTGAGGTGGGTGAGCGGGGCGTTATGCTGTCCGGCGGACAAAAACAACGAATTTCAATTGCCCGTGCCTTATTACTGGATACCGAGATTCTTATCCTGGATGATGCACTTTCTGCCGTTGACGGGCAGACCGAGTTTCTTATCCTGCAAAATTTACGTCAGTGGGGCGAAGGACGGACAGTGATTATCAGTGCACACCGGCTCTCTGCGCTGACAGAGGCAGACAATATTCTGGTTTTACAACAAGGCAGCATTACCGCACAAGGGCGTCATCAGGTGCTGATTAACCAGAACGGATGGTATAGCGAAATGTATCATTATCAGCAGTTAGAGGCCGCGCTCGATGAATGATCAGACACCGAAAAACCTGTGGCCGTCACTGAAACGTCTGCTCGGGTACGGACGCAATTACCGCCGTCCGATGCTGACCGCTATCCTGATGTTGTGGCTGACGGCGATCGCTGAAGTCACGGCACCCGTACTGGTCAGTTACTTTATTGATAATATGGTGGCGAAGGATCAGATAGTGCTCTCAGTGACACTGATGCTGGTAGCCGGGTTTATCGCACTTCAGGTTGCGGCATCGCTGCTTCACTATTTTCAGCTTATCTATTTTAATCAGGCCGCTGTCGGCGTGGTGCAGACATTACGCACTGATGTTATGAATGCTGCTCTGCGCCAGCCGCTGAGTGCGTTTGATACCCAGCCGGTCGGACAACTTATCTCGCGTGTGACAAATGACACCGAGATGATTAAAGACTTATTCGTCAATGTGTTGCCGACATTGTTCCGCAGTGTGGCACTGATTATCGTTATGCTGATTGCCATGTATTCCCTGGAGTGGCGGATGGCGCTGGTGGCAACCGCGATGTTTCCGGTCGTGCTGCTGGTTATGTGGATTTATCAGCGCCTGAGTACGCCGATTATCCGCCGGATCCGCAGTTATCTGGCTGATATTAATGACGGGTTTCATGAAATTATCAGTGGTATGACGGTAATTCAGCAATTCCGCCAGCAGGCACGTTTCGGGGAGCGGATGTTTGCCGCAAACCGCCGCCACTATGACATGAGAATGGCAGCACTGCGCCTTGACGGTATTTTGCTGCGCCCGTTACTCAGCCTGGTTTCTGCTGTTATTCTCTGCGGGATGATGCTGCTGTTTGGTGTTGAGGGAACCGGTGTTATCGGCGTAGGGGTGCTGTATGCCTTTATTACCTATCTGGGGCGGCTGAATGAGCCGCTGATCACCCTGACATCCCAGCAATCGGTGTTGCAGCAGGCGGTTATTTCCGGTGAGCGCGTTTTTGAGCTGATGGACAGCCCGCAACAGAAATACGGTACGGATAATGAACCTCTGGCGACCGGGCGCATTGATATTTCGCACCTGACCTTTGCGTATCAGCCGGGTAAACCGGTGTTGCGTGACATCAGTATGCAGGTAGCAGAGCACAGTTTTGTAGCATTTGTCGGGCATACCGGCAGCGGAAAAAGTACGCTGGCAAACCTGTTGATGGGATATTATCCGTGGCAGGCAGGCGGGATAAGCCTGGACGGACGTCCGCTTGAACAGTTATCTCACAGTGTTATCCGTCAGGGGATTGCGATGGTGCAGCAGGACCCAGTTATTCTCGCGGCATCATTTCGTGACAATGTTACCCTCGGGCGGGATATTGATGATGCCCGTATCCGGCAGGTGCTGGAGACAGTACAGCTTGGTGAGCATGTTTCGCGGCTTGAAAACGGGCTGGATACGGTACTGGGCGAGCAGGGTAAAACATTATCAGATGGTCAGAAACAGTTACTCGCTATGGCACGCGTACTGGTGCAGACACCGAAAATACTCATCCTTGATGAAGCAACGGCAAATATTGATTCCGGCACTGAGCAGGCTATTCAGAAAGCCCTGCAGCAGATCCGCCGGGAAACCACATTAGTGGTTATTGCACACCGGCTCTCCACTATTGTGGATGCCGATACTATCTATGTGCTCAACCGTGGTGAAATGGCGGAATCAGGTACCCATCAGGCATTGCTGGCTGAAAAAGGCCGGTATTATCAGATGTATCAGTTACAGCAGGTCGGTGAATCGCTGAATATGCCTGAAGAGGATAATATCACTGCACTATCATTGTGAGGACTACTACGTAAACAGCGTGTTTTGCCACAAATTGGTGCAATTTTCTTCCTGCCGGAAAGGCGTCTGAATACTCAGACGCCTTTTTTTATTGTAATCAACTGATTTTATTATTTTTATTTTTTATTTTTCGTACTGGCATCATTTTTGCAATTTTCTGTGAGAGATAAACACCAGCTGAAACGGAGAATGTAATGAAACAGATAACTGCAATTATAAAACCTTTTAAGCTGGATGATGTAAGAGACGCCCTCAATACAGAAGGTATTCAGGGGCTGACAGTACAGGAAGTCAGAGGTGCGGGAAGGCAGAAGGGGCATACAGAGTTATATCGCGGGGCGGAATACAGCGTGGATTTTCTGCCGAAAGTGCAGATTATGCTTGTTGTACCGGATAAGGATCTGGAGCGCATTATTGATGTGATTTGCCGGACGGCATACACCGGAAGTATCGGAGACGGAAAGATATTTATTTCTGAAATATCACAGGCGGTACGGATCCGTACCGGTGAACAAAATGATGAAGCCCTTTAAACCGCGCAGAGGTGATACAGATGACAATGAAACAAAGAACAATACTCATTGGTGCAATATCTGCCATTCTGCCAGTCTCCGGTTACAGTGAAACCGCAGGCGCAGATCGTGCGGATAATGGCTTTATGCTGATTTCAGCTGCACTGGTTTATTTTATGACCCTTCCCGGGATCGCGTTATTTTATGGCGGGCTGGTGCGCCGTGAAAATGTTCTTTCAGTGATGACTCAGGTTATTGTCAGTTTTTCGCTGGTTTTACTGTTGTGGGTTTTCTATGGTTACAGCATGGCATTTTCTGAAGGAAATGGTTTTACCGGTTATCTTTCATACGCATTTCTCAGCGGGATAACCACAGAGAGTACCAGCGGCAGCATAAGCCAACTGACGCATGTACTTTTTCAGGGGTCATTTGCGGCGATCACGGTTGCACTTATTACCGGAGCACTGGCTGAGCGGATCCGGTTCAGCGCATTTTTATTTTTTGTGATTATATGGTTTTCGCTGGCTTATGTTCCGATGGCGCATATGGTCTGGGGGGGCGGCTGGCTGGCAGAAAAAGGGGCACTGGATTTTGCCGGCGGGACGGTTGTTCACATTAATGCGGCTGTTGCGGGGTTAGTCGGTGCTTACTTATTAGGACCACGCCTGGCACGGGGAAAATTGGCGGCAAAACCACATAGTCTGCCGATGGTCTTTACCGGCACCGCGATTTTGTATGTCGGCTGGTTCGGGTTTAATGCAGGATCTGCCGGTAAAGCGGATGGTACGGCGGCGCTGGCGTTTATCAATACTGTTCTTGCCGTTGCCGGCGGCGTGCTTGCCTGGGTTGTGGCCGAATGGAGTATACGGGGTAAGCCCTCACTTCTCGGTGCCTGCTCCGGTTGTATCGGCGGGTTGGTCGGGATCACGCCTGCCGCAGGCACTGTCGGGGTATGCGGAGCGATAATTATCGGGCTTGCCAGCGGTGTTGCCGGGTATTGGGGAGTGACAACCCTGAAGCGATGGCTGAAAGTGGATGATATCTGTGATGTGTTCGGTATTCATGGTGTCTGCGGGATAGCCGGCTGTCTGTTGACCGGGGTTTTTACCGCAGAGACGCTGGGCGGCACCGGTTATGCAGAAGGGGTGACAATGCTCAGACAGCTTTGGGTGCAGACTGAAAGTATCATTGTGACGGTTATCTGGAGCGGAGTGATTGCTTACATCGCATTTAAACTGGCAGCACTGACAACCGGGCTTCGTTGTACTGCTGATGATGAAATCAGCGGGCTGGATATCAGCTCTCACGGAGAGCGGGCTTACACGCGGTCGTAAGGTATAAAAAACAAGCCCCCGTTCATGATGTGATACGGGGGCTTTTTGCAGTGCAGAATGACGGTCTGTCAGCTTCGCAACCGCAGAACGCCTTCCTGAACGGTGGATGCGACCAGCTCACCAGCCTGATTATAAAAATGCCCGCGGACAAATCCACGCCCGCCGGAAGCTGTCGGACTTTCTACGGCATACAGCAGCCATTCATCGAGCCGGAACGGGCGGTGATACCACATAGAGTGATCCAGGGTGGCAATCTGAATTTCAGGTTGCATAAAGCCATAACCATGTGGTTGCAAAGCGGTCGGCAGAAAATTGTAATCTGAGGCGTAGCCGAGCAGATACTGGTGGACAGCCGGATCTGCAGGCATCGCACCATTTGTTTTAAGCCAGGTATAACGCTCAGGCGGACTTTCCGGGTTATTAAACGGACTGTAAAAGCGAATCGGACGCCATTCGATGGCCTGCTCGCGCAGAAACAGGGCCTGCATTTTCGGTGGCAGGCTGGCTGCGATTTTTTTGGCAATGTCTGACTCAGAAGGTAATCCTTCCGGACCCGGAACCTCCGGCATCGTGTTCTGATGCGCGAAGCTGCTCTCTTCCCCCTGGAAAGACGCGGTCATATAGAAAATAGGCTCGCCGTTCTGGATCGCACGCACCCGGCGTGCGCTGAAGCTTTTACCGTCACGCAGGTTTTCCACATCATAGATAATGGGTTTGTGACTGTCACCCGGACGTAAAAAATAACTGTGGAATGAGTGGACACAGCGCTCTGCAGGAACGGTTTGTCCCGCAGCGTACAGTGCCTGACCGGCAACCTGTCCGCCAAAGACCTGCGGCAGACCGAGATCTTCACTTTGTCCCCGGAATAGCCCGTCTTCCAGTTTTTCGAGGGCCATCAGGTTTATCAGGTTTTCTAATGCCAGGCTCATAGTTACCCTTATTAAGTATTTTCAACAGGAATCTGTCATTCTAATCGTTGAATGTATAATTGAAAAATAATAAACCACCATTGTGTGCGCTTTCAGAACAGTCAAAATTGCTCAGCCTGCAACCACACGGCACCGGAGTGGGTAAAAATACGGCGGTCAGCACCGGGCGCCTTGCTATTTTATCGCTGATCCCTGATAATGACCCCGCCTCATTATTGAGGGTTCCTATGGGGGCTTTGTTGGTTCTCCCGCAACATGAACTTGTTAACCAGGTCAGATCCGGAAGGAAGCAGCCATAGCAGGGGAATTGTGTGCCGGGATGTCGCTGGCAAGGCCCCCACCCATTTCCGGTATCAGTCGTTATCTCCGTAATCTCCCTTTTTATTCTGTGACAACCGGCCTGTCGGCAGGTATTGGCACGTTATATACACCTTCCTGCATCCTGAATGACGTTGGGTATATATTTATACGGGCACATATTACCGGTTTATTCATAATCTGACGTTATCCCTGTCTGGCGCAAAACAGATACAAACCGGAGAGAACATCTATCCGTGTTCTGCCGCAATTAAAGTGAAACAGGATATTTTTCCCGAAATGGATGATGCGTCTCTCACCAGAAAATAGCATGATAAGCTCAATTTATTATACTTGATTTGACTCACTGAGTGAGTAAAAGGAATAGATACACTTTCTGTGATTATATAAGCACAGTGTTATATTTAATTATTTTCAGAAAGAATAAGTCAGGAAATATACATTTTACTTATAAAGTGTATTTTTATCGTAATATAGAAAGTGAACAACGCAGAAATATGAGATAAACGCGCGGGCATGATCGAAGCCAAAGTCAGTAGTGTCTTTGGCTCTGGATCACTAAAATAAGACTATTACTTTATAGGTCGCTGGCGACAAGGCCAAATTAACGTACAAATTTCCAGACTGAGGGCGGAATTTTATCGTACAATTTATTCATGGTTAATTCTGCCAGACGATGGTCAGCTGCTGAATAGAAAAGCTCCAGCTCATCATCAGTCAGTTCATACTTGTTTTTTTTCTATAACACGTTCCAGTGTTTCGATAGAAGTGCACTTGCGTAAGCGCATCAGATAGTCTGTTTTAGTCATCATAATATTATCTTCTTGCTGGTTTATTGTTGCGCAATGTATTGATATCTAAGTGTATATTCCCTTAATGGACAAGGTGCCCCTCACTGGTGAGCATACAGCTTACAAGTGATGCCATCTTCTTCCATTCCTCAATATCATTAAATGAAACTTCCATACAGCCGAAAAGCGCATAAGTTTCATCGATATATTCATCGATAAATGAAATGAGGTCCTTATTTTGAGTATGTTTTATCTTAAAACTCCAGACTACGTCAGCAATGTAGCCTAATAATTCATTTAGTTTTAAGTTTGAATCAGAGGTTAAATCATTAACCCAATAACTATTGCTTCTGATGAGTGTGTGTATGCCATCGTGGCAGAGTTCATCACACAAATACTTCAGTACCGCAATATCGTAATTTCGTGGTGTATACTCGTCCATAATCACCTCCTGGATGTAACCGAGAATGACAAGGCGCTGAAAAACGTTAAATTATAATTAACATGTGAGTAAGTTATTACGTTATCGTCGTCGGTATATTTAAATATAGTCAGCCTTTATTTATAAATAAAGGTAATGTAAGGTTTGATGCTATTTGAAGCAATCAGGTTTCAGACTCAGTGTTAAATCCATTTCAGTTAATGAACCCGGTGTTCCGGAAATAGGTGGATAAAGAGATCTGAAATAGCCTTGCCTCTAATATAACACTATTTATGCTGATGTCACTAGCTAAAAATAAAAAAATGCAAAGGTAAATGCAGAATAAATGCACTAATACGTAAGTTGTAATTACACAGGTACTTAAATTTACTGATTTTTTTGTTGGTGACTGATGCTGAATATAATTTGGAATGACAAAACATTACATTATCTGTAATGTTATAGTTTACATTTATCAATTGTTTATTTAAGTGTTAATGACGTAAATTTGAAAATATTCATAATGATAACGAAATAAAAAAAAGGTCACTAATGTGACCTTTTTGCGTTTAAGCAGGATTAAAATCCGTCGGGACTATTACTCTTCTGAGTCACTGCATGAGCATGCTCAATATCTTCATTTTTGCTGCCAAAGCGGCGGCGAATAACTACATAGAAGACCGGAACAAAGAAGATAGCCAGTGAGGTTGCGGCAATCATACCACCGAATACCCCTGTACCTACGGCGTTCTGCGCACCGGAACCGGCACCGTTACTCAGGACTAACGGAATAACCCCGAGCATAAAGGCCAGCGATGTCATCAGAATCGGACGCAGACGCATTTTGACAGCTTCCAGCGTGGCTTCGATAAGCCCTTTGCCTTCTTTTTCCATCAGATCTTTGGCAAATTCAACAATCAGTATGGCGTTTTTCGCCGATAGCCCGATGGTTGTCAGTAAGCCGACCTTAAAGTAAACGTCGTTATCCAGTCCGCGCATGTGAGTCAGTAACAGCGCTCCGATTACCCCGAGCGGAACAACCAACATAACAGAGAACGGCACAGACCAGCTTTCATACAGGGCTGCCAGACAGAGGAAGACCACGATGAGTGAGATAGTGTAAAGTGCAGGAGCCTGGTTACCGGAAAGTTTCTCCTGGTAAGACATCCCCGTCCACTCAACACCAAAGCCCTGTGGTAACTCTTTCGCCATGCTTTCCATCAGCGCCATTGCATCACCACTACTTTTACCCGGTGCCGCACTCCCCTGGATTTGCATCGCAGGTAAGCCGTTATACCGTTCTAAGCGCGGTGAACCAAATGTCCACGGATCTTTCTTTGTATCGATAAAGGCGGAGAACGGTACCATTTGCCCGACATTATTGCGGACATACTGCTCAGCAATATTTTTCGGCTGCATACGGAACGGTGCATCGGCCTGAACAAAGACTTTCTTCACACGACCACGGTCGATGAAGTCGTTGACATAAGTACCACCGAACATGGTGCTCAGTGCAGCATTGATAGTACTGATATCAACACCCAGTGCTTCCGCTTTCTGCTGATCGATATGGATACGGTACTGTGACGTATCTTCCATCCCGTTCGGACGCACCTGAACCAGCATATCCGGATGCTCACCTGCCATTTTCAGCAGTTGGTTACGGGCAGCGGTCAGTGCGACGTGACCCTGGTTTGCGTTATCCATCAGTTCGAGGTCAAAACCACTGGATGAACCCAGTTCCACAATCGGCGGAATATTAACGGCGAAAATCATGGCGGAGGACTGGCCGTAGAAGTGCTGGTTAGCACGATCAACAATCGCTTCCACTTTATCTTCTTTGGCTTTACGTTCATCCCAGTTTTTCAGAACGACGAATGCCAGACCCATATTCTGTCCCTGACCCGCGAAGCCGAAGCCGTTAACGGTAAAGACAGATCCCACCACTTTTTTCTCTGTTTCCAGATAGTATTTACTGACGCTATTGAGCACTGTCTGTGTCTGCTCCTGGGTTGAACCAGGTGGTAACTGAACCATCGAGAGCAGAACCCCCTGATCTTCTTCCGGCAGGAAGGAGGTCGGCAGGCGGGTGAACATGACGATCATGGCCGCTACCAGCAGTACATAGATAACCAGATAACGACCTGTACCACGCAGCATACGACCTACGCTGTCAGTGTAATGGTTAGTCTGTTTCTCAAATATGCGGTTAAACCAGCCGAAGAACCCGGTTTGTGAACCGTGGCTGCCTTTGGCGACAGGTTTTAGCATGGTGGCACACAGTGCCGGTGTCAGAATCATCGCAACGAAAACGGAGAGAACCATTGCCGCTACAATCGTGATGGAGAACTGACGATAAATAGCCCCTGTTGACCCGCCGAAGAAGGCCATCGGGATAAATACCGCAGATAACACCATCGCGATACCGACCAGAGCACTCTGAATCTGCACCATTGATACTTTTGTGGCTTCTTTGGGCGGAAGCCCGGTTTCCTGCATTACACGCTCAACGTTTTCAACCACAACGATGGCGTCATCCACAAGAAGACCGATGGCCAGCACCATCGCAAACATCGTCAGGGTATTTATTGAATACCCGAACGCGGCAAGGACGGCGAATGTCCCCAAAAGAACAACCGGTACGGCAATCGTCGGGATCAATGTGGCGCGGAAATTCTGTAAGAACAGGTACATCACCACGAACACCAGCATAATAGCTTCAACCAGTGTTTTTACCACTTCAAAGATAGAGATCTTAACGAAAGGTGTTGTATCGTAAGGATAAACCAGTTCCAGACCATCCGGGAAAAACTCGGACATTTCAGTCAGGGAATCACGTACGGCTTTGGCGGTATCCAGGGCGTTAGCACCGGTTGCCAGTTTGATACCGATACCTGATGCCGGTTTTCCGTTATAGCGGGCGATAATACCGTAGTTTTCCGCACCCAGTTCCACATAAGCCACATCTTTCAGGCGGACGACGGAACCATCGGTATTGACCCGCATCATGATTTCCTGAAACTGCTCAGGTGTATTCAGACGGGTCTGCGCGATAATTGAGGTATTCAGACGCTGGTTTGCAACCGGCGGCGTTCCCCCTAACTGACCGGCGGCAACCTGGTTATTCTGGACTTTAATGGCATTGATGACATCCAGCGTGCTCAGGTTGTATTTGATCAGTTTGTCCGGGTCAAGCCACACACGCATTGCATACTGTGTACCGAACAACTGGGTTTCACCCACCCCGGTAACACGGCTTATCGGGTCTTTTATATTTGACCGACGTAGTCTGCAATATCGTCCTGCGTCATATCGCCGTTTTCAGAAACAAAACCGGCAACCAATAAGAATGAACTGGTTGATTTTTCAACGGTAATACCTTGCTGCTGCACTTCCTGCGGCAGTAACGGCATGGCCAGTTGCAGTTTGTTCTGCACCTGAACCTGTGCGATATCCGGGTTGGCGTCAGCGTCAAAGGTCAGCGAGATATTCATGTTACCCGCAGAGTCACTTGTTGAAGACATGTACACCATCTTGTCGATACCGTTCATGTTCTGCTCGATAACCTGGGTTACCGTATTCTGAACTGTCTCGGCATCTGCACCCGGATAGGTAGCAGAAATTGAAATTGTCGGTGGTGCAACAGAAGGGTACTGTGCCACCGGCAGTTTCATGATCGCCAACAGACCTGCAAGCATGGTAATAATCGCTATTACCCATGCAAATATCGGTCTTTCAATAAAAAACTTTGGCATGAATCACTGACTCCTTATTGGGACTTCTGAGCAGATTCAGTATTTTTTGGCGCAGCGCCGGCTGTGCATCCGAACCTGCTTCAGTTGCCTTAACGACAGTGCCGGGCTTGATTTTCTGGAAGCCTTCGGTCACAACACGCTCACCGTTACTTACACCAGACGTAACCAGCCAGTTGTTACCGTATGCCTGACCAACAGTGACAGGGCGGACTTCAACTTCATTTTTGGCATTGACGACGTTAACAACGGCACCGCCTTTCGCTGTACGGATAACCCCTTCCTGCGGAATAAGGATGGCATCAGGACGCACACCTTCATCCACGCGGGCACGGACAAACATACCCGGCAGCAGAGATTCAGACGGATTAGGGAACACCGCCCGCATAGTGATTGAACCGGTGGTTTCATCAACAGTTACATCGGAGAATTCCAGATACCCTTTATGGGTATAATCTTTGTTCTCAGCAGTCACAAGACTGACCGCGACTTTGCCTTGTTCTTTGTTGACAACACCGCTGGCGATTTCCTGCTTCAGGCGCAGGTAATCATCACTGGACTGGGTCACATCGACATAAATCGGGTCGATTTGCTGAACCAGTGTCAGTGCCTGAGCCTGTCCTGAGGACACTAATGCGCCTTCAGTCACAGTCGATTTACCGGAAAGCCCGGCAATCGGCGATGTGACTTTGGTGTAGTTCAGGTTTATCTGAGCAGTCTGAACAGAGGCCTGTCCTGCCTGAACAGCAGCCTGAGCCTGCGCGAGAGTTGATACTGCCGTATCATAGTCCTGGCGGCTGATATAGTTAGTTCCCAGCAACGGTTTATAGCGGTTCACTGTCAGGCGGGCCAGCTCTGCATTGGCTTTGGCTTTGGCCAGTTCAGCCTGAGCGCTGCTGAGTGTTGCCCTGAAAGGTGCCGGATCGATCTGATAGAGCGATTCGCCCTCTTTGACGTCACTTCCTTCTTTATAATTGCGTTTTAAAATAATGCCGCCGACCTGCGGGCGGACCTCGGCAACGCGGTAAGCTGAAGTTCGGCCCGGAAGCTCGGTACTCACGGTGAGTGGCCCGGCTTTCAGTGTGACGACTTTAACGTCCGGCGGTGGCATTTCGCCCCCTTTTTGTTGCTCTTCACCACAGCCGGACAGCAGGATACTTCCGGACAGGACAAACAGCGCCAGAGGTAGAACGCCTCTGTTTTTTCGCATAGTAAACCTCTATAAAATGTCGATATTTCAACCAGTGAAATAGGGTTGCTTCACTCTTAATTCAGCGTGCTATAATACAAACATACACGAATGTATGTAAATTAACTTCAGGTGACACTGACCGTACATGGCACGAAAAACTAAACAACAGGCCCGGGAAACCCGCCAGCAGATTATTGATGCCGCATTAATCGCCTTCAGTGAGCAAGGCGTTTCGTCGACGTCATTAGTGGATATTGCAAAACAAGCGGGTGTCACCCGTGGCGCGATTTATTGGCACTTCAAAAATAAAGTGGATCTCTTTACTGAAGTCTGTGCAATAACTGATACAAAAATTGGATTGATTGAACAAGAGTATCGGGCAAAACACCCGGATAATCCACTTTTAGTGTTTAAGAAAATATTAATTTACATTTTAAAATCAGCTGCATTGGATCCGAAAATGCGGGCCATAATGAGTATTTCCTTTCACAAATGTGAATTCACAGGTGAAATGAGTGAGCTTATTGCCATTCGTCAGAATTTATACGCAACAGAATATTCCAGAATTGAAGTATTTTTGATTGAAAGTGTCGCGCAGGGGTTCTTACCCGCGACGCTTGACCTGCGGCGTGCCGCCATTATGTTGCGGGGAATGATAACCGGGCTGTTAGAAAACTGGCTCTTTTCCAATGAGAGTTTTAATATTGTCGGACAGGCTGAATATTTGGTTGACGGTTATCTGGATATGCTGATGCTCAGTAATAATATGCAACTACCGCCGGCAGACGCCTGATACCTGTTTTTCGAATAATCTGACTCAAGGATCTCATGTATGAAGCCTGTATTAATTATTGCCAATGGTGCTGCGTATGGCAGTGAATCTCTGTTTAATGCACTACGTCTTGCCATTGCGATTAAAGAGCAAGACAGTAAGGTGCCGATGAATGTCTTTCTGATGTCTGATGCCGTTGTCGCAGGGTTGCGCGGGCAGCAGCCGAAAGAGGGATATAATCTGAAACAGATGCTGGAGATATTGCTGGCGCAGCAGGTGGAGATTAAACTGTGCAAAACCTGTACCGATGCCCGCGGAATGACAGACCTTCCTCTGGTTGATGGTGTGCAGATTGGTACACTCGGTGAACTGGCACAGTGGTCACTGGATGCTGAAAAAATCATTACATTTTAATTATTATATTTTAATTATTATATGTCCGGCATCATTCAGGATGCAGCCAACGAATCTGCAACCTGAATGAATAAGAGTATATAAAACGAAACAGAACGCCGGGCCCGGCACAGGTGAATATTACTATGAAGCGAGTCAGTCGCATCCCGGCGTCCGGTTTATCCCGGATGTTTTCTTTCCGTATATTTACCTGTTGTTTACTGATGCTGTCAGTCCTGTGGCAGAGTGCAGCACTCGCAGCGGCACAGGATATACCTGAGCGCAGTACTATTCAGACTGAACTGAGCGCACTGAATAACCGCAAAGATCAGACTGCAAATGACAAGCTTTCAGTTCAGGATCTGGAACGGGCACTGGTTTTTTATGACAATCTCGATTCGCTGAAAGACAAATCACAGCAACTGAAAAAACAGACAGATGATGCCCCGCGTTTGTCCGAACAAGTCTCACAAAAATTAACGCAGATAAAATCATTAACGGATGAAGGGCTGGCTGAGTACAAAATCAGTATTACGAACCTGCCCCTGGCTCAGCTTGAACAGAAGCTGAACAGCACACTTGAAGCGTTACAGACGGCACAAAATAATCTCTCTTCTTATAACAGTGACCTGATAGCACTTCAGACCCAGCCGGAACGCGCGCAAAATATTATGTATGCCAATGTGCAGCGTCTTCAGCAAATCCGCGCTTTGCTTAATGATTCACTGGCGGCACAAAAGGTGCTGCGCCCGACTGAAATTGAAGCCCTCCAGATAGAGCAATACTATTTACAGCAACAGATTGATTACCAGAAACGGGCGCTGCAGTCGAATACCCAGTTACAGAATGTATTACAACTCCAGCGCGATTATGTGGTGGAGCGCATTAAGCAGCTGGAAGGCTATATTGATGTCATTCAGGAAACAGTCAGCGGCAAGCGCCTGGATTATTCGGAAGAAGCCGCTAAAGAAGCGCAAAGCTCGGATGACAGCCAGCGCAATATTCAGGATGATCCGCTGGTCTTGCGTGAAATTGCACTAAACCATGATTTAAGTGAAAAATTAGTTGCTGCAACCCGCAATAATAACCAGCTTGTGCAACGGACCATTAAGGTCAAAAGTATTCTTGACCGCGCACTGCAATCAGAACGGAACCTGAAAGAGCAGATTACCGTTTTGCGCGGCAGTTTGTTGCTCTCCCGCATTTTATTTAAAGAACAAATCGACCTGCCGCAGGATTTGCTGATTAAGGATTTACCTGACCGGATAGCAGACCTGCGTCTGGAGCAGTTTGAAATTAATCAGCAGCGCGACAAGCTCTATCAGCCGGACAGCTTTGCCGATGCATTGATTGCAGAGTATGGAAAAACCCATGATATGCCGGCATCTGAAGCGGAGCAGCGGGCGCAAAAACATGCCCTGGTGCAGGTGGTGTCAGTCCGTCAGGATCTGCTTGATCAGCTCAACACTCAGATGGGTAATCAAATCTCACAGGCGATTAATCTGCAACTGGATCAGACTCAGTTGGTGACGGTGGTTGCCTCGCTGGAAAAAACCCTCGCGCAACAAATTTTCTGGGTGAACAGTAACAAACCGGTGAATCTTGCGTGGTTCCAGTCTTTTCCGGGGGCGGCGAAACAAGAGCTGACCTCGCTGGATCTGAACTGGTCACTGCAAAGTCTCGGTAGCGGGTTTATCAATTCCCTCTACATTACAATACCGCTGATGATTATTGCGCTGCTGCTGCGTTTCGGCTCAAAGAATATCGATACCCGGCTTAGTGAAATCAACGCCAATGTCGGACGGCTGAAAAAAGACAGACAGATTTATACCCCCATGGCGCTCGGGCTGGTGCTGATTAAAACACTACCATCCTCATTGTTTGTTATTGCGTTCGGCTATTTCTGCCTGAAAACCGGCAGTGCGGATTCAGCTCTGATGTGGACAATCTCCCGCCAGCTTGCGTTTTTCTGGGTATTGTTTGAGTGGAGTTACCGGATAATGAAGCCGGACGGTATTGCTGTCACCCATTTTGGCATTGATGCGGAAATCTGCCGCACCGGGCGCAGGCGTCTGATTCGTCTTGCGCTGCCATTGTTGCCGATTATGTTATGGGCGGCATACGGAATGGAATATCCGCTGCGTCTGGTGGATGACGTGATAGGTCAGCTGGTGGTGCCGGTTGCGCTGGTCTTTGTGTTTGCATTCACATTGCCGTTCTGTATTGAAATCTGGCGGGAGAAAGGCTCACATCTGGTGCGCGCCTTTCTGCTGACGCTGCTGACATTTTCCCCGCTGGTGCTGGTGGTACTGGTGGGGCTGGGTTATTACTACACAGCACTGCGTCTGAGCAGCCGCTGGATTGACAGTCTGTATCTGATGCTGGTCTGGTATATCGTTTATCACACCAGTCTGCGCGGGCTGGCACTGGCTGCACGTCGGCTGACCTATCAGCGCGCCCTGGCCCGCCGTCAAAAACAGCAGTCACAACACAAAGAGCAACATGAGGGAGATGAGATCCCGGAAATGATGGTGGAGGAGCCGCCGATGTCAATGGAGCTCATCAATCAGCAGTCTCTGCGTATGACATCCATGGTGCTGTTTATTGTGTTTGCTGCCGCATTTTACGGAATATGGTCTGATTTTATTACGATTTTTTCTTTCTTTGACAGTTTTACTCTCTGGCATTCAAATGTTGATACCGCGCTGGGAAATGTGGTGGAAGCCGTCACGCTCGGGGATCTTATTCTGTCGGTACTGATTGTGGTGGTGTCCTGGATAATGATGCGCAACCTGCCGGGACTGTTGGAAGTTCTGGTGCTTTCGCGGCTCTCTTTGCGCCAGGGAACATCGTATGCGATAACCACCATTATGACATATCTGATTGTCGGGATAGGGACTATTGCAGCCTTTGGTATGCTCGGGGTGTCGTGGGGTAAATTACAGTGGCTGGCAGCAGCCTTAACCTTTGGTCTCAGCTTCGGGTTACAGGAAATTTTCGCCAACTTTGTATCGGGGATAATTATTCTGTTTGAGCGCCCGATCCGTATCGGGGATACCGTGACTATCGGCACATTCTCCGGGACGGTGAATAAAATCCGCATTCGTGCAACCACGGTGATTGATTTTGACCGCAAAGAAGTGATTATTCCGAACAAAGCCTTTATGACCGAGCGCCTGACCAACTGGTCACTCTCAGACACCGTCACCCGTATTGTTATCAGTGTGGGCGTAGCGTACGGATCTGATCTGGATAAAGTCAGGGAGGTGTTACTGAAAGCGGCGACAGATAACCCGAAAGTGATGACCGACCCGGCGCCGGGAGCCTACTTCATGACATTTGGTGCAAGCAGCCTTGATCACGAATTACGGTTTTATGTCCGCACTATCGGCGATCGCGGGGCGACTAAGGATGAAGTGAACCGGGCGATTGATCAAATGTGCCGTGAAAATGATATTAATATCGCGTTCAATCAGCTGGAAGTGTATCTCCATGATCAGAACAGCGGAAAAGAAGTGCAGGTGCAGGGACCCGGTAACGGCGTTCAGCCGGCCTGAAAACCGGGCGCATTGCGCTGTTTTTTTTCATAATCCTGCCGGACAATCTCTAATGCCGCCAGAACCGTTTCCGGCGGTATCTGGTGGTTTTCCAGTAAACAGATGAGATCAACAGCCAGTTTTACTTCATCGGGTGCGTTGTCAAGACTCATAGGTTCTCTGCCATCTCAGGATTAAAATTCAAGCCCGTCGCGGCGCTCAATCTGTTTTTCGATTCGCTGTAATGCCTGGCGGCAGCGTACCAGCGGCCGGAAAGGGCAGCCAGTTCTTTCTGTATTTTTTGCTGTTCGGCAAATGACGGTGCGCTCCCGAGCGCCAGTTCGCGGTCATTTGTCATTTGTGCCAGGCGTCGCTCGTAATCCTGATGCTGCGCCAGGCGCTGATATAAATCGACCTGACTGTCGCGCTGTGTATAGTGCTGCTCTTTCTTACGCAACGATTGTGTGGCGGCTTCGCGGTTCAGTGCCGCTATCTGGGCAACAATTTTTTCAGCCAGAAAACGCACCTGATCCGCACGGTTTTCATCCACACATTGTGTCAGTTGGTTAACATGGCGCTGAAGCTCATCCATATTGTGACGCAGTGTTTTGTTGCGGGCAGAAAATAAATTATCATCGAACCGGCGCTGAGCGAGTTCCTGTTCAGCAATCGGCGCAATCTGTGTTTCCAGTGCGGCTATTTTCTCCTGCAAGGCCAGTAAAAGCTGTCTGGTGTTCATTTTCCGCCTCAGTGAAATGTGCCCGGGATCATAGTTACAGCCACATTTTTAGTTCTGTTTGACATAAAACAACAAATAATCGTCAAAGTCACGGGATACGGTTGCAATTTTCCCCTGATTTGCATAGATTCTGATGTTTCGTGTTCTCTATACTGGCACCTATTATGAGCGCAACTGCTGAACAACTGCAATTTATTAAAGAAAGTATCCGGGCTATCCCTGACTATCCTAAGGAAGGGGTTTTGTTCCGCGACATCACGACATTACTGGATAATCCGCAAGCGTACCGGATGACTATCGATTTGTTAGTGGAACATTTCGAGAATAAAGGGATCACTAAAGTCGTGGGCACCGAAGCCCGTGGATTCTTATTCGGCGCACCGGTTGCGTTACGTTTGGGTGTCGGCTTTGTCCCTGTGCGTAAAAAAGGGAAATTACCCTGCGAAACTCTCAGTGAAACGTACGATCTGGAATACGGTACAGATACCCTGGAGATGCATAAAGACAGCATCAAAGAAGGTGATCATGTGTTAGTTGTGGACGATCTGCTGGCTACCGGCGGTACTGTTAACGCAACTATCCGTCTGATCCGCCGTCTGGGTGGCTCTGTCCATGAAGCCGCATTTATTATCGGCCTGCCGGATCTCGGTGGTGCTGCGCGCCTTGAAGCCGAAGGTGTCCACAGTTTCTGCCTGCTGGAATATGCCGGCGACTGAGTCTCTCCTGCATTAAACGCAAACTCAGCCTCGCCCATAATGGTGAGGCTGTGGTAGCATGATGCAAAATCATGTTCACTCTCTGCGGAATCCATGAGCTATCAAGTCCTTGCCCGTAAGTGGCGACCACAAATATTTTCACAGGTTATTGGTCAGCAGCATGTTCTGACAGCGCTCGCAAACGGGCTGGAACATCAGCGGCTTCACCATGCCTATCTTTTTTCCGGTACCCGGGGTATCGGGAAGACGACTCTTGCGCGTCTGTTTGCCAAAGGGCTCAACTGTGAGCAGGGTATTACGGCAACGCCGTGCGGAAAATGCCAGAATTGCCTGGAAATTGAACAGGGGCGGTTTGTTGATCTGATTGAGATTGATGCCGCGTCGCGCACAAAAGTGGAAGATACCCGCGAATTACTGGATAACGTCCAGTACGCTCCGGCTCGCGGGCGTTTTAAAGTCTATCTTATCGATGAAGTTCACATGCTTTCCCGTCACAGCTTCAATGCGTTATTAAAAACGCTGGAAGAGCCGCCGGAGCACGTGAAATTTCTGCTGGCAACGACCGACCCGCAGAAACTCCCGGTCACCATCCTTTCCCGCTGCTTACAGTTTCATCTGAAAGCATTGGATGTGGATCAAATCAGCCAGCAGCTTGATACTATTCTGACCGCCGAGCATATTGAAAATGATGCCCGCGCGCGGCTGTTGCTGGCACGTGCCGCTGACGGCAGCATGCGCGATGCGCTCAGTCTGGCAGACCAGGCGATTGCACTGGGTGCCGGAAAGGTAACGGCGGATATTGTCAGTCAGATGCTGGGTACGCTTGATGATGAACAACCCCTGACAATTCTGGAAGCCCTGGTGAAAGGGGACGGTGTGCAGGTGATGGATGGCGTGAATGATGCCGCCTCACGCGGGGCAGACTGGGAAAACCTGCTGGTGGAGATGCTGGCGGCACTGCATAAAACGGCGATGCTGCAATTGCTGCCGGTGCAGGAAAATACCGCAGATGTTACGCAGGAGCGCCTGCGCATTCTGGCGCGGGCAGTCGCACCTGCGGATCTGCAACTTTATTATCAGACGCTGCTGGTCGGACGCAAAGAGCTGGCGTACGCACCGGATCGGCGGATGGGCGTGGAGATGGCGCTGCTGCGTGCACTCGCATTCCATCCGCGTAATATAATTGATGAAGTGATTAGTGCGCCGTCAGTGGCACCTGTGTCTTTGCCGGGTCAGGCGCGTGCATCGCAGCCGGTCACGCCTGTTGCTTCACAGAGTGTTGCATCACAGAATGAAACGTTCTCTGCACAGATGGAGAACAGCCCGACAGCCCAGCTACTGAAAGCGCGGGATGTTCTGAACCGGCAGGAGCCTCCGCCGTCAAAAAAGTCTGAGCCGGTTGCCTTAACTGATAAGGTTAAACCGGCGAACTCAGCACTGGCGCGACTTGCGGCTGTCGCTGAAAATCGTCCGGCGCGGGCTGTGTCCGCACCGAAATCAAAAACACCGGATAAACCACAGGCTTATCAGTGGCGTGCGCAAACACAGGATGTGATTGAAGAAAAAACACCGGTTGCGCGCCCGAAAGATATCAAAAAAGCGCTTGAGCATGAAAAAACACCGGAAGTGGCGGAAAAGTTAGCCGTTATGTCCCGTGAGCGGGATGCCTGGGCTGCGGATACAGATAAAATGCAGTTGCCGAAACTGGTGCAGCAACTGGCGCTGAATGCCTTTAAAGAGCAGACAGATGAGAATACAGTTTGCCTGCATCTGCGTTCCTCGCAGCGCCACCTGAATTCAAAATCAGCACACAGTGTGTTGAGTGATGCACTGAGTGAACTTTATGGTAAAATTATTAATCTCACTATCTGTGAAGATGATGATTTAAGCATAAAAACGCCGCTCGAATGGCGGCAGGCCATCTATGAAGAGATGCTGGCGCAGGCGCGTCAGTCCATTGTGACGGATAAAACGATTCAGACGCTGCTGACCTTTTTTGATGCGGATCTGGATGAAGAGAGTATCCGGCCTGTTTAACCACCTTGTGCCGGAAGGCACAATTTAATCAAAGAGAGAAAACTATGTTTGGTAAAGGCGGTTTGGGCAATCTCATGAAGCAAGCCCAGCAAATGCAGGATAAAATGCAGCAAATGCAGGAAGAGATTGCCACTATTGAAGTCACCGGTGAATCCGGTGCAGGTATGGTTAAAGTCACCATAAACGGCGCTCACAACTGCCGCCGTGTTGAAATCGATCCAAGCCTGATGGAAGACGATAAAGAGATGCTGGAAGATCTGATTGCAGCGGCATTTAATGATGCAGCGCGTCGTATCGATGAAACACAGAAAGAAAAAATGGCATCAGTATCCAGCGGCATGCAACTGCCGCCGGGCTTTAAGATGCCGTTCTGATGCAAACCAGCCCGCTTCTTGAGTCTCTGATGGATGCTCTGCGCTGTTTGCCGGGTGTCGGACCGAAGTCTGCGCAGCGTATGGCATTTCAGATGTTACAGCGTGACCGCAGCGGCGGGATGCGCCTGGCGCAGGCACTGACCCGTGCGATGTCGGAAATTGGTCATTGTCAGGACTGCCGGACATTCACCGAGCAGGAGCAGTGCACAATATGCGCCAATCCGCGCCGTCAGCAGACCGGTCTTATCTGTGTGGTGGAAAGCCCTGCGGATATTCACGCCATTGAGCAAACCGGACAGTTCTCCGGGCGCTACTTTGTGCTGATGGGGCACCTGTCTCCGCTGGACGGTATCGGACCGGCAGATATCGGGCTGGATCTGCTGGAAGCGCGGTTGTCGCGGGAAACACTGAATGAAGTGATCCTGGCGACAAACCCGACAGTGGAAGGTGAGGCGACTGCCAACTATATTGCTGAAATGTGTGAACAATTTGGCATCTCAGCCAGTCGTATCGCTCACGGCGTACCGGTTGGTGGTGAGCTGGAAATGGTGGATGGCACAACCTTATCCCACTCTCTCGCCGGGCGTCAGAAAATTCGTTACAGCAGCGATTATTGATTCGTCGCATTTTTCCGCTATCCGGACAGACGGCGTGTGCCGTCTGTCATATTTTCTCAGATTTCTCATAAAAAATACCGCTTTCACCTTGAAAATGGCATGACCGGCCCCACCTGATCTCTATACTATTTTTTCGTTTATGATGTCAGTGTGAGGTTATTAATGAGTCTGCAAGAACAAGAAACCCGTGGTTTTCAGTCAGAAGTAAAACAGCTTCTGCAATTAATGATCCACTCCCTCTATTCCAATAAAGAAATCTTCCTGCGCGAGCTTATCTCAAACGCATCTGATGCGGCGGATAAACTGCGTTTTCGTGCATTATCCGATAACACGCTGTATGGAAATGACGGTGATTTACATGTGCGTCTTTCCGTAGACAAAGAAAAGCGCACCCTGACTATCAGCGACAACGGCATCGGGATGACCCGCGACGAAGTTATTGATAATCTCGGGACTATCGCTAAATCCGGTACCAAATCATTCCTCGAATCCCTTGGTTCTGATGCGGCAAAAGACAGCCAGCTGATTGGTCAGTTCGGGGTTGGTTTCTATTCGGCATTTATTGTTGCGGATAAAGTAACGGTTGTTACCCGCGCCGCCGGTGTGCCAAGTGATCAGGCTGTTTTCTGGGAATCTGAAGGCGAAGGGGATTACTCCATTGCCAAAACGCATAAAGATACCCGCGGAACCGCGATCACTCTGCATTTCCGCGAAGGCGAAGATGAGTATCTTGATGACTGGCGTCTGCGCTCGGTTATCGGCAAATATTCTGACCATATTGCACTGCCGGTTGAAATTGAAAGTAAAAATGAAGAAGACGGCACCGTTATATGGGAAAAAATCAATAAAGCTCAGGCACTGTGGACGCGCAATAAAAACGACATCAGTGATGAAGAATATAATGAGTTTTATAAGCATCTGTCCCATGACTTTGCTGACCCGCTGACGTGGGCGCATAACCGTGTGGAAGGTAAGCAGGAATATACCAGCCTGCTTTACATTCCGTCTGTTGCCCCTTTTGATCTGTGGCAGCGTGATCAGCGTCGCGGGTTAAGCCTGTATGTTCAGCGCGTCTTTATCATGGATGATGCCGAACAGTTTATGCCGAATTATCTGCGCTTTGTCCGCGGACTGGTGGACTCGAACGACCTGCCGCTGAATGTGTCCCGCGAAATCTTACAAGACAGTGCGGTGACCCGTAACCTGCGTACCGCGCTGACTAAACGTGTTCTGCAGATGCTTGAAAAAATCGCGGCAAATGATGCGGAAAAATATCAGACATTCTGGCAGCAGTTTGGTCTGGTGCTTAAAGAAGGTCCGGGCGAAGACAGCAGCAATGCGGAGCTTATCGCCAAACTTCTGCGTTTTGCGACCACAAAAGAAGACAGTTCCGCGCAAACTGTTTCGCTGGCAGACTATGTTTCCCGCATGACGGAAGGTCAGGACAAGATTTACTACATTACGGCAGACAGTTACGCGGCGGCGAAAAACAGCCCGCACCTGGAATTGTTCCGCAAGAAAGGTATCGAGGTATTGCTGCTCTCTGATCGCATCGATGAGTGGATGATGAACTACCTGAATGAATTTGACGGTAAATCATTCCAGTCAGTCAGTAAAGCCGATGAATCTCTGGATAAACTGGCAGATGATAAAGATACTGCGGCTAAAGAAGAGACCGATAAAGAGCTGGCACCGTTTATTGAGCGCGTGAAAACTCTGCTGGGTGAGCGTGTGAAAGAGGTGAAACTCACTCATCGTCTGACCTCAACACCGGCTATCGTGACAACTGATTCCAGCGATATGAGTACGCAGATGGCGAAATTATTTGCCGCTGCGGGTCAGGAAGCGCCGGAAGTGAAATATAACTTTGAGCTGAATCCGGACCACCCTCTGGTGAAACGTGCCGCAGAACAGCAGGACGAAAGCCGTTTTGCCGATTGGATCAATTTGCTGATGGATCAGGCGCTGTTTGTTGAGCGCGGTACTCTGGAAGATCCGAACGAATTTGTTTCCAGGATGAATAGCCTGTTATTAGGTTAAAATGAGGTTCACTCAGGGTTTGTGCGTGTAATCACGCATAACCTACTTAAAAACCACATGATTTCATGATAATCATGTGGTTTTTTCTTTTATGTAAATAAAAACAGGCAGGGGAGTTACCCCGGTTTTCTTGAGTCCATGCCCTGACAAATGGTATGGTAGCTTGTTTTCATCCGAATTATAAAAAAGCAACCAGCAAGGGGTTTACGCAATGCGTATTATTCTGCTCGGCGCACCGGGCGCCGGTAAAGGAACGCAGGCTCAATTTATCATGGAAAAATACGGGATCCCTCAGATCTCGACGGGTGACATGCTGCGTGCAGCAGTGAAATCCGGCAGTGAATTGGGTCTTCAGGCAAAAGAATTGATGGACAATGGTAAGTTAGTGACTGATGCATTAGTTATCGCACTGGTCAAAGAGCGTATCAAACAAGATGATTGCCGCAATGGCTTTTTGTTGGATGGGTTCCCGCGTACTATTCCGCAGGCTGATGCAATGAAAGATGCCGGTATTTCAGTTGATTTCGTTCTGGAATTTGCTGTACCGGATGAAATTATTGTTGATCGCATTATCGGTCGCCGTGTGCATTCCGGTTCAGGCCGTGTTTATCACATCAGATACAATCCGCCGAAAGTGGAAAATAAAGATGATGTGACCGGCGATGAACTGACTATCCGTAAAGATGATCAGGAAGAAACCGTACGCAAACGTCTGGTGGAATACCATCAGCTGACCGCGCCATTAATTGCGTATTACCAGAAGGATGCACAGGCAGGCGATGTAAAATATACCTGCATTGACGGCACCCGTCCGGTAAATGAAGTCAGTCAGGAATTAGCGCGTATTTTAGGTTAATACGTCCCGTATTTCTGTCAGGCAGCCGTATGGCTGCCTTTTTTTATTCCGTGAGCTCATACACCAGTATGTGACCGGGGGTGAAAGAGCGCAGCCAACGCCCCTGCGGGTTGAAATATGAAGGATGGTATTCAAAATCATTCAGTTTGCAGGCAGGCGGCAAGCGAGAGAATCCCCCGGGAGCATACACCAGTATGTGACCGGGGGTGAAAGAGCGCAGCCAACGCCCCTGCAGGCTGAAGGATGAAGAATATGGCAGAAAAGAATAAGAATCATTTGTATGATTACACTACCCTGATAACCTTAATGACAATCAGTTGCTGACAGGATTTTCTGACAATGAATCAACATAAACGTGGTGTTTTGCTGGTCAATCTGGGCACACCGGATGCACCGGATACGGCGGCGGTTAAACGTTATCTTAAGCAGTTTCTTAGTGATCCGCGTGTGGTGGATATGTCTCCTCTGCTTTGGCAATGTATTTTGCGGGGTGTTGTGCTGCCGTTCCGCTCACCGCGTGTGGCAAAGCTTTATCAGTCAGTGTGGATGGATGAAGGTTCACCGTTACTGGTTTACAGCCGCCGGCAGCAGGCGGCGCTGGCAAAAGCGTTGCCGGATACACCGGTGGCGCTGGGCATGAGTTACGGTTCTCCTTCTCTTGAATCTGCGGTTGAAGCATTACTTGCACAGGGTGTTACGCATTTTGATGTGCTGCCGCTGTACCCGCAGTATTCCTGCTCAACGACAGGTGCTGTATTTGACGGATTGGCGGGTATCTTTAAGCGCCGCAGAACATTACCGTCACTGAATTTTATCCGCAGCTATGCAACACATCCGCTCTATATTGAGGCACTGGCACAATCTGCTGAAGCGGCTTTTGCCGAACACGGTGAGCCGGACAGACTGATCCTGTCTTATCATGGTATTCCCGTGCGTTATGCAACAACAGGGGATATCTATCCTGCTGAATGTGAAGCGACAACGGCATTACTGCGTGAGCGTCTGAATTTCCCCGCAGAACACATTATGCACACTTATCAGTCCCGCTTTGGCAGAGAGCCGTGGCTGGCACCTTATACTGATAAAACAATGCAATCATTGCCCGGAGAGGGGATTAAATCGGTTCAGGTGATGTGTCCGGGATTTTCAGCTGACTGCCTTGAAACGTTAGAAGAGATAAAGGAACAGAATAAAATTTTCTTTTTAACCGCGGGGGGTGATGAATATCATTACATTGAGTCTCTTAATGACAAAGATATCCACATAAAACTATTAAGTGCTCTTGTTGGTTAGTTTTTTCTCACTGTTATAAGGATTCGTCTGATATATACGTCTGTGATGCGTAGAATTTTAAGGAATTAATGTTAACATTAACGTTGTAACAATTAATGTATCTTAAAATGACAGATACTTTTGTTCATTTTTAGTGGAATTGCGTATTTCATAGCGGAAATGACAGGTGGCGCAGATATGATGAGTACAAAGGAACCAGTGAATTTGAATGATGATGAGATTGATATTATCGATCTCATTAAACTGCTTTATCGCTATAAAGTATTTATTATTGGGGTTCAAGGTCCAATGATGTAAAAAACCACGCTAAGAGGTTAATTCATTGTTTGTATTGAAATTTAATGGTCTTAACTCGCCCTTCAGAATATCTTCCGGTAACGAAAACGTATAATGCCCCAGCATATTTATATGGCCATGTATCAGCGGCGATAATCTTGCCAGATGCTCCTCTTCAGGTGTTTCCCCCGATTTGCGAAGATGTGACAACGCCTCCTGCATGTAAAGTGTGTTCCACAGCACAACCGCATTGGTCACCAGACCCAGAGCACCGAGTTGATCTTCCTGCCCTTCACGGTAGCGTTTTCTAATTTCACCACGTTGTCCGTAGCAAATGGCTCGAGCCACTGCATGGCGTCCTTCTCCCCGGTTGAGCTGAGTGAGGATCCGACGCCGGTAATCCTCATCATCGATATAGTTGAGAAGATACAACGTCTTGTTGACCCGGCCCACTTCCATAATCGCCTGAGCCAGACCAGATGGTCGGCTACTTCTCAACAGTGAACGAATAAGCTCTGATGCATGGATGGTCCCAAGCTTCAGTGAGCCCGCCATTCGCATCATTTCATCCCATTGGGATTCTATTTTTGACAGTTCAACACATCCCCGGGCCAGCTCATTCAGGGCACCATAATGTGCCGTTTTATCTGCCCGCCAGAATATCGCCCCGCCTGCATCGGCCAGACGAGGGGAAAACTGGTAGCCCAGTAACCAGAACAGGCCAAAAATGATATCGCTGGATCCTGCCGTGTCCGTCATAATTTCTACCGGATTCAGCCCGGTCTGCTGCTCCAGAAGCCCTTCCAGTACAAAGATGGAATCACGAAGCGTACCGGGAACGACAATGCCATGGAAACCGGAGTACTGATCGGAGACGAAGTTGTACCAGGTGATACCGCGTCCTGAACCAAAGTATTTACGATTTGGTCCGGAATTAACCGTTTTAACCGGTGTGACAAAACGCATACCATCTGCGGAGGCAACCTCACCACCTCCCCAGTACCCCGCGAGCGGCAGCGTGGACTGAAAATCAACCAGCCGTGCATTAGCGCTGACCAGCGTTTCTGCCCTGAGATAATTTTGTTTAACCCAGCTCAGACGATGGCGAGTAAGCGCGGGAATATTATGCTTTATCAGGGGTTCATGCCCTATATTGCAGGCTTCTGCCAGCAGTGTTGCGCACAGACTGACCTGGAGATCCTGCGCCCGAGCACCTGATTCACTGACGTGGCTGAATTCGCGGGTAAAACCGGTTCGGGCATCTATTTCAAGCAACAGCTCAGTCAGATCAACCGGAGGGATCAGTTCTCTTACCCGACGATTCAATTGTATCAGTGCCGGTGGCTCATCCAGTTTATCCAGACTGCTAATCGTCAGTGAGGGATGCTTACCTTCATTGCTTATGCTGACCGCTGCGTTGCAGGCAAAACGTGAAGCCACTGATTTCCATGTGTCATCAAGCCGCGTAGCCAGTTGTTCTGCTGCTTTAGTTCCGTCTGATGGATGACCCAGCGCCCGACATACCGGGATGCGTTGTGCCTGCCATTCAGCTCCCTGAAGCAATTTTTGACGCGGGTCCCCCCACCGGTCACTGTTCTCCAGCCAGAGATCACGACGGCGCAAAGAATCTTGAAGGCGCTCGAGAAGACACAGCGAGTAACCCGCTCGTAGAATCCTACCATCTCTGTCGTAGACCAGACGTTTCCAGGGGCCGGAAATGATTTGCTCTGGTGCATCGTCGAGAATTCGCTTTTTTGAGCCACTCAGTTCGGCCAGATAATGGATTGCTGACAACGTGTGCTCCCCGGCCGGGGCGGCCTGAAAGTGTAAGTCACGCAACATCGCGGACAGGAAGCGCTTCACCCGTCCATATTGTTCCACCATTTCATCCTGAAAATGAGTATCTTGCGGGCGCGCCAGCTCATTTACCTTGCCGACGGATTCAGCCAGTTTGTCCTTTGGTATGCGGCGAAAAATAGCCTGCCGCAGAGCTGCTTCATCGGTGTTCTCATCAAGTAATAACGTGCATGCCCGTGCCAGTAATAGCGCGGCACGATCAAGATCTTTAAGGGTCCTGAGCCGCTTTTTCTGCCCGATATTTTTTGCAGAACGCGTGATATCCAGAATAAGCATATCCAGCACATCCACGGCCTCGTCAAGCGCCGAAATTTCCTGTGCTTTCACAAACGCAGTAAGCACGGCCAGTCGCCGTTCGTCAGGCATTCTTGAAATGTATTTCACCGAAGCCATTCCGGCATAACGGGCCAAATTCCGCAGCTGGATGGCAGGCAGACCGGAGAAATTCAGCCGGGAAAACTCCATGCTACGCAGTCGGGTATATCGCTCCAGGGCGTCTGTAAATGACGGCCCACTGATAGTGACAGGACCTTTTCGCATCTCCTCCAGCACCGACATACGCTGCCCTTCAGGTATTTCAAGTAAACCGTCCAGTTGTGTTTTCTGCCAGCTGTCAGGCAACAAAGCCAGCCTTCGCCATAATCGTCGACTTGCCCGTTCGCGTACTTCGCCAATCAGCCTTGTCAGAGTCGAGGCTGCGGGTAGCAGGATCTTATTTTGCAGCAACCATGCGGTAGCAAAATCAAACAGCAGACCTGGACGCTCATTGCTGAGCCAGGCGCGAGTATAGAGCAAACGCTTCAGTCTGAATGACCAGGGGAAATCACCAAAATCATGATAATCATAATAGAGCTTGATAAGCCCCTGATGCTCCCAGCGGGTATTGTCTCTTTCAGCATACCGGGAAAGGATCTCTGGTCGGCTGATGTTCAACTGTGCCGCAATGTAAAAACGGATGAATGAGGGAATTTGAAGGAGATCAGGAAGAAACGTTCCCAGAAAGCGCGCCGTAGTCAGCTGAAGTGCAATCCCCAGCCGGTTATGTTTTCCCCGTCGCTGATTAATAAAAGCAAGGTCACGCTCATCCAGATGAAAATACCGAGCCAGCTGAACCTCATTTGGTTCTGCCACATAGCGACCGTAGTTTTCTGTCTGTTCGCTGGTAAGAAAGTCATCACTCATTGCGCATCCTTTCGTAAACGGGAGTTCTGTTCATTTTTTAACCGTCTCAAATATTATAATTTTTGAGACCAATGAAAACGGCCCTAAACATAAGTATCAAAAATCGTGATTTATGCCTTATGATACTACGCAGTATCAATATCGATTTATGAGACCAAAATGGCATTATTAGGGTATGCAAGAGTATCAACCAGCCATCAGAAACTGACGAGCCAGATTACTGAACTCAACACAGCGGGAGTGAGGGATGATCGAGTGTTTACTGACATGATGTCGGGAGCAACTGATGAGCGCGAAGGGCTACAGCGACTCCTTGCCAGAGCGGAGAAAGATGACATTATTCTCTGTACTAAAATGGATCGCCTTGGACGTAATACCGCAGATATGATTCGCATCGTGGATACTTGCTATAAAAAAGGCATCGCTATTCGCTTTCTTGAGAACGGGCTTAGTACTGAAGGCACTATGGGAAAAATGGTTATCCAGATATTAGCAGCTGTTGCCGAGGCGGAACGTGAAAGGATCTTGGAGCGAACTAACGATGGGCGGCAGGCAGCTATGATTAAGGGCGTCAAATTTGGAAGAAAGCCTCATAAAAAGGCTGAATTAGCTAATGAATTGATCAATAAGGACGTACAAGTTAAAGAGGTAATGGAAAAAACGGGTATATCACGGGCGACGTATTTTAGGCTGAAAAGAAAAACGGTTACTAACAATATTCATCTTTCCAATAATAAATAAGAAAGATGAGCATTCTTAAATGCCTGAACGGCTTCTATTTAGCAATGTTTAAACTCGAAAAAAGGATGTATTCAAATTGAGTCAATATTTAAAGCTTGGAGATGACCAATCTCCGGTTCAGTTGGACCCACACAGCGAAGTTGGTGCATTTAAAGTCGTTGGACACTGCGCATGGGCAAAACCAGAAGATAAAATCACTCCTGACTTTTTGCGTTCAAGAGTAGAACCTTGGTTAACTGCCCTTTTTCAGTCTGAACACTTAAATATACTTATTGGCGCTGGCCTTAGTTCGGCTATTCAAGAGTCAGCGACCGGCACCAAACCTCAAGGTATGGGATGGATTGAAGATCTCAAAGTTTGTAAGGCTGAAATAGACAGTTATGTAGCTAAGGAAGGTGCGAATAAGTCCGAGATGTGAGATCATCGTGTTGTAACCTGAACCCAGAATGAGTAACCGGATGAGCCAGCAACTGACTTTTGCCGACAGTGAGTTTTCCAGTAAACGCCGCCAGACCCGCAAAGAAGTTTTCCTTGGCAGAATGGATGACTTGCTTCCCTGGGACAAATTACTTGGCGTTATCGAGCCTGTGTATCCCAAGGCCGGTAATGGTCGCAGGCCCTATCCGCTGGAAACCATGCTGCGTATTCACTGCATGCAGCAATGGTACAACCTGAGCGATGAGGCCATGGAAGATGCCCTCTATGAAATCGCCTCCATGCGCCAATTTGCTCGCCTGTCACTGGATAAAGCCATTCCAGACCGCACTACCATCATGAATTTCCGGCATTTGCTGGAGCAGCATGAACTGGCCCGCAAAATCTTCAGTACCGTTAATCACTGGCTAGCAGAGTGTGGCGTTCTAATGACCCAGGGCACCTTGGTGGATGCCACCATCATTCAAGCCCCCAGCTCTACCAAAAACAAACACAACAGCCGTGATGAAGACATGCACCAGACCAAGAAAGGTAACCAGTGGTACTTCGGCATGAAAGCGCACATTGGCGTGGACGCCAAAAGTGGCCTGACCCACAGTCTGGTGACCACGGCGGCTAACGAGCACGACCTCAATCAGGTTGGCAAGTTACTGCATGGCGATGAGGAATTTATCTCAGCCGATGCTGGTTATCAGGGGGCCGAAAAGCGCGATGAGCTCAGCGATGTCAGCGCAGACTGGCTTATCGCCAAGCGTCCCGGCAAAGTGAATGCATTGAAGCAACACCCGCGCAAGAACAAGCTGGCCATCCGTTACGAATACCTGAAAGCGAGTATCCGAGCGAAGGTTGAGCATCCATTTCGGATAGTAAAATGTCAGTTTGGTTTCGTCAAAGCCAGGTACAAGGGGCTGGCTAAAAATGACAGTCAACTGGCGATGTTATTCACCCTGGCGAACCTGGTTCGAGTTGACCAATTGATACGGGCACAGGCGAGATCTACCTGAAATGAGGAAATTGGCCTGAAACAGGGCCAAAATCAGCCACGAAGAGACGATTTTGGGCTGAAAATTGGAAAATTGAGCCACAGGACGTCGATAAAGGACGGTTTGGGGCGTCATATCGGGAGCTGCGGACCACTTAATCGCAACTTCCTTAGAAAATAAAGACTATTACACTAAAAGATTCATGAAGCTAAATACGGGTAGCAAAGCATATGAGAGCTATGATTTTTCAAAAATATCCATAGTATTAAACGAATTAATAAAAGCTTGTTCTAAAATATCATCAGATATTCGAAGTAAACAGTTAGATGACCAGTATCCAGATTAAAAAGGTTTCTGCTTGGAAAACGGAATAAACTACGCTAAAACTGTTTTTTGACCAAGGCGCTTCTGATTGACTCCCGAATGGCGGGGCTGCGGCGTTTCTGTGTGCGAAACAGAGCGATTGCATACATCGTGCCGATAGCGGCTTAACGGGGTCCGCTTGGAAAAAGGAATCTATGGTCACTCCCGTTTTTGCAACACCGATTTTGACGATAAATTGGCTTGCTTGAATCTATCCGGCGTCTGAATGGGATTTTATTCCCGCGCCTCGATGAGTTCCGCGCCTGATGAACCTCCAGAAAATATACGGCTTCAATGAGCCTTTCCGTTTTACAGGTTCCTCAACAGGCCGGTGGGCCGTTAGTATCATCAATATCAGTATTCGCAAAACCAGATCAGTGATTCTTTAAACCGGTGTATTTCTGCCGTTATGCTACATAAGTTTGCTGTCGTGCCGTTAGGGCCCAGGCTATTCTGGCCAGCTTGTTTGCCAGAGCACAAGTGACGACAAAGTTGCTTTTCCTACACAGTAGATCCCTGACCCAATCGGCCAATTTGCCAGACTGGTGTTCCAGTTTTTGTATGAATACCCTGGCACATTGAACCAACAAAGTTCGGATCTTTTTGTTACCTCGCTTACTAATTCCCAGCAATGTCGTCCGACCTCCCGTGCTGTACTGTCGAGGCACTAGCCCTGTTGCCGCCGCAAAGTCACGACTGCTGGCGTACTGCTTCCCGTCGCCAATCTCAGTTGAAATAGTACTCGCTGTCAGTGTTCCGACGCAGGGAATGCTCAGCAAGCGCTGTCCAATCTCATCTTCGTCCAACTTTCGTTTCAACTGGGATTCCAAATCTTTAATCTGCTCAACAAGATAGTGATAATGCTGTTGTAATTTCAGCAATAACTGGCTGAGGTATAGAGGCAAACTATTGTCCTCAAGAAGGGTACTCAGTCGGCTAATAACGGCAGCTCCTCGTGGAACGCTGATGCCAAATTCCAGCAGAAAAGCATGCATCTGATTGGTTGTTTTTACCTTATCCTGAACCAAGGATTCACGGACACGATGCAGCGCACGCATTGCCTGCTGAGATTCAGTTCTGGGCTGTACAAAACGCATAGACGGACGCGATGCAGCTTCACAAATAGCTTCGGCGTCGACAAAGTCGTTTTTGTTACTTTTAACGAATGGACGGACAAATTGTGGTGATATCAGCTTAGGAAAATGCCCCAACTCTTCCAACTTGCGTGCCATAAAGTGAGAGCCACCACAGGCTTCCATTGCGATGGTTGTAGCGGGGCATGTCGCCAAAAATTCGATTAACTTTGGCCGTGTAAATTTTTTACGGTAAACAGCCTTGCCGCGACGATCTTGGCAATGGGCACTGTTGCAAAGTTAGCGATGAGGCAGCCTTTTGTCTTATTCAAAGGCCTTACATTTCAAAAACTCTGCTTACCAGGCGCATTTCGCCCAGGGGATCACTATAATAAAATGCTGAGGCCTGGCCTTTGCGTAGTGCACGCATCACCTCAATACCTTTGATGGTGGCGTAAGCCGTCTTCATGGATTTAAATCCCAGCGTGGCGCCGATTATCCGTTTCAGTTTGCCATGATCGCATTCAATCACGTTGTTCCGGTACTTAATCTGTCGGTGTTCAACGTCAGACGGGCACCGGCCTTCGCGTTTGAGCAGAGCAAGCGCGCGACCATAGGCGGGCGCTTTATCCGTGTTGATGAATCGCGGGATCTGCCACTTCTTCACGTTGTTGAGGATTTTACCCAGAAACCGGTATGCAGCTTTGCTGTTACGACGGGAGGAGAGATAAAAATCGACAGTGCGGCCCCGGCTGTCGACGGCCCGGTACAGATACGCCCAGCGGCCATTGACCTTCACGTAGGTTTCATCCATGTGCCACGGGCAAAGATCGGAAGGGTTACGCCAGTACCAGCGCAGCCGTTTTTCCATTTCAGGCGCATAACGCTGAACCCAGCGGTAAATCGTGGAGTGATCGACATTCACTCCGCGTTCAGCCAGCATCTCCTGCAGCTCACGGTAACTGATGCCGTATTTGCAGTACCAGCGTACGGCCCACAGAATGATGTCACGCTGAAAATGCCGGCCTTTGAATGGGTTCATGTGCAGCTCCATCAGCAAAAGGGGATGATAAGTTTATCACCACCGACTATTTGCAACAGTGCCTGCTGGGGCATTATACGTTTTCGTTACCGGAAGATATTCTGAAGGGCGAGTTAAGACCATTAAATTTCAATACAAACAATGAATTAACCTCTTAGCGTGGTTTTTTACATCATTGGACCTTGAACCCCGTAACTGCGTCTGACTACCCGACAATCAGATGCGTCCCTGGGCGTTGGGGCGCAAGAACTGGCTGTTTGCAGGTTCGCTGCGCAGTGGTCAGCGAGCGGCAAACATCATGACGTTAATCCAGTCAGCAAAGCTGAATGGCTTGGATCCGTATGCCTATTTAAGTGATGTGCTGAAAAGGCTGCCGACACACAAAGTGACCCAAATTGAAGAATTGCTGCCACACTGCTGGAAACCTGAACCGAATTAAAAAATAGGCATGGGGTTCAGCGGACGCTTACCTTTTAGGGTTATGTGTAGTACATTAATCGTACTATTTTTGCATTTTTAATATATAATTTTGTGACTTGTGTATTATTTTTTTACAATAGAGTGAGGTTAGTATGAATAAAATCTTTAAATTAATATGGAATAATTCATTGGGCCAATGGATTGTATGTTCAGAGCTTGGGCGAAAAGGGAAATCATCATCGAAAACGGCTTTATTGATTGGTGGTGTTCTGATTTCATCTTCGAGTTTAGCCGTAGAGTGTACTCAAGGATCAAATGGCTCAGTTACAGTGAATAATGCAAATAATACTGGAGCAAATATTAACTGTGAAGTATCCAGCATTTTACCTGAAATAGGAAATACAAGTATTTGGAATACTGGGTTTTTAGTTTATAGCCAAAAAGCCAACAGAAGCATAACGCTGACCAATGATTTAACCACAACACTTAAGGGATCGGGGGGGATTTCAGTCTATGGAACTGCACCTAATTTTACATCTGCTTTTAATGCCGCTGGAAAAAAACTCGATCTCACGATTACAAATTTAGATGCGAATAGTAGTAATCTGAACGGAGATAGTATTGCAAAAGTAGGATTGGGAGTATCGCATGGAGGTACATCAACCATTGGTACGTTGAATCTCACTATGTTAGACCTACCTAGGGGATCAACATTTGGTGAACGATTTGAACATTATGGTGTAGTTGCTGGTTCAAGTGTCAGCTCTGGAGAAACTGCACCTTTTAACGGAATAAGATCAAAGGCTATCTTTGACAATTTAAATATTAAAATGAGTGCGAATAATCATTCATTGCTTGGTGGTTTCTATCCATTAGTTGTTGGTATTCGTGCAATTCAAGGAGCACCACAATCTTCTGGTAATGGTAGTGCTGGTTATGTAGAGGTGAATAAAGATTTAAACATTGATATTAAAAATCAAAAAAACGATGCCATTGGAATCTATATTTCGGGTTCGGAGCAAGGTGGTGTAGTACCAGAAGTTCATTTAAACAACAGTAATATCAGTATTGAGAGCACATCTACTCGTGCAAATGCCATTCGTCTAGGGAAAACAGCATCAGTTGGTACAGGCGAGGGTCGTTTGTATTCTAAAGGAAAAATGGTAATTGATACGACAAAAGCAGTTAATGATTCAGCAATTGATATTATTTGGCAGGGCGCTTTATTAGATGCTAACTCGGAGACTTCTAGTACCGAAATCAAAGCAGGCAAAGAGGCTATTAGTATTAGTGGTAATTCAAGTCAGGACACAGATCAGACGACAACAACATTTAATAATTTAGTCATCAATAAAACAGCCACAAATACGGCAAGTTTAATTACTGTAGGAACAAACCAGAAAAACTATATTTTCTCTGCTAGAGGTGATAACACTTCACTGATCTCTAATACAGGAAATAATGCATATTTGATTGATGTTCAAGGAGCAAGTACAACGCCAAGCCAAGTCAATTATAATTTTGAAAACGGATATATGCAGGGACTTGTAAATAAAACAGACAGCTCTACTTTAAACCTTAATTTAAAAAATAATGCTACATGGCAATTAGAAGCGAATGGAAATAGTACTCAAGCAAACTTTACAACACTAAATTTAATAAATTCACAACTAGTTGCTCATGATGTGAATCGCAGTAATTTACTTATAAATACACAATCTGCTTTTAACTTAAAAGGAAACGTTGTTGCATCCAACTCTCAAATTGATCTGGCTAATGGTGTGGCTGGAGATAAATTAACCATTACTGGCGACTATACAACTGGAAATAATACTTGGCTAATGGACTCTTATTTAACGGGTCTTGGACAGAGTGGTGATTTAGGTGTAGACGGTAAATCATATACAGATAATGTCAAAATTACGGGCAATGTGATCGATAAAGGTATTGATTGGGTTTGGGTCAATAACTTAAATCTGGTTGATCCAACTGGAAAAGAATCCATTTTGATGTATGACATCGATGGAGCATCCAATGGTGAATTTCTTTTACAACGTCGTGTTGTTAAAGGTGGTTACGAATATCTTTTAAATAAACATGCAGATGGTGACTGGTATCTTGAAAGTTTCAATATGAAAGGTGAAACGGGTGATACTGGCGCAACAGGTCCTACAGGAGCGACTGGTCCTACAGGAGCGACTGGTTCTACGGGTGCAACAGGTCCTACAGGTCCATATCAACCAGTCATTCGCCCAGAGGTTGGTAGTTATACTTTTAATGCCAATATTGCTAATAACTTATTTGTCCATCGTTTAGAAGATCGTATTGGTGCAAGTGAATACACCAATATGAATAAAGATGATGTTGGTCAACTTTGGTTAAGAGCTGTAGGGAGCTATAATGAATTTGAAGATAAATCTGGACAGATTGATACCGATGGTCATCATTATCTTTTACATGTAGGTTTAGGTTTGGCAAAATTTGGCGAAAAAGATGAATATAATGTCGGATTAATGGCTGCTTATGGTAATGCACGGAGTGATTCCAAATCATCTATTACAAATTATAAATCATCTTCAAAAATAGATGGTTATGGCTTTGGTTTGTATGGAACCTGGTTTGAAAATCCGACTGAAAAAACTGGTGCATATCTAGATACATGGGCAATGTGGAGTAAGTTTAAAAATGAAGTATCTGGACAAGATTTTGGAACAGAAAAATATGACTCTTCAGGGATTACTGCCTCAATAGAAGCTGGTTCTAGTTATAAATTTGGACAAAGTGAAGGCGTTAGTTATTGGATTCAACCGCAAGGTCAATTTATTTACCAAGATGTTCAATTAAATTCATTTAAAGAGAAATCTACAGGTACGCTAATTGATAAAGGCAAGGGCAATATTCAAACTCGTCTTGGTGCAAAAGCCTTTCTTGTGGTCCCTACAGATATTGCAGCGAGCTCAAACTATCGCCCATACGTCGCATTAAATTGGATTTATAATTCTGAAGACAAACTTGTGAAGTTAGATAATAGTTACTATGGTATTTCTGGTAACTCAAATTTGGGTGAAATTAAATTTGGTGTTGAAGGACAAACAAGCAAAAACAGTTATGCATTGTTTAATCTTTCATATCAGATGGGTAGTAATAACTATAGCGATTTCATTGGAAATATTGGTTGGAAAGTGAATTTCTAATTCTAGTATTTAAGTATTCTTATTCTTAAAAGAAATCCTTCAAGAAGCCTTGCAATGCAAGGTTTCTTTCATATAGAAGTATGTAAATAGAATCAAAGAGAAAAAATATGACACTTTGCTTAAATATGATTGTAAAAGATGAAAGTCATATCATTGAACAAACATTAGAAAATATATGTCAACATTTTAAGTTGGATTACTGGGTAATCTCAGATACTGGATCTAGTGATCGTACACCAGAGATTATCGAAAACTTTTTTAAAGCGAAAAATATTCAAGGTGAGATAATTTATGAAGCTTGGCAAAATTTTAGTTATAACCGTAATATTGCTTTAAAAGCTTGTCTTGGAAAAAGTGATTACATTCTTATTTTTGATGCAGATGATTCTTTAATAGGTGAGTTAAGTCTACCGGCTTTACAGAAAGATGCTTATTATTTTCAACTTTCCAATGAAGATCTCTCTGTAAAATATTTAAGAAAACTCATTATTAAAAATAATGATCAGTATCATTGGCGTGGTGTTTTACATGAATATTTAGAAAATAAAAATGAACAAGAGGTAGGGGAAGTTCAAGGCGATTATGTCGTTATCTCAGGTCGAAAGGGTAACCGGAGTTTAGATAAAGACAAATACTTAAAAGATGCCAAAATCCTTGAAATAGCTTATATCGCTGGTGATGATCCAGATTTATTGCCACGTTATGCATTCTATTGTGCACAATCATATAAAGATGCTGGACAGATTAATAAAGCAATTGAATGGTATCTAAAGCGGGCTGAATTAGATACGGGTTGGTATGATGAGAAATACTGTAGTTTTGAACAATTAGGCTTACTTTATGAAAGTGAAAAAAATTATAAAGACGCACTATCGTATTGGCAGATGGGGATAGCTTATGACCCACAAAGGGCAGAGTGTTGGTATCATTCGGCTAGACGACATAGTTGGGATCATCATCCTGAATTGGCTTACTGTTTTGCCAAACAAGCTAGTGAAATAAAAATGCCAGAAGGTAATCGTTTATTTTTAAAAAAAGATATTTATAAATTTTGGTCACTATATGAATGGTGCTTAAATGCATACAAACTTGGAAAATTTGAAGAGTCTTATCTAGCCTTTAAAAAATTAGTCGAACACTGTCCAGAAGACCTTGTAAATCGTTTAACGCATCAAATGAATGAGTATCGTTGTCTTATTATGCAAGACTCTTTTTATGATGTACAAATTTTAGCAGTCAATTTAAATAAAATTGGCAAAAGATATTTACTAGAAAATATTTTAAAAGATTTTAGTAAATCTTGATTTTAAGAGCCTCTAAATATTATTGCAGTCATTAAAAAACGGCTTTTTTGCATAAATATTTTGGAGCCTGTAAATAATTTTGTGTAATTGCTTTTCATCAATTTAAAGGTGATTGCTTAAGCGGTCACCGAATTCAATAATAAAGCGGCTCATGGCTAAACGCCAGTCGCGAATCGGCATATTCCACTTTTTAGATGCTGCATCAATGGCCAGGTAAATCACTTTACGTACAGAATCATCCGTTGGAAAGACTTTACGCTTTTTGATCGCCTGACGTATTACGCTGTTTAATGATTCGATCGCATTGGTGGTATAGATGGCTTTGCGTATCTCGGCTGGATAAGCAAAGAAGGTATTTAGATTCTCCCAGTGTGTACGCCAGCTTTTGCTGATCTGTGGGTACTTGTCATCCCATGTTTGGGCGAATTGATCCAAGGCCATCAAGGCTGCCTCTTCAGTAGGTGACTGATAAACGGCTTTTAAATCCTGAGTGACCGCCTTGTAATCTTTCCATGATACGTATTTCAAGCTGTTACGCAGCATATGGATAATGCACAGCTGGATATGGGTTTGCGGGTATACGCTGTTAATGGCATCAGGAAAGCCTTTTAGTCCATCCACACAGGCGATCAGAATATCCTGCAACCCTCGGTTTTTAAGCTCAGTCAGGACATTCAGCCAGAACTTTGCACCTTCATTCTCAGCCATCCACATGCCGAGCAGTTCTTTCTGTCCATCAAGATTAATGCCTAAGGCAAGGAATACAGCCTTGTTGATAACACTGCCATTATGACGGACTTTAACTACAATACAGTCCATATAGACGATGGGATAGAGTGCATCCAGCGGACGGTTTTGCCATTCAGCGACTTGCTCCTTAACAGCATCAGTCACCTTGGAAATAAGCGTTGGCGATACATCAGCATCGTACATTTCTTTGAAAGTAGCCACGATTTCACGGGTAGTCATGCCTTTGGCATAAAGGGATAGAATTTGGCTATCCATTTGCGTGATACGAGTCTGATTCTTTTTAATTAGCTGTGGCTCAAATGTGCCATCACGATCTCGTGGTGTGGTGATCTCAATCTCACCATCATCGCTCAGCACGGTCTTACTGGAATAACCGTTACGAGCATTTGAACCGTTCTTACGAGCATTCTTTTCATGTCCGAGATGTTCGGTAAGTTCGGCATTGAGAGCCGTTTCAACAGTGAGTTTAGTCAACAATCGGGTGAATTGATTGAGATCGTCTTCTGTTTTGATTCCTTTAGCAAATTCTGCTGCAAGGTCTTTTAGTTTTTGTTCGTTCATCATGTTGCCTGACTCCGTTGTGAATATGAACATAGCAAATTCAGGCAATTACACAATTTAATTTACAGTCTCTAAAAAACAGGCGGGAAATAGCGGTAAGTGTCAAGGTAGTTGTCACCCTTTGTTAATTTAGGCAGCCTGTTTTTCCCGCTCAGGATTCAGGGTGACGGTCTCTTTTCTTTGCCAGTTCCGGGTATCTCCGGACCACCGTTCGGGATGG